>JAKVCC010000040.1 GCA_022448265.1 Pirellulales bacterium
GCTCGCAAAAATATGCGGCCTGGTCGCACCAAAGTTGGGTGTGGATTCGGGGGTCCTGGAGGCAAGCGAGGGTCGCGTCCAGGTGAAGGGAAACCCGTCAAAGAGTCTCAGTTGGAAAGAGGCCTGCGGCCTGTTAGGCATCAACCCGCTGGAAGTCACCGCCGGTCATACACGTGGTGCCAAAAGTCCGCTGTCGGACCAGGGTGTGGGTGGCGTGCAAATGGCCCACGTTGCTGTCGATAAAGAGACCGGCGTCGTGAAGATGAAAAAACTGGTGGCCGTCCAGGACATGGGCTTGATTGTGAATCCCAAAATGGCAGAGAGCCAGGTTCACGGAGCGGTCATTCAGGCAATTTCCTATGCGCTTTTCGAACAGCGCATCATGGATCCCAAAACAGGCGCCTTCCTCAATGCCGAATTGGCCGATTACCGACTTCCCTGGCTGGGAGATATTGGTGAAATCGTGGTTCATCTTTACGAGCCGCCAAGCGAACGCCAGCGCGGTGTCATCGGGTTAGGGGAACCACCCGTGATCAGCGGAGGGGCAGCGATTTCCAACGCCGTATGCAATGCATTGGGTGTCCGAGTACCTGTTTTACCACTAACTCCCAAACGCGTTTTGGACGCGCAACGACAAGCAGGTGTGACATGAACAATTTTGAGTACGCGCAACCCCAAAACCTCTCCGAACTGCTCGATCTGCTCCGGTTCGAATCAGAAAAGACCGAGTTGCTTGGCGGCGGTACCGATCTTGTGGGCTTGATGAAGAAAATGATTGTCACGCCAGATCGTGTCGTGAACCTGTGCGACGTCGCCGAACTGCAAGGCATTCAGCGCGACCCGCAAAGTGGCGACCTGCTCCTGGGTGCGACAGTCCGTTTGGATGAACTTTTCGAACATCCACACCTGGAGTCCTGTGGCGCGCTGAGAGATGCGATTGCTGGCACGGCCAGCAGGCAGTTTCAGGCGCAAAGTACGCTTGGCGGTGAATTGCTTCGTCGGCCTCGCTGCTGGTATTTTCGCGACGGCCATGGACTGTTGGCGGACCATGGGAGGATGATCCTCAATGGTGACAACCGGTGCCATGCCATCCTGGGCAATTCGGGTCCTGCAAAATTTGTGAATGCATCACGATTAGCGCCGGCGCTGATTGCGATTGGAGCCAGGGCACTCCTTGTAGGGCCGACGATCGACGATCGACACGAGTTATTGCTTGAAGACCTCTATCGCACGCCGGCCCGCGAAGGTGAACGTGAAAATGTGTTGTGGCCCCACAAGGTGCTCACGCACATCATTTTGCCAACCAGGCCCGACGTGACGAGTGCGACTTACGAGGTCCGCCACGGCGAAGGACCCGGTGAACCACTGGCTGCCGCCGCGGCCGCCTTGCAGTTGGAGGGTGACGTTGTCCGCGATGCCAAAATTGTTATGGGGCACGTGGCACCGACTCCCTGGGTGGCGGATGAAGCAGCCGGTGAAATTATCGGGCAACCAATATCGGACGCTGCTGCAGAGGCTGCCGGCTATCGGGCAGTCGCCTCGGCCACACCGCTGAAAGATAACCAGTACAAGGTTCAATTAGCCAAGGTCGCAGTCGTCCGGGCGATTCTTCAAGCTGCCCGCTTGCCGACGGGAGGAGTTTACGCATGAGTTACCAGCGATCACACAACGAACTTAGCATGGCGGGCAAGCCCGCCTGTGTTCACCTGCGCAGCAAGGCCATGTATGTGACAGGGGACTTGGAACCGACCGACCAGGACGAAGTTAGCGGCCATTCCTGCTGGTGTAACCGGACTCAGCATTCCGTTGGACCGGACCAACAGTCGGTCGAACGTACGACCTGTATCGCGGGCCGCGATTGCTATCGAGCCACGCGGTAATCCATCTGAGATGGTGCCGCCTGCGATCCGCCACCCGACAGAGTTCATGCGCAGCGAGTCGTCAGATGGGTCCGTCGTTGGCTTAGCCACCTCCGATCGCCGGAAGAAAATGGACTTCGCTGTCGGGACCAACCTCTGCACGCATTTGGCGTGTCATGACATGGTTGATGGAGGCTTGTAGCGCCGGTGACAGCTGGTCGTCGTCGCAAAGCCGGTCTTTTATCCCGGGAAACCGGGCTTCCAACCGAGCGATCACTTCGCCCAGCGAAACTGCCTCCAGTTCCACCTCGGCAAGACCGCCGGTGAGGTCTTGTAAGGGTGCGGGGATAAAGATGGTTGCCACGGCAGTACCTTTCCCGCGGGGCGGGTTTTATTGGCCGTTTCGTTCTGCGATTGCTTGATGCAATCTGGGTGGCGAAATCGGCAAGTGATGCATACGGAGGCCGGTTGCCTGGTGGATGGCGTTGGTGATCGCGGCCGGGGGTGGAACAATCGAAACCTCGCCGACGCCGCGCACCCCAAACGGATGATCTGGGTTGGGGACCTCGACAATGATTGTTTCGATCATCGGCACGTCGTAGGAGGTGGGCATGCGGTAGTCGAGGAAGCTGGCATTCTTCATGGCACCCCGGTCATCATAAAAATATTCTTCGTTTAGCGCCCAGCCGATACCTTGCACTGAACCCCCCTGCATCTGACCCTCTACGTAGCTGGGGTGGATGGCCTTGCCTGCGTCCTGGGCCGTTGTGAAACGCAGGATTTTTACCTTGCCGGTTTCCGGATCGACTTCTACGTCCACGATGTTGGCACTGAAGGCGTTGGTAGATCCCTGTGGATTCACCGCAGCACGTCCGACGATCGCCTCGCCGGTGCTGGACAACTCAACCGCCAGTTCCTTGAAGGTTTGCTTGTGGTCGTTGTAACCATAGGTCCCGGCGTCGACTTGAATGTCGTCCGGTTGGCACTCCCACAATTCGGCTGCCCGCTTGATCATTTGGTCCTGGATGTCCAGCGCGGCCTTGTGGGCGGCCAACCCGGTCGAAAACGTCACTCGGCTACCGCCTGTTACATCGGTGTAGCCAACGCTGTCGGTGTCGACCACCTGCGGGTGGACCTCTTCGGCGGCAATTCCCAGCGTTTCTGCCAACTGCATCGCCAGCGAAGTGCGCGTACCGCCGATGTCGGGTGAGCCCTCGACCAGCGTCACGGTACCATCGTCATTGACATTGGCCGCTGCGCTCGATTTTAGGCCGGCGTTGAACCAAAAACCACACGCCACCCCGCGCCCCCGGTTGGGACCTTCCAGCGGTGAGTTCCAATGTTCGCTTTCCTTGAGGGCCTGGAGTGTTTCGACCAGTCCGATTCGCGGGTAGGTCGGGCCGTCGACCCGCCGCGTGCCTTCCTTAGCGGCATTTTGCAAACGGAAATCAACCGGATCAATACCTAGCTCAACAGCGATTTCGTCGATGACCGTTTCAGTGGCCAGTGCAGCCTGGGTTGCCCCCGGTGCCCGATACGCTTGGGTCTTGGGCTTGTTAAGTACCACGTCATAGCCATCGACGGTAGCATTGGGGATATCGTAGCAACTGAACACACACATCGATCCGGGCCCGATCATGCCGCCAGGGAAGGCGCCTGCGTCGTACGCCAGCCATGCTTTGGCGGCCGTCAGTCGACCCTCTTTGGTGGCGCCCATCTTGACGCGCATAAATGACCCTGGCGTTGGCCCTGTGCCTTCGAACACCTCGTCGCGGCGCATAGCAAGTTTGACCGGACGACCACACTTGCGACTGAGCACAGCGGCAACGGGCGGTTCGTAAACGGCGATCTTGCCACCAAAACCTCCCCCAATTTCACACGGAACGACAGTAATTTTCGATACCGGGATCTTCAATAACTCGGCCAACTGTTGACGCACCGTGAAAGATCCCTGGGTCGCGGTCCAGATTTTCAGCCGGCCATCTTCGTTCCACAGTGCCACCGAAGCGTGTGGCTCTATGTAACCCTGGTGAACCGTTTCAGTGCGATACTCGCGCTCGATGACAACGTCGGCCTCGGCAAATCCTTGTTCGATGTCGCCTTGTTCGAAGTGGATGTGTTGCCCAATGTTGCTTGGCTTGGTGGGCTTTTCACCCAAGGTTTGGGTGAAAAGGTTGTCGTGCAGCAACGGCGCGTCTTCTTCCATCGCGTCGAGTACCCAGGTGACAGCTGGCAACACTTCGTACTCGACCTTGATCTGCCTGGCAGCCTGCTGCGCAGTGTGAATGTCTGTCGCTGCCACGGCCGCCACCGCATGTCCCCGGTACAACGCCTTTTTCCGGGCGAGCACGTTGCCAGACAGGTGAGCATAGTTAATGCACCCCTCCCCCAACTCCTCGGTTTTATCCCAAGGATCAGGCAGGTCAGCCGACGTGGCGACGGCCAGCACGCCGGGCATTGCCTCCGCCTGGCTTGTGTCGATCGAGATGATTCGGGCATGGGCATGGGGGCTGCGGAGGTAGGCTCCCTGTGCCATGTTGGGTAGCGAGAGATCTGCCGCATAAATTGCCTTGCCAGTCACTTTGTCGACACCATCGTGACGGACCGGACGCGTGCCGATGACGTTATATTTCCTGGGACGGGTCGAGGAGGGCTGAACGATCACGTTGCTCACGACTTTGCCTCCTGGAGGATTTCGGCAGCGGCTTGCACCGACCGGATGATTTTGTCATAGCCTGTACAGCGGCAAAGGTTGCCAGCCAGAGCGAACCGGATTTCCTGTTCGGTCGGATGGGGATTTTGTTCCAGCAATGCCTTGACGGTGACGATAAAACCGGGAGTACAGATTCCGCATTGTAGCGCGGCGCCTTGGAGAAAACATTGCTGAACCGGGTGCAATTGACCTTGCGCCGCTATGCCTTCGACCGTCTCGATTTCAGCATCTTCGGCTTCGACTGCCAGTACACAACAACTGTTCACCGGAAGGTGGTTCATCATCACCGTACAGGCACCACAGTTACCGTTGTTGCAACCTTCCTTGCAGCCGGTCAACGATAACCCGTCGCGGAGCAGTTCCAGGAGGCTCTGACGCGCGTCGCAGAGGAATTCGACAGCCTCGCCGTTTATCGTAGTTGAAACGTGGATCTTTTCGGTCACAAAGCGTTCCTCGTTGCCGCGCTGAAGGGCGGTAGTGTGCTGGAGTGTTCGTGTGCTGGAGTGTTTCTGTGCTGGGGTGTTCGTGTGCTGGGGTGACGACAAGGACTCTCCTACTCCGCTTGGGCCCTGTGGGTCGCTTTTGCCAACGTTCGTTTTGTGAGTACTCCCACGAGGTGAACCCGATATTCTCTCGTGCCGCGCATGTCATCAATGGGCGAGGCCACCTTTTTGGCGATTTCGCCTGCCTCGACAAACGTCTCGTCGTTTACCGGTTGGCCAACAAGCCAACTTGACGCTTCTTGAGCAAAGATGGGTGTTGGGGCCACGGCACCCAGCGCGATTCGGGCCTTGACGATCCTCTCGCCAGTATCGTCGAGTTGCACCCACGAGGCGGCTCCGGCAGCTGCAATGTCCATTTCATTGCGCGGGATGAACCGTTCGTAGGCCGAACTGGCCTTCGGTAATGGAGGCGGAAAGGTGAGTGCAACGAGTATCTCGCCCGGTTGCAGGATATTACGGCCAGGCGCTGCGCAAAACTGTTCCACTGGCAAGGATCGTCGGCCTTGTGGACCGGCAATGTGGCAAACGGCGTTGTGGGCAATCAAGGTCGGAATGGTGTCGGCTGCTGGAGACGCGTTGCAAAGGTTCCCCCCGACACTCGCCCGGCTTTGAATCTGCCAGCCGCCAATGATTCGCGTGGCGTCGACCAAGGCTGGATAAGCCACCGACAACTCGGCATGTTGATAAATCTTCCAGCAAGGTACGCCAGCGCCGAGTTGCAGACCAACTCGGGACGAGTACTCGAGCTGCATCAACTCCTCGATCCGCTTGATGTCGATTACGGCGTCGGCTTCGCACATTCCTTCGCGCAACTGCACGATAATATCGGTGCCGCCGGCCAGCATTTTGGCTTGTTCACCATGTTCGGACAGCGCCTGGATAGCGTCATCGACGGTTGTTGGTGCCGCGTATTGAAAATTTTGCAACGCAAACGCTCCGGCGCCCGTGGTGATAGTGGTGATCGTGAAAAAACGGTGGGTCCAATGGCGGACCTGCCAGCCAGAACCATTCCCGGTGGCCACTATGGTACGGTGAATTCATCCAAGGGTCGACCTCCTTCTTGTAGCGGGTGGGAAAATGTCGGAAGGGAGATTTTCGTCCGTGGCTGTCGCAGGGGGGGCGGATGGCCACGCGGAACCAGCATCCATCTTTCCGCTAATGGATCCATCCGCGTCGATTGCCGGGCGGTTGAAGGGATCGGGGTGAATGCTCTGTCAGCTACCGAAGGCTCACTTGTCGCCCGATATTACTTCCGCAATATTTCTCACATGATCTCGCACGCGTGCGTACGCATTGAGTGCGGCCAGGTAGGCTACACTCACTTGCGGTTGAATTTCTCCGCTGGAGAGATCGTCGAGGTGTTTGCGTCTGAGTGACTTGAGTAGGTCGCGTACCCGCATCCCGGTCGTCTCCAACTTGGAAATCACCTCGGCATTACGTTGCTTAAGTGAATCATTGACCACCTCAAGATGCTGCTCCAGGAGCTCGTGTAGCTCAAGCAGGCCATCTCTTTGCTCCGGGGTAAATCGAAGTTCGGCCTCACGTAGTTTACGGTCGAATTTTTCGAGGTTGGCCAGGTAGTCGCTGACCGATTCGTACTCGTCCGCCATTCGAAGCTGGCCACGTGCCTCTTCGGCAGCTGCGTGAGGAACGTTTCCTGATAAAAGAGATGTAATAAAGACGGCAATCTCATCCTGGACGGAGTCAAGCACCCTCTCGCGGTGATTTAGCCTCTCAGCCAAGGAGCGATCGCGATCGTCTTGAGCATAAAGGGTTTTGAGCCAGTCCATCATCTTGGCGCAGCCGTCCCCCATCTTTTCAAGTTCTTTTTGTGATTGCTCAATCGCCAACAAGGGGGTGTCCAGGATCCGGACATCAAGATCGGTCAGGTGCGGTTTCTCTTTGTAGGCCTTGGCTGGTACGAATTTCTCCAGCAGTTTTACGAATAGCGGCAAGAAAGGAAAAAAGATTAGCACATTGGTGATGTTGAATATGGAGTGCGTCGCTGCGATCGTAGCAGTGGTGTCGTAGGTTGGCTTGCCATCCACCATGATGGCTTTGGTAACATCCGCGCCAACGACCCACTGCACAAGCTCGATGTACGGCTGGAAAATCGCCGTGATCCAGAAGACGCCGACCAGGTTGAAGATGATGTGGAAATAAGCGGCACGGCGTGCGTTGGTGGTCGCTCCAAGTGAAGCGAGGTAGG
>JAKVCC010000041.1 GCA_022448265.1 Pirellulales bacterium
TGCGTCCTGAAAGAGAGCAGCCTGGTCAAAAACGGCCAGAAGGCAAGGATTCGCTCGACGGCCATGGCCGTTCCACCTGCTACAATAGGACCGGGAGTGGAAATCAAATTTCCTATCAGTCAGTCACTTCGGAAGATCGATTCGATGCCTCATAATGCCTCTCTCTCACGTCGACGCTTTCTAAAAACCATCGGTCGCGGAGCGACGGCTGTTTCAGCAGGGTTCTGGACGGGGGTGGCCCCTGCGGCGCCGGGCCCGAGCGGCTCGAAACTCAACATTGGGTGCGTGGGCACCGCCGGTCGGGCAGCTGCCGACATCAACCAGGTGCAGACAGAAAACATCGTCGCGCTGTGCGACATCGACTTAGGCCGTCTTCGGGCGGCCAAGGAGCGATTCCCCGACGCGCGCACCTATGTGGATTATCGCGAGATGCTTGAAGCTGAAGGCGACAAGATCGATGCCGTCGTCATCGGTACGCCCGACCACAGCCACGCTCCCGCAACCATCCGAGCGATCCGGGCTGGAAAGCATGTGTATTGCGAAAAGCCGCTCTCCCACACCGTGCACGAAGCTCGCCTGGTAGCCGAAGCGGCACAAAAGTACAGCGTGGTGACCCAACTGGGCACACAGGTTCACGCGGAAGATAATTATCGCCGCGTGGTTGAAGTCATCCGATCGGGCACCATCGGCGGGGTGACCGACGTCCACGTTTGGTGTGGCAAAAACTGGGGCTATCGGCAGGACTGGGAGGGCAGCCTGAGCGGCAAGGGGGAACTGCCACCCGAACTGCTGAACTGGGATTTGTGGCTTGGCCCGGCAACCAACGTTCCCTATTGGCCCGGCCGCTTTCACCCCGCCCAGTGGCGGCGCTGGTGGTTGTTTGGTCAAGGTACGCTGGGCGACATGGCCTGCCACTTTATGGACCTGCCCTTCTGGGCTCTCGGCCTGCGCCATCCGGTTCTCTGCGAGGCGGAGGGGCCCGAAGTCCATCCGGAAATGTGCCCGATCGGCTTAACGGTTCGCTACAAATTCCCTGGGACTGGCGGCGGGTCGCCTGTGAACCTCACTTGGTACGATGGCCAGAACATTCCTAAAGAAATCAACGGTCAGGCCGTGCCACCTAATGGCGTGATGTTTGTCGGCAGCGACGGGATGCTGTTTTCCGACTATGGAGGATACCGTCTATTTGGGCTCAGCGAGTCCGACAACGGGAAGTTTGTAGATTTTCAGCCGCCAGAGCCAACGATCCCTAAATCGATTGGTCACCACGCCGAATGGATCAAGGCGTGCAAAGACGGGTCGCCCACGACATGCAACTTCGATTACTCGGGTGCGCTGACTGAGGCGGTGTTGCTCGGCAACGTGGCCTACCGCACGGGCGCGCGGCTAGAGTGGGACGCCGAAAAACTTGAAGCCACGAATTGCCCGGCCGCAGCGCAGTACGTGCGGAAAGACTATCGCCCGGGTTGGGAGATTAGCTAACAACCGTGGCAACTTCACCGGCCTTCAACGTATTTTAGCTGAATCTCAGTGCCAGGCAGTTTTTGCTTCAGCTGTCGCACGCCCTCCGCAGTGACGGCCGTACGGGTCACCTTGAGGTCCTTCAGGTGCTCCAGATGCTCAAGCCGCCGCAGGCCCGCGTCGGTGACGGCGGTCGAACCGAGGTGTAAGAAGGTGAGGTTCGTCAAGGCGTGAAGATGCTTTAGCCCGCCGTCGGTAAGTTGCGTATTGTCGAGATTCAGCCATTCCAACCTGGTCAAGCCCACCAGGTACGCACCACCGTGGTCATCCATCGGCACCCGCCATAAATTCAGGCGTTTCAATCGTGTCAATTTGGCCAAGTGAGCGATCCCAGCACTGGAAATCTGGCTGCACTCGCTCAGATCCAGATCTTCTAAGGTTGTCACTTTGGCCAGATGAGCTAACCCGGAAGCCGTCACCTGGGTGTTTGCGATTCTCAGCTTTTTCAATTTAGGAAACTGCCCCAGCAGCGCCAGCGAGTCGTCGTCGACAAGCGTCCGGGCAAGATAGAGTTCCTCTAGATTCTTGAGGTTCTTGAGGTGCCCCAGCCCTTCGGTACCCACCCAGAGCGCGTCCAGCGCCAGGGCCTTCAAATTTGCCAGCCTCCCGACATAAGCCAATGCTTCATCGTCCACGCGAGTCACCCCGCCCTTACCCGACAAACGGAGGGCCCGCAGATTCTTCATTCCCGTCAAATGCGCGAGTCCGGCGCCAGAGATCTTACACTCGCGGAGATCAAGATTACGCAGCGCCGACAACTTGCCCAGCTCTGCGAGTCCATCGTCAGTAATGTGCGTCGCGTTGAGCAGGACCGAACGCACGCTCCGCAATCCGGTCAGGTGCGTCAGACCACTGTTGTCGACCGTTGTTCCACGAAAACTGACCTCCGCAACACGGCCGTCCGGCGCCCGCTTCAGCTTTGCTTTCAGGCGATTCAGTTGCTCGACGGCCCGGGGGTCGTCCGAATTGCTGGAAGGAGGCCGTTCTTCGCTGAAGGCCAGGGTGCCACCCAACATTGCAAACAACATAGCTGCCAAGAGTTGCTTCAACATTACTTACTTCCTGAGATCGACTCTGCGGGGCGTGCGGCTTCGCAGAGCCAATGGAGTGGACCAACTGTTTTCTGAACGGGCACGTTTGTTCGGCGCGACCATCACCCCAAGGGTGATGGCTATTCAGAGATTGTGATCATCATCATGGTCCGCATGATGAAGGCACAGCGCAGCGACACTCATTTCAAAACAGGGCCAAAATCTCTTCCGCCTGGCGAAAACCCGCATCCTCCTGGGACTCTCCCTCGAGAGGACGACCCATTTGCAGCGCATTGATCAGTCCCGTCACGTAGGGGTCGTCATCCGCGAGGGGTGTGAGACCGGTGCGAGGATTTGCCAGGACATAATCCAGGCCGTGTTTCCCGGCCAGGTTCAAATAAGCCCGTTCCAGTTTCCCACGCGCCTCCTTGGGTGACCCCCACGCAAAATTAGAAAGACCCACTGAAAAATGAATGCCCTGAAACACCGGGTCGGCCGAGATCAATTGCATAGCGTCCAGACCGATATTCACCAGACCGTAGGTGTCGGCACCGACTGGCGCCAGGCCCGTATCAATAATCAAATGATCATTGGATCGACCGGCCTTGTCAGAAAGGATTTCGAGCCACTGCTGCCCAACTTGATACACGTCCTGAGGTGAAAAACACTGCTCGCCCCCAGTTTCGCAAAACTTTTCCGAGGCCATGACGATGACCATCGTGTCGTATTCTCGGATGACTTCGTAGAATTCGTCGAGCCGTTCCCTAGATGCGGCCACCGAATTAACGATGGGGCGGCCGCTTTTTGAGGCATCGTAGTGCTCCAGCGCGATCCGATGGTAGTCGATATTCGGATTGTCAAAACAAAGGGGAACCGACACCGCCTCCTGAAGGGCCGGGACAAGATCGGGAAGGAAGGCCTGCATTTCCTCCGGCCGAACCATCAGATTCTGATTGCCGTCAATATTCACGTCCAGATAGCTGGCCCCCAATTCGACCTGTTTGCGGGCGATATCCTGGAAACCCTCAAGACTCTTTGCTGCGAAAGCACGCCTTGTGCTGGCGTACGCGTTGTTGATTACATCGCTAATAATTGAAATCTGTGACTCGGCCATGTTTGTTTCTCTACTAAATCTGGGTTTCTCAAGTTAAGTAACGAATAGTCACCTAAAAGACGGCGGGAAAGGGAGCGTCCTCGCTTACGCTTCGAAGCCAGGCGGGAACGCATATGCTCCCGGTATGCTACCGTTTGCAGGATAGGCCAGCAACCGGGTACGGAATCGCCAAATGTCAGGGCAAAGCGGTCCGCAGGAACTTGGCTATATCCGGTCGCTTAGCGTACACCAAACGCCAGTGTCGGGCGATAAGTGCCCGGGCCTAAATCTGCATACCATGATTGAGGCTGGTAAAATGAAGCGATGGGCGCTTGGCCTCAGCATGGCCGTGGCTGTGGTCGCGGCCTTTTTTCTATCAAGGCCATCTATAGATTCATTGCCGCAGCATCTCTAAGGGCAGCTCCCGGAAGAGGTCTTGCCCGCCAAGCAGCTGACTGCCGATCTGTATTTTATGCCGCAAAGCAGGTGGCGTTTTCACGGTGCCCCCCATATCAACGACAGGCCTTTGGGGTGGGTTCAGCTTCCCGAGATTGAGGAAGACAGGACCGCACGGGCAGCGCCCGTCAAGGCGTGCACACGGCCAATCAGCTTGCCCGCTTAACCAAGAGTCGATGCTTCCAAGAAAGCCCGGCAATGACCTGTGCAAATTGTCACAATCCGCATCACAACGAACATGCCAATCTGGAGCTATTTTCGGTGCGGTGTCTAAAATGTCACGAGGTTGAGCAGTGCCAGGAATGCAACGCGGATCCTGAGCAGGCTGTCAAAAACTGCATCGATTGTCACATGCCAAAGAGGACAATCAATCGATCGCCATGGAAAGAAAGGATAGCCTCGAGATTCCGCTAATGCGGGATCACTTCATACGGGTCGTTCCGGGCAGCGGCCCTGCCCCGCATGGCAACAAATAGGGCGAGCAGCAGGTGAGGTCAGCCATAGAAACGCGAATCTTGACGCTTACTCAGCCTGGTGCCGATACCATTTCGTACTCGCCTCAGAAAGCTGATCGCGCACCACATCTACCTCAGTGACCAGCTCTGATTGGTTGGCAACCTCCCAAGGCAAAAGCTGGACCCCGCCGGAAGTGCTAATCAAGTAGTCACCCCGGCGTTTGACAAAGGTTGCCCGCGAGGCAACGTGCTGCGGCGCAAAGTATTGCACCAGTGCCTGGTGATGCAAAAGCTCGGGTAACTTTAGGTCGACTGCATCAAGCATCCGCTCCTGGTCGATCAGGGCAGCGACAACTGCCAGGTCCATTGCATTACGAAGCTTGCCAAAGGCAGAATCCTGGTCTGCCAAATCATTGAAACGTTTCGAAAAAGTTTGTGCCCACCGCGTCGCCAAGGGTCCGCCCCGCGAGGAGCCGATCCGCTTGCCGTCGTTGTCCAGGTAGTCTTGTTCAGTCATGCACTGGACGCCCTGCCCTCGCAGTTCCCATGCCATGCGGTCGGCGCCACGCGCCAGGGGCAGGTAGTCGGGCGCCAACCACCAGCGCGGTGTCATATTCGCCCGGCCACGACCGGCTTGTAGTAGCTGCAAGAAACTGGGCATCCCACCGACGGGCGCCGGATCAAATCCCATAGCGAGTCGCTTCATACGAAAATCGGCCGCGACCATAGTCCGGGCAAAATGGCTCGTCGCAGGTACGCCCGTCACCGTAACGACCTGTCGGCCCAGGGACTCTTCCATTTTTCGGAGCGTGGTTTCCACATCACCTATGCTGCGTAGTCGGCCCGTCAGGGCTTGCAATCGCGTGATGCCGGCGGGAGTCGGATCAATGGAGCAAGAAATCGCTTCCAATTGGGCAGTATCTCGAGTACGCAGGGCAACCATTAGGTCGTCGAGCAACAAGACAGGTCGACTGGAGGTGAGGCCCACCGCGTTGCCAAGCGCATCCAGTCGCCACCCTTCGGCGGGACCCGCCAAGACCACGTCAGCCTGGTCGGGATAGACCAAAACAAACTGCACGCGCTGCAGCCCTGCTAGATAGCGAACTTCTTCCGGGATAGGTGTTTCCAGCGTGCGACACTCGGCCAGCGTGGCTTCAAGTTGCCTTAAGGAGACCGCACGCAGATCAGTCCAGGGCTCAAGGTCTTCCGGTGCCTCTCCCCCCGCGCGGCGACGAATCTCATCGAGCCGCAGTTGATCTTCCTCGCTGGGCTCCGACAGAACACCATCCGCATCGACGGCAATGCCACCGATGGCCTGCTGAACGAGCTGGGCCATCGAAACCTGGGTCGAGATACAAGAAGCCCCGATCACGACCAAGAGCAGCCATAAATATTTCTGAACCGCGACGCAAACTGGCCTGTTAATCAAAATTCGTCTCCTCAATGTCCGCCTGAACCGCACGGGCTGCCGCATTCAGAGAGGCAGCACGGGCATGGGATCGCCCTGCGTGTATAATCTCTAGAGTAGTTGCCATGCGGTAGATATTCAACAGTTTTGCCGGTTCGGATAGCCATACTGGCTGCGTGTCGGCGGGCTGCCGCGTCACAGCAAGGCCAAATTATAGGGATTTCGCCGGCAAGCTGGGGCACGCTGGCCTGCCTTGCCACCCCGGGCGGCTTGAACCTAGGGGCTCCAAGGGAATAAGTTGGTAGTATGAACGCCTATTTGATAATTCGGGATGGAACCAAATGGGCTGATGTCGTGCGTCTGGTGCCAGGCGAATCGGTTACCATGGGACGCGCGCCGACCAATACTATCGTCGTCAAAGACGAACGCTGTAGTCGTAATCATGCCGAGGTCTTTTGCACTCAGGGTTTGTGGAAAATCAGAGACCTTGACAGTCGCAACGGCACTTTGGTCAGTGGTGAGCAAGTTGCGCGCGATCATGCCCTCAAACCGGGCGACATCCTACAGATCGGCAATTCGCATCTGGCCTATGTTGAAAATCTAGATCAGGCCTTCCCCGAAACCGGTAGCTTACTGAAGGCTTCTAAGGTCGTCGATGGAAATGGCGATGGGGAGAACGTTGAGACCGAAGAAGCGGCGAGTATTTTTGATGCGTTCGAGCCGATTACGATCACGCATAGAAAAGACCAGAGCCGGTATCTTGATGAGCCCGCTCCGGAGGACACCGACGAATCGTTCCCCAAAGTCAGCCGAGCTGCCGCTCAGCTCTGCCGGTTGGCATTCGAATTGGCCAAGTCAACGGATATTGTCTCGCTGGCAAACGTGGCGCTGAATGGTTTGTTTGAAGGCACACGTGCCGATGCGGGTGCTCTGCTGTTGAAATCTCGCGATGCGGATGGAAATCGCAATGGAGACGAGCTGGAAGTGATCGCGTCGCGCAGCGACAGCCAGCACTCTTACCATCGGCTCTCCACATTTCTGGCGTCGACGGTACTCCGTGATGGGCAGGCGGTGATGGCGAGAAACGTCATGGACGACAGTAACCTGGGGAATCGTGATAGCCGCGGCGAAATCCTTGCCACTAGTGTCATTTGTGCGCCGGTGAGGCTGGGCGGACAAATCTTTGGCCTGACACATCTTTATACGACCGACGCTGAAAGGACGACGGACCCAGA
>JAKVCC010000042.1 GCA_022448265.1 Pirellulales bacterium
TGGGGGGCCTGGTTGACCGGGTTGCTCTCGGAGCGGTGCGACAAACCGCTGAATTTTCCGCCCTAGGGTGGTTATCGTACGTGAACCCATCGGGTAAAACGGGTGGCTACGGACAGATCAGGCCGCGCTGTGGGGAAGAGATTGGGTCGACCGGGACCCGGAAGGGACCGCTCCTACAACGTGCCATCAAGGCGGTTTGCATCTGCCCTTTGATAGCAGGAGATTGCCGGTACTCGCGGACCACTCCTTGCCAGGTCCTTATCCAAACCGACTTGTACCTGTTGTCATTGCAAAGGAATTATCATGGGCCAGTCGATAAAAGTAGGGATTGCGGCCGATCATGGTGGTTTTGAAATGAAGCAGGCGCTCATCGAGAAGCTACTGGCCGAAGGCCACCAGGTGGAGGATTTTGGGGCGGATACCTTGGACCCGGATGACGACTATCCCGATTACATCATTCCGCTTGGCAGGGCGGTTGTCGCCGGAGACGTGGAGCGGGGGATTGCCATCTGCGGCAGCGGTGTTGGTGCGTCGGTGGCGGCCAACAAGATTCATGGGGTTCGTTGCGGGCTTTGCCATGACCATTTCTCGTCCCGCCAGGGCGTTGAGGATGACGATATGAACGTACTTTGCCTGGGTGGCCGCGTGATGGGCCAGGCGGTGGCATGGGATCACGTGGCAGCGTTTCTCGCAGCCCGCTTTAGCGGGGCCGAGAGGCACAGGCGACGGCTTAGCAGGGTTGCCGAGTTAGAAGCAACATGACATGGGGAAAAACAGAAAGCCAGCAAGAGGTAAACAGGCGCAACCAGGGTTGGTACCTGGAACTGCGATGATTCAGCACCGCTAGTTTTCAGCATCGCTATTTTTTCATAACGCTATTTTTTCATAACGCTATTTTTCCATAACCAGGACGAGTTGGAGAATTTTATCATGGATCCTCAGGCACTCTGGGATCGGTACCAAAAATACCTCTGCACGGTCGACTCCCTTAATCTGGCGCTCGACATAAGCCGGATGGATTTTTCGGACGGTTACCTCGCGGAAATGAAGCCGCAAATCGAGGCGGCCTATGCCGAAATGGCCGAGCTTGAGAAAGGAGCCATCGCCAACGCCGACGAGCAACGCATGGTGGGCCATTACTGGCTCCGCAATCCCCAGTTGGCGCCGACGGCCGAAATCAGAGATGAAATCGAGCAGAGTGTTGCACAAATCAAGACTTTTGCAGCCGACGTACATGCGGGCCGTGTGAAGCCCCCGGGGGCAGGCAAATTCACCCAGGTCCTCTCGATCGGGATTGGCGGCTCGGCGCTGGGCCCCATGTTTGTGGCCGATGCGCTCGGGCAGCCCGGAGACGACAAGATGCGGGTTGCGTTTGTCGACAACACCGATCCAGACGGCATTGCCCGTACACTGGCCAAACTGAAAGGCCGCCTAACCGAGACGCTCTGTATCGTGATTACCAAGAGCGGTGGCACCCCTGACACCCGCAACGGCATGATGGTCGTACGGCATGCCTTTGAGTCGGTGGGCCTCGACTTTGAAAAACATGTTGTGGCGGTGACGATGAAGGGTTCCAAGATGGACCAGCTGGCAGAAAACCAGGGTTGGATTGCCCGCTTTCCCATGTTTGACTGGGTGGGAGGTCGCACCAGCGAACTCTCGGCGGTCGGGCTGCTGCCGGCCGCGCTGCAGGGACTCAATATTGAAGAAATGCTCGCCGGCGCTGCCGCCTGCGACGAGGTGACCCGAGGTACCCGGACGGCCACCAACCCAAGTGCCCTGTTGGCCCTCATGTGGTACCACGCCACTGGCGGCAAGGGCCAGAAGGATATGGTCATGCTACCCTACAAGGACCGCCTGCTGCTCTTGAGCCGTTACCTGCAGCAACTGGTGATGGAATCGCTCGGAAAACGACTTGATCGCGAAGGCAATCGGGTCGACCAGGGGATTGCGGTTTACGGGAACAAGGGGTCGACCGACCAGCACGCCTACGTGCAGCAACTGCGAGACGGTGTGAACAACTTCTTCGTGACTTTCATCCACGTACTCGAAGCGGGGCACGACACGGTTGAGGTGGAACCAAATACCACCGCCGGCGATTACCTCAACGGGTTTCAGATTGGTACCCGGGAGGCCCTGTTTGGGAACGACCGTCAATCGATGACTCTCACTGTTGGACAGGTGGATGCACGCACCATTGGTGTGCTGATTGCCCTTTTTGAACGGGCGGTTGGATTTTACGGGAGCCTGGTCAACATCAACGCCTATCACCAACCGGGCGTTGAAGCAGGCAAAAAGGCGGCGGCAGCCGTGCTCGACTTGCAAAATCGTGCTTCCGCCAAGCTCTCTGACTCACCGCAGACTGCCGGGCAATTGGCGCTGGCAATCGACGCTGTAGAGAGCGTAGAAATTATCTATCTGGTTTTAGAACATTTGGCCGCCAACGGCCGCATCAAGCGCACCGCGGGTGCTTTTCCCGCAGAGACCACGTATTGTCAAAAGTAGTACCTTCAAAATTCAATGGCCTGTCAGCCGAGGACAAAACGATGCCAAATCTTGTTGAATCACTCCTGAAATACACCACGATTGTCCAGGATACGGGCGATATCGCTGCAATCGCAGAATTCAAACCGCAGGACGCCACGACCAATCCAAGCCTCATTTTTAAGGCGGCACAGATGCCCGCCTACGAAAAACATCTGGAAGATGCCCTGGAGTTTGGGCGCCAGTCTGGGGGTAGCGAGGTGGACCAGGCCGCCGCCTTCCTCGATAAACTGTTTGTCAATTTTGGGGTAGAAATTCTCCAGCACGTTCCGGGCCGTGTTTCCACGGAGGTCGATGCCCACCTGAGTTTTGATACCGAGGCAACTATCGCCAAGGCTCGGCGGTTGATTGGGCTGTACAACGACAAATCGATCGGGCCCGAACGGGTATTGATCAAGATGGCAAGTACCTGGGAAGGGATTCGAGCAGCCGAGCAGTTAGAGAAGGAAGGAATCCATTGCAACCTGACGTTGCTGTTTAGTTTTGCCCAGGCGGTGGCCTGCGCTGAGGCCGGCGTGACACTTATCTCTCCCTTTGTGGGTCGCATTTACGACTGGTACAAGCAGGACCAGGGTGTTGACGACATTCCCATTGCAGAGGATCCGGGCGTGGCGAGTGTCAACAAGATTTTTAACTACTTCAAGCATTATGATTATCCGACCCAGGTTATGGGAGCGAGCTTCCGCAAGGTCGATCAGATTGTTCATCTGGCGGGTTGCGATTTACTGACGATCAGCCCGTCTCTGCTGGATGAAATGCAGGCAACCGAGGGTGAGATCGAGCCGCAGTTGAACGTGGAGGACGCAAAACGCCAATCGATTGAACGGGTGTCGCTGGACGAAAAGGCGTTTCGCTGGATGCACAATGAAGATGCGATGGCGGTCGAGAAGCTGGCAGAGGGTATCCGCAAGTTTGCCGCAGATACGGTAAAGCTCAAAAAATTCGCACAGCAAAAAGTATCCCAGGGCGTTTAAGATCGCTGCCGAACCCGAACGGTAAAGGAGTTCAATATGCAATTGGGAATGATTGGCCTTGGCCGCATGGGTGCGAACATGGTGCGGCGGTTGATGAAGGGCGGACACGAGTGTGTCGTTTTTGACATGAGTGCCGACGTGCGAAAGGCCATTGCCGCTGAAGGCGCGGTGCCGGCGGCAAGTCTTGAAGAATTTGTGGAGAAGCTCACCCTTCCCCGGGCCGTCTGGATGATGGTGCCAGCCGGTGTGGTGAAATCGACGATCGAGAATCTTACCGGGCTCCTGTCCAAGGGAGATATCTTGATTGATGGTGGCAATTCCTACTACAAGGACGACATTGCACGGGCTCGGCACTTGCAGGAAAGCTCAATTCACTATGTTGACGTGGGGACCAGTGGCGGCGTGTGGGGGCTCGAGCGGGGTTACTGCATGATGATCGGAGGCGAAAAGCCAATCATTGGGCATCTCGACCCGATTTTCCAGACGCTGGCCCCCAGCATCGATTCGGCCGAACGGACCGAAGGACGCGATGCGAAGGGAGGCACTGCCGAACATGGTTATCTCCACTGTGGACCCAATGGAGCGGGGCATTTCGTAAAGATGGTTCACAACGGGATCGAGTACGGAATCATGGCGGCCTATGCTGAAGGATTGAATATTTTGCGACATGCCAACGTCGGCGAAAAAGGCCGGCAGGTCGATGCCGAGACGGCACCGCTGCGGAATCCTGAGGATTACCAGTACGACCTGGATCTGGCCGACGTCGCAGAAGTCTGGCGACGCGGGAGCGTCATCTCCTCCTGGCTACTGGACCTCACCGCACATGCATTGTTGAAGGACCCTCAACTGGAAACGTTTGCGGGCCGGGTTTCCGATTCGGGCGAAGGTCGCTGGACAATCAGCGCCGCGATTGACGAGTCGGTTCCGGCACCGGTCCTCACCACGGCTCTCTATGAACGTTTTTCCTCGCGCAACGAAGCGGAATTTGCCGATAAGGTGTGTTCGGCAATGCGGAAAGAGTTCGGCGGTCACATCGAACGTGCCTCGGGTGGCTAGCAGCCCCCTGAGAGAAACACGCGCTCCGATCGATGAAAGTGCACATATGACAAAAGAAAAAGTGAATCCGAATACGGTCACCGGGCCATTTTTGGGAGTGATATTTGGTGCCAACGGCGATCTCACCAAGCGCAAACTCATTCCGGCGCTTTTTAGCCTCGCACGTGACGGGCTTCTCTCTCGGGACTTTGCCATTCTCGGCGTGTCCCTCAAGGAGATGACCGACCAACAGTACCGGGAGAAGGTTGCCAGTGACATGCAGGAGCTTGCGCCTGATTTGTTCACGCCGGAGCTACAGCAATTTTTCGAAGAGCGGCTCTACTACCTGTCGGGTGATTTCACAACCGCCGAGACCTTTGGCAAGTTGCACGCGCGTGTTGAAACGATCAGCAAGAAACACCATACCCAAGGCAATGCATTCTTCTACCTGGCGACGGCTCCCGGGTTTTTCGGGCCCATTGTCCACTCGCTTGGCGATGCGGGCTTTACCAGGGAAAATGAGAATGGCTGGCGGAGAGTGATTATCGAAAAACCATTTGGTCGCGATCTCACCACGGCCCGAGCCCTGAATGCGGATATTCAGAGTGTGTTGTCAGAAGATCAGATTTATCGGATCGATCATTACCTGGGTAAGGAAACAGTTCAGAACATTGCCGTTCTCCGGTTCGCTAACGGCATGTTTCAGCCTGCCTGGAGCAATCTTTTCATCGATCATGTTCAGATCTCAGTGACCGAAACCTTGGGAGTCGAGCACCGGGGAGGGTACTACGATCAAGCGGGCGCTCTGCGTGACATGGTGCCCAATCACATTTTTCAGTTGCTCACGCTCGTTGGCATGGAAATGCCGCTTTCTTTCGGGCCGGAAGACATGCGCAACGAACAGGTAAAAGTATTGCATGCGATACACCCACCCAAACCGGGCGATGTCGCGAGCGAAGTGATTCGCGGGCAGTACGCAGCAGGGAGCCTCGACGGAGAATCGCGCGTCGCATACTGCGATGAGCATGCGGTCGACAAAAAGTCAACGACCGAAACGTTCGTTGCGTTGAAGCTACAGATTGAGAATCAACGTTGGGCGGGAGTTCCCTTTTACCTGCGGACCGGCAAGCGGCTTGCGAAGCGGCTCACTGAAATCGTGATCGCGTTCAAAAAACCACCCTTTACGCCCTTCCGCGAAACGGCCATCGATCCGCTTGAACCAAATCAATTGATCATTCGGATTCAACCGAACGAGGGAATTTCAATGCGGTTTGGCACCAAGGTGCCCGGGACGCTGTTGAAGATGGACGCGGTCGACATGGATTTTTGCTATGCCGATCATTTTGGGCGGACACCTGCGACCGGTTACGACCGCTTGCTCTACGACTGCCTGCGGGGAGAAGCAACGCTGTTCCGTCGTGCCGACATGGTCGAGGCGGGCTGGCGGGCCGTGGAAACCGTGCAGGAGGCCTGGGCGGCCGATGACCGATCGTTATGCAGTTACCCAGCCGGAAGTTGGGGGCCTGCAGAAGCGGAGGAGTTGCTTGCGCGCGATGGGCGGCAATGGAAGGTTTACGAATAATTGAATTTCCAGGCAGATCAGGCGCCCCGGTTGGGGTAAACTCGGCTCGGCTTCCCGAGAACAAGGAAGAAATATCATGACTATCCCGTCGGTCGTTTGCGCAGAGGATGCCGAAGGGGTTTGTGAGCAGGCCGCCCAGGAGTTTTTGCGGTTGGCCCAAGAGTCGGTTGCCGCCCGGGGCCGTTTTACGGTTGCCCTTTCGGGTGGATCGACCCCGCAGGCCCTTTACCAGCGACTGAGTTCGACACCGAACCGCGGGTGCGTGGACTGGTCGAGCGTCGAATTTTTCTGGGGGGACGAACGGAGCGTACCACCGGAAGATGAATCGTCAAATTTTCGCATGGCCAACGAAGCGATGCTTCAGACGCTTGCAATTCCGGAGGCACAGATCCACCGCATGGAGGCGGAACGCGAAGATTGTGAGACAGCCGCCAGTGAGTACCAGGAGACAATTGCCCGTGTCCTGCAGGTCTCGGCCACAGGCTCACCGCCGGCTGTCGACCTGGTCCTTTTAGGGATGGGCCCCGATGGCCACACGGCATCCCTTTTTCCAGAAACCAAGGCCCTGGACGAGACGACCCGATGGGTTGTGCCCAACGAAGTGCCACAGCTGAACACTCGGCGTATGACACTCACCGTACCGATGATCAATGCCGCGCGGTCGGTGATGTTTTTGGTGGCCGGTGAGAAAAAAGCAGCGCTCCTTGCGGAGGTGCTTTATGGTCCGCGGCGGCCTCGCCAACTTCCTTCCCAACAGATCGCGCCGGTCAGCGGCAGGCTTCTTTGGCTGGTCGATGAGGCGGCATCCGAGAAATTGCCCCCTTCCATCAGCGAATAGATTCCTTT
>JAKVCC010000043.1 GCA_022448265.1 Pirellulales bacterium
GTACTGACTATGATCTCTGGAAAACAAACTACCAGCCAGGCGTGGGCACAAGCAGCAGCGGGTCAGCAGCTGTGCCGGAACCGAGCGCCCTGATTTTGCTAGTTTTAGGCAGCGTTTGTCGAAGTGCCGGCCGGCGCCGTCAATAATTGATTTTTTGGCTATCATAGTAGCGTAGCCTGGCGATTGAGTCGCACGCCATCCCAGAACCCATCATTCTGCTCTTAGACTCTTGGCCCTGGTAGCTGCACCGCTTCGAGTGCGGTACGGGTGATGTGTGGCACACCCCAGAAGGGTGTGCCAGACCCCATTTTTTGTGCGCACTATTGTGCGGACAACCAAGGGTACTTATTGCACCCTGGGGGGGCGTGGGCAAACTCCTGTCTCCGGCACACCCCTATTGGGGTGTGCAACACCTCCAGATCAGGCGCCCGCAGAGGCCCTTCTAGGGGCCTCTGGTAAGTGACTGTGAGGCCTGCTGAAGGAGTGCTTCCCGTACACTGGCCGCCAACTGCGGCCAGAGGGTGATGAGCTGCTGAAGATCGGCATCGATTGGACCGTTTTCTTTGTCAACTGTGCCGGATTCTGTGCCAGTTTTCTGGTGAATTGCGTGTTCCCCGGGGTTTTTGGCAAAGGTTCGAATCCCTCCCCGACCGCTCTGGGGGTTGGCGCCCCCTGGCGCTCGTGCGCCTGCTGCTGATCGTGGGCTTCCGCAGGAAGCAAGCCAGGTCGAAATCAGTGGATCAGGTCAGTTGCGATGGGTGGTCTCTTCAGCAAGGAACACCATTGCCTTTCTTTCAGCCGCCCTGACGGTGGTTTAGGATGGTCGCTAGGGAGCGGACGTGCCACCCGGCCCAAAAAAGGTGGTGATCGAAGGTCACGAAAAGATTGGTGAGAAGCATGTCGGTGGTCCAGGAAATCCACTAGTTCCCATCGTCAAGCAGTATTTGCCTGTATAATACGGCTAACGACGTGATCCTGAGCTGACGTTAAATCTTTCGTCGGGTAACGTAGTCTACAATTTTAAATGGAAAAATGTCCCAATGCTTCATTCGCGACCTCTTCTGCTGCTGATCCTCGTTGCCGTTGTATTCTCCCCTCTGCCGAGGACCCGGGCCGAAGCACCGCAGTCGGTCGAGCCGTTTCCGCTGTCTCAAGTGCGCCTTCGAGAGGGGCTTCACAGATCGATTCAACAACGGTCCGCCCGGTGGATATTGGAAATTGACCCGCAGCGGGTCCTGTCTCTTTTTCGCCTCAACGCACAACTTCCTACTGAGGCTGAGCCGCTTGGTGGCTGGGAATCGGAGGGACACGTCCTGCGCGGAGCATTTGCAGGACATTATCTTTCCATCTGCGCGCAGCTCTACGTGGTGACCGAGGATCCTGTGTTCAAGGAGCGAGCGGAGATTGTTATTGCCGGATTGGCCGAATGTCAGGGGGTGCTTGGCGACAGTGGTTATCTGTGCGCCTATCCGGAGTCGGCATTTGACTACGCCGAAGCAGGCGAGCCCGGTCGGCAGGGGATTTCCAGTGTGCCGTACTACACGGTGCACAAAATCATGCGAGGACTTTACGAAGCACACAAATATTGCCACAACCGGATGGCACAGCAGGTGCTATTGAAGATGGCCCGCTGGGCGGATCGGCGTTCGGTCCGGCTTCCCGAGGACCGCATGCAGGAGTTTCTCAATATCGAGCATGGGGGAATGCTCGAGATCTTCATGGATCTCTACGCTGACACTGGTGAGGAGGTTTTTCTCCGCGCCGCCAGGCGATTTGAGCACCGGCGGATCATCGACCCGCTTGCCCAGAGAGATGCCTCGGTTCTTCTCCATCTGCACGGCAACTCCACGGTGCCAAAGATTCTCGGTGCTGCGCGCGCTTACGAACTGCTGGGCAACGATCACGATCGCCAGGTTGCCGAGTTCTTTTGGGATTCTGTCGTCAACACGCGGTCGTACGTCACCGGGAATTCAACCAACAAGGAGCATTGGGGCTACCCAAACCAGCTGGCAGGAGAGCTGGGCACCAGCACGGCCGAATCGTGTGTTGCACACAACATGCTGAAGCTCACGCGGCGGATGTTTCAGTGGCATCCACGGGCCGAGCTGATGGATTACTACGAGCGGACTCTTTATGGGCACATTCTGGCCGCTCAACATCCGACGACGGGTGCAACAATGTGGTATTTGCCACTCGAGTCGGGCTACTGGAAGTCGTATCCCAGCTACATTTATCTCTGCTGTACGGGAACACTCAATGAGTCGTATGCGTCCCTGGCCGACAGCATCTACTTCCACAACGACACAAGTCTGGTTGCCACGCAATTTGTTGCCTCGGAGCTTAAGTGGCCGGAGAAAGGACTGACGCTCGTTCAGGAAACGGAATTCCCGGAGTCACCACGGATCAAGTTTACAGTCCATCTCCAGCAGCCGGTGGAGTTTGATTTCCAGTTGCGAATTCCCGGCTGGGCAACGGCTGAGAACAGCTTGAGGTTAAATGGCGAAACGGTGGATTTCCAGCCTGCAGCGGGTTCCTTTTATTCGCTGGGACGTACTTGGCAGGATGGTGACACCGTCGAGGTGGAGTTTCCCATGCCGCTGCGGGCCTGGCCCATGCCCGATGATGATTCCTTGATGGCGTTTCTCGCGGGACCGGTGGTACTCGCTGGCCAGCTGGGTGCCGATGGAATGACCGAAGCCATGATCGAAGGGCGTGAGCAGCCTCACGAGCACCAGCCGGAAAACGCTGCAGTACTTGTTTCCGAATCTGGTGAGGTGAGCGACTTGTTAAAACCGGTTGCTCAGCAACGACTTACCTGGCAAACCACCGGCCAGGCAAAGAAGATCAAGTTCGCGCCGCTCTACCGCGTTCACGGCGAGCGGTATGGCGTCTATTGGAATGTGGCGACGAAGAAAGGTTTTTTTCCGGATGACGAGCAATCAGGCATTCACCGGGCGAGCATCTATCGGACCGAGTTGCCGGCCGTTGGCCACGATGGAATGACGACGCGTGTAGATCTCGCAGCCTCTATGCACCTGGCCGCACAGAACCTTATTAATGGCCTTGATCCGGACAATAACTATTTTCCACGCCGTGCCATCAATCTTGCCCGCAACGATGGTGAACTCATTGGTTCCTATGACGGCTGTATTCCCCATCATGATATTGGACGCTGGTGGGATGCGCTGCTGCGGTTGGAAGCGGCTACCGGCTATTCGATTCCCAAGAAAATTGAAGAACCCCTGCTGGGCTCCACCAAGCGATTCTTCGACAACGAGTTCCATGTGATGTTGGATCCTGATCGCCCAGATCCAGTTATCGATCAACACTCCTATCGTGAACACTTGCTGGCGCTCAACGGCCTCATCCAACGTCGCGATTCGGCCTGGGCCAGGGAAAAATCTGCGCAGATGATCGGAGCGATTCTCGCGGGCAGGACTCCGCACAAGTATCCTGACCACATTCTTTCAGGCCGGTTCATCGAGGCCTTGATTCGGAATTACGAGATTACCGGTAATCCCGATGCACTGAGGCTTGCCAAGCGATATGCCGAGTCGCACATCGACAATGTGACTGCAGAGGATGGGGAAATTCCGCTTGAAAAGGGCCACACGCATTCTTATCTCGGTACACTTCGTGGCCTATTGCTCTACGGCGAAATCTCCAAGCAGCAGCGCTACGTCGACCGAGTGCTGAAAACCTATCAAAATGGGGTCACCGAAAAGCTCATCAAAAAAACAGGGTTCACTTCACACGAGATCGAAACGCAAAATGGCGAAGATGCCTCCAGTGGGGACGTGGCCCAGTTGGCGCTCTGGCTAGCAACACGTCACGGCCAGCTGGACTTGCTGGATGACGTGGAGCGAATAGTTCGTGCCCGACTGTTACCCTCGCAGGTCATCACCGCCCCGCCGATAAAACCGCGCAACGATGGCAAGACGGGACCCGTGTTCGACCTTACTTCGCGTCCGGACCACAAAATTGTGGCTACAGCAGATGCTTTCCGTGGGTTAAACGAGCGCATCATCGGTGGATACGGCGGGTGCCATCCTCGTCCGCACGGATGGAAGACGGTGACTCAGGACGTTACGGCCGCCATTATTCACACGTTAGTTGATATCTACCAGCACATCGTCGTACGGGAAGAAAATGGCCTTAGAATACTGTTTCACTTCGATTATGCCGATGACGACATCGAAATTACATCGGTTCGTAACAAAGAGGCGCAGTTGAACATCTTGCTGAAAAAAGCAACCAATCTCTTCGTGCGAATACCAGGTTGGGTTCCCCGTGAATCGGTAAGAGTCGAGGTGGAGGGAAGGCCTGTTGATCCAGAGTGGCAGGGTAAATTCCTGTTTCTGGCTAACAATAACTTTCCGGCGGAGGTCACCCTCCGGTATGCATTGCCGCTGGTGGAAGAAACAGAAACGACCGCTGGTACGGAATATCATGTCGTGTGGCGAGGGGATGAGGTAATTGGAATTCGGCCGAACGAGGAACTCCTTCCCTATTATCCCAGCTGGACAAAAGAAATAAGCGTGAAAGAATCTCCGGCTATCGAAGTGCACGAGCAAACGCACGTCGACCTCAAGGGGCGTATGGAGCTTGCCGGTCAGAATCTCGTCAACATGTTGCACCCGCAGTACGACTACCTCCCCAGTTTTCTGATACTCGTTGAGCCAGACTATCGCTTTGAGCGTCACACGTTTTTCATGTCGCACAATATTGGCCGCTGGATTGATGCCATGTATCGGCTGGAAGATGCGACGGGATATGCAGTGCCACAGCATATCCAGGAGGCCATGCAGACAAATGTGCGCGCGTATTGCGACAATTCGGATGATCTGTTTCTACGGCCGCTGGAGAGGTTTCCCCATGAGGAGGGAGACCTCATGTGCTTTCATTCATTGCGCGAGCAACTGGGCGCATTGCATGCATTGGCGAAATTCAAAAACGATGACTGGGCCCGAGATCAAGCCCTGCGCATGATCGCGGCGCTCGATCGGTTGCTGCTGCCGGAAGACCAGTGGCGACCACAGGTAGCGGTGTGGGACCCCACGCGCACCCGGCGGTATCAGGAAGAGGGTTGCACGGAAGTCTTTTGGGGGTGGTCCAACAGTCTGCAAGGGTCCGAGGGACGTCTGATCGAGCCGTTGCTCTGGATTTATCAACTGACAGGCGATGAGCTTGCCCTGGAAATGGCCGACCGCTTTGCCCGTTTTCATCTCGAATTCTCTACCCGGCCAAGCGGGGATTTCTACGGCGGGGAAAACCTGGCGGGCCACAATCATTCGTATATGGGGACGTTGCGGGGGCTGCTGTATTACGGGCAAGTTTTGGGCAAACCTGAGTATGTCGATGCCGTTGCCAAGACCTATCGGAAGGCGATACCTCGTATCGTCAAGCATTCCGGATTCACGACCCATGACCTCCACCGCGATCACGGTGGTGATACCGCATCGGCAGCCGACGTGGCCCAAATGGCACTCTGGCTGGGAATTCACCACGGACATTCTGAATGCCTGGACGACGTGCAGCGATTGGTTCTATCGAGACTTTTGCCATCTCAAATCACAGAGACTCCTCCCCTCAAGCCCAAGCAGGCAGACCGTACCCCCAGCACTATGGTCCTGCCCGACAAACATTTTGCCTTTGTGGATTACCCGGAGGATGTGGAGCAGTTAATTATCGGGGCGCTGGGCGGCATTTATGGTCGAGCCCACGGAGGGAAACTTTGCGTGACTGATGTGACATCTACGGTATTGAGTGTGCTGGTTGATGTTTACCAGCACATTGTTGTCGAGAATGACCAGGAGGTTCGAATCAACTTTCATCTAGATTATGAGAACGACCTCTTGCGATTGAACTGCGTGCGAAAAGACAAAGCGCATCTCTCGATCGACGCAAAGTCCAACAAGCCCCTGCTTGTTCGCGTTCCAGGCTGGGCACCGGAGGATTCGGTTCAATTGTCTGTGGACGGGCAAACGGTACCGCTCGTCTGGGAGGGAAAATATTTGAGAGTTCCGAAACAGTCGTCGGCGGCGCGTGTCGAGTTGATTTATGATCTCCCGATCGAGAAAGTCCGTGAGAAGGCCGGGGGCAGTGAATTTGAGATTACCTGGCGCGGCGACGAGATTGTGGGAATCTGTCCGAATACAGACTTTTTCCCGTTCTTTCCGACCTCCTCAGATTAAGGTGATTCGCGCCGGACTGCGGCGATCAGTTGCCGTCTGCCGGGGCGACGTGCGGTGCGTAGCTGGGCACGTAGGTGTGTGATTTAATGAATTCAGGTATGTCGGAGGGCCGGTCTACCGTGGCATGGCCTTGGGCAAAGATCTCTTCGGCCACCTTCGACGCG
>JAKVCC010000044.1 GCA_022448265.1 Pirellulales bacterium
CTGTTCTGCCGCAAAAATCTGTCGGACAAGCTCGCGGACGCGCGGGTCGACAGCAGGCATACGGTTCACGGTAACAGCAGCACGACCGACAATCTTCCGGGGTCGGGCCTACACGTTGCTTTGCTACAAATCGACAGGTTCATCCATGACGGGGTCCGGACAACGCCCGCCAGCAAGGACAACCAGACAAGGGCCCTGGGGGCTCTCCATGCATTGTAGGCAACTGGCCAACTTTGGTTAAGCACCTTTGCTCGAAGCAGCATGTCCAATGATCTCGCCGGGCAACGTCTGGTCGTACAACCTGCTGCCTGACAACTGGAACTCTTCGGTTTTGTCAGCCGGCCTGCGGTGCCACAAGTGGCATTTTGATCTTGAACTGCTCCCACGCATTTCGAGCAGGTCAGCCTGGTAACTCTAGGTCCATTCTCCGGCACAGGTCGTCCAGAACGCCTTGCCCCTTACCCCCAGTGACCTCTCAAGTTCCACCAACGGATCCTGCGACTTATCTCCCACATGGGCAAGGATAGGGTAAAGAAAGAGACTTGGGTCCATGACAACGGTATTGCCAACCACTACTCTGTGGCGCGAGAATCTTGGTGACCAGTTCGTCACCCCCCCTTCCAGTCCGTGATGGCGGTCTAGAACCGTTGCGAGACGCTTATTTGCGAGAGGGCCCAGATGCGAAACATCTGTGTAGCGGCAGCACAGTTTGAGCACCGCGACAACGACCCAAATTACAACCTGTCGCGAATCGAAGCGCTTGCCGAACAGGCTGTCGAGCAAGATGCCGAAATCGTGAGTTTCCACGAAGGATGTATCCCCGGCTATAGCTGGATCCAATCTCTGGACAAGCAGCAGCTGTTGGAAGTGGCCGAACCCGTACCGGACGGCCCCTCAGTACGGCGCCTGTGCGATATCGCCCGCCGGCTGAACACGGTCATCATGGCAGGCCTGTTCGAACGCGATGCCGATGAAAACGTATTCAACTGTTACGTGACGGTTGGGGTAGATGGTTTCATCTCCAAATTCCATAAGCTCCACCCGTTTGTAAATCCACACCTTTCTCCGGGGAATGGCTTCCAGGTGATCGACCTTTTGGGCTGCCGTGTCGGCTTCCTGATTTGCTACGACAATAACCTGCCGGAAAATGGTCGAATCACCGCGATGCACGGTGCCGAGATTATCTTCATGCCGCACGTGACCGGTTGCCTGCCATCGGTGATGCCTGGGCGGGGGACGGTGGACCGTAGCCTGTGGGAGAACCGTGACTGCGACCCGGTGCGGCTCCGCCAGGAGTTTGAAGGCCCCAAAGGACGCGGCTGGCTCATGCGTTGGTTACCGGCACGAGCCTACGAAAACGGAGTCTACGCAGTCTTCACCAATCCGATCGGTTGGGACTATGACACGGTCAAGCCTGGCCTGGCCATGATCCTCGACCCGTACGGCGAGGTACTGGTTGAAAGTCATGCACTGGAAGATGACGTGGTTGTGGGGCATTTGACGCCGGATAAATTCGAGCGTGCTTCTGGCCGCCGCTACCTAAAGGCCCGTCGGCCAGAACTTTATGACAAGTTGGTACAGCCGCAGGCATCGGTCACCCTTCCTGGATGGAAAATGGAACACCAGGGCAAGTAATTCCGGTTCTACCGGACCTGTTGAGGGGAGGTGGATACGGCCAGAGCAGGCCCTAGAACCTCAAATTTACTGCCTGTGTGCGATTGCGAACGTCCCTCCGCCAAGCTAAAATCACGGGTTCGCCGGTTCTATGCGCCGACGAATTCGTCTCGGAGTACGCCGCACCAATACCGGGCGTGCTACGAAAAGCCGGGGTAACTGGCAGGCGAACTCATTGGCGTCGACGCGTAAGTGCAAGTGAAATAACCAATTACTGATGCTCGCCAGCGTAGCTTCAATCGGCAGAGCACCGCATTCGTAATGCGGGGGTTGGGGGTTCGACTCCCCCCGCTGGCTCTTAGTCGACAACTGGCAGGCTTTGGAACGGGACGGGGGGGCGTGAAATAATGTTCGCCACACTCGTCGATAGTGGGTGACTTTGCGACCCACACTTGAAAAAAACAGTCTATCTCATTTGAGTGATTAACGAACAAGCGGAGTATTCGAAGCATGTCTATAGGTTTTGAATCCAGTATCAAGCAAACCGTCCTGTCCACCAGCGCTTTCGGGCCCCGGGAACTTGAGCAGATTACTGCAGCCATCTCGCAGAATCCTGCCAACCACCGCGAACTACGCGAAGCCGTTCAGGAACTGAAAGCCCAAGATATGCGCAGCCCTGCGATGTCGGCACGATTAGGGGTGTGCCAACATTTACTCGGATCCTACACCGAGGCGATCCAAACGTTGACGCATTCCGATGGTGGGGCGTTGACCCATTTTTTTCTCGGCAAGGCCCACTTGGCGCTGGATCAATATGCCGAGGCACTTGCTGCCTACGAATCGGCTGAAAAGGCCGGCTATGACCGTGATGTTATTTCTCTGGCCAAGGCAGAAGCACTCCGCCACATGGGTGAACTTGATCGCGCCCTGGAAATACTGAACTCACTTTCAGGAGCAGTTGAACAAACAGCCCAGTACCTTTATGAACGGGCGGCAAGTGTACAGATGCTCGGAACCAATCCCGAGGAAGTTGTCGCACTATTGGAACGGGCAGTCGCAGCCGACGGTAATCATGCCGGTGCCTTGTTTGGACTGGCATTGGAAAACGATCGCAGTGGGAACGACAATTATGCCCGAGATTTATACGAGCGAGCAGCTGCACAGTTCCCAACGCACGTAGGTACACTTTTGAATCTGGGAGTTCTTTACGAAGACTTTCAGGAATTCGAAAAGGCTAAAAAGTGCTACCAACGTATTCTCGACGTGTTTCCCGATCATAACCGGGCAAGACTTTTTCTTCGCGATGCAGATGCTTCTAGCGACATGTTCTACGATGAGGACGCACGGCGCCAACAAGATCGCTTGCAGCAGATTCTGGCAATCCCCGTCACCGACTTCGAACTCTCGGTACGCAGCCGCAATTGTTTGCAGAAAATGGGGGTGATGACCCTCGGCGATCTTACCGTGACGACCGAGCAGGAATTGCTTTCAAGTAAAAATTTTGGTGAAACGTCACTGGTCGAAATCCGCGATATGCTGCAAGGAAAAGGACTGGAACTCGGTCAGTTCGCCGCCCAAAAACGCGAAGAAGAACCTGCCTACAATCCTGAAGAACTTTCGCCCGACGAACGAGCTATGCTCGAACGTCCCATCTCCGATCTCAATCTCTCGGTACGGGCACGTAAGTGCATGGTCCGCCTGGGGCTCTCCACCATTGGCGAGTTAGTCCGTCGCACCGGCGATGATTTGCTGGAATGCAAAAATTTTGGTGTGACCAGCCTGAACGAAATCCGTGAAAAACTCACGATCCAAAGCCTCAAACTCCGCGGCGACTGAATCTTGAAACAGCATGGCAATCAGGCGAGCTGGGATCTTTGATTGACGTTCGGCAGTGAACGGTGGAATGGGGAGCAAGCGTGCCACCCGATCATCTAGAATCCTCCAATCGTCCAGGTGCCAAAACTGAGGATCAAAACTCAGCGTACCCCGCGTTCCACTACGAGTTGTTGCGAACCGATGCCGGCTCTGCCGCACGGCGGGGAGTATTTCAAACCCCGCACGGGACTGTTCAAACCCCTGCCTTTATGCCTGTAGGCACACAGGGCACCGTCAAGGGCGTAACCGTCGACCAACTCCGGGCAACCGGGGCCCAGATGATTCTGGGCAACACGTATCACCTTGCCGTACGTCCGGGCGAGGACGTGGTTGCTGATCTGGGTGGCTTGCACAGTTTCTTCGGCTGGGATGGGCCAATTCTCACTGATAGTGGTGGCTTTCAAGTCTTTAGCCTGGCTGACCGAGCACAGACCGAAGAAACAGGAGTACGATTTTGTTCTCACGTAGACGGTTCAGCCATGGAACTGACACCGGAACGGGCCATCGCCATCCAAGCGGCTCTGGGCAGTGACATCGCCATGCAATTGGATCATGTTGTGGCACTGCCAGCCGAGCGGGCAGTTGTCGCCGATGCGATGCGGCGAAGCCTTCGCTGGGCTAAGCGTTGCCAACAAGCGCAAACACGAAGTGACCAGGCCATATTCGCAATTGTTCAAGGTGGCCTCGACCCAGAACTCCGGCGAGAATCGGCCCGAGAACTCGTAAAGCTTGACTTTTTGGGTTACGCAATTGGGGGCCTTAGCGTTGGTGAACCGGCAGCAGCAATGCTTCGGACGCTCGATGTCACAGTGCCAGAACTGCCGCCAAGTCGTCCGCGCTATCTCATGGGTGTGGGCCGTCCGGTCGATTTGCTGGAAGCGATTTCCCGCGGTGTGGACCTGTTCGATTGCGTCCTACCTACCCGAAACGGACGCAATGCCCTGGCATTTACCGATGAGGGCCCTCTCCGCCTGCGAAACCAACGTCATACCCGTGATAACGCACCTCTGGAGGCCAACTGCCCCTGCCCTGCCTGCCGGCACAGCCGTGGATATTTGCGGCACCTTTTCCAGGCTGGCGAAATGCTGGGGCCCATTCTGCTCTCCATCCACAACTTGACCTACTACCAGCGGCTCATGTCCGCGGCTCGTAACGCCATTGAGGAGGACAGGTTTGCTGCCTTCTGTAAGGCCCAACTCTCTGGCTGGAACCAACGAGAGGGACCGTAAGCGGCCCGTGGAGGGCCGTAGCCGGCTGAGGTGTAAACTCTAAATCTAGGCACCAAAAACCAAATTGGGAGCCTTGCTGCCACACTCCACCGGGCGCCTTCATCCGGTCAGCAGCTTCCGAGGTTCGCAGTGCCGGCCTTGTCGGGTTGCGCCGCTCTACCGTATGATGACAGCCACGGTTCCGCAGAACAGAGGCCCGGCGCGGTTGCGTGCCGGGCCTCTGTTCATCCCGACACTAACTTTTGCCCCCAGGCACAACGTGTTTGTAGAAAACTTACTGGCAATGGCTTTACTGGCCCAGGAAGGCGATCCTGCTGCTTTGGTGAGGACCTTCCTACCATTGGTGATGATTATGGTTTTGGGGTATTTCCTCCTCTGGGTACCCGAAAAGCGAAGACGGAATGCTCTGAAGGAAAAACTGGATAGCATGAAAGAAAATGACCATGTCATTACAGCCGGTGGTATTCATGGCACGGTAACCGGCATCCGTCGTGATCAAGATATGGTCACCATTCGCATTGATGAGTCGACAGGAACGAAAATTCGTTTAGGCCGGTCGGCCATTGCCCAGGTACTTTCGGACGACGATTCAAACGATACAGATCCCAAGACCAAGACATAAAAATCTTTGAGCAAAATATTTGATGTGAGCGGTTCTTCCAATGCACAGTTTGTGCCAATAGAGCGCTACCCACTCACGATCCTTTCTTGATGCGGACAAAATGGACCAATCGACAATGAGTAAGAAGTACACCGTTACCTTTCTGACTTTCCTTCTCGCGTCCAGCCTGACCTCCGGTGGGTTGGATCTCGGTGTGGGACCTGGTAGTGCTAGTGCATATGCCCAGGAACTTACGGCACGTCCAGAAGAGTCTGCCGCTGCCGAACCATCAAACGACGGTTCGACAACGACGACGGCAGCGAGTGCAAATACAACCAAGGAGGCTACCAGCGCAGAGTCCTCTGCAGAAAATGCAAATCGCGAAACCGATGAGACCGAAACCGTTATTGAAGTTCAAGAGAGTGCCCCTGCAACTCCTACTGGCCTTGGGCCAAAGGTGGTTATTGCGTGTGTGCTGGTGGGGCTCTTCGTCCTCCCTGTGTTGATCGGAAATTGGCTTGCCAAGCGAGTAAGCATGCCCGAGTACGGATGGAAAATCAGCCTCATCCTGATGACGATGACTGCTGCAGGAATCATCCTCTACTTTGGAGAAATTAAATTCGGTCCTGATCTGGCAGGCGGAATCACCTTGATCTACGAACTGGCTGATACCTCAGCGGCCGAAGAAGAAGTAGCCCCGGCCGATGGCGAAGCCCAGCAGGATGACAACCAAAAAGGCCCAAGTCGCGAATTGGTCCGCCGCTTGACCGAAGCCCTCAAGCAACGGGTCGATCCGGCAGGCACCAAAGAAGTCACCATCCGCCCCTATGGATCAGCAATCGAAATCATCATTCCCAGGACGGGGCAAGATGATCTGAAGTTTGTAAAGCGACGTATCACCAGTCTCGGCCAGCTTGAGTTTCGGATTACAGCGGATCCTCGTTGGGGTGAGCGTGATCAAAACATTATCAAACAGGCACGATCTGTAC
>JAKVCC010000045.1 GCA_022448265.1 Pirellulales bacterium
GTTCAAACGTTTTGTCGCTGAAATCTTTGGACCGAAAAATAGTACTCCAACTACGCGATACCTCTTGCTCAGTCAACAAAGCTAAGATCCTCCAACCAAATTTCCAGGGTGTGCGTCGAATGTGTGGGCAGCCGGCCACGAATGCCTGACCTCCCACATTCTAGAGCGAAGTGTCTCCCAGGCATAGGACGGATTTTTACAGCAAATTGGTCTCATTCCGGTTTTGCCGATTAACGCGGTTTGCCCGGGAAGAGGCCTTTGCTTGCCGGGCTAGCAGGCGGCTAGCCCGTGCGCAGGCCTTCTCTGTTTTTGATCGCATGGCCATCTCTGGGGACAAATTCTTTCCGTGGTGCCCAGAGCGTTTTATAATTGTTGATAGTTGCCTTGCCGGACGGGTACAAGCAGTTGCCGGACCTAGACAAGCAGATTTCCCTTACTTTTAGCGAAACCCCCAGGTCTCAAGTAACCGACTGCGTTAGGTACTGGAGGACGATCCATGTCGCAGGCCATTGTTGACCCCGTTGAATTGCGGCGATTTGCGCAAAATCTGAAAAAATTCAATGAGGAGTTGGAGCAGCAGATGTCGTCCCTGGTAGCACAGCTCAATTCTTTGAGTGTCACGTGGCGCGACCAGGAGCACAAAAAGTTTTCCGAGGATTTCGAACAGCACATGAAGGGGATTGCACGTTATATCGAGTCGACCAACGAACATGCCCCCTTTTTGCTTCGCAAAGCAGACCGGATCGAAGAGTATTTGCAACAGCGGTAGGGCCACGTGACGACTGCGTGGTATGGGGCGGCGGGGACCACGTGGCAGCAACTGGTGTTGTGTGCACTCAGGCGACTGGCAGTCTCAGGGATTCAAGAGGGGCCAGTTATTCAAGAGAGACCAATTCCCAGGTTTTTTGTATGTCCGCACCTGCCAACGTCCAGTCTGTTGCAGCGATTGAAAGGGTGCGGCTTGCGCTGCTGAGGTTTGGCGATGCGGTCGAGCAGGCAACCATGGTTTTGGAGAATGAGATTCAACGCGTGATGGACTGGATCGAGCACGATCGGCCTCGTCACTGGAGAGCACAAATACATCAAGCCCAGGAAGAACTTGCCCAGTCGCAGGCAGCACTCCACCGCTGTTTGATGTTTCCTGTTGCGGACGAGCGCCCTTCATGTCATGAGGAACGGGACCAAGTGAAGCGTGCACAGGCCCGTTTGGCCTATTGTCAGGAGAAAACAGAACGACTCAAGCATTGGGTTCGTGAGGTGCGCAAGGAACAGTTCACTTTTGAAGGGCGGATCAGTCACCTCCGCCAGATGGTTGAGGTCGATGTCCCTCAGGCGGTGAGTTTGCTTGCCAAACTGATTCGTCGATTGGAAGAGTACCAGGCCATCGGTTCGGGAACAGCAGGTCCTGGCGGCACTGCAAGATTGATCGAGGAGTTATTCGAGCCACCCGAAGAGAAGCCACCAAGCACTTAGCCCCACTCCTGCTTGATTTCACCTGAACCCAGGATGTTTTCGATGCGAAATCCCGACCTTCACACCGGCGCTGCCCAGATCCGCAAGGGCCTGGATCTCCTCCAGGAGACGTGGGAGGAAGCTGCGGATCAATGGAATGATGTGGTGAGTGCAAGGTTTCGAGAGCAACATTTAGAACCGCTAGTCCCCGAAATCAAACTTTCTCTGGATGCCATTTCTCGGATGCAGCTGTTGCTGAATGAGGTGCAGCGCGATCTTGAGCAGTAGACCCCAACAGGCCAGGCCGATGTCTCACGAACCTCTTTCCACCGTTCGACAGTTGGAGTTGATGCGGGATTTGCAGCGATTGGCAGACGATCGTGCTGCGGAGGAAATGCGTCTGCGGGCCGCTTGTGACCAGGGTATGGAGGAAGTCCAGCAGAAGTTTTCCGCCAAGCGGGAGGAGATCGATGCCCAGTGGGAGGCTGCACGGGTTGAGGCCGCAACCGAGCGGGAGCAACAACGAGCCACGGCCGACCAGGAGTACCAGCGGGAACTCCTGGCCGCGCAGCAGGAATACAAGGAACTTCGCTCGGAAGTTGAATTAGAGCATTCCCAAACAACCCAAGACGCCCGGCAGGAACAACAAGAATCGGCATGGCAAGCCTTGGCCCTCTTTGAGGCATCCAAGGATGGGCCCCAAGAGCGGTTCCAACAGGCGGCCAGGATTTTGAGGCAGAACGTATCGGAACTGAAAATACTGGAGCGGGACGCAGCCATGATCATGCGAATGCGTCGGGTGCGGCCGCCGAAGGTTGACTCCATAGCTGTGAACGGGTCCCTGCCTCCAGAGTCCGCTTCTGCGCCGTCAGGCGATGATGTGGAAATAGCCGTTCAGCAAGTGGTTGACCGGGTTGCTGGCTCACGTGAGGCAACCTTGGCACTTCTTCGACAGAAAGCCCCTCGTTTGTTTGAGAGCTGGTATCCGGCCGCGGTTATTGGCCTCTTTGCATTGGTTGGGGCGCTGGCTGGTTGGCGGATCGGGTGCCGCATCGATTTGAGTATGATGTCGATGGTTGCTTGGAGCGGTGGCCTTGCGCTTGTGGGTGGAATCGGCGGGATTTTATTCCTGGCGCTGCTCTACCCACGTTCCAGGCAGATGGCGATTACCCAGTTTGCCCTCGTTCAGCAATCGCTGAGCGAGGCCCGGCAGGCCATTCAAGTTGCCGAAGCGGCTGCCCGGTCACGTGGAGAACGCGAGTCCGAGGCGCTGGTCAGGTCAAGAGATACAGAACTCGCTGATGCGGACCAGCGGTTTGCGACCAAGACCGCGGTCAAGGATCACTGGAAAACAACAGAACTTGGCGAGGCCCATGAAGTTTATCCTGCCCGCCTGGCTGAACTTCGCGATGCCTTGCAAAATCACGTTGCCTTGACCGAACAAAAGTACCAGGAAACCCTGGCTGCGATTTCAGAAAAACGCGATGTGGCGCACCTTGCCAGCCAATCGCAATTCGATCAGCAACGTGAAGGCCTGGAATGCGAGAATCGCATGGCGTGGCAAGCGCTGGAGGAACGCTGGTTTGCCGGGCTAGACCACATTGGCGGAGCGTGGCGGGAAATGGAGTCGACCTGCCAACGTTTCTTTCCCAGTTGGACGACTACCAGCTGGGATTCTTGGGCCATGCCCGAAATGCCACCCGAAGCCATTCGGTTTGGTGAAATTGAGCTTCCACTCGTGCATATCAAGAATGGTCAGCCAGCCGACCCCAGGCTCGTGCCAACCGACCCTGTCTTTCACCTGCCGGCATTGATGGCGCTGGAGCAGCATCCTGTGATGGTAATCGAAGCTGAGGGACCTGGTCGGCAGCACGCAATCGATCTTTTGCAACTTGTGATGCTACGGATGTTGACCGGTATGCCAGCCGGCAAGGTTCGCTTCACCATTCTCGATCCGGTTGGCCTGGGCGAGAATTTTTCGTCGTTCATGCACCTGGCCGATTTTGACGAACGCCTGATTGCGAGTCGAATCTGGACAGAGAGCAAGCAGATTAGTGATCAACTAGTCCGGCTGACCTCACACATGGAAACGGTTTTGCAAAAATACTTGCGGAACGAGTTTGCCACGATTCACGACTACAATCTGCAGGCGGATGAAGTTGCTGAACCGTTCCAGGTTCTGGTTGCCGCGAATTTCCCCGTCAATTTTTCGGCGGAGTCTGTCCGCCGTCTTATCAGCATTGCCACCAGCGGTCCAAAATGCGGCATTTATACCTTAGTGGGAATCGATCGCGATCAAAAATTGCCCAGCGATATTCCCCTGAAGGACCTGATGGCCAATGCCGTACATCTTCAGTGGCAGGATGAACCGCAGCGGTTTCAGTGGCTCTATCCGGCACTGGAAAAATTGCAATTAACGGTTGATCCGTTGCCTCCCAGGGAGAAGTTTGTGGAAGTTGTGCGGGCCGCAGGCCAGGCTGCCAAACAGGCGATTCGAGTCGAAGTTCCCTTTGACGTGGTTGCCCCGGCAGAGAATCAGCGGTGGCACCACGATTGCAGTTCTGAATTTGTGGTGCCGGTTGGCCGTGCTGGTGCAACACGATTGCAATCAGTTCGCCTGGGGAAAGGCACGGCTCAGCATATCTTGATTTGTGGTAAGACCGGTTCTGGGAAGTCGACTTTTTTACATGCGTTGATCACGAACGCGGCATTGCGCTATTCGCCCAACGAAGTGGAGCTTTACCTGATCGATTTTAAAAAGGGAGTGGAATTCAAAGCTTATGCGACAGGCCAATTGCCGCATGCCAGGGTGATTGCGATTGAAAGTGAAAGGGAATTTGGGTTGAGCGTGCTCGAGCGGCTTGACCTGGAGTTGCGCCGCCGTGGTGATTTGTATCGTTCATCTGGTGTGCAGGATCTGTCGGGTTTCCGCGCTGCGCATCCTGATCAGGCAATGCCACGTGTGTTGTTAATCATCGATGAATTTCAAGAGTTGTTTGTTGAGGACGATAAGATTTCCCAGGAAGCGGCCCTGTTATTAGATCGCCTGGTTCGCCAGGGGCGGGCCTTTGGGATGCATGTGCTGCTGGGGTCTCAGACGCTTAGTGGTGCCTATTCCCTAGCCCGAAGTACGATGGGGCAAATGGCCGTGCGGATTGCCCTGCAGTGCAGCGAGACCGATGCCCATCTGATCCTCAACGACGAAAAAAATGTGGCAGCTCGATACCTGAGCCGTCCTGGTGAGGCAATTTACAACGATCAAAATGGCCTGGTGACGGGAAACCATCCCTTCCAGGTGGTGTGGCTTGGTGAACAGCAGCGGCTGGATCGTCTGGCGGAAGTGACTGAATTGCATGAGCAAACCGGTCCGCCGCTAAGTCCAGCCATTGTCTTCGAGGGCAATACTCCGGCCGATCCTGCCGACAATGAATCCCTTTGTGACTTGCTTGATACTCCCCCAGGTGAATCCCCACCGCTCGTGCAAAAGGCCTGGTTGGGCGCCGCGGTTGCAATCAAGGATCCCACGTCCGCGACATTTGCGCGACACGCAGGAAGTAATTTGCTGGTTGTTGGGCATCGTGAGGAGGCAGCGCTGGGAGTGTTGACGTCGGCAGTGGTGAGCCTGGCGGTGCAAGGCAGGGTGGAGACTGCGGACCCTGACGGTAACCGGCAGCAAGCAGGAGACGATCAAGAAGGTCAAGCCGGGATTCCGCTGCCTAGCCGGTTTGTGATTTTCGATGGGACCCGCCCCGAATCATCAGAAGTCGGAACATGGCAAAAAGTGGTTCAGGCACTTCCGGTTCCCGCAGAGCTCGTGGGTTTGCGCGATGGAGTAGGTGCGCTCAATGCAGTCAGGGACGAATTAGAGCGTCGGGAAAGTTTGAGCGAAGAGCAGCCACCACTGTTTTTGGTCATCCATAACGCAGGCCGTTTTCGGGAACTGAGGCGCAAGGAGGACGATTTCAGCTTTTCGACCGACCGCGACAAGGCACCAAGCGCCGACAAACAACTGGCCGAGATCCTCCGCAACGGTCCAGCCTTTGGTATCCATACCCTGATCTGGTGCGACTCCTACAACAATGTGTCGCGGTTGTTCGACCGCATGACGTTGCGAGAATTTGAAATGCGAGTGGTCTTCCAGATGAGTGCGGCGGACTCCAGTAACTTGATCGACTCGCCTGAGGCGACAAAGCTGGTCGCACACCGTGGACTGTTTTATTC
>JAKVCC010000046.1 GCA_022448265.1 Pirellulales bacterium
GACTACGTCAGCAACAGAGTACTCCCGGACAAGGTCCCGTCCCGCAAGTCCATCTTGCCCTTCTGCCGTATTCTCAGGGAAGGTTAAGGCGTCTCCCAACTGCTCCCGCTGCTCTTTCGTGAGGCCATCGACGGCTTCTTTCTTGATGTTCTCGAGAAAACCCTTCAGGCTATGGCCACCCCGCCAGGTGTGTGCCTGCTGGAACCAGCGAAAATATCTCTCCTGCTGGGCAAGGGGGGCGTTGGCAATCACCGAACGGAGTGCATAAACGTTGTGGATCTGTTCTTCCTGCGTAGGAGCAACTTCCAGCAGTGACAGCGTCCGGTCGACAATGGCCGGTGCGTTAAGGAAGCACAACAAGCGGCTCAACTCCCGGTTTAAGCTGGCATCATCCGCGGGAAAATGACCGTCGAGCCGGTCGATCAACATGGCATGGATGGCTTCATCGGCGGGAGCAAGTCGTATGAGAATAAGCCCGTACGTACGCAGGAGGGCAAGCCGTTGGGATGGGGAGAGCTGGGACCAGTCGCACCGGTCAAGAGCGGTGACCATTTGTTGTGGCAGGTTGCGGTCTGCGGGATTGCCACACCGGGCCAGGGCGAGTGAGCTTTCCAGAAGAGCCTGTGGCTCCGTTTCTGCCAGCGCTCGCGCTTGCCACTGGTCGACCCCCTGGAACTCAATTGCGAGACGAGCGGCGTACCGAACGAAGCGGTCTTCGTGATTCAAGTAGGGCCAGGCCGTGTCGACGGCCGTAGGCGTGGTGCGGCCATGCAGCGCCTCCAGACGCCGGCGAACCGCTGCAGCAGGCACCGTGGCCGAGGCAGTTGTGTCAGGGCCTTTCGCCAGGGGTCGCCCGCCAGCGACTCCCGCAGCGTCATACGTCAGGCGATACAGGCCAGACTGGGTGTTGCGGCCACCCGTCGTAAAGTACATCGCTCCGTCGCGTGGATTGACTACAACGTCGGTGAGCGGCAGGGGAGCGCCGGTCAGGAAATCCTCAACCTCGGCCCGGTAGGTGGCCCCACTGGGATTTAAGTGGACCGCGTACATCTTTCCAAAACTCCAATCGCAGATGAAAAGCGCATCGCGATAGGTTTGCGGAAAGTTGGTGCGATAACCAAAGCAGATTCCCGTTGGCGACCCGGTACCAATATTGACCGTTGCGGGCAGGCTGTCGGGATAATAGGCAGGCCATTTTTCACTACCGCTCCGCCAGCCAAAATCACTGCCGCTGGTCACGTGGCAGAGCCGCGTCGGGCGATACCACGGCGCCCCAATGTCCCACTCCATATCGGCATCGTAGGTAAACAGTTCTCCCTCCTGGTTGAACGCCAGGTCGTACGGGTTGCGATGGCCGATGCTCACCAGTTCCCAGGATTTGCCTTCAGGATCGGTGCGGCAAATCCATCCCCCTGGGGCCAGGATTCCCACAGCGTGGCCGCCCGCATCCCAAAGGCGGGCAAGGAGATAATCTTCACCCCACCGTTGGGGCACGAGCGAGTGGTCCGGTTCGGGAATCGACGTGTGATTGCCGCCGATCACATAGAGCGATTTGCCCTTGGGGCCAGGCACCACCGCATGGGGGCCATGCTCCCCGGAGCCTTCAAAGCGGCGCAGTTGCTGAACCTTATCAAGTTCCCCATCGCCGTCGGTATCCCGCACCCGGTAAAGCCCGCTGCCATTTCCATGCAAGCCCTTCCCGTTGACAACGACGTAAAGGCTGTCGTGTGCCCAGGCAAGGCCATGGGCCATACCGAGTGGAATCTGGTCAAGCCGCTCGACGCGTGTTTCGCCGGCCGCCTCACCCAGCGCCGGTGGCGTTACGCGGTAAAGGTGCCCATATTGATCCGAGGTGATCAGGCGCCCCTTGGGGTCCACCGTCATCGATACCCAGGAGCCTTGTTCGTCACGTGGCACCGAGTAAAGCAGTTCGGCATGAAAGCCGGGTCGTAGGGAAAGCGCTTCGGCTGGGAGCGCCGAGTCGATCACCGATTGTGGTTCTAATGGATTCGACTTGGGGGCCGCCGGTTGTGGATGCCGTTTTAAGCGAATGTTCCGAAACTGGACCGTCATAGGCGGGCCCTGGTGGACCTGAAGTGCCAGGACTCCCGACGGCGCGCTCTCTTTGAGGGCGTGATCCTCGATTTCGACCATCCGCTGACCATTGATCACGTGACGCAACAGAGGGCCGTGGGCGTGAATCGCATAATGGTTCCAGTCCTTAGCCCGAATGGCCTCTTGCAACGCGGCCGCATCGGCAAAGGAGGTCGCCGCGGAAATGCCATCGGACCCGATCACTACCTGCTCGCCCCGCTTCGCAAGGATGCCTCGTCCCCGTTCCTCATAAAGAATTCCGGTGTAGGTCACGCCGGACTCAATATCCGCCTGGTAGCCCCCGACAACCCATCCCTTTGGGTCAAGCACCTGGCTGCGATACTGAATGCCACTGTTGCCGTTGACTATGCGGTACTCAAGTTCCAGGTCAAAATCGGTCAACGCGTCTCCCTGCCAGATGAGAAACGTGTTTTCCTTCAGGGGTGCATCGGCGGTGGTCCTGCCGGTGAGCACGCCATCCTGGACCGACCAAATAGACGGATTCCCCTTCCAGCCAGTGAGGTCTTGACCGTTGAAGAGCGGAACGAAGCCTTCATGGTCTGCCTCCACCGAAGTGACCGAGGTTAAAAAAATCGTGGCAAGGATCAGCGTTCTAAAGAGATGGCGTGTCATGGGATGTAGTTTAATTGAATTGTTGGCCAAAGAAAACCTTTCTGGGGGGAGCAATACGTTTGGCTCAGGATCACCTAGGGACCGCTCCAGGGTGCAAGCCAGAAAAGGGCGTGAAGCAACTTTCTGGGGCCCCAGAAGGGGGCCGGAATCGTTTACAGGGGGCGCGTAATTCGCCAGGTTTGCAGGCCCAGGATCCCCGTGCAGAGTAGCGATGCGCCACCCATAATCCACCAGTTGACAGGCAGCAACTCGTAGTGAGTAAATCCCGAAATCTGCATCGCTTGCAGTGCCGCAGCCAGGGGGCTTGCAATCAGTATCGATTCGACAACCGATTTTCCAAACGGTGCGTCGCGACCTAACCAAATCAGCATCGGCGTGATGAGAAACAATGCCAGCAGTGCGTAGCAGGTAATCGTTGCGGGCGCCGTGCGCTGGAAAAAACTGCTTACCGCAGCGCTTAAGGTGACTGCAAACAGGGCGGTCAACACAAGGCTCAGCAACACGTAAAGGACCTGCTGTTTTAAGACCGGCTGGATGACCATCATAACGATATAGCCTGGAAGTGTGGCCATCAGCACCATCGCGACCGTGGCCGCCACGCTGAGTAGCTTTCCGATGATAATTCGCGTGCCAGTTAGGGGTGTCATCATCAACAATGTCCACCCGCCACTTTCCCTTTCGGAGCTGATGAGACTTGCAGCCAGGCTGGGCGTCAAAATTAACACCAAGGCAATCTGCAATACCACCATGATTACCCCGATGGTTTCAGGCCCCCAAACAAAAGTGCCCGTGGTGGCCATGTAAGTCAACAATAAGGAAATCAACGCCGATAGGGCAATCAAACGAAACATCCATTGGGAACGGCCAAACCGACGGCTCCGAAACTCTTTGACTAATACCGGGTTGGTCCAATCGCCGATGGCGCCACTCCGCCGATGGGGATCGACGAGAAACACGAATCGTCGTAACCACTGCTGAAGATGGCTCCGGTCTTGGGTGATTACGCCTTGGGGCCGGGGGCGATCGAGCATCGTCGGCTTCAATCGCACGATCGTGTGAATGGCACAAAAGGTCGCCGTGGCTGCGGCCAATAACGCAAACCGCAACGGACTTCCGCTGCGGGTGACGAGTCCTTGGGCTGTCACATCTCCGTGTCCCAGTATTTCCATCATGGCCGGAAGTGGTGAGAGCGACTGCAGCCACAGGCCAATTTCCCCAAGCCAGCCAAGGGACTGGCCCTGGAGGAGCTGGTAGGGGCCCAAACTGCCCACAGCAATCAACAAAATAATTCCAAAGGTCGTTCGGAGTGCCGAATCGGTCGTCGAGGCAAAGCTGCTCACATAGAGGGCCAGCACCGTGTACTGGATGGTGGCCATGAACAACACGAGGTACAAACGGCCCAGATGTTGGGACGCCCCTAAACCGGTCATGGCGTAGCAGGCAGCCGCTGCCGGAAGACTCATGATGAGTGGCAAAAAGACGCAGGTAAGATTGCCGGCAAGTTTTCCAGCATAAATCGACCAGCCGGACATGGGAGAGTTAAGTAGCAATGCCAGTGTCCCTTGCCTTCGCTCGCGCACAAGCGTCGTGGCAGGAAAGATCGGCACCAATAGCAGTACCAAAGCGAGTGCTCCGTAACCGAAAAGTTCCAGGACCTGGTGGGCCTGGGTCCCCGCCACACTGACTTGTCCATCTGTGGGCCAACGAATCAACACCAAGACCGAAAACGTAACCGCCGGGACAAGCTGGATGGCTGGTGCCCACCACGACCGTAAGAATCCGAGCACTTCCCGCTGGAGGATAGGATTGGTCATAGGTTCGCTGGCAAGGGGTGTTTTTGAGCCTCTGAAATGAAAGTCGAGTGTCAAGTCGTTCGCTGGATGGTTTGATCCACATGGTGGACCACTAACTGGCAGACTCCGCCGTTTGTCGTGTAATCGAAAGAAACGTATCCTCCAGATCGACAGGGATCTCCCGAAATTGACTCACCCCCACGCCTGCGCTGGTCAACTGGGAAAGCAATTGGCTGAGTTCCTCCTCCGATTGGCTTGTCTGAAACCGCACGGTCGCTTCAGTCGAACTGCTTGTAGTTTCCGAATCGATCCCGACCTGTTGCTCGATGATTTGCTCGGTCTTGTCGACATCCGTGGCGTGCGTCAACTGGACTTCAATCCAGCGCCGCTGGCTGACGGTGCGCAAAATATCCTCAAGCGGACCAAAGGCTCGTAGTTGACCATGCGTGACAATGGCGACCTGGTTACAGATTCGTGATAGTTCGGGCAAGATGTGACTGGTGACAATTAAGGTCTTGCCCGAGTCGGCCAGCTGTAGAAGGGTCTCGCGCATTTCAATGCGCGCCTGCGGATCCAGGCCATTGGCCGGTTCGTCGAGAATTAAAACCTCCGGGTCGTGAATCAGTGTTCGGGCAATCGCAACACGCTGCTTCATGCCGTGGCTGAGGCTTTCGACATAGCGATCTTTCATATACGTGGCCCCGGCAATCTCCATCACCTCTGCCACGCGGCGTATGCGATCTTTGCGGGGAATGCTAAACGCGGCGCCAAAAAAGTCCAAATACTCGTGGACCCGCATGTTGTCGTAGGTCCCAAAGGTATCTGGCATATAGCCCACCAGATGCTTCACGCGCTTGGCATCGTGCACGCAATCTGCACCTGCTATCGACGCGGTGCCGGAAGTGGGCGGGCCTGACCCACGAGGATTTTGATCGTGGTCGTTTTTCCAGCCCCATTGGGGCCAATGAATCCAAGAATTTGTCCGCGCTCGAGCGAGAGCGACAAGTCGCTCACGGCAGTGAATTCACCATATTGTTTTGTCAATCGGTCGGTTACCACGACCGGGTCGTTTTTCAGATTCACCATTGAATTAG
>JAKVCC010000047.1 GCA_022448265.1 Pirellulales bacterium
TTGACTGCCGGTGTTGAATCGATGAGCCGCATTCCCCGCCGTGGGGCTAATTTTTCAGAGTCGGCACAGATCCAGGCCGTTGCACCACAGGCCTACATCGCGATGGGAGATACGGCCGAAGAAGTCGCGCGCCGGTTCTCGCAAATCAGCCGTGCTCAACAAGAAGACTTCGCTGCGAGAAGCCACGAAATGGCTTTCCATGCATACGAGCGTGGCGATTACGAAAACCAAATCCATCCCTACCTGATCGATCGCGATGAATTCATCCGGTTCCCTGTCAACCGGGAAAAGATGTCCAGTCTGGCTCCTGCTTTTGCCGAAAAGGGAGTGGTCACCGCTGCCACAAGTTCGCCCCTGACTGATGGCGCCACCAGCGGCTGGGTGCTTGAGATGGAAACGGCCAAACAACTCGGCGTAACATGTGGTCTGGAGATTATTGACTCTGTCGTGGCCCCTGTTGCACCCGAGGTCATGGGCATGGGCCCAGTACCAGCGGTGAAAAAACTTTTCTTGCAAAACAAAATCGGGCCGCCAGATATTGCTGCCCTGGAAATCAACGAAGCGTTTGCCGTTCAAGTTCTCGCCTCCGCCCACGAACTCAACCTGCCCGCCGACCGAATCAACACGTGGGGCGGCGCCATCGCGCTTGGCCATCCGTTAGGCGCCAGCGGCCTGAGGCTTGTCACAACACTGCACGACCGCCTGGTCCAGCTTAACCAACCTGAGACACTCGGTATTGTCAGTTTGTGCGTCGGTGGCGGCCAGGGAATGGCCCTCCTCTTTCGCTATGTCGACGTCCTTTAGCGCGCCAACCATCTGCGGAACAATCGCGGGGTTCTCCTGAGCCCTGGGAAGCGGACTCAGCCACGCCGGAAATGGACCGGTACCGGTCACCACAAACTGCAACTCTTCAAAAGCCCACTGAAATCGCCCGGCAAGGTGATGCCTGGCTGGTCCACCAAACCACTTTGCAGGAAATGGTCCAAATCTTTACGGGCGACGCCAAAACAGCAAGATACCTTGGCAAGTCATCGCTTCTGAGCCTATAACCTTGGTAGTTTATCGCGGTTTTCAGTTCGGCTCACGACCCCTGGCTGGGGCATCTCACTCGTCGGTTGAATCCACCAAGGACAAGCATGTTGCAACGCCTGAAAAGTCTGGCACCTCTCTTGGTCGTAATTGCCTTTGGTGTGGTGTGCTACCTGCTGAGTCGCGAATTACGACACTACACCTTCGCCGAAATTCGCGACGCCATCTGGCAAGTATCTCCGACCAAGCTACTTCTGGCCATCGGCCTCACGGCACTCAGCTATTTCTGTCTGGTCGGATACGACTGGCTGGCGGTACGAGCGGCTGGTCTTTATTTGCCTTTCTGGAAGATTGCCACTGCTTCCTTCCTCGGCCACACGACTGCCTATAATTTTGGTGCGATTTTTGGGGGGACCTCAATCCGCTATCGCCTTTATTCTACGTGGGGCCTGAAGGCTTCCGAAATATTTCGGTTCGTGTCGATGCTCATGGTCAACTACACGGTTGGCCTACTGGCAATGGGGTCGGTTGCCTTCTTTTTGGTCAGTGGTCACGACACCAAGGGTCCTGCAGCCATCTTCGCGCATTTGCCAAATCGCTGGATCGGCGTTGCGATTGCGTCCGTGCTCGTCGCTTATCTGGTGGCAAACGCCGTACGGCGCAAGCCCCTTCACATTGGCCACTGCTCCATTCAGTTGCCTGGATTAAAACTGGCGATCGGACAGGTGGTGGTCGCATCGGTTGATCTGGTCGTGGTCAGTTTGGTGTTGTGGGTACTGTTGCCCGAACAACTCAACGTCAGCTATCCGGTTTTACTCAGTGGTTTCCTGCTGGCGATCCTGGTCGCGACCTTTTCACAAATACCTGGTGGACTGGGGGTCTTTGAACTTACTGTTCTTTCTTTTGTGGCACCCGGTACAGCAGATCCCAAGGCTGTCGGTGCGCTAATTTTGTACCGCGTGATTTATTATTTCCTGCCCCTCTTTATCGCCACCTTCATCTGGCTCTGGCACGAGTGGTGTTTGCACCGGGAGCAAGTCAGCAAGATTCACCATGGCGTTATTCGCAACATCAGTCCGCTCGTTCCTCGCATCATCGGATACCTGACCTTTGCGTGCGGGGCCATTCTCATGTTTTCATCCGCGATACCCGCAGTGAAAAGTAACCTTGCGACTCTGGAAAAACTGTTGCCCCTGGCTGTGATTGAATCGTCCCATTTGATTGGCAGTATTATTGGGACCATCCTGCTGGTTCTGTCGCGTGGCCTTACGCGACGTTATGACTCGGCCTGGCTGTTGACCACGCTTCTGGTCGCCGCGGGAATTGTGACATCGCTGCTGAAGGGCTTGAGCATCTGGGAAGCCGTTTTGCTGGCAATACTACTTGCAATGCTGATTACCACCCGAAAACAATTTTATCGGCGTGGTGCCTTGCTCCATTCAGGCCTGTCGCCAACCTGGTTGGCTGGCGTCGCGATGGCGTTGATCGCCATGATCTGGATTGGATGGTTTGCACATAAACACGTTGAGTATTCGCACGACCTCTGGTGGCATTTTGCCTATGATTCCGACGAGACCCGTTTCATGCGGGCCGCCTTTGCCTCGGCGGTAACGCTACTCGTCCTCGCCATCCTGGGATTTCAAAAGAGCTCCAAACCCAAGCTTGAGTTACCCGGCAAAGAAGACCTCGACCTGGCCGCTGAAATCATTGCCAAGCAGGAATCGACCGAAGCCCACCTGGCCCTGATGGGGGATAAACATTTTCTCTTTAACGAGCAGCGTACGGCTTTTGTGATGTTCGATGTGCAGCGCTCCAGCTGGATTGCCCTGGGCGATCCGATTGGCCCACCCGAAGAACATGTCGGGATGTTGTGGGACTATCACGAAATGGTCGATCTGCATGGTGGCCGCACGGTGTTTCACCACATTCTTGCCTCACAGCTTCCCAATTATTTACAACTGGGACTGACCCCTTTAAAGCTGGGAGATCTGGCTCGCGTTCGACTCGAAAACTTCTCCTACTCTGGGGGCCACTCGAAAGATCAACGCAAGGCCCGTAATCGATACGAGCGCGACGGCTATCATTTTGAGGTCCTTCCACAAGGAAATGTGCCGGAGCACCTGCCCCGTTTAAAAGTTATCTCTGACGAGTGGCTTCGAGAGAAAAACACTCCTGAAAAACGCTTCTCGATCGGATATTTCACGGACGAATATATGGCCCGCTTTCCCATGGCCGTGGTGGTTAAAGATGGAGAAATCTACGCCTTTGCAAACGTGTTGGAATCGGCTCACAAAACTGAACTTTCCGTCGACCTGATGCGACATGTCACCGAGATTCCCAACGGCATCATGGATTTCCTGTTCAGCGAACTGCTGCTCTGGGGTAAAGAACAGGGGTACGACAGTTTCAGTTTCGGGATGGCGCCGCTGACAGGACTTGAATCGCACCCGCTGGCTCCACTCTGGAACCGTGTTGGCAACACGCTCTTTAGCCACGGGGAACACTTTTTCAATTTTGCCGGACTCCGTCGGTTTAAAAGTAAATTCAATCCCGAATGGGAACCCCTCTACCTCATGTGCCCGAAAAACAAAAGTGTGCCACAGGTGCTGCTTGATTTCGCTGCGCTTAATTCTGGTGGTGTCAAAAGCATCGTTTCAAAGTGAGCTCCAATTTCATAAAGTGACCGACACACATTGTGCCTCCGCTGAAATCGCACGACCGATTTTCCAGCCAACCCAGCCGCAGGCCGTGGAGGCCCGGTTAGTCTCCAAGCAGACTCGGCTGGTCCCATCTCAATTGCGAATTCGACCAGTGTCGCGTTAACCAGATCGAAACACAGCGCCTTTGACTACTAACCCTCGCGAAACATCTGTCACCTATTTTGGGCTCATCCGCTCAAACGCCAACTTCCGCTCCCTTTGGTATGGCCAAATTGTCAGCCTTCTGGGGGATTGGTTTAATCTCATCGCCTCAGCCGCTCTGGTTGGATCTTTGACACAATCGGGATTTGCCGTGGGAGGCTTGTTCGTCGTGCGAGCCTTGGCTCCCTTTGTCGCAAGTCCCATTGCTGGAGTGGTCGCCGACCGCTACAGCCGCAGAACGATCCTGCTGGGGGCCGATATTCTCCGCGGCATCACCGTCTTCGGTTTTCTACTGGTTCGCGATACCAGCGATGTCTGGCTTCTGTACACACTCACAGCGATCCAACTTGCAATCAGCGGATTCTTCTTTACGACAAGAAATGCGATTCTTCCCGATATTGTCCCGCCGCAGGCCCTTGCAACAGCCAACACCATCACCTCGGCCACCTGGTCAACGATGCTGGCACTGGGAGCTGCCCTGGGCGGACTGGTCGCCGGATTTTTCGGAGTCTATACCGCCTTTGTGATCGACGGTTGCACTTTTTTTCTCTCCGCCATGCTGATCGCCGGAATCCACTTGAATCGCTCAGCTTCCAGCCAGCAACAGGACAAGACGATGCGGGCATTTTTTGCCGACTACGTCACGGGCTTGCGGATCCTGGTTGGTGAGGTCGATTTGTTACTCATCGCGTTGCAGAAAACTTTCTTAATGCTCTTCTTTGGTTCAACCTTTCAAGTACTTCTGGTGGCCATTTCCGAAACGGTCTTCATGATTGGAGAAAGGGGTAGCCTGGCCGTTGGCATGATGTTTGCCACCATGGGATTGGGGACTGGGACCAGCCCGTTGTTGGCCCGGCTATTCACCAAAGACCAGGATCTGAAAGTACGTATGGCGATCCTGCTGGGTTATTGCCTGGCAGCCCTTGGGCTGGTAGTTACCAGCTCTCTGGCGAGTTTCGCAGCCGTGCTGGCCGGAACCTTCATCGTTGGATCTGGTGGCGGACTGCTATGGGTTTTTTCGACACAGCTATTGCTGCAACGTTCGCCTGACCAGGTGCGAGGGCGTATCTTTGCCTCAGAGTTCGCTTGTTTTTCGCTGGCGACCGCGGCTGGAGCAACACTTGCCGGAGTGGCACTCCATCAAAAGGTTGGGATTCACACCATCCTTCTTGCGATGGCCATTGTTTCTCTCGCCCCTGCAGTGGGCTGGGCACTCTGGACGTGGCGAGCAAAGACCGCCCAGAACAGCGTCGCTCGGTCTTAGGCAGACAACCGCCGGGGAACCATGCCAGCTCGGGCGCACTCTTGCACTATCGCAAGATTTCAAGGCACACGTAAATCAACAGGCCAATGGCAAAGATGCCCAGGCCAATATAAAGCACACCGTTGTAAAGTCCCCATGGCGATGC
>JAKVCC010000048.1 GCA_022448265.1 Pirellulales bacterium
TGGAAGGAAGCATTGAAACTTGGTCTTGAGAGGGACGACCTGGGAAGTGGCGAGCGCACAAAGTTTGACGATGTGAAGTCTCGAATTGATAAATTGCAGATGGGTCAGCGGACAGCGAGTCTGGGGTTGGGGGATCCCGAGCAACGTGTGGTGGGTGCCCGTGCCCGAAAGACAGCCGTCATGGCCGCAAGCTAACGAGGGAATAATTGCCTGCCGTTTTGGGATTGGTCCACTTTAAAAAATTCATTGAAAGTTGCAAGATACAGGATTAATAATGCGAATCGGACTCGTTGTAGGTTTAGTTGCCTGGTGGCTGAAGATCGCCTCTGTCACTCTCGCCCAATATCCGCCTGTTGCCCTTGAAAGCTATGGGCGCGGTGTCCACGCTCATTTTTCGGGAGATAGCGTGTTAGCAGATCAATGCCTGACACGTGCGATAGAAGTTAATTCCAGGGATCCCCGCCCTTATTATTTCCGCGCACTGAATCGCTTGAAGTTGGGTCGTGCCGGAGAGGCACTCAACGACTTTGGTGACGGTGCAATGCTTGAAGCGAAAAGCCCTGGTCAATACGCGGTGGGCCGCGCACTGGAACGGGTACAGGGGCCAACCCGTCTCATCCTGGAAAAGTACCGTGAAAATGCGCGGCTACAACATGCGATTGCGGGTCGACAACGCCAGCAAAAACGGTATGAACAACAGAAAAGAACAGAAGATTCGGCAACTCGGCGCCGCGTACCTGTTTCGCTGGATCGATTGACCGACGGCGTAGTGGCGGGTGACTTTGGACCAGAGCCAAAGCCGACGCGACCCCAAACTATTCTTCGAGCAGGTGAGGTCGCTCAACAAGAAAGAGCAGTTGGCACTGATGTGGGTCCGCAGGTTGATTTGCACAATCCCGCGTTGGACGCTGTGACAAATCCCTTCGCTGACCAGCCGGGCGATAAAAAACAAAGTGATCCTGTGGCTGAGGATTCGGGCCAGCAGGAAAAAGAAGAATCTTATGGATCGGATTCACAGCAGGCGTCGGATGAGAAAGATCCATTTGCCGACGATTCTGAAGAAATAGGAGATCAACCTTTTGGGGAAGGTGGCCAGGACGAAGATCCATTTGGCGGATTCTAAATGAATTCGGTTTGTTTGTCGCTCCGCCGAATGGCAGGGCAAACTTCTTGTGGGTACTTCCAGCACGATGTGGCTTGGTCAAGGTGCAAATTTCAATGGAGCCGAATTACCATGGAAAACTTTTGTGACGAGCAAACCCGGGAACGGATAGGAAGCCAGGAAGGGAGTGTCTCTGCTGTGGGTGTAGGGCCGAGCTATAATTCGCGTGTTTGGATCGCAATGGCGCTGCTGATGCTGGGCAGCTTCGGTTGTGGTGGACAACACTCATCAGCGGTCAGTCCTGGTAGTGCGGAGTTAGTGGCCAGTCCGAGTCCGGAGAAAATATACAAGGAAATCATGGTGATCTTTCGCCGGCAGGTTGAAGGAGTCACCACCGATCCATCTCGAAGCAGAGGGGCTGTTTTTACAACGAAAATGGAACGGACGGTGAAGGACGAATTGATTCCGCCAGCGACCGCAACTGACCATTACAAGGCTCAGATTACGGTTGATACGCGTTTGAATTCCACTTATCGATCAACGGTGGACGACAAAGAGGAAGAAGATGGAGAAGATGGAAAGAAAAAGAAATCCAAGGTTGCCGGACAAGTTGGTATCGAGGATCCCTTCTCAGATACAGACCCTGACCGGCTAGATGATTTTGATGAGTCCGTCAGGGTAAGGAGTTCGCAAGGACGCCTGAAAGATTTAGTGAAACCAGTCGTCACGGAACGGGTTAGTGAATATGAGGATACGTTCGAATTAGAGTTTAAGGACGGCCGGTGGATCCTTGCCGAGCAACACGAAGAGCTCTCACCGTATTTTCAGGATATTTTTGACCACGTGTTAAGTCGGCAATAGTGGTTGAATTTTTGGGCAGTATTCAGATTCGCCACGTCTGATCAAACAGGGGTTGCCTGAGCGTCGTGGCGCAGCAAAGTACAAGCTGCATTTCTAGGCCAGGAGACGGTTCGCTAGCGGGAGAGTCTTCGTCAGGTACGGCACGGTTGGTATCAGCGCTGTCCGTTGTCCGGTGCCGTTTGTAGGCTGCCATTGCGGAATGCCTCGGCCATGGCCTGTGGAACCTCAGCTTTAGCGAGGAACACTTTTGCGCGGTTTGCAGCTACCGTTGCCTTATTCTCTTGCTCAAGAGCAATGGCATTAGCCCGCCGTTGTTCGGCCAGGGCTTGTGCCTTGCGTGTATCGGCTTCAGCCTGATCGGCTTGGAGTCGGGCACCAATGTTCTCGCCAATGTCGATATCCGCAATGTCGATGGAAACTATCTCGAAGGCAGTGTGCGCATCCAAGCCACGGGCAAGCACTGCCTTGGAAATGCGATCAGGATTCTCCATCACTGCGAGATGGTCTCCGGCCGATCCAATGGCTGTAATGATGCCTTCGCCAACCCGGGCAATGATGGTCTCTTCAGTTGCGCCCCCAATCAGCTGAGAGAGATTGGTGCGTACGGTGACCCGTGCTCGAACGCGAAGCTCAACGCCATTTTTTGCAACCGCACTCAGGGTTGCCTTGGTCGACTTGTCCGGATCGGGGCAGTCGATGACTTTAGGATAGACACTTGTTTTGACGGCGGCGAGCACATCACGCCCAGCAAGATCAATAGCGGCTGCTCGGTCAAAGTCCAAGTCGATATCGGCCCGCTGTGCTGCAATGACGGCGTTGATCACCCGCGGCACATTTCCGCCCGCGAGGTAGTGGGCTTCAAGCCGTCGGGTAGTGATGCCCAGTTCGGGATGGGTTTCGATGCCCGCCTGCATGGCCATAATCTTCGCGTCAACAATGGTGCGTGATTGCACCTTTCGTAAGGTCATGCCGATTAAATCAACCATTCGCACCTGCGCCCTGGAAGCAAACGCGCGAAGCCAAAGCCTGCCATAACTAAAGAGGATAAGGACGAATACGAAAAGGATGATCGCAGACAAGGCGAACATCGCAAGCTTCAAAAAGTTGTTCTGCAGAATTTGTGCCTGGGCCAACAGCATTGCGCTTGAAAGCTGGCTCAATGGGGGGAAGAGCGTGGGGTTGAGCATGAGTTTGCCCTCGGTTCATTTTTCCAGTCGGTCAATTTTGCCGGCCGGTCAGGTTTGCCCCGGCCTGCAAGTGGGACCGCAGCGGGGATAGGATGGCCTCCCAGCACTAGGATACCTTACCCGGTAACCCAATTATAGTCGCTCCAATGGGTGTTTCCTTAGGAGGATCTCGGTTGCAAATGGGGAAACCCGTGCTAACGGTCGATGGCCTGTGAGTCCCCTGGGCCTGCCCGAGGCTGTGAATTGCGGACAAGCAGTGTCTGGCTGGAACCAGAGAATAGCCCACTGGGAGGTTCGTTGGCCACTGTAGAGGTGACCCGGGATTTTAGGGGTTTTTCCTTCAATTCGGCCGCTTGGGAAGGTCGTGAGGGGAATGGGTCACCGCTGGTTTTTTATGACGCTATTCGCGATAATAGCATTGAGAGAGGCTATTGACTGAAGGTTCCGCACGGCTGCCGAAGGTGGCCCGAGGGCGCTGCCAGGGAACGGTGCGGATAAGAGAATCGGAACAATCTATCGGAGGACGTGCCATGACGACGCATTCCCGCTGCACAGCGGGTGGCTTGACCCAGGTGAAATTGTCGACAATCGCGCATCGGCAGGCTGGTTTTACGTTAGTGGAACTGTTGGTGGTGATCACGATTATTGGCATACTGGTCGCCTTGCTGTTGCCGGCGGTTAACGCCGCCCGTGGCCGGGCGATGATGACCCAGTGCGCCAATAACCAGCGGAACCTGGGCCTGGCGATGCTCAACTTCGAATCGACCAAGGGAAATTTTCCTGGCTATGTCCAGCCGGTCAAGCGGAGCGATAGCATGTATGTGACGGTCACTGGTACAGACATGGCCAATTCGACGTATGGCAGCAGCAGTAGCGCTGGGGCAGGCGAAAGGGGGGGGTCGCGCGTGAGTTGGGCGGCCCGTATTCTCCCGCAACTCGAACGGCAAGATCTATGGGACCGGATTGTCGATGGCATCACCCCGAATGTCGACGGCACCACCCCGAGAATTGATCCCATTCGGCCGGTGGAGGTCTTTGTCTGTACAGCCGATACGGATGTCACGGCTATCCAGGGCGGTGCCGGCTTGTCGTATGTGGCAAACGCCGGAGCCTGGGATTGGAATGGTACCCGTTTTAGTAGCGACAACAGTGGCATCGCTAGCGATTTTGTAGGCGATGCAAAAGAGAACGGCTTGTTTCACAACATGAGTGTGAATGGAAATAACGTGAAGACTCGGCTTGCAGGGATTCGTGACGGCGCATCGACGACTCTCATGTTGGGAGAAAATAACCACAAGAATAGCGCGTATACCTGGTTGGGAGTTTCGCCACTTCAGGCAGGGGAGCAGCATTTTGGCATGGTGTGGGTTGTGGATCCAAATGGTCAGGAGCGGTTCAGCCAGGAAGGCAGCGGAGATCCGTTTGCGTCGAATGCTGAGGAGGGGCCCTTCTATGCCCGCCCAGCGAGCAACCATCCAGCCGGTGTCTTCAACGTGATATTTGCCGATGGCCATGGCCTTTCGATCCAGCCCGATATCGATTACCTGGTGTATCAGCAGCTTATGACCCCCAATGGCCGTAAATGTGTCGATCCGCGTGGTGAAGATACCTCTAGCTACCAGATGGCTGCTCCCATCTCGGAGGCAGATTACCAGTAGCCCTTTGCTGCAGGATTTCTGACGACTAT
>JAKVCC010000049.1 GCA_022448265.1 Pirellulales bacterium
CATCCAGCGCCCACATCTGTCCGTCGGCCGTTGCTGCATAAACAAGATTGCCGGCCACTGCGACGCTGTTCTTCACCGAAACCGGAGTTGCAAATTTCCACCTGGTACTGCCAGTCCGCGCATCCAACGCATAAACCCCGGCGATCCCTTTCATCGCTTCATCCTGCAGCCCGATATAGACAGTTTCATTGGCAAGGACCGGCGAAGAAATATGCGCTGTACCACCAAGCGCTGTACCACCAAGCGGTGCACCACTAAGCGCTGTACCACTAAGCGCTGTGCTGCCAAGCGCCGTGCTCCAGGCAAGGTGCAACGGCGGATGAACCGTATCACCGGTCGCACCGGTCCGGGACGAATCATGTTGGAACATCGGCCAGGCTGATTCGGGTATCGGAGCAGCAACCAGGTCAGCTGCGACCTCAAAATTGGCCCGATCCCGCAGGATCTCACCGGAGGCCAGGCTTGCTTTTACGTCGATGGCATAGCTCCCCGGCGCTTTACCGGCCCACTCGCCTTCCCAGGCCCACGTACCAACCGCCCTCATTGCTTTATACGGTTCTTCTGCGATTCGGTACTCAACCCTGGTTACCGCCCTGGAGACATCGTAAGCGTTTGCGTGGATCTGGATCTTCCCGGCCGGCATGACCGCTCCGTGGGCAGGGGAAACAATCGTCAGATGCTCCCGGCAACCGCCCAGGTGGTCTTTCAGATCGATCTGGCCCTTGTGGAAGGTGACCGTTCGAAATCCCCGGGGGGCCATGGCAAAGCCGCCGAAACGCAAAGGCGGCGAGCTGACGCACAGCATGTCCTTGTATCGAAACACCTGGCTTGAATGCCAATGGCCGCTGATGACCGCCCTGGTGTTGTACTGGGACAAAAACTCCAGCAGCGCTTTGTTCGGTGAATAGTGCTGGAAAACCACGATCTCAATCTCTTCCGGCTGCATCGCGATTTCCCGCTGAAGCCAGTCCAATTGGGGTGCCACGTCAGCCATGCTGTTAAGGACCACAAAGTGGCGACCACCATAGTTGAAGGCGTAGTAGGGCGGGCCGAGAAAATCCTCGTAAATCTCTACTGGAACATCGTGATTGCCAACAACATGAAAAACAGACACAGGAAAATCTTTAATCGCTGCCTTGTAATGCGGGTACATCTCGGCAGACCGCCCATGACCATTGTTGATTTCATCGCCGGTTGCGACGATGAAATCGGGCTGCAACGGCAATATCTCCTCGAGGTCTTCAACCAGCTCTGCTGTATCGAGTTCGTTACGGACATGCATATCGGCAACCTGTACAAACGAGAAATCGTTCTCGCTCGTTTTCGCCGAAGGCGACAGGGCAAAGTCTACAGCCAACTGCGTAACGCCGACGGGAATTCTCTGAAAAAATTCCGGGCAACACTGATAACCAGTGGGCGTGACAACAAAGACATAGCGGGATCGCTCGACGTTGGTCTTGAGCCGATACCGGCCTTCAGAATCGGTAAGGACGCAAGTCAATCCATCCGTAACGCAGACCTGGGGTAGGCCGCGTTTGCGATTGGCCTGCGATTGATTTGCGTCATGGTCGTTATAGACAATGCCCGTTATGGTGACTGGAGAATCTGATCTTGCCGCTGGATTCTCTTCCGAATGGGGCATGACATTATCTTTCCGCTAAAAAAGGAGGGGCTGATCGGCTGCGATCTGCGACTTCGCACTGCTACCCAGTACTGGCCACGGAGACGAAAAACAGCAAGCTCCACTTTGACCAAGGGCAACCTGTGGAGAAAGCAATGCGCCAGCAGCCAGGCCACTGGGCCGCACCGAGCGTACTTTGGCGCTCTTTCTTCCAAAATATACCGGCACGAAAGGAGTCAACACATTGTGGCCATCACGCGCTGGATTCTACCATTCCGTGCTCTCTTTTCGAAAGCCAAGGCTGCCAGAACCCGCCACTCCAGGAAAATCTCCCCAAATTGCCTGCCTGGTTTCTCTCTCGCGCACCAGTGTTTTTCACGGAGATAAGGTCCTTGCAGGATTCGTCCGTTGTTTCTCGAGGGAGAATGCCCGGGAGATTTGCCCCTCGGCAGTAAGGATATTCGAGTGCCAGCGGTGAGCGCCAGATGTTAACCTGATGGTACGGCCAATCGGAAGTTTGTTATGGAAGCGGATGGCCGAAAAAACATTCCGCCTTGCATTTGGGTCCCGTAACGAAGCATGGAGCTTTCCTAATGAAACGTTGCTACCTTGCCACATGGCTCACGTTACTCATTAGTCGGGCCGTAACAGGAACGGAACTGGTTACCCCTGTTCTGAACAGAGACCCACACGCCAGCTATTCTTTTCAGGGCCAGTTTAACGACTATCTCGAGGTGATTTTACAGGCCCCCTGATAACCAGCAGAATCCTCATGAATCTACGCCACTATTGCTTGCTGTCTGTTTGTGCAATTGCGACCCAGATCGCATTTTCGACCCCAGTTACGATGGCGCAAAGGGCTGGCCTTTCGACAGGAAACGATCTGGTTGTATCAACCGAAGAGTCGCGCCCGGTGGTCATCGTTTCGCCGAATGCCGGCCCCCAGGAAGCGAATGCGGCGACAGACCTTGCCAGATACATCGAGATGATGTGCGGCGCACAGGTCGACATTGCGCGCACCGAGACAGAAAAAAATGCAATCCAAGATCGAGAGCAGCGAATCCTGTTTCTCGTGGGACAGGAGGCGCTCGACGCCGAACCTGCTCTTGGTGACGCGATTGCCAAGGTAGCAAAGAAAGATCCCGTGTTGCGAGCCGATGCGATCGCTGTGAAACGCGTTGGCAACCGTGTTTGCCTTGCAGGAAACAATGACGAAGCACACTACTATGCCGTTTCGAGGTTGCTGCACTTGTGGGGATGTCGCTGGTATCTTCCAACCGAGTTCGGCGAATGCGTGCCGGAACACAGCGAACTGCGCATCGGAGCACTTGACGAAGCGTACGCACCCCCGTTCGAGGTTCGGCGATACTGGGTTTCCTGGAACGGTGACACTAGTGGCGCCAGCGAGTTCCGGCTACGCAATTTCATGAGCAGCGTCTTTGTTCCCAGCGGACACAGTTTAGCGGCATACGTCAAAGAACTGGTGCCTGAAGGAAAGACTGCTTTCAATATTCCCATTGCCGACCCAAAGACGGCGGAGCACGTTGCACAGCAGGTGGTCGACAGGTTTGGCCGGGGCGAGCATGTGCAGATGGGCATGGAGGACGGCACCTACACTTCAGCTTACTCGCAAGACCGCAAACTGAATGCAGGGCTCTACGACAAATATTTCCAAACGCAGGTGCTCACCGACTCATTCATGGTCTTCTACAACAATCTGGCGGAGCGTTTGCTCAAGGCACATCCGGAGAGCAAGGCCAAAATCGGGTTTTTGGCTTACGTCAATCTGACTATTCCTCCCCAACGCGACGTAGTGGCAGCCAGGCCACTGGTGGCCTACCTGGCACCGATCGACGTTGACCCAATTCACAGCATGCTCGATCCGCGATCGCCTCCGAAGCGTGAATTCCTGCAGGTTATGCGGCGTTGGGCCCAGGTGATGCAGGGCCGTGTCGTCATCTACGACTACGATCAGGGGATGCTGGTCTGGCGAGACATGCCGAACCCGTCCCACATGGCGTTTTGCCACGACGTCAGAGAGTATCGTGATGCCGGCATACTGGGTGTCGACACAGAGTGCCGCAGCGCTATTGCCACAGTATTTACCAATCTATTCTTCCGTGGGCAATTACTTTGGAATCCCGACGCGGATGTTGAAACGATGCTGGGTGAATTCTATCCAAATTTCTACGGCATCGCATCGGAGCCGATGCGCAACTATTGGACGGCTATTTATCGGGCATGGGAGGACTCGATCGTTCAAGAACATGAATATTTTGTTGCCCCGGCAGTCTACACGCCGGAGCTTATTAAAAAACTCTGCCAATATCTCACGCAGGCTGAGGCAACGGTTGCGCCGCTGGCTGCAAAACCAACAGAAAAACTCACCCGAAATGAAAAACAGTGGCTCCAGCGAATAAAATTTACACGGCTCTCCTTCGGCATCATCAACAGCTACATGAAAATGGCACGCCTCGCGGCGAGCGACGCTGACTACAAGGCTGCCTGTGTAGCCGGGGCGGCAGGCCTTGGGATTCGTGATCAGCTGACAGAAATGAGCGGGATTTTCACGACGTACCGGCTTCCGGGCCAGCCGGGTGTCAAGATGATTGAAAGCGGACCGGCCTGGTTCTCGGGGGAAGTAGAGCAGTACGCCTCGCTGGCAGAATTCACTTCAGGACCACGCGGCAAACGCATTGTCAACCTACCCTTAACCTGGGCTTTTCGCCGCGATCCCCACGACACAGGCCTGGCGAGTGACTTCGCGGGCCGGGCTGCTGACCTTTCGTATTGGCAGGCGAATCACAACAACTACCAAACTGCAGCGAGCCGCAAAGACTACCCCACGACCGAATGGGAAACCGTGCGTACGGATTTGTATCCACAGGCCCAAGGTGTGCTGCATCCAGACTGGCAGGCGTTTACGGGATTCATGTGGTCCAAAACGAACGTCACACTGGAGAAGGAACAGGTGCAGGGAAAAGTATACCTTCGCTTTCCAGGACTGTTGGCCGAGGGGTGGCTGTATGTCAATGGACTGCTTGTGGCACATCGCCCACAAAATGGAATGTGGTGGAACAACGACTACCGCTTTGAGTGGGAT
>JAKVCC010000005.1:0-172313 GCA_022448265.1 Pirellulales bacterium
TCATCTGATCGGCGAATGTCGAACTGGCGGACCCCAACAACATAGCCGTCATCATTACACAAACTTTAGCCTTCATATAATCAGGTACACGAAGCTGAGCATGGCAATGACGAGTGGCCGGCAGAGCAGCTGGTTAGCTTGGGTGTAGTCCAACATTCATAATTCTCCGGTGCTACGGTCTCGCAGGCCATAAGATGAACAGGGTAGTACTTGTCGGCCCGATTCAGAAAAAGTTGCTAAAAGCTCATTGTAACAGCTATACGAAGCCCCGCGCGAAACTCGCCACCTTTTTCAGTATATCTTTGGCTGATGCCGCAATATGCATCCCACTGGGCACCACACTTGATTGATTCTTATTCGTTTGCCGCACGAACGCGAACCTTAGTTTTGGTGCCGGGAGATGCTGCTGCAGGCCGTGCCGCAGCAATAAAATGGAGGCAACCCTTCAAAATCGTCATCTTGGGCGGGGGCCGCTTTAGGCGTACAATGCCTAGTTCGCGCATGCCCGCCCGCCAAAGAGCCCTGCCCTCGCCCATCTTCGACGTATGCCCTCCTCCGACATCATTATCAAAGGCGCTCGAGAGCACAATCTCCGCGATATCGATCTGGTGTTGCCGCGGAACCAGCTCATCTGCCTAACGGGCGTTTCGGGCAGCGGCAAAAGTTCGCTGGCATTCGATACGCTCTTCGCAGAGGGCCAGAGACGCTATGTCGAAAGCTTGTCAACCTTCGCCCGGCAATTCCTCGGACAGATGCCCAAGCCGGATGTGGATCATATCAGTGGCCTTAGCCCGTCGATCTCGATCGCCCAGAAATCAGCTGGCAGCAATCCTCGGTCGACGGTCGGTACGATCACTGAGATTTACGACTTTTTGCGTGTGCTGTACGCCCGTGTTGGTAGAGGACATTGCTGGAAGTGTCAGCGGCCCATCACGGCCCAATCTCGAGAGCAGATAATCGCTCGCATCCTGATGCAGCCTGCGAAGGCCCGATTTGCGGTGCTCGCGCCTGTCGTGCGGAGGCAAAAAGGAGAGTTCTGCGATCTGGCAGACGACCTGCGCAAACGCGGTTTTATACGCGCCAGGGTCGATGGCCAGATTGTGCAACTTACCGACAATTGGTCGCTTGACCGGCAGATGCGCCACGACATCGAAGTGGTGGTTGATCGTTTAACGAATGGGCCCAGTGTTCGAAGCCGGTTGGCCGAGGCCGTCGAAAACGCCCTAGAGGTTGGCGAGGGCAGTCTGATCATCGCTCCCGAAAAAGGCGATGCCGAACTCAAAGGGGCGGCGGCGAGTGGGAGTCGATCTGCGCGCGCCAAAAACTCGAGCGATATATTCTTTAGCGCCGACTACGCCTGCAATCATTGCGGCGTGAGTTTTCAGCCACCGTCACCCCAATTGTTTAGCTTCAACAGCCCTCAAGGGATGTGCTTCGAATGCGATGGCCTGGGGCAGATGTTCAGCTTCGACCCGGCGAAACTTGTCAACCAACCCAACCGGTCGATTGCCCAGGGCTGCATCGGGCTGGTGGGCGAGTGGAAGAGCCTGGGTCGTTGGAAACGGCATATTTACAAGGGCGTCGCCAACACGATCGAGCGCATCGAAGATTTGCCGACTGGCACCTTGTTGGAGACTCCGTGGGAGGACCTGGCGCCGGAGCACCAGTACCTTTGGCTATGGGGTGCGGGAGAGCAGCACATTACGTTTACCTGGCGGGGTGGCAAGAATTCGCAAATGCACGGAGGCGTTTTTGATGGTTTGATTCCCGAACTTCTAGAAAAATATCGGAGCGCCCGCAGCAAGAATCTGATTGCCAAGCTGGAAAAGTCCATGAACGTAATTGGTTGCCCCGATTGTTTGGGGCAGCGATTGAATCCACAGGCACGTACGGTAACCTTGACAACGACCCATCCGGACTTTGCGGCACAGCCAGCGCAAACACTGCCGCAAGTCAGTGCGCTTTCGATTGAAGAAGCCGAGAAGTTCTTTAGCGACTTGGAGTTGGACGACACGGGTCACAAAGTCGCGGTGGAAGTGTTGAAGGAAGTTCGCGGCCGTCTTGGTTTTTTAACGGACGTAGGGCTTGATTACCTTTCTCTGGAGCGCACTGCGCCGACCCTTTCGGGTGGCGAGACCCAGCGGATTCGTCTGGCCGGTCAAATCGGCTGTGGCTTGGTGGGCGTGCTGTACATTCTCGACGAGCCCTCCATCGGGCTCCATCCGCGCGACAACGACCGCCTATTGGCCACTCTCAAGCGGCTGCGAGATCAGGGCAACACCGTCGTCGTCGTCGAACATGACGAAGACACCATGCGGGCCGCGGACCAGATCATCGATTTTGGCCCAGGCCCGGGAGTCCGCGGAGGCGAGGTCGTGGCCGAAGGCAGCGTCGAGGCGGTTTGTCGCGAAAAGCGAAGTGTTACTGGCGCCTATCTGGCCGGAAGGCGGAAGATTGATGTGCCGGCACAGCGACGGATTGAGGACCTGTCATCTTCGGCTCCGACGCTTCGCGTGGCCGGTGCCCGCCACAACAATTTGAAGAATGTCGACATCGAAATTCCGTTGGGCGCCTTTGTTTGCCTTACGGGAGCCAGTGGGAGTGGAAAGAGTTCAATTTTTTCCGACATTCTGGTGGAGTCGTTGCGGCGGGATTTGAATGGCGGTAAGGGCGCCCCAGGTGAGCATGATGCCATCGAGGGCCTGGAGCATCTCGACAAGATGATTGCCATCGATCAATCGCCCATCGGCAGGACCCCCCGCAGCAACCCGGCCACCTACATTAAGGTCTTCGATGAGATTCGCCGCCTGTACGCCCTATTGCCGGAGTCCAAACGTCGCGGCTATAAGCCCGGGAGGTTCAGCTTTAATGTTGTTGGAGGGCGCTGCGAGGCGTGCAGCGGCAATGGCTCGAACAAACTCGAGATGGATTTTTTGGCCGACGTGTGGATCACTTGCAATGTTTGCCAGGGGCACCGCTTCAATCATGAGGCGCTACAAATTGAGTACAAGGGCAAGTCCATCTCCGACGTTCTCGAGATGGACGTGCAGCAGGCGCTGGAGCACTTTGAAAACATTCCAAAAATCCGAGACAAGCTGGCGACATTGCACGCGGTGGGGCTCGACTATTTGAAATTGGGCCAACCATCGCCGACCCTTTCGGGCGGCGAAGCACAGCGCATCAAGCTCGCCCGAGAGTTGGTCAAGAAATCGACGGGCAAGACCCTTTACATGCTCGATGAACCAACGACCGGCTTGCACTTTGCCGACATCGAACTGTTGCTCAAGGTACTGCATGACTTTGTCGACGCCGGCAACACTGTCTTAGTGGTCGAACACAATCTCGATGTGATCAAAACGGCCGACTGGGTCATCGATCTGGGGCCTGACGGAGGAAAATTTGGGGGGGAAGTGGTTGCCGTGGGGACGCCGGAGCAGGTGGTGGAGTACGCACTCAGGCAGTGCAAAACGCCGGGCGGCAACGCAAAATCCGATGCGGGCGGGCTGGCTCTGCCATCGCACACGGGCATGGCACTGGCCGGGCATTTGGGGCACCCGGGGGCCCATGTTCAGGAGCAGTTGCCTCCAGGGAAGGGGCGGAAGACCAGCCAGGCGACGCATATTGTTGTCCGGGGTGCTGAGCAGCACAATTTGCGAAATGTCGATGTCAAGATTCCGCGCGATCAGTTTACGGTTTTCTGCGGGCCCAGTGGGAGCGGCAAGAGTTCGTTGGCAATGGATACGATCTACGCGGAGGGCCAGCGTCGTTACGTTGAGAGCTTGAGTTCCTATGCCCGGCAATTTATCGGTCAGTTGCAAAAGCCTCGTGTCGAGTCGATCGAAGGGCTGTCGCCGGCAATTGCCATTGAGCAGCGTACAACGGGCCATTCGCCCCGTTCGACGGTGGGCACGGTGACGGAGATCTACGATTATTTTCGCATTCTTTTTTCGCGCCTGGGCCAGATGTATTGTCCCGACTGCGATCTGGCTGTAGGTACCCAGAGTGCTGACGAAGTGATCGATGGGGTGCTGGCCGAGTCCGCAGGCACAAAGTTGTATTTGATGGCCCCTGTGGAACTGCCCACAGGAAAGACTTATGAGGAATTTTGGGACGCCCTGCGCGCGGCGGGATACGCGCGCGTGCGGGTGGATGAGCAGACGCACTCGCTGGATTCTATTCCAGCAGTCGATCGCCGCCGCAAGCACAAGCTCGAAGTGATTGTCGATCGTGTGACTATTCGCCGAGCGCAGCGCGGCCGTCTGGCCGAAAGCGTGGAAAACGCGCTTGCCATGGGCAATGGTGTTTTGCATACGGCGGTGGTCGAGGAGGGAGTTCCGGAACCCCGGTGGCGCACCAAGGTGCATAGCCAACATTTGGCATGTGGCAGCTGTGGGCGAAGTTTCGAGCCCTTGTCGCCCCATCATTTTTCATTCAACAACGCCTTGGGCTGGTGCGGAGCCTGCGAAGGCCTGGGCACAGAAGTGGGCGCTAATCCGGCGGCCCTGCTCCGCAGCACACAGTTTACGCTTGCCGAAGGCGCGGTGCTCGTCTGGCCTAATATTACGCAGCCCCTATTTGCCGCAATGCTTGATGCGCTGTCGTGCCACACCGGTTTGCCAACGGATATTCCATTCGACCAGCTCACTCCTCGCCACCGGCGCATAGTACTTCATGGCACAGGAGAGGAGTGGATTGATGTTGTTTCGAGTCATGATAATAGGGCTGTGAGTAAAAAGAAAAAAAATCGAAGTCCCAAACTCCAAAACCGGTTTTCCTTTCGTTTTCAGTACAAGGGCCTCTACCCCGCGCTCGAAGAGGCGTCGCGCCTTTCGCCCCGGCTGCGGGCGAAGCTCGAGCATTTGGTGGACGAAATCGAGTGCAGCGAGTGCGATGGGAGTCGGTTGCGCGACGACGCCACGGCGATGCGTTTTGCGGGGCGGACAATTGCCGAGTACGGCCGGCTACCGCTCGGCCAATTGTTGGCCGTGGTTGAGAAATGGAAGCTGCCTGGGGAGGAAAAAAAAGTGGCCGGCGAATTGGTCCGCGAGATCACCAATCGGCTCACCTTCTTGGTCGACGTGGGACTGGAATATCTGACAATCGGTCGCCATGCGCCCACGCTCTCCGGTGGTGAGTCGCAACGGATTCGCCTGGCGAGCCAGGTAGGCAGTGGGCTGTGCGGAGTGCTGTACGTTTTGGACGAACCAACCATTGGATTGCATCCGCGGGACAACGATCGCCTCATCAGTGCGCTCCACAAATTGCGAGATCTGGGCAATTCGCTTTTAGTTGTCGAGCATGACCGCGACGTGGTGGCCAGCGCAGATGGCCTGCTAGACTTCGGACCTGCAGCGGGTCGTCTGGGAGGCGAAATCGTAGCCCGCGGCACACCGGGCGAAGTTGCCAAGAAGCGCAAAAGCGTCACAGGACCTTACCTCTCGGGGAAAAAAGCGATCCCCGTACCCAAGAAAAGGAGAATCGAGAATCAAGCAGCCAAGGCCAAGAAAGGCCGCTCCGAAGCGATTCTCAGGGTTGTGGGCGCTCGTCACCAAAATCTGAAAAGCGTAGATGTGGATATACCGCTGTCTACACTCACTGCGGTGACGGGCGTTAGCGGCAGCGGCAAGAGTTCGCTGGTGGAGGAAGTGCTCTACAACCAGCTCGCACGCATGCTGCACCGGGCGGGTACGAATCCGGGAGCGCATGACCGGATTGTGGGCGTGGAACAGATCGACAAAGTGATACGGGTTGACCAGCGGCCGCTGGGAAACACACCGACTTCTAATCCAGCTACCTACACGGGTCTGTTTGAATTAGTGCGGCAACTATTTGCGCAATTGCCCGAGGCCAAGCTGCGCGGTTATTCAGCCCGGCGTTTCAGCTTCAACGTAAACGGTGGGCGCTGTGACGCATGCGACGGTGCCGGAGAAATTTGCATCGAGATGCACTTTTTGCCAGACGTATGGGTCGATTGCGATACATGCCAGGGTCGGCGCTACAATCCCGAAACGCTGGAAGTGCGTTACTGCGGACGAAGCATAGCTGACGTGCTAGAAATGTCATGCGGCGATGCCCTGCAGCTTTTCGAGAACATCCCCAAGATCCGTCGCATTTTGCAGACGCTATGTGATGTAGGCCTCGACTATGTTGCTTTGGGGCAAAGTGCAGCGACCCTGTCTGGCGGCGAGGCTCAGCGGGTAAAACTCGCCGCAGAATTGGCCCGTCCCGACACGGGCAAGACCCTCTACGTGCTCGACGAACCGACCACTGGTTTGCATTTTGACGACATCGTCAAATTGCTCGACGTGCTGCATCGCCTGGTTGATTTGGGCAATACAGTGGTCGTCATCGAGCACAATCTTGACGTGATCAAGCAGGCCGACTGGATCATCGACCTCGGTCCAGAAGCGGGAGCTGATGGAGGACAGGTTGTAGTGCAAGGGACGCCCGAACAAATCGTTGATGAAATTCGGAGCGCAAAGCCAGGAACGAGGAAAAAGAAGAAAGCAACAAAAAAGAAATCCGCAACCAGTCATCCGAAGCCCAAAATGGTCTCCCTGACCGCGGCCGCCCTGGCCCCGGTTCTGGCCGCTGGCCCGCGCAAGGATCGGAAGCTCTTCGATTTTGCTGCGGCAGAGGCTTGCCGCAAAGGTGATTTGGAGATTAACCAGCTTGGCGAGAACGTGAAAATGCCGTGGGAGACCGACGGGCGCCGCTGGCATACGCGTGATCGCGTTAGTCGAGCGGGAGAGACTTGCCATTGGGACGGCAAGCTCCTGGATGCGATCGAACGTCGTGTTCAGGAACTGGGAGAATTCAGTCCAACCAATTGGAATTCGCGTACCATTGTCGAAGTGGCAGCATCTAAGAAAAGTGATGGCTGGTTTTTCCACGCCATTACGGGCGAGCCGTGGCTGCTGAAACTTAAGTTTCGCACCGCCAAAAAGACATTCCAGCGCGACCAGCTAATGGTTGACCTTGATCTCAAGTCGCTAAACGACATGCCTGAGGTCGAGTCCTATGGTCATGGCCCACGGATCAAATGCAAGAATTTGCGTGGCCCATGGCAGGAAGTGCAGATTGCTGCGTACAGCCGCGCCGAGCTCGACACGCCAGCGTTTTGGTCGTTTGTCGAAAAGGCTGTGGCCGGCTTCCAGAAATTTACCGACCGCGTCGAGCAAAATTGTGAGGACGTAATGCCATGGAAGGTACTGGGACGCCGTTGGCACCTGGCTCGCAAGGGTTTTCCACCGGGCAAGAGACCCAAATGGCCGGCGGAAGTGCTGGAAGATTTGCTGGAAAACCTGGGGGAAGTTGCTGGCGTCGAGGCCGATGGTTCGCAGTTTCTTTGGAATAACCAGCAGGTAGTTCATTTGCGCGTGGCCGGTCAGCGCGAGCCATGGGCTACCGTTTACACGAAGCGCTTAGCGGGCGTCGACCTCGTGCTGAGCGGCCCATGCGGAGCGTTTGCCTCGGGCCGTATCGCCAGCTTGGCGGCCGAGCGGGCGATACGTGGGGGCGAAAATCTTGACCAGGTGAAGCTCCGCTTCATCAAGCCCGAGGATCTTAGTCCCGCCGCGCTCGCAGAGTTCCTGGGCGAACATCTGGAGGCGGTACGTGGCGTGGCATCGGAAGCAACGACTAACTAGCTTTAAAAACCGTTGTTGCCAAGTTCTAACGATTGGTCCAGCTTGCGCTTTCATCCTACTGATCAAAATCTATCCCACTGGACGTCATTGGCCGGGCGCAGCCTGAAAGATTGATTAGTTTTCCGGAAATCAGTTTGTATTTCCGCGGATTTTGTGACGGCCCACACGCCGCTGCAGAGAGGTGATAGACTCAAGCTGTTTGGCACCAGTGAAGCAATGGCTTCAGGTTGAAACTACGCCGCGCTTTACCGCCCACCGTCTGTTGCCTGTTGCCCACGATTTCTAAAAAACCCATTGTCCCGCGATCGCTTCCACAACTTGCCGAGTACCTCGCGCAGCGAACCAGCGCTGCACAGGCGATAGGGTGAATCCTCCGGTAGCTCGCCGATCAGCCGGCGGTGCGCCGTAGCCAGGGCATGGTAGGGCATTGAGGGGAAGATGTGGTGCAAGGCGTGGAATCGCAGACCCACTGGTGCCCACAGGCCGGCAATGAGCGGATTCCGTGGGTAGTTGACCGAGTCGAGCATCTGCTCCACAAAATTCATCTCGGTACCTGTGTTGGTCCAGCGATGGGCGCCCAGCGTTCGCAGGGCGTTCACGGTGAGGATGAAAACGCCCGTGCAGTAAGCTTGCAACAAGAACGTCCAGGGCAAGGGTTTATCGAAGATCAGGCCCCGCGAGGTGGTGAGCCGAATGGCGATAAAGACAATCCATAGAAAACATAGAACCTCTTGAAGCCGGATAGTTCGTAGCACGCTGGGGGTGGGGAGAGGGCGGATGTACATTGGGTCCATGATCATCGACGAAGCGTGACTATGTACCCAGCGGCGTACCGCCGAACTGATCCAGCACAAGGGTGTCAGCAGGCCAAAGCGAATGACGGCTAGGGGAGGAATGACCAGCACTTGTGACAAATAAAATAAAATCTTCCACGCCGGCATATTGGCCAGTGGAATGTATTCACCATCTTCGTCGGTGCCATAGTGCTTGCGCCGATGGTGGTCCAGGTGCGTATAGTAGACGAAGCTGGGAATCAGGAAGGGAATACCACAGAGCAAATTCCAAACTATGCGAAAGGCGGTGAATTCGCCGTCGCGTATGTGAACTAACTCGTGAATGAAGAGTACTGCTCGGTAATACAGGAGAGATGAAGCCACCAGCCCCACAATCTGTATGGGCCAGTGCCAGGAGACGTTTGAGGTAATGGTCTCGGGAAATAGTACCCATCCAAAGAAGAATACACCGGCGGCCATGCTCAGTAAGAAGTCGGGCCAATAGATCCATGGATTGGGACGGAAGAACTCGCCCACGATTCGCCGCGCTTCAGCGAGCGAGAACTCGTTGTTAGCGAGGGGGGTGCAGGTTGCTACGGTTGACGGCTCTGCCATCGTCCCGGTTGGCCCCAGCGTTATTGAGGAAGACTCGTCAGAAGCTGCCAACAGAAATCTCCCAGACGAAGCACATCACACGTGTCACGTGCGGAACCCGGTTCACGCCGGATTGCCACTTGGCAGGCTATCGGGCGGTGCATGAGGTTGATTCGAGTGTTAATTAGATCGATTTTACATTGAGGGCAACGCGTTGACTAGGCGGACGGGGGCCTTCCTAGCTTGTTGCCATTTCTGCGTGCCGATAGACTGGAACCAGTTTTAAAACTTGGTTTGGGGTTGAAATCCTGGCGAATCTTGCCGCCGACCGATGATTTCGAAATAGCTTCTGGTGAGAATTGAGCCAGCAGGACGTATCCGCCGAAGTCCTGTCGCACCAGGATGCACCCTCCACACCCGTCGTCACACATAACCGCCCCTCGCCCCTTCATTGCTAGCCGCTAAACCCCTTTACTCCGCTTTCATGCAGGACGTCGTCATTACCGGTATCGGAATTGTTTGCCCCTTGGGCGTTGGCCGCGAAGCCGTGTGGTCGACGATCGAGAGCCGCCAGAGCGGTGTGCGCTTGCTGCCCCATCTGGTCGAGTCGGGCTGCCCGGTTCCGTTTGGCGGAGCGGTTCCCGACTTTGAGCCCAAGCAATATATCAAGCCACGAAAAAGCCTGAAGGTCATGTCTCGCGAGACACAGCTTGGCTTCACGGCGGCCGAATTGGCTTGGGATGATGCGAGGCTGGATGGGGCGGACATCGATCCGAATCGCATAGGTGTCGTGCTTGGCGCCAACATGTTCCGTTCGAGATTAGATGAACTGGTAGGACTTTTTCGAATGGCGGGTGCCGATCAGCAGATGGATTGTTCGCGATGGAAGGAGGGAATGCGCGAGGTTTACCCGCTGTGGATGCTCAAATATCTTCCCAACATGACGGCTTGCCACATCGGCATTGCACATGACTGCCGTGGGCCGAACAATTCGTTGATCCAAGGCGATGTTTCCAGTTTGAATGCAATTGTCGAGGCGGCTAATGTTATTGCGCGCGGGCATGCCGAGGTAATGATTACCGGCGGTGCGAGCTCGTTGCTAGCCATGATCGATTTAGTCTGGCATGGCGGAGCACGGATGTCGCGACGCCAAGACGATCCGGCTGCGGCCTGCCGGCCCTTTGACGCGGGGCGCGACGGCGCGGTCGGCAGCGAAGGATCGGCCGTTTTGGTGCTCGAGAGTCGTGCCCACGCCGAGGCTCGTAACGCGACAGTGCAGGCAAGTCTTCTGGGTTATGGCCGCCGAACCGAACCATGCGCCACAAGCCAACAGCCGACTGGCCAAGCGATTAGCCAGGCCATCGAAGCTGCGCTTGCCTCGGGCAATGTTCCGGCAAGCGAAGTCGGGCATGTGAACGCGCACGGGTTGAGTACTCAGGAAGATGATATCATCGAGGCTCGAGCCATCGCTGAGACAATGGGCGACGTGCCGGTTACGGCGCCAAAGAGCTTGATGGGAAATATCGGCGCAGCGGGCGGCGCGGCGGAATTGGCGATCAGCCTACTAGGCTTGCAGCGGGGAGTGGTCGTGCCGACATTGAATTACAAAAAACCTGATCCAGCCTGTCCGGTCCACGTCGTGACCGAGGCTCAGCCAGCCCGTTCACCCGTCGTACTCGCACTCAACCACAAATTAACAGGCCAGGCCGTGGCTCTCCTGGTCAGCACATAGCAAGCGGATTATAGACCTGCGACTGGGGATGCCTTCACATTACCAAAAGGCCCCCCCCTGATTCGCCCACTGGATTGCCAACGTCTCAAGAGCCTCTTTCCATGTCGCGCTGCATCGCCTTCTTTTTGAGCGACTCGCGTTTGTCATACTGTTTCTTGCCGCGGCAGATGCCCATGAGTACTTTGGCGCGGCCGCGACAGAAGTACATTTTTAACGGTACGAGCGTCAGGTTTTTTTCGTAGGCCTGCGCTGCAAACTTACGAATCTCTCGTCTATGCAGGAGCAGCTTGCGGGGCCGTTTGGGAACATGGTTGAGCCGGTGGGCGTAAGTGTATTCTTGGATATTGGTGCCGATGAGCCAGACTTCGTTACCCTGGACCCGGCCATAAGCCTCTTCCATTGACAGCAGGCCGCCGCGCAGGCTTTTTACCTCGCTTCCGGTGAGCACAATTCCGCATTCAAGCGTATCCAGTACATGGTAATCGTGCCGTGCCTTGCGATTCTTGCTAATCAGCTTTTCGTTTTTCGAATCGTCTTTGGCAGCCGATTTTTTCTTGCTCGTCTTGGCCGTGGCTAGGGTCTCCGCGCAGAAAAGTCACATGGGCAGCGCCCGAGCAATGGGGATCTTTGCATAGCAAATGGGCCAGCGCCGCAGTCCGTTTTAGTGGGATGCAGCCTGTTGCCGGCCCTGACAAGGGCCGAATCAATCGCCGTGCGCTGATTAACCAAGCGACAGGGTGATAGTGTTTCACCCTTAAGCTCAGCTTATAGAATAGCCGGCTTCGCCCGGTGATGGAATACTGCGAGTGGGGCCGAGCGACCGCGCCACTTGGCCGCTGGCGGCCAGCAGTTTGCATTGGGTACCCATGCCAGCCTTTTCAGGGCGGAGTCTGCGGACTTTGTCGTTGGCGTCGATTAAGGATTCCAGACGTTCAGGTCGGCTGCGCCGATCTATTTATCCAGCAAGTCCCAAATCAGTTATTTGGCTTTGGTAAGCAAATGGATACGGAGAAGTTGCCATTTTTCGCTGTTATTTCTTAGTTTTGTTGTACAAGCATTCTCGCCGGCATTCATTTGGAATATGCGTAGAACACGCAGCGCGCGCGGAGGGTCACGTATCAGCGAGACAAGCGAGGACGCCAATTCCACCGGAGGTGCGTCGGATTCCCTCGGCTCACTACGTGGCATATAATCTGGCCCTGGAAAGCGGGCGTAATATTGCGGCGGCTCGTTGACCGCCCAGCCCCAGATAGGCTTGCACATATTTTCGTCAGCCTAGCGCCCCTTTTCAATTGTTCGCTGCTCAACTGGAACCTCCCAACATCTAAAACCTTCCCATGCCCAATCACCTTGCCAAAGAAACTAGCCCGTACTTGTTGCAGCACAAGAACAATCCCGTGGACTGGTATCCGTGGGGCAAGGAGGCACTGGCGTTATCGAAGCGCGAAAAAAAACCGATTTTCTTATCGATTGGTTACTCCGCCTGTCATTGGTGTCACGTGATGGAGCACGAAAGCTTTGAGGACGAATCCATTGCCAAGGCGCTCAATGAAAAGTTTGTTTGCATCAAGGTCGATCGCGAAGAGCGTCCCGATCTGGATCAGATTTACATGAATGCGACGCAAAGGATGACCGGCGGCGGCGGCTGGCCGATGAGCGTCTTTCTCACGCCTGACCTGAAGCCGTTTTATGCCGGCACCTACTGGCCACCACGGGCGACGCCAAGCCATGCTGGATTTGATCAAGTGATCGAATCAGTTGCTGCGGCGTGGCAAAATAAGCGAGAAGCCGTGAAAGATGCCGCAGATGAAATCACTCGGGTTTTGGCCAATGATGGCGGACAAATGCTCGCCGGCGGTTCGCTCTCACAAGAATTGCTTACCGGTGCTGTCGAGAGACTTGGCCGAAATTTCGATAGCGCATATGGAGGGTTCGGTGGAGCGCCTAAATTCCCGGCGCCCATGTCATTGCAATTGCTGCTTCGGCAATGGCATCGTGGTCGCGATGCCACGGCGCTCAATATGGTGTGTGTGACACTTGATCGCATGGCCGCGGGAGGAATTTATGATCATCTGGGCGGCGGGTTTGCGCGCTATACAGTCGATGCGCAGTGGTTGGTACCCCATTTTGAAAAGATGCTGTACGACAACGGACTTCTAGTGGCGACCTATATCGAAGCCTATCAGGCCACGCGCAACGAAAACTACGCGCGCATCGCCCAGGAAACGGTGGACTATGTACTCCGCGACATGACCGATCCGCTGGGCGGTTTTTATAGTACCGAAGATGCAGACAGCGAAGGAGTGGAAGGAAAGTTCTATACCTGGACGCCCCAACAAATCCGAGAGGTGCTTGGGGAGGAGGCCGCTGCCACGTTTGGCCAGGTCTACGATGTGACGCAGCAAGGCAATTTTGAACACACCAATATTCTCAACTTGCCGAAGTCGCTTGTCGAGCAGGCCAAAACGCTGGGCCGCGAGCCCGAAGAACTTAAAAGGGAACTTCGCGACAGCCGCGCGAAGCTGTTTGCCGCCCGCGAAAAACGCGTCCATCCCCACAAGGACGACAAGGTTATCGTGGCCTGGAACGGCCTGATGATTGACGCAATGGCCCGCGCAGGCGTAGTGTTGCGCGAACCGAAGTACCTGGAAGCGGCAGAAAAGGCGGCGGATTTTCTCCTCACGCATCTTCGTTCGGAAGAGGGGCGACTGTTGCACACATGGCGCCGTGGGCAGGCCAAGCTGCCCGCTTACCTTGATGATTACACGTGTCTGGCCAATGGCTTAGTTTCGATTTACGAGGCCAATTTCTCGAGCCGCCATCTTGACGAAGCGATTAAGCTCATGGATATAGTGCTCGATAAGTTTGGCGATTCTGAGGCCGGCGGGTTCTTTTTCACCGCCGACGACCACGAAAAGTTGATTGTCCGTTCCAAGGAGATATTTGACAACGCGGTTCCCAGTGGCAACGCCATGGCGGCGACCGTTCTCGCGCGACTCGCCAAGCTGACGGGCGACTCCAAGTATCACGAAGCTAGCCGGCAGACCATGCTAGCCGCCGCGTCACTGATGCGCCGCGCACCGTCAGCCACAAGCCAGACGCTCATCGCCGTCGATTTCGAATTGGGGCCCACCTTCGAAATGGTACTGGCGGCTGATTTTCAGGAACCATCTGGCCGGGAGGTTCTGGCCGACTTGCAAGCTCGCTACTTGCCCAACAAGGTCTTGGCAGTCGCCTCTGCAACCCCATCAACGGCGCTGGTCGACCTATTGCGGGGCAAAGAAATGTTGGGCGGTGCGCCTACGCTATACATCTGCGAAGGATTCACCTGCCAAGCCCCCGCCCAGGGGCCCGAAGAAATCGATCACGTCCTGGACGGACTAATACCCCAGGGTCTGTTTGATTGACAATATTGATCGAACATCTAATAGGCGGCTTCCGTTTCATCAAGCAAGTGTTCCAATCGCTCAATTTGCTGCTGGCTTTGGGCGACGAGTCGTTCCAGAATTATAATTTTCGAACCAAGTTGGTCATTTAGGCCACGAGACATCTCGCGCATTTCCACTTTTTGGCGTTCGACTTGGGCCAGTGTGTCGCGCTGGGTACCGTCCCATTTTCTGGTAGGTTGTGGTACGCGCTCAATCGTGGCGGCACCCGAGTACCGCCGACGGCCAAAGTAGCGAGACGGACGCTTCAGCAAGATAAACGCCAACAGGACGCACCCGGCCATGAATATCCAGAGGTTAAATTGGGCTAGTGGAATTATCATGGAGCGTCGCTAAATCACTGGTTCTTTAGCAGCAGGTGTTTTTGCGCCAAATCTTTTTAAAGTTGCAGGCTTGAGAAAAAGGGTTCGTCAAAACCTGCCCGCTGGTGGCGAATAAGACGCGAGGATGAAATGGGCGGCTAGTGACCGTTCTGTCCATCTTCATCTTGCATCTGTTTCTCAAAGGCCCGCCGGGCTGCTGCGTCGACGTCGGCTAGCGGTATGCTCTTCTTATCGGCTATTTCCCGGCACCAAGCATACTCGGGGCTGAATCGACGGGTGCCGCCCGGTAATATGGCCACAATACCGGCAATATCCCCCCAGGTTGTGGCAACTTTCACCCGCTGTCGTGGCAAAACCATCCGGCGAATCGTCGAACGCCGCAGCCCCAGCGTACTCGTTTCGCGGAACACGATATGGGCCAGGCGATCCGCGTCGTCGGGCTTGCACTGTACGCTGAGAAGCGTGCCGGGACGCCCTTTTTTCATCTGGAGCGCCGAAGTAGCCACGTCGAGCGCGCCGGACTCCTCCAGCAGCCCGACGCAGTGTCCAATCGCCTCGCCGGTACTGTCGTCAAGGTTCGTTTCCAACAGCACAACTTGATCACCGGCAGCGGCGACTTCGACAGGGCTGTCTCCCACAAGCAGCCGTAGCACATTGGGATGCTCAAAATCGGCTTGCCCGGCCCCGTAACCAATTGCAGAGATCGTGAGTGCTGGGAGGGATCCGAAGTCGTCGACGAGCGTTGAGACGAGGGCCGCGCCCGTCGGCGTCGTCAGTTCGCCTTGCACATCACTGGCTGCCAGGGGCACGCCGACAAGTAACTCACCGGTGGCCGGTGCGGGGATCGCACAGCGGCCATGAGCGATTTCTACGAATCCGGTCCCTGTGGGTATTGGCGAGCAAACTACCCGCTCCACGGCAAGCAGATCCCAAGCGATGGCCGAACCGACGATATCTGCGATGGAGTCGACTGCGCCCACTTCGTGAAAATGCACATTCTCCACGGACGTACCATGGACCTTGGCCTCGGCGTCGGCTAGTCGCCGAAAGATACGCAGGGCCAATGCGCGTTGGGGCGCACTCAGCGCACTCCCCTCGATCATGGAGACAATATGGTGCAGATGGCGGTGGGCCTGTTCGGGCTCGTGCTCAACGGTAAGCTGCAATGCGCGAAAGGCATTCTTTTTCACTTCAGTGCATACGAGACGGCAACTGGGGAGCCCCAAGGAGTTGATGCCCTGCTGCACGGCAGCAAGATCAACACCCGCGTCAATGAGGGCGCCGAGCATCATGTCGCCGCTGACGCCGCTGGCACAATCAAGATAGGCAATTCGCATGGGCGTGGACTACGGGCAAGAAGATAGTGAACCAAAGGCTAAAGCCATTCTATTGACACGTGCGATTCCAATGAACCCCTGCCACCCCAGCAACCCGCTACCTCCCGCCAAAACGGTGGCCTATTGGCTGCGCAGGGGTCAGCAGGAAAAGTTCACCGTTTGGTAGCCTTGGGGCCACACCATCGCACCCCGCCCCCCCAGCACGTTTACACAACATGCATCCGATAACGCGCATCCCGCGGCTACCACGCTCCGTCTCAAAAGCTAGCATTCCTCCCGCGTTGACCCTGTCCGGACGCCCTGCTACAGTCTCCTCGATTTTTCCCGCCTTGGCATGGTAAGTTGAAATGACCGCCGCTCTAAAGCCTGCTGCTCCTAGGGTTGCCCTGGGTTCGTCCGTCGGCAGTTTGCCTGCTCGGATGAAGGTGCTGTATATCACGACGCTTCATCGGACGGGTGGGTGGTTGACTGAGGCGTTTGCTTCCGACAGCGCTTCCCAGATTTTGCTCGAAGAGGTTGTGGGCGTGACGGCTGGCCTAGCTCGGCTTCGCGACGAGGTCTTCGACGCAGTGCTCGTCAGCCACGAACCGGGCGTACTCGATGCACTCGATTTGGTGGAGGGCTTGCGAGGTGGTGGCAACGACGAACCCGTTATTCTGCTTGGTTCCGAGCCTGCGCAGCAAGTCGATGCAGTAGGCTATGAGGTGGGTGCTGACGATTATTGTTGCGTCGCCGAGACGACCGTACGAGGCCTGCTCTGGAAGTTCGCACGTGCTATCGAACGCCATCAACTGGTACGAGAAAACCGTCGACTGGTGCAGGCGGATCGGCAGCGCTTGCAACAAGAGCATCATGAAGCCGAAAGGCTACTGGACCAACAGCGTGCCCTGATTGATGACTTGGAGAACCTCGACGAGGGGAAAGCGAGAGCCGCCACTCGTGATGCTTTGGCAGAAGGTGCGCCCGTCGAAGAGTGTTTGGCGAAGACGGCAACAGCCGAGGCGGACGCCCCGCTCGAATTGCCCGAAGCACTGGTGTCCCACTACGACGAACTGCTACGCACGTATGTCATAATGGGAGTGGGCAATCTTTCGGAAGAAATGGCTGAGCTGGCCCAGCTGCTTGCCAGTTGGGGGATTTCTGCACAGCGGGCCATGCAGCTCCATGTACACGTGTTGCAAGAGCTGGTCAACGGTTTGGGCAATCGCAGCGCCAGGCACGTCATGAATCGGGCGGACCTATTGGTGTTGGAGGTGATGGGCCACTTGGCGGACGGCTACCGGAGACTCTATCATGAGCGGAAGAATCCAGCCCGCCAATTGGTGCTCCCCGGATTCGAACGGCAGTTTCAGTTCGATGACCGCGCCACGATAACCCAGCCTCAGTGATCAGCCTTAGTGTCCCCTACGTGTTTCTCCAACGGGCCACTGGGTTTTTGGTCGCTCCCCAGTTTTTATGTCTGATGCCCACACCACGATCAACCAGCTCCGTAAGCTTGTTGCACGATTTGTGGATGAACGCGAATGGCAGCAGTTCCATGCGCCTAAGAATATTTCTATGGCCCTGGCCGTCGAAGCGGCAGAGTTGATGGAGCACTTTCAGTGGGTCGATGTCGAGGCGTCACGACAGCTCGCAGAAGATCCCGATAGGTTGGCCGCAGTGGGTGAAGAGTTGGCCGACGTGGTGAGTTATAGCCTTGCCCTGGCCAATGCGCTGGATATCGATGTTGCTGCTGCAGTGAGGGCAAAGATGGAAAAAAATGCGATCAAGTATCCCGCCGAAGAGTTTCGGGGTCGGGGCGGGTGTGTCGATGAGCGCTGATCGCGGCGCCGTAATCGGGGTTGTGGGGGCCAGTGCTCGAGCCGCTTCGTTTACGCTCCTGCGAGCGGGAAACCAAGTCGTCGCGGCCGACCTTTATGCGGATGCTGATCTGGCTCGTGTTTGCCGCGTGTCACGGGTCACTCCCTATCCGGAGGGCCTCATCGCGTGGCTGGAGCAAACCGCCTGCCGCAGATGGCTCTACACGGGTGCCCTGGAAAACTACCCCCAACTAGTTGATCGCCTGGCGCGCATTCGCCCGCTGATCGGCGCGCAGGGAAAAGGCCTAGTTCGCGTTCGTGATCCTCTGCTATTGCAAGAGGTTCTTAATCGCAGCGGGTTTCATTTTCCCACGACTCGCGACGCGCGCCAGGCCCACTCCGGCACGGAGCGCTGGCTGGGAAAATCCTACCATGGCAGCAGTGGGTCTGAGGTGGGGCACACAGCGGGCAAGCGTTATGTCCAGCGTTACGTGGAGGGAACGCCGTTGTCAGCCGTTTTCTACGGCCAGAAACTGTGCGGCGTCACCCGCCAGTTAGTTGGCGAGGCGTGGACGGGCGCGGCACGGTACCAGTATTGTGGATCGATTGGCCCCTGGCCGCTACGATCCGGATCTCAAGAGACCTTGCGGCGGCTGGGAGCGCTGCTCTGCCAGGAATTTGGCCTGGTTGGTTGGTATGGTGTCGACTTGATCGCTGCGGGTGAACGCTTGTGGACGATCGAAGTGAATCCGCGCTACACAGCTGCAGTCGAAATTGTCGAACGCGCAGCCCAAGATCGCAGCGCCTGCTTTGGCAAGGCAATACTATTTTGCAAGCAACCGATTACGGTTAGCGCCCAGCTTAGCGCAGGGCTGCTGGGCCAGTGTGGCGAAATCTCCTGGCCCCGCTTGGCAGATATTCCGCCTGCAAGAACCCAACTACGGACGGGCCAACCCATCCTAACTGCTTTTGCCGTGGCTCCAAATCCGGATGCCGTTGAGATCGAGTTGCGCCAGCGTGTGGCCGAATTGGAGCGGGGGTTTGAAGCTGTTCGGGCAACTGCGCGGGTCGAGCGCTAGCCCGCCAGGCGATTGACGCGATCGTATTTCGCGTCGTCGAGCGCGGCATCTCCCTTGTACTGGAGCTGCATTACGTAAGCGTCTTCTGGCGAATCGTCATAGTATGCCCGCAGCACAGACGTGGCGCGGAAACCGACGTTTTTGAAGAATAACTGTGCGCCGAGATTGGTTTCGCGGACTTCAAGCGAAATCCGTTTGCGTCGTTGGCCAGAAAGTTTGCTGGCCAGCTTCTCTGCCATCTGTCGACCAACACCTCGGCGCCGCGCACTGTCCGAGACTGAAAAATTGAGAATATGCAACCGCGTCTTGTGCAACTCGTAGATCATGAAACCAACGACGCGCTCGCCCTGTTCGGCCACCATGCCTATGCAGTTGCGTTGACGCAGGCAGCGGATAAAATCTTCCTCGAACCAGGGGAACTCGAAGCTCTCCCGTTCAATAGCCAGTACTTCCGCCATGTCACGCCTGATCATCCAACGGATGTGGACGCGTAGCTGTTGTTTGCGGTTTGCAGTCATATCGGCCTCCCTCCGTGTCGGCCAGCTGGGCATCATTGTTTTTCGTTGGTTATCATCCCGGGGTAGCGCGAACCATCTCTGCTGGCCCACCGCCACACGACTTAGCTTGCTCCCGTTTCGGTGCCGCCGGCACCTGTTTCCTCGCCGGCAGATGCACGACGCCGGATCCTACCAGTTTTTGGCGTTGACTCAGTCATTCCCGCCTAGCGATAGGTTGCCTGCACTCCATTTGCAGGCGTGCTATCACACTGGGGCCACCGATTTGCGCTACGAAACCGAGCCATCGTGACAAGTCTCCACGACGAGTACGGGACAAGCGGAAGGGGAAACTACCAAATGCCTCCAAATGTGCCAAGCGCGAAACGTGGGGCCTGGGAAATAGACGAATCTAGATTGCTAGCGGCCAAAAATCTGGAGACCCAATCGTTCTTTCCCACATTTCGCACCTCTCACACGCCTAATCCGCTATTTTTGACACGGGGGTTTCAGATCGTAGCGCTCGTCCGACCTTCCCAGGCCTCGCTGTCTGGAGCTAAACGATTTGCTAATGATTCAGCGAGAACTTGATAAACCAAGAAATGTTCATGCGAGGGCCAACACTTACAACTTCAAGCAACGAAAGAAGATTTTGCAACGAATGGAGAGAATCCCCAAGAACGAACGCTACAAGAGCCTAGTCTCTTACGAGATTCATGCCACGCGAGAATATAATCACACACCAAAAAGGGGGGCACCTTTCCAGGGAGAGAGATGCGAGCAAAATCATATGAGAACGAGTTTGCTCGTTTTCGTTTGGTGTCGATACAGATGCTATGATCGCAGAAAACAGCGGGTGTCCGTGACGGCCTCAGCACGCCCCAATGCATTGCGCGCTACGATTTTTGAGATATCTCGCAGCTCGCCATTCATTGCTTCATAAACTTGGCATTCGCAGTCGTATCGGGCGGACCATAATCGTAAATGCGGTAGCCCTTGGTAATTTTAGCTCCGCCTTTCTTAAGCGTTTTGTATGAAAGGTCGTTGCTCTCCAGCACCCAAGAGAACTCCGCTTCCTGGATGCCCCATTTTAGCACGTCAGGCACGAGCCGTGATACGAGGGCCAGTCCGATTCCCCAGCTTTGGTATTCCGGCAAAACATTAGTGCTGATCAACCGTATCTTGGTCAATTCTTTGCGATTGCGCAGTAGTTTCAAAAATCCGAAGGGAAAGAGCCGTCCGTCGATCTCCTTGATTCGCGGGTTGTAGTCGAGCAAACCAAACATGGTGCCGACCGGCTTACCATCGATCTCAGCCATGGTGGTCAGCTCGGGGACGATCATCTGTTTCATGCCTGCCGCCTGCTTTTTAATCTCACCTTTCGACATGGGCACGAAACCCCATGTCGAGACCAATGACTTGTTGTAAATATCGAGAAAGGTGGAAATCTCTTCAGCAAAGCGCTTCGTGTCGATAATGCGACACTTAAGTTTGAACCTGTCCGATATGTTACGGGTCAGTGAGTGGAGCCGCTTTGAGATCCCGTCAAGCATGTTGACGTGTCCCCAAAAGGCGTAGAGATTCTGTGCATTGCGAAAGCCGTAGTCCTCAATCAATCGTCCGTAGTACGGTTTGTTGTAGGGCATCATGAATGAGGGTGGTTCGTCGAAACCATCAACCAGAAGACCACATTCGTAATTGAGCGAAGGATTGACCGGGCCACGGAGGGTCTCGATGCCACGCCCCGCCAACCACGTGCGAGCAGCGTCAAACAGTTTTCCCGAGACCTCTTCGTCTTCGACTGATTCGAAAAAACCGAAAAAACCTCGTTGTTCATCGTACTGGCGATTGTGGGCGTGATTAATCAGAGCGGCGATGCGGCCACAGGGCTGGCCATCCCGCATTGCAAAAAAAGTTTGAATCTCAGCGTGATCATAGAACGGGTGACGCCGGTAGTTGAGCAGCTCTTTTTGGACGAGCCGCAAGGGGGGAACCCAGTTGGGGTCACCTCTGTAGAGAGCCCACGGCAGGTCGAAAAAATGCTTCCGATCGCGGCGCGAACTGACGGCAACGATTTCCACGTGGGACATGCAAGAGAGGTCCTAGTAAAGTGGGGAAAGGCTTACTGTAGCCCGTCAGCTGCGGTGCGGTCAAGCAATATACAGCCAAGGGCACATCCCCTGGCCTTGATGTCAAAACTGTGAGATCAGAGTGCGTGAGGAAGGGGCGTTGGTCCCTTGACGCCCGCTAGCGATTCTGTCCATGCTGGAACTTGGGGTTCGATTGTCTCCTAGCGCAGGGCCCTACATCAGGGCCATTTGGCCTTACCTTAAAATTCTGTCCTGATTTGTTGCGAAATCTACCGCCTAATGTCACGAGCTCTAGTCACCGGCGCTACGGGATTTGTCGGTTCCAATTTGGTCGCCTATCTTCGGCGCCTTGGTTGGCACGTTCGCGGTTTGGTGCGCGATCTGGCGCGCGCTGTGCCGCTCAAAGATTTGGGTGCCGAACTGCACTTGGGGCACCTCGGAGAAGCGGAAAGCGTAGAGCGTGCTGGCGCGGGAGTTGATGTTATCTTCCACGTTGCGGGCCGCATACGGGCACTCAGCAGCAGTCAATTCGAGATAGATAATGTCGTCGGAACGCGCCATGTCATGGCGGCCGCGGCTGCGATAAAAAAGCGCCCTGTGGTTGTCTATGTGAGTTCGTTGGCTGCTGGGGGACCCAGTTATCGCGGTGCGCCGCGATTGGAGTCCGACCTGGATCAGCCAATTTCCGCCTATGGTCGCAGCAAACAGGCCGCCGAACGGGCGGCAGCCGACTTTGCTGGCGAAGTGCCCCTGTCGGTGGTACGCCCACCTATCATCTTTGGCGAGGCGGATCAGGCGAGCCTGGCGATTTTTCGTGGTATTCGCATGACGCGTCTGCATCCTGTTCCGGGTTTGCGAAAGTTTTCCGTTTCATTGGTGCATGTTGAGGATTTGTGCGCCGCCATGGTCCGCATTGCCGAAGCGGGCGAGCGAGTAGGCCAAACGGACAATGGTGCCGCAAGGAGAGGCGAAGGAATATACTATGCGTCCGCTGAACGAGCTATTTCCTACCGCGAGCTGGGGAAGCTTGCCGGCAATGCATTAGGATGCAGCGCGATCCCGTTGCCGGTGCCCCGCGCTGTATTCTGGGTCGCGGGCGGTGTGATGGAAGTTGTCGGCCAACTTCGGCGCCAGCCGGGGGTTCTCAATCTCGACAAGGTTCGCGAAGCATTGGCGCCTGGCTGGGTTTGCAGCGACGAAAAAATTCGCCGCGAACTCGGCTACCGGCCTGCTGCGACTCTGGAAGATCGATTTGCGGAGACAGTCGCCTGGTATCGCAATCACGGTTGGCTTTAGCCCACATTTTCCGCCGCTATTCTGCTACAACTCCGATTCCCTTGTGGCGCCGAAAGGGCACAAAAAAACCCCGACTGGGAGGTCGGGGTTTCAGAATCACAATCAAAGATCCGCGAGACTCGTAGCTCGCGGCTCACCCTCAATACATATCATCCATCCCCGGAGCCGCCGCACCCTTCTTCTCCTTCTTGGGAGCATCAGCGATGAGGGCATCGCTTGTCAGGAGCAATGTCGCCACGCTCGCCGCGTTCTGCAGTGCCGTGCGCGTCACTTTGGTGGGGTCGATCACGCCGGCCTTGACCAAGTCTTCGTACGCATCCGTCGCAGCGTTGTATCCGCTGTTGCCGCTGGAGCCGACGACTTTTTCACACACAATGCCGCCGTCTTGGCCGGCATTGGCGGCGATCGAAGTCAGTGGCGAACGGCATGCACGCAGGACAATGTCGTAGCCAATTTGCTGATCCTGAGCCAATTCCCCCGGAGAAACCTTGCTGCTAGCACGCAAGAGTGCCACGCCACCACCGGGCAATATGCCTTCTTCCACGGCTGCACGCGTTGCGTGCAGCGCGTCTTCGACACGGGCCTTTTTCTCTTTCATTTCGCTCTCAGTTGCCGCGCCGACATTGACCTTCGCCACGCCGCCGGCCAACTTTGCTAGGCGTTCCTCGAGTTTTTCTTTGTCGTAGTCGCTGCTTACATTTTCAATCTCGCGACGGATCTGGTCGATGCGCCCTTTGATATCGGAACTCTTGCCGCCACCTTCGATGATGGTGGTGTTGTCCTTGTCGATCATCACCTTCTTGGCCCGGCCTAGTTCGGGCAGGCCGATGGAGTCAAGCTTAATGCCCAGGTCTTCGAAGATGGCCTGACCACCGGTGAGCATGGCAATATCTTCGAGCATCGCTTTGCGACGGTCGCCAAAGCCTGGAGCCTTCACGGCGCACACGTTGAACGTACCACGAAGGCGGTTGATGACCAGCGTTGCCAACGCTTCGCCGTCGATATCTTCCGCGACGATCAAGAGCGGCTTGCCGGCATTGACCACTGCCTCTAGGGCAGGTACCAGGTCTTTCACACTGGAAATCTTTTTCTCGTGCACCAGTACGTAACAGTCTTCCAGCACACATTCCATCGACGTTTGGTCGGTGACAAAATAAGGTGAGAGATAGCCACGGTCAAATTGCATGCCTTCCACCCATTCCACCTCGGTGGCCAGGCTTTTCCCCTCGTCGACTGTGATGACCCCGTCTTTGCCAACCTTCTCCATGGCCTGCGCTAGCATGTCGCCAATTTCGCTGTCGCCATTACTCGCGACCGTGCCCACTTGAGCCATTTCTTCGGAAGTCTTAATGGTGACAGCCATCTTGTGGAGTTGGCCGGTTATATCGTCAACGGCCTGCTCTATGCCCTGTTTCATCTGCACAGGGTTCACCCCGGCCACGACGGCACGCAGGCCCTCGTTGAAGATGGCTTCAGCCAGGACAGTGGCGGTAGTGGTGCCGTCGCCAGCGACATCTGAGGTCTTGCTGGCGACCTCCTTCACCATTTGGGCGCCCATGTTTTCAAAGGTATCTTCCAGCTCGATTTCCTTGGCCACGGTGACGCCGTCTTTGGTCACAGTGGGCGACCCGAAGGATTTTTGAAGAATGACGTTGCGACCTTTAGGACCGAGAGTAGTTTTGACGGCACGGGCAAGCTTGCCGACTCCACGACGCATCGCATCGCGGGCTTCTTGATCGAAGGTAATCATTTTGGCCATGGAGGAGGTTTCCTTCTTTGTAGGTGTTGGTGAGTTTTCGGGTAGTTCAAAGTTGAACTCTTTGGTGACCCCGGCACGAATTTTGAAGTGCCAATTTCGAGGTACCAGTTTCGAAGCGCGTTTCACAGCGCCAGTTACTTACGAATTGTCGCTCGCGTCTCGCAATTCAAAACGCGCAAATTCTACTCAATCACTGCTAAGATGTCTGATTCGCTCATCAGCAGGTATTCTTCGTCATTGATGTCGATTGTTTCGGGCGCATAGCTGGTAAAAAGAACCCTATCGCCCTTCTTAACTTGAATCTCGCCACGGGTTCCATCGTCAAGTAGTTTTCCGGTACCCACGGCAACAATCGTTCCACGGCTCGGTTTGTCCTTAGCGCTATCGGGAAGAAAGATGCCGCCCGCTGTCGTATCAAGGGACTCGTCTCGCGACACGACGATCTTATCGCCCAAAGGTTGCAGCGCAACCTTTGTCTTTTTTTTGGTGGCTGTGGCCATAGGGTGAGCTCCGTTTCAGTGTGAGATGTGAATTTTCGATATGTTTTTTATGCTGTCGGAAAACCGCTTCGGCGAGGAGGTCGCTAGCCAGGACTGCCACCAGCAGGCCCTTGCCACCAGCAGAATCGCGTGCCGCAGCGGTTCTTTGCGACCCTTGCCACCAGCGCCTCTCAAATCTGCCTAAGGGAGAGCGCACGCCGAGAAGTACGGGCAAGGACGGAGAAGCAACCGGCGCGCCAATCCGAGATGTTGTTGCAACCTGTTGCCTCACAAGCGATTAGCGGCTTCTGGCAAATATCGCTCGCGCTGCCATTATGGGCGCCCCGTCGAAAGTGCTCCCAAAAACCCAGCTCCCGCGCTGCCATTTTGGCAGGCTGCCCGTTTCTAGTTTTTCCCTGCCGAGACTGGTCGCTAAAAGTAGTACCAGTTTCAAGACTTGGCTTGGGGATACAATTTTCGGGGGCCATGCCACCGACTGATGGCCTTGAAATGGGGGGCTAGTCAACTCGCGACTGGTAACTCCATGCCCGGACCAACTCCTCCGAAGGCGATAATATCCAATCTACGATACCATCGCCTCAACGCATCCTACCGCCAAGCCACCCAAGCCACCACAGCCATGCCCAGCGGCAACAAATAGTAAGCGAACCCTGCCAGCTGGCCTCGCTGGACCCAGCGCACCAGCAGCTTGAGGGCAACCCAGCCTACGGCGAACGATACGAGCAACCCGACCGCTAGGTTCACTGGGTGGGTGCCGGTAGTGCCTTTGGAGAGGGCATCCATTCCTTCCAATAGGCCTGCACCGCCGATGGCGGGGATGGCCAGTAGAAACGCGAAGGTGGCGGCGGCCTGGCGGTTGAGTCCAGTCCCCAGGCCAGCGGCGATCGTAAAACCGCTCCGTGAAATGCCCGGTAGTACCGCCACCGCCTGCACCAATCCAATGACCAGTAATTTTTGCCACGTGAGTTGCGGATAGTCCGTCGTACCCTCGGGGCGGCGCGCCACCCACAGCAGGGCCACCGCGGTTATGGGAAACATCAATCCAGCAACTAGCGGATTCTCCAGGATCAGGTCGTCCGACAAACTTTTTTTTACCAGAAGGCCAAAAGTTGCAGCGGGAATTGTCCCCACTATTAGTAGCAGTATTACGCGGCGATCGGCTCCCAGGAGGCGCACGATTTCTTGTCGGTAAAAGACCAGCACCGCGCCCAGCGTGCCAACATGGAGCACAATGCTGACCTCCACCAGATCTTTCACACCCTCGCGTCCAAACGCTTCTAGGACGGCATTGGCGACCACTAAATGGCCCGAGGAACTTACCGGCAAAAACTCGGTAATCCCCTGAATAATCCCCAGCAATATGATTTCCCAGAGTGCCATTTTTTTACAATCGGTGAACAGGGTGAGAGTCTCCAACTATAGCCCCAGCGCCGGGTGGCGTCTTTGCTAAAATCGAGCCACTTTTCGGCAGGCCTAAACGCGTATACACTAGAGCCAGTTTCAAGACCCGCATGGGGTGCCGATTTGCGGTTGTTTCCGGGGCCATCTGCCAGTTTTGAAATCCGGGTTAGCCATGGGAATTGAAGCCGTTAGTTATCGGCAAGAGCGATTTGGCGGAGCATGGGCATTCGGTTCAGCTGTCCCAACGGCCACAAACTCCACGTGAAGGCGTTCCTCGCTGGCAAGCGTGGAATTTGTCCCGATTGTGATGCTAGGTTCTTCGTACCCTCGGCCAGCGGTGATTCAGCGCAGCCGATAGAGGATAGCCCCCGTAGCGACGTTGCGCGCGAGACCGTGGCAGTTCCTGCCCTCGATCCTGAGGGGCCGGCGGCCGAGACGAAACTTCCGGTGTCCGCGCCTCCATCAGGGCCAGCGAACTTGGCGAGTTCAGCGAAGGCGCAGACCTCCGAATTGTCAGCGACTCCAATGCCAACTGAGGGGGCTGGGCCAGGATCGCCAGTTTGGTATGTACGGCCCGCGTCGGGGGACCAGTATGGCCCCGCCACCACCGAGACAATGTGTGGATGGGTCACCGAAGGGCGTGTGCTCCGAGACAGCATGATATGGCGTACGGGTTGGCCGGATTGGAAAACGGGCGAGGAGGCTCTGTCCCTATTGGGCATGCCGATGGTGTGCGAACCGCCAGTTGCAGTGCCCGTTGAGATCGAGCCTCCTGTCGCAACTTTTAAAGCTGCTGTAAAGAGCCATCAAGCGCGCAAGCGCAGCCGTCGCGATCGGGCTCGGTTGATTACGATTGCCCTGATGGGATTGGTTCTATTATTGTTGATCGCCGTGGTGCTCGTCGTTCAAACAGGCGGAGACCTTCCGCCGGGAGATTCTCTTGATCGCTAAACCACCCTATTTCTTGATCCTGATAGGTAGCCTAACTCTTGCAAGTTGGTTGTCTCCAATTTGTGCGGAGCAGGAGGCCACCGATAGTCCGGCTGAAAAATCCGCCGCTGCAGTCGCCGCACCGGAAAAACAGCCGCAGCGAATGGAGCTTATTCGGGGAAAACTGGTCGTGGCGGTCCCCGGCGAATGGCCGGCCGTGAGATCTCGTAACAATATAATAAAATATGAGTTTTCCATTCCCGCTGAGGAAACCCAAAATGGGCCGGTGGATACTGGGCTGGGCGATAGGGGATCGGGCCGAATGACCATGGCATCTGCCGGCGGCGGTGTGGAAGCCAACATCGCCCGCTGGGTGGGCCAGTTTCGCGATGCTGATGGCAAGCCGCTCGGCGAGAAGGACAAGAAAATTGTGCGGAAGAAGGTGGCTGGCCTGGACGTCTATTTGGTTGATTTTATGGGCGACTTCCACGACAAACCGCGTGGCCCCTTTGGCCCGACGGTGGAGCGCGCCGAATATCGCATGTTGGCCGCCATTATTCCGGTAGAGGAAAACGGAACTTGGTTCATCAAGTGCTATGGCCCACAAGCGACCCTCGAAGGCGCAGAAAAACTATTTCTGGCGATGATCGAAACGATGGAATTCACTCCCTAGGAGTTGAATTATCGCCGAGTGCCATCAAAAAAAGACCGGACCTCGCACGCGAGGTCCGGTCCGTTGGCTCCGCTTGGTTCCACTCGAATGCCCCATCTTTCTTAAGTTGACGAGTCGCTTTCAGGAGCTTCGGGAGCTGATTCGGATTCGCATTCGGCCGGTGCTTCCGAGCCGCAAGTTTGAACCTTAGCACAGCATCCCCGACGACGAGCCAGGCGCTGCTCACGACGGGTTGGGCAGCAGCTTGCCAATTGAGCTTCACAGTCTGCAGCAGCACATTCACAAGCTGATGTCGCTTCAGGCTGCGGCGCAGACTCACAACAGGCTTGTTCCTGGCAGCACTTTTTGGCAGCCAGCTTGCACTTGATGCGGTCCAATAAACCGGCTTCTCCATCGCTCGCACCCACGGCAGCCAGCTTGCACTTGATGCGGTCCAATAAACCGGCCTCTGCGTCGCTCGCACCCACGGCAACCATGCCTGCCACCATTACGATCATGGCAGCGGCTACTACTAGTACTCGTTTCATAATCAATCCCCTCTCTTAGAAAAACAGATTCGCGAAACTGTTGGAAAACAATTCCAACTGGGAACTTCACCTTTTCAATACCCGATTCCCGAAGTGGTCCATGCCGATACGTTCAGCCCCAATACTTTGGGCAATTGGGGGTACTTTTTTCGGTTAGACTGCGCAGCCCGACAAAATAACACGGCAGGCACGAGTGTCAAGTGGCAAGATGGGTTCTCCCGCCTTGGATTGAGAAACTCTAGGTAAGATCAGTATTTTTAAGATCACGGAAATAGGACTACTTGTCCCAGCGATGCAGCACCCCTGGCGAGACGGACTGGGGCGCAAAAGCATTCATCTATCTTAGCGGCGCAATGGCGGTTGCGAGGGCTCGTGTGCCTGGCGGGGCGAAGACGTGTCCGTCTGGGAAGAGGCGGCCTGCTGGGGGCCAAAGAATTCTTCAGGTGATTCCAGATCCATGACCATAGGCTGTTCATTGGGTCCCATGTCGGCGGCCATGCCAAAAATACACCAGCGTCCGTCTACGCGGCGCAGGGCCAGCGACATTTGTTCGTGATAGGTGTTGCCGCTGCCGTCCACGTCCGTCCAAACCGAGTCGATCACCGCCTGATCCCCGTCGACAATCTCGAGCTCTCCGAGAGTGAACTTCATGGTCTCGCTTGCCGGTGGCACGAAGTCGTAGCGATTCTGGCGTATACACTGTTGGGCCACGGGTGACAGGAGCTCAATCGCAGCCTCGGCGTCGCCTCGCCCCACGGATTCCCAGAAAGTGCGAACTACGGTTTTGATCGCAGAGATGTCTTCATCTCCGCTTAAGGGGGTCGCTGGTCGTTCTGTTTTCTGTTGATTGCAGCCTATCAAGAGGGCAGCGGCGGTCACGGCAAGTAAAGGCAACATCCGGCGCATCGCTGAGACTCCCGAGAATTGAAAAACCATTTGAAAAAGCAGGCGGCGGGAGTGTGGCAAAACCAGTTTGGTGGGTCAAGGTACTTCTTCAAACCTGCCTCAAAACACCAGGGAGCTACGCTAGCAACCCGGGCGCCTAAGAAACACAAACCGTTCTGAATGGCGTGCTACGTTATCGCCCTAGTGCTTTTTACTCTGTTATCAAACCACCATCGACATCTTGCTGGTCGTGGAGAAAGAGTGCTAGCTGCGCTTCGAAGGTCGCCGAGTCGAGTTGCCAGACCGGCGAGGTGTCCACGTGCGATTGACAGTGCGCGACCAGCACGCGATAGAGAAATTTAAACAATTGGCGTGGCACGCGCAAGCTGCCAAAGGCCTCGATCAATCGGGCGTCTTCGATTTCCGGGGCGAACAGTTTGCGAAGTTCGGGCGCACCTTCCTCACTGGCACATGCTGCGACGCGGGCGCTGGCCAAGTCGTAGAGCGCGTGACCGGTCCAGTCCAGCGACGGAATCATGTTTTGCTTGTCCAGTCGTGCGCGCTGGTAAAAGTCGTGGTTTTCGTTCTGAATGAAGGCCGACAGCTCTTTGGGCAAGAGCAGCTTGAGACCCAGCCCCGGCTGCTTGAGGAATTTATTGTCGAGCATCGACCAGACCAACCCACGCATATTTTCCAGCGACCCGTTAATCAAGTGCGGTTCATCCACGCGGTCCACCAGAACGACAATGCCCTTATAGTCGCAGGCTCCGAGCACACCTTGCAGTTTGTAGAGCAATTCGTAGCGGTCGTCGGTGCTCATTTTATTGGGAATGGGCTGGCCATTGATGTCGCGGCCCGAGAATTGCATAAACACCTGACGAAGCGGATTCACGTCGCGGTTTACACACCGCAAATTGCGAGCCACGCCAAACGCTTGCATCCACCAGCGCCAAACTTGCGATAACCAGGGAGCCCAGCCTAAGGCGATGACCAACCAGGGCCAAACAGTCGCCATTAACGACCAGTCTTTCTTCCACCAAAACACATACGCCAGGACGGCGGACTTGATCGCCAGCCCGATGGCCCGCGTGGTCCAAGTCTGCCACGGTAGATACCACAGCTTGCGGCGCAAACGGTACCATCGCGACTGAAATGCTTCGGTGAGTGAGTTGTCGTAACAGGCGGCGAGTAGCAAAAGATCGCGTTTTTGAAAGCGGTCTAGTCGCTTTACGGCGTCATCTGGAAGTTCGTTAGCTGCCGAACCACTCGGCTGACGCGTGGCCAATAATCGATCGACGACGCTCGTAACCCCCAAGGATAAAATCGCGTCCATGTGATCCCAAAGTTTCCATTCGCCGAGGATCTTGGCCGGATCGCGACGCTTGCGGCTAGTAAGTCGATCGGCGAAGCGATCCAGAAATGGGTTGAAATCGTCGTACTCAATGACAAAGGATCGGTTGTCTGGATTCGCCTGATTGTGATTTTTGATTTGCTCGGAGATCTGGATTCGCATGGCCGTCTTGCCGGCGCCCTTTTCGCCAAACACAATCGACGTAGCAGGATTGGTTGGATCGCCGTACACCTTGTCCCAGTTCGGATGAAACTGGCTTGTCCGGCAGCGGCCATGAAACACCGGGTCGGTTTGGGCGTCTTCGTCGGCGAACGGGTTGGCCGACATGCCGTGATGAACAAGAAAGTTGTGCAATTTCATGGCGAAGCGTTTCAACGACAGTTAACCGGAGACCCTGCCCCGTCGAAGTAGGGGCTGTCCATCGCCGAGACTGTCCTGGCAAGCGGCGGGAGTTTTTAAAAGTATAAGTTGTCAAGCCGCGGGTCTGGGGGGTCCTCTTACCCAGCCCCGGCGAACGACCCGATAACCTGACTATATTTCTGTGATTTCCGATACCCCGATGATTGAGGTTCAGGGTTTCGCGTACTTTTCGTCTTCCAAACCAAGCTTTTTCATTTTCTTGTACAGCGTTGTGCGGTTGACGCCCAGTGTGTTGGCGGCGGCGTTGCGATTCCAGTTTTTCGATTCCAATACGTTGAGAATTATGCGCCGCTCGGGCTCCTCCATCGCCTCCTTCAATGTCATATTGTCCAGGCGAGGCATGCCGATTGTCGGGCCGCCCGTAACATCGCCGGGCAAATCAGTGACGCCGATCATTTCGCTCTTACCTAACAATACGGAGCGTTCCACCACATTTTGTAGTTCACGAATATTGCCGGGCCAGGAATGCTTTTCGAGTGCGGTCAGGGCCTCGTCGCTGAATCCAAGGACCGGGCGATTGGTATCTTCACGCAATTCGTCTAAGAATGATTGGGCTAGCAGGGGAATGTCGCTGTGGCGCTCGCGCAGCGGGGGCAACTCGATGTTGATGACGTTGACCCGGTAGTACAAGTCTTGCCTAAAGCGGCCCCCCGCAACGGCTTTGGCCAGATTCTCGTTCGTGGCCAGGATGATCCGCACATCGACTTTAAATGTTTTGTCGCCGCCCACTTGCTCAAATTCCAGTTCTTGCAGGACCCGTAGCAGCTTCACTTGCATGGCCGGGCTGGCCGTGCCAATCTCGTCCAGGAAGATAGTCCCGCCGTTTGCCTGCATAAACTTCCCAACCTTGTTGCCAACCGCACCGGTAAAGGCTCCGGCCACGTGGCCAAACAATTCACTTTCCAGCAGATTTTCGGGCAATGCCCCACAGGCGACCTCGATAAATGGTTTGCCCGAGCGGCTACTTTGACGGTGGATCGTGCGGGCGATCATTGACTTGCCCGTGCCGCTTTCGCCGGTAATCAGCATTGTGGCCTTTGTGTCAGCCACGCTTTCGACCATGTCGAACACCCGCAGCATCTGTGGATTTTGACCCACGATGTTGTCCATGGCGTGGTGCTTGTCCAACTCTTTGCGAAGCTGGGTATTCTCTTCGACGACTTGCTGTTGATTAAAGGCGCGCTCAATCGAAAGCAGCAATTCATTGTCAATTAGGGGTTTTGTCAGGTAATCGGACGCGCCGGCACGCAAGGCTTCGACTGCCGCATCGGCGTCGCCGTAACCTGTCATCATCACTACGTGACTTTCAGGATAGTTGCGGACCACTTGCTCCAGGAGATCAAAGCCATCGCCATCCTGCAGTCGCACGTCGACGAGCAACATTTTGTACGATTTTTGACGCAACTTTTCCAATGCGTCGGCGTAACCCCTTGAGGTATCAACGTCATATCCTTGGTCGCGAAGCCAATCGGCCATTGACTCCAGCAATTGTTGGTCGTCGTCGACCAGCAGCATTGTTTCCTGTACCATCGCGCGCTCTTCTCCCGGCTAAGGCGCTGAAGCATTCCCCTTGGCGGGATCCCCAGCGCAGGCTGTCGTATAATATGAGTTGCCAGGGACATCGGCGAAGGTGCGCTGGGGAGATGACGCAGAAAATCAACCGCCGCTGGGGAGATTTTGCCCTAGCTGTCGATTAATATGTACGTTGCAGGAGGCGCAGGGTCAAAAAAATATAGGCTGGTGGCCATTGCAGGTCGCGCGCTAATCGTGACGATCGTATGGGTTGTGGGCGTGAATCAGCGAGGGGCGCCAGTGTAGCCATCACACGCCGTGTGATGAGTACTCTGGAGTAGACGGCGGATCTATGCGTCAACAGGACCCGCCGTTGCAGCATATGCCGATGGTTTTGGCGATAGCCGGTTTGGCTATTGCGGCTCAGAACCGCTGGTTGAGTATGTTTTCCTTATCGTGCCGGATCGCTCCAACTATTTGGCCCGTGGGTGGGCTTTCTCATACGCTGCCCGCAGATTGCTGGTGCTGACGTGCGTGTAGATTTGCGTTGTCTCGAGGCTTTTATGCCCTAGCAATTCTTGCACACTGCGAATATCGGCGCCCTGATCAAGCAAATGGGTTGCAAAGCTGTGGCGCAACGTGTGGGGGCTGGTGCGCCCGTCGAGCCCGGTCAGGCTGAGATACTTTTCCAACATTCGCCCCACGCTGCGCGAAGTGAGTCGTGTGCCGAACCGGTTGACGAATACTGGTGCCGCTGAGCCAGCGGGCAATTTCGAGGAAAGGATGCGATTTTTCAGCCAGCGCTTAAGTGCTCGTGCCGCATACGATCCCAATGGCGCCAATCTCTCTTTGCGGCCTTTCCCGCGTACGCGGACAATGCCTTGCGGGAAGTCAATATCCGTGTCGCCCAGATCGACCAGTTCACTCACCCGCAGTCCTGCGGAGTAAAGCGTTTCCAGAATGGCCCGATCCCGCAGCCCCATCGGCGTGTCGCCTGACGGTGCCCCGAGCAGTTTGCTGATTTCGGAAGTGCCGAGAAAGTGTGGAAGTTTTTTGGCTTTGCGTGGGTTGCGGAGTGCTTTAGCGGGGTTGCTATCCACCCAATCTTCGCGCTGCCCATAACGATAGAAGCTTCGTAGCGACGCAAGCTTGCGGGCGATCGAGGCTTTGGCATAGCCGGCGTCGTGCAGTGCCGACAAATAGCCGCGAAGTTGCACTGAGGTCAGGCTCCCCGGATCGGGGCACTGCCCTTGATTGTCTTGAAAGTACTCGACGAGAGTTTCAAGATCTTCACGGTAGCTCTTAAGCGTGTGGGGCGAGGCCGCACGTTCTACATGCAAGTGCTGCAAAAATTTACCAATCTTGCGTTGCATGAGAAAAATTGCGGAGGCAGCCGGTCAGTGTTCAGTGAAAAGGCCATGCAATGTTTACGCAATGCCCAATCCGCCCTGCCCCTCATCCCAGCTTCTCGCTCCTTTGTGCTTCGCCTGATTACTCGCCCTCACTCATCCGTTTGCTGGGGCAACGAAGTGCGCTGAAACTGCTTGGCGGCAGGTTCCGTTTGGCGCACCTTTTGGCTGAGTACCGCGGCGTCGTACCAACTGAAGCTCAATTCGGCATTTGATGCAAACCGGCCCAGTGTCCGTAAGGTTTCCGCACGGTGTGCGTCGTCAAACAAAAAGATGTAACGATCTTTTCCTTTAACCAGTGCTAACACGTTGATATCGTCGTCGTTCATGTCAGCAGCTCTCCTAGCGGCAGCTCGTTGGGTAGGGCCTGTCCTGTCATATGGTGCCGGTCCATGACAGCGCGTGGCATGCGGGGGTGGCCGCGGCGCAAAGAGCCTGGTATTAGGGGCATCCGTGCAAGCATGGCCGGTGAAGCCCTATCAGCGAGAGGGGGCTTCTAGGGTTTCTATCGGCTTTCAGGCCCGTGCCACACCAGACGTGTTTTGTGACTCCCCCGACGGGCTGACAGCATCTCGCGGATATACAGGTGACAGCAAAGCCACATGAAGTCGTCACTACGCTAGAGATGCAACTACCAGTCGCCAAAGTGGGCGTTTCCGCAAAAGCAAATGCAAGTGGGCCCCCTCGGGATCTGTGCCGCGATAGATGTTTGTGTGCTTGAGTACGGGCCCGGGATGAGGGGTGCAAGCAGGCCGTTTCGCTTGGAGAGAGGTGGGGACAAAACAGTTTTTGTTAGGCCAACCACGTGGCAATATGCCGGTCGCATCGATCGGTTGGCTAGTAACGATTGTTTCGCTTTGTGGACCTGTGCCGTTTTCCCGGCTGCCGATGCCAGCAAGCCGTTGGCAGCAAAGCAATGAAAATCCTTCTGCACATCGTTGTGGATTTCCAAATGAAAACGCCTCCTTCCATATGGAAGCAGCGTCAGTCCAGTAGTTCTGGCGCACTGTCGGTACTTTCCTCGCAATGCTCCAAGTCGCCTAGAAAAAACTTTCTGAAGCTAAGAATCGCAAGCTAGCAAGCGCCTGCCGGAGGGGTAGAGGCCAAAAAAACGGGCAGGCCCACGAATGAGCCTGCCCGCCAAAACCTGTACGATAGCTGGGTGTTGATTACGGACGCACTCTCACATCGCCGCATTGTGTGACAACGACTTTGACAGAGTGATCGCAGCAGGACCAAGTGTAGGTGCCGATTTGTCGCCCGAAGAGGCCCGATCGCCAGCAAATCTCGGGTGCTTCGGTGCAGCAGCCGGGCACGCAAACAGAAACCTGTTGCGAGACGCAACCGCACGGTGGGTCGACGTCTAATGAGGTGCAGATCGGAGCGGGCGGGCAGCAACAGCAGTTGTCAGCTAGGGCCGTATTGGCAGACGCTGCCAGAGTGCCGACCGCGATTGCGGCTAGCGCTACAAAAGAACGTAAGTGAAACATGTTTATCCCCCCGGTGAAATGGTTGAAACCAGACGCGTTGGCGGCCATCACCCGTGGTCCACCCGCATCCCAAGTTAACTCTAATTCAGGTATTCCCAAGTAGTCAACTCTAATTCAGAGGTTCCCAAGTGCAAATTATAACTGGAAAGTGGCCGTTAGATGGATGTGACGCAACGAATAATCAACATGACGGGAAGCCGCGTTGTAGGAGTCCAGCGCAATGGTTGCAGAGAACCCAAAATCGTTGGGCTGGTACAGCACCGCCACTGGGGGGGCTTGTTGCTGAAAATCCGGAAAGTTTGGCATGCCCTAGAGACACAGCAGCTTGACCCAGAAATACAGAGCGGGTGAAGGGAATCGAACCCTCGTAGTCGGCTTGGGAAGCCGATGCTCTACCATTGAGCTACACCCGCGCAACTATTACTAGATGCCATTTTACTCAATGGATCGTGGGGCGAAAAGAAGGCAACGACTGAGAAACGGAGGAGTCGAGCGACAAAGGACAGGAATTGCCGACAGAGAGAACATCCGGATGAAGAAGCTGGTGGCAGGTCAGACCCTGGACAATGCCATCTCGAAGGAAGCCGCGAAGGGAAAATTTTGAGTCTTGAGCACCGTCGCCTCACTGTTGCTGAGGTGCATCGCCGGTTGTGGCCTGAAACGTCGGGCTTGTCGCGTGTTGTGTCAGTTACGCATGACACAGCGTTTAACTAGCGCCCAGCGCCTGTTTCTCGTTAGAGAAACTGTTGATACGCTGCGACGGCCAGTTCATCGACCCGGTCATTTTCAGGGTGACCGCTGTGCCCGGCCACGCGATGGTAATTAACCTGGTGGATTTGCAGCCGCTCGTCCAGGAGTCGCCATAGATCTTCATTTTTTACGGGCACGAGTTTTTTGCCCTCCTTGCGTTTCCAGCCATTGGATTTCCACTTGGCCAGCCATTCGGTCATGCCTTTGCCGACGTAGACACTATCGGTGAACAGCTCCACTCGTGCGGGCCGCTTGAGCGCTCCCAGTCCTTCGATGACCGCCTGCAATTCCATGCGATTGTTGGTGGTCTCGCGCTCGCCACCGGAATGCTCGAGCTTTTTTTGGGTCGACGGATGCTGAAGCAAGAATGCCCACCCGCCGGGACCAGGGTTGCCGCTGCAGCCGCCGTCAGTAAAGAGATGGACTATCGCCATTTAGGGACCTCGACGTTCATTCGGCGGCCTGATCAACGACAGGGGCAGTGGCCGGTAATTCTGGCCGGGGCTTGGTCATTTGCTTGAGCTCTTCGGCCATGGGAGATTCGATTCTTGGCACCTCTGAGAGTGTCCAGGGGAGGAGGACGGTGAAGGTACTCCCTTTGCCGAGCTCACTTTCTAAGCTAATGTCTCCATCTAGAAGGCGGCACAACTCGCGCACGATCGATAGCCCCAAACCCGTGCCGGAATACTCGCGGGTCATTGCGTTGCCGCCTGGCAGCACCGTAGTGCCTTGCCGAAACTTTTCAAATACGAGCATTTGTTCCGATTCACTAATGCCGACGCCCGTGTCAGCAACCGAGATCCTCAGATCGCCGCGCGAATCCCGATGCGTTGCGACATGAATACGGCCTCCGTCGGGCGTGAACTTGATGGCGTTGGAAAGCAAATTATTAAGGATTTGTTCGATCTTGCCTTGATCCTGCCGCATGGGGGGCAATCCAGGGGCGTTCTCGTATTCCAAGTCGATATTCTTTTTTGCGCTCAGCGGCTGAGCTAGGTCGCATTGGGTTGCCACCACAAGGCCGATGTCCAATTCACTGGGGCGCACAGCGAGCTTGCCGCTTTCGATTTTTGCTAGATCGAGAATGTCGTTAATCATTTCCAGTAATTGTTTTCCGGAGTGCTGGATATTGCTCGCATAACGGCGCTCTTTGTCCGCCAGGTTGTCGACTGTCTCCAAGAGATCGCTAAACCCGATGATACTGTTGAGCGGCGTACGTAGCTCGTGACTCACGGTGGCTAGAAAATCACTCTTGAGCTGGTTCATCTCGAACAGCCGCATGTTTGCCTGAGCCATTTCGTCGATCTTGACATCCAGTTCCCCATTCACTTGGCGCAACTCATCCTGTTGACGCAAAAGCTGACGCAACATTCGATTGAACGCACCCCCGAGCTGTTCGAATTCGTCACCCGTATGAATGACGGCCCGTTGCTGCACATCACCGCTCCGCACCGAATCGCTCACATCGCGCAAATGACGAAGCGGCTTGACAATCACGTAGCGGACGACGACGTAGAGAGCCAGCATCGCTAAGAACACCGTCACGATGGCCGCCACGAACAGCAGCGCACGATTCTTGGCTTGCTCGGCTTTCGTATTCGCCGCGTTGATCTTGACGCTCACAACCGCCAGCAAATCCCCACTCTTCAATTTGGGCCAATGCACTTTGACGACAGGAGCCTTGTGGCAGGACACACAGCCGTCTTTGGCAAACACCGGCTGGTAATAATAGTATTGTTCGCTTTCCTCATTCAACATGCCCTCCCAAGGCCTCCGGCTGCCATCTTGAAGCTCGTCGATTTCGTCGTCGGAGTCGAGTTCGTCGCTCAGGTTTTGCCATCGGCGCATGAGGTCCTGTTCGTAGCGATTTCGCGGTTCGTCAATTGCTTTCGCGTTCTTTGGGTGCAGGACATCCCAATCGAAGGCGCGGTCACTCAGCAGTTTCGCAAGCGATTCATTGGCCGTGCTGTCGGCTGCTGGGGGAGGAAAGATTTTTGTTGGCTCTTGCGTGACTCGCGTATCCAAAACATCCTTGTGGTCCATCATCATCGCCAAATCAACAAGAGCTTCACCGACAAAACGGTTTTGTTCCAAGACGATCCTATCTGTCTGCGAGCCGTACCACCAGAAGCTGCCCGCGATCAGCGGTAGCAAGCACGCTCCGAACAGCCAACGACATTTGCGCTCCAGGTTCGTTTCGCCCAGCGCTCTTTTAAATGTGCGATAACTCATAGCGGGCAGAGTAGTGAGCGGTTAGGAAACTGAGGGTTGTGGCGAAGCCCAAACCTTCAAGAGGCGGGCTTCCAGGGCTGTCAGACGTCTGGCTCAAATCCAACACAAACCCGACTCAGACTTTAAACACAACGCGAAAAAAATTCCGTCATTCGGTTCTCATATTTCTTATACTCTTGCTCCTATTCTACGTCAGATTCGTTCAGCGATCCAAGTGCGAGTTAGCATCCGAGTGGGGGTCGCGTCGCGACCTGTATCAGATTCATTAGAGCGGGCCCCAATTCGGGGGTTGTTTAGAGCATGTCCCAGGGGTCGACGTCTATGGTAGTTACTACCTCTTTGGGCGGCTTGTGTTGGGCCATGGTTTGTTCCACAAGCTGGCACAAGGGACTCATCTGGGCGGCATGGAGTTGGATTTGAAATCGGAAATTGCCGCGGAGCTTGGGAATCGCCGCTGCTGCGGGACCGACCAGTCGAAAGCCGTCTTCCTGTGCGGTCGCTGATCGCTGGAGTTGTCCGGCCAATTCTTCGGCAACCGCGCGCGCTGTTTCTTCGCGCGGGCCACGTATCAGGAGTCGAATCATTGCGCCCCAAGGCGGATATTGCAACTCCTGGCGAAACGCGACTTCCTGCTCAGCAAACGTGGGATAATCATGATGCACTGCGGCTCGGATTGCGGGGTGGTCGGGGTTAAGCGTCTGCACCAACACTCGGCCGCCTTGGCGGCCCCGCCCCGTCCGTCCGGCCACTTGCGCCACGAGCTGAAAGGTGCGTTCCCCAGCGCGAAAATCCGGTAGGTGCAATGCGGTATCGGCATTTATCACGCCCACCAGCGTGACGTTGGGGAAATCCAATCCCTTGGCAATCATTTGTGTGCCAAGCAGAATGTGAATCTCGCCTCGACCAAAGGCCTTCAGCACGCGTTCGTGGCTGCCCCGGGCTTTCATGCTGTCGGTATCCATCCGCGCGCAAACGTGTTCGGGAAAGTTGCGGCGTATTTCGGATTCTAGCTTTTGTGTACCAAGTCCGCCGTAGCGAATGGACGGCGAGGCGCAATCGGGGCAAGCCGTGGGGGGCGGCTGGTGATAATCACAGTAATGGCACAGTGCGTTATTCTTTTGCCTGTGGTAAGTCAACGAGAGCTCACAATGCGGGCAATTCAGGACATGGCCACACGCGGGGCACTGAATGTGGGTCGAAAAACCACGCCGGTTGAGTAGCAGTATCACTTGCCCGCCGTCGGCCAGTGCGCAGACCATCGCTTGGCGCAGCTGCCGACTTATGCCACCGCCCCCGCCGCGGGATTGGGCTGGATCGCGAAGGTCGACGATGACCACGTCGGGCATGGGCAGGTCCATCACCCGTTTGGGGAGCGTGGCGAGCTTGAACTCGTCCTGCTTGACGCGCTGCCAGGCTTCCAACGATGGGGTGGCACTACCGAGCACCAGCGGAATTCGTTCGTCCAGCGCTCTTTGCCAGGCAACATCTCGGGCATGATACCGGGGGGCGGTGTCTTGTTTGAACGAAGACTCATGCTCTTCATCAATCACGATCAAACCCAAGTGTGGTGTCGGCGCGAAGATCGCGCTGCGCGCGCCAACAACTACCTGCACTTCTCCTCGCGCAATACGTTGCCATTGCCGATGACGCTCAGCGTGCGTTTGGTGGCTGTGCAATACGGCAACCGCGTCGAAGCGGGCGCGAAAGCGGCTGACCGTTTGTGGCGTGAGGCTGATTTCTGGAACTAGAACAATCGCCTGCTTGCCGAAACCGACAACATGTTCGATCGCCTGCAAATAGACTTCGGTTTTGCCGCTGCCGGTGACTCCGTGGAGGACGATGCCTGCCGCTTCCGATGATTCCAGGGCGTCTTCAATAATCTGCAGTGCGCGCCTTTGCTCGGTATTGAGGGCAAGCGCGGGCTCTCGCTCAACTGCGCTGTCATCGTCAAATTTGTCGGTGCCGATCCGCTTCGTCTGAGCCTCGACTAAGCCTTGCTTGAGCAACTGTCGTATGGGGCCAGCCGTGCATCCAACTGCGTCGGCAAGCTGGCGCGCCGTAAGGGGCCGGCGCCCGGCAGCAAGCGTTTCTAAGGCCTGTCGCTGCTTTTTGGAGCCGACTTTCACCTGGGCCAGCCGCTGGGCCACGTCAGGCGGGACGTGCAGCAGCGTGACTTCTCGAGTGCCGGCAAGGCGGCGCACGCCTGCGGGCACAACTGCCTCGAGCACCTGTCCCCAGGGGCACAAATAGTAGTCGGCGATCCACTTCGTGAGACGCAGCATGGGGGGTGAGAGAAGGATCGACGAATCAACCACAGCGGCCACGTCTTTCATTCGCCGCGGGTCGATGGTCTTGGTTTCCAGCCCCACGCAGTAGCCTTGCAAATGGCGATTGGCACGCCCAAAGGGAACACTTACGCGCCGGCCCGGCTCGAGCAGAGAATCGCGGCTGGCAGTATCGCAGAATTTTTCGGGCACCAGATAATCGAAGACACCCCGCGCCCCTCCCGAGAGGACAACCGCGGCCACGCGCCGTTGTCGGTGCTGGTCGAGTTCCCAGTCGGGCGGTGCCGTGTCGAACAGGTTTTTCTGGGATGACATGGTCAGGGCCTAAGATTTCGGCACTGTCGGGTTCTTGCGAATGTGGTCACAGCAGTTGGAGCTAGGGTGGGGGAAGGTTCAATGGTATCGTACAGTCGGTGTAGGCTGCTGCCCACATCCCCCCTGAACCGATCCTTCCGACCCATTGGCCAAAACCTATGCGTATTGGTGTTTTTGGCGGCAGTTTTGACCCGCCCCATCTGGGCCACTTGAGCTTGGCGGCCAGTTGCCAGGAACAAGCTGATCTGGATCAGGTTTGGTTTGTTCCTGCCGCCCAGCAACCCTTCAAGCCTCGGGGGCCTGAGGCCACTGATGCCCACCGCCTGGCAATGCTAGAGCGCGCGTGCGCGGACCAAACTGCGTTTAAAGTTTGCGATATCGAAATCGGCCGGGGCGGGGTCAGCTATACGGTCAATACACTGCAGACGGTTCGTTGCGACTGGCCTCAAGCGTCGCTATTTTTTTTGATGGGAGCAGACTCTCTGTCTGATCTTCCGCGCTGGCATCGGCCCATTGAGATTTGTCAACTGGCGATCCCGCTTGTGGTGCGGCGGGCGGGATCCGATCAAGCCGGTTTTGATATTTTGCGCGATTTGGTCTCGTCGGAGCGAATGGCTGAAATTTTGCAGAGTCAGGTCGATATGCCCATTATGCCGATTAGCAGTTCCGAGATTCGCGAAAAGATCCCGGCCGATGGAGAGTGGCAGCAATTGGTCCCGCTGGCGGTTGCCGAATATATCCAGCAGCACGGCCTTTACGGTTGCCACCACTAGGCCGCTTTTGGTGACCGCAAGCACTCGACAAGCTCGCGGGGGACCTTAGTGAGTTCTAGCTGCGGCTGCGAGCGGAGCGCATCGATTACATCGTCGAGCTGCTCCTGCTGGGATTGTGTCAAATCAAGCAAGAGCCACTTCTGTCCACGAATAAGGCAATGTCCCCCACCAGCACCTTCGAGTATTTCCTCGCGAACCTGAAATCCAGTATCGCGAGCAACTTCAAGCGCGGATGATAGCAGTTGAGCCGTGTGCATGGAAATGAACCAGGGGTTCGAGGCAAGGGAGGCGTCTTGAGCGGCGAGATTGTACCGCGATCCATTTGAGTCGCACAGGCGAGTTCGACGATAGGGACAATAGAGGTAAGTGTTGTATGCGGTTGGGGTTAAAACTTGCCGCTCAGTTAAGCAGGCACAACTAGCTGGCTCTGGCAAGCTACGCAACCTTTTCGCGGATTCACCCAGGGAGGCAGCCGAAAGGCAGCCAATCGAAATCATGCAAAGTGGCAAACCTACGGCTGAAGAACAAATCGCAATACTCACCGAGCAGCTTACGCAAGCACAGCGGATGGCGGCGCTGGGCGAATTGGTGGGCACGACGACGCACGAGTTCAATAACGTGCTGATGACGATTCTGAATTACGCCAAACTTGGGCTGCGCCACAAAGATGAGGCAACGCGCGACAAAGCGCTCGACAAGATCATGTGTGCAGCCCAACGAGCTGAGAAGATCACTAATAGTGTGTTGGGGTTGGCACGAAATCGAAAACAAGAATTTTCCCCGACAGATATCGCGCAGCTACTGCAGGAGTCGCTTGTGCTTTTGGAGCGTGAGATGCAGAAGTATCGAATCGCGGTGCGCTGCGAGTTTGCTGACGTTCCGCCGGTGCGGGCCATCGGCAATCAAATTCAGCAAGTACTGCTCAACCTCATGACCAATGCCCGGCAGGCTATGCCTGATGGCGGCGAGCTAGTGCTGAAGCTCCATCATGAGGCAGCGGACGGGACCGTTGATCTCACGATTCGCGATTCAGGTTCGGGTATCTCGCGCGAACAACTTCCCAAGATATTCGACCGCTATTTCAGTACTAAAAAAGGTCCCGACGAGAGCGGCAAGGGTGGTACGGGCGTAGGGCTATCGACTTGTAAGGACATCATTGATACGCACGGAGGCCGCATCCGTGTCGAGAGTACGATTGGCAAGGGAACAGCCTTTACGGTGCGTTTGCCTGTCTATCGGGCGACTGCCAAGTCGGGTGGCACAGCACCCATCGTCAAACTGGGCATTCCTGCCCATATCGCTGCGGTTTCCACAGAGGGGAAGAGCTGTTAGGGCCCTGGTACTGCGACCCAAACGGGAAGTAGCGACTTCGATGGCCGGGCGCCTCGCTTGACCAGCGGCTCTATCCAGGGGGCCGAAGATAAGCGCGCCGGGCTAGCCTTCTGGCGCGAGCCGCGACCGGATTTCTTCGAGAATTTGTTGTTCAGCAAACGGATCCCGACCCTGGGGAATCCAGCTTTTTGAAAAGCGCGTGCGGCTCACTTCTTCATTCAAGCGGCTTTGCAGCGCATCGTCGTTCCGGAAGGTGGCTGCTTCCGCCGTTGAATTCTCCGGACGAGGCAAGTTCTCAAGTTCTTTGTGGACGGCCACATCGATCAGGTACCCGCCCTGCTCGGGAATCACTCGGAACACCGCACGACGACGAATCGTCTGAAATGTACTTTCCCATCGATTTTTCCAGCCCACTGAATCGGGACGGTGGGGTTCCAGCCAGGTTGCCCCGACATGCGGGAACGTGTCGATTCGCCCTTCGGTCAGAACATTTCCCACCAACTGCACGCGAACTTCTCTTTCGATGCGGAAGTAATCGTCAGCAACGTCAACAATTTGTTCCCAAGCCCAATCTTGATTGGTCACACGCACATGCAACGGCTTGCTGGTCACAGTGCCCGGCGCAATAAATTGCGCTTGTCCGATGATGGCGTGTTGCCCTAGGGGGGCGCCCAGTAATGGACTCATTGCAACGGGTTGTGGCGGAGCAAACAGTCCGTTGGAGGCGGTGTTCGGAAAATTTTGGATCGGTTGGCAACCCAGCACCAGCGCAGCACCGAGTATATTCCTCACTGCTGGCCAGCAACACGAAAAGTCCATCCGCACCTCACGCCACGAGAAACAGGGTGGAGAATACTCGCGAAATCGGTCGCTGAGGGCAATACAGAAATTGTCGCCGCCAATTTCTGCTAGCGTCCTTTGCGGGATACTTGCAGTTAGGCTAACCCAAGCGTGGCCTGCTTGCGCGCGATAGAGTCCGCCCAGAGCGCCGCTTCGCTGGACTTGGGAAAGCGAGTTGCCGGCACCAGGTCAATTCGCTGCGCCAACGTGCTTTCGGCGGTTGGGGGGAACGGGGAGCTCCTGGCCCCAAGTTCGACAACTCGACTTTGGCCGCATTCCGGGCAGGCCGGGAGACAATCTTCCGCGATTGTATGGATTTAGCATGCGATACGTATTACGGCAGGAAGGGCAATAGATTTTAGCGGCCCCATCTAGCAGGTGATGGCGAGATAAGCCAAATCTCTCGGCGGTTTACGACGCCTGCGAGGCTGGTCATGCGGGAAGTGGGGACAAAAAAACAGGCCACCTACTATTTCAAGTAGGCGGCCTGGCGGTTTGCAAAGCCGCAGCCAAGTGGACTATGTCCGGCCCATTTCTGCCGATCCTTGCGCTGGCTGTACGGAAGTCAATCGTAGCGGGCCCCGTCAATACCGAGCCGCATTTTGAGTTCTTCAAATTGATTAATGTACTCGTCGTTGGTTGAGTGGACGTGCTCGGCCTCAGTAACAAACTTCATTTCTTCCCGGCAGTTCAGGCCCGCATCGATCAAGACACTCTCGTAAGGGGTCAGCTTCTTGCCATACACAAACAACAGCTTGTGCTCGTCGAACTGTACTTCTTGCGGCGTGTTTGGGTTGAGTACCGCGATGCCCGTACACCCGTCATTGACAAGCATTTCTTCAAAATCCCACAGAATGCTTTGCAGGATCGGCATATCGATATGTTCGCGGCAGAGATCTTGGTGGCCCGACGCGTTGTATTGGTGGCTGGTCTCCAAAACGACATCAACTGTGGGACCCAACGGATCAAGCAACTGCATGAATGTGTCAAACAGTTTTTCTCGCGACGCGGACGCCATTACGACCGGAACATCCTGGCGGGAAGATTCATTGCGATATGTGTCGTGGCGAAATCCAGTGGTGGGCACGACTTCCAGATTGTAGGAAGGGCGCACGGCGTCGGTGAGCACAAAGTCGCCGTAGCGATTGATGCCCAAGTGAGTTTCCATCTCGCTTTCGGAGAGTTTTTCAAAGCACTGGACCGTATCGGAGGCAACATCCTCGTGAAAGACGGTGGTAAAGAACTGTTTTAAGAAACCCATCGGAGCACTCGTTGTTGTGTGGAAATTCGTCGCAAAGAATGTGTTTTGGAAACTTCGGGTCCCAATGTCTCGCATCTTTTTTGTTGCCTAATCTGTGCTTAAGCGTCGGAGATTAAGTTTGACTGTAAAAGCACACAGGCTGTTTCGTCGGAAATTTCTGGGGCGAATGCTATCGCACCACCGACATGCAAATCTAGCTTGTGGGTGAGATCGAGCCAGAAAAAAATTTCACGAAAAAAGCACGATTTTCTGCAACACGGATGTTTTTCCCCAACAGCGACGGGCTGACGACAAAGGTGCCAGAGCGTGTATTAGAAATGCAACATGGCAGCCGATTGCCGCTATTCAGCGGCTGTAGTTGTTGCGTGTTGGCAACGTACCAAGGCGGATATCGCCATCGCCGTGCCATACTGTTGGTGGTAGTCGTAGAGGATATAATCCCACCAGCTACCATCTTTTTCTTGCAGCGGTATGAGAATATGCGCCAGGTAGTCCTGGAAATAGGGACGCTCGGATTCTGGGAGCTCCTCAATGCACATTGCTGCATAGAAGTGGCCGTAATAGAAAAAATACCCCGCGACACCAAAGTCTCCAAAATGGGGCGACTCACCAGGGATATGCCGCTTGCGACTGATACTAAGCCATCCATTGCGGGCGTAGAGCCGATTGAGCCAGGTGGCCAGCACCTCATCAGTTACTTGCTCGTCGCCATATAATCGCATGGCCAAATTGCAGACTTGCGATCGACCTAGGCTCCCGGCGGGACGGTTGATGCCGTAGCGCGGCCGCATCTTCAGATATTCGCCGTAGGCGTAAGCAAAATCTGGATAACGCTGCCGTTCAATCGCCGCGACTGCTTCATTAATTCGCTGTTGGGGGAACTCAACACCAAGCTGCGTTGCCTTGTGGATCGCAATCAGGGCCGTAGCGGTACAAAAGCAGCTAGAGCTGCCGGCCGGCCGGGTCATTTTTGCGCGTCGCGGTCGGTTAGGCCTTCCCATGCGGTCGGCAGGCGGATTGTCGTAATAGCCCCAACCGCCATTCAGAAAGGTGCAGCGGCGCAGCCGATCAATATGCTTTTCAACACTGGCCCTCAGCCGATTTTGCAGAGCCTCATCGCCCATCGCTCGGTCATGCAATTGCACGAGCGCCTGGATCGCAAAGGAGTGGCCCCAAATATTGTACAGGGCATTGCCATATTCATCGTCGAGTTTGTCGGGCGCACTGCGTCGCAACTGCTCACCCTGGTCGAGCAGCCAGACCTGTCCCTGATCAATGGCTGCGTCGATCCGCTGGCGTCGTGGGCCAGTGAACTGTGCCCGAGATTCTAATAAGGACGAGACGCAGAGTCCCGTGACGGCCGTGCGAAAGGCCCGATGGGCCCCCGGTACTGGTGCCCAAATGCGGTAGTACTTCGAATTGGCCGACTTTCCCCAGGCGCCTTGTTTCAGTTGGGTATCGAGAAGAAATTCGACCCCCCGGGCGATCGCTGCGCGAACTTTGTTCGGATCGGCGGACCCAATCGGTACTGGCTTGGGACCTTGCACAGCCAGTGGCGGGGCCGCCACCGTTTGTGCCACCGCACCGGTTGCCGCGCTCCAGCAAAGAATCAGTCGCGCCAAATGAGCGATCGAAGAAATCGTAGCAGAAGGCCCCATGGCCTTACCTTTCCGTGTTGCAAGAGCCAACTGCAGCCGACTCCGAGAAACAGCACCAGTCGTCTCGTTCAGACTACTCGCTGTCTGTGGGATCCTTCTTCTCTTCTTTTACAATTTCGTCGCCTTCCGCAAGTCCTTTTAGCACCTCGACCATCTTGCCCTGCTTGTGGCCCAGCTTGACCTTGCGCTTGACAGGTTCGCCTGCTTCGGGATCGATAAGCATCACATACTTGACTTTTTCGTCGTCTTCGTCGGCTTGCACCAGGGCGGCGGGAATCTGTAAGGCCTTTTCGTTGTGGTAAGTAGTGATTTTTGTTTTGCAAGTCATTCCGGCGACGAGCCAATCAGGGATATTGGAGTTGTCAAAGTCGAGCTGTACGTTGAACTTGTTGTTTTTTCCAGGCACTGTGTCCAGCTTGGTTACTGTGCCTGAGAATCCCACCTCATCATCCGCAGCAGGACTGATCGTTGCCGACTGACCATCGGCCAAACTGGGCAAGTCATTCTCTTCGCAGGTCGTTTCAACGTGCAACGGCCGTTGATTGACGATAGTCATGAGCACGGACTTGGCTGTCACAGATCCGTCCGGCTTGAGCTTTGCTTTCATGGTCGAGACTTCTGCCCACTTGCCGTCGAGGCAACGGCCATAATAAGCAATGCCGTCCGATGGGGCACGGATTTCCATCAGCCCCTTATCACTGAGTAGATTTGCGTGACGCTCGATACTCCGCGCCCTGTTCTCGCGCAGTTGTTCCATTTCGAAGGCGCGGCGGGTGCGCCCTGTTGCGTTAGCCATTTTGGCTTGCTGGAAGGAAAGATCGCTTTCTTCCATGGCAACTCGGTACTGCTCGTCGCGGCGGGGAATGTTGACATTGAGGGCACGGTCGCGATCCGCTGTTTCCAATTGCATGACCAGTTCGGCCCTTTCAACTTGAAATTCTTGGCGGCGCAAAACGATCTGTTCCGTGTCCTCTGTCAGTTCGTCGGCCTCGTACATTTTTTTGAGCTGCTCGAGCTCTTCATGCTGGGAGGCAAGATCCTCCTTCGCGTCTTTGTAGAGGAAGTGGGCAATCGTAATCGAAAAGGGCCGATCCGTGTTTTGGTAGTATTCAAAATCCTCTCGCAGTTGCTCGTGCCGCCGCTGGGCCGCCTGAAATGCGATTTCTGCCAATTGGTTTTTACGCGGAAATTCTTCCTCGGCTCGCAAAAATGCAACTTCATTTAAACGTTGGGTAATGGACTGCTCCGCCAATTCTTTTTCGAGGTCTTCCGGGTCGAATCGCACTAGGACGTCATTTTTCTTGACGGCCGTGCCGTGCTCGACAGCGGCCAGCACTTTAAAGGTCGCCCAAACCTCAGGCCGTAGTTTGACCTCTTCCATCTGATCTGCGACAAAGACCCCAGCTAGCTTGACTTCGACTGTCAGTGGCTTGCTTTCTACCTGAAACGACTTGGGCTTTTCGGGCGTTTTTTCGTCTTCGGCACTGGCGTCTTTTTCGTCTGTGTCCGAATGCGTTTCTGCAGGTTCCGCAGCAGCGGCTGCTTCGTTGCTTTCTGGCGGGCTACCGTTATCGGGCTCTTTTTTCTCGGTGCCGTTTTCATCGGCCTGATCGGATTCCGCTACTGGATTCTTGTTGGCGGTCTTTTCGGCCGCATCTCCAACCGCCTGCGCTGCTCGGCCGACTTGGATTTCCCTAGCAGCGGCCCGTTCGGGAAGCGCTTTGGCGGGCTGCACTTGGTTGCCCATGGCGCCAATCACAATTGCAAATAGAGTAAGCACGGCACAACAGCGGGTCATCTCAGACTCCTCGTTAGATCTGGCTAGCGTGGAGCCAGTCGGGGTTTTATCTGGAACCTTGGGCTGTTCGCACAGGATGGCAACGCCATTCCTGTGCAAATAGGCAAGGTAGGCAGTATTTTTGCTGCTTGATTCTAGCCGCCTGCCTTGCTAAAGCCTACATTCCGCTTTTGGTTTTTTGAGCGACAGCAGCAAAAAAATAGACTCTTTCTCCAGCGAAGGAGCTGTTTTTGGCTCAGGATGGGTGGCTATTCGGTGGCGGGCTTGAAATTCTTACGTACCCGGGAGGTAATGGTTTGCTGAACATTCGGTCTGGCATTTACGCTACTTGCGCTGTCAGGATCGGTTCAGATGGTACAGACGGAGGAGCGTTGGGTGGAGGATGCGTGTTGGAAGAATCGGCATGTGCGACGTTGGGCCCTGCTTTGACAGCTTCCTGGCACGAGCGAGGAGTGGGCAGCCGCGCGTCGCAGGTCGTCAGAATTTGAAATGAGGAACGAATCATGAAAATCTATACCCGCACTGGCGACCAAGGGTCTACATCCTTGTTTGGGAATCAGCGGGTGCCGAAGTGCGATCTTCGCATCTGCGCCTATGGTACGGTCGATGAGCTCAATGCCGTTCTGGGAGTTGCCCGGGCGCAGGGGCTTTCGGCCCAATTAGACACCGTGGTCCAGCGATTGCAAAATCAACTTTTTGACTTGGGCGCGGAGCTTGCAAGTCCCGACCCAGAGCAGTGCAGTACCGAATTCTTGCAAGAAGCGGTGATTGCCGAGCAGGAAGCTTGGATGGATGCTTTTGAGCAGCAGTTGCCACCTCTCACTAATTTTATTCTTTCGGGTGGGACCGAAGCGGCCGCGACATTGCATCTGGCGCGCTGTGTCTGCCGGCGTGCGGAACGCGAGATCGTGGCGTTGTCGCAGGCCGCCGCTGTTCGCGATTTGGTGCTGAAATACGTTAATCGCACAAGTGACCTGCTCTTTGTGATAGCGAGAATGGCCAATGTCGAGGCGGGCGTGGCCGATGTGGTGTGGCAGAGGCCTGACCGGTAATCGGTTATTGTATCGGGCGCTGGACTCCCGCGCAGGTCGCCTCAGCTACTTTACGGGGTGTTGGTCGCTACTTAAGCTAGGTAGCTCGATCTCAAGCCAGGGTGTTCGAGTCACGTAGCTCGGGGCGGAAGGTCCGATAATCGTTTCACGAAAAAGGTGGGAGGAAAATATGGGCGGAATATTTCGATCGCTGATCGTCGGGCTTGCCGTCACTTGGATGGTGTCAATGGTGCAAACTGTCCAAGCGCAAGATTTGGCGGAGGTAGCAGCGAAAGCGGAGGAAGCAGCCTTGGCGGGCCACAATGCCTGGATGCTGACCAGTTGTGCGCTAGTGCTTTTTATGACGGCCCCCGGCTTGGCCATGTTCTACGGCGGCTTGGTCCGCAAGAAAAACGTACTCGGCGTGATGATGCAGTGCATGTTTCTCATGGGGCTGATGACGGTGCTGTGGGCGCTGTACGGATACAGCTTATGTTTTGGCGAGGGCGGACTTTATATCGGGAACGCTGACTATTTGTTTATGAATGGAGTCCAGCGGACTTGGGACGAGGCAGCCGGAGGCCCGGTAACACCCATGGAAGGTGTCATCCCTCGCTACACCCATATGCTCTTCCAGGGCATGTTTTTCATTATTACACCAGCTCTCATTTGTGGAGCATTTGCCGAGCGAATGAAGTTCAGCGCAATGGTGTTATTTAGTATTTTGTGGGGCACCGTTGTTTATTGCCCCCTTTGCCACATGGTCTGGGGTGGTGGATGGTTAGCATTTGATGGTAAAGAGTCCTTAATGGGAGGTGCGCTTGATTTTGCCGGTGGTACAGTCGTGCATATTAGTTCGGGAGTCTCAGCTTTGGTTTGTGCCATGCTGATTGGCAAACGAAAAGGGTTTGGAAGTGCCGATATGCGACCTCACAATCTTACTTACACCGCACTGGGAGCTGCCATGCTTTGGGTTGGTTGGTTCGGTTTCAATGCTGGAAGTGAGCTGGCCTCCGATGGCCTGACCTCCAGCGCTTTTGCCGTAACCCACTTTTCGGCAGCAGCAGGCGTTTTGGGATGGGCCTTCTACGAGTGGCTCGTTCATGGCAAGCCAAGCGTACTGGGAGCCGCTTCGGGAGCTGTGGCCGGTCTCGTGTGTATCACCCCTGCAGCCGGTTTTGTTCATCCGATGGCAGCTCTCATCATGGGTGGTGCAGCTGGCGTAGTTTGTGCCATCGCCTGTGGGAGCATCAAGGCAAAATTTGGTTACGATGACTCACTGGATGCTTTTGGCGTTCATGGGGTAGGTGGTACTTTGGGTGCCGTACTTACCGGCGTTTTTGCTACTCGCGAGTGTTGGGACATTGCTGGTTCCACAAAACTCGGTTTGATTGAAGGCGGTAGCATTATGGGAGGCCAGGTTGCTGCTGTGGTGGTGACTTGGATATTTAGCCTGGTGGCCACGTTCATCATTTTGATGATCGTCAAAGCGATGGTTGGCTTGCGTGTCAGCGAAAGCGACGAAACGCTTGGTCTCGACCAAAGTGAACATGGTGAAGAGGGCTATATCTTCCCTTAATACCGGCAAGCGGGTCAACTGGTGGAGGTTTTTCCGCGGGCCTGTTAAAATTCAATCCTAGAGTGCGGCGCGACGAGGCATTTGGCATGGGTCGCGCGACACCAGGTCAAAAAAACATAAAGGAAATGTGAGATGAAGAAGATCGAAGCAGTGATTCGGCACTTCAAGCTCGAAGACGTCAAGAATGCTCTTAGCAAGCAGGGCGTTGCCGGAATAACCATCACCGAAGTTCGCGGTTTTGGTCGCCAAAAAGGACATACAGAAACCTATCGCGGCACCGAGTACGCCGTGGATTTTTTGCCCAAGGTTAAGCTGGAAGTTGTCGTAGACGCAGGAACCGCGCAAGGAGTGATCGACACGATCATCAAGACGGCGCAAACCGGCCAGATTGGCGATGGCAAAATTTTTGTTTCCGACCTGACCAATACGATTCGTATTCGTACGGGTGAAACGGGCGGTGAGGCGCTGTAAGCGGTGTGGGAACGAGGCGCTGGGCGCTGGGCGCTGGGCGCTGGTCGGTTGGCGCGAATTCCTCCCGCCGGATACAACTATGGGCCATTTTTTGCACCGTTGCAGGAGAAAATGGGCTCCCGTTGGTCGTTTGTCCGTTTGCGGGTGTCAGTTCAGGACCGCATGAACAGCAACTTGAGCATTCGCGAAACGGTAGAGTGGCTGCGCGACGATTTGGTCGAGCAGCGGCATGCAGTACGAAAGGTCCATGATCGCCAGCTTACCGGACCGCGCGTTTCTGCGAAGCTGACAACACTGATCGACACTGTCGTATCGCGATTGTTTGATGCCACCTTGGCGGAACTTGCTCCCGACGCAATTGGCTTGCTACGGGCGAACATTGCGATAGTAGCCTTGGGCAGCTATGGCCGTCGGCAGTGTGCACCGTTTTCCGATGTCGATTTGATGATCCTTCATCAAACACGTCATAGTGACGAGATTGCAGCCCAACTGCGACCGCTTACACAGGGCGTGTTCGACGTCGGCTTGCAACTCGGCCACAGCATACGGACAGAGAACGAAGCGGTCCAGTTGGCACGCGACGACGCGGTGATTTGTACGTCGCTGATCGATTCCCGGTTCTTGTTAGGAAATCAGCAGCTTTTCGAATCGTTTCGTGCCAGTTTTCAAAAAATGGTGCAGCGAAATAGTCGAGCATTGTGCCGGACATTTCTCGACGCCCGTGGCGAGGAACATCGGCAGTACGGTGAAACCGTTTATCTTTTGGAGCCCCATGTCAAACGTTCGCGCGGTGGGCTCCGCGATTTGAATCTGCTCAGCTGGTTGGGTTTTGCGGAACACGGCGTCGCAGACCCCGACCGGCTGCACTTGCAGGGTGCACTTTCTAAGCAAGACTACCATCGACTGCAATCGGCCCGCGCTTTTTTGTTGCGGCTTCGTAACGAAATGCACTTCCACGCAGAGAGCAGCCGCGACTTGCTCGATCGAGCTGAGCAATTGCGGGTGGCGGAGTGGCACGGGCATACGCATCACGCTGGTTTATTGCCGGTTGAGAATTTTATGCGTGATTATTTTCGCCATTCAAACCATCTTTGGCAGATGGTGCGTCGGCGCGATGCAAGCTTGCAAGTCGGTTCGCGAGTTTCCCGCGTACTGGAACCAGTGTTGGGAAAAAATGTGGACGGAGACTACCGCGTGGGCCTCCGCAGCGTGAGCGCCACCGCCTCAGGGGTCACCAAGCTCAAGCAAGATCTTCGCGAGGTATTGCGATTCGTCGAACTCTCGGTGCGCACGGGAAAACCAATCGAGTATGCAGCTTGGTCAGTGCTACTTTTGGCGGCACCGGACTTCACCGAGGGAGCCACTGCGGAAGTTAATCAGCAGTTTTACAATATGTTGGCCGACCCCCAGACGGTGGGCGAGATCGTCCGGGTTCTTCATGAGTTGGGATACTTGGAAAAGTTGGTCCCTGCCATGCGGCATGCCCGTTGCTTGCTGCAGTTCAATCAATACCATAAATATACGGTTGATGAACACTGCTTGCGATCCGTTCGCAGAGCATCCGAGTTTGGCGAACGAAACGACTCGCTGGGTAACGCCTATCGCGAAGTCCAAGACAAGCGACGGCTTCACCTGGCCTTGTTGTTGCACGATTTAGGAAAAGGATTTGAAGAAGACCACAGCGAGGTCGGCCGGAAAATTGCTGAGGAGACCTGCGCGCTGCTGGGGCTCGACGAGCCGTCCTCGGAGGATGTGAAGTGTTTGGTTCACAAGCATTTGGTGATGTCTCATTTGGCGTTTCGTCGCGACACGAGTGACCAGGGTCTAATCAAGAATTTTTCCGATGAGATTGGTAGTGTCGAGCGTCTAAAAATGCTGTTCGTGATGACTTGCGCCGATTTGGCAGCGGTGGGCCCCGGCGTACTCAATGACTGGAAGATTGAGGTGCTGGCTGATGTTTTCGCAAGAGCTGTCCCAATGTTTGCCCTTCCCGAAGAGGTCTCCCCTGAGTCGCAACTTGCGTCCCATCGACGGGCAGTCTACGAGTCATTGACGGCCGATGAACAAGCGAATGCGCAGATTGTAGATCGGATCGAGGCGTTGCCGCCGAGTTTTATTGCCAGTTGCGAAGTTCCGGAAGTGGTCGATGCGCTCCGCCGTTTCCGTCGATTAACGTCGGAAAGTGCGGCGGTGGCTTGGGGCGTATTTCAGTCCCGCACCAAAACTATGCAGTTCACAGCAGGCGTGAGTCAGGGGGTTGGTCGCGGCGTCTTCTCCAGCATGGCCGGTGCTCTCTCGAGCGCGGGCCTGGAAATTCTGTCGGCAAGTACCGACGTATTGCCGGAAAAATTCTTGATGCTACGCTATCTCGTGACGGATCCCCGACATCTAGAAGTGCCATCTGCTGAATATTTGGAGCAAACAAGCCAGGCATTGGTCGCGGTCGTCGAGTCGCAAGAAGCCCCTCGCTTTCCGCAGGTTTGGGGCCGAGAAAAAGCTGAGGCTGCTACCCGGCTCTCTGCATTGCCTAATGAAGTGCGGATCGACAATAGCCTTACCGAGGATTTTACCATTGTCGAAGTCTTCACATTTGACCGTGTCGGACTGCTCTACTTGCTTGCCCGCAAGCTACACGATTTGAAGCTGGTTATTGCGCATGCGAAAATCGCCACCTATCTTGATCAGGTGGTCGATGTGTTTTATGTCACTGATCGCGAGGGCCACAGTGTCACGGACGAGCAGCGTTTGAATGAGCTGCGCAGGGAGTTGCTAGCGGTTGCCGAGACAAAATAGGCTGGTGTTGAGCATGGCGACCAAAGTTGCCCCAGACAGTTCTTGCAATGACCGGCCCACCAAGCAGTCTGCCCAAGGGCGGGGGCGTCTAAATTGTCTACTTGCCGCACAATAATTTCAGCTGCGTTGTCGTGATCAATACATCGCATCCACGTTTGGTGGATCACGTCTATCTAGAAATCGATTTCTGTGCGAAACGTGGGCAATGGGGTGTTCAACACCCCAATGCTGTGCTTGTCTAAGAGATTGGCTACGACGAGCTGCCCGGTCGCGTCATCGCACGCGAGAAATTGGGCGACGTTGGCCAACGCCCAGGGAATGGTTTGTGGCAAAGAGTCCTTGTTGGCTTATTGGGATTGGACTATTGGATGTCGAGCGCGCCTGTGCGCCTCTGGCACCCTGCACAAAAAAACGTGGATCGCTGCGATTGTACGATCCGTTGTATGTGGCTTGTCCGACAGCGCAGGCATGGTAGCCCATTCCGATTGTAAACCTGATGTTCGTTCTGGTACCGGCCCTGGTTGTTCAATGCGTTCCGATAGGTTCCGTCACTGAGAGTAGAACCTTCATACCGAATTGCTTCCTTCAGTACCTTATGGGTTGCCAAGGCGAGAGATTCCCATTGCAAGCGACTCATCCTCTGGCAGCGCCGCTGGGGATGAATACCCGCTAGGTGCAGGATTTCTGACGCGTAGAGATTGCCAATGCCTGCTACGGCCCGCTGATCTAACAGCGCGGGTTTGATCTCGCGACGCGACTTCCCGAGCATCCGCTGGTAGTCAACCGCTGAGATCTCTAGCGCATCGGGTCCCAGTTGTGACGGACCAAAAGCTTTCTGGAACTGCGTACGCGACATCAGGCGGATACTTCCCAGGCCGCGACGATCCCAATACAGAATTTCGCCCGCCGCGCTTCCCTTCAGCTGCAGCCGCCAGCGGAGATGTTTGGCTGTGGGGGGATCGACCACCAGCACTAGGCCGGTCATCCGAGGTTCAATTACTATCGCGTCCTTGGAGTCGAGCCAGATTACCACCCGTTTGCCAACCCGGCCAAGTTCTGTGATCGTGGCACCCCGAATGCGGCGACGAAAGGCGCTTTGGCCGGGATGAATTGCAATAGGCTTGCAGCTGCCTCGCATCCATTGGGCATTGACCACGCGGCTTCCGATCGCCTCGGCAATGCCACGCCGCATCGTTTCAACTTCAGGAAGCTCAGGCATCACAAATACACAATCGTCACGCTGATTCCACGAGGGGCTTGGTAATTCACTGTTTTCGATTTATGATCGGCAGTTTAACCCAGAGTATTCCATGCTCCCACCCCCTGGATCTTGTTCTGCTGACGTTCCCGATGAAACGGGACGCTACGGCAAATTCGGCGGACGTTATGTGCCGGAAACGCTGGTGTACGCGCTAGACCAACTCGCGGCGGAGTACGAGGCTGCCTGCGGGGACGCCACCTTTCGGGGCGAACTCGATGGATTGCTCCAGAACTATGTGGGCCGCCCTTCTCCGCTCTTTTTTGCTCGTCGTTTGACGGCCCATTGTGGCGGAGCTGAAATCTGGTTGAAACGCGAAGATCTGAATCACACGGGCGCTCATAAAATCAACAACACACTGGGACAGGCGCTCTTGACCAAGCGGATGGGCAAGAAGCGGGTGATTGCCGAAACAGGTGCCGGGCAACATGGAGTGGCAACTGCTACAGCATGTGCGCATTTCGGATTACAGTGCGTTGTTTATATGGGCGAAGAGGATATTCGTCGGCAGGCGCCTAACGTATTTTCGATGAAGCTGCTTGGCGCTGAGGTGCGCGGAGTGACCAGCGGTTCGCGGACCCTGCGTGACGCCATTAATGAAGCCATGCGGGATTGGATGTCGAGTGTCGAAACGACGCATTACATACTCGGGTCGGTGGTCGGGCCACACCCGTTTCCCAAAATTGTGCGTGACTTCCAGGCTGTGATCGGCAGGGAAACCATTCAGCAAAGCCACGCGCAATTTCAGGGCCTTCCCAACACGGTGGTTGCCTGTGTTGGCGGCGGCAGTAATGCGGCGGGAATGTTTTACCCTTTGGTGGGACATCACGAAGTCGAGCTTATCGGAGTGGAGGCAGGTGGTCGGAGTTCATCGCCGGGCGACCATGCTTCGCCGCTCACCTACGGAAGCCCCGGGATCTTGCACGGGAGCTTTTCTTATGTGATGCAGGACGAAGATGGTCAAACGTCGCCCGTGCATTCCATGTCGGCTGGCCTAGACTACCCCGGCGTAGGGCCGGAGCACAGCTACTGGAAGTCCACGGGCCGAGTGAATTACACTTGCTGCAGTGATGAAGAAGCGCTGGCGGCTTTTGACGTACTTGCCAGTTGCGAGGGCATTTTGCCCGCGCTCGAGTCCTCGCACGCGGTCGCCCACGCCATGGCATGGGCCCGCGAGCGGAGTAGCGACCAGCGGATAGTCGTTTGTCTTTCTGGCCGAGGAGACAAAGATGCCTCTGAGATCGCGAGGCTTAAGCGAGGTTAGAAGAGGCGAGAATAAGTTGTAGACAGATGATTTGACAGCGTATCCCACAACTTCAATCCAATATCGAACTCCAATTGTGTCTTCCATCGACGACTTATTTTCGAAGCTTCGCAGCGAGAATCGCAAAGCGCTCATGCCGTTTGTCACTGCCGGCGATCCGGACTTGGAATTTACCTCTGCAGTGATCGAGGAGTTGGTCGCGCGGGGCGCGTCGATGTGTGAGGTGGGCATTCCCTATAGCGATCCGATTGCCGATGGACAAGTGATTCAGGAATCCTACACGCGGGCGCTCAGTCGTGGGATCAAAGTAAGCGACATTTTGCAAACCTTGGGCCAGCTAGCGCCGCGGATCAACGGGCCCCTCGTGACAATGGTCAGTCACGCCATCATTTATCGGCATGGCATGGAACGTTACGCCGACGCGCTCCAAGACAAAGGCATTGCGGGTATGATCGTGCCGGACTTGCCTGTTGACGAGTCGGATGGACTGGCGGCCGTGTGCAAGACGCGGGACTTGAGTTTGATCCAACTGGTTACGCCCACCACTTCCCGCGATCGGGCGCTAAAGATCGCTGATACATCGAGTGGATTTTTGTACTACGTTTCAGTGGCAGGGATCACTGGCGAACGGAGCGTGGTGCCGCAAGAACTGCAAGAGCGGGTGGGATGGCTTCGCGAGCAAACCAGCCTTCCTGTTTGCATTGGATTTGGCATCAGCCAGCCGGAGCATGTCCGGGTTCTGTGTCAGGTTGCCGATGGTTTGATCGTTGGTTCTGCTATCGTTCGTCGCATGGCCGACGCTGCAACCGATTCGCGCGATCAAGCATTGCGGCAGGTCGGCGATTATTTGTCGAGCCTGCTAGCGGTCATGGACGCCCGATAGTGTCCATCTTCCAAGAGAAGAAGAAAACGCCAAACTGCGTTCTCCTGAGGTGATGTTTTGCCTTGCGGAATTTCGCATCTGAGCCCACCGGAAATCGATGAGGCATGCGGCGCATCAACCGCATGCCGATTTTTCTCATTGAACCGTAGCGATAGATCCGATGAAAGGATACGTGTTAATCCTGGGACACGCGATTTGACTTGCCTGAAAAGCGTAGGGTAGAATTGAATAGGTTGGACTTGCATGAGGCGTCGCAAAGGCGTAATCGTGCGCGGTCCAGCCGGCCCTCATCCTTTTTTTTGGAGGTCGTCGATGACAGCAGGCTCTCCACGCCGCCGTCCTAAAGATTCGCGACGCAGTGAAGTGTTGCATCGTTTCTTTGCCGGTTTGACGGAGTACACATTTGCGGCACGGCTCGGTGTTGCCGACCCGCCGTTGGTGGACTACCTCTCTTCCATGCTTACGCACTTTGTGCATTGCGATGCGATCTACGGTTTGCGCTCTCCGACAGGTGAACGGCTTACTCAGGTTGCCGACATGTTGGCCGAGGCGCAGGCGCGCCAAGGTTCGGCTCGCCGCCGCATCCACCGACATATTGGAGATTTTACGCTCTTTTGGACAGGACTTTATCCAGAGGTCACCGAGCAGCTGCGGTGTGGGCGCAAAGACAGCCTCATCGATTATCAAGACCAAGGCAAGCGCAACTATCTGATGGCCAGTCGTCTCCCGGCCGGGCGAGAGTCGGCGCCGGACGACGTGCTGGAGCGGCTGAGCGATTGTTTTGAGCTCTGCGTTTACGGACTGGGTGAATTGCGCAAACAGTGGGAAGATCGTGAGGAAGGTGGCGACTTACCTATTCTGCTGGGGTAACGGACCTGTTGGCGTAGTTGACCAGAATCGCTTTTCCTATCGGCAGCCATGACCAACCAGCAGACATCGCGGTTGTTACCACAATAGGCACAAGCGCAGAGCCATCCAGACTGAATGGATGAGCAGCCCGCGCAAGCGGGCACTCGCCAGCAAAAGTACATGGCCCCACCGACTAAGCTAGCAACGCCCGCGCAGTGGATTGAGTACCGGTGGCCTAGAGTTGGGGCCATCGTTGAAAATAGTCGCGCGAGACCTGCGGAGTGCCCTGCTATTCACCGTGGATTGGGATGGTGTGCCCCAGAGTCGTTTGCTACTTTTCCGCTGCGGATCCTCAGCACTTGGCGTGGATCGACTTTTGGCAGCAACCTCCCTTTGCGTCGTGCACTTTTTATGCAAATCCAGCGTACACAACACCAGAAAAAGCCACAGATGGCAAACCTGGCCCTGCTCTATGTGCTGCTTATCAGCGCGGGCTGTACTGCCTGGCCGTTCCAGGAGCGAGAGCGGACTTCGATCATCATCCCCGCAATGCGTGTCGCGGCGGTGCGTGAGATTGGCCTGGGCGCGAAGCAGGCTGACAATAACGAGCAAGTACGGCTTACCGAGCAGCTTGCGAGTCAGATTCGTACCGAGCCGGATCCGCTCGTGCGGCTGGCAATTCAAGAATCGATCGCACAGTTTTCGACTCCGTTGGCACGGAGTGTCTTGATTGCCGGCCTCAACGACCAGGATATGGACGTCCGAATTGCCTGCTGCGAGCGTCTCGGCGGGCGATCCGATCCGTCCGTTGTTAGTGCTTTGCGAGGGGTTCTGGAAGCTAAGGAAGAGCTGGACGTGCGACTGGCGGCCATCGATGCATTAGGCCGAATCTCCTCGACTGAAAGCGTTGCCGCGCTGGCGCTGGCACTTAAGGATCGCGACCCCGCTGTGCAATACGCTGCCGTTGTCAGCCTCAAAGCGGCCAGTGGTCAGGATTACGGCAATGATGTGGCGGCGTGGCGCAAGTACACCGAAAGCGATCAGCCGCAAATATCGGCTGCCAGCAAGAACAAGAGCTGGTTGCCATTCTATTGATCTCTACGCCTCAGCCGCGCAAAAATGATTGCCACGTAGCGGCAATCATTTTTCGGCACAAAGGTCTGGAGCAGCTTCCAATTTGGGATGACTCGCGAGGTCGATCACTCGAATGAGAGGCCTGCATCGATGGCGGCTGTATTGTAGCCATCAAGCTTTGCGTGATGAACGTCAGGCGCGCAGCGGCCCACCCCGGGGGTCATTTCCTATCTGCTATCAGGAAAAGGCCATCTAAAGAAGCGATCTACCCCAACGACCCTTCCGCCGCGTATGAGTCGCCCCCCACACTCGGCATTTGGTATCTAGCAGTGATCCTGCCGGCGGCGGTATGGGGCCGTTTGCCGTGTCATGTTCCTTGGTGCTCTTGGTCGCCTTGATCCTGCGGGCTCGGCAAACTGTTGCGCACACCGAGTAAGGTAGAAAAACTTGCCACGGTTACTATTTCTGGATGCCTGCAGAAAAGCCCCCTTCTAGAGCTGAAGTTCTAGCGAAGCTTTCCCGATATCAACTACATCCGACTGGAGATCGCGCCGCCGTAAGTGCTAGCAACGGGGATTGGCCTGTTGCCGCTTCTTAGGCGCCTGGTAGTGCCGTCTACCGAAATTCCGGACCGGAAAATTGAAATCCACATTGATAGAGGCAAAAGTAGGCAGTCTCGGGGGGGGATAATTGTGTTACCACGCTGGGTGCCAGTGTTTGGCAGAAGAATGGCAGTTGCCTGTGCGCACAGCGCAGCGCTGCTAGTAGCGCTCCAGGTATCGAGCGCGCAAAGCGATTTCAGTAGCGGCTCCTTTGCGCCACCGTCGACACTCGACGGCTATGTGCCACGCCAGGATTTGGATGTCCAATCCGCGCTGATCGATTTTTTGGGAAGCAGCAATATCGGGGGGGAGCCAAAAAAAGAAATCCAGGTGTCTCCCACAGCATCGCCGGGCGAGAAGTCCGGCAGTTCTCCTTTTCGCAAATGGGTTGCCCCACAGCGGGGTGTGTTGATTCCAGGAAATCTTGCTCAGCCGCTGGAGATCAAGGCGGAAGAGGTTGCTCTGAGGCCGGGTGCGCGGCGCCGCGTATTGCGTGCAGCACCGCCAGCGAAGACGCGAGAATCGGAGCAGCTGTCCGCACCGTCACAAGGTGTCCCGGCCGCGCCGGCTGTCGACATTCCGGTGCCCCCCGTCGTGTCGCCGCGTGTCGCTCCCCCAACGGATTCTGACACGTTGCCGCCCTTGTCGCGTAGCCAGGAGAATTTGCGCAACAAAGTTCGCCGCGTTCTGACACACTATTACAAGCGTCCACTCAATACTCGGGATCGCAGTCCGTGGGAAGTCATGCACGCTATGTTGGCCTACGAGGTGCATAGCAAAGTGCTCCAAGGCGGGCCTCAAGGCGATCCCATCACGGCAGTTGGCTGGCTATGTTTCAACCAAGGCTGCAAGCGCCGGAGCCTGATGTACGTAAACGACCAGGGCAAGATCCGCGTACGCGTCGGACCGGCAATGCAAGGACATCGTGGCCAGTTGCTCGCGATGCTGGCCCAAGCGAAGGTGAGTAGAGAGTATCCCATGCGGATTGATGAGCAGGATTTCACCATCGCTGATCTCGTTCACATGGAGATGGAAACCTGCTATTCTCGGACCGAGCTGACATTCAAACTGATTGGCTTGATCCGTTATCTCGATACCAGCACGACATGGATGAACAACCAGGGGATGGAATGGAGTATTCCCCGGCTCATCTCCGAGGAGTTGCGGCAGCCAGTACGGGGAGCGGCCTGTGGTGGCACGCATCGCCTAGCTGGGTTGACTGTGGCTTACAAAACGCGCGAGCAGCGAGGCGAACCCGTTGACGGCGAATATCTGCGGGCCAAGAACTTCGTCCGGCGATATCAAAAATATGCTTATCGCTTGCAAAACAGCGACGGCAGTTTTAGCACCGAGTGGTTTCGCGGGAAAGGAGACGAGCAGGACCTAGATCGCAATCTGAAGACCACCGGCCACTTGTTGGAATGGTTGCTGTACGCGGCGAGCGAGCGGGAACTACAGCATTGGCGAACCCGAAAAGCGGCCAACTATTTGGCCAACATTTTGAACAACAACCGCTTCAAAGATTGGGAGGCAGGGCCGCTTGGGCACGCGATTCACGCCCTGCTGATCTACGATCGTCTGGTGTTTCAAGCTCATGACTCTCCTGAGACACGGCCGCTTTTCGCCAAATCGAAGTCGCGTGGTAGTACCAGTCGACAGCACTAAATCCGGCCAGGCTGGGGGCCCGTCTTTTCCAAAATGCCGTTTCTTTCGAAGAATGGCTATCTTTTTCCAACGAACTACGGATGTAGGTAGTGCCGAGGTCTCCTTGAGCGTTTCTGGCTCATTTGGTGTTGTACGCGGCCAGTACCGACATTGAAATCCCCAGTGCGCCGCATTAAATTGCACGTGACGAGCGGGGTATTAGCGCATCTCTGGATCGTAGATCCACTGGTTTTGCGTATCGGACCACTTGGCTTATGCGGTAACCGAATGGCGCCTTCGATCAAGTTTACAGACCAACTCGCAGCTTTTTGCAAGACGGCGGCGCAATTGGCCAAGCGGGAGGATGCCGATGCGCTGCTGTTCTTGTTAGAAGGCTCGACTGATTGGGGAAAACTTCGCGGCGCCACGGGACAACTTCATGTCCTGGTGTCCAGCGACCGAACTCAGCACTTGGCGAAGGCGGAAGACTTCGGTTTTGATACGATTGAGCTCAATATCCCGGATAGTCCCGTTTACGAGCGGCTCACCCAGTCGCTCCTGGAGGCCGTTGCCGAAGACCTCATCGCCCCCGAGGCGTGTGTCGTTGCTCTCTACAGCGGGTTTGAAGTGGGCACCATCGATTCGATTAGCGTTATCCGTCTCGACGAACACTTGGGACGGCTGACCGTCCACGACCTCTGGCAGCTCGATACCAAAGTCCCTACCGAAACGCTGAAAACCGCCGTGGACCTGGCGGTCGCCATTGGTCGTGAAGGCCGGGAAGGCAAGCCTGTGGGCACGCTTTTTGTAGTGGGCGAGCATCGCAGAGTGCTTAAGCACTGCTACCCATTGGGCTTTGACCCGGTACGCGGCTACGGGGCGAACGAGCGGCAGCTCAAGGACGCGAAGGTACGTGAGTCGATCAAGGAGATTGCCCAATTGGACGGAGCGCTCATTGTCGCAGCCGATGGAGCGGTGGCAGCTGCGTGCCAGTATGTTTCTGCGCCGGCTGCCGACATTTCACTCAGCAAGGGCCTTGGGGCGCGACACTGGGCTGCCGCGGCCATCAGTCGTGCCACCAAGGCAATTGCCATCAGTGTGAGTGAGTCCAACGGCACGGTGCGGTTGTTTCAAAACGGTGAAGTGATGCTCCGCATTGAACCGTTTCGCCGGGCTATGAAGTGGAAAGACTTTGAGTATGAGCCGCCGGCAGGCAAAGACAAAGACTAGGGCCCAGAGATCCATAGCCGGCTAGTGTCACGCCCAGAGCGGATGGGCCTAATGACGAATATGCTGTCTGCGCGCATTTCTACAGAAAATATGGGAATTGGAATGCGGTCAAATATGGCTACGACGAATCTTCCATAAAGCGGCTGCACAAGCCAATCAATTTCTAATACGATGGTTGCCAACACGTGACGTGAGCAACCGATCCAAAATGATAATCAAAATGGAGTCCCGATTATGTCCCCGAAAAGTTCATCAGCCATGCCCTCAGTTATGTTTGCAATGCTGAAAAACTGCTGGATGTGTCTCGCGATCCTGCTCTCGCTAACCCTGCCCGTTATGGCGGAGGACGTGCCCCAGCCCGTGCGGATGGGTTGCGGAAACATGACCTTTGACACGGTGCCCGGCTGGGGGCTCCGTCCCAGTGGCGACTCCGCTTTGGGCTCAACCCACGGTGCGGTTGTTGTTGATAGGGCGGGCAATGTTTACACCAGCGCCCAGAAAGGAGTCGTTGTGTTTTCGCCTGAGGGTGTGGTGATCCACTCCTACTTGGGTAAAGACTACTCCGACATCCATGACATGGAGATCCGTGACGAAGAAGGGACTGAGTACATTTATGGCGCCCGCAATAACAATGCCGAAGGAATCAAGTTCAACATTAGTGGTGGAAAAATTGTGCTGAAGCTGGGGCTTCCAGAGGAAGCTGGACTCAATAACGAGGGCTTCAGCCCAACGGCGATTACCGTCGCACCCAACGGCGATATTTTCCTTTCTAATGGCTACGCCAGCAACCACATATTCAAATACGATAAGACGGGGAAATATTTACTGCACTTTGGAGCTAAAGGCGACGGCCTTAAGGAATTTAATGTAGCCCATGGCATGACTCTCGACACACGCTATGATCCTCCCCGTCTCCTGATTGCTGACCGCAATCACGCACCGAAGGGCCGGCTGCTCCATTATGATTTGAATGGTGAATTCATTGCCGAGGTCGTGACCGGTTTAGGCTTGCCGACCTCCGTTGCCGTCCAGGGAGACTATGTGTCGGTTCCGGACTTGCAGGGGCGCGTGGTCATTCTGGACAAGAATAACACCATTATTTCGGTACTGGGTCACAACCCTGATCCGGCCCAGGGCACGAACTATAGTATTCCGCAAGAGCAGTGGATTGAGGGTGTGTTCAGCGGCACACACGGTTCCTACTGGGACAATGACGGCAACCTCTACGTTCAGGACTGGAATGTATCGGGGCGTATCATGAAGCTGGTGCGGGTTCCCTAGCAGAGCTGGCCCATGGCGGACTTTTTTCTAAGGGACTAACGTTATTGCGCATCCAGTGCGCTATCACTTCAGCGGGCCGGCAGTCGCAGTGCGGTCCAGGCGCCACACATCCCCTGGCCGCCACGCAGACTCTACGCGGTGAGCGAAGTCCTGCTTACCCAACTCTACCTGCTCGGCCGAGATGGTGATCGCGCTTCCGGCTACAAGCAACAGAGCGTCGCGGTGGACATGAACACCGCATGCGTGGCGCAGGGTCCAGGGTGTGTCCGGCAGCTCCTCCCAATGTTTTCCATCAGTAGAATACCACACGTCATTACGATTGCCGTCCGTCGCCACTTCCTCCGGATGGTCAGCAATCCACCGGTGCCCGCCCAACACCCAAAGCTTGCCGTCCCACACCGCAGTATCGTGATAGGAGCGTGCCGGCCAGCCCGCCTCCCCCTCCGCCAGATGACAGATCTATTCGCAACCGTCTGCCGACGACCACACATCATTGTGGTAGAGGCGCGCCTTGAGTCTTGGCTGCTGCGCGAGGTCGTATCGTAGCGAACTCAGCGTGGCCCCCCCGCCCCGACATAGCCACCGCCGAGGATCCACATGCGATCATCGAACACAGATGCGCCGCCATTGGCGCCGGTGATCATGCCCCTAGGCGCCCAGGGCGCTTTGTCGGTTACCAGCTCCATTTTACACCATCCTCTGTCCGCCAGACGTCACGCAGCGGTGCCGGCGCCGGCGGAAAGCGTTTCCATCGCCCTTCATCCACTAGAGTATCCCCGAGTGGATTCGAACCACTAACCTTCGGCTTCGGAGGCCGACACTCTATCCAGTTGAGCTACGGGGACGCAGCTGGTTTAACCATTGATAATAGCGAATTCATCTTTTCTCGGTAACACGCACACCATAGAAATTCTCGTTAGCCCTGCTTTAAGCCTATAGAGAGTATTCTTGCTCTATATTTCTCGCGAATCGTGCCCTACCTCAACACTGATATTCGATTCGCTTCAGAGTCGGCATGAAAAAACAGGAACGGCCACGCCAAGGTGCGAGGGGCTGTTTTGCGATACGGGATCGCTGCATATGCTGGTTCGTTTGATCTGGCCAACTTGTTTGTTGTTCGCCCAAGTTTAACGGACGACTTCAGTAGTTGCTTGATGATTCATGCAGATAGCGCACCCACATAATTGCTAGGTGCAAAAACTTGGATCTTGTTCCGATGGCAGTCCAGATCGCAGCGGTCGGATCAGAGTGGTAGTTGTCCGACTAGTACTGCGCGATACTCAAAAAATGGGACAAATCTGTAAAATCGCAAATCCTGAACACCTCCGCCTCCGTAGTGCCCGCTTAGAATCAATTGACGCGTGGTGGCAGTCAAGTAAAATGGAGATCGCCAATTGATTCGCACTTGCCTGGAAGACCGGTCGGGCTGGCTGCCCTTTGTTTTCGCGTAAACGCTTCCTTTTATTCGGGCTCGCTTGAAAGTTTTCGAGTTTCGCTTTTCCATTGCTGCAAAAAACAGTCGGTGAGTCTCATCTATGTTTCGACTCGCCACAGTTTTTGCCTTGGGAATTTTGAGTATTAGCGGAGAGATACTGGCCGGCGATTCGGTGCCGGTGAGTTTTTATCGGCAGGTGCGGCCGATCTTGCAGGCCCGCTGCCAGGGATGTCATCAGCCGGCCAAAGCGGGGGGCGGGTATGTGATGATGTCGGTCGAAGCCATGCTGCGCCAGGGCGACAGTGATTTGGTTGGCGTGGTTCCAGGTGATCCCGCCGCCAGTCATTTGATTGCGCAGATAACGCCCGAGGACGGTACCGCCGCGATGCCTCAGGAAGGCGATCCGCTCACCGAAGCACAGATTGCGCTGATTGCGCGATGGATTGGCGAGGGCGCCGACGACGATACGCCGGCTGGTGCTCGTCCTGTTTACGATAACGAGCACCCACCGACGTACTCGCGGCCGCCGGTTGTGCCTGCGCTCGATTTTTCGCCCAACGGTGCGCTGATTGCGGTTGGGGCATTTCATGAAGTAGTGCTGCACGATGCTGGTTTATTGGATGCCTCACAAGAGGCGCGTAGTGTTGCGGTGGACGCGCAGCCGCTGGCTCGATTGATCGGCCTTTCCGAGCGAATAGCTTCGGTCAAGTTTTCCCCCGACGGAACCAAGCTGGCTGTAACGGGTGGCTCGCCGGCGCGGATGGGCGAGGTTCAGGTTTGGGACGTCGCATCCCGCGAGCTTGAACTCTCGCTGCCGGTCACGTTCGATACGGTCTACGGCGCTTCGTGGTCGCCCGACGGCAAGCGGCTTGCCTTCGGATGCGCCGACAATACGGTCCGCGCGATCGACGCTGCTACCGGCGAGCAGGTTCTCTTTCAAGGCGCTCATAGCGACTGGGTGCTCGATACGGTTTTTTCGGCCGATGGGACGCACCTAGCGAGTGTGGGCCGCGACGCGACGGTCAAGTTGATTGAAGTCGATACCGAGAGATTCGTCGATAACATCACCTCGATTACCCCCGGTGCGCTGCGGGGCGGCATCAACGCGGTGGCCCGCCATCCGGATCGCGATGAGATTCTGTTTGGCGGTGCCGACGGCGTTCCAAAGATTTACCGTATGCATCGCACGACCAAACGCGTGATCGGCGACGACGCCAATCAGCTTTGGGTCCTGCCGCCGCTACCCGGACGCGTGTTTAGCGTGGACTACAGCGCTGACGGCCGGCTTATTGCCGCCGGCAGCAGTCTCGACGGGGTGGGGACAGTTCATTTGTACAACATCGATCCCAACGTCGAGATTCCGGAGGATGTCAGCGCTATCCTCATCAAGCCCACACATTCGCGCACTCCCGAAGAGGTCCAGAAACTTGAGCAACATTTTGCCGACGGAATACGTCAGGTCGCAGCATTGCCATTTGACGACGGCGGCATCTACGCGGTGGCGATCAGTGCAGACGGCAGTCGCGTCGCTGCGGCCGGAGCAAGCGGCAAGGTGCGCATGATCGACGGAGCATCAGGCGCGGTCGTGCACGAATTTGTTCCCGTGGAAGTCGTGCCGCAAAAGGAGGAAGTCCGTATTGATGTCGCAGCTGCCAAAGACCGGTCCAGGCCGTTGCCCGTTTTGGATGGGAACGAGTCGCTCCCTGCTGACGCTGAAGTTATGAGCCTTTCGATCCAACCCACTTCGTTTCAGCTCCATTCCAGCACCGACTACGTGCAACTAGTCGTGACAGCTGAGCTCGCCGGCGGCGACCGGGTCGACGTTACGCGGCTTGCCAAGCTGGAAGCCGGGTCGGCGGCCGTATCCGTATCGCCCACAGGAATCGTTCGGGGCGCCGCCGACGGTTCGACGACAATCAGCGCATCGCTCGAGGGTAAAACTGGCCAGTCGGCTGCTGAGGTGAAGGGCATCTCAGCCCTGCTGCAACCCGACTATATTCTGGACGTATCGCCGATCCTGGCTCGGGCCGGCTGCAACGCCGGCACATGCCATGGCGCCCAAGATGGCAAGAACGGATTCAAACTTTCGCTCCGCGGTTACGATCCGCTGTTTGACGTCCGCTCGCTGGCAGATGATCTGGCGTCAAGGCGCACCGATCTGGCATCGCCCGCGCAAAGTTTGATGTTACTTAAGCCCACCGCGAGCGTCCCTCATGAGGGAGGTCGCGTGCTGCAGCCGGAGGGCGACTATTACCGGACGCTATTGGCGTGGGTCGAAGGAGGCGCAAAACTGGCGACCGATGCGCCCCGCGTCACGCAGATTGACGTGACGCCGGTCAATCCGATCGTGCAGCGAATCGGGTCTCGCCAGCAGATGCGCGTGGTAGCAACTTATGCGGACGGTCAGCAGCGGGATGTGACGCGCGAGGCATTTGTCGAAAGTGGCGACACCGAGATTGCTAAGCCTGTCGCCGAGGTTGCAGGTCTGATCGAAGTGCTCCGGCGGGGCGAAGCGCCGGTGCTGGTGCGCTATGAGGGTGCGTACGCTGCGACGACGATTACCGTCATGGGCGACCGCAGCGGCTTTGTCTGGGAGGACCCCCCCGTCCACAACAAGATCGATGAGCTGGTGCACGCGAAACTCCGCCGCACGAAAACTTCGCCCGCTCCGCTATGTAACGACTATACATTTTTGCGGCGCGTGTATCTTGACCTGACGGGATTGCCCCCCACTCCCGAACAGATTGTCGCCTTCCGGGATGATCCGCGTGACTCCCAGTGGAAGCGCAACCAGCTTGTTGACCAGCTCATCGGCAGTACGGAATATATAGAGCACTGGAGTAATAAATGGGCCGACCTGTTGTTGGTGAACAGCAAGTTTCTCGGCCGCGAGGGTGCAGAGGCGCTTCGCAATTGGATTCGCGGCGAAATCGCCGCAAACCGGCCCTACGATGAATTTGCCAGGACCGTGTTGACCGCAAGTGGATCGACCAAAGAAAATCCGGCCGCGTCGTACTACAAGATTCTTCGCGAGCCGGATATTACCATGGAGAATACGACGCAGTTGTTCTTGGCGACGCGATTTAATTGCAACAAGTGCCATGACCACCCTTTCGAACGCTGGACACAAGATCAGTATTACCAGTTGTCGGCGTTCTTTGCCCGGGTGGGATTCAAAAAAGACCCGGCCGGGGGCGACAAGATGGTCGGCGGCACGTCGGTGGATCCCGCGAAGCCGCTTTACGAAGAAGTCTTTGCCAAGCCGGAGGGCGAAGTGACCCATCTCAGGACCAGCAAGGTTGCCGCGCCTCAATTTCCCTTCGATTGCCAGCACCAGTGCGCCGACGACGCGACGCGACGGGCGAAGTTGGCGGCGTGGATTACCTCGCCCGACAATCAGTACTTTGCGAAGAGTTATATGAATCGCGTGTGGGCGTATCTGACAGGTCGCGGGTTGATCGAGCCGATCGACGACATTCGCGCCGGTAATCCGCCCACTAATCCTGAATTGCTTGACTGGCTCACCGGACAGTTCATCGAGAGCGGCTTTGATGTCCAGCAGCAGCTGCGCACCATTTGTCGATCGCGGACTTATCAGTTGTCTCTCAATTCAAACCGTTTCAACGAAGACGATGTGCTGAATTACTCGCATGCCCGTGCCCGGCGGCTTCCTGCCGAGGTGTTGTACGACGCGATCTACAGTACCACCGGCGCCAAGTCGGCGTTTCCCAGCGTGCCGGCAGGGACGCGAGCCGCGGCCTTGCCCGATGTGGGTATTCAATTGCCGGACGGATTTTTGAACACGCTGGGCCGGCCGGCCAGGGAGAGCGCGTGCGAATGTGAACGGAGTAGCCAGTTGCAAATGGGTCCGATCATGGCGCTCATTAACGGGGCATCGGTGGGGCAAGCGGTCAGCGATCCCGAGGGCGCGATTGCGAAGCTGGCCGCCACAACGGCCGACGATCGCCAACTGCTGGAAAATCTATTCTTACGGATCCTGGGCCGTCCTGCCGCTGAAGGCGAATTGACCGATGTGCTCAAGGTTGTCGGAGGGATTGACGAGCAGCATGAGCAGTTGGTGAAGGAACTTGCCGATTACGAGGCAAAGTTGTTGCCGATTCTGGAGAATCGCGAGGAGCAACGATTGGCAGCGCTTGAGGCAGCCAGGCAGGATCTGGCAGCTTATATCGAAGCAGCTGCGCCCCTGCGCGAACAGTTGTCCCAAGATCGCGAGGATCGAATCTTGGCTGCCAAAAAGAGGCTAAAAGAGATTCGCGCGTTGCGCGTCGCCGCACTGCCCCAGTGGGAAGCGGGCCGTCAAAACGACACGCAGTGGGAGGTGCTCGATCCGATTGAGATTCGATCTACGTCGGGCGCAGCGCTCCGTGCCCAGCCGGATCGTAGCGTCTACTTCGATGGCGGGGTGATGAGGCATAGCACGACTTATGTAATTGCCCCGGCCAAATTGTCCGGTATTACTGGAGTCCAGATCGAAGCGCTGAGTGACGACCGCCTGCCAGAACGAGGGCCCGGGTTATCCGACGACGGGAATTTTGTGCTAACGCAGCTGAAGTTCTCTGCTGCAGTGCCGTACACGCAATCACCGCCGTTGGTACGAAGTTGGGAATTTTCGGCGGACTCAGATGGATGGACCGGCAGTGGCGGGACGGTGCTGGAACCCGAAGAAGGTTATGTTGTGGCCAAGCAGGTGGAGCGATCGCCGCAGTTGTTTTCGCCTGTCGCTGCGCCTGCCGCGCCGCTAGCGCTGGAGGTCACTGCAAAACTGTCGCAGCACACGACACTCAGTGTCCACTGGCAAACCGAATCTGAACCAACGTATGACCGGGTCCGCGAGGCATCGCGGCAGGTGAGCCCTGGCAGTGGGGACTGGCGGACCTATCGCATCGACTTCCACCCAAAGTCGCCGCCGCTGAAAGTACGACTTAGCTTCGAGGGTGGCGGTGCCGAAGTTGCGATTGATGCGGTGCGGCTACTCGAGGCAAAGCCGGCCAAGTTTGCACCGGTGAAACTCAGTAATGCTCAGGCCGACTTTAGCCAAACGGGCTACCCGGTGGCCGCGGCGATCGATGGTGTCGCCGCCGGCCGCGCCGGTTGGGGCGTCTCGCCACAGAGCGGTCGTGATCATCAGGCGATTTTTGAAACTTCTGAAGACTATGCCGCTACCGGTACGGGGCTCGTTGCTCTGGATCTCGTGCAAAATTTCTCAAACGGGAAGTACCTGCTGGGGCGATTTCGGATTTCGATTACGCGGTCGCCGCGACCGATCAATTTTGGCCTGCCGATGGAAATCGTCGAGGTGCTGGCGATCGCTGCCGACAAACGTAGCGCTGAGCAATCGGCGGAACTGGCCGACTACGTGTTATCCCGCGATGATGACTACGCCGATCAGCGATTCAAACTTTACGAGGCGGAAAGGCCAGTACCACCAGACGCCGAAGTTGTGAAAATAGAAAATCAGATCGCCGAGCTTGAATTGCCGCTCCCGTCGGATCCCGAGCAGAGGAGGCTCCGCCGGGCGGTGGAATTGAGCAAACAGCAGTTATTGCAGAAGCGAGTTACTGCCGCCGAGGACGTAGCGTGGTCACTGATTAATAGTCCGGAATTTTTGTATAATCATTGACAGGGGCTCCAGTACTTTTTCGAGGTTTTCCATGTTTCGAATAACCGGCCCAATGGGCAAAGATTTGTGCGATGCGAATCTCCCTGCGTCGCGTCGCGACGTGTTGCGTATCGGTGGGGCCGGGATGTTGGGGCTCTCGCTGGCGCCGCTGCTCAAGCTTCAGTCGCATGCCGCGGAAGCTGGCCACGTGGGCGGCCCAGGTTGGGGCAAGGCCAAGAGCGTAATCCTGGTCTATTTGCAGGGCGGGCCCAGCCATCTTGACTTGTGGGACCCGAAAGAACCTGACACTGTTCCCGACAATGTTCGCAGTGCTTTCAAGAACATTTCCACCAAGCTACCGGGCGTCAAGTTCACTGAAATCTTGCCGCGACTAGCCAAGATCAACGATTTGTTCACGATGATTCGCTCAATGAGCTACTCACCCAACGGCCTCTTCAATCACACGGCGGCTATCTACCAGATGATGACTGGATACACGACCGACAAGGTTAGCCCATCAGGTCAACTCGAGCCTCCCAGCCCAAAGGATTTTCCGAACTTTGGATCCAACATCATCAAGCTCCGTCCGGTCACCGAACCGATGTTGCCTTTCGTGATGTTGCCGCGGCCATTGCAAGAGAGCAAAGTGATCGGCAAAGGAGGCACTGCCGGATTTTTGGGGAAAGCGTACGACCCGTACACCCTATATCCTAATGGCGACGACATGAAGATGGACAAGATGGACCACATTCGTGTAGACGACCTGAAGATGCGGCCCGATATGTTTTCGGTGCGGCTGGAGCGACGAGCAAAACTCCGCGAGTTGATTACCCAAAGGGCGGCCCATATTGAAAAAGCAGTCGCCGGTGAGAATCTCGATCAGTATTACAACCAAGCGCTCCGATTAATCCTGTCGGGTCGTGCTCGCGAGGCCTTTGATTTGGGACAAGAGTCCGATGCGGTGCGCGACAGTTACGGACGCAACACGTTTGGGCAAAGCTGCCTGTTGGCCCGTCGGTTGATCGAAGCGGGCACGCGCGTGGTCGAAGTGATATGGCCGAAGCACGCCAACTCTGACAATCATTCCTGGGACCACCACGTCGATTTGCCGAATCGTATGAAGAAGCAATCAGGACCGATGCTTGACGCGGGTCTGGCAGGATTGATTTCGGATATGAACCAGCGCGGCTTGCTTGAGGAAACGTTGGTGGTTGCCGTGGGCGAGTTTGGCCGGAGTCCCCAAAAGGGTGTTAGCACAAGCGGCAATGGCAATAGTTCCGATGGTCGCGATCATTGGCCTTATTGCTACACGGCCGTGCTGGCCGGTGCCGGAGTCAAACGTGGCTATGTGCATGGCCGCAGCGACGCGACTGGCTCCGCCCCGCTCGATGACGCAGTTCACCCGGCGGAATTGCTGGCGTCGATTTACCATAGCTTTGGCATTGACCCTGAGACGATGGTGATGAACCATCTCAACCAGCCGCGCGAGTTGGTCAAGGCTAAAGCTGTAACGAGGCTCTTTGCCTAAAGCAAAGATAGCGCGGCTATTACGCGCAATGGCGAGACAACGCTAAACGGTCGTCCGTCACTCGACCGTTTCCCGTTCGCGCCGGGCGTTCTGGGTCCTGACTTCGCCGGCAGCTCAGTAGGAGAACCTGGAAATACCGGTCATCGGTCGATTACCCGGGTGGCCAGCTGAGTGCTCTGTCGCCCAGCAGGTGTAGATGCAAGTGGTCGACGACCTGACCACCTTGATCACCGCAATTGACGACGACGCGATAGCCTTTGTCGAGCTGCAACTCTTGGGCCAAGTTACGCACGACCAGCCAGAGGTGCCCCATTAGCGGCGCATCTTCGTCGGCAATCTGGTCGATCGACTCAATGGGCTTCTTGGGAATGATCAACACGTGCGTCGGGGCTTGGGGCGCGACGTCGTGGAATGCCATGCAAGAAGCGTCTTCGTAAACTATTTTTGCGGGGATCTCGCGATTGAGGATCTTTTGAAAGACAGTGTCGGCCATCCTCACCAATCCTCACCAATTGTTGACAGGTCGATTGCTTCATCGGGCAGCATGACGGGTATCCCATCGACGATCGCATAGAGCAAATCACCCGCCGCGCGGACTAGTCCACCATCCAATGTTTTTTCCAATTGTGCACCCCCTAGCGAGAATACCCGGCGGGCCTTGATGCCGCGATTAATCCGATGGACCAGCTCAGCGGGGGCTGCCGATAGGGATGAATGATCTTGAGGGCAGCGAAGTATTTCGAGTAGCTCAGCGTCGATCAACGGACTGTTCCTTCGTCGGCAGCCAGGGAGCCACCTAGAGTCATCAAGGGCGGTGCCACCCCGCGTACCACGAGCGGGTGAGCGGGTATTGTAGGCAGATGCTGTTATTTCTGCTAGCAGCCCCCCCGGGCGGGCGAAACAACGGTACGCAGATAGCCTAATTTGACCGGTATCACGGCTCGCTTGGGTACTCGTCCGCTGATGAAACCGGCCGGGTGATGCCGATAGAAAGGAAGGTGTCGTCAGCCGCCTGGGCCATGGTTTTCCCTGCGCGTTTCGCGACCATTTGTGATCTGTCTTTATCACGGAGGTGAAAAAATGAACTCTCTCCGACAATGGAACCGTGCCGTCGTACTATTGGCCGCAAGCGTTGCGGCGCAAAACTCTTTCGCCCAGGAAATCGTAACGGACTCCGATGGCACTCAATACCAGGTCACCCGCCGTGTTACCCAGCGCCAAGTCCCCGTTACTGAAATGCAGAATCGCCAGCATACGGTTTACACCCAGCAGCTCACCACCAACACCGTGAATCATCAGCAGGTGTACAGGGTTCCGTCGACGTACTACCACTGGGACACCCGGTTGCGTGGACGTTGGAACCCGTTTGTCACTCCCTATTGGACCTACGATTTGCGACCAGTTACGACCTGGAGTACTCAGGTCGCCAATGTGCAGATTCCGGTGAACCACGTGGCCTGGGTGCCTCAGACGTCAACCGTGCAAGTGCCTGTGACAACCTACCGTACGGCAGAAGTGGAAGAGACAACGCGGGTGGCTATGAACGATTCACAGACGGTTGCCGTTGCCCAGCAGCTTCCCCGATCGGCCACGATCGCGGCCCGTCGTTCAACCAGTAGTGGTGCGCTCGGCGGCCAGGCACTTGAGAACGATCCTCCCCGTCACGGCCAAGCGACAGGATGGCAATTGCCGTCCAATTCGCGCTATCGGTGATCCTGTGACCGGTAATTCGAAAAAGTCTGGCAGCTGCGGCGTTACGCCCCAAGCATCGACGCTGCCTCGTGCCGCGGACTAGGTAGTGGCACGCTTTCGCGACTTGCGTCTGGTCGGCGCTACACTCCATTCTTTGGTCAAGCTCTCAAACACCTCTGGGGCTTCATAGCGAACGATTTCTTTCGATTCGGGCATGGGTCCGATTAGTCCGCGGAACACGGGTAAGCCTCGCAGGCTCAGGTCGGTGCTGCAATCATCGATGCCGATCCGCGTATGCAATTTGAGCACCGCATCTTCGTGTTTGTAGTCTCGTGAACGGAGTTCACCGTTCTTGCCACGCGTGACAATACGAAACATTTTGGGCGCCGACATGCAATTCCTCGCGACAAAACAAAGGGGGGAGGGAGAAACGGGTGTGCTTCAGGACACGGTATCGGCGGCTCAAGCGGCGCACGGTAAAAATTTCGCTCCTCACAAGCATACCAGGAACAGGACGCGAAACCGGAAAATCTGTTTCTTCTAGGTGCTTCGGCACAATACAAGCTTGGTTAGACTGCCTGCGCTGGTTGTATCGGCCGCTCCGTGGCAAACCGTGCGGAAAGTACTAGCTGGTTGAGCGAGGAGGGGGGGAGGGACGAAGGTTGGCGGTTAATCTATGGGCGTCAAAGGATGAGGGTTGAGGGATGCGGGCTGGGGGTCGAGAAAAGGCGTTGAGCGTACGGATCCGCGTGGGACTGAAGCGAAGTCAAACGACATTCAGATGCTTGTCGCGACTGCGTGACGTGACCACTCACGGATTTTGCGAATCGGCGGGCCGAGATGTTATTGTCAGTTATGGCCCGGGCTATTAAATTGGCGTATGCCTCAGGAGGGTACGCGAATTGGCTAGCAGCCTGACTCGAAATCAGGTGCCGTGCAAACGGTTGAGGGTTCGAGTCCCTTGCCCTCCGCTTCGCATCAACTTGCACTTGATCTCGCAAAGCCCCAGCTTGCAAAGAGTTGCGGCTTTCTATTGTACGTGTCTGGCTACGCTGCTGCTGTGTCTTGCAGGTTTGGCCCCGTTGCCGCTTCAGGGAAGGCAGCGTTCAGTAAGATAGCGATTGCCAATCATCGCCAACGCCCCACCGGTTGGCGACACCAACGGGGCAATCAAGTCGACGCCAGGCGATACTTTGCCACCTATAACCCACGCTATTTCTCAGAGGTAAAGTCGTAGCGACCAACTGAAAACTCGATAATTAAATTTCCAAGAGCTTTAGACACCGCTTGCTGTGCCGGAAAATACACCTTGCGATGACGGTGAGGATCAAAAAATTGATCTAGCCAAGATCTTTTAAATTCAGAAGCAGGTTAAAATGGGAGCCCTAAAGCAATTATTCCTCGATTGGTTTTTCGGTAACGCGAAGACTGCGATGGGCTTGGTAGACACGCCCATGTCTATCGGTGGTCTTAACCTCAATCAAGTGTGCGCCAGGTGCAAGTCCGGCAGGTAGTGTGCCTTTCCACAGGTGGTATGAATTTCTTGGCCCCGCCAATTTGGGCTCGACGTCCTTATCGCGTTTAGAGAGTTCAACAAAGTAAGGATCTGGTTCGAAAGTCTTTGTAAGCTCAATCCATTCGCTACCCCTGTCGATCCGATATTCGACCTGGGATTCTTCTGAACCGTTGTAAACATTGACCCAAATGGGCACTTCCCCTGTTTTGCGAGCGCAGGCCTTTGAGGGCAAATGAATTCTTAATTGCTCGCTTGCCGGTCGTCCTGCAGCTTTAAAATCAAGCTTATAGCCATCCTGGTCAAACGACATGATTGAATAACCGTTTGGCGCCCCATCAGCCATTGTTGAATGAGGAATTTGATTGTCATTTAAAGCGCCCGACCACCAACTGCCACTGACCGTAACATTGACGATGTGGTGATGCTTCTTGGCCCCATGAAACCCTTCCTTTTTTCCCAGGAAAAGGTGCCGGTGATCGTGGGTGTGGCCAGATACTGACACGCAGTACGGGCGGCTTTTGATCAGGTCAAAAAATTCCTCCTTGTCCCCGACCGAAACAATTGGAATATGCATTAGAACCACAAGCATTCGCGACTTTGCGATCATGGCAAGGTCTTTTTTTAGAAACGCAAGCTGTCGTTTTCCAAATCGCGGCGCGTAATGCGCTTGCTGGTTTTCTTCGGTTGGCATCACCCAGTCAATGTTGTCGAGCACGACAAAGTGAACCTGGCCATAATCAAAAGAGTAATACGAGGGGCCGTAAGTTGCTTCGAAGGTCTCGTTAATCAATTTCCGGGTTTTGGCATCTGTGTTGATATCGTGATTTCCGATGACGTTGTACCAAGGTATTCCAATCATGGCGATGGATTGATTGATTGTCTTAAAGGTGTTGAGATTGTCGAAAGCGATGTCGCCTAGCGTTACACCAAAAGCGCTGTCATTGCCGATCAGCTCTTCAACAACATCGTGGCTAATATAATCCACTTCAGTGTTGTTTCTTGGCTGGGGGTCTCCAAAGAGAAGGATCTTGAAATCCTCGGGCTCTTTTTGGCGGTATAGTGGAAAGTCGATCGACTGTGGAAGTGGTCCCGACGGTTCGGAGCCTTTGTATTTAAGCTCGGGCGAACCCTGTGGTTTGTGAAGGTAGAAAAATCTAGGAAGTTGGTGTTGATCGACCGGAGTGCGATAGCCATTCGGTTTAATCACAAATACACAGCCACCATCTTCGATGGGAATTTCGTAACGTCCCCGGCGGCCGGTTTTTACAATGTCGGTGCCATTGGAAACTTTGATGCCGACAAACGCGGAGTCTCCAGCGTTGTATTTTCCATCGCCGTTGAGGTCGCAATAGACCACGCCTTTGGCCAGTTGCCGGTCAGCCTGGTTGGCGGGTTTTTGCGTAGGTAAATCGGGCGATTGGGCAGGGCAAGCCGTGGTGCTGAGAGCAATTGATAACAAAAGCAAAGTATTGCAGATCACTGCGCTATTACGAAAAGTTGTTTGGTTCATGGCGGATTGACTAATATGGGTGGGGGGGTTTTTAAATGGTAATGGGTTTTGCAGAACTTTTAACCGGTAGCCGTCTGTTTCTTGGGCACATTTTCAATTTTGATGGATTTGTGCACTTTATGTTGCAGTGGCGGTGGCTGCCCGTATGCGATCCGAGAAGGCTGTTCTTGGCCAAATGGAGGAACGCTAATGCAGCCACCAACAGCCCGCGCAAAAAAAAATCAACCAATGAGCTCAAAGATTCTTTTTGTTGACGGCGTTTCCACGACACTTTTCACCCTGCCGAGTCGCGTCATGAGGTCACTTTGCCTTGGCGAGACGCGGCCGCTTGTGTGGTGGGATCTGCCACGCTAAGGTGGTCGCTACCGCAGTGGCCCAAGTTTTTTCTTTCCTAAAAATGAAGTGTGAATTTATGTCAGAACGCATTATTTTTCGTACGGGCGAGGCGTTGGTAGCAGGTGGTCCTCCCTTTACCGCAGCCGAACCAGAAGTCGTGATTGGCGAGTTGGATGGTCCTGTCGGCACGGCGCTAGCGACGCTGACGGGAGACCAATCGATGGGGCACTCCAAGGTGTTTGCCATTTTGAATACGGATATTCAAGTGCGGCCGGTGACGCTCTGCGTGAGTAAGGTAACGGTGAAAGATAGTCGGTATACGAATATCCTCATGGGAACGGTGCAGGCCGCAATTGCCAATGGCGTTTTGGATGCGGTGCGGGCGGGTGATCTGCCGAAGGAGAAGGCAAATGACTTGGGGATCATTTGTAGTGTCTGGTTAAACCCCGGTGTCATCGATGATGACAACCTGGATCATCGCGCCCTATTTGAGATCCATCGCAAGGCCATGTCGCAGGCGATCCACAAAGCGATGGCCTGTGAGCCGTCGATCGACTGGTTGTTGGAAAATCAAGAATCGATCACACACAAGTATTACCAGATGGGATTGGATGGGAAGATTTGACAAGATTGGTCTAGGCAGGGGTGCCGTGGAAACCACCATGGGAGTAAATCAGGTGTTGTGCAAACGGTTGGGGGTTCGATCCCCTGCCCTCCGTTCACATGAAATTTGATATGCAAAGAGCTTGTGGCAGTTGCTCGCCGCAAACCCTTCTTTGTTTTGAACCAGTTTTGGCCAACTGTTACCAAAGCCGGACCACTTTTTTTTGGCTCTGGCTGGCATTTCTGCTGGACCTGCTTTGTCGCCAGCTCTTGTGTCCTGCCCTGGGGCATCAATACCTCCACTTCTCGAAGCTTCAGAAGGATCTTATCTGGGGGCGCACGCTTTCTCTCGTGGCATCCGACACGTCCTTGAAGTTGTGTCCTGACATAGAGGTTATTAACCACGGCATGGATCCATTTAAGGGGTTTGGGGCAAGTTGGTTTTCAGTTGATATTGCTTGTCAGGGATGGCTGGCGGGCATGACCACTTTTCAAGGCTTCATGGTCACTGTATATAGAAAATGTTGAAAAAACACCCAGTATACGATTGGAGAGGATATGGCGACCGAAAGTAAATGCCCAGTGTTGGGCGGACCTCATAGACACACGGCAGTTGGGGCCACGGCGAACCAACACTGGTGGCCAAATCAGTTGAACCTGAAGATTCTAAACCAGAACTCTTCCCAGTCTGATCCGAGGGGCGAGGATTTCAACTATGCTGAGGAATTCAAGACACTTGACCTGGACGCACTGAAAAACGACATCAATGATGTGATGACGACGTCGCAGGATTGGTGGCCGGCTGACTATGGTCACTATGGGCCGCTCTTCATTCGGATGGCGTGGCACAGTGCCGGCACGTACCGCATCCACGACGGCCGTGGCGGCGCAGCCTCCGGAACTCTCCGCTTTGCGCCCCTCAATAGTTGGCCCGATAATGTTAGTCTCGACAAGGCGCGCATGTTGCTCTGGCCGATTAAGCAGAAGTATGGCCGGAAAATCTCGTGGGCTGACCTGATGATATTGACGGGTAACTGCGCCTTGGAGTCTATGGGGCTCAAGACGCTCGGTTTCGCTGGCGGTCGTGAGGATGCCTGGGAGCCTGAAGAGGACATTTACTGGGGATCTGAGACCACGTGGCTGGGAGATGAGCGTTACACTGGCGATAGGGAACTTGAGAATCCTCTCGGTGCCGTCCAGATGGGCCTGATCTACGTAAACCCGGAGGGGCCGAACGGTACTCCGGATCCGCTCGCTGCGGCCAGAGACATTCGAGAGACGTTTCGTCGTATGGCGATGAATGACGAGGAGACAGTTGCGCTAATAGCTGGCGGACACACCTTTGGAAAAGCTCATGGCGCTGCCGATGCGGAAAAATACGTTGGTCCTGAGCCCGAAGCTGCCGGCCTTGAAGAGCAAGGCCTTGGCTGGAAGAACAGCTTTGGCAGTGGCAATGCCGGAGATACAATCACCAGCGGGTTGGAGGGCGCGTGGACGACCAACCCGGTGAAGTGGGACAACAACTACTTCGACAACTTGTTCGGCTATGAGTGGGAGCAGACGCAGAGTCCTGCAGGCGCGACGCAATGGACTCCCACGGATGCATCTTCAGTGGCCACAGTGCCGGATGCTCACGATCCCTCGAAGAAGCACGCCCCCATGATGTTTACGACAGATCTTTCATTAAAGACGGATCCGGTCTACGCGCCGATTTCGAAGCGTTTCCACGAGAACGCTGAGGAATTTGCGGATGCGTTCGCCAGAGCGTGGTACAAGCTGACGCACCGCGACATGGGCCCCCGCACACGATGTCTCGGCGCGTTGGTTCCTGCGGAGCCGCAGTTGTGGCAAGACCCTGTCCCCGACGTCACTGGTGAAATGATTGGAGAGCAGGAAATCGCTGAACTCAAGGGCACGATACTCGCGTCAGGGCTGTCCATTTCCGGTCTGGTCTCGACCGCTTGGGCGTCGGCGGCAACGTTCCGCGGTACCGACAAACGTGGTGGAGCAAACGGGGCGCGCATTCGCCTCGCACCGCAGAAGGATTGGGAAGTGAACAATCCGGACGAACTAGCGAAGGTTCTGCAAACGCTGGAGCGGATCCAAACGGACTTCAACTCAGGTGGTAAGCAAGTCTCGCTCGCTGATGTGATCGTTCTGGGTGGATGCGCCGCTGTCGAGGAATCAGCGAAGAAGGCCGGGTACGATGTGGAAGTTCCGTTTTCGCCGGGGCGCACCGACGCGATCCAGGAGCAAACCGACGTCGACTCATTTGCCGTACTCGAGCCGACCGCAGACGGCTTCCGCAACTACGTCCGAAACGGACATGCCAGACCGGCGGAGGAGCTGTTGGTGGATCGAGCGCACATGCTGACGCTCACTGCTCCTGAAATGACGGTGCTCGTAGGAGGCATGCGCGTCCTGAATGCAAACGTGGGGAAGTCCAACCTCGGCGTCTTTACCAATCGGCCCGAAACATTGACCAATGATTTTTTTGTGAACCTTCTCGACATGAATACCAAGTGGCAAATATCCTCTAAATGCGAACACGTTTTTGAGGGACGCGATCGCGCCGGCGGCGATCTCAAGTACACCGGCACTGCCGTTGACCTCGTCTTTGGTTCGAACTCCCAGCTGCGGGCCATTGCAGAGTTCTATGCGTGCAACGACTCGCAACAGGTATTTGTGCACGATTTTGTGGCTGCGTGGAATAAGGTGATGACTCTCGATCGTTTCGACCTTGCCTAAAGTGTTGTGACCGCTAGCCACGGGCACTGCCAAGTTGATGATCAAGCTAGCGTCCCTGGTTTAGGTTTTTAGGCAGAGACTCGTCAGCTCTGCTTGGTGATCTTGTCGAGCATATCACAGCAAGCAACAGCAAGACCGAAAGTGCGGTCGGTGAAATGGCCTGAGTGCCGATGGATAACCACAACCGAGAGTTTGAATCATCACTGGCTAGCAAGCGGCCGCTTGTTTAAACGGCACTATGCTGTGTTCAGTGGGCTGCCACGGCGCCGCAGCACAGCGATCTGATTATCTTGGCTATAGGAATAGGGGCGCGCCTATACTGATGTTGCCTTCAATGGAGTATGGCGCGTCAATGTTGACTGCCTGCGATACTTCTTGAGCGAGAGTGGCCAAGCGATGCGATTCGCGGCGGTTACACCATGTCTTTTTTAAGGTTGAGCGGCGGATCCTGGTGCCAGGCCTATGCCTGTTTTGTTCGTAGTGACAGACAGGGAAAAACAATGAACAAGTTACAGTAATGAAAAAAAGAATCCTGGAATCTTTCATGGGAAAATCATTGCGACGGATCGGTTTGTCACTGGGCATGCTTCTGCTTGGAAGCCTAAAGCTTTTTGCTGCCGAGGCGCCCAATATTCTCTGGATTACCAGTGAAGACAACGGTGTTTCTTGGGTCAGCTGCTATGGCGGGGTGAACTGTAAGACACCGGCCATCGACCAGCTTGCACGTGAAGGCTTTCGCTACACCCATTGCTTCGACAACGCAGCAGTTTGTGCGCCAACTCGCTCCACCTGGATCACCGGCTTGTACGCGATTTCGATGGGAACACAGCCCATGCGAAGCCGCAATGCAATTCCCCACGACCGGATCCAATACTACCCCGATCTACTACGAGAAGCGGGCTACCATGTCGGAAATTCTGGAAAAACGGACTACAACATTGGGAGCCGCCCCGATAAGGAATGTTGGGAAGGCGGTGGCAAGTGGAAACTAAGAAAGCCTTCGCAGCCCTTCTTTTACGTTCAAAACATTGGCGCAAGCCACGAGAGCAATGCTTTTCCCAGGAAGACTTCTGTTCGTACCGACCCCGCTAAAATGGTGCTGCACGCGTACCATCCAGATCTTCCAGAAGTGCGGCAAACCTATGCCCGCTATGCGGATGCTGTCGAAAGGATGGATGGCAAAGTCCAGGAAATAATTGACCAACTCAAAGAGGACGGGCTCTATGAAGATACGATTATCGTTTACAACTCCGATCACGCTGGGGTGATGCCCCGCAGCAAAAGGTTTCTCTATTCGAGCGGCATCCACTGTCCCCTAATCGTGCGGATCCCAGAAAAATGGAAGCGGTGGTGGCCGGCAGCGGAACCCGGCATGACAGTGGATCGCATTGTAAGTTTTGTCGATATGCCCAAGACCTGGCTCAGTCTGGCTGGAGCTGAGGTCCCTACAACTTATCAAGGCACAGTTTTTTTGGGTGACCACGTGGAGCAGGCACAGGCCTATCACCTCAGTTTTCGGGAGCGAGCGGACGAAGCCTTTGATATGGTGCGGGGCATGCGCAACAAGCGATTCGCCTATATCAAAAACTACATGCCTTGGGCGCCCAACGGTCAGCGATTGCGATACATGTGGACTATGACGGGGATGCAAGCCTGGGAGCGGCATTACCTGGAGGGGAAGACCAATGCGATAACAGGCCGCTTTTTTCGATCGCGCGTTTCGGAAGAGTTTTACGACACTCACGAGGACTTTGACAACGTCAACAATTTGATCGACGACCCGCAGTACCAGGCGAAGATTGACGAATTGCGGATGGCAATGCGCGACAAACAGCTGAAGCTGTACGACTCGGGATTGCTGCCGGAAGGCATGCGGCTCAAGCGAGCCAAGGAAAATAACCTAACCATCTATGAGATGGTGCGGAATCCGAAGCTCTATCCACTTGAAAAGTATTTGGATTTTGCTGATCTGGCCTTGTCGCGCGAGGCCAAGAACCTGCCGCTTTTTACCAAAGTAGTTGATGATGCGGACGAAGGTATGCGCTACTGGGCCATTTGCGGGTTGTTTTTGTTGGGGGATGATGCGGCAGCGGCAGTGCCGGCCATGGAACGCGCGCTTGAAGATGATGCGGAGGAGGTGAAGCTGATGGCCGCCTGGGCCCTACACCGGCTTGGATTCGAGCGCAAGGCGCAGGCCTGCTTCGACGCGCACGCGCGCGTCAAGGGTCGCGATAAGCGGCTCCTCCAATGCGTTGGCCGTTGGATGAATCCGGCGGGTCCCGAACGCGGCTGAAGGTTTCTGTTTGCAATGAAACTGTTTTTGGAGCGGCCCGGTCTAGTGGGCACGCAGTGCGGCCGCTATTCACTTTTGGCGCGGCGCTTTTTCACGCTGGCGGCGTGGGCCGTGAGCCCTTCAATCTCGGCCATCAGCAGTGCGTCATCGGCCACCGACTCAAGGCCTGTTTGAGAAAAATGAATCACGCTGCCGGCACGAAGAAAATCATTGGAAGACAAGCCGCTGGCAAAGCGGGCCGTGGCACCGGTCGGCAACACGTGCGATGGTCCGGCCACGTAGTCGCCCAGTGCCACCGGACTATAGGGCCCAATAAAAACTGCCCCGGCATGACGGATTGTCGCCAATAAATCTTCGGCATCTTCACAGGCCAAATGTAAGTGTTCGGTTGCCAGTTGATTGGCTAGCTCAGCTGCTTCGTCACGATCTTGCACCAGGATCATGGCTCCAAACGATTCCAGTGCCTCGCGGGCTAGCTCGCCCCGGTCGAGTTGGTCCAATTGTGCATCGAGCGCAGCGACTACCGCATCGATAAGCGGCTCATGCCACGTTATCAAAATACTTGAGCCTGGCGCATGTTCGGACTGAGCGATCAGATCGGCGGCTGCAAAGGCGGGATCGGTACTGTGGTCGGCAACGACGACCACTTCGCTGGGCCCCGCTATCGAATCGATGTCGACAAGGCCATACACCCACTTTTTGGCCAGTGCAACGAAGAGATTGCCGGGGCCGACAATTTTGTCGACCGCGGGCAGACCGTCGACGCCATAGGCCAGCGCCGCCACGCCTTGTGCTCCTCCAACGCGATAAACTTCGCGAATCTCCAATTCATGGCAAGTGGCCAGCAGATCTTGATTGTATGAACCAAATTGAGTGGGCGGCGCAACGACCGCAAGTTCCGTAACCCCGGCTGCTTGTGCCGGTACGGCCGTCATCAATACAGTCGATGGGTATGCAGCCGCACCGCCAGGCACGCAAATCCCTACTCGAGAAAGGGGCACGTAACGGTGCGTGAGAAAGCCTCCCGCCGGCACATCGACGGTGACATCGCTATGCAGGATTGCGCGTTGAAACCGCAGCAAGTTTTCGCGAATGCGCCCGACAGCGGCTAGAAATTCGGGTGTCGCAGCCGCGTGCGCGGCGGCAAGCTCCGCAGGGCTGACGCGCAGCGTATCCGAGGACAGTTCGACTCCATCGAGTTTGGCCGTGTAGTCCAGCATCGCCTCCAAGCCGCGCTCGCCGATATCGCGGCAAATGCGTTCGACAGTCTGCTGCGGTGTCAGGGGCTCGCCAAAAACGTCGATGGTCTTTTGACGACCCGACTCGCTGACGACATTGCCATCAGGAGAAAGGTTTTGTCTAAGCGCAGCGATCTTGTGTGCCGCATTCGGGGCACGCATGTCGATGCGTTGTACGTTGAGCTGTGAGGCCATAGACGGATCAAGCGTATCTGGATTTTTGAAATCGGCTGACAGACTTTTATTTATTGTCTCAGGAGTTGTAAAAAATGAAAGGTGGCCAGCGATGGTGATTGAAAAGGAGCGTGTCGAGCGGGTGATTTTCTAATCGATGCGTATCCGCACCAACTGCCCAGTTCATTGGGGTTTCGCAGGACTGTCCCCAACTTGAATAATAAGGAAAATTGCATTAGAATAAGTAGCTATTCGGCCCTGTCTGTAGCTGCCCCCAGGAGCCCACGATCTAGGTTTCTATTCGGGCTGATACGTTGTTTTTTTGGGGATGGTTTCCGGCTTATTGTCGAATCCGTGGTACCCGCGTATTGAATCATTGGAGGCACGGCTATGCCAATGCCCATTGTGCTTGACTCTTCTGGCGTTGCCCCGAGTCCTATTCGGGCGGTAGTGGCCCATGATCGTCGCGGCTTCACCCTGGTCGAATTGCTGGTTGTAATTGCTATTATTGGCGTGCTGGTTGCGCTGCTGCTTCCAGCGGTGCAGGCCGCGCGTGAGGCCGCGCGCCGGACCCAATGTCTGAACAACCAGAAGCAAATCGGTCTGGCGGTGATGGGGCACCACACGGCTCACGGTTCGTTTCCGGTTGGGTCGCGCGGATGTTGTGATGGGGCTTGGCCTGGATGGTTGTTTCCCTACATCGAGCAAGGCAATTTGGCGGATCGGTACAATACAAACAGTCGGTTTTATCTTGAACCTAACCGGCAGGTTGTGCTGCAACCCATCGCTACGTACATTTGCCCCACCGATAACCCGCAGATAATCTACGGCTTGCCGGATGACCACCCCTACGAGGATTTGCATCGGATGAGTTACCTCGCAAATTTCGGGAACACAGGGTGGGACACCGACGAGTACAATATACCGGGGCACCCAGGCGTGTGGACCACGGACCCCCCCTTTGACGAGGTGCAAGGTGTCAAGTTTGGGGGTGCGCCGTTCTATAATTTGGGTAGTCGAGACCACTGGCGCGAGGTTGCAATCCGGGAGATTACCGACGGCACGAGCAATACGTTGATGGTCTCCGAAACGCTTCAGGGGGTCGGAAAAGCCCTTCGTGGGATGCCGTGGTGGGGATTCGCGGGCGGTTTTTCGACGTTCTTGGCGCCAAATTCGGGGCTTCCCGATCGGACCTCTTGTGGACCCCAGGAGCTCAATGATCTGTGCATCGGTTGGGCCCCACCCGACAATCCGATGATGTTGGCTGCTCGCAGCAGACATACTGGGGGCGTAAATGCCAGTTTTTGCGACGCCTCGGGTCGTTTTATTAGCGACAGTATCAACATCGACGTCTGGCGCGCGATGGGCACCACGCAAGGGGAAGAGACCGTTTTCGAGTAGAAGGATACCAAGTCGATGAAGATACTATGGAGATCGAAGCAAGCCGTGAAATTTTTGGAGCAGCACAACAACTGCGAGCTGGACCGGCCCAGTTGTAGACGCCAGACGGATCGCCCAATGGAAACAGTATGTTGCTGGTTGCTTTTGGGCGTAATGGTTTCAGCGGGTTCCGGTTGTGGCGGAGGTCAATCCCACGCAGGTCGTCATGCCGTCTCGGGAAAAATCACTCTGGATGACAAGCCGCTGGAGACCGGTACGATTGCATTTTCCTTGCAAGGGGCCAAACGTAGCGCCCCGATCGGCGGAGCAATGATCCGTGGCGGACGCTATGATCTTCCGGCGGCCAAGGGCTTGCCGCTGGGCGAGTACGTTGTGCGAATCAACTCATTTGGAGCCGCGGTCGAGACCACGCAGGCGGCGGATGGAGAAGATTATTTCGCTGCCATGCGGGCACCACCGCCGCCAGAAATCATACCCAGCAAATACAATTCAAAGACGACCTTGAGCGCCGAAGTTATCGCGGACGAAACCAATGAGCTCGATTTCAAGCTGGAGAGTCGTTAGCATGCTCAACCCATTCCGGCCGTGCCTCTCGGTGTCGCGTCCCGGGCACACAAATTGCGATTTGGTCTTGCCCTAATTCAGCAAATTGCGTCAGTGCGCAATTGCCTTCTCTTTCTGCTATAATCGGTTTCTATGGAAAGATATTTTCCAGGTGCGAACTTAGTCGTAGTGGCCGTCGTTATGCTGGGCTGCCTGGTCGAGCTGTGCGCCAGGGCCGACGAAGCGGTCGATTATAACCGGGATATTCGCCCTATTCTTTCGAGAAAATGCTTTGAGTGCCACGGTCCTGACGAGCAGTCACGCCAAGCGGAATTGCGTCTCGATTTGGCTGATGATCGGGAGGGGCCATTCACCGATCGCGACGAGATGCCGGCCATCCGGCCTCGCGATCCTGAGGGCAGTGCCCTTTGGCAGCGGATCGTTTCGGAGGATCCCGACCAGCGGATGCCTCCGGCCGACTCGCACAAGGAACCGCTTTCTGCGGCAGAGCAGGAAATGATCCGGAAGTGGATTCTCGAAGGGGCGGAGTTTGAAGAGTTCTGGACATTCGTTCCACCCCGAGAGCAGACTGTGCCACCGGTCGCCAGCGTGGCTTGGAGTTCGCAACGCATCGACCGCTTCGTGATGGCGCGCCTTGAGCGGGAGGGGTTCGAACCCCAGCCGCCAGCCGACCGGCGGGGGCTCATACGGCGGGTCACGTTTGACTTGACCGGACTCCCGCCCACGCGGCAGGAAGTGCGCAACTTTCTGGCCGACCGGCAGCCGGATGCGTACGAGCGACTCGTCGACCGTCTGATCGCCAAGCCCCAATATGGCGAGCACATGGCAAAATACTGGCTCGACCTGGTGCGATTTGCCGACACCAACGGGATCCATCACGACCACTACCGGGAAATGACGCCCTACCGCGATTGGGTTATTCGCGCGTTCAACAAAAATCTTCCCTTCGACCAATTCCTTACCTACCAGTTGGCCGGCGATCTGTTCGCCGACCCCAGCCTCGATCAGCTCATTGCATCGGGCTACCATCGACTTCATCTGGTGATCGACGTCGGTACAGCCCTTCCGGAGGAGAGTTTCCACCGCAACGTGGTCGATCGGGTAACCGCATTTGGCACGACGATTCTGGGACTTACCGTGCAGTGCGCGCAGTGTCACGACCACAAATACGATCCGATCACGCAGCGAGATTTTTACCAGCTTTACGCCTTCTTCAACAATCTCGATGCCGAGCCTGAAACGCCGGGCGTCATGCCGCACCTCCCCATCCTCAGAGTGCCGACCGAAACGCAGCGCGCACGATGCGACGTCATGGACGCCGAGATCAACGAGGCGGCGGCATCGATTGCGAAGATCAAGAAGTTGCTGGAGAAAAGCCAGAAGCCCGCCGATGCTCTTGCTGGCACGTCCGCTGATCAGGGCCCAACTGTAACGGCCGAGCTGGATTCTGCCGAGAAGCGGCATGCCCAATTGATCAAGGATCGTAAGGGCTTTGAGAATTATTTCCCCATGACGCTGGTTATGAAGGAGCGGTCCGAAATCCGTCCGGCTCACATTCATATTCGTGGCGCTTACGATCAGATGGGCGAAGAGGTCGAGCGAGACACGCCGGCCTTTCTGCCGCCCCTGCAGTCAAAGGGCGAGTTGAAGACGCGGATGGACCTTGCCCGTTGGGCTACCGATTCCAGCAATCCGCTCACCGCGCGGGTTGCGACCAACCGTTTCTGGCAGCAGTTGTTCGGCGTCGGCTTGGTCAAGACGTCGGAAGATTTTGGCACGCAGAGCGAGTGGCCAAGTCATCGCGAGTTGCTCGACGACCTCGCCTACCATTTCGTGGCATCGAGTTGGGATGTAAAGGCGCTAATAAAATCGATCGTAATGACCGAAACCTATCGGCAATCGTCGCACGTCGCCCCACAATGGTATCGAACGGACCCGGAAAACAGACTGCTCGCGCGGGGTTCGCGGTTTCGGCTCGATGCAGAAATGATTCGCGACCAAATCCTGGCGGTGAGCGGCCTTTTGGTGCCTGAAATGTTTGGCAAGAGCGTAAAACCACCGCAGCCGCCCAACTTGTGGAAGACAGTTTCGATGGTGTCCTCGAGTACCTACTCGTTTGTCGCAGACGAGGGCGACAAGACCCGTCGGCGAAGCATTTACAGTTTCTGGAAGCGGGCCATGCCGCCTCCGCAGTTGACAATTTTTGATGCGCCGACACGTGAGCGATGTATCGCCAGGCGCGAACGGACCAATACTCCGCTGCAGGCGCTGGTCTTGATGAACGAGCAGCAATACTTCATTGCGGCGCAGCACCTGGCACGGGACCTTCTTGCAGATAGCAACGCGACCGACCGGCAGCGCATTGCTAGGGCTTACGAGTCGATCACGTCCCGATTGGCCGACAAATCGGAACTAGCGACTTTGTGGGAAGGCCTGGAGGCCTTGCGAGCAGAGTATGAGGCGGACCGTAGCCTAGCAAAAGCATTGATTGCGGACTTGCCGTCGGTCGCTGACGAGGATGCGGTTGAGCTTGCAGCCTACACGATGCTAATCAACACACTTTTTAACCTCGACATTGTCAAGACTCGGGAGTGAGCGATGAGCCTGCACAATATTGATGCGCCGATTCAATCGCGACGCGCGTTTCTCAACCAAGCCGGCATGGGCCTGGGTGCGACGGTGATGGGTAGCTTGTTTCCGCAGTCAAGCGTTGCCAGCTTGAATGCCCTGCCACATCATTCGCCCAAAGCAAAGCAGGTAATTTTTTTGTTTATGGCCGGAGCACCGAGTCAGCTGGATCTATACGACTACAAACCCGGCCTGGCCGCCAAATTTAAGCAGGTCTTACCTGCCGAGGTGAGCGGCGGTCAACGCGTGACGGCTATGACTCGTGGCGGGGCTCAATTGATTCAGCCGTCGGCCTTTAAGTTTTCCCGGCGAGGGGAGAGCGGCATTTGGATGAGCGAACTATTGCCGCACCTCTCGTCCGTTGTCGACGATCTTTGTTTTATTCGATCCATGCACACCGATGCGATTAACCATGACCCGGGCAAAACACTGATCTCGACCGGATCGGAGATCCCTGGCAAGCCGAGCCTGGGGGCTTGGCTCAGTTATGGGCTGGGGTCGCTCAACAAAAATCTGCCCGACTTCGTCGTGTTGAATTCGGCATTTTGGTCGGGAGATAGTGCGAACGTGCAAGCGCTCTACAAACGATTGTGGGGGACCGGGTTTTTGCCGTCCAAACATCAAGGGGTTGTTTTTCAGCCCTCGGGGGATCCGGTGCTTTTTTTGTCGAACCCCAAGGGTGTTTCCCGCGCGAGTCGGCACAAGATGCTTAATGTGGTGACCGAGATCAACCGAAAGCACGCCGCCGAGATCGGCGATCCGGAGATCCACACCACGATTGCCCAGCAAGAAATGGCGTTTCGCATGCAGGCTTCCGTGCCGGAACTCACCGACATTGGCTCTGAGTCCAAAAAGACTCTTGGCATGTATGGACCTGAAGTCGAAAAATCGGGTTCGTTTGCGCGAAATTGCCTGCTGGCCAGGAGAATGGTCCAGCGAGGTGTGCGTTTTGTTCAGATCTACCACCGTGGCTGGGACCATCACACAAAACTTCCTGGGAAACTGCGGGGGCAGTGTTACGACATCGACCAGCCGGCGGCCGCATTGGTGGCCGACCTGAAACAACGCGGGATGCTGCGCGACACGCTGGTGGTGTGCAGCGGCGAGTTTGGCAGGACCGTTTATTGCCAGGGTCACGTCAACATGACGCAGTATGGCCGCGATCATCACCCCCGCTGTTTTACCACGTGGATGGCCGGCGGCGGCGTGCGCGGCGGCATGGTACACGGAAAGACAGACGACTACAGCTACAATATCGTCGATCAGGACGGCCAAACGACCACCCGCTTTGAAGACGATGCGGTCCACGTCCGCGATCTCAACGCAACACTATTGCACCAGTTGGGCGTCGATCACCACAGGCTTACATTCCCGTTTCAAGGGCTCGATCAAAAGCCGACCGGTGTTGTAGAGGCCCACGTTGTCAGGAAAATCCTGAGCTAAGGCGGGAATCGCGTCTGGCACACATGTTGTGAACTGAAAACCTTTCCAGGGTAGCTCGCGGTGCTTGTAGTCTTGGACTTTGGGAGTGAAACCCCTTCGAGGTAGGGCAGTTGTGTTGCTAACCTACTTCCAACTGATAACCGTTAGAATACGTAACAGACGCTTTGATCCGGTGGACAATTTATGGGTTGCAACCCGCATATACCATGCCATCCGAACGCTTTCAGATCGAACCCTACGAATCAGACGAACCCGACCGCACCAAGAGCCGCATGTCGGGATGCCTTGTCGGTTGTCTAGTCGCCTTCGGTGTGTCCGTAATACTTCTGGTGGTGGCCGCGGTGTGGATATCGCGAAATTGGCAGGATTGGGTGGCCGATTTTTGTTTGCATGCTATCGATACGATGGTTGAATCGTCGGACTTGCCTGAACTTGAAAAGAAAGAAATCCAAATACAAGTTGTTCGGGTGGCCGATGCTTTGTCCGCTGGCGAACTGCCGGCGGAAAAAATGGTTCTGATTGTGGAATATTTTAAGGAATCTCCGCTGCTGACTTCTATGGTGGTTGCCTCGGTGGAAAGAAAATACTTTGACCGTTCTGGGCTGACGGACGAGGAGAAGGAACAGGGACGCATTGACCTTCGTCGATTTGTACGAGGAATGGTTGACGAGGAGATTGACGAAGGCGCATTCCACGCGGTCGTCGAACCTATTACGGACAAGCGGCCCGACGGCGGATGGCGAATACGAGAGACCGCCACCGACGACCAACTTCGCGCGCTGCTGAAGGCCGCGAAAGAGAAGGCCGATGCCGCCGGGATACCGGCGGAAGTGGAAGAGGTTGATCCATCGGACGAAGTGCAGCGAATCATCGACGCCGCGCTGCTCACAGATGACCCAGAGTCCCATGTTGAGCCGGAACCGGCAGAGACTCAATAGACTGGCGTTAGGCTTTACAAGGGTTTAATCTTGATGTTTTTCCAGCGGACCTTGGCGCCCTTGGGCCAGCCCCCTCCGCCATGGACCTGAACGGCAATCGAGCCTTTTTCGCCAAGCGTTTGCTGAACTTTCTCGCGGTCGTAACCGGCTTGCTGGAACGTCGCGCTGTCAAACGCGCAAATCTTGACGCCGTTGATCCAGGTGGTGATCAGCGGGTACTTGCCGGCACAGCGGACTCTGGCGGTGTTCCACTCGCCAATCTTCCACGCCTTGATCCACTCCTCAGGCGTGCAGGTGTAGCGGCATCCGTGTTCTGCCTTTTTTTTGTGCGCGCTGGTGGTGAACCCGACGAGTTTCCCGCTGTCCAGCTTGCCGTCAATATTAAACGCCCGTGAAATAAATCCGCCGGTGCCCTCGCCGTAAATGTGACCGACGTTGCCGGCGTCGTGGAAGTCGACCATCATTTGCAAGCAACTCCCGCTGTCAGTACTGCGGAGATATACCCCTGAGCAGGGTCCCCAGTCAGGATTCATATCGATTAAAAGTTCGAAGTCGCCAAACTTGGCGTCGGTCAACAGAATGCCGCCGTTGCCCGAGCCGGGCGGGTCTTGTTCGCCAACAATCGCGCCGTCTTCGACGTACCATCGGCCGCCCGTGCCGTGGCCGATGTGCTCTGGATTCTTGTGCCATCCTTTGAGCGTTTTGCCGTCGAACAGCGAAATCATTCCATCCTTGTCGGGGGCGGAGAGTTTTGGGTCAGTCGCATGCGCACCGCGGTGCGAGCCGAGCACCAGTACAGTTACGCATGGAAGAATGAGGGATAGCAGCAGGCGATGGCGGGTCATTTTGAACCTTTCTGATCGAGAAGGGTAGGAGTGATCGCGCCTAGGGTAACGACCACCAGGAAAAACCGAGCCACGTTTTCTAAAACCTAAAAATCCGAGGCTAGCGTCCTGCGGGCCGGCTTCTCGCGCGCCAATCGCCTTGATGTTATTTGGAGTCGACCGCGCTCGGTTGCTTCCCTAAACGGGGAATGCGACGGGTTAAGCCGACTAAGCCTCTATCTGATATGGCTTTCGCTGCTCGCGCTTTAACCAGGTTGCAGCTTCTGCGTCGCCGACGATTTGTTCGGTTTCGGGGTCCCACTTCAGCGGTCGGCCCAAGCGTAACGAAATGTTTGTCAGGTGGCAGGTTGTGATGGTGCGCTGCTGGATCCGCACCGGCGAAACGGGTTCCTCGCGAGTTTTTACACACTCGATGAAATTTTTCATGTGATCGGTGCTTGGGCGCACCCGCCAAGCATCTGACGGCAGGGGGTTTTCTTGGAGCTCGTCAACCGGTTTCCCGTACACGCCGCCCCGATTAGCAAACACGCGGCCCTCGTCACCGACAAACATGATGCCGTTGCGATTGTACGACTTGATCTCCTCGGGCACATCCTTGCCGAAAAGCCACTGGATCTGTTCGGGTGTTGTTTCCTGGTGGTCGTCGACTTGGCCGTATCGCATCCGCTCATCGAGCGAGGCAAAATAGAGTAGCTCCACGCCCGTGGGAAAGAGCATCTTGGCAAAGAATCGGTCGGGCGTGCTGTAATACTGGTTGCCTTTGGGGTTGGGGAACAGCCCCCGCGCATCGATCGACAGAGGGCCAGTGTGCTCACAGTCCATTCCCCAATGGGCGATGTCGACGTGGTGATTTCCCCAGTCAGTGATGATGCCTCCGGCATACTCGTACCACCAGCGGAAGTTTGAGTGGGTACGCTGCACGCAGTACGGATTCACGGGCGCCTGGCCTTGGTAAAGGTCCCAGTCCATGCTCTTCGGTGCGGGCGTTGTCGGATAGGGCCCGCCTTTGGTCGTAAAATAGGGCAGCGCCACCCAAACTTGCTTGAGTTTACCAATCCGCCCATTGCGAACCAATTCAATGGCCGTTTGAAAGTCTTCCATGCTGCGCTGTTGAGTGCCGACCTGCACGACGCGGCCCGTCTCTTCGACGACTCGGCGCATGATCTTGCCTTCGTCGATGGTCAAGGTCATCGGTTTTTCGGTGTAGATGTCCTTGCCCGCGCGGCACGTGTCGACACACACTGACGTGTGCCAATGGTCAGGCGTGCCGTTGATGACCGCGTCGATGTCGTCGCGCTCGAGCAGTTTACGATAGTCTCGATAGATGTCGGCCTTGCCGCCCAAAACCGCCTTGGCTCGCCCGGCCTGGCTTAGGTCGGCATCGGCGATGGCCACAAAGTCGCCAAACTTGGTGGCTAACTTGGCGTCGCCCGTGCCCTGGCCACCGGCTCCAATTAGAGCCAACCGGGGTCGATCGTTTTTGGCCGTAGTATCAGCGGCCTGTGCGCCGTGGGTTCCCGACCCGTGGAGGGCCGTGGTACCGGCCGCAAGAAGGGCCGCCGAGGCACGGACAGAAGAATCAAGGAAGTCGCGGCGGTTTACATTTTGGCGTGACAAGGTTGTCTCCTGTTGCAGTCGTATTGCGGCGAGTCTAATATCAACAGTCGGGCCGATTGGGCTCCTCTTAGGATAGGCACTCGGACAGATTGGATCAATGATTGCCTCACCACATGTTTTTTGGAAACCTAGCATCGAAGCATTTTGCAACGTGAAATATCTTCTGTACATAGTCACTGCGAGCATAGCTATTGCATCGCATGCACGGGCGGCCGAACCGGTGTTGCTCGACGACCGTTTCAGGCTTCCGGAGGGTTTTCACATCTACCTCGCAGCAGAGCCAGAGCTTACCGGTGGCTCGTATGACCTGACTTTTGACGGGATGGGGCGGTTACTGGTTGCCGATGGACAGGCGGTTCGCCGACTTGCCGATAACGACAAAGACGGCGTGTTTGACACGCAAGAGACCATCGCGGATGGCCCGTCAGTTGCGGGTCGCGGGCCGCAAGGATTGCTGGTCTACGGTGACCATCTATACGCAGTTGGCGGCGATGGAGTGCAGCTGTTCCGTGGTTACCAGGCCGGAGGGCGCCTGGCGCACGTGCGACGCCTGGGCGAGCAGTTTCATACGGGCGGCGACCACGGGGCGCACACCGTGTTGCGCGGACTTGACGGCTACGTTTATCTGGTGACAGGTGACGGTGCGGGTACGACCGGTCGCAAGCATATTACCGAGCTAAGTTCTCCTGTCCTTGAGGAGCGGTTGGCGTCGGTTTTCCGCTTGGACCCGACTGGAAAAAAGTGGGAATGCGTGGGCAGTGGAGGCCGCAATCCGCCCAGTCTCGGCATGAATTATCTGGGCGAGTTGTTCAGCCTCGACAGCGATATGGAGTTTCACGTTGATGTGCCGTTCTATCGTCCGGTTCGACTCAACCATTGGGCGACCGGTTGTGATCAGGGTTGGCAACACGTTGGCGCTTTTCCACCCTATTACGTTGACTGTCTGCCTGGGGTACTTGATGTGGGCCGCGGCTCGCCTAACTGGGGTGTGTTTTACGAGCACTCCCAGTTGCCGCAGAAATACCGCGACGCGTTTTTTGTTTGTGACTACCGCTGGAAGTCGGCTACGACGGGCCAATATGCAACCTCCGGCCGCCTAGTTGTGTTTCATCTGCGGCGAGACGGTGCCACATGGCAAGCCGAATTGTCAGAATTGGCCAGCGCAAAACCGGGCGCAACCGACGTCGACGGGAATCCAATCAACTTTGCGCTGGTGGATGTCGAAGTCGCGCCAGACGGAAGTCTGTTTGTTACCGACCATAATCAGGGCGTCTGGCGCATTTTTTACGATCCGGCCACGCATCCATCCATTCCAGAAATTGTTCCGGGCTGGGCACCAACGCCGCCGAGTGCAAACAAAAATGAGTTGCTGTCGGCTCTATTGAAACTCCCCCAACCGGCAGCCGAGTGGAGTCGCCTGCGCGAGGAGCAGATCAAAGCCGAGGCTGGATTTTCCATGGTCGCTGCGCTACAAAGCGCAGCGTTAGATGGGGCACGGCCGCTACGCATGCGACTTCGCGCTGTGCGACTGTTGGCACCAGGGTTTGTCAATTTACCAGCTACCTTTATCACTGAGCTTTCGTATTCGTCAGATGCCGAGATGCGCGCGCAGGCCGCTTGGTTAACCGGCGTTCGGGGCAACGCAGCGGAACACCATTTACTAGTTCGCCTGCTGGACGACCCCGACGCTTTTGTGCGGCGCCGCGCAGCCGAAGCCCTGTCGCGTTGCACGAAGCATGGCGGGGTCGAGAAACTGGTCCTGCGGCTTGGCGATACCGATCGTTACGTGCGCTATGCGGCGATGACGGCCTTGGTGCACCAGCCTACCGAAGATTGTTTTTCTGCGGCCGCAAGGCTAGAGCACCCCGCAGTCCTTAGTCGTTTGCTCGTCGCAGCACACCTACGTAAGGAGCGGCCTGAAGTTGACGCGGCCATCGACGTAATCATGCGACTATTAAACGCCTCGGTGCCGACCGCCGAGGATGAGCTGGACCGGCTACGCGTGCTGGCCTTGTACCGAAAGGAAATTCAAGGCCATCCGGCTTGCCGCCGGGCAGTTGCCTCGCACTTGCTCGCGAGTTTTCCGCACGACGACCCACGCATTCGCTGGGAACAGATTCGACTGCTCGGCGCTTATCAAATTCCTGCGGCGTTTCCTGTGCTGGTTGATTACCTGCTCAACGAGCAAGAGCGAGTGACGCAATTCCACGTTGCATCTGCCCTGGCTGAGATTCCCCGGCCGCCTGAGGGGTTTGACAAGGCCCGACGCGAGCGATTTGCCGACTGGCTCCTCTCCACGCAAACGATCTGGTTTAACGAAGTTGGCGGCAAAGGCCGGCAGTTCCCAGCGTTCTGGGCCACGGTACTCAATAAGTTAGCTGAGGTGCATGCCGACACCCTCGCAACGAGGCTCCAGCAGATGGAGCTCGATAGCCAACTAGCGCGAGCCACTTTTGCTCACCTCGATGTCAGTTCCGGCGCCGTGTCTGTGCTTATCGAAAATTATCAGAAGGTAGTAGACTTGGATGCGCGGCGCCACATCTTAAGCCTTTTAGAGGGCTTTCCTACGGCGGAGGCGGCGTCTTTTTTGACCTGCCAGATTGCCGAGACTCGCGAGCCATCCTTACGCGAGTCGCTATTCACAGCGCTCGCCCCGATGGGGCAGTTGGTTGAACGTCCTGTCGTTTTTCTCGGTGGGCTATTTGAATTTGAGGACTCCCGTGCGATTGGAGCGTGCTCGCGCGGGCTCGTTGCCAGTCGTACGCTGCTAAGTGACATCGATGGCGGGACTGAGCTTGCCACCTCTGGCTACAAGGGTGAGCGGGCCGTTTTTTTCCGCCTTCTCGAGTTGATGGCCCGATTGCCCGATGCCGCCAAGGAAATTGAGCAATCGCTTATCTCACTCAGTGGATACCGGCCGCCGCGAGTCCACCTTGACCCACGCTGTATCTGGTCGACTGCCGGAGAAGATAGTGGCCGTGATGCGTGGTTTGCAAAGACGTTCGACATCGACGGGATACCAGGGCGTGGCGAATTGGTCCTCGCTTGCGACAACGAGTTAAGTGCCTATGTCAACGGGAATCGAGTTGGCGGTAGCAAGGTATGGAACCAGCCACTCCACATTGATATTAGCGACGTGCTGCAAACGGGAGAGAATCTGATCGCCGTGCATGGGAAAAATGATGGCGGTCCCGCGGGGTTGATCGGGGTCGCGACCTGGTCGACCAGCGGCGGTGCGCGCGGCGGGATCGCAACCGACACCACGTGGAAGACAACGGTCAAACCGGGCCCCCATTGGCAGACCGAGGGCGCCAGCGAAAGCAACTGGCGTCAGGCGGCCGATGTTGCAGAACAACAAAAGCATACGATCGAGGCCTTTAGTGCCTTCCGAAATTCTATAGCTGGTAACGAGTCGCTGGCCTTACAGGAACTTTGGCACAAATGGTATCTTCAGCGCTACCGAGAGCCATTTGTCGCCTCGGAGCTTCCCCAATCAGTCCAGCGTAGCGACCGCGAGATTCATGAGCTGATCGTCGGGATTGAGAAAATCGAGGGGAATGTAAATGACGGCCGCGCGCTCTACCTCAAGGCAGGCTGCTATGCTTGTCACGGTGGACTCGAGGATCAAAAAACGACCATCTTTGGGCCGGCGCTTGGGGGCGTCACGCTGCGATTAAATCGTAGCGAACTTGCCGACGCCATTGTCTTTCCGTCCAAGCAAGTCGTCGAACGATTTAAGACAAGCGTCGTGTTGACCAGTGACGGGCAGACAGTTAGCGGATTTGTCACGGAGAAATCAGACACATTTGTGTCGATCACAGATATTGAGAATAAGGTCACGCGGCTGCCTCGCGACGAAGTCGAAAGTATCCAGCTGCAGGACGTGTCACTTATGCCGGAGCGGCTATTGAGCGGTTTTTCGGATGACCAGATTCGAGATTTATTGGCATTTTTGGCATCACTGAAATAGCGAACGATCTCGATGAATCCGCTGATTGCGCCCCGTGAGACTTTCTGCCGGAGTCCGCGCGAACTGCTGTAGAACGCGATTGCCAATGCGGACCAGCTTAACCACGTGGCGGGCAATAATCGTCTGGCAAGCGAGACAATTGACTACAATGTGGCTGCACGTGTCATTCGCGAGCATTCGGAAAAAACCAGTGAATTTGCCTTCATTCAGTATAGAATTTGGAGGACAAATTCGCACATTATTTGCACCCTGTTGTTAAACCAAGAATTTTTTGCTCACGTCGGGGTTGTTGAAAGGACTCTGCTAATCCATTTCTGTCTAGCACTATTCGTAGCACCGGGCCGGTCGTTGTGCGATCAACGAACTTCTCAATATTTCCAATAGAAAAAATTTCCCAAGAATATAGGAGCAAACACATGCGCACACCCCATCAAATCTTTCTGGGGATCTGTCCAATTCTAGTTCTGGCGTCTGTGGCCAATGCGGCAGACTCTAAAGCGGTTGTTATTACGGACTCCAATCGGGACGGAATCGACTTTGGAGTGCAAGGTGAATATTTGGGAGAAGCGGAGTCCTGTGGGATCCGTCAATCGGTTGGTGCACAACTGATTGCCCTGGGCGGCGGCAAGTTTCGAGCCGTTCTCTTTCCTGGCGGACTGCCAGGTGCTGGTTGGTCGCGCGGCGACGAAACGGGTGCGTGCGACTGTACGCTAACGGATGGAGTCCTGCAGTTCTTTTTTGGAGAGGCCAAAGTAGAAACACGAGATGGCAAGACGTCGATCCGCGGAGGCGCCAAGAAGAGATGTGTATTTGACAGTGTGACACGGGAGAGTTTAACGCTGGGCGCTAAACCACCCGAGGGTGCTGTGGTGCTATTCGACGGAACGTCCTCTGAGCAATTTGAAAACAGTGAACTGGTCGATGGAAAATATCTTGCCGCTAGCAATGTTTCGACCAAAAAACGATTTGGTGACCATTTTTTGCACCTGGAATTTCGCACACCGTTTATGCCTGATGCGCGCGGTCAGGGTCGTGGCAATAGCGGCGTATACGTGCAGAGTCGTTACGAGATTCAGGTTCTCGATTCGTTTGGCTTGGAAGGAGAAGATAACGAGTGTGGCGGCATCTACTCGATTGCAAAACCCGCGGTAAATATGTGCTTGCCGCCCCTGTCCTGGCAAACCTACGACATCGACTTTAGAGCCGCTCGCTACGACAGCGCAGGAGAAAAAACCGCGAACGCGCGAATCACCGTAAAGCATAATGGGGTTGTCATTCACAACGACATTGAATTGCCGAGGGCCACGCCGGGCCGGCATCCTGAAGGACCCGGGCCCGACGCCCTGTTCCTGCAGAATCACGGCAATCCAGTATTGTATCGCAATATCTGGGTGGTCGAGAAATAAGCGTTGGGGCCGTCTGCATCCAGGGGCGGCACGGAGACGGCACGGCGCGGCAAGCTGGGCTGGTCGGCAGGTTGATTGGACAAGCGGCGATGCTTGCCATAGGAGCCTGTACAGATGTTGTCACTGCGCATCCGGAGGCAACCAGCCTTTCGACCGCTCGACAGCGCGCGCCCATTGGGCCATTTTGCGTTGCCGCTCACGGGCATGGATCTTGGGTTGAAATTCCCGGTCGAGCGCCCAGTTTTTAGATAGTTCTGTCGGGCTCTTCCAGAATCCGACCGCGAGTCCAGCAAGGTAAGCGGCGCCCAAGGCGGTGGTTTCGCACTGGACCGGGCGCTGGACCGGCTTGCCAAGGATGTCGGCTTGAAACTGCAAGAGATCGTCGTTGACCACCGCCCCGCCATCGACGCGCAGTTGACGCAAGCGCACGCCTGAGTCAGCTTCCATGGCGGCAAGGACGTCTCGGCTTTGATAGGCCATGGATTCGATAGTGGCCCGCGCAATATGACCATCGGTTGTGCCGCGATCAATGCCGATGATAAGTCCTCTCGCGTAGGGATCCCAATGAGGCGTGCCGAGGCCGACCATGGCTGGAACAAAGTAGACGCCACCATTGTCAGGTACGGATCGCGACAAGTTCTCGATATCGCTAGATTGTTTCAATATGTTCAGGCCGTCTCGCAACCACTGGACTGCGGCGCCACCGATGAAGACTGAACCTTCCAAGCCATAGGTGATCTTGCCATCAATTCCCCAAAGAATGGTGGTGAGCAATCCGCTTTTCGACTTTACCGGTTGGTTGCCTGTGTTGAGGAGTAGGAAGCAGCCGGTGCCATAAGTGTTTTTCGCCATCCCTGGGCGGAAACAGCCCTGACCGAATGTCGCCGCTTGCTGGTCGCCGGCGATGCCACAGATGGGCACCTCATGGCCAAATAGTTTCTTTTCGGTTCGGCCGAACTGGCCACTGGAATCTTGCACGCTTGGAAGCATCGCCCGGGGCACACGCAGGAGTTCGAGCAGCTTGTCGTCCCAGTCGAGACGATGGATGTTAAATAGCAAGGTGCGGCTGGCGTTGCTGTAATCTGTGGCGTGTACCTTACCGCCGGTGAGTCGCCACAGCAGGAAGGTGTCGATCGTGCCTGCTAGGATCTCTCCGCGGCGGGCCCGTGCATGCAATTTGTGCTTGTCGAGCAGATGCCTGATTTTTGTTCCGGAAAAGTAGGGGTCAAGCACGAGTCCTGTCTTGCTCCGAAATATCTTTTCGAGGCCTTGTTTTTTTAGTCGCGCGCACAATGGGGCTGTGATGCGGCTCTGCCAGACAATGGCATTGTCAATTGGCGCGCCAGTGCTTCGTTCCCACAAGACGACTGTTTCACGCTGATTAGTGATGCCGATTGCGGCCAGTTGAGGTCCCGTGGCTTTTGCACTTCGCAGAACGGCGCGCGCGGTCTTTAGTTGCGATTGCCAGATCGCTTCTGGGTCATGCTCGACATGCCCGTCGCTCGGAAATATTTGTGGAAACTCTTGCTGCGATTGGGCGATGCTGTGGCCCTTACGGTCAAACAAGATGCTGCGGCTAGATGTTGTGCCCTGATCGAGGGCAAGCACAAAATTTGATACAGTCTTAGACACGGGCGTTGAGAGAGGTTGGCAGCAGCAACTTCGTCGTCGATTGACCTTGCCGAATTTTCCGAACTATACTGTGTCCGGACGCTTCAAGCAATCGCTCTCGCCCACGGGGCTAGAAGTTTGATGGCGCCATCATTAGCCTGATAGAATATTGTTGGACCGTCTGCAATCAACTCCCTGCGATATTTTGGTCATCGGCGGCGGCATCGTCGGTGCGGGTATTGCTCGTGACGCCGCTATGCGTGGGCTGCGGACCTCGCTTATTGAGCAAAGCGATTTTGCGTCGGGAACCAGCAGTCGATCGACGCGCCTGCTGCACGGGGGCATCCGCTATCTGGCCCAAGGACAGATTGGACTAGTGCGTGAGGCTAGCAAAGAAAAATCGATTGTTCAAAAAATTGCGCCCCATTTGTGCCAACCTTTGGGATTCATCTTTCCTACACAAACGGGGACCGACTGGCCGCGATGGAAGCTGAGCATCGGCGTTAGGCTGTACGACTTGCTGTGTGGGCGTCGTAATTTTGGGCGGAGTCGAACCTTGGGGCCGGAGGAAACGCTCGAACTAGTTCCTGGATACCAGGCAGTAGGATTGACAGGCTCGGTTCGCTACTTCGATGGACTAACCAGCGATGCGCGATTGGTCCTCGACACACTGCGATCTGCGAATAGCCATGGCGCGACCGTACTTAACTACGTGCAGCTTGTGGGATCAAAGCGCGCAGATCAAATCTGGGAAGCGCATCTTCTCGACAGGCGCACCGGAGAAACCCATTTGGCGCAGGCCCGATGTTTAGTCAACGCGGCTGGTCCTTGGTCAGATCGCATTCCCGGAGCCCAGACGTCACTTCGGCTGACCAAAGGTGTGCATTTGGTTATCGATCGCCGGCGACTTCCGCTTGGTGATGCGGTTGTTATCGCCCAGGGGGGGCGTATTCTCTTTGCCTTGCCCTGGGGCGAACGCGTGATTCTAGGCACCACTGATACCGACTACGATGGGCCGCTCGACGAGCCGGTTTGTGAAGCTGGCGACATGCACTACGTACTCGATGCAATCAACAAGTACTTTCCTGCTGCACGCCTGATGCCGCAGGACGTCTTAAGCACGTGGGCGGGACTCCGCCCGCTAGTGGCCGATAAGCGAGGCAAGCCCTCGGACGTGTCCAGACGCCACCAGATCTCGATGAGTCGGCCCGGTTGGTGGGATGTCACGGGAGGGAAACTCACGACCTACCGGCGTATGGCTGAGGAAACAGTCGATTGGGTCGTCCGCCATTTGGCGGAGCGGCTGCCCCGTAGTGCGACCGCGCGCACGCCGCTACTGTCTGAGCAGGAGGCAAAATTGGCATGCGGCATACTCCCCCCAGAAGTTTCACGGGAGCTTGTCCAGCATTTTTGCCGAAACGAGTGGGCTTACCATCTAGACGACGTCATGATTCGTCGCACAAGTTGGCGCCACTATCGTGCTGATCATCTGCAAACAGCCCAGCAGGTTGCCGACTGGATGAAAAGTGAATTGAATTGGAGTGCCGAGCGGTCGAGTAACGAACTCGAGCGGTATCGAAAACTTACGAGTTCGACACTAGGCGTAGAATGACCCGTTGCTAGAGTGGAAGCTAGGGCTGTGAGGCAGCCTTGGCGGGTTGCGCAGGGGCCGTGATTTCTATGACTGCCCCTTCGACCGGACTGTTACAAGTTGCGTCGCTGCAAGACATATAGGTCAGTTTGACAGGAATCTGGATCGGCCCTTCGGGCGCCGCATTTAACCGTAGCGGCAAGTAGACTGTAACTGCTCCGTCGGGATAAACAGGAAACGTGACCTCCAGGATCTCGTCGTGATGGTCATGGGCCTGCTCGGCAGACACGAGCGCGCCGACATCCTGGAACTGGTTTGCATTACCCACTTCTAAGAGCGTCGGCCGACCGATGCCATCGACTCCCGTTTTGGGCAACTTGCTGCCATAAAGGTGAAACCCAGGATCGTCCGGCGTAAAAATACCGCGGATCACCAGCAGCCCATCCTCACTCCAGGCGGAGCTCACCTCGACTTCAACCCGCCCATCGGACTCGTGATGTGAGGCTGAATTTTGCCCATAGGCTAAATTTTCCAGGGAGCTGGCTGTGCGAAGGCCGATTCCTCCGGCATCATTTTCGATCAGGCTCGAACCGCCGTCGCATCCAAGGAGGGACACGGCGAGAATAATCACAGCTACCTGTTTATGCGAACACATGAAAGCTGGTTCCTGGTATTTGTTTCTCAGTTCAAAGCGACCCCAATAGACGCGATTGTAGCCGTCGGCAAAAGACCAAAAAGACGTCAGGCGACTTTCTGCTTCTATAAAGGTACCTGACACCCTTCTTTTTTTGTGCACGCCTATGATTTTTGAGGGGTGTGCGGTGTGGTAGATCTCATGACAGAGTTTTTTAACCAGATCGATTTCAAGGTTCAAACAGAGTGTCGCTGCCACGGTAAGGATCTGCAGCCACAGGATATCTCGCATCAGGTAGGCGGGCAGATAGAGGGCATTGCCAACGTGGAGCTATTAAATAATTGCGCAAATCTTGATCGGAGATGCCGCAATCTATTAGACAGGCCGTGCCGCAGGCGGAGTCACCATGATAGCGGTTGGCTTCTATTGCCAATGTCGCAGATTTCCGAAGTAGTTGCCCAGCCGGGTGCTGAAGTCCGTGGCTAGGAACATCCCGGGCGCCGCTGAAATTGTGTCTGCTTACCCCTGATGGCCAGCAAGCGAACCCCTTACACTGGAATCAAGTTTCAAAATCTGGTTTGGGGCGGCAATTGTCGGGGATTGTTCTGTCGACGGTCGGTTTTGAAATAGTTTTTGGTGAGAACTGCGCCTGTGGTGTAGCGGAAAAATTCTATTTTGTGGTCATTGTGGTGCTATGAGCGAAGAGCCATCTTTCCAGCAGCGGCAGTTCGAGGTTTCGACTTTAGGCGCATGCCAATATGATTCACCCCTCCAGCGCCCTTTGCGGAACGGCAAGAACGCGAAAAAATTTATTCCCGATGACGCGCGTGTTCTTTATGAGCCTCGTTTTCGTTTACGTGACAAAATCAATACTCTTTCATTCGAGCGTGCCGGAGCGAGAGAAAAAGTATTTTTTGATCCGCGCCAGATGACCGCGGCAATCGTCACTTGCGGTGGCCTATGCCCTGGGATCAACAACATCATTCGCAGTGTGGTGCTCGAACTCAGTCATAATTGTGGAGTCCAGAAGGTACTGGGCATTCGGTATGGATATCAGGGCCTTCAGTACAAAACAGCCCACCCTCCGCTCGCATTGACGATTGCAAGCGTTGAAGGCATTCATCATCAAGGTGGTACGATCCTGGGTTCCTCGCGGGGCCGGAAGGATCCGAAACTCGCCGTTGATTTTATGACAAGATCGAAAATCGATGTTCTGTTTTGTATCGGAGGCGATGGTACTCAGCGGGGCGCGCATCAGATTGCCCAGGAAGTGGCCCGCCGAAAGATTCCGATCGCAGTCGTCGGCATCCCGAAGACGATCGACAACGATATTAAGTTCTGCTACCGCTCATTTGGTTATTATTCCGCCGTTGCCGAAGCAGAAAAGGTGATTGACCGGGCACATGTCGAGGCTAAGGGAGTCGAGAATGGCGTCGGTTTGGTGAAACTTATGGGGCGCGAAGCGGGATTTATTGCCGCTGCTGCTGCGCTCGCCAGCGGGGAAGCCAATTTCGTGCTTGTCCCTGAGGTGCCGTTCGATCTTGATGGTTCTGGCGGACTGCTGGAGGCTGTGGATCGCCGCTTGAGAGCTCGCGGGCATGCGGTAGTGGTGGTCGCTGAAGGCGCTGGGCAACACTTGCTGGATTATGGCGAAGAGGCGTGCGATGTCTCGGGCAACCCACAATTGGGTGATATCGGTCTGTTTCTCAAACAGGAATTGATTGACTCCTTTGAAGCCCGGAAGATGCGGGCAAGCGTTAAATATTTTGATCCCAGCTACCATATCCGGAGTGTACCTGCTAACGCTGCGGACAGTCTGCTCTGCGAACGACTAGCTCGCAGTGCTGTCCATGCGGCATTGGCTGGGAAGACGGACCTGCTGATCGGTCTCTGGCACAACAATCTTATCCATGTGCCGCTGAAGGTTTCGACTGGGGTGAAGAAACGACTCTCGCCGGCAGGCGAGCTTTGGAATTCGGTCCTCGCATTAACCGGTCAGGAGAAATGGTTTCGTGCATAGCTTTAGCCAGGGGCTCAGGAGGTTGTTTAAGTTCTTTCGAAATAGAGGCTTGGCCCCTGGGAAGACCCCTCAGGGAAACCGGCTCAGTCAATTGCTCGCATCTAGCTTGATTTGCACGGTGGCGATCTCGGCGTTTGCCGATGAAGGCATGTGGCTCTTTGAAGACTTGCCCCTCGAACATCTCAAACAAAAATACGAATTCCAGCCAACCGCCGCCTGGAAAGAACATGTGATGCTTTCATCTGTGCGGTTCAATTCGGGCGGATCCGCGTCGTTTGTTTCTAGTAGGGGGCTCGTCCTCACCAACCACCATGTTGCAGCTGACACGTTACAGAAGCTGTCGACGCCAAAAAACAACTATCTGGAAGACGGATTTTTGGCATCGAGTCACGCGGAGGAGTTGAAGTCGCCGGACTTGGAGCTCAATCAATTAGTTTCCATTAGCGATGTGACTGATCGCGTGAACAAAGCTGTTAGTGCTTCACATTCTTCGGACGAGGCGTACCGCGCGCGGCGGGCGGTTATGGCTCAAATTGAAAAAGAAGCACTCGACGAGTCAGGTCTACGGAGCGATGTTGTGACTCTTTTTGGAGGTGCGAAGTACCATCTCTATCGCTACAAGAAATACACCGACGTGCGCCTCGTTTGGGCACCTGAGTCACGAGCGGCATTCTTTGGCGGAGATGCCGACAATTTCGAGTACCCTCGTTACAACCTGGACGTGGCTTTATTTCGAGTTTACGAAAATGGTATCCCAGTGCCTGTGGAGCATTTTCTGAAGATGTCGGAGTGTGGCGCGCAAGAGGAGGAGTTGGTGTTGGTTTCCGGCAATCCTGGTCGGACGCGGCGCAGCTACACGATTGCTGCGCTGAAACAATTGCGAGACCGCCGTCTGCCGCGTGCGCTCGACTTGTTTCGCCGCCGCGAGGTTTTGTTGCAGCAGTTTGGCTTGGAAGGAGCCGAGCAGCGGCGACGGGCCCAGAAAGAACTATTTAGCGTCCAAAATCGTCGCAAGGCTTACACAGGAATGCTTGCCGGACTATCGGACCCGGGGTTGATCGCTGCTAAACAAACCGCGGAGAAATCGCTTCGAGCAGAAGTGCAGGGTCGTGAGTTGCACTATGCTATCGACGCATGGGACAAGATTGCTGGCGCCCAAGCCCGAGTCTCGTTGCAAGAGAATCGGCTGGCAAGCCTCTCCCATTTGTCACGCTACTACCGTCTCGCAGAAAAAATTGTGTTGATGACTGGTGAGGATGAAAAACCCAGCGATGAGCGGCTCCGCGAGTTTCGCAGTTCGGCACGCAAGTCGCTAGAGCACGACCTGTTTTCCCCTGCGCCAATTTACGACGATCTTGAACAGGCAAAACTTGCCGACGCACTGGCTTACTTCGCCCAGCTTCGTGGCGGAGACGATCCGTTGGTCACTTCTGTACTTGCTGGTTTAAGTCCCGTGGAACGAGCGGCCCGGCTAATCCAGGGGACCCGACTCAAAGAGGTTGCCCAGCGGCGCCAGCTCGCCGCCGGAGGTAGTGAGGCGGTCGCCCGGTCGTCTGATCCGATGATCAGGCTCGTGCGATTGATCGAACCCGAGTATCGGAGAAATCGTCAGGTTGCGGAAGAAGCCGCAGAGGTTAAACGCCAAGCCTACGGCCATATATTGACGGCGAAAGTGGCCATTGAAGGTACGTCGGATTATCCGGACGCAACTTTTACCCTGCGCTTAGCGTTTGGAGTTGTTCGGGGTTACGTTGAGAATCGGCAAGTGATTCCACCCTGGACAACACTGGGCGGAGCCTATGATCACCAGGAGCGACACGGAGGAAAGGATGCCTGGCGATTACCCGTGGGGTGGCACCAGCACCGCAAGGACGTCGATCTTGCGGTGCCGTTGAATTTCATATGCACGGTCGATATCGTAGGCGGCAATTCGGGCAGCCCCGTGATCAACCGTGCGGGAGAACTCGTTGGCGTAATATTTGATGGCAACATTCAGTCCCTGACGGCCGACTATCTTTATTCGGAGAAGGTGTCTCGGGCGGTGGCAGTTCACTCAACTGGTATTCGCGAATCGCTGCGAAATATCTATGGGGCTGGAGATTTGGCGGATGAGTTGGGCCAATAGGTCCAGGTCGTGACGGCGTCAGCGCTCCAGTCGGGACAAAAACCGTCGCTGGCAGCTGTGGTGTCAGTGAGGGTTCGTGGCTTCGTTGGTGGACTCGCATTGGCCATGGCGCCTGTGCGCCAGCCGTAAGGGTTATTCCTCTCTGGCCCGCGGCGGCACCGCAGAGAATAGCACAGATTAAACGGCTACAAGCGAATAAGGGCTTCTAGAAAAACGGGTCTTCATCTTCGGTTGCATTGAACGGGTCCTCGCCCTCTGTCCCTTCCAAGGCGTCCCTGGTTGAGTCGCCGTCTGCGGCCGATGGTAGGGCTCCTTCCTCAAATGGATTTTCTGCGGACACGTCCGTTTTTTCTGCCCCTTCTTTGTCCTTGTCCGTTGGGCGATACCGAATTGGCACGGCCGCTCCGATTTCTTGCAGGCACTGCACCAATCCATGCTTTGTGACCAGAAAAATATGATCGGACTGGTCGTTGACAATGGCAGAAACCTGCGATGAGGTGGCGATCCGGCCAGCGAGACTGCCGGATTCTTTGTCCAGCAAAACAAGTGTGCCGCGCCTGTCGAGCCCATAGGCATAGTGGGAACCCAGGGCTACAAATTGAGATATTCCTGCCGCGTGCCATAGGCCACGACCATTGCTGCTATCAAGGGCATGGAGGGCGGGCTGCTTGGATACGACAAAGGCCTTATCGCCGGCGATGGCCGGCTTGTCCGCAATCGGAAATCCTGTCGAATAGCGCCACATCTCATTTCCCGCAGTCTCGTGAAAGCAATAGAGGTGTCCGTCAAGGGATGCGACGTACAAATAGGGCTCTTGCGCAGCAGGCTCAGCGACAACCTCATCATTCGTTTGAACGCGGTAAAGTGGTTTCGGGTTGTTTAGGCTTCCCACATATAAATATCCTTCACTGGTAGGCCAGCTTACGACTTTGCCAGCGGAAGCCGGACCATGAAAGCTACGACCAATCGATTGGTACTGCCAAGGCGATCTATCAGAGTTCTCCAACTCATATGCTTCTACGCAACCTGTGACGGGTGCGACGTAGACATGGCGGTTGCTGAGTGCAGGAGATGCGATTGTTGCACTGCCAATGGTGCGCGACCATTTCAGTCGGCCGTCGTGACGAGACAACAGATGGAGACGCGACCCACTCAGTACGGCGACGTACTGGGAATTAACAGCCATGCCGCTGGTGGAATCACTTCGCCCAGCAATATCTGCAATCCAAAGAGTCTCGCCCGTTTCTGCGCTGACGGCCTGAACCGACCCATCGGTTGTGAGCGCAAACAATTGGTTTTTGTCGAGCGTCCATTTGGAAACTTCGTGACGCGCAGGGTCCACCTGGATATGTGAAAACCACACCCGCAGCAAGCCATGCCTGCCGGCTTCATCTTGCGAAACAAGGTCGTTCGCCGCTGCAGCGTTAGCCGTCGCGCCCATGGTCCAGGCGCACAGCGTGCATAGAGCAAGCCGAGTGAACCTGGACTGCGCACGCGGTAAGGTTGGTCTGTGCTGGTATTTCATGTTTGTTGAGAGCATGGATTGGACAGCGCCGCTGGCGCAGACTACCGCCGGCGACACATAGGCCAGCGCGTCAGGGGCAAATGAGCAGTGGTGTAGCTGGAAGACACGGTTGGAAGACACAGTTAAGCAAAACAGCGGAGCGACACAAAAGAGGCAGTGAAGTTTGCCTCCCCCATCTTAGTTGCCGTTTGCTCGGAGTACAAAGAATTTCGTCGCTATGGGCGACCAGGATGAATCTAGCTGCTTCTGGACCCTAGACCACGGGGGTAAGTGTCACCTAACATGAGTGTTTGAGTCTCGGTGGTTAGCGAGCACTTATGGCCTGCGTGGCACGATTGTGCTTGCTGGCAATAGCCTGGGCTGCCGGCCATTGGGGCCGAGTCTCGCCCGCTTTTTTCGGTAACGGAACCTGGCGGATCTGTGAACGTTAAATCTCTAGAACTGGATGCAAGCGACTCCGCTACGCTCGAAGAACTAGTTGGGTATCTCAACTTTTCCTCTGGTGCAGGAGACCCTAATTTCCTCCGTCAGATTAATCAGATTTACCGGTCTGTGGAATCGCGCGGAGAGCCAACGCAAAGTTTGCCGCAACTCTTCCAATGGTTGCGTGAGACAGTCGAGAGATTGGAAAAGGCTGGAGGGCCGTTTGCCAAGGCAGAGCAGGCGCGGGGGGTTATCGGAATATTGGCAGACAAGCTGCTTCCGGCGTATCGCCAATTCCATCGGGATTTACTTTTTCACCAGTCAGAAGCCCAGTTGTGGCGTCCGTTTTTTATCGGCCAAGCCTTTGAGGCGATCTTGGCACAGGGCTCACCTTGGGGCGAAAGCGACAGGATCGTCTCTGGGGCGCTAGTCGAATTGAACGACTACTTCGGCTATCGTCCCATCGCGACGTTGGCCACCGGTGATACAACAGATCCCTATCCTCACGAGTTCGTTCGTCCGTTACCGCTCTATATTCGCGGAGCAGGTGTGGAATATGGGCGCTACGAAAAAATCATCCAGTTGACCCTAGACATTTTGCAGAGTACCGATGAAGAGATTCTTGCGCACGCTTGGTTTGATCTTGATCGCCTGGATGAGATTGCCGTCGATCCACGGGCCTACGATTTTGACCATCCGGTGAACCGCCGGCCCAATTATCATTTCGGTCAATGGGATCCGCGACAAATCTCCACCGCCGGCTACTACCGGCGGTTTGTATTGCAGCAAATCACGCTGGATGCTCTGTTGTCGCGCTGTCACGAAGACAACGGCTCTCAAGGCACACCCCGAGAGGACCGTTTGAAAGAGGCGGCGTCCGTGCTGGCAGGCACCATGCTGATGGCATCTGGGACAAGCGGCGACGGTCCGGGGAGACACGATTCGACTGTTTCACTTTCGACCTTATTGCCTCACATTGCTGGTTACCGCGACAATTTCTACGCGCAGCTTTTGGCGGGCGCAGAAGGTTCATATGGCGAGCGGCTGCGCGAGGAGGCACGCCACTACCATCAACCTTTTGGTGCGGCACGACAGCACCTCAACCACGAGCTTGCTCGGCGCCGCGCGCTCCAGATGCAGCGCGTCCATTTGGCGCACCTCTATGCTCGGCTTAGTTTTCCCGAGTCGGCCCAAGAGCAAGCCGCCTCGGTGCGTGTCGCCTCAGCCAGAATGTTGACGGAGATTTATTGTCGCTTAACCTCCGGTCACGATGCGATTGACGCCGACAAGTTAGATCGCGTGGTCGAGCCACTGGCTGCTTGCGAAAAGCTGTTGTATGACGCGATCGAGTGCGGTGCCTTGGTCGATCCATGGAACGTAGTAGGTTTTGCGGCCAACTTCAGCCTGTTTCCGGCCTTAGAGAATACGGTCCACGACTGGCGCGTTGACGAGCTCATTGAATTGGTCGAGCAGGTACTTGATTTATGTGCGAGGGGGTGGAGCGAGGCAGCGGCGATCGACAATGCTGAGCTGGAGGAGCATTTTTCGACCCAGCTTAGCCGGCTGGCGGAATGGTGGGATAAATTTGCCACCGCGTCGGTGGAGGGTGTCAAGCGGCTGGTTGCGAAGGACATCCAGGTTTCCGCCAATCTTGTGGCGGGAGCACTCAACGCTTGGCACAAGGCTGGCGCTGCAGCGGGTGATGTTGCTTTTTGGCACATGTTTGTCGACCAATTCGATTCCTCCAAGGCGTTTCAATTGGTTATCGAAGCACTTCTCGACCACGACGATACCGTTGCGTCGATGGCATTGATGATGCAGTGGGTTAGTCAGAAGGATCGAACGCCCCTGGAAGAAGGTGACAACTCATTTCGCAGGTTGGCTTTCCGCTGGTTGGCAACAGTCGACGAGCAGCAGGAAGACCAGGAAAAGGACGCCTGGCCTCAGGTTGCCAAATTCTTTGCCTATCTGGAAGCCAATGCGGAAGACTACTGGCAAGTGCCAACGATGATGTTTGACGCCGATGGCGAAGGGATCTACGGGGAGTTCCTGGATGACGTTGACGGAGCTATTTACTTCGAAGAGGACGAGCATGACGTCGGCAAGGACCCCGATGAGGATCCCGATGGAGAGTTTAAGGTGGGGTCCGATAACGGTCTTGAAGGCGGTCTCGACGAGGACGGGGAAGCCAATTCTGGCGGCGTGCGCTCGGGTGGGCTTTATCAGGCAGCCTATGAGGAGATGGTATATCGCGACAGTACGGACGATGGTAATGAGGGAGATATCGCCGACGAAGGAGGCGATTGGGAATATTCCGAGTGGGAACACGAGATCGAGCGGATTGAGCAACGGCTCGATTTTCTTGCCGCCATCGCCAGTCTGTGGAAACATGCTGCGATTGGTTGGGGGTTTTCCGAGCGAGGCGGAAAGCGGTCCGAGGTTTTCAATCAATGGCTTAAGCAAGCTACCGCGAATTACAGCCATTTGGTGACATTGCTCGAAACGATCCACGACTTTCAGATCTCGCCGACCTCGGGTTCGCACGATTCGTTGGTCGAGTACGACCGGTTGCGTACGCTGAAAGAATCGCTCGTCCAAAAAATAATTGGGACATGCGTCGAAACGGCTGACGCCGCGCGGTTGCTCGCCGCCACGCACGAGCCAGGGGAATTGCAGGAGGCCGAACTGCTCGAAGATCCGATCAATATTCGCGCGGTCGGCATCCTGGACGCAATTCTGAGGGGCGATGCAGCCGGTGTTCGCAGCCAATGGCAGGAGTTTTTGGATGCGCTGCGGCCAAAATCGTTATTGTATGTACCGAATGCTCGCGGCGGCGAGCCGCGGCTTATCGTAGCGACCCGTAGCTTGCAGCAGCTGCTCTATGACTTGTTAGGTTGGCTGCCGCAAATCGGACTTATTCGGGAGACTTCTCAACTGCTTGACCTAGCACAGCAATTGGAAGCCGAACACCCGGTAGGCCAAGGGGCCGTCACCGACTTTGACAGGCTCTTTGCTAACGGTTTCCAGGCAATTGTCCGCGCGCTAGCATCTGCTGCCGAGCAGTGGGACAAAGTGCCGGCATCGTCGCAAGGACAGCATGCTGATCACATGCTGGTCGATGCTCTCCAGCAGCTTACCGAACGTCATCTCGACCGATGGTTGCATCATAGCCATACCCTTCGCCTCAGTGTTGTGGAGAAAGTTGCCGAAGACGAAAGTTGGGAGCGGCTCCAAGCTTTTATCAAACGTTACGGTGCGGATCTGTTCGATCAGAAGTTCATGAGCTTCGGCAACTTGCGTGGCATTTTGCATCAGAGCGTCGAAGGGTGGCTCCAAAGCTTGGAAGAAGACCCCGATGCGTTCGCGGATATACGCCTCCTCGACGAATTGGGCAATCGCTGTTCTCACAAGGAAGCGGTCGAATCGTTAACACTTGCCATCGGCGCTGTGGTCGAGAACTTTCGGGTTTATCGTGACTACAACACTACAACCACCCAATCGGACCACGGTGATCAGCTATACACGTTCATTGATTTTTTGCGTTTGCAGTCGGCCTACGATCGAGTCGCTTGGAACCTGAAGCCCGCGGTTTGGGTCCATGAGATTTTGATCCGCCAACGGCGTGCCCTGGCCGCCGAGATGTGGTGTCAGGCCTTTGCCGACCGCACATCGGAGGCGGCCGATGTCCATTCGGCAAGACTGGAACAGCTTTGCCAGAAGTATGGCATGCGGTTGGCAACGGTGACCGACCGCATCGGAGAGCGCTTCATTCGGCCGCTCCTGATTGACCGTGTCAAAGCGCTGGTGGAACCGGCACTGAGCGCCGACGAAGATTGCAGGCAAGTCGCTTTTGCTGACCTCGAACGAGAAATAGACGGATTGGCCAGTGAGCCATGTGGGGCGGGGCTCGATCTTCCTGACTGGCTAGCCGCCTTGGAAGACGAAGTGACCATGGCTCGTTCGCGATGCAGCCATCAGCCATCCTGGAATCGTTTTTCGCACCGAATCGGTCAGGTGAATCTTTCCTGGCAGGAGCTTCTTGATCAGCTCGATGATCCAGGCGAGGAGATTGGTTCGGAGCCCAATGGTGAGTGATAGCGGAAACGAATTTCGGCTCCCGCTATTTTTATTTTGTCTGTTGTTTGGTCTCGCTTTTTAACCATTGTGGGCCGTTGATTCAATCAGCCCTAGGCGTTAGCCCTCAGTTTGCAGCTTAGGCCTTAGCACGCGCAGTATGACCGTCGCCCGACGTTTGGCATGCGAGGGCTTTTCGCACGAAATTGACAGGCCGCTTGCGGCCGTAGAAAAAAAGGGCCATATTGGGCCATGGTAGACGGGTGTTCATCATCGCGTCCTGGACGCACTGCCCAAGGAGGAAGGATTGCATGTCCCGAGTGCTTAACGAAGCGGCAGCCTGGTCGGGAGCGGGCGAAGCGCCCGAGTCGATTTCGCTGGATCTGCACGTTTCCGATGCGGATAGCCTTCGGGCTCTTGCCAAATATGAGGCGGGTCCCCAGAGGGATGAATTCGCTCTGGAAGCACTGAAGATTGGCGTCTTGGCCTTGCGGCATGCGGCGGGAGCGCTGGATGCCGATTTTGTTCAACGCGAGACAACGCGACTGGTCGATACGCTTCGCAGTCAACTGGACGAGCATGCCCATCGCGCCCACGACCGCCTGACTGGTTCGCTCAAGGAATATTTTGATCCGGAAGGGGGACGCTTCAGCCAACGGGTCCAGTGTCTTGTCGCCGACGATGGCGATTTGGCCCGTCTGTTGAGTGGGATATTGGACGGCGACGATTCCCGCCTGGCCAAGACACTCTTTCGCCATGTGGGTGAGAATAGCCCGCTGATGAAGTTGTTGAGCCCAGATCAATCGCAGGGTTTGCTCGCAACGCTGCGCATCAGCGTCGAAGGCCAGCTCACCCAACAGCGAGAACGAATCCTCAAGGAATTTTCACTCGACAATCCTGACGGTGCAATTCGTCGCCTGGTAGGCGAGATCACTTCAAAACACGGCGATTTTACGAAGAACATGGAGGGTAAAATTGACGAGGTCGCCAAGCAGTTTTCGCTTGACGAGGAAAACTCGGCCCTCAGTCGTCTGGTGAACAATGTCGATGAGGCTCAAAAGAAGATCACGCAAGAGTTTTCGCTCGACAATAAACAATCGGCACTCCACAAGCTTAAGGAGGAGTTGCTCAGCCTTTTTTCGGCTCAGGTGAAGACCAACGCTGACTTTCAGGAAGAGGTCAAGATTGCCCTGGGCAAGCTGGTTACAAAGCGCGAAACCGAAGCGCAGGGCACGCAGCACGGCTTTTCGTTTGAGGATGCCCTCTTTGAAATAATTGAGCGAGATGCCCTGCAGCGCGGCGAAGTGGCTGAAAAGACGGGAAACCAGTCTGGCCTGATATCGCGGTCCAAAAAGGGGGATATTGTCCTGGAGCTGGGTTCCGATAGTGCTGCGGCCGGGGCGAGAATCGTGGTGGAGGCCAAGCAGGACGCGAGCTATAAGTTGGCCAAAGCGCTGGCTGAGATGGAGGAAGCCCGGAAAAATCGCGACGCGCAATTCGGTGTCTTTGTTTTTTCGCGACGTGCAGCTCCGAACCAGCTTGCGCCGCTGGCCCGTTACGGTAGCGATTTGGTTGTTGTTTGGGATGCCGAGGACCCGACAACCGATTCGACTTTGCGGGCGGCACTCGAAATTGCACGCGCGCTGTGTGTGCGATCCTGCCAGGCAGGGCAACGGCAGGCAGCCGATGTGGACAAGGCTGTACTAAGGATCGAAAAAGCTGTCCAGAATTTAGATGGTGTTCGTACGTCTGCACAAACGATCAAGACTGCCAGCGAGAAGATACTCGATCGTGTTGAAAAGGACCAGCGGACGCTCGACAAGCAATTGGTAATTTTGCGGGAGTCGCTTAGCGATCTCAAACAATTCCTTGGTTCCAAGGATAGTATTGCTGCCAAGGATCGTGGCGATTCCGACGGCAAAAGGCCTATGAGCTACCGGGCAAACTGAGCGATTGGTGGGCGGCGCGAACTGTTTCGGGATCGATCATTTGCCCAGGGTTTTGCGAGCCGAGCAGCAGCGCGTGTTCGGCCAGGCGATTGACATGTCGGGGGATACCTTGGGAAAGCCGATGCAATTCGTTGATCGCAGAATCAGTGAACATGGGTTGCTCCGAACCCGCTTCGACCATCGCGTGCTGCAAATATCCTGTGGTATCTAGCTCGTCCCAGGCATCCAGGTCGATCCGCAAGTCGACTAACTCAAGTAGTCCGTCCTGCAGCAGTGCGCTCTGGGTTGCGCTGGCGGTGAGCACGAGTGTCAGGCCTCCGGCACCGGCGACCTTGTGTCGCGCCAACCGAATTAAATGGGTTTGGAGATCGGGTCTCGCCTCGACGATGTTGTCCAGCAGCAGGATTGTTCTTTTTTCCTGCATCTGATTTTCGTGCAAGCGATCGGTCAATTGGCGAAACAGGCGTAAAGGTTCGTCCTCGATTCGCACAGAGGCATTCAGCTCGTTGCCGAGTTGCCAGAAAAACTCGCGGGCAGAGAGCCCAAGCAGGTCGATCAGGGCAACATCATTGCCTTGCCGACGACGTTCCAAAGCGAAAACCTGGAGGAGTTGGGATTTCCCCAAACCCGATTGGCCGAGGACGAGACCCATCCGCCGCCGATAGTCGGTTAGAAAACGTAGCCGGGCCAGCGCTTCGCGCTCATGCATGCCTTCGTAAAAAAGCTCCGGGGTCAGCCCGCTGGGAAAGGGCGATTTAGCCAGGCCCCACTGTGATTGGTACATGTGTATTCCTTGATTGTTGCGGACTTGCCGGGCACAATGGCAGCTTGAGCACGGATTTCTTGTTGTTTCGGGTGCCGAAGTGCAGATAGGGGTCGGCGAGAGGCTGTAAGGGGCCGGCCGATGCCGCGCAAGCAAAGCCCTCGTTTATCGAAACTGCCAAATTCGTGGCAAAAACCTGTTAAAAAATGTAGGTTCGGTTGGATCACGGTGCCTTAAGTTTCAATCGGTGTTTGATGGACCAAAACTTTGGCGAGCCAGGTCCGACTGTTACCGGTGTCGCCGAATCCTGACCCCTGCTAGCGCTGCTATCAAACAAGAACATGGTTGACCGCTACTACTCGGAGACGCCGATCTGTGGTGCAAAGGCTAGGCTCTCCGGCAGCGAAGCGCACCACTTGTTGCATGTGATGCGAGCCAAGCCCGGTACGCAATTAGTTGTGTTTGACGGCCACGGCGGGGAGTACGAGGCGGAAGTGGCTGAGTGTGGCCGTACTGAGGTCGAGCTACATGTCGGGTCGCGGCACGATAGCGAACGCGAATTGCTATATCCGCTCACGCTAGCCGTCGCGATTCCCAAAGGAGATCGGCAGCGGTGGCTGATTGAAAAGTCCGTCGAATTAGGAGTAAGTCGATTAATTCCGCTGCGAACAGCCCGAAGTGGGGTGGCCCAGCAGCTATCCGACAAACTGGGTCGCTACGTTATTGCCGCTAGTAAACAGTGTGGCCGCAATCGTCTTATGGAAATAGGCCCACCAACGGAGTGGTCTGCGCTCGTGAGTGGGCCCCGTGAGGGTCGGCGTCTGCTGGCTCACCCTGGCGGTCAATCGAGGTTGGAATTGAAATTGCAGGTCGCGGCGGAGACATGCATTGCCATAGGCCCCGAAGGGGGGTTTACGGAGAATGAGGTCGAGTTGGGGGTCGACGCCGGTTGGAAGACGATCAATCTTGGTGACACGATTTTGCGCACGGAGACCGCGGCAATTGTGTTGGCCGGAGCGATCGTGCTGGGGGCAGATGCGGGCTAGCCTGAGGAGAGCTTGCCTTGGATAAGGAGTTTGTGACACGAGATCTCGCTTCGACAAGTGGGTGCTTATAGCAGTTGTCTTGTCGACGATGGCGCGTAGAGTGCCGCGGAAACTTTGCGACACCTGTGGGCTGTCAAGTAGGTCTTGGCCGCGCGCTGCTGAAGGCCGCCTTCCTTAGATTGCCAGCTGGACGTTGGCCGGTTGAGGTTCGGCGGCTTGGGGATTGCGGTTTTTGTTAGCGCGACTCGGGAGCTTCCTGAGCGGGTCCGCTTCGCGCGATGGTGCCAAAGAGATGGCCGCCGTGGTCGCCTCCACTCCAAAAACCCGCATAGTGATCGGCGTAGATCATGACTCGCGCGGTATAGGTGCCCAGGCCAGGGATTGTCATCTCATCGACCGTAATTACCGGCGTATCGCCAGCCCAGCGGATGGGCATCGTTAGGGGTAACGTGACATCGTGGTCGCCGTAGCGGATACTCGCTAAAAAGAGCCACAGATCGTCGCCCAAGTGGCGTACGTTCTTGAGTTCGTAGCGTTCCTGCTTAAGCTTAGTTTCTTCTTCACCGCCGGTCGCTACAAAATGACCGACGAGCGCTACGCCGCTGAGCGATTTTTCCAAAACGGCAAATCGATCGACCTGGGGTTCGCTAACAGGGGGTTGGGCTGGGCCTTGTGCAGTTGTGCAGGCAGTCTGAAGGAAAATTGCCACTGGAACGAATCCCAGGACAAGTGCGAACCCATCGAAAATATTACGATTGCACATGGTGCACCTGTTCCGCGGGCGTTATTGCGGACACCGGCCTTTGCCTGATTATCTTGCGATGGACGCGGGTTTTTGCGAGTTTATTTGCGCAAGCCGGGAAAATAGCTGCCCAAATTCAAGAAGCGGGAAGTGCCGTCAGTTGTCGGCACCTGACCGCCCCGGTTTGGGGACACCTGGCTCGAGGCGTCGACTGCCTGCAATTTACGTTGTTGACGCCGCGTCTGGAACGATCGTTCGCGGTCGGTCTCTCTTTGGCGCACTTGGGGCCGCACCCATGCGTGGTAATTGGGTAAGCCCGTCTCGTTTTCGATTAGATTGAGACTCAAATAGGGACTCAAGGTGGGCTGGCGAACAGCGTTTTCAAACGGCTTGCTACTGGTAAGCGGCACCGGATGAGACATGGCCAAAAGTTGGGGCCTACGCTGCCCTACGACGGGGTCCGCGGCCACGTTGCCGAAATATCGCATTGCGGGCGTGGGCGGAGTTTGACGCATATTGCCCCTCTGCCAGCGGGACGCCGACGGCTGGGTTGTCTGGCTCCATGCGTTGGGGTAGGTGCCTATCGCGAGGCCCAACAGGCAAACGAGCCGAATGACTAAGTTTTGGTACATGGCAGCTTCCTTGACTTGGAGTCCCCTAAAGGCTTTCCTGATCCGCTTTTTCTTTACTAAGGCGTCCATCCCCTGCAATCGGCAAATCTTTACCCTCGGCTTGTGCTAGAAGTTGGCCTTTTCGCCAATAAAGGGGTGTCCGGCTAATTTGCTAGCTGGAGGGCGACGGCAGTTGATTGGCGACCAAGACACAAAACCTTGTTCCGCGCGCGTCTAATCGGACGATAATTAAGCAGTCAAAGAATATAGTTGACTTTGTAGATCATGTTGCATATGATTAGTCTTTGACGGGGTGGCCTCGCTGCTGCGGCCGATTCTCGAGGAGATTGAGGCCCCGTTTGCTGGAGAGGGAGAAATGCCAATGCCTACCACAACCAACTCGTCAGCTACACGTTCGGCATTGGTTCCCGATTCGGCAGCCGGCCAGACGCACCCCACGCCAGAATTTTTGGCCGATTTGGCCGCGCACAGCGCGCGATTGGAAACGGCGGAGCCGGAAGAGATTATTACTTGGGCTCACCAGCACTATGCGCCTCAACTGACCATGGCCACGGCATTTGGCCCTGAGGGTTGTGTTATTCTTTCGATGTTGGCCAAGATTGCGCCAGCAACTCACGTGTTCAATCTCGACACGGGCTATCAGTTTCAGCAAACTCTGGATCTCCGCGATCGCATTGCTGAAAAGTACGGTGTCGAAGTTGAGATGCTTCAGCCGGAGTTGTCCGTTCCAGAATATGAAGCAATGCACAACGGCCCCCTCTACAAAACTAACCCCACGCAGTGCTGCTTCGACCGGAAGATCAGGGTGCTCCAACGGGGGATCCAGGGCAAGCAGGCTTGGATGAGCGGCATTCGCCGCGACCAGAGTGCGGACCGGGCGCAGGCGGCGATCGTTGGTTGGGACATGAAGTTCGGTATGGTCAAAATAAGCCCGTTGGCGAACTGGACGAAGCAGGATGTCTGGAAGCGGATCCTCGAGGCAAAGGTCCCGTACAACCCATTGCACGATCAGGACTACCCAAGCATCGGTTGCTGGCCCTGCACCCGTGCCGTCAGGCAAGGCGAAACCGATCAGCGGGCAGGCCGATGGAGCGGCACGGAAAAAACGGAATGCGGGCTGCATACGATTCCTGAAAGCGACGGCAGTGGGATTTAGCGGTGCAGCGCGAGTCTCTAGGACCAGGGATCGAAGCCAACGTTTTGACTGTGGATTGATCCAAAAACACCCCGGCCCCTTCCTCCACCATGTTTCTCACAGCCAAGGCCGAATACGCCTGTCTGGCCATGCTTGAACTGGCTGTGCATTACGGGATGCGGCAGCCCGTGCAGGTGCGCCGGATTGCGGAGCGGCACGGAATTCCGTCGCCGTTTTTAGTGCAGATATTGCAAAACCTGAAACGGGCGGCACTAATTACGAGCACCCGCGGCGCTAGCGGCGGTTATCAGTTGGCTCGCGCGCCGGAAGACATATCATTGTCTGACGTACTGGGCGCCGTCGATGGCGCTAAGGAATCGAGTTCGTGTGCAGCAACGGCCTCACCACTCGCGCCGGTACTGGATGATGTTTGCCGGGAACTGTCCTCCGACCGGCGGGCCCGACTCGAAGGCATCAGCCTTGCGCAGCTAGTGGACCGCGCTCCGGCTCGCGGCGAGCCCATGTGGTATATTTAGCCCGCATTTTTCGCCACGACTTTGCTGCGCTGGTCCTGGTACTCGCACCGCAATGCACCAAGCGCAGCCGCATCGTCTGCAGCTGCCCAACCAATGCGACCAGGCAAGAGAATTGATGCCAAAACAAAAAATACGACGCTCAGGTTTTTATTCATTAACCTGACATCTTGCATAGGGGCAACGTCTGACAACTGCTTTAGGCGATGTTTCCATTTGGGTTGAGCTTGGACCCGATCCGGGCTCAAGCTGTGGTGATTATATCACGCCCCCCCCGTATCAAGCGCGGCGGAATTATCTCTTTCGGCAAGTGCGCAGCCGACTGCTGCGCTAGCGGCACCCAATGACGACGATCCAGACGTTACGCGCCAAAATGCTTCCTTATGAGTTTGAGCGCAGCGAAGCATCTCATGCTGGTGTCGGAGAGCCCGCGCTGCGCCCAGGATGACAGCCGTGGCAAGCTTGAAACTCACCCGCCCTGCCGTCACACCGCGGGGTTTGAACCGACAGAGTTTGCCAGGCGGTCGGCCGAATCGGTCCGGACGGCTCGTTTCGCATGACGACTCCCAATCGCGATGGCGGGGCCATTGGCCAACACGTGGTTGCCGTGCATTGCCGCCGCGAACCTACTCCTGAGCAGTCGCGGAATCTGGTCGTTCCGGAATCACTGATCCCGCTACAATACGCGCGGGAGGATCAATGGCCACTCGCCTTCCAGTTAGAGGATGGCAGGAATGAATTGCCAATCCAACTGGAAGATGCCCAATAACAGAATACACGGCTTTAAGAAATAATCCCTCTTTCACTGAGTAGCGCCATGAGCTGGTCGACGCACCCGATGGGATCGAGGTCATTCGTTTGCAGGACCAGATCGGGGCTCAGCGGTGCCTCGTAGGCGGAGGTGACACCAGGGAAGTTGGCAATCTCGCCCAGATCGGCTGCGCGATACAGGCCCTTCTGGTCGCGCGTCCGGCATACTTCCACCGGCACATCGAGGTGCACTACTAGGAATCGCTCGGGCCCAATGACTTCGGCCGCTTTTTGGCGGACTGTTGCGCGCGGGGCGAGCATCGCCGCGATACATATCAGTCCGGCGTCGTTCATCAATTTAGCCACTTCAGCGCCGCGCCGCAGGTTTTCACTGCGATCGTCGGCGGTAAAGCCAAGATCCCTGCTAATACCGCGCCGCATATTCTGGCCGTCTAAAACACAGCAGGCCCTGCCTTCGTGGAACAGGCGTCGCTCCAAGGCGTACGCTAGCGTGGTTTTGCCAGCGCCTGCCAGGCCCGTCAGTAGGAGAGTCGCCGGTTTCTGGCCAAACCGGGCATGCCTTTCTTGGAGTGTAACATTGCTGCGCTCTGTATGGAGATGTTCGTCAGCCTGATCATCCCAGTGGTCAGTTTCGTCGGCCGTTTTGCGATCGAGTATCATGCCGGCGCCTACCGTCACATTGGACACGCGATCGATGATGACAAACGATCCGGTGCCCTTATTGCGCCGATAACCGTCCAGCGCAATTGCCTGGTTGAGTTGAACCTGACAGCGACCGATTTCGTTGAGTTCCAGCGTGGGTGCCGGGTTCCGATGCAATGTATTGACATCAATCTTATATCGTAGCGTGCTGATCCGCCCACTAGCCATCTTGCTGCAGTGCTTGACCCAGTATTCTTTGCCTGGCACCAAAGACTCGTCGGCCATCCAAACAATCGAAGCGTCGAACTTGTTGGTTACCGACGGTAGGTTTTCGGGACGGACAATCATGTCGCCGCGACTAATGTCGATTTCGTCTTCGGTCGTGAGTGTCACGGCGAGCGGAGCAAACGCTTCCTCCAGCTCTCCGTCGTAGGTGACGATGGATTTGATACGGCTTTTTCGTCTGGAGGGGAGCACCATGACTTCGTCGCCGCGGTGGACCATTCCGGAAGCGATCGTTCCGCAGAATCCGCGGAAATCAAGATGGGGCCGATTGACGTATTGCACAGGCATGCGAAAGTCGATCAGGTTGCGGTCCGACGCTATATTCACGTTTTCCAGATGGTGCATCAGCGTTGCGCCCTCATGCCAAGGCATATTGGGGCTGTGCTCAAGCAGATTGTCGCCCTTGAGCGCGCTGATCGGGATAAAATGCTGGTCTGGCATGTCGAGGCGCGTGGCGAAGTCGCGATACTCGCGCACTATTTCGTCGTATCTTTCCTGAGAAAAATCGACCAAATCCATTTTGTTGATGGCGACTAAAACGTGCTTGATGCCCAGCAGAGACACGATGAACGAGTGCCTTTTGGTTTGGGTCATTACACCGTGGCGGGCATCGATGAGAATGATTGCTAGGTCGCACGTCGAAGCGCCCGTGGCCATATTGCGCGTATACTGCTCATGCCCAGGGCAGTCGGCGATGATAAACTTGCGCTTTGCCGTTGAGAAGTAACGGTAGGCGACATCGATCGTAATGCCTTGCTCTCGCTCGGCCTTGAGCCCGTCGGTCAAGAGGGCCGGGTCAAACTCGCCGCCGGTCGTGCCGTGCGTTGCCGAAGCCTGCTCGACCGCCGCGAGCTGGTCTTCGTAAATCATCTTCGCCTCGTAGAGCAGCATCCCAATGAGCGTACTCTTGCCGTCGTCGACGCTGCCGCACGTCAAGAAGCGCAGCAACTCCTTGTTCTCGTGCTGCTTGAGATAAGCGTCAATATCTGTGGCGATCAGGTCGGATTGATGAGACAATTCAGAAATACCCTTCTTTCTTTTTTTCTTCCATTGATCCCTGCTGGTCGTAGTCAATTACTCGGCCTTGCCGTTCGCTGGTAGTGGTAAGCAGCATCTCCTGGATAATTCCGGGGAGCGTCGTGGCCGTACTCTCGACTGCACCGGTCAATGGGTAACAGCCCAAAGTCCGGAAGCGAACCATTTTTTCTTCGACAGTATCACCATCTTCGATTGGCATGCGGTCGTCGTTTACGTTGATCCATACGCCATTTTTCTCAACCACCTTACGCTTCTTCGCCAGGTAGAGATCGGGGATGGGGATCTGCTCCAAATGAATGTACTGCCATACATCAAGCTCTGTCCAATTCGAAAGAGGAAACACGCGGATACTGTCGCCCTTGTGGACTTTGCCGTTGTACAGATTCCAAAGTTCGGGCCGTTGGTTTTTTGGGTCCCAGCGATGAAATTCGTCGCGGAAGGAATAAACGCGTTCCTTGGCACGCGATTTCTCCTCATCACGACGAGCACCGCCAAACGCGGCATCAAACTGATGTTTGTCCAGGGCTTGCTTCAGCGCCGAAGTTTTCATGATGTCGGTGTGCACTTTGCTTCCGTGCGAGAATGGACCGACTCCCTCCTTCACGCCATCTTCATTGGTGTGGACGATAAGGTCCCAGCCCAATTCACAGCGTATTAGCTTGTCGCGGAACTCAATCATTTCCTTGAATTTCCACGTGGTATCGACATGCATCAGTGGAAAAGGCGGCTTGCCAGGAGAGAACGCTTTTTCCGCCAGCCGGACCATTACCGCCGAGTCCTTGCCGACCGAGTAGAGCATTACCGGATTGTCAAATTCGGCGGCTACTTCGCGGATGATGTAAATGCTTTCGGCTTCGAGCTGCTTGAGATGTGTGAGATTGTAGGAGGTCATCGAAGCTGATGTGGTTGTCGTCATGGGAAGGAAACTGTTCACTGCCTTGGTGCAGACGCGGTCGCTACCAAGCTGGCTCGTGTGCGACACCGGCAGATGGAGCGCCAGGGGACACTTGGCGTCCGGTCCACAGATTCGGTAGTGTAGATGTCCTTAATCCGGAAAACAACTCGAGCTGGCGGGTTCACATGGGATAGCCGGAAGAATCCTTATTTTCAGCGGCTCAAAGCCCCTGCGGAGCAATGATCCACTACGTAGTTGCCTTGAAAACACCGGGCCCAGTGCGGATAATAGACTCCGTCGTCTGGTGGCCTTGAGGATGACGGGCTCTTTCGGAACAGAATTCGGCAGCGGGGTTTCGCCCCGACGACGGGTGCGTGCAGGGAGCAAGCCAGGCTGGTTGCTTGTGGCGTGGCCCCTCACACGCGACTTTTGCTTTTCTGAGGTCCCTAGTAGAGGCGATTCTCATCTCATGATGCGCCCAAGCTTCAGAGCAGAAGTGGTCGTCCCCTGCTGCCGCTGCGCGCTGGTATCGACGCTTGGCATCTTGCTCTGGGCTGCTTTGGCAAGTGGTGCGTGGGGGGCGTGGCAAGACGACATTGGCTACACCCAGTTGCAGGATTTTTTGGGTAGCAACTTGCCCGATGGAAGCGGCGTACCGATTGCCCTGGTCGAAGCTGACACGGGGGGCAGATACTACCCCAATACAAACGACATTGAATTTGGTTCTTCAAGCGACCCCTTGCAAGCAGATGTCACTTTTATCGATGGCAGTGGCGGACAGGCGGCTGGGATTTCGGGGCACGCAACCAGTCAAGCCGAGAGTTTTTTTGGGAATGCCACGAGTGTCGCACCTGCGGCAAATGGCGTCACGGTCTACGAGGCGGAGGACTATTTAAATGAGATCCTCAATTTAGCGGCTACTAATAGCACGGTTCCGGCTCCGCAAGAGTTTCGAGTACAAAATTTCAGCTGGATTAAAACGGGCTGGAGCGAAAACGAAGATCGCGAAGCACTCCGGCGTTTCGACTATGCGATCGACACCAATAACATTACCGCCTTGGTGGCTCTTAGTAACGCAAGCTCTCCGCTGCCCGCGCTGTTGAGCCATAGCTACAATTCACTTGCAATCGGCTGTGCGGATGGTGCCCACAGTTCGGGATTAACCAACGTGTCCCGCTATGGTGTTGGGCGCAGTAAGCCTGATCTGGTAGCGCCGCGCGGATCGACGAGTTCGGCCACTTCGTCGACTAGTTCAGCGGCCACTTTTTTACATAGCGCTGATTTCGTGCAGGGAACCGACGCAGCCCAGTCGGAGACGATGAAATCCATCCTGATGGCAGGGGCCACCAAAGCCGAATTTCCCACCTGGAGTCAATTAGATGCTGACGGCCAGTGGCATCCGCTGGACGATACCTACGGTGCGGGAGAATTGAACCTATACAATAGCTATCTGATTGCGATGGGAGGGCAAGCCGTTGGGAATACGACTACGCCAACTCCAGCTGCCAGTCACGGTTGGGATTACCAAACCGTTCAACCAGGGGCTCTCAATAAGTTGCTCTATGACTTCGTCGTTCCTACCGGTAGCGTCGCAGCCGAGCTATCGATTGTGCTGGCTTGGAACGCCGAAACCAGTGCCCCATTTCATACGGGTGACCCTGTGGTCGCAGATCTCGATCTCGAATTGGTCGATTCGCTGGGGATGCCCGTCGACCTAGACCCCGAAGACTCTCTGGTCGAGGGTTTGAGTCAGAGCGATGTGGACAATGTGGAACATCTTTACGTCTCAAACCTTCCGGCCGGTACCTACACCCTCGGCGTGTCCAGCGACGACCTGGCCCGCGATTTTGGGCTGAGTTGGCGAACGTCTACGCTGTTTCTCGCGCCTTCCGCTGACTTTGATGCGGATGGCGATCTCGACGCGGTCGACTTTCTCACCTGGCAGCAGGGTTACGGTACGCTGCTTGGGGCCACCCTAGCCATGGGTGATGGCGACGGCGATGGTGACGTTGATGCCGATGATCTGGCGATTTTTAACGCCGGCTTCGGCTCATCGCCGCCTCCTCTTGCAGGTTTCTCGATAGCCGCACCCGAGCCAGCCAGCGCGGTTTTGGCAGCAGCGGGTCTATTTGCCTTCTTCCTGTCGCGGCGACCACCACGCGATGTGGCCAACGCTTACCACTGCTGATCGTTGCTAACTCACATCGAGACCGCATTTTTCACCACGATTCTGCTGCTAGCCCGCCCCTGTTTTTTGCTCCCGCGGCATCGACTTGCGCGAAGCATACGACATGGATGTCGATGAACGGTAGGTCTAAGGCCAAACGCCCCTTATTGGTTGTAATTGGTGGCAAAGTACCCAGCGTGTCTTTGGCAAGTCAGAAAACGTTGGGCTGTGGAGTTCACGCTTACGGCGTATGGGCCACAAAATCGCTTGCAGTCGTTATTGAGGACGAACACATTATTTAGCACTTGAGCCAGAGGCCTCCGCAACCGGCCAGCAGCGCTCCCAACCAGAGCAAGCATCGGCTCCATGCTTTTGGTTGATTTAGAGCCCGCTGCAGGCGCCCGTGCATGGCGTCCAGGCTTTGTTTCATCTTGTCTCGTTGCGCCTCCCACTCCTCCTCGCTGATACCTGATCGAGCGGCGCTTCGGTAGGTAGAGCGTTTGTACTGCGATGCAAGTTGATCGTAGGCAGCAGAATCCTCCCCAGTCCACAGAGCTTCAGATGCTCGTCGTCCGACCGGGAAGAACGAGGCTGCGATCAGCACCGTCCCAAGAGCCAAGAGAATGAAAGGGATTGGCCGCACGGTCCGGATGGCATGAGTTGCCGCAATTGGGAATGCGGTTTCAGTTGTGGTCATATTCGATCTGTCCATCGTTGATGCTCACACGATAAGCAAACGAGAATTCATCGACATCGTCGCGTACAAACCCGGTGTGGCCATCAAGATAGGCGACATTCACCCCACCAGGATGACGGCTTCGAGGTGAAGCCGAAGAGTATCCGCTCAGGCCAATCGGCCATTTCCATGCCGTGCAGGGCATGCGTTCCAAGTCGGCCAGATTCTGATGGGGGCTCCCGCTGGCGCAGCGGTGAAGTGTGTCCTTGACCGGGCCTTTGTTAACGTTGGGTGATTGCGTAAAACCGAGGCTCAGGGGATTTGCTCGATAATGGCGATCCTCGGGGCAGTAGATTTCTCCGGAGGCGCATAAGTGATGCATGTCGAACGACAACAGGCTCGCTCCAGCCCACGGGAGGGCCCACGCGCCGCGCTGGTCCTGCGGATGGTCCAGCGTCCGCACTTCGGAGAAGGCGATTGTGTGAGAAGTCCCGTCTTCAATGCGCTCCAGTTTTTGCCCGGTGGAAATAAAAGCCCCAGGATAGAGTAGCTGCAAGTCGATATGGTACGGGCTGACATATGCGGCATAGTTCCCCTTGGCGAATCGCTTCCCTTGTGTGAGTTCTTCGTCGACGAAGTAGCTTTGGTTCGCGACGTCGCTCGGACAGAGATAGCCAGAAACCGATGTCGCTTGGGCATCTGAACGCCGATCGGATGGCGCGCTAGAGAAATCAAACTGATTATAAAGGCTTGCCTCCTCCAGTAGTGGCAATAAGACCACGGCCCAACTGTAGGGATTTCCGATCTGATGATCCGCAACCGGGTAATCGACATCACGGAAGGTTTCGTTGCGAGGGGAAAACGTAGCGGATGGCGGGATGCGTCGGTAAATCGATTCGTAGTTTTGCGTTGCGATGGCCAACTGGCGAATATTATTTGTGCACTGCAATCGCCGACTGGCTTCGCGAGCTGCCTGGACTGCTGGCAGTAGCAGTGCCGCGAGTACGCCAATCATGGCGATGACGATGAGCAACTCCACCAACGTGACACCGCCGGCTTCATGGATCTTGCGGTGAGCGGATATCGGACGATGCGCGTGTGCCCTCAAGGAAAATTCCTCACGTTTTGGTTTCTATGTTAGGTGTGGATTGAGCAAAGTTGTTCGGGGTGGCCTCGCTGCTGGATGCGGTCTGGGCCACGCCAATCGGGCGACTAACCGCAAAATTAACGGCCACCGGTGGCCGTCCGCTGCCTGGCGACGCGCTCACGATTATAGGGCATCGTGGGCTTCCCGTGTGGACCTACTACTATTATTGATGCCGCTATTGGTGACGGCGGTTATTGACTGCAGATTTTGGGTCTGGGGGGGAAGGGGAATACGCGCATGGGGCCGAGCCGTTATACTTACCGATCGTGACAAGAATGTTTCCGGTGAGAATTGCGTTGTATCTTTCTGTGCAGCGTGTAAAACGGATGCCTCATAGATGGTGCTTCTGAAGTTGACCTGAGCGCCCCAAGTTGCGGGCAGTGAAGGGTCCGCCGAAAAAAAGTGGAAATGGAGACTGAAATTATGAAGACGATCGTGATCGGCATTTGTGGCAGTTTGATTTTGCTTGGCGCTGCGTGGGTTCTCGCCGCCGAAGATCTGCCCGAAGCTGAAGCAAGTTTGGCTCCGTCACTCACCGAGCAATACAGTTATGCGATTGGGCTGGACATGGGCAATAGCTTTCGCAGCAGCGATACCCCGCTCAGCGCTGAAAAGCTGCTGGCGGGTCTCCGTGATGGCCTGAGTGGCGCCGAGCCGCTGTTTGACCGGCGTACGTGTCACGAGGCACTCGCAAAACTTGAAAACGAGATGAGGCGAAAAGCGATGAACCAGCAGCAGCAAGTTGGTGCTAAGAATAGAGAACTGGGAGCCACCTTCTTGGCCAAAAATGCTCAGGTCGAGGGTGTCAAAGTTACGAAGAGCGGTCTGCAATATAAGGTGATCAAGTCGGGCGACGGCCCGTCACCGGGGCCCCGCGATACCGTACGTTGCAATTACAAGGGTGCGTTGATTGACGGCACCGTTTTCGATGCCTCCAGTAATGGTCCCATTGAGTTTCCGGTCAATGGAGTTATTGCCGGCTGGACGGAAGCTCTGCAGTTGATGAAAGTTGGTGGCAGTTGGCAGCTTTTTATCCCGGCCGACCTTGCCTACAGGGATAACCCGCCAGGAGCGGTGATCCAGCCCGGGAGCGTATTGGTATTTGACATCGAACTGGTTGGCATCGTTGGCCTCTAAATGTGGTGTGGCTCCTGCTCCCACTTGCGGATATGGTGGCTGGTCTCGTCTGACGCGATATCAACGAAGGAAAGACGCCGGGGGTTGGGATTCGTTACGAATCGCAGCCCCAATTTTTGCTAGCAAAGCAACCACTGTTGCCCGCAGAATTCCCAGGCGGTATATCCTCACTACCTGTGTTACCACCTAGTGGGCGCCGCCCATTGGGGTATTATCTTGCCGGATTACGTAGCGCACCGTAGATGCTTTCCGCTGGAGGAGTGACAAGGTTGATGCGCGGGTTCATTCTGATACGGGCCCTCTTGGCGATGGGCCTCGTCTGCGGTGGGGCTGGTAGTCGGGGCTGGGCCCAACCCGCCGAATTGCCGCCGCCAGTGCTGCCTCCGCCTAGCATGCAAATACTCGGTTTGGTGGAAGCGAATGTCTCGCCAAAAATCTTGGCCACCACCGAGCTGACCGAGTCGTTGTCAATTTTTCAGCCGGTCCCCTTGCATGAGCCCTATTTTGGCGGTCTAAAATCGGGCGAGCTAAATTCCGACGCGCAAAACCAAGCCGTCGACCTGTCGTTGCCCACAGATCCCGGCCCCATGTCGGTGGTGCCAAGTTGGTATCACCCCGCCTATTGGTTCGGCCCACCCCCATGGGGCATCGGATTCGAGCTGGGCATTAATGGCAATCAGGGGACCAACGAATCCCTAAGCCTGCGAGCGGGCGGGCATCTTAAACGGGAGACAAAGGCTTGGAAATTGGATTCAAGCATCAACTACAATAAGAACACGGCCAACCACGTGGAAACACAAAACAATGCGCTCTTTGATGTGAGGCTGGACCGATTGTTGGACGATTCGCCATGGTCTTTGTTCTTTCTTAATCAAAACCGTTATGACGAGTTCCAAGCATATGATTTGCGAGTGTCACTCAATTCAGGAGTCGGCTATCAATGGATCAACACGGAAGCTATTGATTTGATTGGCAGTTACGGTGCCGGTGTGTCGCGGGAATTTGGTGCAATAGACGAGCGCTGGGCCTACGAGGCCTTTTTTGGTGTGGATTACCAGCACCAATTCTCTGGCACCCAACGATTTTTGGCAGAGGTTGACTACTTTCCCGAGTGGGTCGATCTCAAAACGTATCGTGTGGTTACCGACATTGGTTGGGAAATTGATTTGGATCGTCCGCGAAATCTTCGCCTCAGGTTTTCGCTGCTCAACACTTACGACAGCACTCCTCAGGACGTCAAGCCGAATGAGGTCAATTACGCGGCTTTGCTGTTTTGGGGTCTATGAGGTAGCATGGGGGCGGGCTTCCTGGAGTCCAACAGCGGGCTTGATCGAGCATGCGGCGATCCCGGCCAATTCTTTAGAACCCATTTCAAATTTCTTCTGACATGCCGGTCTATGGATAATCCCCAGCTCGCGCAGCTCCAGCAGACGCTGGAGCATCAAATGCCTATTACCAAGGCAATGGGTATTGAAGTGGCATCTTACATCGACGGCCGTCTCGCGATGCAAATGCCCTTGGAGCCGAACCGAAACCACCAGGTCTCGGCATTCGCCGGAAGCCTCAACGCCTTGTGTACGATTGTCGGTTGGGGCACCGTATACTTGCTGCTGCAACAAGAGTTGCTCAGTGGGAACATTGTGATTCGTCGCGGTAAAATCCGGTATTGGCGGCCGGTGTACACGCCTGAATTTATTGCTACCGCGTTGCCTCTTCCCGCCCAAGACGTCGGTTACTTTTTTGAACTGCTGCAGAGCAAGGGCAATTCCAAAATCGATGTTTCGGTTGACATTTCCGACGACAAGGGGCCCTATGTCCACTTTAAGGGCTCTTACGTTGTTCAGGCGTCTTGAGAGCAGGGCCGATCAATTTCTTGGCGTGCCAGCCGGTGCGGCTCCGTTATTTTCACCCTCCAAACCAACGTCCCGCGAGCATGCCTGCATAAACGGCGGCCAAGCCGAGTACTAGGTTACAGGCGATGTAGACTATTCCCAGCGAGTGTTCAGCTGCTTGGAAATGGAGTGTCGCATCAAGACCGAAGGTCGAAAATGTCGTGAGCGCGCCGAGAAACCCGGTCCTCAGGCCCAAATCGGTCGAATCGCTCCAGGGAGTCGATTCGGTTTGTCGCAGGGCGTAAAAAAAACCGAGCAGGAAACACCCCAAGACATTGACGACAAGTGTGCCAAATGCGAATTTGCTTCCCAGGACGCGCGCGCAAAATTTGTTGACTCCGTGGCGACTCAGTGCGCCTGCGGCGCCACCAATGGCGATAGCGAATGCGTGTACCACGAGGCCAAAAAACGAGTGAGGGTTAACAGGGCAGAAGGCCTCATTGAACCCCAAAACAGGAGCGGTAGCAACCCGTGCGATTTTCCTCGCACCTTGCAAGCGAGAGTCAGTTTCAAAACCTAGTATGGGGCCACAATTCTGGGGGATCTTGCTGCCAACTGTTGGTGTTAAAATAGAGGACTAGTACACTGGAGGCTGTTGCCCGTCGACGGCCGTCGCAACGGAACGGGCGAGAGTAGGTATTGCCCACATCTGGCGGGAATATTATCGATTGGCCTTCCGAGAGCGTTTGCCATTTAGAGAGTCAACCCTACCTGAGGACTGGTGGCGTGATTCAGATTATCGACAACTACGATTCCTTCACTTACAACCTCGTGCAAAGGCTGGGGGAGATCGATGCGAATCTGGAAATCCTAGTCGACCGTAATGACAAGATTTCAGTTGACGAGATAATCGCCCGCCGCCCCGACCGTGTAATTATTTCGCCAGGTCCCTGCACTCCTGACAAAGCAGGCATTTCTGTCGAGTGCGTGGAGCGTCTCGCGGGAAACCTGCCGTTGCTCGGCGTTTGTCTGGGGCATCAGTCGATTGGCCAGGCGTTTGGCGCCAAAATAGTGCGTGCTGATCAACTTATGCACGGGAAGACCGATAAGATTCATCACCGAGACGGTCCCCTGTTGACGGGATTGGACAATCCGTTTCAGGCAACCCGCTACCACAGCTTGGTCATTCAGCCAGATTCCCTACCCGAACAACTGGAGGTCACGGCCTGGAGCGATGGCGTGCGGGGGGAACGAGAGATCATGGCGATCGCACACCGCGAATTTCCACTTTTTGGTGTACAATTCCATCCGGAGAGTTTTTTGACGCACGCCGGGATTGATATATTGGGCAGTTTTCTGAAGGTGTAAGGAGCGGGATTGGCGACCGGGGGATTGGCCACCGGGGCCTGGGAAAGCCTGGAGAGCTGAGCGATCCTAGTTTGATCGCCGAGCGTCGCTCATGTTTTCTGCCTCCACTGCCTGTGGCCCGCGCTGTCAGTTCCTCAACCCCACCTGTTACACCTCTCAACAGACAACCATCAACCAGCTTTACACGCGTCCAAATGCTCTCCGTCGAACAAGCTCTGGCTCACATTGATCCCTATGCCCGGCGACTGCCTGACCAGAGCGTGCCATTGGGCTCGGCGTTGGGCCTGCGGCTGGCAGAGGCGGTCGTCAGCGGTGTCGATTCGCCCCCCTTCGACAAGTCGCTGCTTGACGGTTATGCGGTGGCGATTCACGATGGGTCGCCTGCGCGCCACGTGATTGAGCAGGTGTTGGCAGGCGGCGTGCCCTGTCATTCGGTAGACCGTGAGACCGCGATTCATGTGATGACCGGCGCCCCCGTGCCTGAAGGGGCAGATGTCATCGTCAAACAGGAAGACGTTCAGCAGCCCCGCGAGTCGATGATTGCGCTACCTGAGTCGGGAGTGGTCCGAGGCAGTGGCATACTTGTTCGTGGGGCGTCCTTTAACCGGGGGCAAGAGGTCCTTGCGCAGGGTAAACGCCTGACCCCGATCGATCTGGCGCTGCTCGCTGAGCTAGGCACCGCGAAAGTGGCCGTCACGCCCCGGCCGCGGGTGGCAGTGCTGGCAACGGGCAACGAATTAGTCGAGCCAGGCCGGCGCGTCGGACCCGGGAAAATCTGTAATAGCAATGGCCCAATGCTGAGGGCGCTCCTCGAGGAGCAGCGGGTGGAAGTGATCGATTTGGGCATTGGTCGCGACGATTGCCGGCAGCTACACAACTTGATGGAGCAGGGACTTGCAGCTGATGTCCTACTAGTCACCGGCGGAGTGTCCACCGGTGTGCTTGACTTGGTGCCGGGCACGCTGGAGCATTTGGGCGCGAGGCAGGTGTTCCACAAGATTCGCATGAAACCTGGCAAGCCCCTGTGGTTCGGCCAGCGGGAAATATCCGAAAAAAGGTGCCTAGTTTTTGGCTTACCTGGAAATCCGGTGAGTACGCTGGTTTGTTTTGAGTTATTTGTCAAACCCGCGCTTTTGGCGCTGGGCGGCAAACCGTTTGTTGGGCGTGCCACGCAGTGTGGTCGGTTAACCGCCCCGGTTGCGCATCGCGGCAAGCGACCGACCTACCATCCTAGCCAGGTGAGTTTTGATGATCGCCTCGATGGTAAGCCGCGCGTGCAGCTATTGCCATGGCGCGGCTCTGCCGACCTGGCGGCACTCACCCGAGCGAGCGCTCTGGCGGTAGTCCCGGAAGGTGACTATCAGCTGGAAGCCGGAGCGGAAATCGAATTCCTGTCACTCGAATCCGTTGGGTAATCTGCCGCTAACCAATCAAGCGGCTGATGTCGAGTCCGATGACAAAAAGCATCAACCCAATGACAAACACGAATCCAAGGGTGTGCATTGCGATGACAAATCGTTCGCTGGCCGGTTTGCCGTAAACCCCCTCCCAGGCCAGAAAAACCATGTGTCCGCCGTCGAGTAGCGGAATGGGCAAGAAATTTATCACCGCCAGATTGGCGCTGAGCATCGTCAAAAAAACCAGCAGTTTTCCCATGCCTTCAAAGGCTGAATAACCAGCCGCTTGCGCGATCGTGACGGGCCCGCCCAATTGGTTCAGAGGGATCTGGGTCCCTAGCTTTCCCAGAAAGCGAACCACCATGCCCAGGGAGTTCACCGTTTCCTTATAGCCCAACTGGATTTGCTCGCCGACCGAACGGGCAAGGCGAACCCGCTTGGCGTGAGCGAAGAGGAATCCTCGATGGGGCAAGAAATGATCGGTGAGAATTTCCGGTGCCAATAAAACGTGGTGCTTCGTGCCATCTCGCTGGTAGGTGAGCTTTGTTTGCGCATCGTCAGGCAGTTTTTGCAGAGATTGGACAAACGCAGGCCAATTGTAATTGCCAGAGCCTCCGAATTTGAACGGCTCGCTGCCCCCATTCTTTTTTTTCGGAAAAACGGTTTCGGCCTGTAGGATTACATCGCCTCCCTGCAGACCAACTCGTGCCGCAGGGCTTCCGGGGATAATGCGATCGACCTGATTCCCGGCGCGGTAGGCAATTCCCAATGCCGGAATGGACAGGGGGTCGTTCAGAAGTCGGGGAATTTCAATCCAGGTTGCCTGGCGGAGCGGAAGATCAATCGTCACGGTCGTTCGGCGCCCATTTTCGCCTGTCGAAGAGCGGCCCACGATCAGGCGGACTTCAGCAGTATCCTTGGCCAGTCGGCGGAGCTGCTCAGGCAGGGCCACCGGATCGGAGAACCGCTGGTCCGGGTGCGCGTTTCCAGGGCCCGAATCATCTCCGATGATGACTTGTTCGATCATGTCGCCCGCTCGAATCCCTTTCTCCCAGGCGGGTGAATTCTGCTCCACCGCGACAATCGGCCCCATCTTCATCACCAAGCCCAGCCCGCGCATAGGCTGGGCATCGACCTTGATCGTGATTTCTTGACCCCCAATCCGCGGGCCAAAACGGTTGGCTTCTGGAGCCTTTCCGCCACGCCGCACCGTGATTTCCACGGGATCGCCGAGGTGCTCAACAAGTTGCGCGGTGTACTCGCGGGGGTCGATCACCGTTTGCCCATTGATCGCGATGATTTCATCACCTCCCAGAAACGGCTCGGAGGCATTTGCGGCGGGTGTGTGTTTTTCGAACGGATTCTCATTCCTTAAGCGTAAAGAGTGGGGCGCAAAGATGCCCACCTTGGCCAATTGATCATCCTGCTGCTCAGGCTTGAGAACGATAGTTTCTTTTTTTCCTGTGGCGGCACGCCGTACTGTGAACGGAACGCCGTTTTTTAGATCACCCAACGTCACGCCGCCCATGAGTTCGGAGAAGGAAGGAGCTTTCACATCACCGACCGCGACAATCTCGTCTCCCGGACGGAATCCCTGCTGGTAGGCGGCTGAGCCGGGCGACGTATCGGATATGATGCAAGGGATATACGGTACTCCCAGGCCAAAGGCGACGGCGGCGAACACAAAAGCAAAGATCACATTCATGATTACGCCGGCCGAGATAATTGCCATGCGTTGCGGTACGCTCTTGGCGAGATAGCTGCGGCGATCGACAGTGAGAGTACTACCATCGGGGCCAAGGATTTCTTTGGTCTCAATCTCGCTACCCGCTGGAGCTTGCGACTCCTTCATTTGTTCGGCAATGTTACCCGGGTTATCGTCTTGGCCAAGCATTTTGACGTAACCACCCAGCGGCAATATGCCGATGCCGTACTCGGTTTCTCCCCACTTGCGGCTGATCTTGTAGCCGCCGATATCAAAGCCAATGAAGAACTTGTCGCACTTGACGCCGCACATCTTGGCGACGGCAAAATGCCCCAGTTCATGGACAAAGATGACGGTGCCGAGTCCCAGTCCGACCTGGAGAATAACTAGCAGCCATTCGGAAAGCGAAGTTGCCGCAATTAAGTGCATACCCAATGTGAAATCTCCTCGCGGGCCCAGCGGTCGATATCGACCACTTGGCTAAGTGTGGGTTCCGCCTCAAAGGTATGTGCCTGCAGTACGCTTCTGCAAGCCGGAACAATTTCAGTAAAGTGTAGCTCACCAGCCAGGAAAGCCCCAACCGCAGCTTCATTGGCGGCATTCAGCACCGCTCCCGAAGTTCCTCCCGCGCGGGCGCAGTGGTAGCCCAGTTCCAAAGCAGGGAACTGATCTGGATCTGGCGGCTCGAATTCGAGGTTCCAGGCCTGGCTCCAGTCCAGGCGCTCTGCGGGGCCTGCGAAGCGATGGGGATAGTAGAGCGCATATTGAATCGGCAACCGCATGTCCGGGGGACCCATTTGAGCGACGATCGAGCCGTCGACAAACTCGACGAGCGAGTGGACGACCGACTGTGGATGAAGGGTCACGGAAATCCGGTCTGCCTCAATACCGAACAGCCATCGAGCCTCAATAATCTCCAGGGCTTTATTCATCATTGTTGCCGAGTCGATCGAGATCTTGGGACCCATGTTCCAAACAGGATGTTCCAGGGCCTCTGCCACGGTGACTGATTCGAGTTCCGCCTGGGACAAGCAGCGGAAAGGCCCCCCGCTGGCGGTTAGCACTAGTCGCTCAACTTCCGCCGTTTTGCCCGCTTGTAGCGCCTGAAAAATCGCGCTGTGTTCGCTGTCTACCGGCAATAACAATGCACCTCGTTCCTTCGCCAGCCTTGTCACGAGCGGCCCTGCTGCAACCAACGCCTCCTTGTTCGCCAGGGCAACGGTTTTCTTGTGCTCTAGCGCCTGCCAAGTACTATCGAGACCCGCGCTCCCGACAATTCCGGCCAGAACAACGTCAATTTCTTCGGCTGAAACCACATCTGCAAGCGCAGCACCGCCCATGAGGAGTCTGGTATCATTCGGCAGTGCCGACCAATCGAATTTGGAGGCCGCGCATTCGTCCGAGGCAACGACCCATTTCGGACGATATTGCTGGGCCTGCTGGACCAATACCTCAAATTGCGAATGAGCTGATAGCGCTATTGCATGGAGGCGGCCGCCACTGGCCTCGATCACACCGAGCGCACTGAGGCCAATGCTGCCCGTGGAACCCAGAACAGCAACCTGTTTGGCGGAGACATTCATGGGACATGCCAGTTGAGGTGCGGTAAGCAGTGCGCCAAGATGCAAAGTTAGTAACGCACCAAACACCTGGAGAGGGCGTAACGATAGTGTCGGTCGAGCGGCATTGGAGTGGTGACAGCGGGGAAGTCCGGCATTTTATGGGCCCGGTGTGCGATCGGCAAGCGGCGCCAAAGGGCTCCTGGCTACGGTCCTGAACGATTTGATGTCCCCAATCTCGCGGTCGGCGTTGTTTGGCCGCCTTGGGGGGGTCGTACAGATTGGAGTTCTGCGGGGTAGGCAACCTTTCGTTGTCTTTTCGTTGAACCTGACTTAGGATGGAGCATATGGAAGAACCCGACAGCAAAGCGAAAGGCCCAGCGGAAAAGAAACCCGCCCCGCAAAGCAGCAACTTAGTCTGGTACGTGCTAGGCTTCCTGGCCGTATTGCTGTTGCTGGGTACGGTTTGGAGTGGGCAAGATCACAGGGAGATTAAGTGGAGCGATTTGGTTGCGCTAATCGTGAAGAGCGATCCGGCCAACAATCCCAACGATAATTTTATTGAGATCGAGGACAAATCAACCAGTGCGCCCCAAACTTTAACGCTCTATGATCCGACTGATATCAAAGTGGGCACCACCGAGGTAACTGGCCAGATTATGCAACGGCTCGGGCCGATGGGCCAGCAGGCCAGTGGTGATGTTGTAGACGAGTCGCAAATTGCGCCGAAAAAGATCTTTTTTCGAACTGATCGTCTACCGAATGAGCAAGAGCTGGAGAAGTTGCTCAAAAAGCACGAAGTTCCCTACGACATTGCCAGTCAGCCGAGCGCGCTGTTGGGCTATCTGATGCCCCTCATGCTTTTTGGCATGCTGTTGCTATTGATGATCGTCATGCTGCGCCGCATGGGCGGTGCGGGCTCGCCTATGGCGTTTGGTCGGAGTCGAGCCAAATTGTATGCCCAAGAAGAGATCGAGGAGACCTTTGAGGACGTTGCGGGAGTCGACGAAGCTGTCGACGAGTTGCGAGAAGTTGTTGATTTCCTAAATTCGCCCGACCGCTACCAGCGACTGGGCGGCCGGATTCCGAAGGGGGTTCTTCTCATCGGTCCGCCGGGAACGGGCAAGACATTGCTGGCGAAAGCTATTGCTGGCGAAGCGGGCGTGCCGTTTTTCAGTCTTAGCGGATCCGATTTCGTTGAAATGTTTGTTGGTGTGGGGGCCGCGCGGGTGCGTGACATGTTTCAACAGGCCGCCCAACAAGCTCCATGCATCATCTTCATCGATGAACTAGATGCACTGGGCAAGACACGTGGCAGTGGACAGATTGGTGGACACGATGAGCGTGAACAAACATTGAACGCTTTGCTAGTGGAGATGGATGGTTTTGGATCGAACAGCGGCGTGATTGTCATGGCGGCTACCAACCGGCCTGAAACCCTCGATCCCGCACTTCTCCGGCCGGGTCGTTTTGATCGCCACGTGCTCGTCGATCGACCGGACATCGCCGGTCGCGAGGAGATTCTGGAAGTGCATCTGCAGAATATTCGCGTGGGAGAAGATGTCGTTGTGAAACGCGTAGCAGCGATTACCAGCGGTTTTGTCGGTGCGGATCTGGCCAATATCGTTAACGAAGCGGCATTGCTTGCGGCCCGCAACGGGAAGAAAGCGGTGGGTATGGAAGAACTCAATGAGGCGGTTGAGCGCACGAGTGCCGGGCTGGAAAAGAAAAAGCGAATCATGCAGGACGACGAAAAACGGCGTGTTGCCATTCACGAAAGCGGCCATGCGCTGGTGGCGTATTCGTTGCCTAATACCGACCCTGTACACAAGGTTTCGATTATTCCCCGCGGCATGGCTGCCCTCGGTTACACAATGCAGCGTCCGGAGCAGGATCGTTTTTTGATGACCCAGGGCGAGCTTGAGAGCCGGATTCAAGTGCTGCTGGCCGGCACGGTGGCCGAAGAAATTGTGTTTGAAGACATTTCCTCCGGTGCGCAGAACGACTTGGAGCGTGCCACGGAGATTGCACGCAGCATGGTTATGGATTTTGGGATGAGCCGGCTGGGTCGGGTAAACTATCGCGAGAGCAATCGCAGCCCATTTTTGGCCACGGGTAATGATCTTTCGGGTGGGGCGAGCCATAGCGAAGAAACAGCCCGTGAGATTGATGAGGAAGTCAAGCGGATTGTTGACGAAGGTCTGGATCGCGTCCGTCATATCTTGGCCCAGCGCCGCACAGCTTTGGACGCTACCGCGCATGCCCTCATGGAGCAGGAAGTCATCGATGCGGAAGAGCTGTCCCGCATCATTGAGAAAAACTCTCCTAGTCCGATGATTGTTCCGGGGACTGGTGTGGAACCCAAGCGAGGTGTGCCTGCGGCTGGAGACGCTGGAGACTCGATCACAGGTTCTGCCGGCAGCTAAGCTGTCTGGTTATCGCTGGATTATGGGCTCTCTGGATTGATGGGACGCAAAGCACACGGGGCAGCCCCTGGGGTTGGGAGGCTGCTTTTGACGCCAGATGAGCCTGCAATCACAATGAACGTCATGACGCTTTTCTCAATGCAAGAATGCGAGCGCGGCCCGGTGCTGATCGGTGGAGGTCTCCTGCTGATGTTGCTCGCGCAGATCGGGTCAGGATTTCCAGTGGTTACACCGATTGCGCTGGTGGGTTGGGGGGCTGTATGCACCTTGCATGCGCGGCCACGGAGTTGCCGGCAGGATGTACTGAGTATTGTGCAGTTGGCGACCTACAGTACGCTCGTGCTGCTGGCCATCATGGTCCAGTCGAATTTAGTGTTTCAGGAGGCCGTCCGGCACATCCATTTTGTGATTTTGCTGGATCATGCGGCCGCGATTGTTCTGGTGATTGGCTTGGCAGCGCATATGGTAAGCCGCTTGGGACAGCCATTGGCAGAGAAGAGATGACGTATCCACCCCTTGCGTGGCAAGCCTTGGTTTAGATTTGTAGCGGAGGGCTGGCGACCGTCACGATCACTTGCCCTGGAGGGGAATCTAGCGCACAAACGGCGCGGATAGCAATCTTTCCTGGGGAGTCCGCCAGGTCGTTCGTTGGGGATGCGCCGGACCGAGTGCCAGCGCGATCCAGCCTTTGTCAATTTCCAATTGCGTGACCATCAAGCCGGCCATACGAGGGTCAACCTCGAGATCTGTATGCAACACGTCAATCTCTTGATCCTTGGGCAGGAGCTTCCCGATGACGCTATGCAGCACGACCCGCGGGCCGGTTTTCAGGCGTCGCCCGGCAAACTGAAGCGATCCATCACGGACCAACTGCACTTTGAGGCCCTTCATCACAGGGCGAAAGAACGCGTGTACTTCGAAGTTCTTGATCTTGTCTCGACCCAGGGCCAATTTGGCGATGCATAGGACCACCTCCACGCGATCGCCGTCACATCGGATTTGCATCGCGTCGCGGGACGCAAACTCGATCACCGCCCGCCGGGGAAGGTCGGCCGGGGGCGTCGCAGTGGCGCGCCCGAATCTTTCCGCGAAGAAGTCAAACAGTTGGACGAGCGTCATCTGCTTGCCGTCCAGTTGCAGGCCGCTAATCGCATTGTTCAGTACGGTTTCGTGGACTTGCACGCTTGCCAGGCTATCCGACGGCGCGTAGGGTCGCGGTGTATGGGCAGCCAGTTGCTCGCGATTTGCCAGCCGAACGTTCATCACCGCACGTTTCTCTGTGGTATACATGGTGAGCGGTTCAGCCAGCAGGGCCAGTTGGCCGAGCGGCTCTAGCACGTTATCGCGGAATTTTTGTTCCAGCCGAACGAGCTTTGGATTAGCTTCGCGGTCCATCTTGCGGCGCGCGGTGCCTGCCACTTTCGACTTGACTTGGTTTAGCGCGGTCGGCCGCGCTTTATCGTGTTTTCTTCGAGCCATGTCGCGCAGCAAAAACCCCACGATGGGAACCGAATCCAATTGACTGTCGATACCAATTAGTTCATTGCGTCCTTGGGCCTGAGCCTTGGCGGGCGAGGTTCTCAAGCCGTTTTGATCGACGACAATCAACTTGCGGGCCTGAAACTGCATTTTTGCGGCATTGCGCACACGCGCTGGCCACGTTTGCGAACGCGTTTCGGAGTGGACTTTTCCAAAGGCCTCAAGCACGCAGCGCCACGTGTCAGCATCGGGCAAAAACCGTACGCGCAGTTGAGTTGTGGTCCGAGATTTCCCGAACACTTTGGCTCCTGCGACGTTCTCCCGAACAGGGCTTACCGTGGATTCTTGCTTGGGCATGATCCGGTCCATTAAGGCGTCGCTGATCGCAATGCGTATGTTGGCGCCGCGATAGTTTTCTTCCAGGTGTCCGGCCAGGGTCTGGCTACTTAGGTCGTCCGACCAACGCAGGCGCTCCTGGAGCCTAGCAATCGCAACCGCGTAACGGGTCTCGTGGCCGGTTTCGTAGCGATCCACCAAGGCGTCCAGTTTCTGCAAGTCTACCGGTCCTGCTGCCCATGGCAGGAGTTGCTGACGGAGGCCTGCCAGCGGCTCTGTAGCAAGGAATTCACGCTGGAAATCAGATAGCTGCGGGTCTTCCAGACGCCCGAGGACTGTCTGGGCGACTTCGCGACGCCCGGCGCGACCCTGTTGCATGGATTCGCTTGTGACGGCGTCTAGTTGGTCGAGCATCAGGTAGGTTCGCCACTGGGCACCGTTTTCTTCTCCGGCCAAGAGTGACCTGATATGGCCTAATCGCTTGATAAGTGCTTCGGAGTTGGAGGACGTCACAGTAGAAATTGGGGTCCGAGGCAACCGGGTATCATTGAGGAGGACATGCCAAATGCCTAAACGCCGCTTGAGGGCCAAGGCGGCCAATTGCGCATCGTGTTGTCGTAACGCATCGGAGTGATTGATTCCTGCATCCGCGAGTTGTTGTAGCTCGTTGAGTGTGGCGCGGACGTCAAAGCCGGACTTGCAGTTTTCGCCAGCCAGTTGTTCGACCCGAACAAGTGCCTGGGAGACCCAATCTGGCGGATGCGCCAGACCGGTCAGCGACCGAAGCTGCTTGATTAATCCGCTCGGCCGCGTACGTAAAAGGGGTCCCTGTGAGTCGGCTGTGGACTTCACCAGATTTGCATGTGTGCGACTGCGCTGGGCAAGCCGTGTTGGACCGGGGACCGATGTCCCCTGTTCGCTGGTATCTCGCTGCAACTCTTCCGCAAAAACGTCGTTGGGGTCAGGATCTCGGGCCGCAGGTTGGTGAGGCAGCGGACGGCGCCACCCTTCCCGCCAATCGACCATGGCAATCCGATCTTTGACACTCGACACCTGCACGCATGCGGGATCGTTTTGCAGTGACGGGCCTTGTGCTGGAGTCGTCTTATTGAGCAGGTCGATTGCCGAGAGTGACACATCGCGCATTTCAAGCAATGTGCCGATGTCAAACTCCTGCAGGGACTGAAAATATTGATAGTCTGCGCGCTCGGACGTTTTGCGTGTATCGTCAGAGAGAGTGAAGGTTTGCCCCTCAAGGGGGGGCAAGATGGGGGGAGTCGCTAGCTTTGTTTCTCCGTCGTAGCGATGTTGGGATTGCACGACCACGACGGTGGGGATCTCAACTGCGCAAGGGGAGGTCTCCGTGCGCGCCACCGTGCCCTGCCCTTTGCCTTGCCACTTGAGCGGAGCGGCGATCGTGAGGAAGAATAAGCATCCCAGCGCAACCAGCAACGGCCACAGCGGTTTTTTTCGCTTCCAACGCATGGGCGACCTCCTGCCGGATAAAACGTCGAGATGTGCCAAGCGACAGTTCTCGTCGGACGGTTTTTTGGGATCTGACTAACCAGTGCGCTACGAATGACACGATGCCACTGTTGCAACTTGCTGCCTCTGGACAGAGACTCGATTGCGGCGGGTGCCTAATTGACTGCGCAGAGGGCAATAGTTGTTTCAATCGGTATTCCACGGCCTCCGCTTGTGTGAAGATGGTAGAACCTGTCAGTACGATGGCGTGTAATTCTGAGTGCCAGGGGTTACCGGGGGCGGATTGTTCCGGTTGTTCCCACATCTGGAAAATTGGGTAGAATTTACGGCCTGACAAACAATAGTTCTTAGAACTCGCTTTAAAACCAACCATTGGCGGCAAGATTTCTGAGAATTGTGGCTGCAACCGGGTTTTGTAATGGGGGCTCGGTTGTCGTCTATGAGAACGGGGTAACTGCGCCGTCTAAGACTGTCAATTAAGAGTTCCCCTGGCCCGGAAGCTGATAATGAAAAAGCGAAACTTGGTGATCTTCTATTTCGCGCTGCTGCTGGCTGGCTTTCTTTGGCCAGGGATGCTTATTGCCAATCGGGTGGAACCCTTTGTATTGGGACTGCCTTTTCTGATGTTCTGGTTTGTCTTGCTGATCGTGATCCAGGCGGTGAGCCTACTCCTGCTCTATTGGGCAGAGTTTAGAAGGAAATAGGAAATGGCTGACTGGGTTGTCATTGCATCTGTGATGCTGGTTTACCTAGCCATCGTCATGGTGATCGGCCTGCTGTCGACGCGCGGACGTGAGCACTCCGTCGATGAGTATGTTAACGCGGGGCGCGACCTGGGCTTCTTTACAACTTATTTTCTACTTGGGGCCGCAATTTTCAGCGCCTTTGCCTTTCTTGGGGGCCCAGGCTGGGCTTATGGAAAGGGGGCGGCCACGCTTTTTATTCTTGGCTATTGCGCGACGGGTCTGTGGTTGTTCTGGTTGTTCGGTCCCCAGGTCATGCAATTGGGACATCGATACAATTACTCCACCCAGGCGGAATTCTTGAGTGATCGTTTCGAGAGTCGCTGGCTGTCGGTCCTGGTTGCAGTTGTCTCAATCATGGCGTTTATCCCGTACATGACGTTGCAAATGAAGGGCTGTGGATATGTCGTCAGCACGCTCACCAACCAGCGCATCCCGTTCGAGCTGGGGGCGCTACTTTCTTACGGTGTCGTGCTCGCCTACGTATTTTTTGGTGGGCTCCGCGGCGTGGCCTGGACCAATGTTTTTCAGGGATCTTTTATGATCGCCCTTGCGTGGTTCTTAGGTATTTATATCCCTCTAAAGATACACGGCGGATTCGAGCCCATGTTCCGCAAGATTGCTGAGGCCCGGCCCGATTTTCTCTTAATCGGCCGTGAAGGCAGTATGATGACGCATCAGGCTTTTTCTTCGGCCTTATTGGTTTCGTTTCTCGGATTTTCTTGTTGGCCGCATTTTTTTATGCGTCTTTACAATATCCGCAGTGAGCGGGTGTTGAAGAAGATCCTCGTAGGCTATCCATTATTTGCGATCTTTCTGGTTCCAGTGTTGTTGGTCGGATTTGCTGGAATTGGTTATGTCGATCTGGAGTCAAAGGGGATGGATGCGGATGCGATCTTGCCCTATATGATTCAAAGCATGGGGCTGCCAGCACTGGTGATTGGGCTATTTGGTGCGGGGACGCTGGCCGCCTCGATGTCGACACAGGATACGATCACGCACGCAGCCGCTACAATCTTCGTGAAAGACTTCTACGCCAAGCTAGTTCGTCGCGACCTGAACGATAAAGAGGTGATGTGGTGGATTCGCATTGCAGTCATTGTCTTCGGTGCGATTTCGTACTTATTCGCCGTCTTGGGAGGAGAATCGTTGGTGGATTTGTTGCTCGGCGCTTACGGATCCATCGTACAATTATTGCCGCTGGTATTGTCCGCCGTATACGTGCGTCGCGCCACCGGCCCCGCAGTCATGGCGGGACTTGCCGGCGGCGTAACAACCAACTATCTGATACACTTCCAGGTTGTCCCGTCGAGTTATGCCCTGGGCATCCATGCGGGACTTTGGGGCCTGGGAATCAACATAGGCTTGATCGTCCTTGTTTCGATGGTTGGTCGACCGCAGGATCCAAGGCATCTGGCGCGGTTTGATCTGGATTGATTTTTGTGCTGCGAAGGAGAGACGCCGCGATTGTTTTTTCGTGTGAGACAGCCTGTTGGCGGCCGCACGGTGCCATTTGCCGTGTCATGATCAGCTCGAAATGGACCTCGCGGGAGTACACGCTAGCGATCAACCGTGTGGCCCACAAACTGACCACCGAATAATAGGCGGACGATCGAACAAAAGGGTGCAACATGTCTCGTACAAAACTTCCGGCAATCGCCGGTCTCCTGCCGGATTCTCGGGCTACCCAGTACCTCATGCGCCTCTTGGGTCTTCCGGGAATGAGCGGGGCTGAGAGCCAGGTTGTGGCATTGCTGCGCCGTGAATTGCGACGGGCGGGCGCGCCCGCCGATGCGATCCAGGAGGATCAGGCGCATCGACGCTCCTCATTCGGGGGTGAAGTCGGCAACTTGGTGTGCCGATTGCCGGGTACCCGCCGTGGGCCTGGTCGCATGCTGGTGGCCCACATGGACACAGTGCCTGTCTGCCGGGGCGCGCGGCCCGTGCAGCGAGGCAATCGCATTATAGCCAAGGATTCCAGTACGGGCTTGGGCGCCGACAACCGCGCGGGGGTTGCCGTATTGCTCTCGACGGCCATCGGCATTCTTCGCAGTAAAATACCTCATCCGCCCCTCACGTTTCTCTGGACGGTTCAGGAAGAAGTTGGATTGCATGGGGCGCACAACGTGCGGCTGGGCATGCTCGGCAAACCGAAAATGGCCTTCAATTGGGACGGCGGCGCTGCCTGTGATTTAAAGATTGGGGCGACAGGTGGCTATCGCATGCGTATCAAAATCCGTGGTCTGGCGAGCCACGCGGGCGGCCATCCGGAAGACGGTGTGAGCGCAATTGCTATTGCGTCGGTCGGTATTGCTGACTTGGTCAACAATGGTTGGCACGGCTTGGTCGAAAAAGGTCGCCAATCGGGTACGAGCAATATTGGTGTTATTACTGGGGGGGAAGCCACCAATGTGGTTCCGGATTTGGTCTGCATTCGCGCCGAGGCGCGCAGCCACAATCGAAAGTTTCGCGAACGCATTGTGCGCGAGATGGAGAAGGCGTTTCGCAAGGCTGCCAGCCAAGTCCGCAGCGCGGCTGGGAAGTGCGGAGAAGTCAAGTTCGATGGCCACTTGGACTACGAGTCATTCCGGCTGCCGCAGGACGATGTTTCGGTCGTAGCCGCTGCTGCCGCCATTAGGGCAGAAAAAGGCAGGCCCGATTACGCCGTCGTCAATGGGGGGCTCGACGCCAATTGGCTCACGGCTCGTGGCCTTCCGACCGTCACGCTTGGCTGCGGCCAAAATCGCATCCACACGACCGGCGAGTGGCTCAATCTCAAGGAGTTCCATCGAGCCCGGCGGATTGCGATGCGGCTGGCCACTGCCGTAGAATAGCTTGTAGAAGCCAGCTTATGCCTTGATCGGCAAAGCTTTGACCGCCGACCACCGACCGCCAAACCGCCTATGCATCCGCATGACGAAGTCTGTCTCTGCTTCCATGTAACCCAACGCAAGCTGGCCAACTTCTTGCGGATCGAGAATCCGAAACGTGTTGGGCAGATGGCCGACTGTTTTGGTGCAGGCACGGGGTGCGGTTGGTGCCGTCCGTTTTTGGAGCGGATGTTCCGTGCAGCAATGGCGGACGATCCGGAAGCTGCCGAATTACCGGCGGCGGAGCAATACGCGCGTCTGCGCGGTGACTACGTCCGCGAGGGCGGCGGCACGCTGCCACCCGGAGCGACTCCTGTCGACACCTCGTAGTTCTTGCAGTAGCGTTCGCCTTGGAGGGCTGCAGCGGTTAATTTTTGGCCGGCGCCGGGTGCTTGCCGTCAGGGGACTCAAGCAAAGGGCCCAGACGCAGCTTGTACTGATAAAACTGGCGGTCGGGGAAGGCTGCAGTCTGGCTGGGGTAGCGAGCTTTCTCTTGCTGCAAGAGTCTGGGCGTGTTATAAGCGCAGAGAGAGGAATGCACCGTTGTGGGGATCTTCAGAGAGGCAATCGTGGGCGCTACACAAGTCACATTGCGAGTATTGGACGGTGCGGATCGAGGCCAAGTTTATAAAAACCTGCAAGCGCCCATCACAATAGGTCGCGAGGAAGGAAACTCAGTTCAACTTAACGATGATCGCCTCAGCCGATTTCACATCAAGATTCAGGAGGATCAGGACAAGCTGGTGCTGACCGATCTGGAGAGCACCAACGGCACGCGCGTCAATGGCGAGGACACGCAATTGCGGATTCTCCGTTATGGCGATGTGGTCTCGGTCGGCCGATCGGTCTTGCTATTTGGCACGCGTGATCAGATTGCGGGTCGGTTAGAGGAGTTGCGCAGCGACGGGTTGAGTTCAACCGGCGAACTTCACGCGGGCGAGTTGGCCGAACAGGCTGATTCCTCGTCAGCTAGTTTTGAGTTGCATCTGGGGGCATCAGAGGATTTGCAGAGTACACTGCACATGCCCTTGCCGCCGGAATTGCCCGACCAGCTTAGTGCTGGTCAAGCGGCCCAAGTTTCTGAATTGCTTGAGTACTTCCATCTCCGGGCCCGGCTACTCGTGCAGTCGGCGATACTTGCCGAAGAAGAGAAACATGTGATGATCTCAATTGCCCAGTGGCAGGATTTGCTTGACATGCAGTCCCAACTGGCCGAGTACCTGCGCGCGATTGGTGAGCCGGGAGCGGAAAAATAGCAAGAATGGCCTTTGTGTCATTCCCTCGCTTGTTGACGTTGCTTTGTTTGGCCGAAGCATTGTCAGTGTCTATGGGGCTTCGATCTTCTCCAGCATGAGAACCAGTTTTAAAATCTGCTTTGGGGGCACAATTTGCGGGGGTCTCGCCGCTGAGTGATGGTTTTGAAATGGATTTCAGTCGCTCACGGTTAGGTCGTGGTCAATTGGGCTTTTGGACTTTGGTCAACGGCCATTCTTTTGTAGGTGGCTGACGTTACAATAGCGGTACCACTCATCACGATCAGGAGGGAAACCGCTTGTCTGAACCATTTGTTCATCTGCATTGCCATAGTCATTACAGCCTTTTGGACGGGGCGAGCCCGATCAAAAAACTGGTTCGGCGTGCTAAAGACCTGGGAATGAATGCCCTGGCACTCACCGATCATGGCAATCTTTACGGTGCGCTCGAATTTTATCAGGCGTGTCGAGAAGCTGAGATCAATCCGGTACTCGGCTACGAAGCCTATGTTGCTCCTGGCAGTCGTTTTTCCAAGGGTGGCGGCCCTGATCGGAGTTCTAGCTGGGGTGCCAAGGAGTCCAGCTATCACCTGACGCTGCTTGCTCAAAATCGCGTTGGCTTTAACAATCTTATAAAGATGGCAAGCAATGCGTTCTTGGAAGGATTTTATCACAAGCCCCGAATTGATCGAGAACTACTCGCCGACCATTGCGAGGGTGTCATCTGTCTGAGTGGCTGCGTGTCGGGTGAGTTCAGCCGCGCTCTCCTTCATGGCAGTGGATCTGCAACTGAGGAGCAGATCGCTCGTGCTATTAATATTGCGAGCTGGTTCCAGCAGGTATTTGGCGAGCGCTACTATATCGAAATTCAGGACAATGGCCTTGAAATTCAGCGACAGGCCAAAGAGGCAGCTGTGGAAGTCGCCCAACGGGTCGGCTTGCCATTGGTAGCCACCAGCGACGCACACTACGTCAACCAGGAAGATGCTGAATCGCAAGACGTATTGCTATGCATCAATACGGGGAAATTCCGCACCGACGCCAATCGGATGAAGATGGAAGGCGATCAATTCTTTCTCCGAAGCCCCGAGCAAATGTACAAAGTTCTGCCCGATCAGGCGGACGCGCTGCGCCGCTCGCAAGAAATCGCCGACGGTGTGGATATCGACTTGGACCTTGGCAAGCGACACTTCCCCAGTTTTTTGCCCCCGGCAAACAAAACGTCGAAGGACTATCTTCGCGAGCTTTGTCTTGCCGGCTTGAAAGAGTGCTACGCAGACGAGCCTCGGCGGTGGGAGGGCACGGAGTTATCCCAAGAAGTTCTCGATCGTCTCAACCGTGAACTAGACGTCATCAACAAGTTGGGTTTCTGCGACTACTTTCTTATCGTATGGGACTTCGTGCGGTTTGCCGTTGAAAATGACATTCCTTCCACGGCGCGCGGTTCTGGGGTTGGGTCATTGGTTTGCTATGCGCTGAAAATGAGCCATGTGTGTCCCCTGCGCTATGACTTGCTCTTTGAGCGGTTCTTGGACGAGAGTCGCTTGGAAGCCCCCGACATCGACATCGACTTCTGCAAGGAACGTAGAGGCGAAGTGATTCAGTATGTGAAGGACAAGTACGGCGAGGCCAACGTCGCGCAAATCGGAACTTTCGGCACCCTGGCTGCCCGTGCCGCCTTGCGCGATGTGGGCCGTACGTTGGGGCTACCGATTTCGCGAGTCGATCAGATCGTGGCAATGGTTCCCGATCAACTGGGCATAACACTTGACGCTGCGTTGGAACAGAGCGAAGAGCTTAAGAAAACCTACGCAGGCGACGGGGAAGTGCGCGAACTAGTCGATCTGGCGCGCAAGATTGAAGGTCTGGCGCGAAATGTCGGCACGCATGCCGCAGCGGTGGTCATTGCCAAGAAACCCGTGGACGAGTACGTGCCCCTACAGCGTGTGAAAGGGAAATCGGAAGTCATAACTCAGTGGGCAATGGGCGATGTGGAAAGAGCTGGCCTCTTAAAAATGGACTTTCTCGGTCTGCGAAATCTCACCATCCTGGCGTATAGCATCAATCTGGTCGAGCAATCGTGTGGCAAGCGCATTGATCCCTATCAGTTTCCGCTTGACGACCAGGAAACGTTTGCCCTGCTCTGTCGTGGTGAAACGAAGGGTATCTTCCAGCTGGAAAGCGGCGGTATTCGCGACTTATTGCAGCGCATGAAGCCTGACCACTTTCGTGATGTCATTGCCACTAATGCGCTCTATCGCCCAGGGCCCTTAGAAGGTGGGATGGTCGATGATTACATCGAGGTCAAGCATGGCCGCAAGCGAGCTGAGTACCCTCACCCCGTCATGGAAGAGGTGCTTCAAGAAACCCACGGGGTGATGGTCTACCAAGAACAGGTGATGCGGATTCTCAATCGGTTGGGTGGAATTCGGCTTTCAGACGCCTACAAGTGTATTAAGGCGATCAGTAAGAAGAACTTAGCAATCATCGCCCGCTTTCGTGAGCAGTTCATTGGCGGTGCCAAGGAAAACGGGTTTGAAGAGAAAAAAGCCAACGAACTATTTGGCATGATCGAAAAATTTGCCGGCTACGGTTTTAACAAAAGCCATTCCACTGCTTACGCACTGATTGCGTACATGACCGCCTATCTCAAGGTGCACTACCCAGTCGAATTTATGGCGGCTCTGCTTTCATGCGATATTTCAGGGCGCAATTTCAAGAGCAAAGATGCCTTGGTGGAGCACTTGGAAGATTGTCGCCGGATGAAAATCGAAGTTCTCCCTCCCGATGTAAATGCTTCCGAGCAGGACTTCTTTGTGGATGATGGGAAAATCCGTTTTGGGCTGAGCGCGATTAAGGCGTGTGGCAGCGGAGCGGCTGAGGCGATAGCAGTCCAGCGCAAGCGACATGGGCCGTTCAAGGATTTGTTTGATTTTTGTGAGCGGGTCGATCCGCAATCCTGCAATCGGTCTACGATCGAGGCACTGATTAAGGCCGGTGCGATCGACTCCCTGGGAGGCCATCGGGCCCAGTTGATGGCGGTCCTCGACCGAGCTTTACAATCGGGAGCAGCAGCGGCAGCTGATCGGCGGAGCGGCCAAAAGGGCTTGTTTGACCACGATGGCGAAGAACTGCGAGATGCACCCAACGATTTGCCGACAATAGCTCCTTTTGACGAAAAGCAGCAGCTTGTCATGGAGCGAGAAGTGCTCGGTTTTTACCTTTCCAGCCATCCGCTAGCCGAGTACGAAGCGACTCTCCGAACCTACTGCACGCATACGAGCCAATCACTCCTGAGCATGAAGCATCGTGATGCGGTTTTTCTGGGTGGCATGTTATCGGCTGTGAAGTTTTCGCATATCAAGAATCCGCGTCCTGGGTCGGTGCAAACGAAGTATGCCATGTGGGATTTAGAGGACCTTGACGGGATTGTGCGCTGCATCCTCTGGCCCGAACAGTTTGCAGAGTTTGGACATCTCGTCGAACCGGATTCCATTTTTTGCGTGATCGGAAAAGTCGACCGGCGGCCCGGCGCGGAAGAAGTAAACCTGGTTGTCGACAAGCTGATGCCGTTGTCAGAAATGCCAGAATATTTTAGTAGCGGGATGGTCATACGCGTGTGGGAGGACGAGCATGGCGAGCAGGGGTTGCGAAACCTGCGTGAGATTGTGCGGGGCTATCCGGGGAAAAAACGTTTGCGGTTGCAGTTATGCCTGAGCACGGGGGGGCAGGTATGGGTTGATAGCGGCTGGCCTGGCATCGAGCCTAATTCGGAAATGAACGATCGCATTGATCAGCTCCTGGGCAATGGCCATCGGTACATGGAACGGTCGACGGAAAAGACGCGTTCCCTGCCTAAGCGTTCCCTGCCTAAGCGCTCCCGGGCCAAGGCGCCCTAAGAACCTTTCCAAAACACTAGGCAGCTACACCGGCCAGAACGGGGTGCCTCACGGACATTTCTGGGATAGAATCCAAGGCATTTTATGTGGAATCAAAACCCGGCAAGGGGTACCGAAGAAAAGCTGGCACCCCGTTTTTTTCTCAATTAAAATAGGATCTTGCCGGACAGGTGTGTTCGCGGCAATTGAAGCTGGGCCATTTTCGATGTCGAGCATTAAACGAGTATTAGTAACCGGGGGCGCAGGGTTCTTGGGTGCGCATTTATGTGAGCGCATGGTCGAGCAAGGACACGACGTCATTTGTCTCGACAATTTCTTCACCAGCCAAAAGACAAATGTTGCCCATTTGCTGGCCAGGTCGAACTTTGATTTGATTCGACACGACATTACCCACCCGATTTTTCTGGAAGTCGATGAGGTGTATAACTTGGCTTGTCCTGCGGCTCCAGGGCACTACCAATACAATCCGATCAAGACAATGAAGACGTCGGTGTTGGGCGCAATCCATGTATTGGGTCTGGCCAAGCGCTGTCATGCCAAGGTACTGCAGGCCTCCACTAGCGAGGTCTATGGAGATCCGGAAGTTCATCCACAAAAAGAAGACTACCGGGGGGCAGTCAATCCGGTCAGTCCGCGCGCCTGTTACGACGAGGGAAAGCGCGCCGCGGAGACGCTCTTTGCGGACTACCACCGGCAGAACCAGATCGATGTGCGCATCGTTAGAATCTTTAACACGTATGGCCCCGGGATGCATCCGTTTGATGGCCGCGTCGTATCGAATTTTATCCGTCAGGCGCTTGTCGGCGAGGACATCACGATTTTTGGCAACGGCAAACAAACCCGCTCGTTTTGCTATCGCAACGATCTGGTAGAAGGGATTATCCGCATGATGCACGGCCCCTCGGGCTTTATCGGTCCGGTGAACCTCGGTAACCCGGATGAGTATACGATCAGAGAATTGGCGGAAGTGATTGTCGAATTGACCGGGTCGAAGTCTCAGCTCGTCGAGCGGCCTCTACCGGTCGACGACCCTGCCCGTCGCCGACCGGATATTACTTTGGCCGGAGAAAAACTGGGGTGGCAGCCGACTATCTCGTTGCGTGACGGTTTGGCCAAAACCATTGAGTGGTTTCGTTCGATTCGCTTGGAAGAATTTCGAGCACCTACGCCCAACTATTGAGGATGAGTACTGGGATCAACGATTGGGACCCAAGCCTTGGCCCTGATTGGCGGGCTGCGACTATCAATTGTTTTGGGCAAACAAAAGGCGATAAACGAGGGGGCGGGCGACCCGGAAGATGGCCAAACCTACTACAAGCCCAACGATGTCGCATAACCAGTCCATTCCGTCCGGCGTGCGTCCAACGGGTAGTTGTGTGATCTCGTCGAATGCGCCGTAGGCGATTCCTACTAACCACATGAGAAAGAAATGTTGCGGCTGCAGCCAGCCACTTGTGAGTTCCCAGCTGATAAGTGATGAAAGTGCGAGTGTCATGTAGGCAATTGTGTGGAAGATCTTATCGTTATGTGACAGGCTGAAGGGGTCGGGCATGTCAAAGGGTAGCCGCAGGTGGGTGCAGAGAAACAAAACCACGACAAGAAAAGAAGTGGCAGCGCGGGCGATAGAAGCAGCGCGCTTCAGGGTTTGAAGCATGGTCCCAGGCGTTACGCCAGACGGCGTGCCAGCGGGTGATTTCAGCATGGGCGATTCAGGCGAAGATGGTAAAAGGGCCGCACAATATTGGCTCGGGCTATGCAAATATAGTGTACGAGATAGGCGATCTTACATTTTACGTTCCGAGGGGCTGTCGAGCCAGTTGTTCCATACAATGGCCAGTTGTTTAAAGGAAGGGTCTGTTCGCCGAGGAATCATAGATGTCACCTAGTAGCAATCCTAGTAGGGCTTCTCATAAGATCGTGGAAACAATGTTGCGTGTCCCTCGTGGCTCGCTTGGAGAGCATCAGCGATAAGGAGTACCAGCGTGAATCACGAGCACTATATGGCTCTTGCCTTAGCCCAGGCGGAAGCAGCGCGCGAGGCAGACGAGGTGCCCGTCGGAGCCGTGATTGTTCGCGAGGATAGGGTCCTGGCGGCTGCGCACAATCAGCGGGAGCAACTTCGCGACGCGACAGCTCATGCTGAGATGATTGCTATGACGCAGGCGTCCGCAACACTTGATTCCTGGAGATTGGGCGGTTGCACATTATATTCCACCCTGGAACCTTGCCCCATGTGCGCGGGCGCGATCTTGCAGGCTCGTCTCAGCCGAGTAGTATTTGCCGCCTTGGATCCCAAGGCGGGTGCGGTACGAAGCCTGTACCAACTCTTGGAAGACGCCAGGATGAATCACACCGTCGAGGTAATCGGTGGCGTGATGGGTGACCCGTGTGGAAGCATTCTTACTGAGTTTTTTTCTGCCAAACGAAGGTTGGGGAAAAAGTAAAAATAGCGTGAGGCTATACCGCTGCCATGGCGCCGTTGCAAAGTTTTTTGTGAGGGTGTTTTTCAGGCTGTTTGATTTGCGTGTTTTGGTGGCCAACCCTTCGAACAACTATGGTGCTCACCAGCACACTGGAAAATGGATCTCTAGGACGGCTTGCGGTATACCGTGGAGTGGATACCTGGATCACCCGAATTGGATGTGCTAGGCCCAAGCAGCCGAACTGCCGGACCATCCTGATGCCGAGGGCCAGTTATAGGTGTCGTAGCGATACGAGGGATTGTCCAAGTTCAATTCAGGGATAATTGGGTTTTCACCTGGAATGGATGCGGCGTCTTGCCGAAGTCGCTCAGTAGCGTAGGGCTTAGGGTCCACTAACTTGATGGACCCCTGCACCGCCAATGCGTCACCATTTCAATCGATTTTATCACTCGGAAGTAGTGAGCTACAGCGGTGGCACAAATTTCATTGGAATCGCAGGAGTCCAGAGTATAGTTGTCGGGGTTTCGGCCATCTGTTGCCCTGTTGGTTGAAGAGGGATACTATGAAGGTGGCCGGGCCGGCACCGCTCGTTGAAGGCGGTGGCCTTAGTTGGTGGTCTATAGCGGCGAGGTAACCTGATGCACTGCAGAGCACAAGCATTCGGTAGAAAGTTTTTTCTTAGCCATTTTGTTTTGGCTATTGGTTTTGCCTCGTATTCTGACGAGGCTTCGGCGCAGGGCTACGCCCAAAGCGAGCTGAACCGCCTCAAACGGCGCAGCACAGCTTCCTACTATAGTACTGAAACCGAGAGACAAAGGAATTTGGGTCAGGGGATTACGCGTGTTGGTGTTGCGGGTGTCAACCGCAGGACCTACTCGGGTACGTCTGCGTTGTTCTCAGGTGGAGGGGGCGGGAAGCCGTTTGCGGGAGTCACGCAAGGCCCGACGGTTAGTCCTTATCTGTCGCTGTCGAGGCCGTTTGGTAGCGCGACAGATTATCAAACGCTCATACGTCCGATGCGCGAGCAGCAGCGCGCGCGAGAGCGTCAGCAGATTCAAAATATACGGAATCAGCGCCGGTTGAATTCGATGGCGGCACGGGCGCCGTTTAATATTCGAGGCGATGAGACTTTTGCGCCCACCGGTCACTCGGCGACGCGTCTGAATTTCGATAATTTTCAGAATACAGGTGGTTATTTTCCGCGGCCATCGCCACCCAAGCAGCAGTAAGCCTGCCAGCTTGTATTTCTAGATCCTATCTTAAAACCATCCGTTTCAAAATCATCGGGCGTCGGCAGAATGCCCGAGAATTGTGGCCCCAAACTTGGTTTTGAAACGGGTTGTAGTTCGTTGGGATTCATGCGAATCGCACGATTTTGGCAACAATAGCATTTCCAATTTGTGTCGCACTTCGACCATGGCGTCGGACAGGTGCGGAAGAATCGTCGCCAACCTGTTATCGCGCACGTCTTGATTGGGAAAGTCTATGCGAAGATCAATCATGCGCCGCACGGTATCTCGATGGTGATCGAGGAGTTTATTGATTGCAGAGCTGTCTTCGGCGCGGATATTATCCAGAAATTACTTAGTGTTGTCGCTCTCGGAGAGCTGTATCGCCTGGAGCTTCGGTACCGCAATAAGCCGTCCCCAGATGAAATTGGGCGGATTCGGAATTTCTTGTAAGTGTCCGTTGACGATTGCCCGGCAAATGGACACGTGCCACGGGCTACCTCCTGCAAAAAAACCGATTGTGGCGGTGGTTCATTCTTGGCGCAACGACGAGATAGCATCGCCTGCGAAGGCTTGAATGCCAATTAATTGATTTAGTGGATATTGCCCTTGTGCAGGATTTGGCCGGTTTGCTACAAGCGGACTGCTTATCGTTATTCGGTTCTTCTCTTCTACCACCATTGGAACCACTCCGCATCGACCTATGCCGATGCGCGGGCAAGGAAAATCCATATGGCCTTCCAGTATCTTCGTTTATTTGTCGCATTCCTGGCTGCAAATGCTATCTTTCTGGCAGAATCGCCGTCTTTGACGGCTGGCGACGGACCCAACCGGGTAACACCGTCGGATATCGTGGCGGGTCAGTGGGTGGACTCTCTATTGGGGCCCGGACTGGATGCGATACGGCCGCCCAACCCAGTCGGACGTAGTTCGCGGGGGCGGAAAAATCAGCGATCGGGCGCGTTCCGCGCCAAGTTGGTGAACAATCCTGATACGAGTAAAGGCGCGCCACCATTCGCCTTGATCGACCGTTCTGGCGGTGTACTTCGTTACATCGATCCTGTTGAAGATATTGATTTGGACACGTATTTGGGTGAGACGGTGGGCGTGCGCCGCGACACAGGCAAGACACTTCTGGCCTCACAGCTTATGCTGCCGAGCGGCCAATCTGTCCAACAGGCCCAACACGAAGAGCCCATTCCTGCCGGCGAAGTTGTGGGAGAATCGAGTATTTTGGCTGACCCACCAGACTCAGATAGTGGTGAGATTGTTGAGGGTGGCTTTGGTTCTGGGCTGGACGAAGAAATTGACTTTGGCGGTTGTTCCCAGTGTGGAGTTGGCGTCTACGGATGCCGCAGTGGGTGCGGGTCTCAGGGTGTTCTGTATGCACACAGAGAGTACTTACACTGGTGGCTGGAAGGAATGAACACGCCGCCATTGATGATGCGGTTTCAAGATGTTGACTTGGGCGGTTCCAATGCGCCCGAGGTCATCGGTCCGATCGATATCATCTTTGGAGGGAATCGAGTCTTGGAGGATGGCCGAAACGGAGCCCGAGTCACGCTGGGCGTCTGGCTAGATGACTGCGGACAATGGGGGGTAGAGGGTGAATACCTTGGCCTGGGGGAAATTGATCGGCAGTTTTCGGCCGGCGAGAAGGACGGGCTGGTTTCACAAGCGGGACTGTTTGTCGGCAGGCCATTTTTTAATACAGGTGTTATCGGAAACAACGAAGCAACACGGGGGCCCTCGCAAGAAGATGTGGATACGAACCGTCTCGATGGTTCAGTGACGGTTGATATTCGTAGCGAATTCAATTCGGCAGGGATTTGGCTACGGCATAAATTATGTTGCCGAGAAGGTTATTCGACTTGTTGCGGTGACACAGTCGGTTGCGGTAGCGGTGTCGGCTGTTCGGTCGGTTCAATGAATGGGATCTGCGCGTTGTTGCGTAAGGGAGTTCGCCGTACGGACGTGCTCTACGGATTCCGCTGGACCAGTTTGGATGAAAGTCTTCAAATCAACGAAGATCTCCAGCGATTTGACGCCATTCCCCCCGCTGCCATCGTACTGGGAGAGGAAATTGACGTCGTAGACAGGTTTGGCACGCAAAACGACTTTGTGGGTGGTGAGATCGGCTACGAAACCGAATGGGACTTGCGACGGTGGTCCCTTAAGTTCTTATCCAAAATAGCCATTGGCAACACACGTCAAAGGGTCGCCATCAACGGATCAACGACCATCTGGCCATCAAGCGGTCCAGACGACAGCCTGCCGCTCGAAGGTGGTTTGTTGACGCAGCGATTCGTCCACCCAGGTCCTGACACCAATCCGGGTACAGAGGACGATTTTGTAGTCGGAAATATTGGAAGGTTCGAGCGTGATGAATTTAGCATGATCCCTGAAATAGGTTGCACTTTGGGGTACGACCTTACCAGGCGATTAAAACTTACAGCAGGCTATACGCTCATCTACTGGAGCAACATTGTGCGGCCAGGCGATCAAATCGACCTGGACATCAACGCAAACCTACTGCCTCGCAATAATGGCGGACTTCCAGACCCGGCCACCATCGTTCCGGGCGATCACCCTCGCTTTGCATTCCTCCAGACGGATCTCTGGGCGCACGGCCTTAATCTGGGTGCTGAGTATACCTGGTAATATCTGATTCCACGGTAATCTCACAGCGAGGCTCTAGCCGATAAAGGCCAAACGGGGTTTGCGCCGCGCGCAGGTGCGCTCTTTTTTAGCTAGCACATCTGTTTCTACGAGGTGCCGAGATGCTTCCCTTTGGTTTTAAGTCCGTAAAAGATAGACGACAACGCGTCAAGAAGGCTTCGGCCAACGCACCCCCAACTTCTTCTTTGACCAGAAGCAAGCTCGGCTTCGAAACCCTGGAAGCGCGCGTCATGCTAGCGGCCGACATGGCCGAGATCGTTGGGGTGGTGCGCAACGACTTGCAAGGCGATGGCAACGCTAGCAACGATGTCGTCGTGGCAGGTGCTGGCATAACCCTTTACCGCGACGGCGGCAACGGAACGTTTGGCGGAGACGACGTCGCAATCGATTCGACCACTTCCAACTTGAGCGGACAATACAAGTTTGATCGGGTAGAAGCAGGCAAGTATTTTGTGCAAGTCGCGCTGCCCTCCGACTTGCAGTTCCGTGTTGGTCAGCAAGTGCGAGAAATAAAAATATCCGCAGACGAGGCCGATGGTGTTGTTGGTCCTGTGATCGATGGTTTTGGGAAGATGCAGGTTGTCGAAGCCTCTCCGCCCCTACCTTCCAGTAAATCACACAGCTTGAGTGACGGCGCAGTGTTGGGGGGTGTGCGCGAAATGTGGGTTGAACTGACCGAAAGCCTCAACCCAATTTCTTCGGTCGCTTTAGCCTCCAATAGCGGCAATTTGTATGTCGCCAGTGGTCCGGGCGCGACTGGCAATGCCAAGGTAGTCTGGGATGGTGTGGTCAGCAGTGGCCAATTGGTAAATCCGACGGGTCTGAACGGTATTAATCTTACGGAGCACGAAGGCAACACGATGACAGGAATCGCGCTCGCTTCAGGGGCCGATCATCCGAATGCCGAGATCACCATGCGCATCTACACCGATGCCAATAATTGGACAGAATTTACGACTGTCGTACCTGAGTCGGTTGGCGGTGCGGCAACAGGGCAAGCCATCTTTAACTTTGACGACTCACCTACGGATCAAGGTGGCCGTGGCGCTGATTTCAAAAGAGTAGGTGCCCTGGAGCTTGCGTTCAAAGGTGTCACGGCACTCGACGGCCAGGTGTCGCTTGTGGGCTTGGTGGGCCTTGCCACCAAACGGGCGGATTTTACCGCCTTGCCTAGCCTGAGCGTTGGCAATCACGTCTGGTCCGACCTTAACGATGACGGCATTCATCAACTGACAGAGTCGGGTATCTCCGGCGTAAAAATTAATTTGTATAAAGATATCGACGGTAACAACAGCTATACGGAGAGAGTTGACGCGCTGATGGGAGCGACCAATACGAATCCCGCTGGCGACTATCTGTTTACAGGTCTGTTTCCTGGGAATTATATTGTCCAAGTCGATCCCACGAACTTCCAATCGCGGGGGCCGTTGGCCGGTCTTCGCTCAAGTTCGGGAAACGATCCAGCGCCGGACCCTGACAACGATGTCAATGACGATGACAACGGCACTACGGCCGCCAGTGCGGCAGTTCTGAGCCAGGCGGTAATGCTCAGTGGTCGATGCGAACCGACCAGTGATGGTGACGCGAATAGCAATTCCAACCTGACTGTAGACTTCGGTTTCTTCGGCTTCGACTTGGGTTTAGACAAGACAGTCGAGCAGACTGCAGTGGCTCCGACAGAACTACTCAACTACACGGTTAGGGTCAATAACGACGGCCCCTCGGACGCCGCCAACACGACGTTTTTAGATAACCTACCGGACGCTGCGGCGTTTGTTTCGGCGTCTGCAACTCTTAACGACATTCCTTTCGATGCCAATTTCCAGCATGCGTCGGGCACAGTCACTGCCCAGTTTGGCACAATGCAGTCCAGCGATGTGGTGATTGTCACAATTCTGGCCACTGTCAACAACAATGCAACCGGAACCCTGGTCAACAAAGCGACCGTTCGTGCCCCGAAGGAAGTCAATCTTTCAAACAATACGGATACCGTTTCCAACACCGTAACGCCACGGATTGATCTGGCTATCAATAAGTTCGATAGCCGCGACCCGGTGGAGCCGGGCGAGACCTTCAGTTACAAGCTTGAGGTTGTCAACAATGGTCCTTCGGATGCGACGGGCGTTGTTGTGATTGATGATTTGCCTGCCACGGGCATTTCATTTGTTGAATCCACGCCTGAACCAACTTCCCAATCAGGAGATCAGCTCACGTTCGAATTGGGGAACCTCGATAATGGCGAATCGAAAAGCGTGAAGATTGATGTGAAGGTCGACGACGATTTTACGGGCGAGTTACTTAATTATGCCGAAGTGCGTGCCAACCAGGAGGAAATCACTTTGGTTAATAACAAAGATGCGGAGCCGACACTGGTCAGTACTGAACCTGCCAGCTTGGCCGGTTCGGTATTTGTTGATCGCAACGACGACAGTAATTTCGACGTGGGCGAACAACCGATTGCCAACGTGCTAATCACGCTGAAAGGCATTGATGTTACAGGGGCCACGGTGGTCCGTGCAGAGTCGACGAAGTCGGATGGTTCGTACCTGTTCGAAAACCTCGCTCCGGGTACCTATCGCGTGGAAGAGTCCCAGCCGACCCGTTACGACGACGGAAAGGATCACTTGGGTACGCTTGGTGGCGTCCACGGCTCCAATCCTGGCCCCTTGCTGATACCCAATGACGTGCAGCCACAACAGTTGCAAGACTTATTCTTCGAGATTCAACTCGGCAGCGGTGAAGTTGGCCTGCAGTACGACTTTGGCGAACTATCCCGCCACGTCAGCAAAATCGACTTTATTACCCGGGCGAATTGGTGGTAGACGCTTTGCGGGTTGAACGGGGCGTGCCCGCCAACTAGGGGGCACGAGCAGAGTGCCATCTGGGAAATCTGGATTGCGGGTCGTTTTAGTTGCCGCGAAACGATCGGATCTGCGACAACTGTGCTGGGCGCGGGCGCGGCGTGCCTAATGCGTACCAGGCTGCCAAGTTGCATATTAAAACGACCGATGTTGGCATTACGTGTGGCCTGCGTGCATCATCCTATTGGTCGGTGCGTGGTGTCTTTGCACGGCAACAGTTTTTCCGGAGTTTTTCTAAACCTGCCGGCGGATTTTGAAGTAGGGTTTCGATGGACGCCAGTCCGAACGGCAATTGCGATTGCTGGCCAAACTCCTTCTCTCGCCTTAAATTCTCGACGCTTTTCGACAGCTTTTCCCTTCCGATGTGGCCCGGCCGCACCCTTGGAATCGATAGATTCGCCTGCGTGTTGTGCGTAATTGCCCATATGTAGAATTGTCGGCTTCCGTGCTCAGCTGGTGAGTTGCTTGATTTTTATCCGCCAAGCAGGAGGTCAACAATGCCCCGAGGTTTCGATCCAGTGAAGTCTGCAGAGCGGCATGATCGTTCAATAAGTCTTTCATAAAGTTGGATGCGCCCTGTGCGTCCGAGGAAGCCACTAAGACGAATTTCTACACGTAGCGGATTCACGGGGGGGGTAGTGCATCATGGTCACACGAATTGGCAACCTCGCTCCTGAGCGTCACGGTACCACTATCGTGGAAACGGCGGTCATCTTGCCAGCATTTTTTCTGTTTGTATTTGCAATTATTGAGTTTGGGCACGCGCAGCTTGTTAATAACATGCTCAGCAGCGCCTGTCGCAAAGGAGCACGCGTGGGTGCTGTGGAAGGCACAACGACAGCCCAGGTGATTGCTCAAGTCAATGAAACGATGTCGCCGGTGGCGCCCGCCGCCAGTATCGCTGTCTTTGTTAAGGACGCCAGCATTTACGACACAGGTATTCCTCCCACCACTGGTGTTGGCATCGAAGCAATGCCAAATGTGGAGCTGAGCGATGCAGAACCGAGGCAGATGTTTGTGATACGCGCGAGCGTGCCACTCAACGATGTTGCCCTAGTGCCAATGCCTTTTTTAAAGAATGTTGTGCTCGATGGACAGTCGTTCATGCGGCACGAGTAGCCTCCGTGGTTCGAAAGTTGGAGAGGGTCTCATTATGAACATTGGTAAAAAACGAGAGCGGGTTGCGCGCCGTGGGGCAGTTGCCGTGGAATTTGCATTTATGGCCCCTGTCTTGCTGACGATCGTGATGGGGTTGGTCGAAATGACGCGCATATACGATTCGCAGAATCTTCTGGAGAACGCTGCCCGCGAAGGAGCGCGCTTCGCAGCTATGGGCCGGACAGACATCCTCGACGCGGGTGAATCGGCGAACGCGAAAATAATCCAGGACACCAAAAACTTTATGGCCTCTGCAGGCCTGGATCCCGACGATGTCGACGTGAGCATTGTTGATTTCGAAGACCCCACGCAAATCTTTGATATCGACGATCCGGCGAACGACCTTAAGCTCTTTCAAGTGTCCGTTAGTGTGCCCTTTTCAAGTGTGAGTTACACCTCCGTGAGTGAGTCAAACGATTATAGTTTGGTTGGTACGATTGTCTTCCGCAACGGACGAGCGGTTTTGTCACAATAGATTGCGGCTTGCTGCGAGAAGTTCTGCTGGTTTTTCTGGAGTGTGCATCATGAGAAAACAACTAAACCGCTTCAGTTGTTATCAGCAAGCCAATTGTCTGCGGAAGGGTGTCGTCACTGTGCTGACAGGCTTTACCCTGGCGGCACTTTTTGCTTTTCTCACACTGTCGGTCGATACCGGACGTATCGTACACACGGAAACCAAGATGCAGAACGCAGCTGACGCGGCTTCGTTGGCGGCAGCCCAAGAGATTATCGCGGTCGTTTATGCAGCCGGGCAGGGGCAGGGATCGGCTAATATCAACGCCAATTCGATTGCTGTCGAGGCGGCTCGCCTAATGGCTGAACAAGTTGCAGCAGCCAACAGTGTTTATATCGATCCCGACACAGATGTGCGTTTTGGCAAGCGCGTTTTTGATCCGAATACGGGCACGTGGCCCATCGCGTGGGAGGCGACTCCTTACAACGTCGTTCAAGTCACAACGCGGCGCACCGATGTCGATGGCACACAGCCAGACGGCCAGTTTCCACTAGCCTTTGGCTGGGTCATTGGGCGCTCGCAGGTGCCCATTCAAACTTCGGCGACCGCCTTTGTGGAAGCCCGCGATTTGGTACTTGTCTTGGATTTCTCCGCATCGATGAACGACGATAGTTCACTGAAATCGGAACTTGGGTTGACCCAGGCGGAGCAATCGCTCGACGTGATATGGGACGAATTGCGAGCCTCGAAGGTCAAGTGGCCTGGGGAAAACCGAAAGAAGTTTAGGTTCAAGTTTGGGAAGATCAATTCTTATTCTGGAACGCATGTCAGCAGCTCGGATACGGATTATATCTTCACGTACCTGGGACTCGACGCCAAGAATAACGCGGGGAAGCTGAAGTGGCCGTATCCACAAGCTGGACGGAACTCGGACGGCACTCCAAAGCTCTGGCCAAGCGATAGCGACAGCGAAGCCCTTTGGAAAAGCTACATCAACTTCGTAAAGAACAAAAACGGTTCGTACAACAAGAAGTATGGATTTCGGACTTTGATGGACTACCTGCAAGAGCAGCGTTGCAGCCGCATGCTTTCGGAAGACCTATGGCGTTCGCCCCACTACCCATTCCACGCTATCAAAGAGGGCAGTTCGCTGTTCCTGGGCTTTCTGGAGGAGCTTGATTTTGGTGACGAGGTTGGATTGGTTAGCTATGGTGCATGGGCGGTGAAGGAATGGGAGCACTTCGACGGCGAGGTCAATATCGATATTACGACTGATCCGATTACCAGTGACTACTCGGTTATCAATACCATCCAGCGGCGTCACCAGGCTGGCGACTACGACGGTTGGACGGGTATGGGGGACGGCATTCTCAAAGGAACGGAACTGCTAGTCGGGGTGACTAGCGATCCCGCTGATGATGGGTTCAGCCGCTATGGGGCACGTCCGACGATGATTATTATGACCGACGGCCAAACCAATCAGGGGCCATCCGGTTGGAGCCTGCCTGCCGGATTCAGTTGGGCCGAGTGGACCGACTACGATGGAGACGGCGTTGCTGACTACACGACCTCCAACTGGAAAAAGCAGTACGCCTTCTGGGAAGCTTTAGAGGCTGCCAAGAAAGGCATCACGTTGCATACGATGGCCGTGGGAGCTGGGGCCGACCGTGACTTGATGGAGGCCATCGCTTTTGTCGGCGGCGGCATCTACATCGATGTCCCGGGTGGAGCGACGGTCGCCGCCATGGAGTCGCAGTTGCTCGACGCATTCCGTAATATTGCGTCGCAAGTTCCGCCTGCGAAACTGGTTTTTGATCTTACATCTATCCCGTGATCACAACTGGTGAGACCGATTGCGTGGCCCTACTATTGTCGCCCGGAGGTGGCAGCAAAAAACATGCAGATTCATGTTGGTGAGAAAGGCAAGGACGCCGGAGGAGGCTCTTCTACAGACTTCCTGGTCCGCAACGGTTTGGCATGGGGAATTATTATTTCAACGACATGTTGCCGACCAGCGGCATGTCTACCGACGGGGCTATTGATATCATGACGACCGGGGCATTGAACTCCAGTAAACTAAAAGATCTGGACACGAGCCCAGACCATCCTACGCGTGTGGCCTTGGGCGACTAAGACTCGGGATTATTCACGCTCGATTTTGATCTCGACTTCGAGGGCGACGACCTCGCGATTTGGAAATTGCAGTTTGGCGGCACTCCGCTATTTTTCGCGGTTGCCGCGGTACTGAACCTAGTGCTTTGTGTTTGACACTTCTGGCCGGCCCCGTCCTCTGCGTGGGAAACCATTTTCTAATGCCGGATTTCTTTCGCATGAGGACTTAAGGGAATCGCTTAAGATGGCAACAAAAAAAGGCCGCAGCCCAGTGGGCCACGACCTTTTTTCTTCAAAAACAAACTTCCGGTCAAATTGCGACGGTGTGGAGTCGCTGGAAGAAAGACGCATGCCGGACAGCGCTGCGCACTGCCATGGTATCGACTCGGGCCTATCCAAAAAATTGGTCCTCCCGACGGAATTATGACCGCGAAGTTTGACTCGTTGCTCGGCTGTGGCCGAGTTGTTTTGCGAATGTGCAAGTCGACCTATTTCATCGACTTTTGCTGCTCCTAGCTTCAGCCAATTTGGCCGGGGATCTCCAAGCTGCTCTCTTCCTGATCGGCTATCGAGCTGGCGATCCCGCACGCGGCTAACCCAGGCCAGCTAGTGAACCGTACCCTGCGGAGAGGGCCTAGGGACAGTACAGGGTAATTATACCTTGAGAAAGAGAAATTGGGACTTTTTTTCGGTCCGCAAACCATGTGCCGAACCAAGGGTGTGGCCTACCTGGGTAGCCTGCCTGCGATCGGAAGAATGGGGGGCTGGTCTTGTGCCTGTGCGGCTCGGCAGCTACAAGAGCACGCCGCTTGGCGGAAGACAGGCTGTCCTGACTCTCCTCTGTTCAGACCACCCTGAAGATGCATTTGCCATGATCTTGCAGAGATTCAATAAAACAGCAATCGGTCGTCCGCTTGTGATTCTGGTGAGCGGGTTGCTAATCGCAATAGTGGCTCTCGATACTGCACCGCTCAGGGCCCAACAGGGAAGTAGGCCAGGACGCAAGCTAACGCTGAGCGATCAGCTCATGCTAGGCCTAAGGGCTCGGACGAAGGCCGATAAGGTGTTCTTGGACAAGGTGGTCACGCTGGTTGAGCAGGGAAAACTGCCGCGTGCGGTGGTGGATAGCACATTTCTCTGGGCACGCGAGCGTGCCGTGCAGCATTCGCGCTTACGCCGATTGCGGCCGCTGGTCTATTTTAAGCCAGCTCTGACGATGCGGGCCAAACGGATCGGCGTTCTGCTGTAAGATAAGGTTACCATCGGTGATCGTTCCAATTGGGTCGCTGAACGGGGTTGCTGAACTGCCCGTTGAGGGTGTCCGCTGAAGTGCTAGGCAGCCGGGGCCCAATCGAGTAAACTTGGGATTAGTCATCTAGGACTCCCCACGGGCTGCATTTAGTCGAAACTAAGGTAATGGCCAAAAAAACGACAAAAAAGAAGGCTGCCGCCAAGAAAGCTCCGGCCAAAAAAGTAGCCGTAAAGAAAGCCCCGGCCAAAAAGGTCGCCGCCAAAAAATCCGCCGCCAAAAAATCCGCCGCTAAGAAGGCCCCTGCTAAGAAGGCCCCTGCTAAGAAGGCCCCTGCTAAGAAGGCCACTGCTAAGAAGGCCACTGCTAAGAAGGCCCCCGCTAAGAAGCGGACCCGTACGGTGAAGAAAATTCGATTGAAGGCGTATTGGGGGGTGTTCAACCAGTCGCTCAAGCGGGTCGCGTTGTTTGAATTCAATGAGCGCAAAGCCGCCGACAAGAAGGCCACCGATCTTGCCAAAGGCGGTAAGTCGCCTCATTTCGTGCAGCCGGTAAAAGAAGCGATTGAAGACTAGCCTCGCTTCATCCAAGGATCGGCATCAGTTTGGCAAGGGTTTCTGGGTGGTCGAATTCCAGTTTGCCGAATCCCCGCAGGGCGCCAGCAGCTTCGGCCGCCTCTTGGTGTTCGGGAAAATTCGTGATGAGCATGACAGGAAGCTTGGCCAGTGTTGCATCCGCCTTGATAGCCCGTATGATCTCCAGCCCGTCCGAGTAGTCACAATCAAGTTTTCTATTGATTGTGACCAAGGAAAACTTGCCGGTACGAAGGGTTGCCAAGGCGTCTTCGGCGCTGTGCGCTTGCTCAACGGTGCATTCGAAGTGGCCACTAAGTAACCCCTTGATCGCAGCAAAGTCGGGACTGCAATTGCCGACGTCTAGCACACGTTTGGGCATCACTCTTGCTCCGCTCGAATTGCAAAAAGATGAGTGCGGTTGGTGATATACAGTATGTTGTCTGCAACAATGGGGGTGCTATAAACGCTGTTACCCATGTCGCGTGTGCCGTAATAGGGCTCCCATTCGTCGTCGACCTCTTGCATGGCCTCCTCTCGAGTCGCTGAGTGGCGGAAGATAGCAATTTCTCCATCTTCGTCGCCAATATAGACTTTGTCCTCAACGATCAAGGGCGAGCCCCAAGCCGCAGCTAGCATGTCGTATGTCCAGTGCACTTTGCCGGAACTCGCATTGAGGCAGTGGAATATTCCGCTGAAGTCAGCAATGTAGAGTACATTGTCGCGAATCGCGACTGTGCCGCAACTACGATGTATGGTCTCTTCGAAGTCGATCTTCCCATCCTGATTCTGATCAAACTTGCTGTAGTGCCATACGACGGCCGAGTTCGCGTTCGGCCGGGAAAAATCGCCTTCTTCAGGGACCACTGCCTGGACACGCTTGGGGGCGATGGGCGTGCTAGGATCTTTGGCGTTAAAGGCTAACTCTGGGCTGACGTCGCCCCGCTTGGTGGGGTCGATGCACCATAGGTGGCCAACACCTTCGCCATGTTCCGGGTCTTGTCCGACGGCGACGTACACGTTGCCGGCGTAAAGCACGGGCGTGGCAATGATGTTGTTCCGTGTGCCGCGCCCGCCCAGTTCCCAGACCGACATCTTCGGATTTGCGTCGAACTTCCATAGTAGTTTGGCCTTAGTTTCGCCGTCCTTGCCTGACGATTCCCGTCCCGCCGGGTCAAAGCTGTACACCCAGCCGTCGCCTCCTGCGAAGATTACCTGAGGCTGACCGCCCAGCACTCCGTAGGTGGGCGAGGACCATTGGCCATGCAAGATGTTTAATCCGGGGGAACCGTCGGTCCAGAGAACCTCCCCCGTTTTCTTATTCATGGCAAAAAAGCTGGGGGCATCAGGGGCCGGGATGTAGTTGTGTTCGACGTCGACTCCATTCGAGGTATTGACGAACAGGACGTCTCCTGCAGCGGTTACTGAGCAGCTGCACATGTTGTGCTGCGATATCCGCATTTCTTCCATCATGTTGTAGGACCAAACCACGTCCGCTTCCTGCTTGAGCATATACGGCTTACCACTGTCGCGCAATCGGCGTTCCTCGTGCGTGAATTGACCATCATTTTCACCGTCATAGAAACCTTGCGTATCGACACAGCGAACTTCACCTCGACTAGTCACAAACCAAACTCGATCACCTTCCACCAGTGGCGCGCAGCAAATACCTTGGAGGGGCCAATCATGCACCCGGCCTGACGGGAGTTTTTCGCTACTGTGTTGCCAAAGGAAGTCACCTGTCTCTAAATCAAAACAGAGCAAACACCCTAGATCAACTTTCGATGGATAACGGTCCAACCAGCCGCCGCTGTTATTCGTACCAACGTAAATTTTTCCGTCTGCGACTACCGCGTTGCCATAGGTTTGCGAACCGAGCCGGGAGACCCATTTGATGTTTTTGGCGTTGGTGGAATCCCACTCCCCAGTCCGATAGTCGAAGTCGCCGACGTTCCATTTGGTCGGGATGTTGTGTCCCAAGGGTGTGTTGTTGCGTGCGGCGTCGCCGCCCCACTGAGACCAATTGATGTTGGGTTTTGTTATTGAGGCAAGCTGTGTGGCATCGCCGGCCCCCCCCGTTCCTTCGCCAGAAACAAAGTCTAGTCCCACGCCCATCCACCAACACAATGCGGCGGCTATTAACAAACGACTAACGCGCACAATATTGCGCATGATTATTTCCTATTGGTTGGGGGTGACGACAAGGTTGTCCACGAAGATCTCAGCTTCCTGGGCATTGCCGTACAGGCCGGGACTTCCACATAGATTGGGCGACTGGTCGACCATCTGGACGGTCCATGCCGCAGGCTCGGTTTCTCCGTGTGGCCAAAGCTTGCCGCGGATCGTGGTCGTTTCGCCGGCAGGCACAACTTGCAATTTCATCGTGTACCATTTCCCAGGTTTCGGGTCGAACGGGACCGATGCGTAAGTGCGGTAATCGTGGGGGCTCCAACTATAGAGCCGCAGTTGCTCGTTCGAGCTTCGCACTGTCATGGTATACCGGCTGTTGATCAGGCCCAAGTCGGACATTTTGCCACTTGTGCTAGATTCCTGTAAAGCGAAGTCAGTTTGGATCGTATAATCCGACAAGTTGGTTGGACCCATCCACATCCGGCTGCGTGTGCCGAGTTTGTTGTTAGGATTGCGAGGAGTGGGCAGTACACTGCGCTTGACAGCAATTTTTTCACTGCCGATGTCGCGGATGGTGTACCGTACTCGGCCTCCCACCCAGGTGAGCGGAACTTTGTGGGCATTGTTGAAATCAAACTTCCACGGCAGCGGTGGCACGATACGCACGCGAGCCGTACCCTTTAGTTTTCCCACTTGGCAAATCACCAGCGCTGCTTCGTGACGGGAGCTGATCTCGGCAGTGTAAGTGCCATCGCCCGAGATGCTGCCTGGACCTTCGATTGAGAACCTTGCCCGACCACTGGGCAACTCTTGCAGGAGCTGGCCACGGGAGTTGAACAGCCGAATCGAGTACTTTTGCTGCGCACCGCTCTGGAGTAGGGCGTCGTAGGGTACGAGTTGTAATCGTGAGGGCTGGGGATCATCGCTGGCAGGAGATTCTTCAGGTTGCTGTGTCGGCAGCCCGGCTTGAGGCTGGTTGTCACGGGAACCGATGCAGTATAGTGCTGCTGAAGTGGGAAGGTAAATCCGGCCGTGCGAGACAATTGGCGACCCGTCGCACGCCTCTCCCGGCAGTCGCAGCTTATGGAGTACGTCGACTCCCGAAGCAGTGGGTTTTAGCACATGCCAATGGCCATTGTTGGTTGGCAGGTAGACCTTTCCGTCTGCAAACAACGGCGTCCCGCGCATCACCTTGTCTTTTCCAATTGCTTTACGACGTACGAGGGGTTTGCCCGTATCGGGATCGAATATCCAGAGCTTCGAGCGGTCGTCGACCAGCCAGAGCTTTCCGTCGACCATCAACGGCGAGGCTTTGCCTGCCATGACTTCAAAGGCTTGCCACTTCTCCTTGTCGGTGAGATTGCCCGTCAGAGTGCCGTCGAGTGCGACGACGGAACCCATTGTGTTGCCGGTCACATTTTCTTCGCTGTGCGAAGCGTAGACGGTATCGCCGACCACTAGGGGCGAAGTGTTGATCCCGCGACGCGAGAAAGGGAAATTCCATATGCGTGCTCCAGTACGGGGTTGTAAGGCCCAAATGCCGCCGTCGCCCGAGCCAAATACCATCGCCGCTTGGCCGCCGAGGGTAGCCATGGTCGGAGTGCTGTAGGTGGTGTCATAGGGTGAGATCCCCGTCCCCTTTAGCCAACGGAGTTCACCAGAAGCTTTGTCAAAAGCCAGGAAACGATGAGCTGGTTTGGCAAGAAAGCCCCACTGCGGTGCGTCACCCCAGCCGATGATCACGGCACTGGCGATGACTGTGTCTTCAAATACGACCGGGCTGTGCGTCCGGCCGCCATAGGTGCTTAGCAGGCCGAACTCCTCGTGCAGACTGCGCTCCCAAACGACCTCTCCGGTGTTGCCCTCCAGGCAGCAAAAGTACCCCGATACACTTAACGCGTAGACGCGACCGGTCACGGGGTCGCCAGTGACTGATGACCAACCGACACGCGTGTCGGGTACGTCGGTTAGATAGATATTAAACCGATGCTTCCATATTATCTCGCCTGTTGCCGCATCGACGCAAACCACCTTGGCGCCTTCTTGAGCTGATCCTGGTGCGTCCCGCACAATCGTGAAAAGTCGGTCTCGCATCACGATAGGCGTCGAGCGTCCCCCCAGTTTCGTGTTTTTCCACAATAGATTGCTACCTGGACCACCTCGCGGATCCCAGTGATCGACCAAGTTTTTTTCAGTCGAGGTGTTGTTTTGGTAAGGACCGCGCCAATTCGGCCAGTCTGCGGAGGGCGAGGCCAGTGCTTCGGCACCATGGGCAGGCGGGCAGTTCTGAGAATCGTGGCCTACGATTCTCAAGAACAGTATGGTTAGGCACAGCGCATTTCGAATCATAACGCATCACCTTGGAAACTCAGGATGGTTGAGCGGGAAATCGGGTGGGAGTAATTGGAGAGGGGAGGGCGTAGCTAAACGGTAGACTATGAGGGTTAGGCAGTATTTGTGAGAATCGCAACCCTTGTTGGCTGTAGGGGGACCTTATTGGGAAGGGTGGGGCGGGTTGTCCACAGGGTCCGGAAAGGTTGGTACGTATAGGGCAAAGTAGCAGATTTCAGGGTAAAGGGCTACTCGACGTGGCGAGCGAAACGGCAGTAGAACCGTTATGAATGTATTAGTTTCTAGGGACGTCAAATTTTGCCTAATGATTGTCCTAAACCACTTGCTCTAAATTACTTCCCGATGCTCAAGGGGGCCAACGGAGTGGGCCGATAGATTTTGATGTTGCCCGAAAAGCAACGAGGTGTGCATTTAGCACTCCACTGTTTGGCGCGTCGACCAACCGGCCTGTACTTTTTCGAATCATGGATTGATTCGACTGGTGTTGACGCCTGACCGTGGGGATAAGCAAGAAACGGATTACTTGACTCCACCCCGACCCAAGCCGGGTCTCTCACCGAAGCCCTTCCTTGCCCATCCTAATGGGCTACCACGTCCCCCGCGATGTCGTCTCGACCAATCCAGGGTGGGTAAGGTGACGCGTGCCCCGCGGGCACTGTCAAGTCGTTTTGAGTTTTCGTCCCCAAAGGAATAGGAGACGTTATTCGATGAAGTCAAAAATGTTGGGAGCGCTCATCGTAAGCGTTTGTCTGGCGGGCCAAACTCAGGGTTTTGGTCTGTTGGATACAATGCTTGGAAGTGGTTGCGGACGCGACTGCTGTGAGCCGCAATGTGGTTGTGAAGAGTCTTGCGGTTGTGCCGACGACTGCTGCGATGATGGCTGCTGCGAAGCAAGCTGTGGCTGCGATGACGGTTGCTGCGAAGCAAGTTGTGGCTGTGCTTCGAACGACTGCTGCAAGGATAAGCGAACATGCTTCTTGAGCAAGTTGTTCAGCCGTAAACAG
>JAKVCC010000005.1:172535-220817 GCA_022448265.1 Pirellulales bacterium
CAGCCGTAAACAGTCTGGCTGCTGCGAAGCGAGCTGTGGCTGTGATGACGGTTGCTGCGATGACGGCTGCTGTGATGACGGTTGCTGCGAAGCGAGCTGTGGCTGTGATGACGACTGCTGCGATGACGGCTGCTGCGATGACGGTTGCTGCGAAGCAAGTTGTGGCTGTGCTTGCAGCTCGAGCTTTGCACCGGTTACGGCAGATCCGAGCGAAGCGGCTGCCCCAATTCCACCTGCCCCGACGGCCGATCCTGCTGCCAGGATTGCCCAGCCGCGCAAGGTGGTCAGCGCTAGCTTTGTTCGCTAGTAAATGGTATTTGAGGTGTCCCCCTCTGAGGACCTGTCTCGGGCTTACGGGCCTGGGGCAGGTTCTTTTTTTATGAACCGAGGGCTGAGCAAACGTACAGCATCAAGGAAGACTTGCCTGCGCATGTGCTTGAAACCCAAGCAATCTATTTTTCATCTGAAACGGAAACGCCGGAAGATCCACTTACGAAGTTGCCCCACGCTGTTTTTCTCTCCAGTCGTTGCGTATAATCCGGCTGTCCTGCTAGCATTTTTTGGTAGCCAAGAGCCTTGAACGTTGTGATCCAAAAACCTCAGTTCGGACTGCCACCTTACAAGTCGCTAGAAAACGATGAGTTGGTAGCCCGCATTCAAACTGTCCGCGACCAGTGGGGCCCTCAGCTTATGATTTTGGGGCACCATTACCAGCAGGATGAAGTGATTGCACAGGCGGACTTGCGAGGCGACAGCTATCTTCTCAGTCAGTTGGCTGCTGATAGCAGCGATTGTCGCCACATCGCCTTTTGTGGCGTGCACTTCATGGCCGAGACGGCTGATATTTTGGCAAACCGGCCAGAGAAGCTTGCCGAGCGCGGCGGCAAGCGGGTACAAGTCTATCTACCCGACATGGCGGCCGGTTGTTCTATGGCCGACATGGCTGGCATCGCCCAGATCGAAGATGCCTGGGAGCAGTTAGGTGAAGTTGTCGACACGCAAGACGTCACCCCAGTTACCTACATCAACTCTGCCGCCAGTCTGAAAGCCTTTGTCGGGAGGCATGGCGGCATTGTATGTACGTCGTCGAACGCTCGCGCTGCACTTGAGTGGTCGTTCCGCCGGACCCGACGCGTGATGTTTTTTCCGGATCAACACTTGGGACGAAATACTTCGCTGGGGCTGAATATCACGGAGGCCGAGATGCCCGTGTGGGATCCCCACGCTGACGAGCTTGGCGGCAACACCGAAGAAGAGCTACTGGCTAGTAAAGTTATTCTGTGGAAGGGACATTGTAGTGTGCACCAGATGTTCAAAGCCGAGCACGTCGCAATGTTCCGCGACAAATATCCGGGCATCCGAGTACTAGTTCATCCTGAATGCCCACAGGAAGTATTTCAATTGGCCGACGCGTCGGGTTCGACGGGCCATATTATCAAGACCGTTGAGGGAGCCCCTGCTGGTAGCAAGTGGGTCATCGGCACGGAATTGCACCTGGTCAACCGGCTCAAAGACGAACATCCCGAGCAAGAGATTTATTTTCTTTCGCCCGTTGTCTGCATGTGCGCAACGATGTACCGCATCGATCTTGCCCATCTTTGCTGGACGCTTGAAAATATGGCGGCTGGCACCCCGGTCAACACCATTGAGGTCGATGAGGAAACGGCCCAATGGTCACTCGTAGCCTTGCAGCGGATGTTGGAAGTGAAGTAGCCCACGAGTGGTCCGATCCTGGGCACTAGTTTAGGGACCGGATTGTAGAAACTGGATTGGTGCGATACCGGGTCTCTATTAGGCGTCGTGCGTGCGGCAGTACGCGATCATCTCGTCGATGCTCATGACCGACCTGTCGACGGGGCGCACGACCGAGTCCGTGTCAGTGGAATCCTGAGAGGCCATGTCTGAAACTGGGGCATTTAGCGTCGGTTCAGGCTCAGCCGGAGGGGATGCCTCGTGCGATTTTGGCCCGCTGGCGGCCGCTGCCGCCTCACCACGGGCGGCGGCTAGAACGTCGGCCACTGACATTTTCGAGCGATCGGATTTGGCCGGCGCACCTTTGTCAGCAGCGCTGGTGGCTGCATCCGATTTGGCGGTACCTGCCGACTCCGAATCGCTCGGCGCATTGGCCAACTCGCCCCGCGCAGCAGAGAGCACGTCTGCGGTGGAGGTCTTGGGCTTGTTTGCACTATCGGCCTGTCGAGCCATCTCTAGCGGCGAAAGCTTCTTTGCGCTGGTCGTCGGGGCGGGCTGTTGGGCATCGGGTTGCGCCGTTGTCTTTGTGCCGGCCTTTTTCGCAACGGGCGTCTTCTGTTTGGGGGACGGCTTGTCAACGACTTTGAGATAGTCCAGATCAATGTCGAACCAACTGATATTAAGATGGTAGTCTTGAAACTCGACTAAGGCACGCCCACTCATATTGATGGTTTTGACTTGACCGACCAGTTCCCTAAACCGGGCTAGCTCAGGTCGCTTGCCGTCTACCATGACATACTTGTCGGTGTATTGCCGTTTGATTTTCTCGATCTTCTCAAAAACCATCGCTGAAAAAGTCTCCTGAGAAAAGGTCCAGTATTTTGTGACGCCCGATTTTTCGGAGGGACGCAGCCTTTGCCTCGAATGGGCTAAACATTGGCTGCGCGGCGACGACAGGGTGGGCCCCAGGGGTTCTCGATTGTGCCCCAAAGGATCGTCCTTGGCAATGACCCGTGGGTTGAATGGCAGTCGCCGATGTTGAGATTTCCCATTCTGCCGGAAAGCGGGCCTTAACCACTTCGACACGCATCGACCAATGGCAGGTTGCTGCTCCGTTTAAATAAAGAGTTGCGCCTTGCCGATGCAGTTTAGCCAGACAGGAACTGGGGAGGAAACCAGTTATCCGGGGTGTCTTCGAGCGACCTCAGGATCGGAAGAATCCTGTTTTGCTGGGCGACGGAGATCGAGTGCGAGTACCGATCGTTGGGCTACCGAAACGCTACTTGCACCCCGTTCTTGTTGCTCCCGAAGGCCTCAAGCATAACCGGGGCCTTTCGCCACTCAATCCGCTTCCTCCTCGATGGGTTGTCCGGCACGCCAACGCAGCACTGCGTCCAAAAATCCCTGAATGTCACCGTCGAGTACCGCCGAAAAATTTCCCATCTGGTACTTCGTTCGCGCGTCTTTGACCCGCTGGTCCGGGTGCAGAAAATAATTACGAATCTGCGATCCGAAACCGGTCTTGGCCTGCTGCTGGCGCCGGGCAGCATCGCTGGCTTCGCGCTGTTCCTCTTCTTGGCGGGCGATGCGGGCACGCAGCATTTTCCACGCTGTCGCACGATTCTTATGCTGGCTGCGTTCGTTTTGGCACTGTACCACAATGCCGGTCGGCGCGTGCGTAAGCCGGATCGCGCTATCCGTTTTGTTGACGTGCTGTCCCCCTGCCCCGCTGGCTCGGTACGTGTCGACGCGGACATCCGCTTCATCGATGTCGATCTCCACCGAATCGGAGATCTCCGGTGCCACATCGACCGCAGCAAAGCTGGTTTGTCTTTTGCCTTCTGAGTTAAACGGACTGATACGTACGAGACGATGCATGCCGGTTTCGCCACGCAGGTAGCCGTAAGCCATTGGCCCGCGGATGACTATCGCAGCGTTGTTGATGCCCGCTTCATCGTTGTTCTGTCGATCAATGAGCGACACTGAATAGTCATTTTTCTGCGCCCATTGTGTATACATCCGCAATAGCATCTCGGCCCAATCGTTGGCGTCGGTCCCACCGTCGCGGGCATTGATGGTGAGTATGGCTCCCGTACCGTCATGGGTGCCGCTCAGAAGGGCGCGCAATTTGAGCTGATCGACATCCGTCTCCAGCCGCTCCACCTCGGCAGGCACTTCGGCGGCAAAGGATTCGTCTTCGGTGGCCATTTCGATCATGGTCTTCAGATCGTCGACGGCCGCCAGCGACTCGTCCAGCGGCTTCACGACCGAGACCAGGGATTTGCGGTCGGCGACGGTTGTTTTTGCCGCCTCCTGATCACTCCAAAAATCAGCCTGGACCATTTTTTCGTCGATGACGGCTATCTGCTTGGCCTTGCCAGCACAGTCAAAGAGAGTCTCGGAGCTGGAGGATGGCGGAGTGGATCGCAGCGGCACGATCTACCCATTCTTTGTCCACACCCATAGTGATTTGGACTCCTGCAGGGAAACGAAAAATCTCTGGCACACGAGTAAATGAAGCGAAGTAGGGATTATACCAAACTATTGAGATCCATCGAGGTCAGCTAAGAACCCACGACTGGCTACCGTGCCTGGCTTGCCTGGGTGACATGCCCGTTCTAGACTCAACCGCTATGGCGCGCATCGTACTAGCTATGTCTGGCGGAGTCGATTCAAGTGTCGCCGCTCATTTACTCATCGAGCAGGGACACGAGGTTATTGGCGTGTTTATGCGCCACGGGCACCAATCTCCGGTTGCCTGTGGCGCGACCGACGGCGACTTTGCAGCTTCCGCAACTGGGCAGCTACCGGTCGTCGATCGGTTTGCGACCGTCAGTTCTCCCACAGCTCGATTGGATCACAAGCAGGGCTGTTGCACCGCTGCGGATGCAGAAGACGCCCGGCGCGTTGCCGACAAGCTTGCCATTCCCTTCTATGCGCTCAACCTGGACCGACAATTTGGCCGGATCATCGACTATTTCATCGATGAATACACAGCTGGGCGCACACCCAATCCGTGCGTGCAGTGCAACAATTGGATCAAATTTGGAAAGCTGTTTGACTACGCCGATAGCGTGGGGGCAAAGTTTGTGGCTACCGGGCACTATGCGCGCTTGCAGCCCTTGGCCGGAAAACCGCCGGCACTTCTACGGGGAATCGATGCAGGAAAGGATCAGTCGTATGTGCTCTTCGGCGTCAAGCGATCCTACTTGCCGCGCATGATCCTTCCGGTCGGGGAGTATCAAAAGCCGGCAATTCGAGAGATGGCGGCCAGCCTGGGATTGGCGGTTGCGGACAAAAAAGATAGTCAAGAGATCTGCTTTGTAACTGAGGGACGTTATGACGAGTTTGTCCGCGGCTGTCGGGAGTCGGTAGATACGTCTGGTGAGTTGGTGACGACCGATGGCACGGTGGTGGGTCAGCACGCCGGTATTGAAGGATTCACCGTAGGTCAGCGAAAGGGATTAGGTGTCGCTCTTGGCTTGCCTAAGTACGTAGTGCGGATTGAGCGTGAGAGTCGCCGGGTGGTATTGGGTGATCTGGAAGAGCTGGCAAGAGCCTCTCTTACGGCCGCCAACACGAATTGGTTGGTAGATCCGGAAGACGTTCCTGCGGACTGCCATGTGCAAATTCGCTACAACTCGGCACCGGTGCCCGCTACGATCCAACTCCAGGCTGGGAACCGCTTGCAAGTTCAATTTCAGCAATCCCAGCGTGGAGTCGCGCCCGGACAAGCGTTGGTTTGCTACGACGGTCAGCGTACACTTGGCGGAGGCTGGATCGAATAGGAGAGATGAAACTGCTACAATGTGGCCCAGAAATGGGTTATGATGCTCGCTTCCGAGGGTTGCTTTGCGACGTTAGCGGGCTCGCTCACGGAAAATTGGTGAGCATAGATTATCTGGTGACGACATCAGAGGGCTGGGATCCGAGTTGAGAATCACACTTTTAGCACACAGTTATTAGATTACTGTTAGGGTTTCATGGCCATGGTTTCTGTAAGTTTTCGATCTTCGCCTGCCGCACCGCTCCAACCGCCCTTGCCGATGGCACTGGAGAGCCAGGATATGATGCTGTTGGTCGCGTTGGGCTTCGTCGTCCTCATCGGCATCGTGTTTCTTTTTGCAATCACCAAATACTTCACGCTTTGGCTGCAAGCATATATGTCTAACGCACGGGTGGGCATGCCTAGCCTAATCGGCATGGGCCTGCGGCAGGTGCATGCCCGTACCATCGTGGCCGGCAAGATCATGGCGATGCAAGCGGGAGTGGGCACAGATCCTCAGTCGGGCATTACGACGCGCGGGTTGGAATCGCACTACCTGGCAGGAGGAGACGTGCCGCGGGTTATCAATGCAATCGTCGCGGCGCAGCGAGCGGATATCGATTTAGATTTTGACCGCGCTGCCGCTATAGATCTGGCGGGTCGCGACGTACTCGATGCGGTACGTACCAGCGTTTACCCGAAAGTCATTGACTGTCCAGATCCGGAAAAATCCTCGAAGACGACGCTCAGCGCGGTTGCTAAGAATGGAGTTGAGCTACGGATTCGCGCTCGGGTGACCGTGCGGACCAATTTGAGCCAGCTCATTGGTGGTGCAACGGAAGAGACGATCACTGCTCGCGTAGGCGAAGGCATTATTACCTCTATTGGTTCGGCCGCCAACCACCTTGAGGTATTGGAGAATCCTGATCGAATTTCTAAGGCTGTCTTGGCACGCGGACTTGATGCGCACACGGCCTTTGAGATTGTTTCGATCGATATAGCAGATATCGACATTGGCCAGAACATTGGCGCTCGACTCCAGGCCGATCAGGCAGAAGCTGATACCCGCAAAGCCCAGGCGTTGGCTGAGCAGCGCCGGGCGAATGCGATTGCTCTTGAGCAGGAAATGAAGGCCAACGTGGCTCAGAATCGTGCTGAGGTGTTGCTGGCTCAAGCCGATGTGCCTAAGGCAATGGCCCAAGCGTTTCGAGAGGGCAACCTCGAAGTGGCCTAAAATAGAGTCGGCTAAGGCCGCCTAGTGTCCAAGAGCATACTTGAAAAATTGGCGATCGAGATCGCTCTCCGGCTCTTGTTCTAGTTGCCATTGATCATGCATGTAAATGAGGTGAAAAGTGGCCGATTCTTGCTTGTGCAGTTCTGGCACGGGCGCTGTAGTTGTCGGCGTCTGCTTCAGCGTGGGAGCAGGGTAGATATCGTCGAGAAACTCAGCGTCAGGATCGGCGAGGGGATCGGCAGATATGCCTGGACTGAGCGGTGCATTGGCTTCGCTTGATTTTAACGAGTCTTCCGGCTGTTGGCGCGAGGGCCGTTCGTATAAGTAAGCGGTCGACGTATCGATGATGACGACCGCTGTGGGGTTGGCTCGCAAAGCATCTGGAGCCTGGTATTCGAATCGCATCTCGCGCTTAATATGCAATCCGCTTCCGCCCGATGGCGGGTTGATCTGGATCGCGCTGGCCAAACGTTGCATGATCCATTTAAGTTCGGTCTTGGGATCTGAAACGGTTAAGGCAGGCCCAGCACGCCGGTCGCAGCCTAAAAGACTGCACGTAAAAATTGAGATGGCCAGCATCCATGGCAAAAGGACTCTGTTTTCCCGGGCGATAGCAGGAGGGTGCCGACGGAGGGCAAGCATCGGATGGGACCCTTTCCCGGAAAACTTTTTTGAGGACAGATGCCCGCATAGGAATGGACAAGAGCCTGTCTGGGCTAAAACCCTAAGATCTCTTCAAGTTGTTCTGGTCTCTGCGAAGGGGTCGCCGCCTTCTTCTACCTCTGCGGGACCCACCCCGGCAGCGGCGCAGCTGGCTGACTTATCCAGCGACCAAGTTCAAAAAAAAATCTCTCCGACGCTGAGGTGCCGCCCGGGTCTGCAACCAGTAATGTGTCAGATGTAGGAGGGCCGCCCGCAACGGACGCAGATTCTTCAGAGAACAGATCGCCTGGCTCAGTTATAGGAGCTTCGAATTCACTGAATGGATCCTCGTCGACTGCCTCGTCAGCCGTCTCTCCTTCATCTGGGGCCCCACTACCCCTGTCATCTTCGTCGCTCGTTGCTTCTGAGGGGGCCGCTTCAAAACCGAAGGGATCGTTCTGGTCATTTTCGGCAGCGACTGCATCTTCAGTCACCGTATCCCCGAACGCTGATTTACCAATTCCCTGATCGCCAACCCCCAGGCCCCCAGTTTTCGGAGCTTTTTCTCTGGGCTCCGACAAGCTGGGCTGTGGTGAGCGAGTACCGGCGGGAGCGGTCGCGCCCGAAGAGGGGTCTAACAGTAGTTCCAACCGGACCGGATTGTCTTGGTAAAGAACGATATCGCCGCGGCGCTGCAGTTGCTCGTAGCGATTTTTCGTTTGCGAGCGAATTAACTGGGCGCGCTCGAGTCTCGCTTGCCGCCGAAACTTTTCCAGTGTTCGCCTTCCGTGGCCCTGAACGCGTTGCAAAGCCTTGCTAATTGAGGGCCGGTCGCCTAACTGTTGAGCTTCAAGATTCGCACCCACGCGCATGTCGTTTTCCGCCTCAAATTGACGGCCTAATTGCAGTCGAGCCATGGATCGAAAATAGTACACGCGCGGATCTGTCGAACCAGCTGCGATTGCTTGCGAGAAGCCTTGCTCGGCCTCATGCAGCTGCCCCGCAAAATACGCGTGCACACCTCGGCCGTAGGTGCCTCTTAAGTTGCTAGAATCTCGGGCTGCTGTCGGCCGCGTAGTAGTGGCGATCGCGCAAACGATCGCAAGAAGACAACAACGCTCACAGACTGAGACAATAGGAAATGCAGGTCGGATTGACAGCTGGAGATTCATGGCACGAAAGGAATTTATGGAAGGAGCCTCTCACAGCAGATGAAAGACTTTGAAGTATCAATGATAGCCAGCGCCCGGACACAGGACAAGGAAATCATGGAAAACACGGTCCCGGGTCAGCTGCCGGTGAACGGAGCCCAGCATGTCCTGCGTCGCTATTGCAGCAACTCCACCTGCTTTTCAAAGTCCTGAAAGGCTGATTGCTCGAGGAATCCAAGTTTGTCTACCTCGAATCCCCATTTCTTTGCTTGCTTCCAGGACGTGAGGGCAGCCGCATCATTTCCAGCGAGCAATTGGGCCAATGCCAGATGATAGTACTTTACGGGATCACGGCTAATTGACACAGCAAGCTTCATGTCTTCGGCTGCCAAATCATACTCCTTTCGAGCAATCCTTACGACGGCTCGTGTATCTAGCATGTCGTCGATCGGCCCATAAATGTCCATAGCCTTATTTACTAATTGGATGGCTTCGTCGAGTCGGATGTTCTTGAGAGCCAATAAATATCCGAGATTGTTCATCACCGAGGCCCGCATTTGTAGCGGCATGTCGTCACCCAAAATCAATAGCTCGTCATACGCTTCGATACTGCGGTCGTACTTCTGCTGGACCTCAAACAACTCAGCGCGCATGGTTCGTCGTGCATAAGAGTCGGGATCTTCGCGAATTGCGGACGCAAACATTTTGTCGAGCACCTCATCAAAGCGATTCCCGATCGCGGCACGTCGCTTGCGAAGCATTTGAAGTGCGAGACTCATTGCGGGTTCGGTATTGGTTGCAAATTGCTGTTCAAGCATACCGAAGGCCTCCTCGTAATCGCCATACATGGCCAAAAAACTCGTGAGTTCCCCGGTCGAATTCGGTCGGCGGTTCACATAGAATCGCAAGAGTTGCTCGGCAAATTCGTTGTCGTTGTACTGGGTCGCCAGGGAAGCCGTGGTCAAGACCATCTTTAGCTGAGCGGGCGTTACGGCGCCGGGTCCGACAGGTGCAATGCGTTTTAGTAACTGGCGGACTTGCGCTTGATTGCCTTGTGCGGCTGCTAGCCGAGCGCGCAGTCGCATAAAGGTCATCACATCCGGCCCTATTTCAGCCAGCGTTTTGAGGCGTAAATTCGCTTTTGTGTATTCGCGCTGGTCAATTAGCGTGTCGATATAGGCGGACCATAGAAGAGAGTCGTTTTGATGCTTCGCCAACGCGTCGGTCAGCAGCGACTCGCACCCCTCCCAGTCGTTAATGCGATTCAAAAGATTTCCCAGCAAAAGGATGTGTTTCTTCTCCAGTGTGCTGCGCTCACGAAGATTCTCTAGGATTTCGATCGCTCGAAGTTGCGATTTCGGACCGCGCTGGGACGCGAGGATCTCAGCTAGTAATAACTGCTGCGCTCTACTGTCATTTGGGCCGCCGCTTTCACCGCTACTTTGACCGATAGCTTCCAAGCCCGATGTCAGCAGCCGCTCGGCCTTGACAGACTGCTGGTAATCATTGGTACTGGCCAAATACCGCGCTGCCTTATTGCGAGCCCAGGCAATGTGCCGGTTATTGGCCGGAACCCGGCCTTCATTTGCCGCACGCAGTATGCGGTTGATATGGGAGAAGGCACGCACCCGTTGTGACTCAACAAAGTTTCCCCAAAGGATATAGAATTCGGCCATGCGCCGACTGATGCTGACTTGATCCAACCGGTCCGAGTAAATTGCGAGATAAAGGTCTTCTGCGAACTGGAGTTGGCCGCGAACTTCAAATGCCTTAGCCTCTAAAATTGGTATAAACTCCGCGTCGACTGCCAGCTGCGCGCTGCGCAATGTTTGTTGCACCAAGTCGCCATTTTTGCTTTTCCAATACAAGTCAGCAAGCCGCGTCCAATGACTAGGCCGTGCTGGTTCAAGATCGGTCGCGCGATGCATCGCGGCAATGGCTGCCTCCACCTTTTCCGCTTGTTGGGCAAACTCCGAAAACCAGACTTGAATCTCGATATCGTCTTGTCGCAACGATGCGAAGTTCTTAGCGGACTCGTAGGCAGCTTCTTTTTCTCCAGTCTGCCAAAGTATGATGGCTTCGAGATTGCCCAAGTTGTGTTCTCGGAATGCCTTGGGAAGAAGCTCCATTTTTTTGCGGGCAGAAGCATAACGATGTTCTGCCGCTAGCAGGGTGATGTGCTGTGCTACGGCTGCGGGATTGGGGGGACCCCATGCGAGCGCATTTTCGAAGTGCTCTATAGCCACTAAAGGGTCTTCTTTTAGTATCGATAGTAGCTGTCCATACACGATGTGAAGTTCATGCCACTGTGGGCGCTGGGCGACAGCGTCGTCGAGTAGCTTGCGTGCGGTGGCGAGATCTTTGCGTGAAATCCTTCCAGAGATAAAGCCAGCCATCATCCGTTTTATTTCCGTAAGGATATAGGATGGGTTGGTCTTCACTTTCACGATTTCCAAGATGGCATTTTGGGCCTCTTGCATCGTTTCGTCATCTTGCTGTTCAAATGCGATTTGAAACTGCTGCATCTGCAGCGGGAGATTGTTCGGCCTCAATTCGAGGACCCGCTTCCATAACAGGTTGACCTCGTCAAACTTGCCCATCTGTTGCAAATGCGTTACCATTACCGCATACAGCGCCACTCGTTCCTGCTCGGGCCACTCATCAACTCCCTCTGCTAATGCCATTAGTTGCTGTAGCAGACGTTCCGGCTCCAGGTCCATCGCTAACAGCAGTTGAGCTCGCAGATTTCTGGATTGGAGGGTGGAGCCGGTCTTGGCGACGATTCGATCCAGCAACACCATGGCCTTGGCGGGACCTTTCTTCGGGTTCGCGGAGATTAGGGTGACGGCGGTATACTGAACTTGGAGATCGTCGGGTTCGCGTTTTGCCTCCGCCGCGATTATCTTCTCGGCCTCTTCAAACATCTGCCGCTTGATGTAAACCTGCGCGCGAACGACATTCGCCTGTGTTTCCGAGAAGTTGAAATTTTCGGCAGTCTTTTCAACTGCCCGATCAATTACGCTCCAGTCTTGCTCGGCTTCGGGGCGGGCGAGCATCTGGTTGACGAGAAGATTGATTCCACCATCTCGATTGGTCTTTTCGGGTTGAAGGATTCTGTCGATGCGTTCAATACCCTCTACGGCTCTCTGGAAACCTGGGGAAGCGCGCAGGACCACAGTGTAGGCTGCTTTGGCAAGATCGAGATGGCCCAGTTGTTCATGGCAGAATCCGGCCAGAACGCCCGCCTTGGCTTGCAGAAGCGGATTGCCATCCAGCTGGGGTAGCACCTTTGTCAGGGTGTCAACTGCCTCGCGCCAACGCTTCTCGGTTACTGCCAGACGGGCCTCTACGTAGTCGATATACGGTCTGTAAGCTGAGACATTGAGTTTCTTAAGTTCTTTGACAGCCTTGTTAACCGCCTCCTCGTCCTTATTTATAAGATGGACGTCAATGAGCAGCATACTCAGCCCAACGGTTTGTCTGAGCGTGAATTTCCGGATGCCGTTTTTGGCGATCGCGACCGCTTCGTCATAATTGGCTCTAGAGAATTCAGTTTGTGCGAGCAACGTGTGAAAGCGGACGTCCTCTGGATGCTTTTCCAGAGCCTCGTTGAAAATAGCCGCCGCCGCGTCGTACTCTTTTTTGCGAATAGCCGCATATCCCTTTCGACTAAGTATTTCAGCGTCTAAAGGGTCCAAGACATATGCCCTATCGAGAGCGGCTGCAGCTTCTTCTGGTTCCTCGAGCAAATTCAGCATGGCACTTCGCCGGAGGTGGGCGATCGGCGATTCGGCGTTGACTTCGACCATGCGATCGATCACTTTTCTGCAGGCCTCTTTGATTTTTACGTTTTGGAGAAGCGATTGCGCCAGCAATGCGTAGATTTCGGGTTGATCGCCCACGACAACCTTATCGTCGTCGAACTGCCCCGTGCTCGTGTTGTAGCCGATCAAGTTGGCAGCCAGAGTATTCGCACTGCGGAAATCCTTTGAGCGGTAAAGCGCTTGCACCTGGAGCTTGTTGAGTTCAGGGTCGCCTGGGTTGTCGAGAAGCAGTTCTTCCAGGTGTTCAATCGCGTCAACAACACGGCTGGGCGGCTGATAAAGGAGGATCAGCTTGGCCAATTCGCGACGCAAATGGGACGCCCCTGTTCGCCGCACGACGTCGTCTAGTACATTCCATCCATCGACACGCTGTTTTAGGTCGGCTTCCGGAAAATTAATAACTTCCAGCGCAATATCGCCCAGTTCGATTCTGGCATCATCTTCGTCGGGGCGCAACCTTGCGTAATCCTTCATCATCTGCAGGGCACTTAAGCAGTCACCATCTTCCAGATTTTGTTGCGCAATTGTGCGAAGCGATCCGGCTTTGCGATTGACCTGCCAGGATTGCAAGAAAAAGGCCAACGCTCCTAATACGAGCGTGCCGATGAACAGGCTGACGACGAGTCGATGATTAATCCGGTATCGTTGCATAGTGGGAATCCCGTATGGCGACTTCAAGACAACCTGAGGACTGGCGGAGACCATCCGACCCGTACCAGCAAGGCTCATTTTTGACGTCGGAGCGAAGTGTCATGTTCTTATGCTGAGATCGCTTGCCAAGATAGCCGTCGACGTCGAGTTGCGTCCCCCGCATTCTCATCGTATCCCCGAGACCCACGGTGTCAACGTTAACTGCACTGGCGACACTTGATACCGCCCGGTCTAGGCGATTATCTCAACAACTGCTAGATCAGGCTCCTATTGATATGGTGGGCGCAAGCGGCTGAAGCCGACCGAGATTAATATTTGAGTAAAGGGGGGGTATTCGAATGATTTGAACAAGGCAGGTGTATTGGACCGGTTCCAGCTGCTTTCATCCTGCTGACACTAGGTGTCCGTATTCTCAGGTACCGCGCAAACCTATAATGGGCATTTGGCGACCGGGTGGTTGTGCACCCGGGCGGTGAAGTTACCAGCGGCGCCCGCGTCACAGCGCGTTGACAATCAGCAATTACGGGTCGAAGATGGAATTCCGTTAAGTGTGGACGGACCAAGCTGGTCCAGACGGGGTTGACCCAGATGGGGCTCGGTTCTTGTATGAGCTGCCGCCCGCGACGTAATCCATCAATCAAAATACCTAAGCCCTTACCAGCGGGCTAGGAGTTGCCATGGCCGACGGAACCACGCCACGAGTAGGCGTGATTATGGGTAGCGAGACCGATTGGGAAACCATGCGCGCTGCGGCAGAAGTTTTGCAGCAGTTCGATGTTGCCCACGAGTGTCAGATTGTTTCGGCCCATCGCACTCCGGAGTGGATGACCGAATATGCGCGGTCGGCCGAATCGCGCGGTCTGGAGGTAATCGTTGCCGGTGCGGGTGGGGCAGCCCACCTGCCGGGAATGGTGGCAGCGATGACAGTACTTCCCGTGCTGGGCGTACCGGTCGAGAGCCAAGCGCTTAGTGGGTTGGATTCGCTGCTGTCGATCGTGCAGATGCCGGGTGGCGTGCCTGTGGGTGCGCTGGCCATTGGCACAGCTGGGGCAAAAAACGCGGGCCTATTGGCTGTCAGGATATTGGCCGGTCGGAACGAAACGCTGCGCAAAAAATTGCACGAATATCACGATCAGCAAGCCAAGAATGTCAGGCGGGGTACGCTTTCCAATTGACTCCTGCGATTCGTATCACCGTGTCCTATCGTTGCAACTTTTTATCTCTGAGTGCAAACATGAATGGGGGTGTCCCTCCCTGGCTGCGCAGAGACCCATAATACCATGCCCAATGAGAAACTGATTTTGCCGGGGGCGACGCTCGGTATTCTGGGAAGTGGCCAATTAGGTCGTATGTTTGCCATAGCTGCGGCTCAAATGGGATACCGGATTCACGTCTACTCACCTGACTCCGACAGCCCGACGAGCCAGGTAGCCACGGCACAAACGGTCGCCGACTACGCCGATACAGCCGCCTTGGAGCGTTTTTCCAGTGCGGTCGATGTGGTGACGCTGGAGTTTGAGAATGTGCCTGCCGAGGCAATTGCCACGCTTCGCCGGCGCGTTCCGGTGAGGCCGTCGGGATCCGTACAGCATATTGCCCAGAACCGCCTACGTGAGAAAAAGTTTCTCCAGCAGGCAGGAATTGCCTGCACCCCCTTCGCCGAAGTTACCACGGTCGGCGGGCTGGCAAAGGCGGTCGAGCGGATTGGGCTTCCCGCGGTACTCAAGACGGCCGAGTCGGGCTACGACGGCAAGGGGCAAGTCAAAATTACTACACGCGGTGAAGCTGCCGCCGCCTGGGTCAGCCTTGGCGAAGCTCCCGCGATCCTGGAAGCTTGGATTGACTATCAGTGCGAACTTTCGATGCTGGTCGCCCGTTCGCCAGCGGGCCAGGTGGCCCTGCACGGTCCGATTGCGAACGAGCATGTGAATCATATTCTCGACGTATCGATGTATCCGCTTCCCGAGTTGCAGCCCATCGCTGCAGAGGCCCGGCAGATCGCAGAGACGATTGCCGAACAGATCGACTTGCATGGTATCTGTTGTATCGAATTTTTTCTCACGACTGGGGGCCAACTACTGGTCAACGAAATTGCACCCCGGCCCCACAATTCGGGGCACCTCACGATCGACGCTTGTGGGACGTCGCAGTTTCAGCAGCAGGTGCGCGCCATCTGTAACGCACCGTTGGGCTCGGGCGAGGCTGTGTCGGCCGCCGCCATGGTGAATCTGCTGGGTGACTTGTGGCAACAGGGTGAACCGGCATGGCATCGGGTGCTGGCAGATCCCCGGGTCCGCCTGCACCTATACGGCAAGGCCGAACCGCGGCCCGGGCGAAAAATGGGCCATCTCACCGTGCTGGGCACCACCGCCACCGAAGCTGCCGAGTGCGCGCTGGAAGCCCGCCGACTCCTCACCAGCGCCACGCCATAGCAGAAGGGCTGCGGCAGGCGCAATTGCGTAGCTCACGCGGGCGTTTTACTCGACGATTTCGCAGTCCGTGTAATGCTGGCTACTCCACCAGATGCACTTCCGCCCAGCAGCTAGGATCTTCTTCGTAGGGAAAACCGGCACCTGCCGAAAACGTTTGCAAACCGCGCTCACGGTCGATAACCGAGTAGGTAAACCCCAGCCGCGGCTGTGCCGCCGGATCAAAACCACCCAGCGCGTCCGCTGGGACAAACGCGGACATCTCATAGGCCTGTTCGCTTGTCTGACTCAGTGCTTGAAGCTGGCGAACAGCCACCGGCCGCGCGTTCTCCCGCGCACGAGTGATCAAGAGCTGGTCGGCCACCGGCTCTCCAGCCGACCGGCCACCGCCGCGGGGCAAAAACACAAACCGATGACAATAGCGACTCGCCCGATGGACGCCGCTGGTCGCGCGCGTATCGATCCAAACCTGCAGGCCATCGCTTTCTTCCAGCCTCGATTCCCGGCACCAGGGCAATTGGCACCGCTGCCCCACGCGAACCCACCAGGCGAGTCCCTGCGGGCTCCATGCCATGCGGACATCGGCAAACGGATTCTCACCGTCTAACTCACCAAACGGCGCCAGTCGGTAGCTTTTGTCGAGCACTGCACCCCGTTCCGCCGACCACAATGGGTCGCAGCGGCGCACGTCCGCTGCAAAACGAAACAAAAACCGGGGGTGGATGAGCGAGTTGTCAGTGGTGGGGTTTGGCATACTGATTTTCCGCGATCTGGGACGCGGCGCTCGTGTGTTGTGGTCCGAGTCAAACACGCTGGTCGAAGTAGAACCAGTTTCAAAAATTGGTTTGATACTATAATCTGCGGGGGTCTTGTCGCCGACGGATGGTTTTGGAAGGGGTTCCAAGTATTTTAGGAGGAAGGTCCTGGGACCGAGTCCCCAATGCCCAAAAAACCCCAAAAAATAATGCGTGAGCTCTTCTTGGGCATCCCAACTGTGACGACATCTGGTTACCGCTGCTAGTTTGCCAGTGTTTAAGGCAGTACGATTGACGCATGCGCGCGACGATTGCCCTTGTTGGGATCATCCTGTTTCTGTTGGCCTTTCCGGTGTGGGGCGCCGCAGAATCGCTACCTGAGGACCTTGGCTCAGGCCGGCCTGGCGCGGATTGGCCTGACTTTCTAGGCCCGAGGCGGACCAGCACCTCACCGGAAACGGGACTCACCACCGATTGGTCACAGCCGCCGAAGATCGTCTGGCAATGCAAACTGGGTACTGGCTACAGCGCTCCAGTGGTGAGCCGGGGCCGGCTACTGCATTTCGACCGGCATGGGGACCAGGTTTGGCTCACATGTCGTCACAGTGAAACCGGCAAACTGTTGTGGCGCTACCAGCACGATACACATTACACCGACATAGTTGGCTTCAACAACGGACCCCGCTGTTCGCCGGTAGTCGATGGCAATCGGGTTTATACGTTTAGTGCAGAGGGAGAATTGCACTGCGTACGCTTGGCAGACGGACAGCGAGAGTGGCGCATCGATACCAACAAGGAGTTCGGTGTTGTCAGAAACTTTTTTGGCGTCGGGAGCACGCCGCTCATATGGGGCGAGCTGTTGCTTGTTCATATTGGTGGTAGCCCACCGAGCGAGCCAACCGACATCTATAGCGTTCAGGGCCAGATCGATGGGAATGGGACGGGTGTTGTCGCTTTTGACAAGTTGACCGGTGAGATTCGCTGGAAGGCAACCGACGAATTGGCGAGTTACGCGAGTCCCGTACCCGCCACAATTGCGGGCCGGCCCTGGTGTTTTGTCTTGGCCCGAGGTGGATTAGTGGGCCTGGACCCTCGCACCGGCGTGGTCGACTTTGAATTCCCCTGGCGGGCCAAAGGTCTGGAGACAGTTAACGCTAGCAGTCCCGTCGTGGTCGGCAATCGCGTTTTTATTTCCGAAACGTATCAGCGCGGCAGCGCCCTCCTGGAAGTGCAATCTGGTGAGTCTTCCATTGTGTGGCAAGACGAAACCGGCAGTCGTGACAAATCAATGGAGCTGCATTGGAATACGGCCATCCACCACAATGGCTATCTCTATGGCAGTAGCGGTCGGCACACCCAAAACGCCGAGCTACGCTGCGTAAATTTTGATTCGGGTAAAGTTGCCTGGAGCGAGCCAGGAATGGGCCGCGCATCGCTGCTCGCGGTAGATGGACATCTCATTTGTCTTGGTGAATATGGGGCATTGAGGCTCTTGGAGGCCACGCCCCAGCGCTACAACCTAGTGGGCAAAGTTGAGCTTCGGAACGCAGATGACGAGCCGCTGTTGGACTACCCCGCTTGGTCTGCCCCCGTCCTCTCCCACGGCCTACTCTACGTGCGTGGCAAGAGTCGATTAGTTTGCCTGGAGGTGATTCCCGTTGCCCAGTGAATCGCATTAATGCGGAAACTCCATTCTGGAAGCCGAACAGAGCAAGTGCGCACCCGTTGTGGCATGCCTAGCACCGGTTTCGCCTGGCTGGTCAGAGAGTGCCGGTGTGGGCCGCAGCAGAGTGACCAATCCTACCGAGCGGGTAGTTGACGTTGATGAGCAAAGTGAACGTAGGAGGTTGTTTCGGCTCCGGTTCAGGGTTTTGATGTTATCCCCAGGGCAGAGACGTCTGAGGTGCGCGGCGCGTGGCGTGCCTCAGACGTCTGCCACTTGGGGTGCCGTCCCCCCCCATCCTCGCCGCACATTGGAAGCCAAGGCTAACAAGTGCGACCAGCGGCAAAATCACATTGTACAAGGATTCATGCGATCCCGATCAGCGTTGTTGCTCGCTGATCTGGTTGGCGGCCTGCTCTTTGAGCGCGGCGGCTTCGCGGGCAAGTTTGAATTCAGGCCCTGGAGCGTAGTACTGTGGATCGTCCTTAAGCCAATACGGACTTGGCAAGGTTTGCCCGGCGATATCCATTTGGCACCCTGTCGCCGAGAGCGACGCGATTAGCATTAGCCCGCTGCCAGCCAAAGCAGCCGTGCTCCGGGTTCGGGAAGACGAGGTATTCACAATGGCTTGACTCCAAGTCGAGGATAAATGACGCGCCCCGCTCCAGAGCGGGTGAGCATAATCGTTATCGTCGTCCTGACCGTTAAACTTTTACAGAAGGTGACAATTTGGCGCAGAATAGTTGGCTGCCAGCGGCACCTGGCTTGTGGGCGTGATGCGGGAGGGTAAATCAAAGAGCCTGTTCTCGTTGTTTTAAGGGAAAAAACCGTTTTTGGCAGGCGACTTGTTAGAATAGCAGCTGTCGGCAGTGATCCCCTGTGCGGAAACTAGAAGAGGTGCAGCGTGCCAAAATTATCTACCGGCCCGACGCGCGCAGCGATGCTAGCATTGGTGGGGTTGCTTGGCACCCATCTGAATCCCGGCCCTGTCGCGGCCCAGCAGGCGCCGCAGCTCGCCCGCGACTCGATTCCCTCGCGGATTTACTTCCAGGCGATCGAAGAGCTTTACCGGGGTGAGTACCGCGATGCCGAGCGCGTCTTTAAGCGGGAGGTGCGTGGTGGAGTCAAAATTGGCGTTACCGGACGCTGGATCGATACGATTTGTTACCGCGCCATGCTGGGGGAGGTCTACTATCACCAAGGCCATCCAGCGCTGGCTCTTGAGCAATTTGACCAGGCCTGTGAGATGTTTTTGCAATATCCGAACTGGCTATTGCGGGTTGAATTCAAACCGCTGCAGGCGGATACGAATCGATTGAATCGTCCGCCTCCATGGGGCAACGGGAGCCGGAAATTTACGTTGGGAAGATTTCCACGGCAAATGCTCATCCGCCAAGGCGATCTTTTCTCGGCGAAGCGGGCGGTTCAACAGGGCGGGGGAGTTATCTCGCAGCTTCAGTTCTGGCAAGTGAATGTCGTGGAAGTGGTTCGTGCGACGGCGCTTGCGATTCGGCGTCGCAATGAATTGCTAGGCCCTTTGGCCGCCTACGATGCGCTTTCCAAAGAGTTGATCACCGCCTTGTCCCATGGTGGTGCGCCGCCCAATCATTGGTCTAATGCATGGGTCGATTTACAATTAGGACTGGCTTATGCCGATCCTAAGCTGGCACTACCACGATTGCAGCGTGCAGAACGTGTCGCGGGGAAATACGACCATCCGCTCACCTGTGTGGCGCTGCTCGAGATGGGCCGGTTGAACCTGCAAGTCGGTCATCTGGACGCAGCTCAGCAATTGTTTGAAGACGCAATTGCCTCGGCTTTTTACTACGACGATACCGGTGTTATCGATGAGGCGTTTCGACTGCATTCGATCTGCCGGATGGCCGCGAATCGCGAAGGCGTCAGCGCTGCTCTGGATACGGCTATCGCTTGGGCACGAAGAAACCGCTATGACCACGTCGTGGCCCGGCTGTGCTTTGCGCTGGCCGACGAGTCGATGGCGGCAGGCCACTGGGAGGCGGCGGCCACGGCACTGAAAGCGGGCCAGGCGCGATTGAAGGATGCGGATGCCGGTTTGTTAGGCAACCGGTCGCGTTTTTTGCAAGGCCGCCTACTGCAGGCGGATGGGCATGCGTCGGCACGAGAAACGCTGCTGACGGCAATCGCCCAGCACGTCGGAATGTCGACGCATAACAACCAGTTGGTACTCGCCAATGCCCGCTTCGACCAACGGCAACTTTCAACCCGATCCGCGCTCAAGGTGTATCAGGAATTACTGGGCGATCCGAAACCTGTCGAGCAGGTGCTGGCGCCCCTGGAAACGCTCGCCAGGCTTAAGACGCCCCATCAAGATGCTTTCGATCGTTGGTTTGCCGCTGTTTCACCCAAAGATATAGGCAGGGCCCTGGAGATCAGCGATCTGGCGAAGCGGCATCGTTATTTGCAAAGGCTTCCTTGGGGAGGCCGGCTGGCCGCTCTCCGCGGCGCGCTGGAAGCGCCGGATGAGTTGCTTACTCAACACGCTCGCGGGCAGCGCAACGAACTTCTGCTGCGGTTTCCGGAGTATGCCGAAGCGCGCAAGTTGAGTCGGAACTGGGAAGCCGAGCTTCGTGCGCGGTGGAAAGCAGTTCCCGATGCAAGGGCCGAGCGAGATCTGGCCAAGGTGTGGCGCCGCTGGGAAGCCTCAGTTAACGATCGCGAAAGTATGCTCGGCGCAATGAGTACTGTGCGGGTGCCGGCCGATATCCAGTTCCCTCCCATCAAGGCCACTGCGGATTGGCAGGCGCAGCTCAAACCAGGGCAGGCAGTGATGGTATTTCACGATACACCCGCTGGGCTGCACGGTTTTTTGCTCACGCGCAAGTCGGCCACGCGCTGGAATTGTGGCCCCAGTGGCCGCCTGGTCGGTCCGCTACAGGCCTTCCTCCGCGGTCTGGGTAACTACGACGCCAACCATGAGTTGTCAGCGGATGAACTGACCTCGCAAGATTGGCTTACATCGGGCAGCAGGTTGGCGCAGGCCTTATTGAAAGATTCTTCGATTGACCCTAAATCGATGACCGACTTACTGATCATCCCCGACGGCCTGGGCTGGTACGTGCCCTGGGCGGCTCTTCCGAGTTTGGGCGAAACCACGTTGATACCCCTGATTAGCACGACGCGCATCCGCTTCGCGCCCACTGTGGGCCTCGCTTTTGCGCCGCACGCGTCCTTGCGGCGGGTCCAGCGAAGTGGACTTGCGGGCCACAGCATCTTGCCCGGCAAGACGGATGCCCAGAGAGAAGAATCGCTGGTCCGCTTGCGCGCTTGCCTCGAAAACCCACTTGATTTAATCAGATCCTTGCCGGTGCCCAATTCGATTTCGGGTGCATTGCTGGAAACGCTGGTGGTTCTGGACGAGACAGAGCTTAATCTGGACGAACCGCTGGTATGGTCGCCCATTCCAGAGGGCCGTTCTGCCCGGCAGACTTCGCTCGGTGACTGGTTGCGCCTGCCCCAGTTTGGTCCGCAGCGCGTTATTTTTCCGGCTACCCATACGATTGCCGAGCGGGGCGGTAAAGGCTCGAAACGCAGAGGGGCGGCCGCGCCGATGGGTACCGAACTGTTTCTTGCCAGTTGTGGCTTGATGGCGTCTGGCGCCCAAACCATTTTGCTGAGCAACTGGCGGGTAGGGGGGCGATCCACGGTGGAGATTGTCCGAGAGTTCTTGCAGGAACTGCCGCACATGACGGCAGCCGACGCGTGGCAGCGGAGTGTGCAGCTGGCTCGTGAAATGCCGGTCGAAGCAGCCACCGAGCGGCGGGTGAAGGCTGGCAAAAACGACGCACTGATTACCGCGTCGCACCCTATTTTTTGGGCTGGTTACCTGCTGCTGGATATCAGCGAGCCAGTGCCGGTTGCCGGGGAGGCGGGGGAGCAGAATCCGCCGATTGCACGGCTGGGAAAAATGGCAGCCAGTGGACGCTCGAATTAGTCGGCTCGATGTGCTAGACTGGCATCCCTTGCGTTTGCCTGCCCCTGTGGGATGGCCTCAAAGCCTGGTCTCAAAGCCTGGTCTCAACGCCTGGTCTCAACGCTTGGCCTCAACGCTTGGCCTCAACGGGGCGCCTCTCGACGAGTGGTCTGCTGGTGCGGTTGGTGGAGGCGACAGCTGGAATGGAATTTTTTACACGAATATAATTTGTACTGATGGTTTTGATATAGGAGAGATTTAGTATGAGTGATGACATTAACCTAGCCCAATACGGAATTTCCGTAACCAATATTTTGCGCAATGGCGCCCCGGGTCGTTTGTACGAAGAAGCGATTCTCCATGATGGGGGAGCGGTCGTCTCCACCGGTGCTATACAGACAGACTCAGGTGTCAAGAAGGGCCGCAGCCCCAAAGACAAGCGGATCGTTGAAGAAGAGTCGAGCAAAGACGATGTGTGGTGGGGATCGGTGAACAAGCCCCTTTCCCAAGACTCTTTTGAGAAGAACAAGCAGATCGCACTCGACTTTTTGAATCAATGCGACCAGATCTTTGTTGTAGACGGATTTGGTGGGTGGGATCCGGAATCGCGGATTAAAGTGCGTATCATTTGTACGCGCGCCTATCACGCGCTTTTCATGCACAACATGTTGATACGGCCCACTGCTGAGGAATTGGCCGATTTTGGACAGCCCGACTACGTCATCTTCAACGGTGGCCAGCAAGATGCCGACACCAGCGTTGATGGCGTCGAGAGCCCAACGAGCGTCGCACTCAACTTTGCGAAGGGCGAATTCGTCATTCTCGGCACGCAGTACGCCGGCGAGATGAAGAAGGGCGTGTTCACCATCATGCACTACTTGATGCCCAAGAAGGGCGTGTTTTCGATGCATTGTTCGGCCAATGAAGGTTCCCAGGGCGACGTTTCACTGTTTTTCGGTCTCTCGGGCACAGGCAAGACCACGCTCTCAGCCGATGCGAGCCGGGCCTTGATTGGCGACGACGAACACTGCTGGAATGATGCGGGCATCTTCAATATCGAAGGCGGCTGCTACGCCAAGTGCATCGATTTGTCGGCCGAAAAAGAGCCGGAAATCTATAATGCCATTCGATTTGGGACTGTGTTGGAAAATACGGTGCACGATCCGGCCTCCCGCGAAGTCGATTATGCCGATGTGTCGCTTACACAAAACACGCGGGCCAGCTATCCGATCGAGCACATCCCTAACGCAAAGGTGCCTTGCGTGGGCGGACATCCAGACAATATTATCCTGTTGACTTGTGATGCGTTTGGAGTTTTGCCGCCCGTTAGTCGGCTTTCGCCCGAGCAGGCCATGTACCATTTCATAAGTGGCTACACGGCCAAGGTGGCGGGGACCGAAGTGGGCGTCACTGAGCCGGAAGCGACGTTCTCAGCTTGTTTCGGTGCGCCATTCCTGGTGTTGCACCCCGCACGCTACGCGGAACTACTGGCTGAAAAAATGCGCAAACACAGCGCGGCTGCATGGCTGGTGAACACGGGTTGGAGCGGCGGTGCCTGTGGTACGGGCAATCGCATGAGCTTGGAGTATACCCGCGCTATTATCGACGCAATTCACAACGGCCAGCTGGCCCAGGCAGCCACTGAAACCGACCCCGTCTTTGGCCTGGCCGTACCCGCCGAGTGTGCTGGTGTGCCAGCAGAGATCTTAGTGCCCAAAAATACTTGGGCCGACAAAGGGGCCTTTGACGCCACTGCTGGTAAATTGGCCGGTCTGTTTGTAGAGAACTTTAAAAAGTATGCCAACGACGCCTCCGACGATGTTAAAGCCGCTGGGCCAAAAGTAGTTGTAACTACAGCATGAGAGTGGAGCCATATGGTTGCGTGCGGATGTGCTCCGTGAGATACTGGAAGGGGTTGCTTGCCTGCTTCCCCGAAGCCAATCCAAAACCATCGATTGACGGCAAGATCCCCGAGGATTTTAACCCCAGGTCAGATGTTTAAACTGGCCCGGTTTTGACGCAGGTTCTACTTGCTACACTGCTGAGGTTTGGGAAAATGAGAAAACTTGCTGTGTTGCTCGTTGCGGCGACTTTTTGGTTCGCTTGCCAGGCGGATGTTGAGGGGCAAACCGCATATGTGACCTATTATCAACCGGTGACTGTCTGCCGCCCGTACATTGCAAGCTGTCCGGCACCCCAGGTTGCCTGCTACGCACCAGCGGTTGCTCCCGTGATGTATCAACCTGTCGCGCGGGTCCGCACGCGTTACCGAGGTTTTTTAGGGGGTGTGGTATCTCGAGTCCGCTACGGTTATAGGCCAGCGAGCGTTGTGCCCTACCCCGTGATGCGGGCCTATTGAAGCGGGGCGCTTGTCTGTAGGCGCTCCGTGGTGAGGGTTTGAAGATTCTCCGGCGAGTGCACGGCAGTCGGCGGTTGGTGCGGCGGGATTGGCGAGTCGGAGTTGGCAAGTCGCTGTTGGCAACTGGCGGCTGGTGCCTAGCGCCCAGCGCCTACATATCATGGCCGAGCTGAAAACGTTTCTGTTTACCGACATTTTCCGTAGCGTCGATCTGAAGAATGAGATGGTCGGCCGAAGCGTGACGGAGCGCGATCAGGCCTTTATCGAAACCATCCTCACGCCCCATCGGCAACGCATCGAAGGGCACTTGGAAGAGCATGGCGGGCGCGTGGTGTCGACGGCCGGCGACGGCCATTTCTTGGTGTTTGACAATACGGTGCGTGCGGCCCTGTGGGCCGTCGACGTCCAGTGCGATCATCGCGACAATCGGATCCAGACTCCCGGTGATGGCCATGTCGAAGTGCGGATCAGCATTCACGTCGGCGTGCCTCAGGCCGATCCGTGCGACCCACATAACTTTGTTGGCAAGAGCGTTGATTACGCGTCCCGTTTGAATGACTACGCACAGGGGTCTCAGGTCCTGGTTTCCCGCAGTGTCATGGCTATTTTGCACGACGTGGGCCTCGAAGGCATCGACTTCCATCCGCATGGCCGGCGGCATTTGAAGGGAATTGGGCGCGTCGAAGTTTATGAACTTCTGTACGACTCCAGTCAGCCAGCGCCCCTTCGACAACGCCCGGCAAGCCAGTCCGACCGCCAATGGACGGTGTTGCCGACCGAAGGCCTAGACGAAACGCGCGAAGGGGGTCTGGCATCGGATGCCGCCATTGCGTCGACGGAGATGCTCAAGCGGGTCGGCAACTATGAACTCGAAGAGCGACTTGGCAGCGGAGGCATGGGCGATGTTTACAAGGGTCGCCATATTCAATTTGGCCGCGAGCGCGCGATCAAAGTCATCAAGCCACAATATGTTGCATCCGGCAATGAGGATGTGATCAGCCGCTTCTATCGCGAGATAAAAGCGGTTGGCGCTATGGAGCACAAAAATATTGTAGTGGCGATCGATTCTTCTGCCCCCACCGACAAGCATCACTATCTGGTGATGGAATACATAGACGGGGTGGCTTTGAATGATTTAGTGGATCAGGTGGACCATCTTTCGCTCGCCAACGCTTGTGAGGTGGTACGTCAGGCCGCGCGAGGGCTGCAGTACATTCATCGTCATGGCATGGTACACCGCGACATGAAGCCGTCAAACTTGATGCTCACGTTGGTGGACGGCGACGGCATGGCTACCGACTCCTCTCAGGTTCAGTTCGCCGAAGGCGTCCAGGGTGTTGTGAAGATTCTTGATCTGGGGCTAGCACTTTTGTCTGAGGAAAAGCATGATCGGGTCACGCGCTTTGACAACAAGGCGATGGGCACCGGCATGTACATGTCGCCTGAGCAGTGGAAGACGACAAGCGTCGATATTCGTGCCGATATCTACAGCTTGGGCTGCACGCTCTATCATCTGCTCGCGGGCAACCCGCCTTTTTTCGACACGGATTTGCGACCCGAGAAGGCGCACGAAAAATCGCGGCTCCCACCCATCCGTGTCGGGACCCCATTGCCGCGCAAACTTTGGGAAGTGCTGCGGAAGATGATGGCAAAACAGCCCGATGATCGCTATGGTACTCCCGCAGAAGTTGCTGTCGCTTTGCTGCCGTTTACCGAGGGACACAATCTGGCCAGCTTGGTGCGGAACTACACGCATTCGGATGCCGAGTCCAGCTCGCATCACCACACGCGTTCCGACTCGTGTACCCGTATAGACACTTGGCTCTCTCGCGCCAGTCACATTTGCCCTAACGGGCGATGGCTGCTCAGCCGCGGCCTGCCCTTACTGTTGGTGGGAGGGTTGCTGGCCGGATTATTTTGGAAAATTGAGCAGGGCAACAAACAGACGATTGCCAACGCCATGCGGCGCGAAAAAAACAGCCTGCTCAAATTCGCGGAAGAAGTGGCTGAGGACAAGATCAGTCCTGAGATTACCGAGCGATTTGAAATCTTGCTCCAAGGCGCCAGCGATCCGGAATTGATCGCGATGATGGAGGTGTTTAGCGAACAAGAGGCGCGTGCCAAGGGGAGCGATTATCCTCTCGCCAAATGGATCGAAAAGCAGCGAAAGGATCATGGCGTTGAATTCAGATCTAGCAGTTGGTTTATCAATGATGCGCAGGGACGGCAGATTTCTCGTCATCCGCTCCTCGATAAAGATGGCCAGATCGTTTCGACATTTATGAATGATTTCTCATTCCGAGATTATTTCCATGGTGAAGAAAAGGACCGGTCTCCTGACAACACGGCGGGAGTCAAGCCGATCACGGCACCGAATATCAGTGCAATCTACGAGAGCCGTAATAGTGGTAAGCTCAAAGCAGCCTTCTCGGTGCCCATTTGGTCGGCACATGAAGACCCCGCTGCCCGTCGCCAGCTAGGCGTCCTCTCCAGTTCGTTCAACTTGGGTGAATTCGAAATATCGGACCTTAGTTACAGCGCAGGAAAACAGGTCATACTGGTTGATTTGCGTCGCGACTTCCTAGATGGCACGGCCCGGCAAGGACTCATTATCAATTACGACGACCAGAGTATTTGGAAGCAGGAGATTCCACCACGCATCGATTCTCGAGTTCTTGCAGCCCTGGAATCTCCCCACGAGAACTTTGTGGCTGGTTATCACGACCCGTTATCGGTTAAGGCCAAGACCACGTATTGGGGCGCCTTTAAGGGCGTGACCTACAAGATTTCCCATCCCGTCACGGGCCACCTCCAAGAGGTGCCTGCCGGATGGTTCGTGCTGGTACAAACGGAAGCCATACAGTAATGGGCCTCTTAGGGCGCAGCAACCGGCCTTGATCACCGCTGGTGGCGATCCAAAAACCAGTTTGCGGCGCCAGCAACGACGTGTTGCAAGAGCGTTGCCATGACGATCATCAGAATCACGCGGGGTTCTTCCTGCAGCACCTCGCCCGCCAGCACGAGGGCCAGCCCAGTGTGTTTCATGCTGAAACCAAAGGTGAGCGATGCCCGCGATGCCAGGCCAAGGTCGAGCAGATGGGACAGAACCCACGCGCTGACGATGCCGATTAGCGAGAGGCTTACAGCGAGCCCGCCGGCAACAATTAGGGTCGTCGCACCTTCCTCTTCTAACACGCGCGGCAGGGCCAGTGCGGCATTGGCGTAGTTAAGCGTTAGTAGTGCTATAGCGCTTACCAGGCGAAGCAATCCACGTGCACGATCGACACGTTCCGGACCGGCAAGCACGTTGAATAGCGTTCCGGCACTGGCGGGCAGGATCACCCAGATAATAAAGAATATTCCGGAAAACTTTCGCACCAATTCTGCGCACTGCTCGGTTTCCTGGCCGGAAAGCGACAGGCCCATGAAGTTGAGCATCTGGGGCGTGGCCAATGGGCACAACACGATGGTGAGTATGATCAGACCCAGCCCAAGTACCACGTTGCCGCGCGCGTTTTGGGCCCATGCGACCGACGAATTCGCCACCGGCATGGCGGCCACGATGGCCAATCCGACCAGCATACCGCCTGCCAGGGAGTTTCCCATCAGCCAGGGAAGAATCCATCCCAGCGCACTGACGAACAAGCTGGGCACAAGCCAAACGGCCAGCAGCCCCAGCAGCAGTATGCCCGGGCGCTGTATCAAGCCGCGTATTTGCGACCCGCGCACGACCGCTGAGGCACTAAACAGAAGCGTCGCCAGCAGCAGCATGGACGCTGTCAAGTCGTCGCCAAGCGAAAATTCCCGAATGGCCAACCCGGGGCCAGGCAACAGCGCGGCCAGCAGGTAGCTCGCCAAGAGCAACCAGAGGAAATGGCGGTGGACTGCGTCGACCACGACGGTCAAGCGATTGGCACCGGGGCTGCTGTCGGAAGATGCCATGTTTTGCAGCAGGGACGTGGTGATCAGTGATATCGGCCCAGAACGGGATCCAGGATACCAGAACGGTAGTTACATTTCATCGGCATTGACACCCGATGCGCTCGGATGGAGATCTCAAGCGATCTGTGTGACTATGCGCGCCGTTTCTCAGTAGGAGTGTCACAGATTTGGGAAGCGCTTATACTCGGAGTTCCCACGGCACTCGCGCCTGAAGATCGCCGCATGGCAGTGGCTGGCATGCGGCTCATGGGCCCCGTCGTTTTGAAGCTTGTCTTGCAGTAGTTAGGCCAGTTGCAAACGGAAGTCGACGCCGTGGAAAACCCCTTGCGCGACCGAGACGCGGCCATTCAGCAAATCGTCGGAAGATGTCGCCGACACAGCTCCGGGAGTAGTATTGGGATTGGCGCTGTGCAGCCAACTGTAAAAATAATTAGACGGAAAACTCGAGATTATTTGCAGCGATGCGAGTGTGGCAGTGACGTTGTATCTGCTGCTCGCCATATAAGTGTGCTCCCCCGTGTGGGTCGTGAGCAAACCGGCTACCGCCTAGTGGCCGCAGTAGCCGCAGCCTAGGCCAAGCGATATAATGGAGGCCCTGCGCAATCCTCCCGCCCTATTTCTAGCAGCCCTACAGGGCCCGAACGGCCCATGACGGGCCGCGCCCGGCGCCGACCCGTACGAGCATTTCGTTTTTATCCAGTTCGCAATCCTCAATCCGCAACCCGGGCCCCCATCCGATGCAAACAGACGAACTGCGGGAAAAATACCTAACCTTCTTCCAGTCCAAAGGCCATAGCCGTCAACCGAGCGACGTCCTTGTTCCGACTTGGGATCCCAGCGTACTCTTTACTCCGGCGGGGATGAACCAATTCAAAGACCACTTTCTCGGAAAAACAAAGCTTGATTTCACCCGGGCGACGACCTGTCAAAAATGTCTACGTACCGGCGATATAGATAACGTGGGCCGCACTGCCTATCACCACACGTTTTTTGAGATGCTGGGCAATTTTTCTTTCGGCGATTACTTCAAACGTGAAGCAATCCATTGGGCGTGGGAGTTTCTGACTGAGAAACAATGGCTGGGACTGGAACCCGAACGGCTGAGCGTCACTGTCTACAAAGACGACAAAGATGCCGCCCAGATTTGGGCCAGCGAAATCAAGCTGCCTGACAGCCGTATTGAGTGGATGGACGAAGACGAAAATTTTTGGCCTGCCAGTGCTCCCAGCCAGGGTCCCGACGGGGTTTGCGGGCCGTGCAGCGAGATTTATTATCATCCCGGCCAGCCTTCCGAATTGGGGGGCGATTCGGTAGAGATTTGGAACTTGGTCTTTACGCAGTTTAATCGGATTGGCAATCCGCCAGACAATCTGCGACCGCTGCCATCCCAGAATATCGACACGGGAATGGGTCTGGAACGCACAGCGGCCACACTGCAAGGAGTGTCTACGAATTACCACATAGACATTTTGCGGCCCCTGGTTGAGGCGGCTGCTGAGGTATGTGGCGTGCGCTACCAGCCTGAGAGCGAAACGGGTCGTCGCTGCCGGCGCATTACCGATCACGTGCGGGCGTGTACGTTTGCCGTTCACGAAAACGTCTACCCTGGCGCCAACAAGGAAAAATACGTGGTTAAACGCTTGCTCCGTCGGGCTGTACTTGATGGACACCAGCTGGGTTTGCGGGAGCCGTTTTTGCACCAGTTAGTGCCTCAAGTTGTTGCCGTGATGCAAGGCGCTTACCCCGAACTTGTGGAAACGACTGAGCGTGTGGCGGGAGTCATTAAGAATGAAGAGGCAAACTTTTTTGGTACGATCGACGCGGGGCTCAGCCGCATCGAGCACGTATTCGACGACATGCGTTCCAAGGACCGGGTGAAAGTCGAAGGGGACATCGCTGCGGAACTGTATCAAACCTTTGGCGTGCCTCCCGAACTGTTCGAGTCTTTGGCTGCGGAACGCAACTTGGCTTTTGATTGGGACGCTTACGCGCAGGCCATGGAGTTACACGGCGAGGTCTCCGGGAAATTGCAACATACGGTTATGGGGGCTAAGGGCCCCATCGATTCGCTCAAGCATGCACTGCATGGCACGGAATTTGTGGGCTACGAATCGACCGAGGTCGCGGCGGTCGTGAAAGGCATTGTGGCGGGTTCGCCGCCAGACGATCATCTTTGCGACCAAATGGAAGAGCAAGGCCGCGACAGTGCAGTACGTGTGGTGCTCGACAGCACCCCGTTTTACGGGGAGAGCGGTGGGCAGGTCGGCGATACGGGGGAACTCGTGGGTGAGTCTTTCGTGTTTGAGGTGACTGACTCGCAGAAAGACGGTCAGCTTTTTATCCACCACGGGCACTTAAAATCCGGCGTCATGCTTGAAGGTGACACCGTTTCCGCCCGTGTGAATACGGAGCGCCGCGACGCCATTCGCCGCGCACACTCCGCCACGCATATTCTGCACCACGCACTGCAAACGCACTTGGGATCCCATGCCCAGCAGCAGGGTTCCAAAGTCGATGCTGACTGGCTTCGCTTCGACTTTACAAACTTGAGCCCGGTCACGAGTGATCAACTGGCTGCCATTAGCAAGGACGTCACAGCGAGGGTTTTGGCAGCCGAACCGGTTTCCTGGGAAATTCTTCCACTTGCCGAAGCGCGTCGGCAGGGGGCGATGATGCTCTTTGGTGAAAAGTATCCCGACCCGGTCCGCGTGGTCTCGATGGGCAGTCCTCCAGAAAGGGCGTTTAGCAAGGAATTATGCGGCGGAACCCATTTGCAAAATACCAGCCAGATCGAAGCTTTTGAGATCCTTAGCGAGGAAGGTGTTTCGGCAGGGACCCGCCGCATCACCGCGATAACCGGCCGGCGTGCCGCGGAATTCGCCGATCAGACCCTGGAGGCGCTAGAGCGCGCGGCGGAATTGATTGGATGCGCTCCCATCGCAGTTCCGTCTCGCAGCGAAGCGATCCTCAATCGACAGCGAGGACTTAAAAAACAGCTTGCCTCAGGCGGTACGTCAACCGCTTTCCCAGCGGTGGAAGAGCGGCCAGATGAGGGCGTCGAGACGCTTGGTGCAGTGGAGGTGAAAGCCATCTTGGCCGACACTGCGCAACTGCTGTCGGTCGCGCCGCTCGCAGTGGTGGAGCGGCTTTCGGCGCTCCAGCAAGAAGTTGCCGCGCTTGAAGAGCGACTGGCGGTGCGCGCAGCGGCGGGACCGCTAACGGCCGACAGTTTGATGGAAGAGGCGGAAGCGATGGGCAGCGCCACAATCGTCATTGCCGAGGCCCCTACGGCTGAGGCGAATCTGATGCGGCAACTGATCGACCAGATTCGCAAAAAAACGGGCACCAGCGCGGTTCTGTTGGCCAGCATCCAGGGCCAGGACAAAGTGACGCTGGTGGCTGGAGTTTCGCCCGATCTCCAGGAAAAAGGGGCGCACGCGGGCAACTGGATTCGTCCGGTCGCGCAAGTGCTCGGCGGCGGCGGCGGCGGGCGGCCCGACATGGCCCAAGCAGGTGGCAAAAAGCCCGCCTGCTTACCGGAAGCGCTAGCCGTGGCCAAAGAAACGATTGCCGCCATGCTCAATTAATTGCACCCAGCACGCGCACCCTCCCCTCTCTCAGTACAAGCGATCCCGTGGGAAATTCGCGTCTCTGCTTGTGTGCCTGAGCCGCCCGCCACAGCAACCGCCAGCGCGCCGGCCAAATTCGTCTAGACAAGGAGTACAAGCCTGGCAGTCTTCGATCTTTTTCGCTACCGATTGCGTAGAGCATCCGAGCGCATAGTTCGCTCGTTGCTAGGAAGCGAGCGGGTCTAGAACGGCTTTGCATCCAATCTAGCATCCAACTATTGGGCATGGCTGCCCCCCTGCGCAGCCCTCTTTTGGAAGTTGGAGGCGGGAAATGTCGAAACTGCACGTGTTAGCGGAACTGGAAGTCGTGGGTCGCGGGCCCGACTGGTTATTCATCAGGCTGCGTCCCGATCCGGAGCATCTTGACGACTTGGCCGAACGTTTGTGGAAACTCATGAACAAACATTTTATTCACCGCCTGGTGCTTGAAATGGACGAGGTCGAGTATCTGCCAAGACGTCTGATTGGCCAGTTGGTGATGTTGCAGAGGCAGGTACTCCAGCACGACGGGGCGCTCCGGTTGTGCGGCCTCTCCGTGGCCTGTACTGAATCGCTGCACCTGTGCCGGCTGGACCAAGCCTTGCCTAATTTCGTTTGTCGCGAAGACGCCGTACGCGGCTGCAAGGCAGCCAAGCCGCGCTAAGGCTAAGTTAAGCAACTCTTGTGCAAGTCACGCATCAGTGCCAGCGTCGGCTTGGCTTGGTCGTTGGCGTCAAATAAACCCGCATGGGGAAAATCGTGCGGCAGACGGTCGCTCAATTGATTCCAAAGAATAACTTGCACTGCACTGCGCGCCAGCAGCAAAGGTAGCACTTCGGCAGCCCACTGGCGCTGCGCATCGGACGAGTCTTCGCCGGGATCGCCCGCTAGGTCGACGGTAATGTCTTTTTTTGCCAGTGCGTCTACCGACGTAGCACTGGCAGTCGACAGATGAAACATCAGCGGCAATCCCCAAATGCTCCATTCATCGATAAGACGGCCCAATTCAAAGGCAGGACGATGGCTGCTGCCGCCAGGTCGAAAGCCGGCGTTGATTTCCAAGCCGAACCCCGAGACGCCCAGATCGGCGCGCACCAGCGCATCGGCATAGTGGAGCGGTGCCAGGTCCTCTTTCTCGTGCGCCAAATACTCGGCCCAAGGCTGGTCGAACGATACCACTGTCGGCGTACGGCTGTCGAGCTGACGTACCACTTCGATGGCGTGGGCGACTAGCTGCAGACGTTGTTCTTCCTCCAGGGAGAGCAAGCGGCCCGTATTCACTCGCGAGGCGACGTGCCACAAATGCACCCGGCCTCTATAGCGTGAAACGACGGCACGGACATGATCAACCATTAGCCGGAACAGGTTTTCGCTATCGCCTTCCCACAGAACTAGCCAGTCCGGAACGCCCGCGTCGTCCATTCTAAGTAAGGGGCCGGCCGCCACCTTCAAGCCAGCCTTTTGGCACCAGGCGAGTTGCTCATCGGTATGTTTCCAGTTGCGCCGGCCCTCTTGCGATTCAATGGACCGCCAGGCGATAGGAAGCTGCACGATATTGCACGCTTCGACTAACTGACGGCGTGTTTTTACCAGCGGGGTTTCCGGGCTCAGGGAGACTCCCATCAGTGTGGCAAGCGGCGCCTGCTTTTTCCGCCCGGTGATCGCTTGCTCCGCATACCCGGCCACCAAAGTACGGGCCGTGGTGAGCCCCAGCGCCAGCGCGCGATTGGCGGCGGCGCTGGCAAGTGCCGGATCTTGCTGGGAAGTCGCCGCTCGGGAAAACTCTCGCGTGGCTGCATGCAACTGCCCGAGCAAATCATCGGATGTCTCAAGCCCTATCAATTCCCAAATGTAGAGACGATTGCGCAGCCGCTGAATCAGTCCGCGGGCCAGTTCCACTTCGAGCAGATAGGGCCTTTCCCGCTCCATCAACGTGGTGGTCGTCAGTACGTTTTGCCCATGACCATCCACCCGCCAAGGGACGTGCACGCAGCCCGAGTCGCTCGTTGAGCGCTCTACAACTAGCTCATCCCCTTCCCAACTAACGCGGGTTGACCACGGCATTTCTTCCATGTCGGCCACGTAGATGCGCTGCAAGCTATCCGACGGAACGCGATCGCGGTCGTGAATTCGGAATCGCATCTGTCCCATACGGCTCGTCCCGGTTGTAGATTGTGCCGTATCTCTGCGACTTATTCTCAGCAGTAAACCGGCACTACCCGCGATTTGCTATCAGTTTAGCAATTATTGGCGGCACACGGTATACTGGGAGCGTTTCGCCCCGGCCACTGACCACAAGCTGACCAATGCTTCGTACTCCACTTCTGGAAACCAACCTGCCCGAGCTACCGTTGAATCGCGGCAAAGTGCGCGATGTCTACGATCTAGGACAACAACTTTTGATTGTTAGCAGCGATCGCATCAGTGCCTTCGACTGGGTATTGCCCACGGGAATTCCCGACAAGGGTCGCGTGCTAACTCAGGTTAGCAATTTCTGGTTCAATTTTCTCGGCGAACCACACCACCTCCTCGTTACCGAAGTCGACAAGATGGATCTCCCAGACGGGGTGGAGCGAGAAGCCCTAAAGGGGCGGGCTGTGCTGGTCCGCAAGACCCAAGTGGTACCCATCGAATGTGTCGTGCGCGGGTTCCTGGCCGGCTCGGCCTGGCAAGAGTATCAAGCCAGCGGTCAGGTGTGCGGGGTCAGGCTCCCTGCGGGTCTGCGAGAAAGTGACCGATTGCCGGAACCCATTTTTACACCGGCCACCAAGGCAGCCATCGGTGCGCACGACGAAAACATCACTTTTGACCAGATGTGTCAGCAGGTAGGCGGTGACCTGGCGGCCGAGTTGCGGCGGCGTAGCATCGCGATCTACAAGCGCGGCGCTGCCCATGCCCGTGAGGTTGGCATTTTGGTAGCTGATACCAAGTTTGAGTTTGGCCAGGTGGATGGCGAGGTAATTTTGGTGGACGAAGTCCTGACCCCCGATAGTTCGCGTTTTTGGCCCGCGCAGAGTTACCAGCCGGGATGCAGTCAGCTCTCATTCGACAAGCAGTTTGTTCGCGACTGGCTGCTGAGCAGCGACTGGGACAAAAATAGCCGGCCGCCGGAACTGCCTGCTGAGGTGGTCGTTGGCACGCGGGAAAAATACATTGAGGCCTGTGATCGCCTCACTGGCGTTGAGTTTGCATGGAAGTGAGCTGAAGTGAAGTGCACGAGGGTGGGCTGGCCGTGTGGGCGTAAGCTAGCACGCGCTTTTTGGCATGGACTGAGCCTTTGCCTGGGCTGCCGTTTGTTGGTTTTAGCCGCGAAATCAAGCGGATCTGCCGTCTGGTTTGCCTATCCTTCCACGCCTGGCCCATGTAGAATATGTCGTGTCATAGGCCTGCTCGCCTTGCGTGCTTGGCGTTTGGCTTCTAATCTTCTGCTGCCCTGTCCGGGCAGGCCCCCAGAGGGCCCCGAGAGGCCTGGGCCCCTAATTGTTGTGGTGTTCCTACCATGCTGCGTTATTGGACTGCGGGTGAATCCCATGGCAAGACCTTGCTGGCGCTGGTTGACGGATTTCCGGCTGGCGTGCCCATAGAGACCGAGCCAATTGACTACGAATTGCGGCGGCGTCAGGGCGGCTATGGTCGGGGCGGACGACAACGGATCGAGACTGACAAGGTCGACATCCGCAGCGGCATTTGGAAAGGCGTTACCCTGGGTAGCCCCATTGCACTGGAGGTCGTCAATCGCGACCACAAGCTCGAGCGGCTTGACGATTTGCCCCGACCGCGCCCCGGGCACGGTGATCTCACGGGCGCCATGAAATACCTGGGTAGCGTGCGGGGCGTGCTGGAACGCGCTTCCGCCCGCGAAACGGCCGTACGAGTCGCAGCCGGTGCGTTGGCCAAACAGCTTTTGGGCCAGTTCGACATTAGCGTTCTTGGCTATGTCCTGGAAATTGGCTCCGAGCGCATTGAGCCCGTCGAGGGTACGCTTGAGGAGCTGCGCGCAGTGCGCGACCAAAGCGAGGTGTATGGGTTGAATTTGCAGCGTGACGCACCAATTAAGAAACTGATCGACAACGCTGGAAAGCATGGCGATACGTTGGGCGGAATTGTCGAAGTGCGCGTCGATGGCTGTCCGTTCGGCTTGGGTACCCATGCCCAATGGGATCTCAAGCTCGACGGGCGCTTGGCCCAGGCGGTGATGGCGGTGCAGGCGATCAAAGGCGTGGAGATCGGCTTAGGATTCGAAGCGGCCCGCAGGCCGGGCTCGCAAGTCCACGATCCGATCCATTTCGATCCCCAAAAAAAGAATACTGCGACCCTTGGTTACGAGCGCCCGACTAATAATGCCGGCGGACTTGAAGCAGGTATGACCAATGGCCAGCCCATTGTTATCCGCGCAGCAAAAAAACCCATTAGCACGCTCGCCAAGCCGTTAGCGTCGATCAATCTGGACACCAAGCAACCTGAAGAAGCCAGTTACGAACGGAGCGACGTGTGCGCAATTTCTGCGGCCAGCGTGATCGTCGAATGCGTCGTGGCATTTGAAATTGCGAGAGCCGTAGTGGACAAATTTGGCGGCGACAGCCTAGAGGAGACGCGCGCCCGGTACGAGGCGTTTCTGGCGATGGCGAGGGAGAGGTGAGTGTCGTGTCTCGAAGCTCATAACTCATAATGTTCCTACTTCACGAAACCACGCAGCGCACCATTTGCCGCATACTGTTTTTCGTGTGCTGTGTCGTGCCATTATTGGCGACGGTGGTGTGGATTGCCTACTGCCATCGTCCTTGGCAGCTCAGCGACTGGCAGCACCGGTTGACCGAAAATCTGCACTTGCGGGTGGCCGTGGAAAACGTTGCCCGCCCGCGACCGGGTGTCACGACGCTGGGCAACGTGCGGCTGGCCGATTTGCGATCGAACGGTTTGCTGGGCCGGCTTAGTGACTTGCGCTGCCAGTGGGAGAGCGGTCGGCTACGGATTCAGGCCGACCTTCTGGAAGTCGAAGCCCGACACCTGATGCAAGCGAGCGCAGCCCTCGCCACATGGCTCTCGGTGGGGGAGCATGTGTCGGTTGATCTGCAGGTAAATCAACTCGTGTTTATCGGCAGACATTCATCCGGAGCCGCTTGGAAAAATCTGCAAATGAGTAGCCGCGCCGAAGGTCCGCAAGGCCGAACCGTCGAGTTGTGGGCAGAGGCATCTGAAGAAAAAAGACCGGTTCATTTGGTTGTCCGCGCGCAGCCTAGCCCAGTCGGCCCGGTCATTCATGCTATATTCGACACCCAGCAAAGCGCACTACCTGTCTGGCTCATGGACGATCTGATTCCTGGCGGGATGTATCGGTCGCCGGCGGCCCGTTTTACCGGAACGGCACAAGTCGAGTGCGGTGCCCAGCACGTCCGCGGTACATTGCAAGGCAATTTTGCTCCCATCGATCTTGCAAAGTGGCTGGGGCCGACCACACCGCACCGGGCGGCGGGCTCGGCCACGGTGCAGTTAAAAAGACTCGTCTGGCAGGACGATCGTGTCCTGATCGCTAGGGGAGAACTGCGCGCCGTTGGGGGCGGGCTCAATGGGCCCTTGTTATCGGCGGCTAGCACCCTCTTCCATTGTGAAATACCAGCGGCCGTGCAAAGAGAGCTCGACCGGGACCCGGCTGCTGTACTGCCGTTTGACGAAATGGCTTTGGGTTTTCAGTTGGACGACACGGGAATCCATATCACGGGCCAGGCGATGGCGGGCCCAATCCTAGCGGGCAACAAGTCGGCGGGTGTACGTGAGGTGGGCTGCTTGTTGGCCCATCAGGGCCAGCAGCTCCTGCTGGAACCGCCCCGCCCACTGCCGGTCGCGCGGCTGGTGCAGCTGCTGCACCTCCCTGTAGCGGGCTGGCTTCCCGATACGGAAGAGGCGCATGAAATGGCGGGCAGGTTGCCCCTGCCAAGCGCCACGCGTTAGCTCAGATGCCGTTTAATAAACGTTTCTTTTGTTGTGGCTTGCGTTGCAGGTGCCCATGCCACCGCCGGGAAAAGCACTGCCTCCCTGCTAAATGCCGCTTGCGTTGGCGAATTGGCTTCCTGTTTTACGAAGTTCTCACACAGTCTGTATTTGCTATAATTGCAATTAGCCGATTGCAAAGTGTGCTGTCGCACCTGTCCCAGTGCACGTGATGGAGACTTGGGCGGGTCATGCGCTGCGGAAGTTTGAGTCCGGTTTCGAATTACTCAGTAAAGCGAGCTGTGCCGAGTGCCACGTTGCAGGGGCAGTGGTCCAAAGTTGTTTCAGTAACACGCCGGAAGATTTCCTTTCGCCGCCAGCAATCCTGTCCCTCGGGTGAAAGCCCATGCCTCTTACGAAGTCAGTAAATAGCTCCGCCAAGAGTTTGAAGGAGCGTCTCTACGAAATCATCTTCGAAGCTGACACACCTACCGGCAAGCTGTTCGATGTCGCGCTCCTTGCCGCTATTCTCCTGAGCGTGTTGGTGATCATGTTGGAGAGCGTGGCGGACTACCACGAAAAATATTCGTTGGAGCTACAGGGTGCGGAATGGTTTTTTACAATACTCTTCACTGTAGAATACGCCGCACGCATCGCCTGTGCCCCGCGTCCCTGGAGATACGTGTTTAGCTTTTGGGGGATTGTCGATCTCTTGGCAATCTTGCCCACCTACCTAATCCACATTTGCATTCCAGACGCAAGTGAGGTAGCCGGAGCACAGCGAATGACAGTGGTACGCGTGCTGCGGCTGCTGCGGGCGTTTCGTATCTTCAAACTGGCACACATGCTCTCCGAGGCGAGTGCACTGCGAACCGCGATCTGGGCTGCCCGGGCCAAGGTAGCCGTCTTTCTCACGTGCATTGCAATTTCCGTGGTGATTGTCGGCTCGGCGATGCATGTGATCGAGGGGTCGAGTCCGGGCTTTGAATCCATTCCAGAGAGCATGTACTGGGCTGTCGTCACCATGACCACGGTAGGCTATGGCGATGCTACGCCAGCGACCGCGCTGGGTAAGACGCTCGCCGCGGTAATGATGGTGTTGGGCTACAGTTTTATTATTATTCCGACGGGTATCGTCTCCGCGGAACTTGCTCATGCAGGCAGCAAGCAGCTGACCACCCAAGTCTGCCCCGAATGTATGAAAGAGGGCCACGACTCCGACGCAGTGCACTGCAAATTCTGCGGCGGCTTCCTTTGACCCCTAGATGCTAATCGTTTTGACCCGGCGTGGCCTGTCGGGTAGTTTAGTAACTGTCACTGTCATTGGCCTTGAAGTAAATCCACCGCTGCACATCTGACAGGACCCCTGAGAACCACGTGATGAATGAATCAAGCGAGCACGCGCCCCCCCAGGGGCTGCTCCGAACCCTCTTTCAGCCTGTCGATATCGCTTCGCTGGTTGTCTTTCGCATCGCATTCGGCTTGCTTTTGGCTCAAGAGTGGTGGAAATATTTGTCCACCGGCAAGGTCCAATCGATGTGGATCCAGCCGGTTTTTCTGTTTACCTACGAAGGTTTCGATTGGGTCCGGCCCTGGCCTGGGGACGGTATGTACTGGCACTTCATTGCTCTGATAGCGCTATGCCTGATGATCGCACTGGGGTTGTTTTACCGCGCGGCATGCGTGCTATTTGCGATCGCGTGGGCTTACGTGTGGCTACTAGACAAGGGACAGGAGAACAATCATTACTACCTGATCAGCCTGCTGGGATTCTTGATGGCATTTGTCCCAGCACATCGAGCCTATTCGCTCGATAGCCTGTTGTTTCCCAAAATCCGCAGTCAATTTGCGCCCACATGGGGCCTGTGGCTGATTCGATTTCAGTTGGCGGTGCCCTATGTCTTTGGCGGCATTGCCAAGATCAACGCAGATTGGCTGCTTACGGGTGAGCCCATGCGTAAGTTTATTCACGACACGCGATTCTTTTTTTTCCGAAAGATTGTTGAGCAAAACGACTTCGATTTAACCGAAGCGGTAGTTTATTTCATGAGTTGGTCTGGGATGCTCCTGGACTTATTCATAGTACCTGCACTGCTTTACAGGCGAACCCGCATTTTTGCCCTGGTGGTAGTGACCCTGTTTCACATGTTGAATTCGAAACTCTTCAACATTGGCGTTTTCCCTCCGCTCATGTTCGCCGCAACACTAGTATTCTTCGCCCCCAGTTGGCCCCGCAGGTTGGGCACCTGGCTGACATTCATCGATGAACGGCCGCCGCAGCCAAATGAGTTAGATGCCGGCAAATTGCCGTTTCGGATTACTGCTGCCCGTAAAATCGGCCTGGGCTGTTTTGCGATTTTTGCCGCAATCCAATTACTGGTGCCGTTAAGGCACTTTCTTTACCCAGGAAACGTGAGCTGGACCATGGAGGGCAACCGGTTTGCCTGGCGTATGCGCTTGGTGACAGCCGTCGCGCGTGGACAGTTGCACGCTACTAGGCCGGATACTCAAGAGACGTGGGAGCTTGACCCGCTCGACCACTTGACGTTCAAACAGTACAGCATGTTATTCAACTCGCCGGACATGATCCGCCAGTTCTCGCATTATCTGGCCGACGAGCTTGCTGCGCAAGGACAACCGGACGTTCAGATTCGAGCCACAGTCTCCAAGTCGGTCAATCTACGCCGTCAGCAGTTGTTCATCGATGCGAACCAGGATTTGGCATCGACTGAGTTCTCATTCTGGCCCGCGGAGTGGATCATCCCCCTGGAGGTTTCGCGTACTGATCGGATTGGCGAGCTGGACGATTTGCAGCTCTTGTTCGAAAAGTCGGCCATCGAAATCACCACCCTAGGTCGGCTGGCCTCCCAGCTTGGCAGCCCTGGAGCTGCGGTTGGGCAATTTGAACTTGCGGTCGAAAAAGATCCGACTTCGGCCAAAGCCCATGCGTATCTTGGTCGGGCCCATCTTCTCACCCAGCAATTCAACACGGCCGTGGGCCCTCTAAAAAAAGCCATTCGTCTCGACCCCATGTTGGCGATGGCATACTCGGATTTGGCCAAGCTCCTGATGACCCATGCCGATCCCAGCCAGCGGCGGCCCCAAGAAGCGCAGAGTCATGCGCTAAAGGCCGTTGAGCTGACCGACGGTAAAGATCTGGCATCGTTGATCGTATTGATCAAGGCCTACGTGGCCAATAATCGAGGACAAAAAGCAGCCGACACGATCCAACGTGCCGTGGCCCTTGCCGAAGAGCGGGGCAACCGCTCCGCGGCGAATCAATTGCGCCGGCTTATCATTAAGTCCACTTCACCTTAGTCCAGATTTTTCCGCTTGCGTCGCTCCGCGCCCACAAAGAAGTGTCACTAAATGCATAGTGCCACCTTCACCGCCCGCCCGGTATTCTTGCCCAGGAAATGAGTATCGGCTGCAACGATCCCTGGCTGCCAGTGAGAGGCTGAGCTGCTCAGCTCGCAATTTCGGATGTGTGCCTAGTTTACTTGACATTGGGCCTCAATTACGATTGATCTGTTTCTAGGCTGATTTTATGGCCTCGGATTGCACGCGACTGGGACTCTCATGCCGCCACGCCGACCCTATGCGCTGCCCAACGGCCTGGAGGCCTACGGTCTGTCACGCACCGACACCGATTTGATTTACCAGGAGATTTTCGCGGAAGACGTCTATCGCCAACATGGAGTTGCGATCCAGGACGGTGACTGTATCTTCGACGTCGGTGCCAACACCGGGCTGTTCGTCGTATTCCTGAATCAGATCTGCCAGCGACTGAGCGTTTACGCATTTGAGCCGATTCCCGCGATTTGCCAGATCCTGCAAAAAAACGTCGAACTGCACGACAGGCTTGGCGTGAAGGTGCATGAGATAGGGCTTTCTCGCGAACCGGCAGTGACCACGTTTACCTACTATCCACGTATCTCGTGTGCATCAACCATGTACCCGGACAATTCACAAGAGGAAAAGCAGCTTGCCTGCCAATTCATCCTTGCTCAATTTCGCAAGGTGTCCAATCGCCAACTCCGCTGGCTGTTGTGCGCGATACCGATTCCCGTACAGCGGATGATTGCCGTCCTGGTACGAAAGTACTATGCCAAGGCGCAGCAGGTTACCTGCGCCTTGCGGACCATTTCGGAAATGGTTGCGGAGTACGGAGTCCAGCGAATTGACCTGCTCAAGTTGGATGTCGAGCGTAGCGAGCTCGACGTATTAGCGGGAATTGCACTCGACGATTGGCCGAAAATTCGGCAAGCGATTGTCGAAGTTCACAGCGGACAGGCGGACAGGCAGGCCGTTGAACAGCAGTTTGTCGAGCACGGTTTTAACGTCACGGTCGACCGGAATCCACACCTTCCAAATATTTACATGTTGTATGCGGTGCGGCCGGTGGCGTAACCCGGCTGCGACTCGCGATCTAACTTGGCCCCGATTCCCTGGTAACATCCCGTCTGATGAAATTGCCACTACCGCCGCCGCTAGTCCCGTTGCTGAACGACGACCAGCAGCTTATCAAGATTATTGCCGAAACTTTGGGCAGAAGCCCGGAGCTGGTGCGCTCGGATTTGCGCGAGGAAGAGAGCGACCTGGGCAAGTTTCACCGAGAGGATTTCAAGCGAGCCGGGTTGACACCACACGTCTGGGATGAGCGATTTGAGACGTTTTATCGCGATACGCCCGCGCCTCTAACCGGTCACGTGGTCTGGAATCGCCGATCGGAAAAACTGAAAATGCGGGCATGGGTTGGAGAATACCTAGCTCGCGGGCGTGGGAGCAGATTGCAGGTACTGGCGATCGGCGACGGGACGGGATTCGACAGCCTTTACCTGGCGCAGTGCGGGCACGACGTCACGTACTTTGAGCTGGCCAAAGACTGTATTACCTTTGCGCAGCGGATCTTCGATTTGGCCGGCCAGCCGGTGAAAATCGTCGTCGACACCGATGAGCTGGCGAGCCAGTCCTTTGACGTGGTGTTGTGCTTAGACGTCCTGGAGCATGTGCCCAATCCGCCTGAGTTTGTCCGCCAACTGGCCAGTTATCTGCGTCCCGGAGGCCGGATGATCGTCCATGCGCCATTCTTCTACGTAACCTACCATAATCCCACGCATCTTCGAGCGAACCAGAAGTACAGTGGTGATCTGTCGCGGCTTTACACGCAAAACGGATTGCACTTGGTCGACGGCAGCTTGCTTTGGGACCCGTTGGTGCTCCAGAAGGCCGACGCCCACGGACAGGCGCCCCGCCTCCGCCGCTTGCGCGTGTGGATGTTGCGCGCGGCCGGGTGCCTGCTGGCCGTTGCCCGTTTTTGGTCGTTTCCGCACAACCTGATTGCCGCTGCCATTATGAAAAAGACGGCCCGCCGTTGACCCCGCCCATGAGGATGCCCCCGATGACTTCCGCCGCCAATGCGCGACACGACGCCAGTACCTTTGGTGTGGATGGCACGCCCGTTTCTATCTTTTGCGCGCCTAAACCTTTTGAAGGACACATCGGTGTGATCCAGCGGAACGCAATTGAGAGCTGGACGAGGCTCGAGCCGCGCCCGCAGGTCATTCTGGTAGGCGACGAAGTGGGCACAGCCGAAGTGGCGTCTGAGATGGGTGCGACCCGTGTGCCCGAGGTGGCCTGCAATGAGTTCGGCACTCCGCAGATCGACGACATTTTTCGGCAGGCCCGCCGCGTGGCGACGGGCCCAATACTAGCCTATCTGAATGCAGATATTATGCTGCTGGACGATTTCCCGCCGGCCATTGACCGGATCATGTCCGCCGGCAACGATCGGTGGTTGGTCATTGGTCGCCGTACCGATTTAGACGTTACAGAGCGGATTGATTTTCAGTCGAGCGACTGGCAGCAGACGCTTCGCGCCAGGGCTAGGCACCAAGGCAACCTCGCGCCGCGGGTGTGCAAAGATTACTTCATCTTTCCTAGCTTCATGTACGAGGACATGCCTGCCTTCGCTGTGGGACGCGGCAACTGGGATAATTGGGTCGTCTACCATGCCCATCACATCCGCGCGCCCGTAATCGAAGCGACTGGCAGCATCACGGCAATTCATCAAAACCACGGCTACGCCCACCTTGCGGGAAGCCGGGCGCTGGTTTACGTCACGGGCCCGGAGGCCCGTCGAAATCAGGAGTTGGCGGGCGGGCGGCATCTGGTCAATGGCTCGGCCAGTGGATGGAAACTTACACCAAGCGGCGTTCGCAGGAAGATATTAGCCTCGCCACTGCTCCAGTTCGTTATCGATCTACCGCGGTTCTTACGGCTAGTGATCGATTTGGCTGGCTTCCGCAAGCAGAATTGAATAAAGGGGGCGCATTTGGTGAAGCGATCTTCGTATTTTGCGCCCAGTCGCGTTGATATCTGTGACTCGGAGCGGGGCGCTGACGTCAAGAACTGACGTGGCAAACTCCGATATTTATTGGCTTCTCCGATGTTTCGCAGTGCGATAACCAGACCACGGCCTCGGGAATCACGTGGGAGGCCCGCTGTTGGCCGTGGTCCGCTTTTGGAATTTCCTCTACCCGTGGTGGCTGGTGGGCCTCGCGACCTGCGGCAAGGCGGAATTGAGCTTGGCGGGCAGGCTGCACTCGCCACAAGTAATATTTCTGCTTCTCTCTCGTCCGCTCATCGTCCTCACATCCGCTCAACCGTTTCGATGCCCAAAAGATTTAGCCCCTGGGCAATTGTGCGGGCGGTAAGGTCGCAGAGCAGTAAGCGGCTATCCCGGACCTCCGTGCTGGCTGCCTTAAGTACCGGGCAGTTCTCAAAGAAGACGGCGTAGAGGCTGGCCAGCTCAAAAAGATAGGACGTGAGGTGATTGGGCCGGTAATCGGAGGCAACCCGCTCTAGCGCTTCACTAAATTGAAGCAGCGCCAAGGCCAGTGCTCGCTCGGCCGGTTCGGCGATTAAGATCGCGGCCCCCGATTCGCGCAAGGCGTCGGCCTCTACACCTCCCTTGGAGAAAATGCTCCGCACGCGGGCGTAGCTGTATTGCATGTAGGCCGCCGTATTGCCGTTCATCGCTAGCATCTTGTCGTAGCTAAACACGTAGTCGCTCGTGCGATTGTGGGCCAGGTCGGCATATTTGATCGCCCCGATCCCGATCCGCTTGGCCACTAGCTGCCGCTCATCCGCGGACAGTAATGGAATGTCGCGAGCATCGTCATTGTCGCAGACCGTGCGCAGCGCGCGCTCGACGGCTTCGTCCAACAAGCCGCTCAGGCCGACGGCCGTGCCCGAGCGAGTTTTATAAGGCCGTCCGTCCTCACCGAGAACCGTGCCGAAGCTAATATGTTGCAGCTCAAGATCTGCGTAGCCCGACAGGCGAGCTGTGGCAAAGAGTTGTTCGAAATGCAGCGATTGACGATGGTCTACCACATAAAGAATCGCGTCTGGCGACCACTCCTGGCAGCGATAGTCAATCGTTGCCAGATCGGTTGTCGCATAGAGAAATGCCCCATCTTTCTTTTGCACAATAAAAGGCGCACTGTAACCCTTTAAAAAAACGCACTTGGCTCCGTCGCTTTCCTTGATCAGCCCATGCCCGACGAGTTTTTCGACAACGCCCATCAGGCGATTGTGATAAAAGCTTTCGCCCAGGGCGTGGTCAAACGTCACGCCAAGCCGCCGGTAGGTCACCGAGATTTCTTCCAGGCATGCCGGTAGGAATCGCTCCCACAAGGCGCGGTTGTTAGCGTCGCCTGCGTGCAATGCCGCGGTTTCGGCAAGTACCTTATCACTGATGTCTGGGTGGGCCGCGGCTTGCGCAGTAAGTTCCGCATCTTCATCCACAACGACCAGTTTTTTTCGTAGGTTGTCGAGTGTTTGGCGCAATTCGGCCAGTCGCGCCTCCGTTTGCCGCAACCGTTTTTCAGATTTTTTGTTCTCTTTGGGATCTTTGAGCACTGTGGTGTCGTGCATTTCTTCTAAGCGGGCCACATGCTCTAGAAGCTGCTGCTCGATTGCCGGAATCTTTTTCGTGCGGGTAATATGATAATCGGCAAGCTGATTGACCCGTTGGTACAGGCGGCCAAGTTCCCCTACAGTATCGTCTCTGAGTTTTGCTGCATCGGAAAAATGCTTGCTGCCGTAAATGATCATCCCAAACTGGGTACCCCAGTCGCCGATGTGGTTATCACTGATGACCTTATGGCCCAGTTGTCTCAGTACCCTGCACAGAGCGTCGCCAATGACGGTCGACCGAATATGTCCCACGTGCATGGGCTTGGCGACATTTGGCGAGGAGAAATCAAGTACAAACGTTCTGGGGTTGCTAGTCGGTACAATGCCAAGCTTATCGGTATCGCCAAGCAAGTCGTGCAGTTGCTCAACCAGCCAGGTTTTTTTTAACCGTAAGTTGATGAATCCCGGTCCTGCAATCTCGCACGGGTCACAGATGTCGGCCACATCCAAGGACTCCACCAGCAACTGGGCGACCTCACGAGGTGGTTTGCCCAATCGTTTTCCCAGCGGCATTGAGCAGTTGGCCTGGTAATCGCCGAACTTGGCGTCCTGGCTCGGCAGGACCATACTGGCCAGCTCCGCCGCGCCGGAATCCATTTTTTTCAGCGCCACGCGAAAGCGATTACGAAGTTCATCAAGGACATTCATGGAGCGCCGTTCTGTTGTTTCGGCGCGTTGGCCCGCCCCAGGGCTTTTGCCGAACGAGATTCTGTTGCCGCAAGAGGCACTGCTTCCGGAAGAGAGCCGTATAGCTCCGCGACTCGATCAGGAAAAAGAAAATTTTCTGGCAGCAAGTCTCATTCCTCACCTTCACTGGTGCCAGGCGGATCATGCCATGGCAGCAAGACGCGCTTCGCTTTGCTCCAAAATTGCTCGAGTGCGTAATACTCTCGCATTTCATCGTCGAAAAGATGCATGACGACGGTCCCATAATCGAGCAAAATCCACCGGCTCTCGCTATATCCCTCGATGCCCATCCGCTTATCGCCCAGTTCCTCTTCCAGGCAATGATCGATCTCTTCGCTAATCGCATGCAGTTGTCGCCGGCTATTACCGGTGACAATCACAAAATAGTCGAATACCGGGGTGATCTCGCGCATGTCGAGCACGACAATGTCCTGGCCCCGGTTATCGTGAGCTGTGCGGGCCGCAGCCAGCGCGAGTTGGAGGCTTCGCTCAGAGATCTGTTCGGCTGTAGTCGTTGGTTCGGGGATATTGAATCTCACGTCAGGAAAGGGAATATATAAAATCCATCAGAAGCAAGTATTGTACTCGCGCTAAGACAGGCGGGCGAGGGGGGAGGTCAGAGAGCTGAGGCCTGAGAGCGGATATCTGAGGGTGGGGGGAGGTAAGAACCCGCAATAGGAGCAGTGCGAACACCACTATTCCGATCGGAACGAGGAATATGGCGTCGAGTGTAGTTGACACCGGCCACAGCCATATCTGTCGCCGAGCTCGGATCTCGGGCCATGCGGTGCTGCGATTCAGCTTGCAAAGCCAACTGCAATTTGCGCAGGCACCTAGCCGTGGTCGGGCATTTGGCTAGGATGCACCAGTTGTTTTTCTACACAGCTAGCCCCATGGATTGAGATATTTTATGAGTGATTGGATTGAAGTTGGCGGGAAGGCGCCAGCGTTTACTCTTTTGGCGGACGATGCTACGAAGGTGCGGCTGGCAGATTTGCAAGGCACGCCGGTCGTCCTTTACTTTTATCCCAGAGACGACACGCCGGGCTGCACCCGGGAGGCGTGTGCCTTTCGCGACCAGAAAACCGCCTTGAAAAAGCTGGGGGCCCAGGTCTTTGGGGTCAGCCCGGACGATGTGGCCAGCCACGCGAAATTTCGGGACAAGTACAAGCTGAATTTTCGGCTGTTGGCCGACCCCGACCAAAAAGTAGCGAAAAAATACGGTGCATGGCGTGAGAAAAACATGTACGGAAAAAAATCTATGGGCATTCAGCGAAGTACCTATCTGATCGATGCGAAAGGCAAAGTTGCCCGGATTTGGAAGCGAGTCCGGGTCGACGGTCACGACGAGCAGGTGCTTGAAGGGCTGGCAGATCTCTAACCCTCAGGTGCAAGCCAGTCTGCAGTGTGGGTGACCAGGATCGCGACCGGAGCCAGGGACGTGGCGGCTACAGGCTGGGCAATCCAGGCTTCTGCCGCCAGCGAACTCGTGCTTCCGGGTACGTCGGCCGTGCCGGGTACCGCCCGTTTTTGCCACCATTGCCTGCTCTCTTCGATTTGAATAATCGGCACCTTCCGGAACGAAACCCTGATCGTCAACCTAGAAGTAAAAGTGTTCGGGCCGTGTCAATTCTGGCTTTCCGTTTTTGAAAATAAACGGCCTGTTGGGAAATCAGTTGGCCCCGGCGCTGGGACGGGGTGTAAAGTTGCACTGTACACGGCAGATACAATGCCGCGTCGGGCGAACCAGTGAACGGCTCCTCAATAGCTCGTCTGACAACATGGCCATTCTCATTTGGCTGTCCGAGACTTCTTGTGAATTTGCATTCGTGACAGGACGGCAAGTGCCGTGGCGATGAACCTTGCTGTGGGGACGGGGGTCCTATTTGCGGCAAGGCGACTACGTGAAAGTGAAGTGGGCGGCGGGGGGGCGGCGGCCCCCGGACCCCATTTTTAACACACCCACGGGGGGGGCCCGCCCGCCCCACACCCCGCCCCTGCTCGCACATGGCAAAACCC
>JAKVCC010000050.1 GCA_022448265.1 Pirellulales bacterium
GCATACAGTTGGACTTGGCATCAATTCACTCCCAGGGGGGTGAGACACAATTGTAGACTCTGACACTCACAAGAAAAAAGATCACCAGCACCGAACAGCGCGCCGAATAACGCCGATTAGGGAGTTAGCCCCGTTCGGTTGCTTCGCCATGAGTTTCTATAATACTCGCATGGGGTGCGACGGGACGGTACACTACGGGTACATGACACCACAGGTACGTGGCCGGTTGTTTTTCAGGCCGTCTTTGGTTGTCTTGACAATGACCGTTAGGGAAATCATGCGTCCACGACTACCACGCAACCAGATAATTTCAATCGTTCCGTCAATTCGTGCCTCTTTGTGCAATCAAGATTGCGGCGACCCGGCGGTGGGCTTGATAGGTCGAGTCCTGATTGGATTGGCGCTGCTTGGCGGCACGACCGCATCTGCCGCTGGCGGGTTTGAACTCGCCAGGGATGGCCAATCTCTTGCCGTGATTGTTTCGCCCCATCCCGTATCGACGGCACCGCCAGGAGCATCGTCGATCGCAGACTTGACGATTTCATCGCCAAAAGCAGGCATATTGCTGCACGAAAATTTTGAGGGCACGGCTGGTACCTCGATTGATACCCTCGGCTGGAAAACAACCAAGGGCACAAATGTGATCGGCCACGGTGGCACGGTTCATGCTTTGCCGGGACGAGAAAACGAGTTTGCGGCAACCTCCGAGAAAGTATTGGCTGTTGGCCATACTGTGACCGAGGAGGATCCATTGTCCGTAACCTTTGTTGTGAAACCTCCAGTTGCTCGACAGGAGGAGGCATGGATGTACGTCCGTGTGCATACGGCAGAGGGTAAGCGATGGACACATGGTGTGGGGATCAGGCCAAATGGCAAGCTCATATTCGCGGTGGCCGCCGAGCCGAACGATCCGGATCGTGTCGAGGTTCCAGCAGAGGCTGGTAGGGCGCTTGATTTAAAGATGCTGTTAGGGCCCAAACACGTCCGCTGGTTCTGGAGAACGCATGGAAAAGACGAAGATTGGCAGCCGATCACTTCCTGGGGCGGCGACGGCGAAGTGACGATTTCGGGGGTACGAATTAGTTCCAATAACCATATTTCCAACACGGGAGAGTCTTTGGCCACCAGGCGGATCATTACCGCCACGCGCGACCTGCGGCGAGTGCTCGATGAAGCAACAGGCGCGTCGTTCGAGGTCGTGACAGAGCCGCCGGCAGACAGAGCGGTGAAACAAATTCTCGTGGGGAATACTCCGGCTATCCGCCAATTGGTACCGGACATTGATTGGGGCAGTTTGGAGCCCGACGACGTTGTTATCCGTACGGCTGGAGATAACTTGATTCTCTCCGGCGGTGAGCCACGTGGTATTGTATACGCGATTTACACCTTTCTCCAAGATGTTGTAGGGTGCCGCTGGTGGACAGCCGGTGCTGAACAAATCCCACGCGTCCCGGATCTTGCGGTACCCACTCTCGACATGCGCTATCATCCACGATTCGAATTTCGGGTCGTCACTGGCCTACAGGCTGCATCGTTTGAAGCACGGGCGTGGCACCGTTTGAGCTTTGACCTGACGTTCGACACGGGCACGCACAGTATAACAAAACAACTGCCCAAAAAGTTGTTTTTAGAGCATCCTGAGTGGTTTATGTACTGTCTGGACGATGGGTTTCCCAACAAGAAGTACAACTTCCAGGCGACGCTGCGCGGCTTTGAGAGGACCATCCGCACAGAAACCGAACGGAATGATTTAGATTTCTTTCGCGAGGTCATTAAGATCGCCAAGCGCACCCAGCGGATTCCGCAGCAGCCGTGCCTCAACAGCGAAGGCGCACGACGTACAATCACCCGAAACGCCTTGGCCGAGTTGGATGCCAACCCGGATGCCTGGCGGACACGTCCATCGGTGCTGTGGGTCACACAGAACGACGGACGCTACCTGTGTCGGTGTGAAAAGTGCGCGGCAGTCCAGAGTGAGGAGGGATCCGATTCAGCCAACTGGGTACGACTGGTAAACGGGATTGCCGCTGAAGTCGAGAAACGAAATCCAAACGTGCTCGTGGGCATGTTCGCCTACCTGCATACCGAGGCACCGCCCCGGAAGATCAAGCCACGCAAGAACGTCCTTGTTTACACGGCACTGCTGCAGAACAATAAGCGCGACTCGGTATCGCATTACCAGTCCCACGCCGACAACATCCGCAAATGGTCTGAGATCTCCAATCACTTTTGGGTATGGGATTACGACACCAACTTTCGCAATTACTTTCAGCCCCATCCGAACTATTACGTCAACGGCGAAAGCCTCAAATTCTTTCGCGATGTAGGGTTGGACGGTGTGATGGTCCAGAGCAGCCGGGGGGTGGCTGCCGATCTGGCCGCGATGCGGACCTGGGTGACCGCACAAATGATGTGGAATCCGGACCGGGATCCGCGCGAGCTCATGGTCGAATTCACCAATGGTTACTATGGCGCTGCAGGTCCCTGGATCGTGCGTTATATAGATCTGTTGCACGAGGTCGTCCATCGTAAGGCTGATTATTGGCTAGGTTGCTACCGTGACGATACGACCGGATGGCTTGAGTTGGAGGATATTCACGCCGCGATTGATTTGCTCAACGAGGCAGCCCACGTGGTGAAAGACGATCCGGTTCTTGCCAACCGAGTCTGGATGGCACGCCGGGCGATCGACTTTGCCTGGCTGGATCGCTACGACGAATTGACCAACACGGCTCGTGAGCAGGGTATTGATTTGGGGCTACCCGATCCGGCCATGGTGATTGATTCTTTGGCACCCCACCGCAACCATTGGGGCAATTTCCGCGAAGGACCAAGGCCTGCAGATTTTTATGCTTACTTTGACAAACTGCGCGAGCGGTTTCCAGCAAAGCAGCAGCCTTAATGGACTCTCCTCCCATTTTTGCTCTACCTTGAAATCATCTTCCAAACGGCCCGCTGGCAATAAACCGTACAGGGCGCAAATTTAATGGAGGCAAATCTTGCTTGGGTATAAGTTCTGGCCAAACGAAAACCAATATTGAGGGTACGGTAGGCCGGATGGCTGTTGTAGCGGTAGGCAGGACGGACGTACCTTGGGAGGATTGAGGAACGCCCCGCCACGCAACACACGGTATTGGCCCGACGCCGCACCTGTCGGGTCGCTAACCACCTTGAGGCTCTTATAATCCCCGTACCAGTCCTGGCACCACTCCTCCACGTTGCCGTGCATGTCAAAAAGTCCCCAAGCGTTGGGCAATTTCTTGCCAACTGGGTGCGTGGTGTCTTTCGAGTTGCCTTCGTACCATGCGTACTGCGGTAATTGACGCTCATCATTCCTCAAGCTGTAAGCGGTCGTTGTCCCCGCACGGCAGGCGTATTCCCACTCGGCCTCGGTCGGCAATCGACCGTCCGGATGCGGCTTGCTACCAGGGCGTCTCGTCACAGGTGCGTATGTCAACCAACCTGCTGGAGCGGGTCGCAAAACGGTTAACAGGGATCATCGGTCTATTGCCCGAACTCGATCTTCTTCAAGTCCATGCGGGCGCGGATCGCCAGCTCGACCAGCGGGCAGGGCAAGAAATATTTGTTCTTGCCGATGGAGAGGATTAGCTCTCCTAGGCTGCGCGGCGGAATGGGAGGCTCGTGGCGGCCAACCGGCGCCAACTGCGGAAATGGATTGGATTCCAAACTAGCGAACGCAGGTAGCACTCGCGTGCCCGGCGAAGGCTTCCCAACAGGGCATTCTGCTTGCCTGCCGCACACCAACGGTAGGCCAGCCCCAGGTGCAAGGTTCGGCGATTCATCTCGGGACGGGCTGCTACGACTAAATCATAGATCGATTCGTAAACTTGCGCCCAGCCATCTTGACTGTTGGCAAACCGACGGCTGAGGTTATTCTCTTCGTTTCGCTCTGTCGCATTGCCCAGATTGAAGGCAACCGGGTTACCCGACAAGTGCAACCATTTGCCTTGCAACGCGATTTGACTGAAGAGTTCCGCATCCTCGGCCGTCATCAGCTCAGGTTTCCATCCGCCTACCGCTTGATAGGCTGCGGCTCGCAGCAGTGTGCACGAAGCCACGCCGGCGCCGTGATGAAAGAACCACGAAATCGGGTTGCAAGCCATATGCTGCAAGTTATCTTCGCCATACAGAAACCCCTCAGCGTCGGCGTAGTGGCGGTTGGCGCTGGCTGCAACGGCCTGCGGATTAGTGGTAAGT
>JAKVCC010000051.1 GCA_022448265.1 Pirellulales bacterium
GGAGTTCGGAGAACTCCAGGCCGCTCTGGCCGTAGCGGGCAAAACTGCGCGGCGTTGCCATCGCCGTAGCGCTTCCCTTGAGTACCGGATCGAGCAGGCCGCTAAGAAACGATTCGGGGACCGGCTGGCCATGCAGTCGCTGAAGTTGTGGCTTGGGCGTAAACAGGTCGAACTGACTGGGGCCTCCAGCCATGTTCAGAAAAATGACATTTTTTGCCTTCGGGGTATAGTGCGGAAGTTTGGGTCGCAGCGGATCGGTGCGATCGGACGCGGTCGCCAGCTGTTGGTCGCCGGCCAGCAGTTGCGACAGGGCCATCGTTCCCAGCCCATACGCACTTTGGCGCAAGAACAGGCGACGCTGGACGGCATTGGTGATGGGGTTTGTCATTGGGTTCACTAATCCCGAGTGATGAACTCGTGCAGATTCAAGATGACGCTAGCTACGCCGGTCCAGGCGCCTGCCTCGGCCGGGGCAAGATCTGCGATCGAATGGGGTGTAATTTCCGGAGCCTCCTGGAGCAAGATTTCGTGGAGCTGGTCAAAGCTTTTGACCAGCGCCTCCCGCTCGCTAGGCTCTGGACTCCTGGCCATGCAGATCCGGAACCCGTGGTCGATGCGCTCCTGGACTGAACCGGGCTGTTCGTCCACGATTCGTGTGGCGAGGGCACTGGCAGCCTCGAAAAACACCGGATCGTTCAGTAGCATCAAGGCTTGAAGTGGCGTGTTGGACCGTTCCCGATGCGTACACGTTTCTCCCCCGGTGGGAGCGTCGAACGTTTCTGACTGCGGAAACGGATTGGTCCGTCGTACAATGGTATAAAGGCCCCGTCGATAGCGGTCTTCTCCCTGGCTTTCATCCCACTCAACCTCGCGCATCAAGACCGTTGGAGGCCGGGGCGGGCGAACACTGGGGCCGCCGATTTTGTTTGCCAAAAGTCCGCTTACTGCTAACGTGCAATCCCGCACGGCTTCGGCTGTGATCCGCAAGCTTGCCTGGCGGGCGAGCAGCTTGTTTTGGGGGTCGCGCAACTGCAAGTCGGGACGCACCTGTGATGACTGGCGGTAAGCGGCCGAGGTCACAATTTGTTTGTGCATTCTCTTGACCTGCCAGCCATGTTTTCTAAAGTCAATGGCCAGCCAATCGAGGAGTTTTCCGTGCGATGGCGACTCGCCCATGTTGCCAAAGTCACCTGCCGTGCGGACCAGGCCTTGCCCAAAGAACTCCTGCCACATTCGATTGACGGCCACGCGAGAAGTCATCGGGTTCTCTGGCGCAATAAGCCAACGAGCCAGGGCGAGTCGGTTACGGGGCATGTCTGGCGATAGGGCGGGCAGGCAGGCAGGCGTGTTTGGTTCGACTGCTTCGCCAGGATTTGTGAAGGCTCCGCGTTTATGGAGGAAAGTTGGCCGAGGGCGTGTAGATTCGACCATGGTCGATGCGCGGGTCAGATGTGGTCGATCTGGATCTTTGCTTAGCTTGGTGATCCCTGAGCTAATTGCCTTCAGGGGAGGTTGGCCAAACTTTTGCGGATCGATGGCCATTCCAAATTGGAGAAAATAGTCGAGCAACCGGTCACGCTGGGCAGTAGTTCGGTTGGCCGGATCGAGCCGGACGATACTTTGGCCTTCCAGCTGGCCTTCGCCCAGCCCTTGTCCCCAGACGAGTCCCAGAATTTCCCACTGGCGATCCCAGTGGGCATCCTCACCTGGATGGTTACCGGCGTCGAGGATGCGTAATTCCCAGCGGCGCTGTAATTGGGCAATTTCTTCGGCATGTGGTGTGATGAGGTCGCTGCGCCGCTTGACGTACTCGGCGTCGGCCTGCTGGAACGTTTCAAGTTCTCCCGGCAGGGGCGCATCGAGATTGACCTCGTCGGCCGAATTGAAAAAGGCATACAGTGCATAAAAATCGCGTTGCGCGATCGGGTCGATCTTGTGGTCGTGGCATTGCGCACACCCGACCGTTAATCCGAGCCACACGACGCCGACGGTGCTGGCCCGATCTTTGACCTGCAGCACGCGGTACTCTTCCAGGTCGGCTCCTCCTTCGCGATTGCTCAACGTTTGCCGCAGGAATCCAGTGGCAATTTTTTGGTCAAGGGTTGCCTCGGGCAATAGGTCTCCGGCGAGCTGTTGGATCGTGAATTGATCAAAGGGCAGGTCCTGGTTCAGTGCATTGACCAGCCAATGACGGTAGCGCCAGGCGAATCGGCGCTTTTGATCGGTGAGATAGCCATCGCTGTCTGCATAGTGGGCCAGGTCGAGCCAGGGGCGGGCCCATCGTTCACCGTAGTGGGGCGAGGCCAGTAGCCGGTCGACCACTTTCTCATAGGCACCACCGCTGTGGTCGTTGACAAATGCCATCACTTCCGCCGGGGTAGGAGGCAGGCCGGTCAGGTCAAGCGTGACCCGCCGAATTAACGTCTCGCGGCTCGCCTCGGGTGAGGGAGTTATCTGTTCGGATTCCAGCCGCTTGAGGATAAACGCGTCGATGGGAGTCTTGACCCAGTCCGCATGGGTGACTTGCGGCAGGTCTGGCTGCAAGATCGGGCGGAACGACCAGTGTTGCTGATCGGCCGGTGCGGGGAGCCCCCACAGGCCCATTAGAAGCCAGCTTAAGAAGATGGTTTTTTGATTCATGGGAGAGGCCAAATTATTTGGATAAAGCCTTAACCCTAGTGTAACTTATCTGGCCGTTTCTTGCACGCCGGGAAAAGGCGGTTTCAGTCGACCTCAAAGGGTGAGTTCAGCGAGAAATGATAGCTACAATCCACGGTCAACGGTTCTGTAGGCGAATCGCCAGTGAGATAAATTCGCGCCTTTTCGACTTGCTAGGGAAACGCCTCCATGTGACTGGAGCAGCGAGCACCAATTTCGCCAAAACAGAACAGGTGGTGCCGTTCTGAGGCGATTGTTTCGTTTGCCAAAACTGGCGCTGCAGTTCGGCAATACGCGGCAACTGAGCGTCCTGCGTTGGGATTTGCTACTTTTGAAACTGGTACGAATACAAGTCGGCATCTTGAAGTAAGAATCGAAGCCGGATTGGTTTGCCCGCCAGTGGGCTCACATCCGTTTTGCCGTTCCATGTCAGGGAGTGATCGATTGAATCACCAAAGAAGCCATCGGCATCGGCTTGAGTATAACCTTCAATGGGTCTGGAATCCGCATCGAGGATCTCCACGCGAATGTCGCCTGCTGCGGACGTGGAACAATTCACCACCAACTCGTCGCCGGTGAAAACGATTGGCTTGGTCACCAGTTCACCTCCCGCATAGGGCGCGTGGACCGAAACGATGCCGTCGGTGCGAAACACGCGCCGGCGCAAGCGATGGGTCGGCAGTCGATTGTGTTCAACGACGTAAATTGACATTTCCGTAGGGCCCGTTGGTACCAGGCCAACACATGTCATGCCGCTTCGGTCGACCCAGTTGAGTAGGTCGATCCCTGGCCGCACCAGCGACTCCATGAAGCGACGATCGAAATGTTGACCATCGCGGCTGCTTACAAAAACGGTGTCGGAGAGTCCTACGCCTCGGCTCGCATCGTATTTCGCCGGGAGCGTAGCATTGCGGTCGGGTAGAAACCGCATCGGAAACCCAAGGTAGTGATGGGGAGCGCGAAAATAGGGGCTAATGGCGTTGGTGTAAAAATGCTCGGCGGGGGCGTCGCCGTAGTCCAGCGGTACCACCTTAGTCCAGTTGACAAAATCCTTGGACGTGGTCCGTCCGACCCAGCGGATTGATCGATCGTCTTGCCAGTGGATCGGCTGTTTGTCCTGGTCGATGCGAATCCGGACGTAGGCAACGTAGCAGCCTTCCCGAGGAGACCAGAAAGTTGGGATGTGCGAGCCGTCGCCGTAGGTGGGCCACTGCTTGGGGCCTAGTAC
>JAKVCC010000052.1 GCA_022448265.1 Pirellulales bacterium
GAGTAGTTCCCGCAAGAGTGGTCCACGCAAACCCTCGGCTACCTCTTCGAGAAACTCGCTCAACCGGGGCGCATCGCCCGACCTCCACTTCGACTCGAACGCATCGCAACGTACGTCGATCTCTCGTTGGACCTCAAGTGATACCTGGTTGCTACTGTCCACAGCCCTACTCAATAACGATAGCCATGCGAGTTGCCCATTCTGGCCCCTAAACAGGACCACACTTGTACCGGCTGTACCTGCCTGATCTCCAAGTATACCGCAACCTGGAGTGAAAGCAGCCTAAACAAGCGGTCCAACTTGCGACCAACACACCAGCACTTCTGGTCGCAAGGGTTACCCAAGTCGGGCAATCGGCCGTGCTGACCCGATTTTCACCTGCACCCACTGGCCTCAATCCACCCTCGAACCCACAGCGCGACGCCTCGCTTAAGATACCAAGCAAGGGCCCGGCAAATTTAAACGGGCCGCTCTTGGGACGTCCTGCATTAATCACACCCCGGCCACAACCAGGCTCGCTCGCGCTTCGTCGATCATCACTTCCTGGCGAACGCGCCCAATAAAATAATTCACACGGTCAAAACCACAATCAGCAAGCAAGGCCAGCGCCTTATCGAACCGATCACCAACCCGTGTTGGCGTGTGGGCGTCGGCCCCCACCACGACGGGAATTCCCCTCGCATGCATCTCTCGCAGCATCTCCGGAAAAGGATTCATCTCGCGGATTTTCTTATTGGCCCCCGAAGTGTTCAACTCCATCGCGATTCCTGTCGCGGCAATCCGGTCCAGGGCCCGTCGAATGTCATCAAGGATCTGGTCGGGGCTCCATGACTCAGAGACTTGATTCTTCACCAGGTCGGGATGGGAAAGGCAATCGAAAAAACCGGTTTCAGCAGCTGCAGCAAGCTGTTCGAAATAAGCTTGCTGGTAATGGACTGGATCGCCATCCCAAAATTTGGCATGAAATTCTTCGCACTGGGGATGAACCGACCCCAACACATAATCAAAATTGGCCGACATGACCTGCTGTTCGAGCCAGCTTTCATAGCCAGGAAAATAGTCGCACTCCAGGCCAAGCCGGACATCCACCCGACCTTCCCAGGCCACCTGAGCCCGCCGCACCCCGTCCAAATAGGTCTCGAACTCGTCGGCAGCCATCCTTACCTCAGAGTTGTACCCGTTGGGCATCGGGTTGTGGCAGGTCACGGTATGCCCGCGCAGCCCACGATCAAATGCCACCTGTGCGTAGTCCTGGGGCTCTCCGATTGCGTGCTTGCAAAGAGGCGTGTGCGAATGTGTTTCGTAGAGGAGAGGCTCAGCGGATCTCATAACTTTACTTTTCCTGCGGTACTGCTCTTTCGCTGTTTGTCATCGCAATAGCCAACATCTGGCAGGGTCCCATTCCGGAGGGGATTGTAAAGAATGGCCACTGCCTGCTTTGCGCGGCTGGTGTAAACACGACAACCCAAAACCAATAAATATTTTCAAAGCCGTGCAGCAACCACACCCTGAACTGTTCGCCCAAGCTCAAACAGACCGCTCCCAACGGCAATTGGCCGCTATCTGGCGGCTTTGTCGCCGGTTGCCACAGAGCCGCCAACGACGAATCGATTGCCAAGCCTGTGGTCACCGCATACTGTTTACCACCAAACAGGCCAATTAATAAGGCCAATAATAGGCTGAAACCGGCGCGGCCGTCGGCGCGACATACTGTACCGACCGTTTGTACGAACCGGTTCGCGTATAGCCACCACCGAGCATCCGGCCACTCCGATTTCCGTAAAGTGGCCGTGGTGTGGCAAACGTGGTGGCCGGAGGGGAAGAAATAGTCGGTTGACAGACTGCCGCAGCCTGCACGGGGACGGTGGAATAAACCACAGGACTGGCCGGCGGGCAGCAAACGGCAGCACTAGCCGTCGGACAGCAAACGGCAGAACTCGCCGGCGGGCAGCAAACAGCAGCACTCGCCGGCGGGCAATAATTCATGGGGACCTGCGCTACGGCACAAGGTGTGACCAGTAACAGGATAGAAATGGCAATTGCGTAACGCATGACAGGCCCTTCAATTAAATTTCTGACAAACGGCTCGTTCACTATAAAATTATCGTTAATCTTTCACCTACTTGCAATTTAATGTACTCGGTTTCCGGGAATCAGTTTGCCCTCATCACCCACACAACTGGCATTTTCAAAAATCCTTAATGATTACGACCCGTGAAGCCATTTCGCTTACTTGATGGAGAATCAGGGCTTTCCGATTCGCGTCCCAGCCAAAGGCAACGGGAGTTTCTTACCCTCCGTTTCGCAAAGCCCCCGACAGGACCGACACCCCCTATCGAACCGGAACCAAAACTCCCCAATGCCGACCACCTGTTTTCCGTTGGAATGGAATTGAAGCCCACAACCAGCAAGATACCTTGTAACGGCCCAATCGGCTGCATACGATGCAGATTCCGCCAAAAAACATCCTGTGGAGAAAACTCGTATGAGCGACGTCCCTTCCTGGGCCCAGGGAAGCTATCCCTCCACGCGTCTACGGAGAAACCGTCGACACGAATGGTCGCGCCGCCTGGTGCGTGAAAACCGGGTTACCGTCGACGACTTGATCTGGCCAGTGTTTGTGCACGAAGGCGAGAATCGGCGCGAGCCGGTCACTTCGATGCCAGGTGTGGACCGTTTGTCGATCGACCTGCTGGTGAAGGAAGTCGGCCATGCCAAGGAGCTGGGCATCCCGGCTGTCGCTATTTTTCCAGTCACCGATTCCGCCAAAAAAACTCCCGATGGTGACGAAGCACTGAACCCGGAAAACCTGGTCTGTCGTGCGGTGCGAGCCGCCAAAAAAGAACATGGCGACAGGCTCGGCATCATTTGCGACGTGGCACTTGATCCTTATACAACGCACGGGCAAGACGGCCTGGTGCGCGACGGGTACGTAGTCAATGACGAATCTATCCATGTCCTCTGTCGCCAGGCGCTCGTCCAGGCAGAGGCCGGCTGTGACGTCATTGCCCCCTCGGACATGATGGATGGCCGTGTCGGCGCAATCCGACAGGCGCTCGACGAAGGCGGCTTTCAGCAGGTACAAATCATGGCGTATGCGGCCAAGTATGCGTCAGCCTATTACGGCCCGTTTCGCGACGCGGTCGGGTCGGCCAGCAACCTGGGCACAGGCGACAAACGGACCTACCAGATGGATCCGGCCAATAGCGATGAAGCCCTGCGTGAGGTGGCCCTCGACCTGGCCGAAGGGGCCGACCTCGTTATGGTCAAGCCGGGCATGCCTTACCTTGATATTGTTCACCGCGTGAAGGAGGCATTCGGCGCGCCGACCTATGCCTACCAGGTCAGCGGCGAATACGCCATGCTCTCAGCCGCAGCAGCCAATGGCTGGGTCGATCGAGAGCAGACCATTCTTGAAAGCCTCCTTGCTTTCAAGCGGGCCGGTGCCGATGGCATTTTGACCTACTTTGCCGTCGAGGCGGCACAATTGCTGGGGCTGACCAGAAGCTAACAGAGAGCCGCACTTATCGGCTGACCCTTTCCGCTCGCGTGTCCCAACACCCCTTCCGCAACGAACCATGCACATCACCAAAAGGGTCTATGACTGGTCCGACTCGGAACTTAAATATTGCCGGCAACTGGGCGTTCGTCATATTATCGCAATCCTGCCCGAGGAACTTAACCAGGCTCCCTGGGAATTTCTCGATCTGCTAGAACTTCGCAAGCGCGCCGAATCGTTCGGACTGGAGATGGCAGCCATTGAGGCCCCCCCACCCGCTCTTCATCGGCCTATTCTGCTCGCCAGTCCCAACCGGGACGAAGCGATCGCCGGATTCTCTAAGTCGGTCGAGAACATGGCTCGCGCTGGCATCTACACACTCTGCTATGACTTTGCCCTGAATCCCTGCTGGGGAAGATGGCGAAACGGACTAAGTGGCGGTGGTCGTGGAGATGCTGGATTGATCAGTTTTGACAGCCAGCGCATCGAAAACGCCCCTCCCAGCGAGGCGGGAGTAGTGGAGCACGAAGAACTTTGGGAACGGTTTGCCTATTTCGCCGAACGGGTTGTTCCCGTCGCCGAAAAGGTCGGTGTAAAACTGGCCTGCCATCCAGACGATCCGCCGGCGGGAAGTCTTCG
>JAKVCC010000053.1 GCA_022448265.1 Pirellulales bacterium
GTTGCCAGGAAGCATCGACTCGAAGGTTTAAAACCCGTGCAACTGGCGGACAGGCAAACACTGATCCGCAGGGCGTATCTCGACTTGATTGGCCTGCCACCAACGCCGGAGGAAATTGACGATTTCCTGGCAGATGAGTCGGAGGAGGCTTTTTCGAAGCTCGTCGATCGCCTGCTGTCGTCACGGCATTACGGCGAGCGGTGGGGCCGCCATTGGCTGGACGTCGTTCGATACGCCGATACCGCCGGAGACAATTCCGATTGTCCAGTTCCTGAAATCTACCTTTATCGCGACTACGTCATCGATGCCTTTAATAATGACAAGCGCTACGACCTGTTTCTTCAAGAACAGTTGGCTGGCGATCTGATGATCAACAGCAGCGTAGGTGGACATTTCGCAGAGCGAATCATTGCCACTGGTTATATTGCCTTGGCCAAACGATTTGGCAGCAAACCGCATGAGTATCGGCATATGGAGATTGGGGATCTGATCGACTGCACGGGTCGAGCCCTGCTGGGAATTACGATGGCGTGCGCTCGTTGCCACGATCACAAATTCGACCCCATGACCAATGAGGACTACTACGCCCTGTACGGAATTTTTGAGAGCACGACCTATTCATTTAGCGGTTCGGAAGCGTCCAAGAAACGCCAGAATCTGGTGTCGCTGTTGTATCCGAGCGACGAGCATGCCGCGAGGATACAGAAATTCAACAAGCAGATGCAACAACTTGGGGGCACCATTAAGGAACTCGAAGGAGCCGACCCCCTGGCGGTTGTGCTGGCCGATTTGAATAAGAAGATTCCCGATTTAGAAAAGCAGATTGGCCAGCGAGAAAGCGCCGGGGAGGACGTTGCGGACCTGAAGCAGAAGTTGGCAGACCTGACCAAGCAGCGTGAAGAAACGGGGGCAGCTTTGGAGGCCAAACTCCAGCCGCTACGCGCATCGCGTACAATGCTCCATGAAGCGCACGCCGGATTGTTCAAAACGGTGGCCTTTGCTGCATCCGAAGGAAAGGCAACCGACGTCGCGCTACAGAGTATGGGCGATCCCAAGCAGCCGGGTGAAGTGATTCGCCGCGGTGTGCCCGAGTTTTTATCTCCGGCGGAGCCGCTGGACGTCCCGGACAAGAATAGCGGACGGCTGGAACTTGCCCGTTGGCTCACCAAACCGGGCACGGTTGCCGAGGGACTTGTGGCACGCGTGCTGGCCAATCGGATATGGCAGCACCACTTTGGCCGGGGAATTGTGTCTACGCCTTCGAATTTTGGCCTCAACGGCCAGCCTCCCACGCATCCGGAATTACTGGAATGGCTGGCGACCCAGCTGGTTGACCGGGGGTGGTCGATCAAGACAATGCATCGCCTGATGATGCTTTCCAAGACCTATCGTTTATCGAGCCAATACGACGAGGCCAATCCCGTCATCGACCCGGCGGCGAAATGGCTGTGGCGATGCAATCGCCGCCGCTTGGATGCGGAAGTGATTCGCGATTCGATGCTGGCGTTGAGTGGGAATCTGGACAAAAACCGCCCGGGGCCCCACCCGTTTCCGCCCGCCAGCGAATGGAAATTCAACCAGGGCGAGCCATTTAAGGACATCTATCCGTCCAAACATCGAAGCGTTTATCTGATGACTTGCCGCAACCAACGCCATCCGTATTTGGGAATTTTCGATGGGCCCGATACAAATCTTTCGACTGGCTGGCGGACGCTTTCCATGTCGCCCCAGCAAACATTGTACTTGATGAACAATTCCTTTGTGCATGACCAGGCCAAAGGATTCGCCGAACGTCTTCTTCAGGATTCATCTTCCGTTGAAGAGCGAATCATCGACGCACACCGCAGGGCTTGGGGACGAGGAGCGACACCGATGGAACTCGAGAGAGCCAAGGCCTACCTGGACACCTATCGGCAGCAACTCCAGCGCGATGCGGTACCTGACGAGGAACTGGAAATAGAAAGCTGGTCGAGTTTGGCGCGGTTGATGCTGACCGCGAACGAATTCTTGTATGTAGAGTAGATTGGAGCCTCTGATGAACCGGCCACCCCATACTCGTCGAAACTTCCTGAAATCCGCAAGCGCGGAGGCTGCACTTGCCAGCCTGGGGTTGTGCGGATCGACGGCGGCGGCTGCCCAGTTGGGTGGCGCAGGCCTGGTGGCACCTCGTCGCTCACATCACGCCCCGTCGGCCAAACGTTTGTTGATGATTTTTTTCACTGGTGGATTTTCCCAAGTCGACACATTTGACTTCAAGCCACAGCTACAAAAGAACCACGGGAAGATCATTCCCGCCGAAGAGCTCTATTACAAGTTTGAAGGGGAATTGCTGGCCTCTCCGTTTCGATTTGCCCCTGCTGGTGAAATGGGACTTATGGTCAGCGAACTCTTCCCCTATCTCAGCACGGTGATTGATGAGCTGTGCGTCATTCGCTCGTTGCATACCGATATCCTGGAGCACTCCGAAGCAACCTTGGCCATGCATACGGGCTCGCCCCAGCTGGCGATGCCGGGACTGGGCGCCTGGCTGAGCTACGGACTGGGAACGGCCAATCCGAATTTGCCGGCCCACGTGGTACTTGCCAAGCGGAAACCCTATGGTGGAACGAAGGGTTGGGACAACGGATTTCTTCCACCGCATCACCAGGGTGTCCGAATTATTCCGGGCAACAATCCGATTCCAAACATTGAGTCCCAGGCCCGCAGCACGACACTGGCCGAGCTGGAACAGTTGATGCGGCAGGATTTCAATCGAGCGCATGCAAACCAGCGCCCCGACGACCTTCAATTGCAGGCACGAATGAGTGTCGACGCCACCGCCCGTGGCATGATGCGGGTGGCGCCATCGCTGTTTGATGTTTCAACTGAATCGCAGTCGACATTAGACATGTACGGCATTGGGCCAGCGGACAAAAATTCGTTTGGCTATCAGTGTCTGGTAGCCCGACGGATGGCCGAAGAGGGCGTCCGCGTGATCGAATTGATCGACAGCGGCTCGGCTCATAAGAACTGGGATGCCCACGGCAACATCCACGACCATCGCGAAAATGCCAAATTCAGCGATCAGGGAACCGCAGCGTTGATCCGTGATCTACGCCAACGCGGCTTGCTTGATGAGACACTGGTAGCTATCTGCACTGAATTTGGACGCACACCATGGATCCAACATAAAAACAAGACTCCTGGACGCAACCACTGGCACAGGGCCTTTACCTGTTTACTGGCCGGTGGCGGTGTGAAGGGCGGTATCACCTACGGAAAAACCAATGAGTGGGGATCCGAGGTCGTGGAGAATCCTTGTCACGTTCACGACTATCACGCCACCATCTTGCACCTTTTGGGACTTGATCATACGGAATTGACGTACCACTATGGCGGACGAGATTTCCGCTTGACAGATGTTTACGGAAACGTGGTTCGAGAGATCTTGTGCTAGCCGTTTAAACACTACCTAAACAAGCACACCCCAGCGTAAGTCAACTAGTGGCAATGACTTATCGGAGGATCTGTTTCCTGTTCGCATTTCAGCCGAGACAACTGTGTGTCCATACATATGTGCACTCAATTCCCATCCCACCGGATCAAAATCGTCCGAATCAAGTAAGATCGTCCGAATCAAGTAAGAGTC
>JAKVCC010000054.1 GCA_022448265.1 Pirellulales bacterium
CAAGGTCGTGGGCAGGGAACTGGTCGACATACATCGAGGCAAGTTTTAAGGCGGGCCCCGGTCCCCCATTCTGCTCCCACCCCTCCAGGATTTTTCCAATCATTACGTCGGCATGCAGCCCTTTGGCGTAAACCGTCAGCACGGCCGCCACAGACTTCGGCGGAATTGAAGTAGAAGGCTTGGTCATCGATTGGACCCTGGGCAATGCGGGAACGTGACCACAAACGGCCGCCGTCCCGGCGGTTGATTCGGCTGGTAAGATTCATAGTGCCACCTTAACTGGATGTTAACGGTTTTCAGACGTATTTCCCAGCCATCCTTCAACATTCCCTCCAGCGTCGCCGCCCCGATGTCCCGACGCACAGCACTTATTTTTCAAAAAAGCCTCCCCCTTCCAGCCAAACCGCCCGCCGTTACCGGTCAGCGGACCGATTGACTACAATAGAGACTTGCCGGTTGAAGGTCTGCCCTGCCATTTTGATCTTCCTGGCAGCCGTAACAGAATGCCAGCAGGATCGCCAGCGGTAAGCGCGCGGTGCGATGGTAGGATAGAGAGCAACACAGGCCCGAAACAGTTCGCAGCTTAACTCCGCTGAGGCGAAGTGGAACACTCCGACTTTAACGACAGGCGAAGAGGTTGGTATGGCACAGATTGAAAACCGCCGTCGATTTTTTCTGTCCACTGGTGCAACCGCCTTGGCGGCCACAGTTGGGAGCAGATTCCTGCCGCAAACGCGAGGCGATGAGACCGGCAACACGGCACCGGCGAAGCGGCTTCGAGTCGTACCACTTTCGACCATCGATGATCCATGGATCGATCAACTCAAGGTGACCATGCGGTCGCCAGAACGGGGAATGAGCCTGTTGATTTTTGATCCGCGTTTCCAAGATGAACCAATCGACCTGAGATCGCCCGAAGGGATTGGCTCGCTGATCAGTGCGCCGGGAAGCTACCGTTACGTGGTCGGTCAGTCGTGGCAGGTCTCGCAGCAGGGCAACTGGTCTTACAAGGCAAGAGGCCTTCAGCACTACGCGGGAAGCAGGACGCCGGTCTTCTTCAACGGAGAGCTGAAATGCCGGACGGAAATCCACCCCGACGGCCTGACCGCCCATTTCAGCCTTTACAACGGCGACTTCTCCACCCAAAAGTCGGTATTCCTCTGGGTCTGCGCCCTTTATCGCTGGGCCCCTCGCTTTGAAAAAAAGACCCTGGTGAGTGTCGATGGACAAATGGTCGACTACGAAACAGCCTGCCAGGGGACGCGCGGCCCCTCCGGGATGCGAACATTGACCAGGCAAGGATTGGCTGAGATCATGCGTCTGGAAAAAGAAGGACACCGTGTGCATTGTCCCTTCCGCCGCGATTTCACCGCCGAAGGGGTACGGGCCATCGGAACGAAGGTCGATGGGAAGGAAATCTGGTCAGTACTACGAAGCGACGATGCAGTCCTGCTGGGGGGAAACGATACGAATCCCTGCACCGATATGGCCCTGGGTCTGGGAGATCTGGAGCCAGGAGAGAGGCGCTCTGCAAAAGTGTCGCTGCAGTTGGTCGAATGTCCCCAAGAAAAGATCCTTGAACGTATTTGAAGAGCCATCGTATTTGAAGAGCCAGCTGAGAGAGCCAGCCTAGAGAGCCATCGCAGGAAGCCATCTTAGAAAAACATCGTAGAGAGTCGCCCGCCTGCACCCCTGGCGGGCAAGTTCACGGTGCGGATCAGGAGATGTGCGGTGTGACGTTGATTGTCAATGACGGAAAAATCGCTGCGGTGGATCGACAAGAGGAGGGTATCACCTTTGGCACAATCACCGTGGGAGCGTCGGTCCAACAAGACCGCACGCGGCGGGACCAGGTTGAACGCGCCTTTCTGGAATGGCGCTGCGGCGAAATGGCCCAGCGCTACGAGAGGACACAAGCACGGCTCAAGAAGACCTCGCAGTGACTTTTGGCCTTCGGCTAATGCTCGGAAGCGCCACCCACGCTGGAAAACACTCCTGTGGCTTGTGGCGGCAGACCGTCAGTTGTAAACTCCCTGCTCCACTCGACCCCAAGGATCCCTTTGATCATGATTATCGACCGTCTTGAAAATGCCTCCCTCTACAGCAACCTGGCGCCACGTGTTACCGCGGCGCTTGCCTACCTGCGCGATACCGATTTCGCCAGCACCGAACCGGGCCGCTACGACATCCAGGGCGACGAGATCTACGCGCTGGTGCAGGACTACACCACCAAGGATGCCAGCGAAGGGAAATGGGAAGCGCACCGCCAGTACCTCGATGTGCAGTACGTTGCCCATGGCAAGGAACGCATGGGCTACGCCAACCTGGGAGCGCTGACCGTCACCCAGGACTACCAGGAGAAAGATGATTACCTGCTGCTGGAGGGCGAGGGCGATTTTTTGGCGATGGTACCGGGAACTTTTATCATCCTGGGCCCGCAGGATGCACACATGCCGCAAATTGCCGCTGGCACCCCAGGCGAGGTCCGCAAGGTTGTGATCAAGGTTGCCGTCTAGCGGTTTGCAATTGGCAAAGGGCCTGACCGCCAGTGCAAGTGCCACCCACGGCCGTCTCGCTAAATCTGCTCGAGGGTCTTTTCCGCAACCCAGCCGGTCGTGCCGCCGGAAGTTTCGATTTCCACCCAGCCTCCCCGCCGATTGAGAATCGTGACCTGCTGCCCCTGGGCACCGGTCAGATTGCGCTGCGTGGGAAACTCACTGCCATCACCTTCGTGCAGGGCCACTTCGCTGGTGACCAGAATCCCCTGCGCCCGCTCGCTGGCCGCACCGGGCGCTATCAGCAACAGGCCGCAGGCCACCATCAACGCGCCCGGCACAACGGCAAATTTCCAGGCCGCATACTGCCAGCCCAGGAGTTTGAAAATCCAAACTCCCCAAAAGAGTCCCGACGCAACCACCAGGAGGGCCGAAATCGCGCCCAGTCCGGGCCACACTATCAGGTGCTCCCTGACCGATTGCAGGATGCCGGCAGAGGGCCCCTGGCTGGTGGTCCGGTCGTCGGCGGCCGCCCAGGCGGGAGCACGCCCCATGGCCGGGGCAAAACCCCAATAGGCCCCCCCCAGCCCGGTGGGGGGGGGAAATAGCAGGGCGTGATGATAATTGGCAACCGCCCGGCCCAACTGGCCGCTCTGCAGGCAGGCATTGGCCAGGTTCTGGTAAAGCCGGCTGTTGCGCAGCCCGGCATCGACCAGCAACTGGTATTTTTTTGCCGAACTAAAAAAGAGCGACTTGGCCTCGGCTTGATCGGTGGCCGAAAGTTTTTCCGCCTGTTGATAACATTGATTGGCCTCGTCAAACAGGATCTGCTGCTGCGCCTGGTTC
>JAKVCC010000055.1 GCA_022448265.1 Pirellulales bacterium
GCCTGCAGCTGGCGTGTAAATGAGAGGAACCGAATAGGATACCTGCCGTCCTACCAAAGGGGTTCGCCACAGCTCACGCCCCGTGGCACAGTCCAAGGCAAGCATGCAACTCTCACCCGGTACTTCACCTGGTTCGATTTTATCTGCCTGCTGAGACAGGTGCAAAATGACCTGATCCCCATAAACAATCGGTGAGTTACCGAAACCGTGTCGACCAACCCAAGGCCCCAGGTCGATGCTCCAGCTTTCGGTGCCCTGGTGGGTAAAAGCTTTGAAGGTGATTTCCTCTGGAGTCGACCAAACTACGTAAACCTGTCCGGCGTCGACGGCCGGCGTGGAGGACGCGTAACTGCTGCGCGCGTGAATGTGATGCGAAGCAGACTTAAAATCGCGTTGCCAGAGCAGCGAACCATCCTCTGTGCTGTAACAAAGCACATAGCGGGTTGCATCACCGGGATCGGCGCTCAGAAGAAAAACCTTCTCACCCCAGATAACCGGCGACGAATGGCCGACTCCGGGCAGTTGTGCTTTCCAACGATAGTCAGCATCGGTCCATGTGGTGGGGATCGTGGTGGCATGGCTTACGCCCGACCCGTTGGGACCGCGAAAACGAGTCCACTCTTGCGCAACAGATCCCCGCGAAGCTACGAGAAGAAGCAGGTAACAGATAACTTGGACACGTACGGACATAAAGTGTGATCTACTGTGCTTGGCCTCTCAACGGTCGGCAGGGCCCCTACCACAAGGCGACGTACCGATTCTACCTGCTCGGGCCAGTGGGGTCACGCAGCGGGCTTGGGAAAATGGCGCCGCGGGGCACTACGAGCATCTCTTGCCGCGTGTGACCACAACACCTTTTCTCCTGCTACTGCAGCGATACTTCCACCAACCGTCCGTCGCGGGTTGCAAACTCGAGCTTGTCTTCCCGTGCAAGCCAACCTACCGCAGCCACAACGAGGTCATCTGTGGCGCTGGTGGATTTCTTCAGCGCTGCAAGACTTTGTGCTCCTTGATCGTCAAGTGTCCGCCACAACTTCCCGGCAACCTGCCCAATCTCGTGGTTGGAATAGAAAGAATGGGCGACCGGCGCTACGGCAACTGGGGCCGCCTTCTTAACGGGAGATCGTTTACTGGCTTTTTTCTTAGTCGGCTTTTTCTTTTTGGCCGACTTTTTGGCAGGGGCCTTTTTTTCCGCTTTGGGCCCCGAACTCGAGCGAGACTTGCGCCCGACCGATGCACTCTTTTTTTTCTTGGCCACGATTGGTTCCTCCCAATGACCGCAGTGATGGAGTTGGAAAGCAGGACCAGCCTCGTCGGGAATCATAGCCGATTACCAGCCGTTCGCCAACGCCCACAGCCGTGTTGCCGCACGTTACAGCAAAATTACTTCGCGCACAACAAAATGGACGGTGCGTAGTGCTAGTTGACCAGTCCTTGAATTTCCTGAGGAGTCAGCGCGCGATCGAATACCGCAATTTCGTCCAAGCGACCTTCCCAGGTTGAATCGCCATCACTTCGGCCGCCAAAGAACAACAGGTCCCAATCGCTGTGAGCGTCGCTGGGCGATACCGTTTCGATTTCCGGTTGAGGGTTACCATTCAAGTAAACCCGCACGTCGGTCCCGTCCCGTACGAACGCGATGTGGTTCCAAGTCCATCGCTCGACTTCAGTTTGCCCCCCAAGGAGGGTCGCCTGGTCACTGCCTGAATCCTCCGGACGGCTCCTGCCAGGCAGTACCAGCTTTCCCGCGTGCCCCAGGGTACCGCCCAAACCAAGATGATCACCATGAGCATGAAAACCATGATCCGATCCGCGTGAAAATAACCAACCGGTGATGGGGCGACCGTCGACAGGCATGCCATTGTAAAACCAGATTGCCACGGAATATTGGTCCTTGAGGTCGGGGACGCGTGCCCTCAGGCGACCACCCGCGAAATGGGCTGATCGGTTGACTTCACTACCGGCGCAAAACTTTTCCGAGTCCGGGCCTTCCAGGAAGAAAGCGACCGGTGGTTCATAGATTGCATCACAGTTTTTCCCAGAAAGGTCTATTGCGCAGGGACCGGCAAACTCGTCGAGTCGCCAGTACGCTACCGGGCTGGCAGCCAGGAGAGCCTTGACAGCCGTTCCCTGGGTTTGACGAAAACGGCGTCGCCGCTGCCCCGCCACTTTTTCAAGTAACCTCAACCCTGTTTCGACAATGATCGGCTCTGCCTGAATTTCCAAGCCGGCCGAACGTGCAGGCCACGTGTTGTAGCCACCCAGCAAATGTTGCTCGGGTGGGGGGATGTAGCCATCACCGCCATTGGCCAACTCAATCACCATCGTCTTTTCCAGTGGGCTCTGGAGCTTGATTTTCAACCCGGTCAGCGCGTACGTTTCACAAGGGGTTGTGGCGATGCCCATGTCACCAATTCGCACCGCCTGGACTACAATTTCTGTCGACTGCCGTTCGTGCAGGAAAAGTTGTTCACGCGCATAGACTTCGGTGGTCGTCTCGGGAAGTCGATTTCCCTGGGATTCGACAATTCGTCGAGCCCACTCTAAACGCTGTTGATCTGGTACCCGGTAATTGAGTTGCAGCCGAGCCTCCGACATCGCTACATCCAGGTTGGTTTTGTACTCGATGCCGCTGCACGCCCCGGCGGCAATCTCGGCAAGTCCACGGGCATAACTGGCAATGTCCGACTCGACCTTGCTGCCCAACCTGTAATCTCGTCGCCAAATATCGCCGCTACAGCCGTGTGACATGGCGACCACAAATGGCGGATCGACATCACCGTGAGTACCGCTTAACCGAGCTTGGACCTCGTGACAAAAGAGCCCGAAGTAATCGGAACTCAACCCGCCACGATCGCCATAATAGTGCATCGAAAAATTGACAAGCAGCGCCAGCGGGTGCCCTTCCGTCGATTGAATCGAGATGAGCGATAAACTGGGATCCTCCGGGCCAGACTCCCCGGTAACATCATTCCAATTAGCCCCCGCGTGCATGTTTGCGCGAACGGTCAGGTTGCCGAAAGGATCCTCTCCAATCCGATCAGGCCGTCGAATCCAGCGGCGCAGAGCGGTGAACTGGGCCGCATCGCCTACAGCCCAACCCGCCTGGGCTGGTTTTAAATTTGCCTCCGCCCGAACAATCGCCTGCACAAGACTCCGCCGCAAGAGAGGAATGTAGG
>JAKVCC010000056.1 GCA_022448265.1 Pirellulales bacterium
GATTACCCAAATGGACTAGTGTAAAGGTGAAAAGCGACGAATTCTGCCGGGGAAAAAATTGTCCCACGTCGGCCCCAACAGTGTCGATTCCCGCCGGCGCAATAACCCGGCGCAATAACTTTGTCGCCGACGGGAGTCGTCTGGCAAAGCGGCCGACACGAGTAAAGTCGGTAATTTGACCATCGGACTCCAATCCCTCATATTGGGGCAGCCACAAACCGGACAGCCCAGTTTTTTCCATGTGATGCGCAAGCAATGCGTTCAAACATCATTTTAACGGAGAATACCATGAACCGTGCCACAGTAATATTGTTTTTCGTGATGCTGTTACCGACCACGATGGACGCTTGGGCAGACCCACGCGATGCTGTCGCGACGATCGAGGGATTGCCGTTTCAGGATCCTTACTATGAGTCAGGGCAGCCGCTGAACCTGGGGCACCGGATGCAGCTGTTTCTCGATTCGTCAAGCTACGCGGACCGTTGGGATGTCCGCGCGGTCGTCAATACGCCCATCAAGTCGCCACGCAATCCGGTTGTCGAACCGGATCAACTATGGGAGACGGCAATCGGTTTGCCCAATGTGCTTTTCGAGAAGGAAACTCAAACGTTTCACATGTGGTACGCCAACTACGACTCTGGCGCATGGGCCGGATCGACCAGGAAGACCAAGACGCGCCGCACACCCTACATGATGTCGTACGCCTACAGCAAGGATGGGACCCATTGGACCAAGCCGTTACTCGATAAGATTCCCTACCTCGGTTACGAGAAGACGAATATCGTCATGCTCGGCAATAAGACCGTGCAGGAGTTCCGCGTGATCCACACGCCCCGGTACCTGCGCGACGAGGGTAAGGGAAAATTCATGCTCTGGTACCGCGATGCCTGGCCGGGATACACCAAGAGCGTGGGCGTGGCTTACAGCGACAACGGCATTGATTGGGAAGAGCACGAGAATAACCCTGTCTACGCCAACCGGGCACTCGACGCGCATCACTGTCCAATTTATGTCGAGGACAAGGGATACTGGTTACTTTACGGCCGACCCATGCCCCTGGCGGGTAACGAGGACCGTTATCCTGGCGAAAACATGCGCACGCGCATCGGCGTGGCGGTGAGTCGGGACATGCAGAATTGGACGCCCATGCGACACTGCCTTGCGCCGGACGAGGAGGACTTGCCCAAATTGGACCCAGCCGAGGTCGATCGGCACCGTGATCCCGCGAACGAAGGATTCTTTTTTGATCGCATGTCGCCGATCCGCTACGGCAACCAGTATCTCGGATTTTTGGCAGTCCAACCGCGACACGGAGCCGGGCGCGGCTGGATCGAGTTGGCTACGAGCACAGACGGCTTCAGGTGGCACCGATCGCCGGGCCGCAAGCCGCTGATTTCGTTCGGTGATGGTACCGACTGGGATGCAGGTCATGTCTGGTGCCTCAGTGATGTGGTGGTGGCCGGCCCCTGGCTTTATCTCTACTACACGGGCTCGTCCAGGACATGGCGGACGCGTTTCCCCGATTCGATGCGGGCGATCGGCATGGCCAAGATCAAGCGGGATCGTTTTGTCGGCCAACATGCCGGCCACAAGGGGGGGTGGCTGTTAACCCGAGAGGTCGAGGTGACGGGGGACCGGTTATTGGTGAACGTTGCACCCGAACACCGCGCGTTTAGTATGAAATCGCACGGCCATGTGAAGGTCGAGCTGTGCAGTCGCACCTCCGCCCTGCTGGGACATATCGAAGGCTATGGCCAGGACGATTGCCAGCGGGTGCGTGCCAACGACTTTGACCAGGTTGTTCGATGGAACAATAAGGCCGGCGAAGACTTGTCTGCTTTCGTGGGAAAGAAGGTCATCATCCGCTTCTGGTTGCAAAACGCGCACCTGTTCGGCTTCCGGTTTGCCAATGCCAAGGACCTCGACAAGATTACCGACACCGCCTGGCATTCCGATCGTTACTGAGGCAACGTAGTTCCTGGACTGGTAGTCATGGTGTTTTTCGGCCTTGGCCTGCGGCACGGCTCATGCCGGTCCGTTGCTGTGTGTCGTGGACTGGGCTATTCGTTGGTTAGAATCACCGGCGGTGTCACTGGTACGGGAGGCTTGCCCGCTCGGATGTTTTGCATAGCCGTCGTGTAACGCTTTTCCATTTCCGGCTTGCGCCACGCCAGGAATTCGCGCTCCAATCTCCTGGCCGCCATCTCCGACGCCGCCACCGGGATGTCGATTGGGGCAACCGTGACGAGGTCGTGTCCAATTTCTCGGGTCACCAGCTCTCCCCGGCTGACAATCACATTTCCGCCGCCCGCGTCGGCCTGAACGATAGGAACTCCGTTGTCTCTTCCCATGGAGAGCAGTCGGCGGACAACCCTATCGCTGGGTCCACTGTAGGTTGGAATGAAAATGACTTGAGCTCCGTCGAGCACCAGGATTCGCGGTAGCATGGGATTCGTTTGATCATTGCAGATCAGGATTCCCGCTCTACCAAAGGGGCAGTCGAAAGCGCGAATCGTTGTTCCCAGCCTGTTAAAAGACCACGATGGATGATAGCCTTCGGCAAATTGCACTTTGTGGTATTTGCCGCAGATGTCGCCCTTTTCACTGATCATGATTGCGGTGTTGAAAATCTCGTTTCCGATGCGCTCCGCAAATGCCAGGCTGAGACACATGTCGAGTTTTCTGGCGAGATCTCTGAATCGCATGACATAGGGGCCATCCAGTGGTTCTGCCTCTTCTAGCATGCGAGCTGCCAATTCGGGCTTTCGGAGGACGTCGTTCACGACATAACCTTCCAGGGCGCCTTCCGGGACAATCGCGATCCGCGCGCCCCGATCTGCAGCTTCGCGGTAGAGCCGTTCCATCTTGTCCGCATTTGCCTGCTTGTCCCATGGTTTGGGTTTGACGGAGATCGCTGCGACTGTCACCGACCGAAAGGCGCTTTCCGGCCAGTGAACCTGCCCGGATTTTTCGCCGGATGCTGCGTCTGCGGCATCAACATGGCGCCCTTCCTTATTGGGCGACTCGTGCCTGGAAGGTGCCGGTTGATCAGCTTGGCCGAGGCTCGCAGCGACAGTCGGTAAGG
>JAKVCC010000057.1 GCA_022448265.1 Pirellulales bacterium
CAGGTTCGTTTGGCTGGGGTTCATGGCGCAGGTGAATTATCAGAGCGTTTGATGAAGAAGCGTCCGTTGGGTCCTGATGGTAAGCCCCCGCAACCCAACCCGCATGGAGCAGCCCCCTCGAAGATGCCCCCAATCGTCAAATCGCATTTCGAACCCAAAGAAGGCTATGCAAATTACTATTTCAATCGTCTTGAGCAGGAGCGGATTGCCGAGGCATGGGCTCCGGATCGCGAGGGTGGGGCGGAAGTAGCAGATTGGCGCATTGAGGGCACCTTCAGTGACGGATTGTCACGTGGTCCATTTAAAATCGAATTGCGAGAAAAAAACGGCAGCGCTGATTTGCCGCATTACCAAGGCCGAGCCGATTTTCGCGACTCGCTTTTTGAATATCTTGATCCACCTGGAAGCGGAGGCTTGTTGGTCGCATTGCATCTTTGGCAACGATTGTTGCAACGTGGCATTGCTGATTTCGGTGGCATTGAGTATGTCGGTCGCGTACCCGATGTTGAAACTGGCGCACCGCTCGATTTGCTTCGGGCCTTCTATGGCGGTGTGGAAGTTCGCTTTCTCTTCGATCCGCAGAGCGGACAACTCGAGAGGCTGGAGATGTTTGCCGAGGAAGATCTTGATCCGTGTGAAATTCGATTTGAAGAATACCGTTCGGATGCGGGAAAACGGTTGCCGCACAAACTGCGGGTCCGGCATGGTGATCAGGATTACGGGACATTCGAAATTAAACAGATCACGCCTATTCCAGCAGATGAAACATGAAGTCCGATTTTCAAAAATTAAAATGGCTCGGTATTTGGGCAGCGCTTTTCATGCTCGCTGCTCCTACGGTGCATGCAGTGGGTGGGTCGTTTGCTGAATTGGTAAATCAGGTTCAGCCGAAGATGGTGAAACTTTACGGCGCCGGTGGGCTCAAAGGCCTGGAATCCTACCAGAGCGGCATTGTGATTGCTGCCGATGGCCATATTCTGACCGCTTGGAGTTATGTTCTGGATACGGAGGGAATTCGCGCAACGCTGCACGATGGACGCAGTTTCGAGGCCGAGGTCGTAGGTGTGGATCCGTGGTTGGAAATCGCAATTCTAAAAATAGATGTTGAAGATCTGCCACATTTCGCGCTCGACAATGCGGTGACCGGCCGCGTGGGAGAACGGGTGCTGGCGTTTAGTAATCTCTTCGGTGTCGCCACCGGGTCGGAACCGGTGAGTGTTCAGCGGGGGGTCATTTCAGCAGTCACTAAGTTGACGGCTCGGCGAGGAGTTTTTCAGACCGCCTACGAGGGGCCCGTCTATGTACTCGACGCGATGACTAACAATCCGGGAGCTGCCGGAGGCGGACTGACGAATATCGATGGAGAGCTGCTGGGGCTGCTGGGAAACGAACTTAAAAATAGACAAAACAACACGTGGCTCAACTATGCCCTACCGGTAGCGGCCATTCGGGAATCGGTCGAGGCCATGATTGCAGGTCGTCCGCAAGTGCCGCCGGAAAAAAATCGCCTTCCAGTCCGTCAACCGATCGACCTAGGGAAACTGGGTCTTGGCATGGTTCCCGATGTGGTGGATGCCACCCCGCCGTTTGTCGACGCGGTTGCCAGTGGGTCGCCCGCTGCCGAAGCCGGGTTTGCCCCCGACGATCTGGTACTGTTTATTGGTGATGTGCTGGTGCCCTCGATTGGGGCCTTGCAGCGAACGTGTGAGCGAATCGAGAGCGGTGGCACACTCCGCGTTTTGGTCCGTCGAGGAGAAGATCTAAAGAAATTGGAGTTGCACACAGAAATACCTGCAGCAGTACCCAGCACGACCGGAGCGACCACGCCATGAGAGTCCATGCTTCTGTTGATTACAGGCCACTGCATCCGCTCCAATACGCGCCTTTGATATTGCTTGCGATATTTGCCGCCGAGCCGTTGGCACGGCCCTCGTCAGCGCAAGATTTGCCGCGTCTTGAAGAGCAAGCCATTCAGGCTGCGGCCGAGCGTGTGGCCGATTCACTGGTGCAGATTCAATGTGTGGGCGGCAGACAACGCGTAGAGGGAATGGCTCTGGGTGATGGTCCTGGAACAGGCTTGATCGTGTCGCCCGATGGGCTCATTATCACCAGCCAATTTCATTTTGCACGCACGCCCAATGCGATTCTGGTTACGCTGCCCACCGGCGAGCGGTTGGCTGCCCGACGCTTGGCCACCGACAGTAGTCGTGGTCTGGTTTTGCTTAAGGTGGATTTGCCTGCTGGTAGTCCGCCCCTAAAAGTCTCCCCTCTGGCTAGTGTGGCGTCTGCCCGGCCAGGGGCGTGGGCGCTTGCGGTCGGTAGAGCGTTTGATCCAGATGCAGTGAATGTTTCGGTCGGTGTGGTCAGTGCCACCGACCGTATCTGGGGAAAAGCAATTCAGACCGATGCCAAAATCTCACCCAGCAATTATGGCGGAGCGCTAGTCGATATCGCTGGCCGTGTGTGGGGACTGCTGGTGCCGTTATCACCGGGTCGTGAAAGCAAAGTGGCAGGGGCGGCGTGGTACGATTCGGGTATCGGGTTTGCGATTCCTTATGAAACGATCCGTAGAATTCTCCCGCGTCTTGCGCGCGGAGAGGATTTGCAAAGCGGCTTTCTGGGCGTCAGTTTGGTGAGTGAGCAGAATTTATTCGGTATCGTTCCGCAGATTCAACGGGTCCACCCTGATTCGCCGGCCGCAACGGCGGAGCTACAACAGGGGGACCGGATTGTGGCAGTTGATCGTCAACCGGTGGCTACCATCGCTGAGCTCAAATATCAGCTTAAGCC
>JAKVCC010000058.1 GCA_022448265.1 Pirellulales bacterium
CTTTAACGAAGGAGTTTCTAGTGGCTTCGATCCAATGCAGGGCAATTTTTCGATCGTCGATGGGACTTACGTTGGCTTGCCGTCAGCGACTGATCCACTGGCGGTCCTTGATCAGGCCATCTCTCTACCAAACGTGTTTAAGATCGAAGCCGGGATCTCTGTTCCAGAAGCGACCCTATTTGATCGCAACGCGGCAATCCTCTTCGACTATCAGAGCAGCAATGATTTCAAATTAGGCCAGCGGACTGGCGGCACATGGGACGTACTGGTAGAGGTTGCTGAAAAACTGGTACCAGGACAAGAATACGACATGGCTGTCGAGATTCATGCGACAGAAGCCAGGCTGGTAGTTGCTGGCGTTGAGAAAATTCGGTTCGACTATTTCAGCAACTTAAGCGATGGAAACATCGGCATTTCCAGCGACAATGGGGAATTCGCGCTGACTGGTTTCCAGGTCGATCCAATGGACGATGCTGAATTCGAGTTCATTGAACTCTACAACACTACCGGAACAACCATTGACATCTCTGGCTGGGAACTCGATTCGGCAGTCGACTTTACGTTTCCGCCAGGTACTACGATTGGGGCAGGACAAACCTTAGTGGTCGCGGGATTCGATCCTGCAGATTCTGGTGCGGCTACCGCTTTTCAGATTCGTTTTGGTATCGATGGCTCTGTTGATTTGGTGGGGGGATATCAAGGGCGACTCGATAATTCGTTGGAAAACCTGCAGTTAATGCGCCCATTGGAACCTGGGTCTGAAGGTGCTGATGTAGTAGTCGACGAGGTTCCCTACACAGACCAATCGCCGTGGCCAACCGCTGCCGATCAAGGTGCCCGCTCCCTCTACCTGCATTCAACAGCAGGATTTGGTAGCTTTGCAGCAAGTTGGCGCGCAGGTTTACCAACTCCTGGAACTCTGATCACAACTCTTCCACAACCGGGAGATTCCAACGGCGATGGCGACGTCGACAGTGGGGACTTAACCGCATGGCAGGATGGCTATGGAACATCAATGGGAGCAACCGTATCAACCGGAGACTTCGATTCGAATGAAGCCGTCACCGGATTCGATTTCCTCATTTGGCAAAGAAATTTCGGTGCAACCCAAGCTTTAGGCAGTAGTTCAGACACATCCGCCCAGAGTGAAGTAATCAACGGCGAAACATTCGCGAGCAATCACCTGAAAGCCCGGGAAATCCAAGACGAAACAATTCCGACACGTCTCGCCGCGGGAGCCGTACTTTTAAAATCGCAAACTGCAGATCAGACTACCGAACCACTTTCTGTCGACTTGGTTAATGCGGTAATGCTCACGGATCTTCCTCTTAGCCTGAATTCCCAATCTTCCCGTGGCGCAGCTTCACCAGTTCCTAAAGGGCCGTTTGATTGGGTATCGCATTCAGATTCAACAAAATGGTTACAGCACCCAGCTATTCAGTATCGTTCAAGTGAGATAGCCAGCAAGGGAGGGCAAGCCCCATCCAGCAGCCTCAACAATCGAGGATCCGACGATAGCCTAAATAAAGAGCTACTTGATGAACTTTTCGCCGAGGTGAGTTTAGAGTTACTGTTATAATCGCCCGGATTCAGTGGCCAATCAACAAAGTTCGCCTTTCCAATCTGGGCTTACCCTATTTTATGACCCAGCATCTGGAAAAAAATCTCCGCTGGCTTCCAGCGGTAGAGCGGCAGTATCCGTCAAGAAACTATGTAAGCCGGGCTTGTTAAATTGTCGGCGGGAGTATCGGTTGGCTGAGATTTGGCGGAGGTAACTCGGTTGGTAAAAATCCGTATTCTCCTGCGTTACCCCTGTTTTCAATTGCTCGCTTGACAGCCGTTTGACAGCGCGCGGCTGGTCGAAAATTTCCGGCTGGGACGTCTGCCTGTCGCCAACCGATCAAGGGGCACGTACCGCGCAGCAGCACCCGCTTCTTGCGTATCCCACTCGATCAGGCGGGCATTCTGGACAGTAATTCTCTGGGAGATTCCGTCGTCCACACAACTCGCTTCCCAAACAATTTCGCCCCTAACTGGCGGGACTGCCGTGCTTGCCCAGGTAGATGCATTTGCCGCCGATGCGGGTGTATGCTTGGCCTGTGGGCTTATGAAACTGGTAGCGTGGCGGCGACTTAGGGCGCGGCATGGGGGCGTTCTCCGTTTTTGCGTAGGACTACGCACTTTCGGCAACACACCGCACTAGCCGGCTACTCCGGCAGGTAACACTAAGTCGTGATTCGGCAATAACTTACAAAAGTGGAGGATACCGGGCTCGAACCGGTGACCTTTTGGCTGCCAGAACCGTCTTCGAAACGTTGTAATACGAGGAATTGCAACAGTATGCGACGAGTTGAATTGGTTTTCAACCCCGCTCATTTATCGCAATAAGACGCAAACGATTTCGAAGCGCCGCAGAGTTTTTGTGTACCGCACACAAAAACGATTCTCCCGCCGCGAGCCATTACGAACTGTTGGTCGCCGCGCTGAACGGCAGACTACCCGCACCGCACCCGAAGCGGTGCAGCTACCATGGCTAAGAGGGCTAAGAGGAGGGTGGTGGGTTCCGGGACAGCAACCCGCCCCCGGTAAAACACTGGACGATCCGCCGCTACGCGACCTGTCGGGGGTGCCGCGAGGGGAGCCAAAAACCTCTCAACCACCACAAATCTCACAAGCAACCTTTTCG
>JAKVCC010000059.1 GCA_022448265.1 Pirellulales bacterium
ACCCACGACGTTGACCGACTTCTAAGACCCATCTTCTATCGAGCGAAACTATGGCTAAACTCGATCCGGCCCAACAACGCGAATTTGCGCTGGAAATTGTCCAAACGCTTCGCCGCAACGGGCACGAAGCTTTGTGGGCGGGTGGATGTGTGCGCGACCACCTACTGGGAATCGTGCCGCAAGACTACGACGTCGCTACGAGCGCAACGCCTGATGAAATACGAACCCTGTTTGGGCCACGAAAAACTCTGACCATCGGGGCAGCCTTTGGCGTGGTAACCGTCCTGGGACGCAAAAGTTCCGGTCCTATCGAAGTTGCCACCTTTCGCAGCGATGCCCAATATAGCGATGGGCGACACCCCGACCAGGTCATCTTTACCAGTGCTGAAGAAGATGCCCGCCGTCGTGATTTCACAATCAATGGGTTATTTTATGATCCCGTCTCCGAGCAGGTAATCGATTACGTCCAGGGCCAGGCAGACCTGGCTGCAGGCGTAATTCGTGCCATTGGGCAGCCTGCCGAGAGAATTCACGAAGACAAGCTTCGTATGCTCCGGGCCGTAAGGTTCACGGCAACCTTTGATTTCCAAATTGAGCCCTCCACCTTGCAGGCAATTCAAAACTCGGCACACGGCATTACCCAGGTCAGCGCCGAACGCATTGGAATGGAAATGCGGCGAATGCTGATCGATCGCAATCGAGCCCGTGCTGTGGAGTTACTGCGCCAGACAGAGCTACTGAAGCCACTTTTGCCCGAAGTGGCAGGAGTGGACGATTTGGCCTGGCAACAAACTTTGCAAGTTCTTGCCCAAATCAAGCCCTCCGATTTATCCCTTCCGCTGGCCGTGTTACTGCATCCGGCAAGAGACCGCTTGACGGTCCAAACCGTCGGCCGACGCATGCGATGGACAAACAAAGAAATAACTCGAGCCGAATGGTTGTTGGAAAAAATTCCTGACGTTCAAACGTCGCAGACGTTACCCTGGCCTCACTTGCAGCGCGTGTTGATTCACGAAGGAGCGGGTGACCTGATCGCCATGGCCGAAGCCTATGCTGGCAAGTTCAATCCCAACCTTGTCTCTTGCCGCAAGTATCTCGCCATGCCACCTGAAGTGCTGAACCCCACCCCGCTTGTCAACGGTGCCGACTTGATTGCGCACGGACTTACTCCCGGGCCAGAATTTGCGCCTTTGTTAGAGCAGGTCCGCGATGCTCAGTTGGAGGGAACCATCACGACGTGCCAAGAGGCCCTCGACCTGGTAGATCGCTTGCAAGGCTGAATAGATCGCTTGCAAGGCCGATCGATTCGGTATTCACTGTACCCCGATTGTGTTAGGATCGGGTTTCGGATGAACCGCAGCAACAAAGTACCGCTTGGACCATGGGCGGGAAAGATCAATGCTCAATGCCGCTACTTTAGTACCACTTGTCTCGCACATCCTGCACATTGTAGGGGCCGTGATCCTGGTTGGCGGCATCGTCTACCTGCGAACCGTGGTGGCACCAGGGGCAGCACCTGGCGAAGGAGACCCGGTCGATCGTCTCTATTCCGGGCGGCGAACTGCCTGGGCCAGATGGGTGGGCATCGCGACAGGGCTCCTTTTAGCCACGGGTATCATCAATATTGTGTTAGTGATGAAAACCTACCCCAATCTTTCCGGCAGTTACCGTGCAATGCTGGGCGCCAAGATCATGCTGGCTTTGGTGGTGATGTTTCTGGCGGCCATCCTGGCGGGAACCACCCCAGCGGCCCTCGAGTTACGAAAGGCAGCCCAAAGATGGCTCACCGTCGCGCTCATAAGCGGCCTGGCCGTCATCATCCTGGCAAGCACACTCCGATTATTTCGCACGCCAACGGCGACTGGGACGACCGCACGACCAGCCCCCCTCAAGCAACCGCTCCTGCTCAACAAAATTAGCAAACATTTGCCAAAGCAACCGGCCCTCGAAGGCACAAGTCCCCCAATTCTCTAACCACTTCACGATATACAAACATGGATAAGAAAGCCAAAAAACGAATTGAAATCTTGAGAAAGAAGGTCCAGGATCTTCAGCCCCGCCTGGCCGGCGCCAAGCAACAAATGGACGACCCTGATGAAGTCGAGCAGTTTGAGCAGCAAATTGCCGCTGCCCAGGAGGAGATTGCCAAACTCAAAGCATCATAGCCATCACGATTTCAGGCACCCTCAACTGCCGCGAGAAGATCGGTTGCCGGGTTGCGACTGACTCGCGGTGTGAAAAAGTTAGTACTGGCTAAGCATGTGCCGGTATTCTCCCTGCCCGCAGGGGCATTACCGCTGCCGCCAAAAACTAGGGATCAGAAGTACGAGGATGGCAAACAACTCCAGGCGACCGAGCATCATGAGAAAGATGAACAGTAACTTCGACCCGGAATTGAACTCCGCATAGTTTTCCGTGGTACCAACGGTCCCCAAGCCAGGCCCGATGTTGTTGAGCGTGGCCGCTACGGCACTGGCCGAGTCGACAAGTTTATTGCCCAGCGGATTATCACCACCAAACCAGGTGGCATCGTCTTCAATCGCAACCAGAACTACCCAACTAAGCATGAAGATAAAGGCAATCAGACTAAAGTAGAGCAGGATTTGCTTTCGCAAGGAAGAATCCGTCAGCGGCT
>JAKVCC010000006.1:0-215242 GCA_022448265.1 Pirellulales bacterium
GAGCGCCTTATGCAGCTTTTTTCTTCTCACGCACGACTTTACACAAGAGCTGCAAAACATCACAACCCATCATTCAAAGCTAACGCAAGGTACCTGGGTCCACACCTCAACTGGCAAGGGTTGTCCACAACTGAAATTGGTCGGCGACTTCCGGGGCGTGGGTCACCAGCAGCATGGCAACCTCTTGTTTCTCGCACGCGGCCCTTAGTAGGTCGATCACTTGTTGTTGATGGGCGGGGTCGATATTGGCGGTCGGTTCGTCGGCGAGCAGTAAGGACGGCTGATTGGCCAGTGCTCGCGCCACGGCGACCCGTTGTTGTTCGCCTACCGAAAGTGCTGTGGGCTTGTGATCAAGTCGATGGCTCAGGCCCACTTCGTCGAGCAAGCGGGCGGCTCGCCTGGGGTCGGGCTTCTGCCCGGTGAATGTCATGCCTAACAGCACATTTTCGAGTGCTGAAAACGCTGGCAGTAGATTGAAGGTTTGGAATACGAAGCCGATATGCTGCGCGCGGAAGCGGTCGCGTGTCATCTCGTGAAGCTGGGTGATGTCGTGCCCATTGATGACGATGCTTCCGGCATCGACGGTGGTGAGCCCAGAGATACAGTTGAGCAGGGTTGTCTTGCCGCAGCCACTCTGTCCGCGGAGCACCACCTGCTCGCCCGCGGCGAGTTCGAACTGCGGGATGTCGAGGATAAGCAAAGAGTCGCCGTTGGGTTCGCGATAAGATTTACGAACGTCTTTCAGCGACAGCATATTGGGATCCTTCCAGGGAAAGTGGGTGGCGGGGGTATCATAGCCCAGTCTCCTTGGCAGCGACAGGTGACTCCGCGGAAGCGAAGCGGCAGGCCAACCAGGGGCAGCAAGGCATTTAGGGGTCCAGTGGCCATGTCATGGGAAGCAGCGCTAATACGCATGCATCCAGCGGTCCGTTCGCCTTGAATTGGTAATTCGTACAACTGCGATGCGAAGGAATTGCAACCTGAAATCGGAAGATGTACTTGCTGTCCCGGTCGACGCAGTACAGCTCCGATTGGGGGTCGGATGGGACAAGCCGGGCCGATTTTGAGCAACCAGGCCCAGAGTATGCTTCAGGACAGGATGCCAGCACGCGCCCAGTCGGTTTTTGGCATCCGGTTTGCTATTGTCTGCGCCGGTACAAGAGAGATTTGACCGACTAGTGGCTCAGGCCCGAGTGGGCAAGTTGGACCAGAGCCAGCTACGCTTTCCCGATCGTCGAGACACGGCCCTCCTAAGCAGTCTCCCCCGAAGGGTCGATGAGTTATCCCGCAGCTCATCGACCTTTTTTCATGCACGGATGTCTTATGTAATGCCAACGGGGACGTTATTCTTGGGTCGTGCCATAGCATTACGTAGAAGTGTCGATCCCCCCGTTTGGAATTTTCTTCAATGCCGCCTGCCCGTTCAGCCAAGGACATCGCAGACAACCCTTCTCCGCGAGATGAGGCACTTGCGTTCTTACTAGGGCGGATCAATTTTGAACGCATGCCGGCGGTACCCTACGGCCGCCGCCAGATGAAGCTCAACCGGATGCGGCGACTGCTAAATCGCTTGGGCAATCCGGATGCCGGGCTGCCGATTGTCCATGTGGCGGGTACCAAGGGCAAGGGTTCGACTTCGGCACTGGTGGCGAGCATCCTGCAGGCCGCCGGCTACCAGACAGGCCTGTTTAGCTCGCCCCATGTCGAGCGCATGGAAGAACGATTCTCGGTGGGAGGTGAGCCGGCGACCGTCGAGGAATTGGTCGCATTGGTTGAGCGCCTGCGTCCGGAGGTGCACGTTTTCGATCGGGAAGCCGAGCGCACGGGCGATCATTCACTCAGGCCAACCTATTTCGAATTGACGACTGCGCTGGCACTCTTGCAATTTTCCCAGCGTGAGGTCGATGTGGCTGTGTTGGAGGTTGGCTTGGGTGGTCGCCTAGATGCTACCAATGTGTGCCAGCCGGCTGTCACAGTGATCACCAGCATCAGTATCGACCACACCAAACAACTGGGGTCCACGCTCGCGCAGATTGCAGTTGAAAAGGCTGGTATTATCAAGCCAGGTGTGCCCCTGTTTTGTGGTCCTCTGGAAGCGTCCGCGCGGGAAGTGATTGCCAGAATCGCGGAGCAGCACGGCTGTCGCATGCTGGAAGCCAACCGCGACTTTCAATATGAGTACCGCCCTCCGACCCGTCTCGATTCGCAGGCTGCACTGGGAGTACTTGACTATGCCAGTAATATTGCCGGTGAACAGGTTGAGCTGCGGGGCTTGCCGCTGCGCCTTGTCGGTGGCCATCAAGGAGCCAATGCGGCTCTGGCGGTGGCCGTTTGCGAAGAGTTGCGCAGGCAGGGTTGGTCAATTAGCGGCCCGGCAATCCGGGCGGGCCTTGCCGAGTCGACCCTCCCGGCGCGGATCGAAGTATTGGGCCGCCGGCCCACGGTGGTACTCGACGTGGCGCACAATGTTGCCTCCGCGGAGGCTCTGGTCGATGCACTTGTTACAAGCTTCGCTTGCACGGACCGCATTCTGGTCCTGGCGTTGTCGCAGGACAAAGATGTGACCGGAATTGTGCGAACGCTATTGCCCCATTTTCAGCAAGTGGTTCTTACAGCGTATCAGGACAATCCACGTGCCGTGCCGGTTGCCAGGCTGCGAGAAATTGTCCGGGCGGAGTCTCGACAGTATTCAGGCATTAAGGTGATAGAAGTTCCGCTGCCGCGCGATGCCTGGCAGCAGGCCCGCGCGGCCGCTGGGCCAGATGAGCTCTTGTGCATCACCGGCTCTTTTTTTATTGCCGCAGAACTGCGTCAGGTGTTAATCGCGGAGGCTTGAACCGAATCAGCCGGGGCAGATTGTATTTGCGCGCCAGGTAGATTGCCGCACAGCAACCGAGGTAGGTTAGCATGTCGAATCCTTTCGTACATGTCCTCTGTTCTTAGCTGGCCACTAGGTCAGGCGCAGTAATCGAGGTGCTTACACCTCTTCGTTCAACGTCCAGCGCGGCTGTTCATGCCATTCCCATTTGCTGTCATCAGCGGTGGGGCAGGGGGGCTCCAATTCATAGTGGGGCGCACTGGCCCCGCGTTCAGTGCTGGCGTAACGGAGGCGTTCGCTCCGCACTTCACGTTGCAATTTGGAAACCAGTTGGGCGATGTACGGGTCGGCCCAAGGTACCAGCTCACTTGGGCGGGTGCTAAATCGTTGGCGCGTGCTCATTGTTGTGTTGTCGGCTACAGGCACGCGCACAACCGTACAAAAAACCTTTTTCATTCTGCGTGGAGCTACCATGGGTGTTCCTTTCCACATTTGGGCAAGATTTGCCCATTTTAAGGATTTGTATGAGAGGGAGTGAAAAGAGGCGCGTGTTGCTCAAGCCGATCACTCCTTGGCCTTGAAGCCGAACACGATTGCCTAGCCGGAAGTTACCGTTGGTGGGCGACAGCCGGCCGCGACAACCTTCCGGAAGTCGCATGCCCTAGTTGTTGCATTCCGCGTGCCACTGCCCTTTAACCTTTGGCTGAGCGGCCAGCCCCAAATGCGCAAACCCTTTTTTGCCATGCATTTAAGGCGTTTTTCGGCGTCATCTCACCGGCTATCGAATTGGCGCAGGCGAAGTAGATTTTGCAATTTAATTGCAACGGGCCATAAGGTTTTTCGGTTAGACAGTTCGTGACGGGGGGCGCCCAGGAGCCTCGGAATCGTGTCGCCAGCAGCAGAAGAGGCCCAAGCATGGCGGCCGATTACCGAATGTCCAGTTTCGTCTGCAAATGCGCTACGGCCCGGTCCAGGGCCCGGTCGCGAAACGCCTCGGGCAGCGGTCCAAACTGCTGGTCGAGTTGCTTTTCAAGTTCTGTGCCCGCTCGGTCGCCGAGCAAATCACGGCGATTTCGATAGTGGCGCCACTCGTCGTACTCCTGCGGTCCAAGAGGTACCTCAAATCCCGGGTCCGGTTTGACGCCCCACGCGTCGTCGCTCCGGGCGCCTTCCATGCGATGGATGTTTTGTCCACTCGGCCGCCAGTAGGTCGCGGAGGTTATTTTGAGCAGACTGCGTCCCGATTCGACCCGCATGACCCGTTGCACCGTCCCTTTGCCGTAGGATCGTTGTCCGACGACGACAGCTCTCCGGTGGTCTTGCATACATGCGGCCAGGATTTCGCTTGCGCTGGCGGACTCATTGTTCAGGAGTATGACCAACGGTAGCTTGGTGTAGGCGCTGCGCCCGGTGGCAACAAACCGATCTCGCATCGTTTGGTCGCGCCCCCTTGTCGTCACTATGGGCAGACCCGCACGGAGAAATAAATCACTGATGCCGACAGCCGCGTCGAGAGCGCCGCCGCTGTTATCTCTCACATCCAGTATGAGTCCTTGCATATTTTTTGGCGAATCACTTGCCGACGGTTCGGCGCCTTGCAGCTCGCCCAGCACGCGAGTCAATTCGTCGACGGACTTATCTCCAAATTTGTCAATCCGCACGTATCCGATACGTGGGTCCCGATCCAACCGGTACTCCCAGTCGCCGCGCTCATTGCGTATGTCGCCAAGAATTGACTCGACAGTGATTATCTTCCGGACCAGTGAAATCTTGACAGGCTCCTGTTTTCCGAGCCGCGCGATCGTCAGGAAGATGGGTTCGCCGACCGGGCCCCGCATTTTCGACAACACCTCTCTGAAGTTCATGCCAACGGTCGTCTGGTCGCCAATCTTCAGAATTCGATCACCCGTTTGTACGCCCACGTCGAAAGCAGGTGTGCCCGGGACAGGCGGACTGATGACGGTGGGCAGAGGCGGTGCACCCAGAAAGCGAATCCGCACTCCGACTCCTCCAAATTCTTGTCGCATATCCTCTCTGAAGTGCTCGCGATGCGCCTCGTCAACAAAAACAGCGTACTCATCCCCGCGTTCTTTGAGGGCTCGCACCATGCCTTCCATCGCGCCCTCGAAGAGCGTCTGGTCTGGTGTGTCGACCAGCGACCAGCGATCGATGACCTTGTAGCTGGCGGCGACATAGCGGGCATATGGATTTTGTTCTGCGCGCACATAGCAGGCACAGGTGATAACTGTCGTCCCAAGCAGAAGTAGCAGATTGCGTCGCGACATAAATGGTATTGGAAAGAAAAAGATTGGGGAGAAGGTAGTTGGTTGTCAGCTCACGGGGTAAACGGAGCATCAGCGGATAGGCAGAGAAAAAGCAGTATCCCAAGTCGAAAGTGGTGTTGCTTGGCTAGAGACTACCATTTTATTGGCGACAGGCTGTCGCTTTAATTGAAGCGGCGGCTTGAATTCCCTGATTTGAATCCGCAGACAGCCGATTGCCTAGGACGGAACCGAATCCTGCGGGCTTTCGTCGCGTCTCAGGCTGCGCAATTTGGCGTGCAATGCGGCGTGCGGACCTTGGAGAGGTTCTTCAAGTAGCTCTTCCTGGCACGCAGTGCTCCGCACGCCGGCACCAGCCACCTCAAGCTGCTCCACGGGCGCAGCCGGATCGGGCGGGACCAAACGCGAGGGTTTGGCGGAAGTAAGTGGTGGGTGTACCAGGGCTTCCAGTGCATCTTGGGGTGTGGTCGCAATCGCCAGGTCCGGTGCCGCGCCGCCGAAGTATTTTCCCAGGGGGCCGGCCAGAATAGCCGGCAGGAGCAACAAGTCGCCTACCAGGGCCGCCGCCAGCATGGAGATCATCAGATAGCCAAACTGTTGCGTCGGTGTAAAAGTACTTGTGGCAAAAACGGCCAGCCCCAGTCCGCCGATGATTGTGGTCTGCGTCATTGCCGTCGCGCAACGCTCGTAAGCCAAATGGACCGACTGGACCCGATCAAGCCCCTGTTTCACGCCGCGGCGAAACCAAGTGAGGAAGTGAACTGTATCATCAACCGCTACGCCGAGCGCCACGCTGGCGGTCATCATGATGCCAATATCGACCCTGATTCCCAGCCACCCGATACCGCCAAAGATGATCACGATGGGGAAGACATTGGGAATCATCGAAATGGCTCCCGCCAGAGGGCTGCGCAGCACAAACATCATCACTACGGAGATCAGCACCGTGGCCCAAATGATGCTTTCCTTTAAGCTATAGAGCAATTGCCGCTGAGTCTTGTACACAAGCGGAATCATGCCCGTATAGACTGCACGGATGGGACGCGGCGATACACTAGCCGGCAGAGAAATCGCGGCCGAGGCGGTCGCTGTCGATACTTCGGACACGTTGATCACTGTGAGTCCGCCCGCGGCTAGCTGTCTCGCAGTCGGATCACTACCGGCAGTAACAAGTATCAGAGCATCCTGATCGCCAAGACCGGCAATGGCTCGGTCGAGATAGGCCGAGTCGTCCTGTTGGTCGTCAAACTTGGCCAAGTTGTAAAAGGATACTCCTTGATGCTTGGCCTTTGGATTCTTTGGCCGCACGCCGCTGCGCAGCAGCAGGTTCCTCAAGCGGGATTCCTGCGAATTCGAAGTCGGTGCAGGCGAGTCGTCGGCGGTCCGGTAGAGTATGCATAGCTGCGAGCCATCCAGTTGTGTGCCCATTTGGTGTAGCTGGTTGACGATCAGGTCGCGCTGCTGGTAGGTCAGCAAGATGGGGTCGACCGCGCGCTGGAGTTCCCGTACGAATTGTCCATAATCGACCCCTTGGCCATCTTTACCCTTGCCGAGGGCGGCGACGCGAGCACTCAACCGCCAAAGTTCTCGGCCTGCCGAGGCACCGTTCGCTTGATCCTTGCCTTCAACTCGCAAATAACCGCTGGTCAAAAGTGCCTCGCGGCGGTCTTCCAATAATTCATTGAGTGCGAATGCAGTGGAACTGTCCACGGCGCCAATACCCGTATCGGTACTTTTGGCCGTGTAGGTGGCTGCCGACATGACACGGCTTACTTCCGGCATTTGGGCAAAGCGATCACCTATTTCGCGCACCATGGTCAAGCATTCGAGCATGGTCATTTGATACTGTTGGCCATCGTGCTCCGCGTGGTCTTTCGCGCTCCGGCGACGCTCCGGCGGAACTGTAACGACGACTTCCATGGGCACGAGATTGCCAAGGTTGTTTTCAAGCCACGCATAGTCGCGAATCAGGTCCGTATCGTCGTCCAGCAGTTTCAATAGTTGAACGGAAGTTGTGATCTTGGTGAAACCAATGGCGAACACACCCATGACCGCCAGCCACATCACAAACACCGCCGTATGCCGCTGGACCACCAGCCCGAACAGGCGCTTGGCCCAATGGGGCAAATGGAAATTTCCCGGCCCGTCCGATTGGCGACGAATCGACGATTCGGAAACGGGAAATCGGTGCAGGAACACCGGCAGTACGGTAAATAAAATGCCGACAGTGCCCAGGACTGCAATCGCCGTGAACATACCGAACTTCTTAATGGGCAAGATGTCGCTGGTGTAGAGTGAACCCAGGCCGACTGCGGTGGTAAAGGCCGCCAGTGTGCAGGGCCACCAGCCAAGTCGGACAGCCGTTTCGGCCGCGCCGTGCAAGCCGTTGTCCCGGCGAGCGTCGCGATAGTAATTGACAATATGAATCGCACCGGAGAGTCCCAGTACATAGACGACCGCGGGCATCGACATCAAGATCGCATCGACAGTTCCTAACTTGGCTGTCGCGAGTCCAGTCATTATCTTTTCGAGGATGCCGAAGTAGAACACGAGTGCTAGGCTCATGCCTGCACTCAAAACCCCGACTGCAAACACGATGCTGGTCAACTTGAAACTACGAAAACACCAAAAGGAGAGCGCAAATCCGACCAGGCCTGATAGTAAAGCCAGACGCTTCAGCGTACGCTCTCCTTCCACGTCGATGGTAATATTGTCCACCGGGGGGCCGCCCATGTGGATTGTGTCTTCGGGGATTGCGCATTCGGTCGAGGCGATGGTGGCGATGTTTTCGATCGCCTGCCGCATGATCTTATTAGTCCTGGTGGCCTCCTCGCTCAAGTAAACAACCAGACAAGTTGTGCGCGAGTCGTTGCCGAGCGAAACGCCATTGGCATCGTGTTGGACCGGTCCAACCAGCGCGCCCTCAATCCGCTTAATGGCATCGGTGTAGTCGAGCCCGAGCGGGTCCGATGTAAGCTTTGTCAGCAACTGGGGGCCGGTCAAAACGTGTTGGTACCATGTGGACCGTTGCACCAGGTCTGGGTCGTTGTTCACTTTGGCAAGCATTTCCGTGCTAGGGCTGAGTCGCCGAGCCAGACGATTCAGTTTTTCGGTATTGCCCAGCGTGCATCCATCCCAACTCACCAGCGCAAACTGCTCACTGAAAAAATAGTTGCGAAACCATTCAAGGTCGATCGACTCGGGATAATTAGGAGGGAGCCAGTCGTCGGCATTGTTGCTGTTGGTCTCCAGGGCTAACCGCACACCTCGCGGCACCAGCGCCATCAGAAAGGCGAATGCCAGCGCCATCAGGAAATAATGAGGCTGCCCGAGTGTCTTGCGCGACAAGAACGAAGTTTTCTGCATCCGATTGTCAGCGCGGGGTGGGGCGGGCGATAGGGTGGAACGGCACATCGCGGGGAGGCGCACCGCAGGCCCGTTTGGCGAATAATCCAGAGTGTCACAAGCACCCCAGGCTATCTGGAATCACGCTACAAGTCTACGCCGACACGCATGGGGTGCTTTCAACAGCGGCCCACCGTGGACGGGTACGCAGCTGGCGGCCCACTAGCGGCAAATGTGTTTGTCAGGTCAGAACGTCTGCTAGCACATGACTTTAGGTCTCTAGCCGGGCAGGGCTACTTGACGGGTGATATTTTTTGCCGTCCCTGTCACTGGCATTTGAGCGGACGGTCCAGAATGAGGCAGGTGGGCCGCAGGTGGTGTTACCAGTACTGCTCAAAGCCGAACGTGCCGCCCATGTAGGTGGAGTCACCTGTCGCTACGCCCTGGCCAGTCGATATGGGGATAAAGTTTGCGTGTTCGACCGCGTGGGCGATGGAACTCACGTACAACATCTCCAGGCCGGTTCGTAGGGATAAATTGGGGCGCAAGTGCCATTTGCCTAGTAGAGATGCTTCGACGATGAACGAGAGATTGTCGACTTCAACTTGGCTGCCACCGGCGGTGATTCCGCCGCTCACGCCAAATGTGGAATTGACGTTGGTATGGTTCCAGTACAGGCCGCCCTTGGTACGAACACCCAGACTCCAGCGGGCTCGCTCATGAGTCCAGGAGAACCCACCCTGGGCTCCAATCAAGTCGTTGTCCGAGCGGATGCGATAGTTTCCCGTTTCCGTAATTCCATCTGTATCGGCATCTGGAATACCGAAGGCATCCCAGGAAAAGTCCTCGTTGACGTCAAAGTACCGAATCCCGGCGATTAGTGAGCAAGTGCTGGAAGGCTGGGCTCTGCGCACCCATCGCCCGCTCGGTTCGAGTTCCATACGATCATTTCGCATACGAGTTTTTAGGTGGTAGTTGAGTTCGAAGTCGTTGAAGCGGTTGTTGTATTCAAATTGAGAACTGGTTGCGCCAGTGAAGGACGCGTTGCCGCCACTGCCAGCGGTTGTTAGCGAGGTCTGTGCCGCGTCGAGTCTCGCGATCTGGGTCCACTGACCCCCACCATAGAAGATCATTTCTGCCGTATGATCGCGATTCATATGATCCCGAAAAAAGAAGCGGCTCACTTTCAAACGAGGTGAAGCTTCGGCTCCTGATACGCCGCCGTCCACGATGAGTGCATTGGAGGTGCCGTTTTCGCCGATCAGTACCATCGGGTCCTTCCGCCAGATGCGATCGAAAAAAGTGATGTCGAATTCTGCGGACCAAAAACCGCGCCGGAGCCAAGTGCCCGTACTCTCAAGCAGGGCAGGATCGCAGGCGAAAACATGGGGGTCATTGTTGGTCCCGGGGCCTGCGAGATTGTCGGTTGGCAGTGGCTCTGGCGAACGGTTCAATTGTGTTTCCGCTGAGGCCTCCGGTTCGTCCAGGCGCGTGCCCGATCCCTCGTCTGTAGGAACCGAAAGTTCAAGTTCTGGGGGCAAGTCGTCCAGAAAGGGGTTGCCGACCCCATCACCTGAGGGCTGGACCATACGCAGTGGGGGAGGCAGATCCTCAGTCTGGATGGGACGGGAAGGTGCCAGGATGCTCTGGACCGCTATGGCAGGCTCGCAGATTGAGGACGCTCCCACGACAAGCAACAGAATTAGCTTCTTCATTACATTTGCCTCCCCAGTCATCGCAGTCTCCGCCTGGGCGCATTTTGCGCCTTGTTTCGCACAACAAAACCATCGTCTTGGCCGTCGGCACAAATGCAGCAATAACCGTCAAAATCCGAAATATCGTTTTAACTGGAGTAATCGTAAGAGTTGCTTGCATGTCCCCGTGTCACCTAAACCACCTTTTTTAACGGCTGCCGAGCCCTTGTTTCTGGCGCCATGAGCGGGTTAATCGTTCGCATCTCATGTAAGCGAAAAGTTGGGGATGCTCCAAGTGGCGGAACTGCCGCCCATCGAGCCTGCGGTCGTGGAGTATCGGCTGATCTGCGATGAGTGTGGCGAGAAGGTCTGTGGCCAACTTCTTGCCGGCATGCTGCGTGGCGCGTGCGGACCGTGTTTGCGGGCCGTGCTCAGTTTTCTGGCTAGTAGGTATCAGTTCGGCAAGCGGCCGATCCAATCTTGGCTGTCTACCTGTTTGGGCTGACCATTTTCACCGACATGGTCTGCAAGTTCGAACAGGTCACTAGCGAGAGCCTCGAAATGCTGGTCGACGAAATTTCGTGACTACGTCTGCAACCAAGGCACCTGTGCCGATGAGACCTCCTGGTGTGAGAATCGCAGCAAGGGATGGCTTTGGTTCGCGATGATCGGTAGGGAGAATTGTGGCAGCGAAATCGCAATACCTTGGAAGTATTAACCTCCTGCTACGCGATACCATGCCCAGACTTTCTAAGGCCAATCGCTAGTAAAAAAGGTCACTCTTCAGGAATGATTACCAACAGATTTTAGAATCCTCGGAGGGGGGGGTAAAACAGCTTGCTATCGTGGCAGTCCTTGCTAGACTCGCGTTTATGTCGTTTCTACTGGTTCATTAGGCGTTGCCCGCAGTGTGAATGGTTGCATGGGCGGAAAGAATCGGCAGTTGAAAATTTGGATTGCGGATTGAAGAATTGTGCGGTCAACCGGGCTAGTGTGGTGAGTTCCCCAACTCAGGTCGCCGGTGTGGCGATGGCGAGCGTGACAGGCTGTCACCTGTGGGCATGCCGCACTTCGCAATCATCCGGTTAAAGATACAAAGGTTTCCCCTCCCCAATTTCTCAGGAGTCCCCTCACGATGCCTTCTCCTTTGGCCGCCATGATCGAAGCGGGCACGAAGCTTTGGCTTGATTCTGTCGATCCCGACCTGATTCGCGTGAATCGAGAGTTGGGCGCCACCGGCGCAACGTCCAATCCGATTATCATTAGCGACCTAATTAAGTCCGGGCGTTACGACGAAATCTTGGCGAGATTGCAAAGCGAGGCCCAGCTGTCGGCGGCCGATCTGGCCTGGGCGCTGACCGATCGGGTGGTCGCCAGCGCACAAGAGGTGTTCTTGCCCATTTGGGAAGCGACCAGTGGCGACGATGGCTACGTGAGCTTTGAAGTCGACCCGCTTTTGGAAGATCTACAGAATCCCTTATCGCACCAGGAGCGCGTGGCAAGCTATATCGAATTGGGAATGAAGTGGTCGGCCGGTCACAAGAATCGCATGATCAAGGTTCCGGCTACGCCGTCAGGTTTGGAGGCGCTGGAGGCATTGGCAGCTCATGGTGTGCCGTTGAACGTGACACTGATATTTACGCAACGGCAGTACCAGGCTGCCCGCGACGCCATTTGGCGCGGAGCGCAGCGTCTGCCCTCGCTAGAAAAGTTCAAGAGCGTTTACAGCATTTTCATATCCCGGGTCGATGTCTACACCCAGCAGCATCTTTCCCAGTTGTCGCCTGCTGCCCAAGGACTCGTGGGGCTACTCAACGCCAAATTGCTTTGGCACGACAATCAAGCATTCTGGGCCGAGCGTCTGACGCCATTGAAGCAAGAAATTGTGTTTGCCAGCACGGGTACTAAAAACGCGGATGACCCACCTTGGAAATACGTTGCCGCCCTGGTTGGCAGCGACATTCAGACGAACCCGCCGGCCACCAACGAGGCAGTCGAGGAGAGTGGCAAGGTGTTTTCACGTACGGTTGACCAGATGCCGCCCGAGGTAGTCTGCCGAGAGATTGCCGCGGAAGTCGATATGCAGACCTTGGAAGATACGCTTATGAGGGAGGGGATCAAGAAATTTGCCGACCCGCAAAAGGCGTTGCTAGCGCTCGTCGCGGAAAGGCAAAATGCTACGAAGTAGTCCGTGCGGCCTTTTCTGCAAATAGGGAATCTTAGGTGACGGACCCTTATTTCATTGCCTGCGCATCCTATGGGCCGCCAGGGGTATTGCATTGGCATCCAAGGAGATCGCCCCCTTGCTCTCTGCAAAATCATGACCACGGCGTGGAGTGCGCACGCGGATTGCAGACTCGCCCCTAGATAGCGGCTATGATAGGATTGGGCGGTGCCAAGATTTTCTGCGTGGGAAAGCGATTCTACCATGGCTGTCGATTTCTATTCGCCCTGCCCTTGTGGGAGCGGAAAAAAGCTGAAGTTTTGCTGCAGTGATCTGGCAGTAGATATTGAAAAAATCCACAAGATGGTTGCTGGTGAGCAGCCCCACGCGGCGCTCAACCATGTCGAGCAATTACTCCACCAGCAACCCAATCGGGCTTCTCTGCTTGACTTGCGCGCGTCGATCGAGCTGTCGATGCATGAATTTGAGGCGGCCCGAAAAACGATTGGCGCTTATCTTGCGGCCCATGCGGGCAGTCCAACCGCGCACGCTCACCACGCGATTTACAATGCCGCCACGGGAAACTCGTCGCTGGCAGTGGCATCGTTGCAGAGCGCGCTCGAGCAGCTTGGCGATGAGATGCCTCGGCGTGTGCTTGAGGCCGTAGGGGCGGTCGGCCAAGTACTACTCATTGAGGGCCAGTTAGTGGGTGCCCGTGGCCATCTGATGTTATCTGCGACTATTGCGCGGGGCGAAGACAATCAGGCCATGGAACTCTTGCTGCGGATGAATTTGCGATCCGAATTGCCTTTGCTGGTGCGGGAGTATCTATTTTTGGCTGAGTGCCCGGGTGATGTTCTGGGCCGCGCTAAGTTTGAAGAGGCTGCCCAACTGGCTTCCCGCGGGCTGTGGCGACGAGCGGAGACTGTGTTTGCCTCGCTCCGTAGTGAGGTCGGGGCGGTACCAGAGGTCGTCTACAATCTGGCGCTCATGCGCGGCTGGCTGGGTGATACAGAGAGATTTGCCGCGGGTTTGCACGAATATGCGGCGCTTGATATCCCGAAATCGAGGGCCGCCGAAGCGGAGGCATTGGCCCAACTGGTGGATCCCAGTCTGGAAGATCCGCAGCAAGAAACTGTGAAGCTTGTATACGCACTCGGCGACATCGATTTGCTCGGCGACTGCTTCCAGTCGGACCAACGTGTGGAAGATTACCCGCTGCCGCCTCCGGAGGGCGACGCGGAGGAAACCATCCGGCCCCGCAGTACCCATGTCCTCCTCGACCGCCCTGCGCCAGCCACTGGAATTGGTATTGCGCGGGCCGATATCCCTCATGTCATCGCGTTCTTGAGCGTGTACGGTAAGCGGACCGATCGTGATGCTCAGTTAGAGGTCACCACCGACCGCGGCTCGCCGCTGGACACCGTGATGGAAATGCTGAGCGAAATCGCGGGGGACGCGATCGCCGGTTCTGCGACGGAAGAGGTTGTCGCCAAAAAATCGGTCAGCGAAGAATCGTTGAGCTGGCGCTGGCGATTGCCCAACGACACAACAGCCCAGCAGCGGCAAATTTTTCTGGCAGAGGAGCGGCGTGAAGCCATTTTGCGCCGGTGGACGACCGCACCACGGGCTGCGCTGGGTAATAAGTCGCCGCAAGACGCGGTTGGCGATGTGGAGTTAAGTGTGGCCCTGCTGGCCAGTGTGCTAATCATCGAACAGGCAGCGGCGGATCCGAGTGAGATGTCCCTGTTTGCCGAATTGCGTCAGCAGCTCAAGCTGCCGCCGGCCGAAAGGATCGATCCGGAAGGGGTCGATCTGGAGCGATTGCCACTGGTGCGAATCCCCCATCTTGAGTTGGCCAAGGTGCCCGAGGATCGGCTGACCAAGCTGCTCGACCGGACCCTCATCATGGGCGCCAACTTTGCCACTCTCCTGGTCGCCCGAGAGTTGGCCGAACGAACTGATTTGGCGGAAGGGACCGACCTGGCTCCTGCCTATCGGCAACTGGTACGCTTGGAGCCAAATTATCAAGTAGCTCAGGCATGGGTAAGCAAAGCGCGCAGCTGGTCCGAGCGACACAGCCAGTCCGTAGCGGAATGGGCCCTGTTGGAATTGGAGCTGGCGATCAAGCGGGGCAATGGCGACGAGGCAAAAAGACTGTTGGGTGAGATTCGCGGAGCGCATCTTAACGAACCCGGAGTCGCTGAGGCAACGTATCGCATGCTGTATTCGGCAGGGCTCATCGCAGCGGACCAAACAGCGCCTACCGAATTGCCGGAGCATGCTAGGGCCACGGCCGGGGCAGAACCATCGGCTATCTGGACACCGGATGCCAAGGTTCCATCGCCTAAGAGAGATATCGACGGCACCAGCCATTCCGCCATATGGACGCCTTAGCGATGTTTCAGGTGGGCTTCTGGTGTCTGGCTTTCGGCCAACGGGCCTGCTGCTGTTAATCCCCTTTTTTCTGTAAGCCGCATTCCTCAGTAATAGCTATACCGGACCTAAGAGTAGTCGCGAACCGCCATGCCCTCGATGCCCCATGACCGCCGCTGGATGTCGCGAGCCTTCGAACTTGCTCGGCAAGGACTTGGGCATGTGGAACCCAACCCCATGGTCGGCTGCGTGATTGTGCTGCGGGGCGAAATCGTGGGTGAAGGGTGGCATCGGCGTTTTGGTGGGCCGCATGCCGAAGTTGCGGCAATCGCGGCCGCCGGAAAAAATGCCAGGCAGGCGACGGCCTTTGTTTCACTGGAGCCTTGCTGCTTTACCGGTCAGACGCCGCCCTGCACCGGCGCGCTGATCGACGCTGGTGTTGCCAAGGTTGTAATCGGTTGTTGCGACCCCAATCCTAAAGTCGCGGGCGGCGGGGTCGCCCAATTGCGGGCCGCGGGCATTGAGGTAATCGTTGGGCTTCTTGAGGAAGAAGCCAGACAGCTCATCGCGCCGTTTTCCAAGCTTGTCACGCGAAAAAGACCCTGGGTTATCGCCAAGTGGGCTATGACGCTGGACGGAAAGCTAGCAACACGGGCAGGCGCCAGCCAATGGATTAGTGGGGAGGCATCGCGGACGGTCGTTCACCAACTGCGCGGGCGGGTCGATGCTATTTTAGCCGGTCGCGGCACGGCCATCCTTGACGATCCACTGCTTACGGCCCGTCCCCCGGGGCCGCGTATTGCGACACGGGTGGTGCTTGATACCCAAGCTTCGCTTTCCTGCGAAAGTCGCCTCATGCAAACGATCGACCAAGCCCCGGTGGTGGTGGTGGTGGGTGAGCAGGCAGCGATGGAAAGGCGAGATTCCCTGGTGGAGCGTGGCGCAGAGATTCTCGTGCCTTCGGGCGACAGTCCGCACACACGACTGGAGTCTCTGCTCACGAAATTGGGCCAGCGTCAAACCACAAATCTGCTGGTGGAAGGGGGAGCGACTGTTTTAGGTACTTTCTTTGATTTAGGGGCAATCGATGAGGTGCATGCCTTTATTGCGCCTAAGTTGGCAGGAGGCGCAGCCGCCCCAAGCGCGATTGGAGGTCAGGGGATCGCGGACATGTCGGCCGCGCTAAAGCTGCATCGGGCGACAACCGAAATCCTGGGCGAAGATGTGCACCTGCACGGCTACACCCGTGGGTAGCAAGCTTCGGGCAAGAAGGCCATTTTTTTGAGTGTGCAGCGGGCGAAACTGCGCGCCCGGCGCCTCAGGGCGTTGACGAAATTGTCAGGCCTCGGGCCTGGTAGGGCAGCTTCGATCCCCTCGTCTTCTCTCAACGAATTGTCCACACCGCGCGTAGACAACTCCCTTATTTGCCGCCTGCTGGCCGGTGCAATCTTACGCGACCGTTAGACCAGACAACCTAGGCTGCAAGGTTTCGCATGGGCGAGCGGAGGTTATGGAAAATTGTCAATACCGAACCAGAAAAAACTTGACATGCTGGTAGCTATGGCAATAATCTCTTATCTACAGGCATTGGGAAGATCGCAGCTACGTGCTGGCCGTTTTGGTTTGTTGTGGCCATTTGTAGTGTTGACCCCCCCATTTAGTGGGTGCGTGCTTTGGTGTGCCTGAGAGCGAAATTTACTTTTTCTGAGTCGGTCCTACCAATATCCTGCGACACAGGAGATTGGCCCCGCCGGAGACCGATCGCACGAGTGTATTTGGAGAGACTCAAGATGCCGGATCCTAAATTGAAGAATGTATTTGAAGCCATCTTGAAGTATGGCCACGACGAGGATTTTGCGCCTCGGGTTGACCGGGGCTTCAGTGCGACGCAGGCCCCTGCGGGCTCCCGCGAGAAGCTCGACGTCATGGCCGAGCGGGTTCGTTCGGGCCAGCCCTTGTGGCATGAATCTGACCGGGCCGACTACAGCGGACTGACCGGGGCGGTTAGGCCTCGCGACTAAGTGCCTTGCGATTAGAGTGACCTGGCGGCCGGGGTGCTCACGGCTCCTAGATTTTTTGTGAGTGGCTGGCCCATCTGTTCCGGACGACTGCCCTGCGCGCAGATGTAGCCATCATGCTGCGCATGATGAATTCAAGCTGCCAGCGGCACAGATCCACGCCGCGTCATGAGCAATAATTAAGAAGAGTGTGCTGCCTCTTAGCAGGACTTGGGGTAGAGTCCCGCGAGGCAGCGGATGGGGGCGGTATCCCTGGGGCAGCGATTCAGGCTCAGCTGCGCTCGGGGGCTAGCGCGCTATACCCTATTTCAAGCCCCGGCGCGATCGTTAGGCGGTGGCTCCTGTTCCATCTACGATCACTCCACCCGCGATGATCTCACGTACGCCGTCTGAGCTGCTCAGCTATATTTCCCTCAGCTAAACGCGTTCTACTCAACTTCCTTTGCTATCACCCCGCTGCAACATGTTTCCTACGCGACACGGCCCCTAGGCGACATGGCTAGTTTCCATCTTGCAATTCTGGACGCCTGCGGTCTGAGCGTTGCCAGCCTGATCGTGAGCAGCAACCCCGGATGGTGTTTCAAAGGGCTTCAGTTCGTCACGGAGGACGAGTATCTCTTTGGGTGCTTCAATACCCAGGCGAACTTTGTCACCAGCGAGTCGTACGACCGTAATAACAATCGAATCGCCCAGTCGAATCTTCTGGGATTCTTTCCGTGACAATACCAGCATGATGTACCTCCTTGTAAAAGCTGCTTTTAGCAGTGTAATTTTGTACAGTATACTTGGTCGCGGCCAACTCGCAAGGTCGTATTTCCGCACTCAAATATCTTGTACGACCGATAGCTAAATGTTGTTAACCCATACCCAAAACGGGCAATGCAGCAATTAGTTAAACTGGGGCAACTGGCGACAGATTAAGTTATCGGCAAGAGATACTGCCAGCATCAGCAATGCTGGCAAGGCGTCGCAGGCGCAATTATTATTTAATTGTTAAACTCGCGCTCAATGGGTCGGGAAAATTCCTGCGCCGAAGCCGCCGTTGTCTTTCTGCGGCGGTTCGCCCACCCGCGACTTGGCCTGAGATTCGGGGTCAGGTTTGGTGGTGGAGATGTGTTGGGCATCACCGCCGGAGCGCGGGGCGTGGGCTCGATGCTTGCCGTGGGCCGAATCGACACGGGCAGAAATTACCGGATCGGGCGTATCTTCCCCGAGTGGCCCAGCCCTGGATGACCCTTCGTTGTCGAGATCGAAGTCATCGTAGCGCGACACGTAGTCCGGTTGTTTGGCTCGCTCTACCTCCTCATGAAATTCTTGAATCACATGTTTTTGGATCATCTCCCGGCAAGCAGGATTGATCGGATGCGCGATGTCGGCGTACAGTTTGGTCCGCCCATCCTGATCAATGGGCACTCGATCCATCGCCAGAGTCGCGCTGCACTGATTACAATGCTTTGCACGGAGATGGTTCTTGGTATGGCACTTAGGGCAACGCGAGGTCAATTTTCGACTTGGCATAGCGACAAATGGCCCACTTGAGCCCTCAATGATTTTAAGATCCCGGACAACGAAGCAGTTGTCAAAAGTAATCGAGCAAAACGCTTTAAGGCGTTCGCCAGGTTCTTCCATGAGTTTGATGCGAACTTCGGTGATGTCCACGATCTGCCTCCTTACCGGGTAAAACGCTTTCCGCCAGACGTATTTGCTAACAACTGGCTGTCACCAGCACGGTCCCAAGTCTCCTGGTGGCCAGTAGTTGAGCGGTCCTTCTGGCTTGTCGTGCGGAGCGCATCACGCCGAAGGTTGCCGAGCCACTTCCGGTCATGCCATGTGCGTAGCATCCACATTCCGCGAATACCTGCCGCAAGCGATTAATCCACGGAGAAAGCTCGGCAGCCGCTGACTCGAGCGCGTTTTGCATCCAAATGCCAGATTCGGCGAGCGCCCCATGCCGCAGCGAGGCTATTAGTTTCGAGAGTGGCCGATCGCCAGTCTCTATTCTCTCAGTCTCACGTCGCAGTGTGGCGGGCTGATCGGAAGACCTGCGCCAGCGCGAAAACACCTCTGCAGTCGAAAGTCCTACAGGCGGTTTGACGACGACAAAATGCAGCAGTGGCAGGCCGGCGACTGGTTCGACCTGTTCGCCGCGGCCGCGACAAATAGCTGCGGACGATTGAAGAAAAAAGGGTATGTCAGAGCCAAGTTCCCCTGCGAGACTCGCCAGTCTCTCGTAGGAATAGCCTATTCCCCAGGCAGCGTTGGCCAGCAGCAGCGCGGCCGCCGCGTCGCTACTGCCCCCGCCCATCCCTGCCTGTATAGGAATACGTTTGATAAGTTCGAACGTGCCGCAAGGTGCAATGCCCGCGGCGCGAGCTAAGCTTTCCGCCGCCCTCAGCACGAGGTTGCCAGGCCCAAGATCAGGCTGCGGAGCGTCCGCCCCCGACAGCAGATTCCGGATCCGCAATGCGGGCGCGACACCGTTTTCCTCTGGACTAGCCGCCGTCCAACGGAGGCTGTCGTAAATCCGCACCGGCAGCATCAGGGTTTCCAGCTCGTGGAATCCGTCGGGTCTCCCGCCCAGCACGTCCAAGTAGAGGTTCAGCTTGGCGGGGGCGACGACCTCCCAAGCAGAACCGACCTTGCAGGGAAACATGGTGCACGTCCAGAATCTTCGTCAGACCAAACCTCTTGATCGAGCTTTACCGCTTTCTAAGAATAATTAGTATGGATCTACGTCTGCCAGAAATTTTTTAGCACAAGAATGATCGCAACTCCATGATACGAGAGAATTTTAGGGATTATCGAGAATGGGGTCAACGGAAGTCTAAATACCCCGGGAACCTGTTGTTTGGGCGTGCAATCCCTATCCGCCATCACGGAGATTTGACCTTTGATACGACCTACTCGAAATGACGTAGCCCAAATAATCCGTGGGTTCTTAATGGGGGCCGCCGACATTATTCCAGGCGTGTCAGGCGGCACGGTCTCGCTGGTTTTGGGTATCTACCAGCGACTTGTGCGGGCGATCAGTCGTGTCGATGTGCATCTGCTGCGCATGTTGGCAAACCGTGACTTGCGATCAGCGGCCGGGTACTTGGACTTGCGTTTTCTGGTGGCCTTGGGGCTGGGAATTGTGACCGGTATCGGTTGTCTGGCCGGTCTGATGGGCAAGTTATTGCTTGAGCAGCGGGCCTACACTCTCGCCATCTTCTCTGGCTTGATCTTGGGATCGAGCGTAGTCGTCGCAAAAATGGTGCAGCCGCGCGGCGCCCGTCAGTGGATCGGCTGCCTTAGCCTAGCCGTCGTCGCTGCCGGAATCGCGTATTGGTTGGCAGGTCAACAACAAGTTGGCTTCCATGATTCCTATGGTTACTTTTTCTTTTGCGGTGCAATTGCAATTTGCGCGATGATTTTACCGGGCGTCAGTGGCGCGTACATTCTGTGGCTCTTGGGCGCATACGTGGTCGTGACGAGTATCATCCAAAGCGCGCTCAAGCTGCAAGCAACCCAGCGAGAATGGATATCCCTTTTTGTATTCGCCGCCGGGTGCGCGGTAGGTTTGATCGGCTTCAGTAAAATACTCAAGTGGCTCCTTGAGAAGGCACATAAAATAGTGATGGCAATCTTGGGTGGGTTTATGGTTGGCTCAGTGCGTTTGATGTGGCCTTTTCAGCAGGACCTGACGCCCTACGAAGAGCAACTTAAGGCTAAGCGGTTTGATCGCTATCTGCCCGAAAGTTGGGATCAGGAGGTGACTGTTTGTTTACTCTTGGCCGTGGGCGCCATACTCTTCGTGTTGCTCTTGGATCGCGCCAGTCGTCGAGCCTGATCTGTTTTTTTCTAAAAAGTGGGCCGCACTACAGCAGTCGGCTTGCAATCTCTCGCAGCTCCGTCTGAATTACGTCGACTGGGCGGTCTGCGTCGATAACGTGGTAGGCGGGGCCCAATAACTGTACCTCGTCGAGAAACCCGCGGCGCAACTGCTCGCGGTACTTGTCGCCGCGGCTCTCGACTCGATCAAGTTTGTCACCCATGCGCATGCGCGCTGCTGCGGGCGACATGTCCAAAACGAACGTACAATCTGGTGCCAATCCCGCGGTTGCCACTTTGCCGACTGCCCGGACCGCCGCCAAATCAAGTCCGCCCGCGTAACCCTGGTACACGACATTTGCCAGCAAGAAGCGATCGGAAACCACCGTCTTGCCTGCACGAAGGGCCGGTTGGAGTACCTCCTCGACCAATTGGGCGCGGGCTGCCATGTAGAGGAGCATCTCGCTCCGGGCAGAGATAGGCACCGCTGAATTGCTGGTGAGGAGGATTTCTCGAACTTGTTCACCCAGGGCGGTGCTGCCCGGATCTCGGCAAGTTACGACATCGGATCCTGCGTCCACCAGCCATTGACAGAAGAGTTGCAATTGGGTGGTTTTACCGACACCGTCAATACCATCGAAGGAAAAGAACATGTCCCCGTTCTAACCTTTTGGCTGGCAATATCCTAGATGCGGCCTATTTTAGCGCAGTGGGCGCCGCACTCTCCTGGCGATACCGATTGGCCGGGAGCGGTATGGGCACAAGGCCGGTTGTCGCCGGCCAGTCATACGCAGCCGATGGCAATGAGCCCAATGGCTTGGACGGTAACACAAGGTTCGTCTCATAGGATGCTTGCACGATTTCATCGGTTGGCAGACGGATCAGGTCAGCACGATTTTGGGCTGACGCCTCGCTGGTGTCGTCCGATTCCTCCCCGGCTGGCGTCGGGATCAGTTCCATCATTGGCTCCGGTTGTTGGCCTTCTTCAAGCATAGGCCCGTCGTAGAAGGGTGTCGGCTCGGGAGCGGATCCTTCGCCATCCATGATCTGTGCGTGTGGCCCCATGCTGATCACGCTCGGGCGTGTGGAGCCGCGCTTGACATACGTACCCGCATCACGTTCACGAGCCCGCCGCAGTGCGTCGAAGTGCGCTTTTCCGGGCCATGGTCCCTCCGCCAGATAAACGCCGTTCCACTCCAAGAGGGATCCCTTGCGGTAATGGACCCGCATGATGGCCCGATTGTAATCAACCAGCGAGCGGTAATAGGCCGACTCAGCCTCCGCCCGGCGACGCTGCGCGTCCAGCAGCAGGTCGAGTGTGACGCTGCCAACTTCGAAGACGGCCTCAACGGCCTCGACTTCGTCTGCAGCCGCTTTGCGGCGGCTGAAGTTGCTTGTTGCGAGGGCGTAGTTGAGATCAATATCTCGGACCGTGTTTGCTAACTGGTTCGAAGTTTCGAGTTCCAGGTCTTGCAGCACGGCCCGTTCTCGGGCTAGCAGCAGTTGATGATGGCGTACGCCCGACATGGCTCGCCGGAAACCAATCGGCATGGAAAACTGCAAGCCCAGCTCCCACTCCTGATAATCGCCGGTAACCAGTGTTTCGAAGGCATTCGACCCAAACCCGAAAGGTCGCACGCCGGTATCCTCGGATCGCAGCAGATCGTCGCCCGCACCCACAAAACGGTACCGAGCCACAGCATCCAGGCGGGGCAATAGATTGTTTTTTGTGGCGATCAATTCCAACTCGCGTTTTTTGACTTGCCACTTTTGTTTGCGAATTTCCGTTCGCCGCACGAGCATTTCGGAGTGGATCGCGCTCCAATCAAAGTGAACTCTAGCGGTGGTCGGTTCGTTGGCGGGACGGATCAATCGCCCGTCAGAGTGACGCAACCCCATCATGTAGCGCAAGTTATTTTCTATTTTGAACAGGCTGTTCAGCGCAGATTTTACTTGGGATTCGAATAAGAAGAATTGCGAGCGGGCCTGCGCTTCGCGGTCGGCCTCGCCTCCCTTGAGGCCTCCACGCTTCAGGGTTTTTATCTTTTGCCAAGTGGCTAGTGCACTGTCCCGACCGGTTTTTCGCGCCGCCAGGTCTTGGTAGGCGAAGTAGAGTTCCCAATAGGCTTCCTCCACATCGCGCATCAGATTTCGCACGCCGGCCTCAAAGTCGGTTAGCGAGAGGTCGTGCCGCAGGCGAGCAATGATCACACCATCGATTTGATTTACCACGCCTGCAGCCGCTTGCTGGGCCGTCTGTGGCCCGGCAATACGATTAAGCTGCGTTCCACGGCCCTGCAGGAGCGGATAGGTAACGCCGAGCTCGAGGTTGGTCAGCCAGTCGCTGGGCGTCGCGCGACTGCCATTATTGTTGGAGTCGAAGATTGTATTGTTACGGAAATCCAACTGCGTCCCATCGGCACTGATTTTGGTGATCCCTGCGCTGAAGTTGCTCGTGTCTTGCTGGAATTCGGTAGCAAAGATCCCTCCGGCAATGACTCCGCCAAAGTTTTGTGGCCGGTCGTTGTGTTGGAAGGTAAGACTCGAGTTCAGCTGGGCATCGAATTCAGCCAGCGCTGATTCGACACCCGTGCCACCAAGCTGGGTACCGGTAGCTGTACCGGGGCCGGTTTCCACAATTGCCGGATCAAAAGTCGTGACGACCAAGGCAGGATTCCGCTGCAGGGTTTCAGGAACTGCTTCGGCCAGATTGTTGCCGCCGTCGGAGACCCGCCCGCCCAGTTCACGAATTACCTGACTGTTGGAGAGCGTGATCCGCGTCACCTCTTCCAGCGAAAGATCCCACCACTGGAAGTTCTCGGAGTTGGAAACTGTCAGCGGTGCCGCGGCGTCCTGCACTTCATCCAGACTCGCCTCGTGTACGGCCGGGTATTCAATATCGGTCGCTACGTCCATGTAGTGGGAAAGATCGCCAGGTCCCAGGACGTTGCCATCGGAGTTGAAGAAGAAGGGTTGAATGGGTTTGCAGCCCGGCGCTAACGCCAGCACTGAGAGCACAATGGCAGTCAGGGATCGAATCTGCAAATTCATGGTGCTGCTTTCTTGATTCCGATTCGTCTGCAGCTTCGTCTGCAGCGATTTTCTCAGCCGCTGCAAGCGGACAAGGGCGAAGCTGCCCGCCTTGCGGCCTTGGGCCGCAACTTGGTTGGCACTTCCTGGGTCCCCCCGGACAACCTTCTGCTAGTACTGGCCTACCCGAACTGGGGGCGCAGCAACTACCGGAAAAGTCGGCATTATGGGTATCGGCTTGCTAATCGTTAAACTTTGACATTAATTGCGTTGGGCGGTGGGCCATCCGCCGAGATGGTGCCTGGCATCTTGTGGGGGCAACGGCCTTCTCTGGCTGGACTGGCCAGCAAGTGGGTGGTCCGGGATCGGTCACTGATTCCTCTGTGACAGCAATCGGGCCTACACCTGTCTGGCTGGCACTACTTGCGATTTCCCGAAGATTTGGTAGATTGGCTGCTTAATTATATAGGTGTGAGACCCTCCGGTTCCGGCCACTGCTACCAACAGGTGCGGGCCCGGTGAGGTTCATTCGGATTCGACGTAAGCGGCCAAATGGCTATGCGTTCTGCGTAGCCCGTTTTCTTGCTCTCGACCGCGATTGATTTTCTTGCCCCTTCCGGTCTCTGCCCTGAGTGCCAGTTTCTGGCGTTCGGCGTTGATTCTCCCAAGTTGCGTGAGGTTGGGAGCGCAGACCGGCCAACAGGCATTCCAAGATCAAAGGGCATCCCCAGGATCTGGGCTAATCCCAAGACAGTGGGGCTAGCGCTGCGCACGGTCTGGTTGCAGAACGAAATTGGCAAACCGCTATCTGAGGGAAGCGGCAGTCGCAGCACGTTACAGGAAAGAAATAACATACCGCCCCGTGCGCAGCCGATGAGCCGCCACTCCAATCGATTTTCGCATGGGGTGTTCGCGAGTTCCGGCCGTAGCGCCGGGTCATTAACAACATGGGAGTCAACAAGATGAAATTCTCTGAACTCGGCCTTGCCGAGCCCTTCCTTCGCGCCACCGAGGCGCTCGGCTACGAACAGGCGACGCCTATTCAGACCGAGGCCATCCCCGTTGTTCGATCTGGACGCGATTTGATCGGTTGCGCTCAGACCGGCACGGGAAAGACGGCCGCATTCACGCTACCAACACTGGAGCGGCTGATGAATTCCCTGCCTCGACATGGCACAAATCGGGCTGACGGGGGCGGTGGGAAAGCTAATCGCAAAAACGGCAGACTGCGGCCAGTACGAGCGCTGGTGCTTTCGCCGACCCGCGAGCTGGCTGTGCAGATCGCTGATAGCCTCGATCGTTACGGAAAATTTACTCCACTCAAACAGGCGGTCGTCTACGGGGGCGTGTCGCAGCACCATCAAGTACAGGCCTTGCGCCGTGGTGTCGATGCGCTGGTCGCCACACCGGGCCGACTCCTCGATCTGATCAACCAGGGTCACATCGACTTGTCGAAAATCGAGATCCTTGTCTTTGACGAGGCTGACCAGATGCTTGACATGGGGTTCCTCCCCGATTTAAGGCGAATCGTTGCCCGGGTACCCACGGTGCGGCAGACGCTCATGTTTTCGGCAACCATGCCCAACCAGATCCGCCAGCTCGCGCAACAGTGGCTCAGCGATCCCGCATCGATCCAGGTTGCCCCCGCCGCGGCGCCGGCGGAGCGGATCACACAGTCGGTCCATTTGGTGGATAAAAAACGCAAGCCCGATCTACTGTCAAGATGTGTGCAAGAGCGGAATTGGGTCAGGACGCTCGTTTTCAGCCGTACCAAACATGGCGCGGATAAGATCGTCAAACGCTTGAAGCGGGATGGAGTTCGCGCGGCGGCGATCCACGGCAATAAGAGCCAAGGGAATCGGAGTCGCGTGCTTCAGCAGTTCAAGAGCAAGAATCCGCCCGTGTTGGTTGCGACGGATATTGCGGCCCGAGGACTGGATATCAACAACGTTTCTCACGTCGTGAATTTTGATTTGCCGGAAAGCCCAGAGACCTATGTCCACCGGATTGGTCGAACCGCGCGCGCGGGGGCCGAAGGCATTGCTGTGTCGTTTTGTGCTGGTGACGAGCGGGGATTCCTGCGGCAAATTGAACGCCTGACCAAAAAATCAATTCCCGTCGAACCCACGATCGAGGGTTTCGAGCCGACCGAACCCGTTGGTGGCCAAGCGGTTCGCGGCCGCCGCCCGCGTGGCGGTTCGCGAGTGGGTGGTCGTTCCGGCGGACGTCGGAGAGATGTGGGGCAGGGCCGGTCGGGCAGCAAATCAAAGGGCCATGGGGGGAAGTCTGCAGACTCGCGTTCTACCGGCGAAAGGCCCCGTCGTAGCAAAGGTAGCACCGCTCCCATCGCGGGCCGCGGGCCAGTGAAACCTGCGGGAGACCCTGGAGCGGCTACGACGCGGCGCAAACGCCGACGCCCAACCACGAAGTTATAATAGAACTTGTGCGGACTTCAGCTGCGTAAGGGGCACTTTCGTTGCCGCTTTGCGGTTGGCCAGGCTTCAACTGCTATCCAGCTGACACAGGCCTTGTCTCGCGACCGGGAGACTGGGCCGGAGCCGGAAAATGGCGTAGAATTCCGTTGAGTTCGTCCCGACGGTTACGGGGTAATATTAGCGGTTTGCGATCCAAGCACGAGTCGTCCAACGGCAGCCCAGTGGTATTGTCTGCTGATGGGAACCGAGATGGGGCCGTTCACCTCGTCCGAGTTGATCAAAATGGCTCGTAGCCATCAGCTCACTCCGCAGGACCTGGTAAAAAAAAGCGCTGACGGAAGATGGGTGGATGCGAATCGGGTGAAAGGCCTTTTCGAAGAGGGTGCAACGTCGTCGATTATCATGGCGAAGCTTCCGCCTAAAATGAAAAAGGCGGCGCCGGACGATCCCGGCCAGCCCAAGAGCGATCCGGCCACTCCGGCTCGTCCGGTTGGCTGGTACTACATATCGGCCCAAGACAAAATCGGCCCTTTGAGTTTTGAGGAACTCCAGACGCACGGCGAACGGGGACTTCTCAAGCCTACCGACCGAGTTTGGTCCACCAGCTCACCGAAATGGAGTGAGGCCAAGGACGTCAAGGGACTGGTGTTTGTACGTCCTGCCGGTGAATGACATGACAGAGGTCCGAGCCGGTCATGAGATCTAGAACAGGTATCTCATGCACTACAGGTTTATTTGTCGAACCATGGTGGTGCTTCTTTGCATGCTGGTATCGCCCGGCTTTGCCGGTGATGGAGCTGGCGCGATTGCCGATGAAGACGGCAGCCCGCCAAAGTCACGGGAATTTCAGTTCGACTATGGTGCCTAGCTAGACGAACTGCCTGAGGGAGCCCGTATTCGTGTGTGGCTACCGGTGCCGCAATCGAGTACGTACCAGACGATCGAGGTGCTCAAGTCGGATTTGCCGGCCGCCTGCACGATTGCCGTGGAGGCAACCTACCAGAACAAGATCCTTTATTTTGAGACGCGGGTCCCCGCGGCGGCAGCTTTGAATTCCGCACCTCCTACATCGTCCGACGCGCCGAGCCCGTCGACATTTCCGAGGCGGACAAGCATCCTGACATGAAAGACTATTGCTTTGGCAATCTTACCAAAGACCGTGTCACGTTCACGATCGGTCGTGACATCAATCTGGTGCCCCGGCAGGACGGCGCCTCGCTTAATTTTTTGTCTATCCCTACGTTGAGGTCGACGGCAAGACGTGGTCTGCCGATAAGCAGAAAAACGCTTTCCGTTATAAGGACATTTAGCCCGGATGAAATATTCGGGTTAACGTATTTCGAACGAATAGACTCCGCTTCCCACGCTGACGATAATTGCATCTCCGTTGTCGGCCACCCCCGTGATGCCGGCGACACCGGACTGAAAGGCGCCATCCTTCCACACGGGCTTGCCACCCTCGGCAACGGTTGCATTATTGGGCCCATTCTTCGGGAGGTAGATTCTGGCAGTGCTATTGCCGGGGATCGCTACCTCCATCGCGAAGCGGTTTTCGCTTTTTTTCCACGCGCTCTGTACCACGCCGCGGATCGTTCGCACCGAACCCTTGGCCCACGTCAAATCGCCCGCCGGCTGAGGCTTGATGACTATTTTCTCAAAGCCGGTGCTGCCAGCGTCCCGGTCGATACCGGCAATCGCCCGGAAAAACCACTCGCTTACCGAGCCGAGGAAGGGGTGGTTGTGTGAAATCTGCTTCGCGCCATTCCAAAATTCCCAGACGGTCGTAGCATCCTTTTCTACCATATATCCCCACGATGGCATGGTTGTTTGCGTCGCCAGCCGGTAGGCCACCTCGCTCTGCCCATGCATTCTCAAGGCCTGCATGACGTAGCGTGTGCCCTGCGGACCGGTTGTGAGATGAAAATCATTTTCCTTGATGTCGTTAACCAGGGATTCAACCACCCGTTCCGCATGCCCATGCGGCACGATTCCAAGGTGGAGGGCAAATGCGTTGGCGGCCTGTCCGCCGCTGGCATAGCTTGCTGTATTTGCGTTAAAAAATTTGTTGTTCAGCGCGCCGGCGATATGACTGGACAGGTGCGTGTAGTATTCCGCGTCGTCGCGCTTGCCCAGCGCAACTGCCATTTTTGACATAAAGTGGGCAGCCCTATAGAAGTTGCATGTCGCGAGCATATCCTTGTGCTGGTCATCGACAACCGGCGAGCCCCAGTCGGCATACCCACCTTCATTGGGCCAAATGTAGCCTTGGCTACGGTCCAATATAAACTGCACTGATTTTTTTAGTCCTTCATACTGCTCTTCGATTACCCGCGTATCGCCGTAGTACTCGTACACTGCCATGGCAATTTTAGTGTACACATCGTGCCAGCCCGCATGGCCATGTCCGCCCCAGCCTGTGTAGGGAATGTTGTCGGGAATGGCGCCGTCTTCTCTTTGGTTGTCTTGCATGTCGTTGAGCCACTTGGCATAAAAACGGCTCATGCCAAAATTGTAGATGCACGAATCGGCCATCACCTGCGCATCGCCGCCCCACCCACTCCGCTCGGCACGCTGGCAGCAGTCGGTGGGGATGCTCTGAATATTACTTCTGATTCCCCACGTGATGTTTTTCTGAATGCGGTTGAGCAATTTGTTGGAGCAATTGAATTCGCCGGCTCGCGGGACGGCCGACTGTACAACACGTCCTTCGATCGCATCGAGAGTCGGCTCGCCTGGGTAATTGGTGACCTCGACATAGCGAAATCCATGCGAGATAAACTGCGGTTCCCAAATCTCAACTCCCTCGCCCCGCAACACGTAGATGTCGGTCTGGATGTTGCCGTAGCCAATGGTGTTGGAAAAGTCGACGTTTCCTTTTTCATCCAGAAACTCAGCAAACCGGAGCCTAACAACGGTGCCGGCTGGCCCCTGAACTTTAAGCCGCGCCCATCCAGCAAAATTTTGCCCCAGATCAAATACGTAGACACCGTTTTTGGGCTCGGTTCGCTCAACCGCCTTGATGGTTTCGGTAACCTTGATGGGCTCGCACTGATGAGAAACGATTTTCCCCTGGTAGGGATCTTTCTTGATTTCGACCGGGTTCCAGGCACCGTCATCGAATTCAGGTTTGTTCCAGCCTGGAAGCTCTCTGCGGGCATCGTAGATTTCGCCCCACATATAGTTGTCGATCAGCCGCGGGCCGGCGATGCATTTCCACGAAGTATCAGTGACCACCCATTCGCTGGTGCCATCGGCATAGGTGATATTCAACTGCAAGAGCATTTGGCGCGCGCCGGACTCGGGATAATGGCTTCGCAAGGCAACCCCGTGTCCAATCGTGTAGCCCAGGGCGTTTTTCCCCTGCTGAAGTTCCTGAGTGACGTCAAATGCCTGGTACTGGATGCGTTTCTTGTAGATAGTGAAGTCGGGCGCCAGGACGGAATCGCCGATGGTCTTGCCATTGATATGAAACAAATAGCTACCCGCGCCGGTGACAAAGGCGCGGGCACGCTTGATTTCTTTTTCTATCTCAAACTCTTTTCGGAACAGATTTGGCGCGACCGCTTCCGGATCCGGCAGCAGGGTTGTGCCTGTGAATTCTTCTGAAAAAGTTCGGGTGGTCCCTGGAACTCCATCATAGCCTTTTGGTTGGATCCATTGGCCGGTCCAATCTTCGGGCCGGAGAAGGCCCATCTCCCACCAGGCAGAATCGCTGTAGGACGATGCCACATTGCTTTGATCCCAGATGCGCAATTTCCAGTGGTATTGCGCAGCCGACGCTAGTGGCTTGCCTGCGTACGGGACCAGGGTGGATTGATTCGACGCGACCTGGCCGCTGTCCCACATGTCAGCGTTGCCCTCATCCAGATTAGCCCGGCTGCTGGCAACCAAGATTTGATAGGCGCGCTGCGCGGCCCCGCGGCTGCCCCCCGCCAGTACCCAGGAAAACCGTGGCTCGAGGGTGTCGATACCGAGTGGGTTTTTTTGGTACTCGCAACGCAGCTGTTCGAGCATCGGTGGTTCGTGTGGGGCGGCACTGCCGGCAGGGCTTCGCAAGAAGATAACGGTGATAACAAGAGCACCAAAGGTTGCAGTTCTTGCCATTTTAAAAACCCCTGTCGTTTTATGGTTCAGATAGGTATGCGGTATGCAAACAACTTCCCCACGGACTCAATTATTGCACAACGGCGACTTCAACGAAGACCGACCGACGATCAGAGCCAAATGGTTAGCTGCCGAGGTCCTGCGATGCTAACACATGGCCGATGGGAGTACCATTGAATCCGCCGCGCAAGAAACGGTCGTTTCGAGTGTTCCGAAATGACTATCGACGCAAGGCTCCTGGTAACGTGGCGGCTGCACTCTATCTATGCTTTGGCCTTCTTAGGTTTGCAAAGTTGTTTTTTCTTGCTTGAAATGGCACCGCAGGACTTGCACCGATAGAATCCAACTTGCAACTGGATTCGAGGTTTCTTTTTCTGACACATTGAGTTGAAGCCTCCAAAGCTGTCCGCAGTATCTATTTCTGTAAAATCAGCTTGTTGTTTTTAGTGATCGAGAGGCGGTACTGCTCGCCAGCGTGATTTATCACTAGGAGTTTCGTTCCGTCGAACAGTTTCTCTGAACAGATGATTTTTGGTGGACTGACACCCTTGGGGGCACACGAATGCTTGGATTCGGAGTTCCCTAGGCCCTGACCGGGCGAGACGGGTATTTCTGGAAGGTCTTCCACAGAAGTCGATTTTTTGGTTTTTTGGCAGTCGGGCCTTGTGGCACAAACTAATTGCAGTATCATATTGCTACTGAGACTTAGTTTCAAGTACATTCTAGCCAGCCGTGGCCACTTTTGGTCGATTGCCAGCCAACGATATGTGCACTAGCCCATTTGGGTTGGATTAACGTTGTCCTGGAATCGAACTGAAAGGAGGCCGGTTTACGGTGATTTTCTTTATCGCCACCCGTGTAATTCTGAAGGCTTAATAGTTCGTCGTAGCACCTTTTGGCTGCAGTAGCTGAAACAAGCTTGCCTTCACTTTTTGTTTACCTTTGTTCCACCCCTCGAATCGGTGCGTGGAATTCAATCTGGAGAATCGGATCTAATGAACGTTGTAGGTTATATTTCAAAAATTTCATTCTGCTTCTCGTTGCTTGGGGTCTTTACGACCGTCCATGCAGCTACAACACCTTTTACCGAGGATTTCAGTGCTGATGTAGCAGACTGGGGAGATGCAGGTTCGCTTCCACTGACTTTTGTTGGAGCAGGTGGGCCTGACGGTAGCAGCTATGCAAGTACCGATTTTGCGTTTTCCTCAGGTGGCGGTTCCGGTGGTAGTTCTGCAGTGTTGTTTCGAGGACATGATGAGTTCGGAAGTAGTGGCTCCAGTGGCGGGGCTTTTGAAGGAAATTGGATCTCGGATGGTGTTGAAAAAGTGAAAGCTTTTGTGCGTCACAACGCTCCATCGCCGTTGTCTTATTTTGCCCGTGGAAGCGGTCCGTTTAACTTTCCTGGTGCTGTAGCCGTTGCATTTGCTCCGGTCATGCCGAACGTATGGACAGAACTTACATTTGATGTTACCGCATCTAGCTTCCAACTTGTGTCCTATGAAGGAAGCGATCATGGCACAGTGTTTTCGAATGTTGGTCATGTGCAGTTAGGGGTGAGTATTCCCGAGGGATTCGATGCCAATCCATCATCTTTTACATTTGATCTCGATAAAGTGTCGATCGTTCCAGAACCAACGACCGCCCTATTAGCAGGCTTGGCGTTATCCATGTGCTGTGTTCGAGGTCGAAGGAGAGTGTGAGAGAAGTTGAGCTATTGATTTAAGCCGTTGAGCCACGATGCGTGGCTCAACGGTTATTCACATCTGCCTCATTCAATATAGAGATTAGGTAGCAGAATAATTCGCTCCGAAATAGTATGGGGTTTGCCGTGTTTTATTCTCTCAACGTCGGTCGCCGACCGCATTGGCTAGCAGTTGTCGTGTGCCTGCTGTTTAATACACAGTTGCATGCAACGCAGTTTAGCTGGTTGCAACCCGATCTCGATTGGCTGTCCTATGTAAACGCTATTGGGGCTGGTAATCGCGCCTTTGGACCAAGCTGGATCGGTGGATTGGAACTAGATGGGCAAACAAATGAATTTGTCCCAAAAGGCAAGGAATCGCCATCAAGGCTTGGAATGCCGTTGGTTGCCTTCGATACATCAAGTGATGTGGTTGCTGGATTGCCCCCCAGTCAATATCAAATAAATTCAGTTACGCTCACTATGACAATGGCCAGTGCAACATTTCCGAGCGAGTTTATTTTTTATGATGATACGCCGGATACGCAGGCAGAGGTCCTCGCTGACATTCAAAGTGGTAGTTTTGATTCGCAGCGTCCTATGGAGCTTTACGGAGTTGGCTTTCGAGAGGGGTACATAGGCTTCGAATTTGCAGTGCCAGCAAGTGACTCCGCTTTACTGGACGAAAGCACGCAAATTTATGGGGCGAGTGACGGCGGTTATCTTGCCTATCCAATTTCTAGCGACGCAACAGGTCAACCACTCGATGTGTCCAATAGCATCACGGGTGGATTCAGTGAAACCGCTCCTGCGAATACGACGGCACCATTTGATCCCGTGCCTTGGTCTATAGGGACCACGAGCCTTTCCGTTGCCGCTGCAATCCCAGACGATACGACATTCACGTTCGACGTGAATCTCGCTGAACCGGGCGTATTGGATTACGTGCAACAAGGACTTGCCAATGGCGAAATGGGCTTCTTTGTCTCCTCGTTAACTTTAGCCGCTCAGCCTGGCTTAGGAATCTTTCCCTATCCCCAGTGGTACTTGAAGGAGTCCGGTGGGGGAGCTGTCAACGGAATTCCGCCTACGCTTGAAATTGACGTCACCATACCCGGAGACTTCGACGAAGACGGTGATGTTGACAGTTTCGACCTCGCAGAGTGGCAGCTGCGCTACGGGGTCGATAGTGGTGCCGATGCAGATAGCGACAACGATTCGGATGGAGAAGATTTCTTGATCTGGCAAAAAAACTATACGGGGTCCGGGGCATTAGCGGTAACAGTGGTTGTTCCCGAACCAGCATCGATGGTTTTATTGTTAGCATTCTCCATTATTTCTGTCCGACCAAGCTTTCTGCGAGAGTATCGCCAGTAGAGGGCATAAGAAATAAATTCTTCTTGCATTCGTTCGTCTCGTGCTCATCAACCGGGGTTTACCCTGGTAGAACTGTTGGTCGTCATAGCGATTGTCGGCGTGCTAATCGCTCTGCTCTTGCCCGCGGTTCAGGCGGCCAGAGAAGCAGCCAGACGCGTCAGTTGCCAAAACAACCTCAAGCAGATCGGGTTGGGCGTCCTGAACTACGAACAGACCCACGGACATCTGCCGCCACCTAAGCTGGGGGACACCACGTTCAGCAACCAAGGAGGATTCTTCGTCCTGTTGTTGCCGTATATGGAGCAAGCGTTGGCGTTCGATCAAATCGATCCTTCAAAACCAGTTGATGATTCGCAGAACATTCCCGTTGTTACTACAGCTATTGACATCTATTTGTGTCCCTCTATGGGCTTGCCGCAAGAGGCACGCGATCCTGATTGCGGTCCACCGCTGGCTCCTGGCAGCTATATTACTTCGACACGCACAACCTACTTTGGCTTCGGAAAGCTTGACGGGGCCTTTGCCAATCCGCCGGCAGATGGTAATTACAACCTTGGGATTCGTCAAATCACAGACGGAATGACGCAGACTTTGCTTGTCGGAGAGATTAGCTACATTCATGAGGGAAAGGTTGCTCCTAATTGTACTGGGAGTATTTCATCGCCAGGCTCGGGTGACTATGCTTGGGCAGATGGTTACTGGGCCCTTTCATGGGGGCACATGGCTGCTCAGTTTCCCGGCCTTTACAACAATCCTCTCGACTACCAAACACCTCACAGTTCCAGAGTATTTCGTAGCGATCATCCTCAAGGTGTGCAGTTTGTGATGCTCGACGGGTCAGCTCATTTCTTGCATGACAGCTTAGACAAAGAGATTCGCCGTGCCTTAGTTACCCGAGCAGGTGCCGAAATTCAGAAGTTCTAGTGCATTTCATGTGTGAAATGACTGGATGGTGATCGGCCGCGATTTACTAGTACAAAGTAAAAGGACTATAGAAATGAATTTTAGAAGTATCGCTCATGTTCTAGCAATTGCTTGCGTGTGCCTTGGTGCATCCCATCGCAGCCTGGCTCATTTTGTCTGGATCGATTCTATAGATGAGGATGGCAAGACAAAAGCGGTGTTGTACTTTTCTGAGTCAGCACACCTGCAGGATTATCGGCTGCCCAAAAAGATTTCTAAGGCATCTGTTTGGCAAAAGAGCAAGGATAAGAAAAACCAGAAAATTGAAATGAGTGGTGTTGAAACCGATAGTCGGATTGGCCTGGAAGCAACGCTTAGTATGAGTGGCGATACTGTTTTAGCCGCTACTTGCGACTATGGAATCTACGGAGGTTCCTTGCTGTCTTACTACACTAAGCACATTCGTTGTTCCAATGTAGATCAGCTGGGATCTGCAGGCCAAATTAAGGAGTTGCAACTAGAAATTGTGCCACGTGTCTTGGAAGGAAAGATCGAATTAACCGTTCTTTGGAAAGGTAAACCAAAAGCAGATGTCGAAGTCGAGGTAGGTGAGCCCGATGATGAGTCCCATAGCCTGACGACGGACGCTCAAGGACGTGCTCGCTATCGGCCTACTGCGACTGGACTTGTTGGTGTGCGAGCAGGATTTACGGACAAGGATACTAAAGGTGAACTTGATGGCGAGGAGTATACCGGAGCTACTCACTACGCAACTTTGACGTTTCGCATAGACACACTTCAATCATTCCCTGAACGGGATGACAAGTTGCCTGATGGTCAAACCGTCTCCGCCATGCCAGCAAGCGACTATCCCGAATTGACTGAAGGTTTGGCAAGTTTTGGGGGGGCAGTGCGTGACAGCTGGCTGTACGTTTACAGCGGTCATGTTGGCGGGGCGCACGATCACTCGCGAGAAAACCTGTCTCAACGCTTTCAGAGATTAAGGCTTGATGGCGGCATGCAGTGGGAAGATCTCCCGATGCAAACTCCACTGCAAGGTTTGGCTTTGGTTTCTCACAATACGGGCCTCTATCGCATTGGTGGAATGAATGCGCGAAATGCGCCCGAGGAGGACGAAGACTTGCATTCCACAAAAGACTTTGCCCGTTTCGATCCAACATCACGTAAATGGACCAAGCTGCCAGATTTGCCTGTTGCTCGCTCTTCCCATGATGCTGTAGTTATTGGTGACAAGCTTTATGTGGCAGGTGGTTGGACGCTCGATGGCGATGGCGAAGGTGCCTGGATCGACAAGGCAATAGTTTTCGATCTCTTAGACCCAACTGGGCATTGGAAGCAACTACCAAGAGCCCCATTCGCGCGGCGAGCGTTGGCTGTATCTCATTGGCAAGGACACTTTGTCGTGCTTGGTGGCATCGATTCTGAGGGCGATATTTCTTTTGAAGTAGATTTGTACAGCCCTGAAACCCAGGAGTGGACGAAAGGGCCCAAGCTGCCTTGGCAGGGCATGGAGGCGTTTGGTATTTCTGCCTGGAACTTGGGTGGCCAGCTTTATGTGAGTGGGTTGGCCGAGCGTGTCTTTCAGCTGCAGGAAGACGGGCAGAATTGGACCGAGGCAACCGAATTGAAAATCCCAAGGTTCTTTCATCAGTTATTGCCACTCGATGATGATTCGCTGCTTGCTGTGGCAGGTGCTTCAAGGCGGGGGCACCTCGCACACATTGAGAAGTTGCAGATGACTGATGCAACTACTGCTACAAATAAGACAACAACTAGTTCGATAAAGAAAAACACTCATGCTGTACCTGTCAGCAATTCTTCTCCTGCGAAGGCTTCATCTCATGTAGAGCCAGCAGTTTTCAATTCCGATGACAGTTCAGCAAGCAACTGGCCGGGCTTTCGTGGCTTGGGCGATAGTGTGTCTACTGCAATCGACTTGCCCACACTTTGGAATGATAAAGAAGGTATCGCCTGGGAAGCAGATCTTCCTGGCTATGGACAGTCAAGCCCAATCGTTTGGCAGGACAGGATATTTGTCACAACTATGCAGGGTGAAAAGAAGGAGACTCCAACGGTACTCTGCTTTGGCTTGTCGAATGGTGAGGAGAAGTGGAGACGCGAATTCCAAAGTTCTCAGGAGATTGAAGCAAGCAACTACGTAACACGAGGTTCGCCTACACCTGTCTGTGATTCCAAAGCAATCTATGCTTTCTTTGAAAGTGGCGAACTTATTGCACTTGATCACACAGGAAATAAAATTTGGCAACGCTCTCTCGTCAACGACTATGGTGACTTCCAGGGGAATCACGGGATCGGCAGTTCACTGGCCGCTACTGAAGATGCCGTGATTGTCCTGGTTAACCATGACGGCCCATCCTACCTCATGGCAGCCAATAAGAGTGATGGCGCGAATTTGTGGAAGGTGGACTATGAGGAACGTGTCGCATGGTCTTCACCCATCGTCACTCAATATAACGGACGAAGTATCGTTATTGTGTCCGCAGGTGGATTGGTGGAAGCCTATGACGCCAGCTCAGGCAATCGCCTTTGGCAAATCGAGGGCTTGCCAGGAAATAATGTCCCCTCTGCTACGGCATCAGGCGACTTGATTTTCATAGGCGCCAAAGATGTTGACTCAAATGTCGTACTACGTCTAGGTGATCTCTCCACAAACAGAGTTCCTGAAATTCTTTGGCGGTCTGAAAAGCAAAGCTGTAACTTTTGCTCGCCCCTGGTCCATCGAGGTTTAGTTTATAGCGTCAATCGCTCAGGTGTCGCATTTTGCGTTCATGTGCAGAGTGGCGAGATTGCCTGGAAGCAACGTTTGGGGGACTCCTGCTGGGCTTCACCATTGGCTGCTGGCGATAGTATCTACTTCTTCACGAAATCTGGAACAACCAGGATTATAAGTCATGGCAATAGCTATAAAGAGCTTGCTGAGAACACCCTTACCATCGATCCAGAGACCCGCATCTACGGTATAGCTGCTGTAAACGGCAAGCTGATTCTGCGAACTGGGGGCAGGTTGTTATGCGTTGGAAGTTGACCTTTCAAAGGAAAGCATGCTTTTTCGATCGCTTTACCGAACATAGAATTGTGTGTCCGAATAGAGTGGGAGCAACGTTAGCCTCGAAAGTGTGGCGGTGATGTCCACCGCAGGCATTTTGCTGTTTTCGCGGGATGCGATGACCTAGGTGCTGATGTTAAGTCATCTTCTGACACTGATTGGCATAAAAAAACACCGCCTGACTCAGGCGGTGCGAAGTGGAGGCGGCGGGAATCGAACCCGCGTCCCGTGATATCTCCACGCAAGCATCTACGTGTGTAGTCGGCTGGTTTGGTTTCGCAGTTGCGGTCACCCAGTCGACCAGGTTACTGCGCTGCTAGCTGGGAACTTGTTTAACGACTAGCGTGCTCAGCAGTGACTAGTCGCGATCCGAATTTGGTGACGGACGTCCGGGTCAGTTCGGCTCCAACCCTTAGTCCGGGATGCCTATCTCTAGGCAGCCAAAGCATAATTGCCGTTGGCAACTAAAAGTGTGATCAGCTTTTTACGTGGCCCACTGATCAACCACGACACGCCGCTTACGCTTTGCCTATCCGGTCGAACCCTGTTCGCCCCCTGATTTGCAAAAGCGCAGTGTGAAACCCTATTCTATTCGGCAATTTCACCCAAGGAAAGGAATGAAAGGTGGTGGAATCAGTAGAATGACCGCTGGCCGTTATTGTCAGAGGGCATTGATTTTAGCGTTCATTTTGTGTTTCGTGCTGCCAGTATTGGGTTTGGAGCGGCTTGCTGGCTGCTGTCAGCGGGGCGCTCAACCAGAATTGCGACCTGCTGGATGGCACGCATGCACGGGCCATCGACCAGTGCCGCAATGGAGGCGAACTGCTCGACCACTTTGGCGACCTGCTGCCATTTAGCTTTAGCTATTAGGTGCCGGGCAAGTTGGCCTCGATTAATTCTGCCAGTTGCGATTCGAGCGTTGCTACACGCTTGGGGGTCCACCATTTCAGAAAATCTTGCCGAACTGTTTGGGCGGCATCATGCTCTTCGGCAATGCGCCGGGCCAGATAAGCGGCCCGCTCGTCGGTGGGTAGATTGGTCAGCCACCGCTGAAACATAGCTTGCGCAGTGGCATGGTCGTTTAAGCATCCCAAGCGAGTCTGAAGTTTTTTGACCACCGGATAGACGTTGCGGCGCAGCTTCGGTGGAAATGCCGCGCTAAACAGTTCAATCGAGTAGCGCAGCCTTTTGCCTGCGATGCGCAACGCGTGCAGTTGGGCTATCGTAGGCTGGCTTAAAACCGCTAGGTCAAACATGCCCCGACTAGCGCGGCGCAACGCCCGACGCGCATAAAGGTTGACCGTCTTGTAGTCTTGCGGGACTTTATCTTCCTCGAGCAACGCCAGGCATTTTTCCAAGCTACGCTGCAGTTTGCCGCCGTGGGCCTTGGTTTCTACATCCAAGAGTGCCTGTTGTGCCGTGCGACGCGATCGTTTAAGCCGCGCCAGGAGATAATCGATCTGTAGGCTGCCAGGCGTCTGTTTGGCATCGTCTTTGAGCCGCTCGAGCATTACGTCGGCGTCGCGCGCCGGCCCTGCCGCTTGGCGCAATCGCTTTAGCCACTTGGCTAGTGGGGTGGGCTTGCCTTGCATTAACGGCTGAAACGCCTTGAGCGCAGCGCTCGCCCGCCGGCAGCTAACCCGAAGTGCGTGTACGTGTTCGATGTCTTGACGATATGCGTGGACGGCGGGCGGCAAGGTTTCTTCGACAGATTGGAGGCGAAGTCGTAGCACGCTGGACGCAAATTGGGCCGCGGGCACCTCAGGCAACTCGAGAAGAATCCATTTACTGGCCATGCCAGCCTAGCCTAGTTAGTCACCTTGAGTCAGGCAAGTTAGTTTCATCTCCGGGCCGCGTTCCTGGCTGATCGACTTCTCATTCGTAAAATAGTTCAGGGTGCCAATGGAGATTTCGGAACTAGTTTTAAAAAGACTGAAAAATAATCCAAAAAAATGTTATGCCGATGGCGTTGAAGATCATGGCCACCGGGAAGCGCCAGTTGGTGCCGGCCTCTCCCTGCTGCCGCTCCCACAGGCGGTGCCGAATAACGAGCTCGATCGAATACACATTGAGTACCAGCAGCGGTAAAAAAATGGCTCCAATTACCGCCGCGCGAAAGGCCCGCGTCATGGGCGGAGTTGGGGGCGAAAGTTCGCTATAAGGTTCGTCGTCTTCGTCGTACTCGTCATCCTCCAAATCGTCGTAGCCCGTGTCCCACGTCTCGCCCGACCAGTCGCTGGCGTAGTAGTCGTTGGCGTCGTCCTCGGCGTCTTCGTAGGTCGCTGGCGTTTCGCCATAGGTTGCTTCACCCATTTTTGCACCCGTCTCTGCATCGGGGGCGTAATTGCGAAGCACCTTGTCCAGCACTTCGCGTGCTCGTCGCAGGTCGCCCTGGCGTACAGAGAGTCTGGGTCCGCGCAGGCTGGCTCCGATATGACTGAGCGTGGTCGCGGTATTGGTCTCGTCGAGAAAAGTCTCGATCCCCTGGGCATTCAGATACTGTTGGGCAATCGTCGCCTCGGAGGGAGTGCCAAACCGCAATAGCGGCACCAGATTGTCGCGAAAGTCGTATTCACCCATGGCGAATTCCAAACTCATCGTCGGCCGCTGGTAGCACGGAGGTTGGCCCAGGACTGCGGACAAACGTCGCCTGCCTGGGACGGCGCAGACGGCTTGCGGATGTACCCGGTTACGACGCCTGGACCGAATACAAAAGTAGCCCCAGCAAGGGCCGCCAGTCTGGCTGCCAACGGGGCTGATGGTTGGTCTTCCGGGTAGTCGGCCGATCGGGCGTATTGTCCGGCAGCTGCTGCGACTTCGCAGCGGAAGCGCTAGCAACCCACCACTAAGAACATCAAGCTGATTCTCATAGCCAGCGCCCCGCAGTTGTTGCACTGAGGAGAGCGTCTGCCATCGGCCGCGGCTTATTCTATCAATGTCTGTCCAAGGCGGCAACTTTGCAAAAAAACAGCGGGGCGCTGAACTTGGCGATTACCAGAAAGGTTACGTCTTCGTTGGTGATGCCTGCACCTGGCGGCAGTAGGGCCGATTGAGAACTTGGAACTGTTAGCTCTGGCCGCGCGGTAGTACAATAGAGCCTATGGTCATCGGAAGCCGATTCTCTTGGATACAAGGTGGCGCTCTAATAGGAGCGATGTGGGCTTTGAGTTTGCAGGTGTGTGCACTTGAGCATGTCCTGGTCAATAACGACGGCCGGCCGCAAAAGCTTTCGGGTGAGGTCGTGGCTGAAGACTCCGTGGGCAGCCTGCTGCTCGCTACCGACGAGGGCGGGCTTTGGCAAGTGCAAGCCAATATGATACGCAGTCGCACTAGCGACGATGCAGCCATGGTGCCACTCGACAAAGGGCAGCTCTCCCAGCGCTTGCTTGCGGAAATGGGGCCGGGATTTCAAGTCCACGAGTCCAAGCACTACGTGGTTGTCTTCAACACGACGCGCACCTACGCCAAATGGTGCAGCTCGCTATTAGAGCGATTGCAGAACGCCTTCATTGCCTTTTGGAAAAAGAAAGGAAGCCCCGTACGCCAACCGGAGCATCCGCTGGCCGTACTCGTATTTGGCGACAAAGCATCTTACATGCGCCATGCGAAGGCAGAACTCGGCGAGGCGGCAGGCAACGCCATCGGCTACTACAGTTTGCAAACCAATCGCATCGTCATGTACGACCTCACGGGCATGCAAGCTTTGCGCCGGCAGAACAGCCGGCGGGGATCGCTGCATGACATTACGGCCCTTCTCTCTCATCCCGAGGCGGAGCCTCTGGTGGCGACGATTGTTCATGAGGCTACGCATCAGATAGCCTTCAACTGCGGTCTGCAGAAGCGATTTGTCGACAATCCGGTTTGGCTGGGCGAAGGACTGGCGATGTTTTTCGAAACGCCTGACCTGGCGAGCCGCCGCAGTTGGAGCGGAATTGGAAACATCAACCATATGCGATGGGGCCGGTTTCAGGACAACTTTTCCGCGGGCAAAGTTGGCACACTCAAGAGCCTGATCGTCGACGACAGCCGTATTCGAAATCCACGGACGGCAGTGGATTTATACGCGGAGTCTTGGGCGTGGACCTATTTTCTCGTCAAGTGGTATCCCAAAGAGTACACCGCATACCTGAAAACGTTGGCCGCCAAGCCACTCTTAACGCCGGATGACAAACACACGCGTCTCGCCGACTTCCAGGCCCATTTCGGCGAGAATCTGGAGGCTCTTCAAGATGAGTTTTACCGCCGCATGTCCCGGTTGAGATAGATTGGCCCGTGGGTTCCCAGACGCTTTTCGCTGAGCGGCGAGAATCGGTTGATTATAATGGGACAGTGGGACAAGCGGAGTCATAACGGACATCGTGCCTCCCTGGCCACTTCGGGGAACATTTGCGTTGCCTGTAGGGCCGCACAGGGCAGTCGCCAACGTCTTGGAGCTTCCCTTGTTAAGGAGTCGCAGCATCTCAATTAGACCCCCAGAAGGGGGAGACACATCGACAAAAAAATTGCGTAATGGGCACACAACGCTATACTCAGTTTTAAACAGGGGCCGTCTGTTTCCACCCCTTCTATGAGTGAGAACTAATGCCGTTTTACTCGGTTATGCAGAGGTCTCGTTGCGCGCTTGAAGCGAGATTGCTGCGCGCTGCCCTATCCTTTTGGTTGTTTTGGGCATATTTGCTCTTCGCCCCTGGACTCCAGGAAGCGAATGCCGATCCGCTGTACGGCAGCTTCATCGGCTATGATCACCTAAAAACTATTTTGGGCGGGTCAACACCGGACGGAAGCGGGATCAATGTCCAGCATGTCGAAGTGCTTAAGAACAACCTGTATTACGTGCCGAATCCGGTTCTTTACAACGGTACGCATACGAACGTCACTCTCAACGCGGGCGTCACTCAGGGCAATTCGGGGATTTCGACCCATGCCAACGGTACAGGGAAAGACTTTTACGGCAACAACAGTATCGCCTCGGGTGTCTCGGCCATCGACGGCTATGAAGTATTTCACTGGCTCGGTTATGACGTGGTCCACCAGGGCGATGGACAATTTTCTCAGACGCCCGATGCCTCGGGTTTCTTGAATGTGTTGCAAGGGGCGGGCGCTTTGCCGGACACCAGCAGCGCCCGTGTTGCGAATCATAGCTGGGTGGCCAATTTCTCGAGCACCACCATCCACGCTGAATTATTGCGTCGGCTTGATTATGTTGTCGAGAGCGATGACTTCCTGCAAATTGTGGGCATTCCTAACTCGCCCACCACCGCTCGCGCGATATTGGCAAGTGGGTATAACGACATCGCCGTCGGTCGCACAATCGCGAATCACGCAGAGCTGACTGCTGGTGTCGATTCAGTTTATACGGCTGGACGCGAGTCCCCGTCCCTTGTCGCTCCCGGCGCCACGACCAGCAGGGCAACGGCAATGGTGTCGTCTGCGGCCACAGTGTTGATGGAAACTGCACAAGAGGGTTCCCTGTCGAACTTCAATCAAATTACCAACCGTACGCGTACGATCTACCATGCCGAAACCTCGGAGGTCATGCGAGCCGCGCTGATGGCAGGTGCCGACCGGGCCGTTAACTTTACCGATCCGAATGCGCAGCTAACGGGTTACGCGATCGATACCTCGAATAACCTGGACTCGAATTACGGTGCTGGTCAGGTCAGCGTGCTGCACAGCTACAACATCCTGGCGGGCGGTGAGCACGACAGTACCGAAGACGGGGGCAGCGGCGACATCGGTTTTTACGGGTTTGATTACGACCCCAGTTTTGGCGGTTCGGGCGGCAGCAATTCCACGGGAACCTACGGTTTTACCGCCGGTGTGGATCAGATCTTGAAAGCATCGCTGGTATGGAATCTGGATATTGTCGACGTTACCTTTACCGGTGCCACGACCTTGCACAATCTCGATCTCGAACTTTGGGATGCGACGTCGAATCAAAAAATCGTCGGCCTCGGCGCAACTTCCGACAGCACGACGGAAAGCACTGAAAACATCTTTTACGATGGGCTAGTTGCCGGTACCGACTACGAAATGCGTGTGGTAGGCGCTGGCGAATTTCAATGGGACTATGGAATCGCCTGGCATGTGGTACCCACGATGGCCCCGGACCTGACCTTGGATGGTCGCGTGGATAGCGTGGACCTGGGTGTTATGCTGGAAAACTGGCAGCTTTATTCACTGCCTTCTGATGGCGAACTGGATGGCGCGCCTGCGGTGGACGCTATCGACCTGGGCATCTTGCTCGCCGCCTGGTCGCCTCCGCTCGAGGAGGGTCTGGCCGCCGTGCCCGAGCCATCATCGGATGGAATTGTACTCATTGCGACTCTCTTCTTGGCAATGAACAGGCGTCTTTACGCTTAAGCCTTTTTCAGCAATTGGAAGTTGCGTGGGCTTGTGCAGCGGTCCATCCTTCGGGCCAGAATTTCACGGAGCATGTTTTTAAGGACGTCGGTCAGGCGAGCGTCGAGGGTGCTAGTATCAGGAACTCATTTCGGACTTGCTGCTGATTCGGCTTGAATGAAGCACGCATCGGCCCAGGCGGCGTGATCGCCGTCGTTTTGATTGTCGACGCCTGTCGTGACGATCAATTGCAGTTGTTTGGCACCTGCAATATCCACGTCGACCGTCTTGGCTTCGTCGCCTCGGGTCATGTGACCGGATTCAAAGGCTAGCTTGCCATCGACATGGACTTCGTACCCGAGCGTCCCGGACGATTCATCATCGACACCGACTCTGGCATAGAAACGCTGGAAGCCGTAGCCCGAGAGGTTATAGATGATTTCGCCTGGTGAGTGTGTGCCGATGCCTCGTTTGTACGTCGTGTCGGCAATGCGGATTGGGTTGCTTTGGACAGATTTGTCTTGCTTCGGAGTATTCCATCCTTGTTTAGCACTGACGGCATCTTTTAGTTGCAGATAGACGCGGCGCCTCCTCGGATATTTGTTGTCGTCGATTTCCTTCAGTACGAATTTTTGCGGCTCGATCAACGCGAAGGATTTGTCGTCAAACGTGCTCCAGAAGACCAGGCTATCTCGCACAGCAGGAAGTATCGTGGCGTGACCTTCTTCGTACAGTTGACGTATTTCGTCGCCGTCAAGAGCGCGCAGATAAACTTTTAGGTCGCCGATTTCCCCAGTGAATCGACCACCGCTCACTGACCCCGCGATTGTGGAGAACGATCCGCGGTAAAATGTGTTGTCATTCATCTTCTTTGCTTGGTCACGTTTGCCATTTACGTAGATGCGCATGGCCATTTCCCACGTGGCTTCCTGGACAGGCAGACTGCCGTCGTCAGCGCCACCAGTCTGCTGGGGCAGATGCGTTGCTTGAAGTTGATAGCAGTGAAACGTCCATTCGTTGCGTTTTGGTTTCGGATGACGCCAGTGCGAATTTGTGCCGAAGGCGAAGAACGGATCTTTCTGCCTGTTGATGCCGGCTCGCAGACCGCCTTTGCGCCCGCTGATCAGGATGGCATCTCTGTCCCAAAGGTGTTTGTCGGGATGCTGATGGCGGAACCAGAGGCAGATTGTGAACGCTTTGTCTTTCAGGTCGATGGGATTCTTCAGTTCGGCAAAATCGTTCGTGCCGTTGAACCAGATGGCTTTTTCTGAATCGCCGGTTTGCCGGGGCGATCCGTAGAATTCAAACGCGTCAGCACTGGCCGGCGGCTGGATGACGGCGAGGTCGGATTCGAATTGTGCAACCGTCAGGTGATGCTTTACTCCGTTGCCTGGGATAGCGACCTTGAATTCCAGTTCGCGAGTTTCACCCGGTTGCAGATCGGGTGCGGTTGTCGGCTGCAATTTTCCATTTAGGCTCATTGGGATTTCAAGTTTTCGCGATGGCTTGCTGCCGGTATTGCGGACGGCGGCGCGAATCGTCAGTCGTTCGTTCGGAAAGACCGACTTAAGGATCGACGAACTGTCTACAAAAAATGCCGCGGGCGTTTCCGCAATGTTGATCGTTCGTGATACCTTGTGGAAGTTGTTTCCGTTTCGACTGAAGATAACCGAAATATCATGTTGTCCCGTTTGGTACAGACGCGGACCGGCAACAACGATGTCGCGTGTTTCCCCGAGCGGGATGCTGAATCGCTCGGCCGATAGATCTCGTCCGGACAACTGCATCGTGATTTTTAGAGGATAGAAGCTGGAAAGATTTCTAACTTGGATTCGAGCGGAAACACTGACATCGGCTTTGACGTGTTCATCGGGAAGCTGGACGGACTGAATGTCGAAAGCCTGCCGTGGAAGAATTGCGGCAAACTGATCGGCAGCCGGCTTCAAATTGGCAGGGATTACGTCGAAAGGATCGATATCTGGCCGCGCCTTGACAGTGACTTCGGCGCTACGCAGGCCGTTGGCTGTGGCGGAAACGGTGACGGTTCCTGGTTTGCCAGTTGACCGAACGATTGCCTGGCAGACACCGCGGTATGTCGATGGATTGCCTTTGGCTAGAGACGAACGAACGCCGGGGGCATTGATGTTGCGGGCGGCGTTGCCGGTCGCAAGCAGGTTCCCCGGGCCTTTGACCCTTAGACGAACCTGCTTGGCGGGCAAGTCCTTCAACAGATTTCCGTTTGCGTCGACGACCGAGACTTTGACAATTGACACGTCGCGCCCGTCGCAGCGCAGAGCGGGTGCACTCGGTTCGAGTACAAGGCGCCTGGCGGAACCAATGGGCTTCAGAAGCTGCTCAGCGACTTTCTTCCCCTGGCGGATGCCGACGAGCTGTAGGTCAGCTCCGGGTTGAAATGGAACTTCGATCGACAGCCGACAGTCTTCTTCTGGCAGATACGATTTGCGATTTGGACGTCCTGGCTGCACAACACTTTCGACGCGCTTTCCGCCAACAAAAACGTCGATACGATCGCAACTTGTATATCCCTCTAACAAAACTTTTTCCCCTGACTGGCCGGTCCACCGATTGTCGACCCATAGGACATCGTGTTTGCCCCACTGGCAACGAGCAAGATGGAATCTTTCCGTTGGATAGTGCAGACAATCTCCGAGATGCCCAGGCCAGTGAGTGTTCGGAAAGCTGCCCTCGCCTCGATAATCAAAACCTGTCCAGGTGCTGGAGCCGGCGATCCACGGATGCTGCGCGAAGCTGTCCCACGTCTGGCCGTAGTAGTTGTATTCGGAAATATAGACGGCTCGCTGCGGAAATTTCCGATGGTCATCAGCTGCATCTTCAGCGTTGCGCCAGTTCAGGCCGAGTACATCGAACATGTCACTAAAGCCACAGGGATCGTTGAACTTCCCGTTCTGAGCGATCGAAATCGGGCGCTGTGAATCCAGGTGGCGAACATCCTTTATCAGAGTTCGCGCAATTTGCATACCGGCCGGCGTTCCTTGGACTTTGACTTCTTCGTTACCAAGGCTCCAGAGAATGACACTGGGGTGATTCCGATCGCGCCGGACCAGCGTTTGCACCGATTGGCGACCGAATTTACTTTTGTCGAAGTACCGCGTTTCATTGGCAACCAGAATTCCCAAGCGGTCGCATGCATCAAGCTCTTCAGAGGAACGCGGATTGTGGGCAGTTCGCATGAAAACACCGCCCGCGTCTTTCAGAAAGCGGATGGCTTCATACCGCACGCGTGTTGGTAATGCTGTGCCGAGCGGCCCGAGTGAATCGTGATTGCAGACGCCGCTGAGCCGGTAGTGCTTACCGTTTAGATGAAAGCCGATTTCCGGATCGAAGTGAAAAGTCCGCAGGCCGATGTTCACGGTCGCTGCGTCGATATGGACTCGATCCTGCTTTCGAATCAAATGGGACTCGACGGAATACAATGCTGGGTTTTCCGGGCACCACAACGTCGGATTTTCGATTATCAGGTCTTCCGACCACTCGATTTCCTGATCGCGATGGATCAGCTGTGGTTTGCTTTGAACCGATGCGACAATGTTGCCAGTCAGGTCGCGTATGATTGTCGCAACGATCAGCGAGTCCGCGTCTCCGCGATTGGCTATCGTGGTTTGAACACGAACACTGGCGGCGGCGGGAGTGATGTCAGTGGCTTCGGCAAACAGACCGTCGGAAATGATGAAGGCGTTGTCAGTGATATGAAGTCGCACTGCTCTATAAATGCCGCAGCCTTCGTACCACCAGCCTTCCCGCAGACTTGCGTTGCAACGCACGGCCAGAGTGTTCTTGCCACCCGGCCGTAGAACATCAGTAACATCAAATCTGGCGGGGATGTAGCCGCTCGTCCAGTGGCCGATGTGTTGTCCGTTCAGCCAGAAGTCGCTGTCGCGATAAACACCATCAAACTCCAGGACGAATCGTTTCCCCTTTTCGGATTCCGGGACACTGATGTTGCGTCGGTACCAGCCGATGCCGATTGGCAGGTAACCGTTGGCTCCGTCTTTCCTCCATACAACCCAGTCAGTGAACTGCTTGCTCTCCAGCCTGTTTTCTTCTGAAAATGGGCCGTCAATTGACCAGTCGTGAGGAGTCTGAACGCGCTGCCAACTCGAATCATCAAACTCAGGCGACTTGGCTGCAGGGTGATCACCACGCTGGAATCGCCAGTCAAAGTCGAGCGACTGGACATCGCGAGCCGCTGCAAGAGATGAAATGGCGCAGATTATGATGCAGGCAAGTAAGCGGCCGGTTGTAGACATTTGGTAGTCGATCAACGGAATTCTGAATTGACGGAGATACTGGCGCGGCGGTGTCCCAGAAGGAATGGGACATTCTTGCGCAGTAGAAAATTTCAACGGGTCATCCGATTGCGATGTTAGCTATTGCCAAGGTGAGACCGCCAAGCAGTTTGGAGAATATTGACCGCTTCAATCGACAGGCAAGTCTCGTTGTCGTACTCGCGGACCAAGCTGCTTTTAGCAGGTGGTTTTGGTTCGTGAGGTTCAAAATCCGTGTTAGTGATCTTATATAGTACGTTCCGAACTAGAGTCAATCGTATGCATAAGCCAGTATTTTCTATTTGGGTGATTTTTGAACTACTCTAGGCCCAAAGTGCATCTATCTAAGTGGGAAATCTCGGTTAAAATGTTGGCGATCACGAGCGCGGCTTGTGGATTGTAAATTGGTGGTGCAGTTGAGCCACGTCCAGGCCTACAAGGAATTTCTTGCTGATGAAGACCGTCGTTGTCATTGCTCCGAATCAAGTCGAGATTGTCGACACTCCAATTCCAACGCCAGGCCCTTATCAGGCGTTGGTAAAGACAAAATATTCCTGCATCTGCAACAACACGGACAGCAAACTCGTGGGCGGAAAATTCCCGGGAATGGAAAATGCTTTCCCGTTTGCACTTGGGCACGAGAGCGTTGGCGTTGTGAAGGAAGTGGGGAAAAACGTCCGCAACTTTGAGCCGGGCAAGATCGCTGTCAGTGGCCTAGTGTTCGATCTGGGCGTTGAAGGGCTCAATTCTGGCTGGGGTGGTTTTTGTGAGTATGTGCTGGCGAATGATCATCAAGCCATGGTTGAGGATGGCGTGGCGGATGAGGCGCACGGGTGGGTAGAAGTATTTGAGATTCAAACCCCCGTCGACCCTGACATCGATGCTGCCGATGCAGTGCTGCTTTGTACTTGGCGAGAGGTCCTTGGTGCATTTCGTGATTTCCGCCTTCAAGCTGGCGATGATGTCCTAATTTACGGTGGTGGCCCCGTGGGGCTCAGCTTTGTGAAGCTCGGACGACTTTTCGGGCTGGGATGGATTGGGTTGGTAGACCGACACGCTGAAAAGCGCGAAACCGCCGTTGCTTTCGGCGCTGACGCCGTCTTTGATCGCGACGACCCGGCGATTCCGAAATTGCCAAAAGCCCGTGACAAAAAACTCGATGCTGTAATCGATGCTGTCGGCAAGTCTGAATTGATCAACGCCAGTCTACCACTTCTGAAACGGGGTGGTTCAATGTGTGTCTACGGGTTTTATGCAGGCTTGACTGATTTCTCGGTTTCCAACGTGCTTGCAGACTACAACTTTAATCTGTTGATTCATCAGTGGCCAACCCGACTTTACGAAAAAGAAGCCCAAGTACCGTTGTGCGATTGGATCCGTGCAGGAAGGCTTTCAGGAAAAGAATTCATCAATCAGCAATTCCCAATTAGTGACATCAGTGATGCTTTCGAGGCCGTACACAATCGCAAAGTGATTAAGGCCCTGCTTTTGTATGATGGCGTCCCAACCGTCTAGCAACTGACGCGTCCGATGGAAAACACAAACTAGTCGGATGAATCCATGAAATCACAACCCAACACCCTCGATGAGGACTAGGTTAAAGATCACTCACAAGAAGAACGATCGATTGTGACCCAAGCAAAATGCCCGCGCAAGAAGGCAGAGTTTTTCAGACCACGGCTCTGCCTGCGTTCATGCTGATTTGCTGCCTAATCATCTTCTTGCAGTTCAGAAGTCGTGGCAGCTACGAGCCCGTACAAATTGTTCGGGACCCCAGTCGCAAACTGCCCGAGGTGATGCAAGCTGCGGGAGCCGTCTATCTTGGCACCCACGCTTCTAGCGGTGAGCATCGCCTTGCACAGTGCCGACAGGAGCACTGCAGTGCAAGCCCGTGCGACGTTTACGACGAGGTTGTGGCACTGAAGATCAACAAAACCACCGGGAAAACAGGGGCTAGAGGCGACTCGGTTCGACCTGTTACAATGCCCTGCCTTACAGCCGCTCCCTTAGCTCAATTGGCAGAGCAATTGACTCTTAATCAATAGGTTCTAGGTTCGAGTCCTAGAGGGAGCACTTTGTATCACTGCTTTTTTGCAACGACTTGGGCCGCCCTGGCCATCTGATTGTTGTTGCATCGCCTACCCAGTTGGCCCCTGATTCGAGTATCACCAAGCGTTTCTCATCCCCGCTGAGAAATTTGGCGACCGTAGCTGGCCAGCGCGGCACCCCAAATCCTGCACCAGTCATTTCGCATACCGACTGTTTCTGGCGCCACAAAAAATTGGGTTTCATGCGACACGATGTCGCAAAGTGTGTTGGCCATGATTAATCTGATTGGATGCGCTCATCTTATCAGAAAATTATTGGACGTTGGCGCCCTGTAGGCAAGAGAAAAGGGCGAACCTCGGTTGTTCCTGCAGTTAGTTTCATGCAACTCTGATCGCAAATACACCCTTTTCATCTATAGCAAGCTGGTGGAAGTGATAGAGTCCGAAAATTTGAGGTTCGGGTTAGTCCAAGATATACTGTGCAAGCAGCAAGCTGGGTTTGTAAATCGCAGTCCGCAACGTTTGCCCAATCAAATTCGCGCTGCATTCCCGATATGCCCTGGGCAGACAACGTTGTCTGAATAACATCGGTGCCGTACAATCACACTCATGGTCAACCCATTTTGCAACCGACTGCGGAAGATTAAACATTTGCAGAAGACTGTGCATTTTCTGCAGAGTAATTATTTTCTGGTGTTTGTTCAGGGGCATAGTTTCTTTTGGGCCCGCCGATTTCTGGCTGGTTCGCTAATATATTGCTTGGGGGCAGTTAGCTGTTTTGCCGGAGGTGGTCCGGAGAATGTCTTTTTGTTGGTCAAGGCGAAGAGTCGCGATTCACTGACGGTGGCCAATCATTACATCGATTTGCGCAAGATACCTCTGAGTAACGTGTATTGTATGGACTTCAGCGGAAAGGCGTTCTTTGCAACGGGCGAGGTGTTTCGCCAGGAGATTTTGTTGCCGGCCCTCGCTGAGATCAAGCGCAGAGGCTTGGCGGATCAGATTGATTACCTAGTTTATTCTTGCGGTTTCCCCTGGCGGATAGACTTTACCAAAGATTTTCCGGAGGCGAAGTTTCCTCCGGAGTTGCGGCCTATGGCTTCCTTGACAGGAGCCACTTATTTGGCCGCTTTTGTTGCCCAAAAGCGCAAGGAATTTGTGGGCATGACGAATTTTTACGCGCCTGCGGAGAATGCGCCGGCGACCGTCTCGCAAGGATTTCGCGCGCAATACAAATGGAGCCCCGGAGGGAAGCGGACGGATGGCCACGGGTTGCGCTACTATCTTTCGGCAATGCTGGGCGTGACCAATGGTCGAGGGAATAGCGTTGATGAAATTCTTAGATATCTGCGACGCTCGGCCACTGCGGACGGCAAGAAACCCAGGGGAACCATCCATTTCGTCAAAAACAAGGGGCCCCGTTCGAGGGCGCGAGATAGCGGATTTGATAAAGCAGCTCTCGAAATTCGTCGTGCGGGAGTCAATGCGGACGTGCGTGACGGGAAGTTTCTCAAGGGAGCGGCCGCTGTGATGGGCATGACTACCGGCTGGGCGCAATTGGAGGTCCAGAAGTCGGGATGCAACTACCTTCCCGGTGCTTTTTGTGACAATTTTACCAGCGCCGGAGGAAACTTCATTAAACCCAAGGTGGCGCCCGGACAAACTTGTGTCAGCGAATTTTTGCGAGAAGGTGCCGCCGGTGCAAATGGCACTGTTGTCGAGCCGTTTAGTATCGCCCAGAAATTTCCGTCGGCCGGATTGCATGTCCACTATGTGCACGGATGTTCAATGGCAGAGGCGTTTTACCAATCCGTTTATTGCCCGTACCAGCAAATCTTGGTAGGGGACCCTCTTTGTCAGCCATGGGCAAACTTTCCCCGTGTTGCCGTCGAGGGCATGGCGGGGAGCCGCATCATCCGTGACACAATAGAGATCGTTCCCGTTGCGAAAACCACGGTGCCGGGCGGCATCAGATCGTTGGAACTTTATGTGGACGGAAAACGTGTGCAGCGCGCTAACCCGGGAAAAAAGTTCATGCTAGATACGAAATTTCTCGACGATGGGCCACATGAGCTGCGCGTGGTCGCCGTAGATGGTTCATCTATCGAAACCCAGGGGCGCTGGACTGGACGCGTCATTGTAAAGAATGGAGCGGATGCAATAGAGCTTTCCGTCGACCGGCGTGATATTGTCGAAGGAATGCGCCGTCTTGCCGTCAAAGTAGTGTCTACGCAAGCGGACCCAGTCGCTCTGTATCATCAAGGTCGTGAGGTAGGGCGAGTTGCTAAGGGTTCAGGGGTGGTCCATATCAGTGTCGCTAAGCTCGGAAGCGGTCCTGTAGCTCTGTTTGCGAAAACCGATGGTGAGAGCCCGGTTCGCTCTCGTACTATGCGGATTGACCTGCCCTAGTTCGAACCCAATGGTTGTGACTTCGCATGCAACATTACGACCTTTCTATTATTGGCGGCGGAATTGTCGGATTGGCCGTCGCGTACCGTTTTCAAGAGCGTTTTCCCAACCGTAGTGTTGTCGTCTTGGAAAAGGAGGCGGCGCTTGCCCAGCATCAAACTGGCCACAACTCGGGCGTACTCCATTCAGGTATCTATTACCAGCCCGCTTCACTTAAGGCGATCAATTGTCGTGAAGGGAAGCGAGCGATGGAGGCCTTTTGCGAGCAGGAAGGAATCGACTACGAGATTTGTGGCAAAGTCATCGTCGCCGTCGACGAGCAACAACTACCAGCTCTTGATCGCATTTTCCAGCGGGGTCAGGCCAACCAGGTCCGCTGCGAAATGATCGATCGTGCTCGTCTCCTGGAGTTAGAGCCTTACGCTGCTGGCATCCGGGCTATTCACGTACCCGAGGCGGGTATTGTTGATTATAGCCAAGTTTGTACTCGGCTCGCTGAAAAGGTTCGCTTGCAGGGTGGGAAGTTTGAACTTGGCGTACGTGTTGTTGATTTTGTGCGTGACGATTCGGCAATCATTTGCCGCACAACACGCGGAGAGTATCGCGCCGCACACGTGGTCAATTGTGCTGGCCTCTACAGTGATCGTGTGGCAAAGCTGAGCGGGTTGCCATCACCGGCTAAGATTGTGCCTTTTCGCGGTGAGTACTACCAGCTGCGTCCGGAGATGCAAGGCCTGGTAAAGAACCTAATTTATCCCGTTCCCGACCCGTCATTTCCGTTCTTGGGAGTTCATTTTACGCGCAGGATTGGCGGTGGTATTGAATGCGGTCCCAACGCAGTGTTGGCCCTTGCGCGCGAGGGCTATACCAAAACAAAGATCAATCCCTTGGACCTGGCAGAGGTGCTTGCCTATCCTGGATTTCTAAAACTGGCTGCGAAATATTGGCGAGTCGGTTTAGGCGAAATATGGCGTAGTGTGAACAAACGAGCTTTTGTGCGAGCATTGCAAACGCTATTGCCCGATATTCGCGCCGCCCATCTGGAGTGGGCGCCTGCAGGCGTCCGGGCGCAAGCCGTCAGCAGTGACGGCAATATGGTTGACGACTTTCTGATCGAGGAGGTTGAGCGGGTAGTGAACGTTGTCAATGCTCCGTCTCCAGCGGCGACTTCCTCACTAAATATTGGCCATCTGGTTGTTCAGTGCCTGCAGGACCGGTTTTCGTAGTTCAAAATTGTTGCGATGGCCGAGGGGGTCTAGTAGAATAGATCAGTAGTGGATACAGAGAGCGAATTCCCAAAAATTTTGAGCTAGCGCCGCCGCCACAGATCAGCGCACTAAGTTGCCTTTGGGCTACCAGCAGTGCAGAATTCCTGGCGGCATTCTTTTTGGGCAGGGGCCCCGGCTATGTGGCAGCGCCGAGCGAGGAACAGAAGATGAAGACGAACACCGCTTCGTTGTGCTTGTGGCGGGCAGTCCTTGTGGTTGGCCTGTTGGCGGCGCCGGCCTCGGCAGAATCTCTGGACACAGAAATCATCTTTACCGCTTCTGACGCGTCTATTGACGATCGGCTGGGCCAGGCGGTGGCTATCAGCGGCAACGTTGCCATTGCCGGGGCGGACCGTAACAGCCATGCGGGCATTCATTCTGGGGCGGCCTACCTGTTTGACGTGACAACAGGGAACGAACTGTTCAAGCTGACCGCCTCGGATGCCGACGAGAGGGACGTTTTTGGGCATTCGGTCGCGATTAGCGGTAATACTGCCATTGTCGGTGCACAGAACAACGACGACGTGGTCAATCTCTCAGGCTCGGCCTACTTGTTCGATGTGACCACGGGAACAGAGCTCTTCAAGCTAACCGCGTCCGATGCCGCAGAAGGCGACCAGTTTGGCCACGGCCTGGGAGTTAGCGGCAACCGCGCCATTGTAGGATCATTCCGCGATGACGACATGGGCAAGGATTCTGGCTCGGCGTATCTATTCGACGTTGCGACCGGCGAGGAACTCTTCAAGATTACCGCCTCCGATGGTGCGGCAGGCGATTGGTTTGGCTACTGGGCGGCGATCAGCGGCAACCTAGCCATTGTCGGGGCGCGCCGCGACGACGGCGTGGGTATCAATTCCGGATCGGCCTATGTGTACGATGTGACTACCGGCGAGGAATTGATGAAACTCACTGCCTCAGACGAAACAGCGGGTGCCGAATTCGGCTATGCCGTGGCCATCGACGGTACTACGGCCATCATCGGAACCTGGGGAGACAATTTCACACAGGCTCAACCGGGCGCAGCCTACCTGTTTGATCTGACCACCGGCAATGAACTGGCAAAATTGACTGCCTCTGACGGTGTGTTCGGTGACGAATATGGCTACTCAGTGGACATCGACGGCGACACGGCTATTGTCGGGGCCTACGGCGATGCGGGCGCCGCCTATGTGTACGACGTGACCCGGGGCTACGAGCTTTTTAAGGTGACCGCCTCCGATACCGCAGCGGGCAATGAGTTTGGAACGGCCGTGGGAATCAGCGGCAACATAGGCGTCGTGGGGGCATGGCTCGACGATACTAGCGTACCGAATACGGGGCAGGCTTATTTGTATGACTTTTCGGCGGAGTTACCTCAGGGTGCCGACTTCAACGACGATGGTGTGGTTGATAACGCGGATTTGTTGCTGTGGGAGAAGGCCTACGCGGGACCACAATTTGACGCCAATGACGATGGTCAGGTCATGGGTGTTGACTTTCTCTTTTGGCAGCGGAGCTTCGGTGCGGATGGAACGGTGCTGGACGATAGCCCAGCCAACTTGGATCAGCAAGGTCCGGTAGATGGCAGCGACGCTGTCATTTGGGAGCAAGCGTACGGCGTTGACGATTTTGGGGACGTGGACAACGACGGCGATACGGACGGCTTGGACTATCTCGAATGGTTGCGAGCGTTCACTCCCTATGACGCCGCAGACGAGAATTACGATCGGCTGGTGGACGGCGGTGACCTGCTGCTATGGTGCGCCTCGTATGGCTATACAGGAGTCCTCCAAGCAGACGGGGACGGAGACGGCGACAGCGACAGCGACGGACTCGACCTCCTGGTGTGGCAGCAACAGTTTACCGGATCACCGCCGCTAGCCAGTGCTGTACAGGTACCCGAGCAAGGGTCGTGGCTGTTAGTTTTAGAGTTTCTGGTCACCTGGATCGGTGGATGCCGGTATCGCTTTGGGCGAAATTAACCCGCTCTGTTCCCAGGTCAGCAGGTCCCGAATCCAGCGGGTTTCGAAGATTGTACCGAGCACGTGCACCTGGCCAGCACTCTTAGCATGCGCACCTAGTACGCGCCCTTTGTAAACAGTACGGTTCCAACCGTGCGAAAGAGTAGATAGAGATCCAGCCAAGGTGACCAATGATGGACATAATACACGTCGAGCTGAACCCGCTCGTCATAAGTGGTGTCGTTGCGGCCACAAACCTGCCAGAGGCCGGTGATTCCGGGCGGGACGTTGCTAAATGTTTCGAAGTGGTCGCCATACTTGACGATCTCTGCGTCGACAATGGGACGTGGGCCGACGATGCTCATCTCACCTGACAGGACGTTCCATATTTGGGGTAACTCGTCAATGCTCCATTTGCGCATAAATTTCCCCAGCACGGTAACCCGAGGATCGTTTCTCAGCTTATGGTCGCGCTCCCATTCTTCGCGCCATTCCGGATGCTTTGTCAAATAATCTTCGATCATCGCGTCGGCATCTTGCACCATTGTGCGGAACTTCCAGGCACGAAAACGGCTATTGCCCTTTCCGACGCGGGTGTGCCCAAAAAAGATAGGCCCTGCCGAGGTTAATTTGATGGCCACGCCGAGGCTTAAGAATAGGGGAATCAAAAGTAGACTGGCGGCCAGAGCAATCGACAAATCCATAGAACGCTTAACGATCTGTTGAACGGGAAGCAACAAATGCTGCTCAATCATAAAACCGGAAAGGCCTTCATCCATTTGATGCCGGTTCCAATGATCAGGGATGCCAGTGAGTTCTGACACAACGTACACGTGCGGCACATTTGCCAGGTGATCTCCGACGACGGACGTGACGTCTTGGTGTGATTCCGAGTGTTCAACAAAAACAGCCCAGAAGGCATGTTTGTCTTCGGCAAGCTGGTGCGCCTGCGACCAGGAGCCGGTGTGCATAGACGGATTGTCTTCAGTTTCGAGTGTCGTGGGATTTGTGATTACGCCGCAGGGAATCAATCCCAGGCGACGATTTGCAGACAGCCACTCGTCGACTCCAAAGACCGACGCATCGTCCCCGCAAACCAGTGCTGGGAACCCCCACCAGCTCGTCTTACCAAGACTGATGCGGGTTCGACTCCGTATAATTGGCGCGAGAATGATACACAAACCGTAGACAACCGCCAGGAAGCAGACGCGATCTATAAACAAGGGAGAACTTATTCTTAGTGCACTGACAGCTACTAACGCGACAATGGTGATTGACAACGAGAGACGACGTATTTCGTCTACCAGCCCGAGGCATATGCCCGGGTACAAGCCAACCGCAAAATTCAGCAATAGCATTGCAAAGGCTACTGGTGGCATCCATGCCCAGGCGGTCGAGGTGACATCGGCCGGGTTGAGCCAACTAAGGCCGCATAGTGTGGCTAGAAGCGTCGAAAACAGGAGTGTCAAAAGATCGGCAGCCATCAGCGGTGCGCTGGTGAGAGCTAATTGCCTGAGGTAGACCACGCTGCCGTCACTACGGGGCGTGGCTTGCCGGATGTTGCCTCGTATGTGATTAGTATGCTTGGGTGTTCTCATCTGACTCCGATGGGTTCCTCGCAGTTCAACGTTACTAGCGACTAAGATGTCCTCGGGCGTCGTTGCCGAGGGTGGACAGTCGTCTCCGATGGTGCCCTCAATTCGCAATTGAGCCGAATGAGAATCGGTCGCAGATGAGGCTGGTAATTCACCGGGCACTAAGTCACCTGTCCTTGATAAATCGAACTTTTTCCCCGTATGCTTGCGAAGCATTATTTTAATCGATTGCAGTGCCCCAATGTCTTCACGTCGCACATTTTGGGGGCCCGTTCACACGAGTGATCATTCAAAGGAAAAAAGTTTTCGAACGGTCCAACGGCGAAAGAACCGTTTACCGGCAAGCCAATATATTGTCAAATGATATGGCGGTTGGCAGGATGGTTGGATTGCCAAACCAGCTGTGTACCAAACTAGCCAGTTGCCAACACAGCCTTTTATCGATCAAGTCAGAGTGCAACTTGCGTGCCAGCGGTGCCACCGCCCCGTTCCCAGCAATAGTTCCGTTTAATCGTATTGTTCAGTATTTCCTCGCCGTCCGCCGCAGCTTTCGTCGAGTTTAATCATATCTGCGGGCTGATTTTGTGTCAAACAAACAGCACTCTATCAAGACGCTAGTTCGAAAAACCACTGCATGTGTGCGACATCTACTAATATTGAGGATGGTGCCGTGTCGATCGGCCTACGACTTGTTGTTTGCGTTGCCTCGTTGCTGGGTAAACCTGTTGCGCGCCCCCATCGACTGGAAGTACTTCGCGCGCTTATTGAAGCATTTCGAGAGGATGTGTGGCATAAAAAACACGCGACGTAGCGAATTTACAACAAGCGAGTGTGTCCACCTAAGCGTGACCGCTCGAGTTGCTTCTGCTAGTTGGCGGGACGAATTGGTCGACGTGGCATGGGCATCAACGCGCATTACCCCAAGGCACGGATAAATTAGAATAGCACGCTAGCCGAAAAAAGGTTGTTGCTAGCCGCCCGCGGATTGGATTGACAATGGCCAAACTGATGCGAGCCTTCGGGCTCTATGCCAATTATTTTGTGCGACGACGCACGCCAACGATCGTCTACTCAGTAGAGCGTTCCGGGTCAATCGCCCTTTTTCAGTCGCTGCATGCGCACGGGGATTTTGCGCTTTCAACCCACCGCTTAGATCCTGCCAAGATCAAAGTGAAACGCTACTCAGGGAGCACAAATTTCGCTACCAGGCACATAGTTCTGAAGGGAAGAAAGGCCAAGATTATCAGCCTTATTCGAAATCCCATCGATAGTATCATGTCGTTTTTTGCGAGATCCGACTTTAGGGACCGCGCCAAAAAACAAGGAAAGGCTGCGGCAGTCTCGCAAAGAAGTTCAATCGAAGAAGTCTGTCAGCAATTTCGCGACGAGGCCTTGGAGTCAGGTCGATATGCCTATCATCTGGAATGGTTTGACACCGAGTTCAAGGCCGCCTTGGGTGTCGACGTGTACGAGCACCCGTTCAACAAGGAAGCCGGCTTTGTCGAGATTCATCATGAGCCTTACGACATTCTTCTCATCAGGACTGAGTTGAAAGATGATCAAAAGTCGAAACTGGTTTCGGAATTCCTCGGGCTGAAGGATTTTGAGATGCGTGGCGGGTCCTTTACCCGCAGTATGGCTGCGGGCGCACCAGGTGAGGAAGCACCCTACGCGGAAAAATACAAGATGCTTAAGAGTCACGCGAAAATTCCGGAGATGTATTTGGATGCAATTGCAGGATCGCGATTTGCGAGCCATTTTTTTACGGAAGAATCTCTTGGTGCGATGAGGCAAAAGTACGGCAGGGCGAACGCACCTCGATGACTGACGACGCCTTGAATTCAGCATCTGGATCACTGCCCGAAGAGCCGGGGCAGAGGAGTCGGCATCGACCGGAGCAGACCATGCACAGGCGTCTGAGTTCGGCTGCTGGTTGGTCCATGCTTGGTCGAGTGTTTTCAGTCGGATCACTCTTGCTTTCGACTGCCCTGTTAGGTCGCTCGCTATCAAAGCAGGAATTCACTGCTTATATTCTCGTGGCGGTCGTCGTCAATTTTTCAACGATTTTTGTCACGTTTGGCACGACACAGCATCTTATTCGCGCGATCAAGCGGAAGGCAAATGTTCGAGATGCGCTGAAAAGTTGCCTCAAAATTGTCGCCGTGTTTAGCCTCCTGGCCGCCATCGCAGTTCTGGTGGGCGCTCGTTATCTTGGCCCAGAGCCCAAATGGACTGGTCTGTGCGAGCACGGAATGTGGATGCCCGTCTGGTTTGCGCTTTCGGCGATCTGTCTTGTGGCTGCAAGTGCCTTGCAGGGAATGGATGATTTTCGGTCAGCGGCCCTGGTAGGGGCTAGAAACGGAGGATTGATTCCCAACGTGCTGTTTCTGGCGTGTCTTTATGTGGGCTTTCATTGGGAATCTCTTGACTTAGGAAGCACCATTGCGATGAGGGCGTTGGTGCAGGTAGTCACACTGATTTTCGCAATCCGTTTCACAGCCAAAAACGTGCGTCGTCATCAGATAGCAGTTCAGCAAGACGTCGCTGACCAGGAGGGATCATTACAACCTACGACGAATTGGTTTCTGCGAGAGGGCTGGTATTCGATGATTACACAGTTCGTGGTGCTGTCGCTTGCCGAGCTGGACATCTTGCTGGTAGGTATTCTCGTGGCCCAAGACGCAGAAATTGCGGATTACGGCGCCGCTAAGAGCCTGATAAGCGTTGTCAGGGCACCGCTGTTGATGGCAGGTGTTATTGTAGGTCCCTTTATTGCTGAGCTGTACTATTCCAAACAGCTAGAGCGTTTGTCTAAACTCCTACGCGGGGTCGCAACTCTCATTGGGATACCTGCCCTGTTGGTGCTGACGCTGTTTCTTTTTTTCCCTACTCAGATCATGTCGATGGCATTTGGTGACGCTTTTGCAGAAGCGGGCCGGCTGCTGAGGGTACTCGCGCTGGGGCAGATTGTGTTTATACTGACCGGCTGCAAAGGGCAGACCCTGACGATGACGGGGCATCAGCGAGAGCTGATGGGGTGCAGCCTACTGGTGCTGGTTGTGTATGGGATCTTGGCTCCCTGGGCTATTGGCCATTGGGGAGTTGTGGGCGGTGCGTGGGTCAACGCGGTGCTCATTGCTTCGCTTAACCTGTTCGCAATGATTATGGTCCAGATTAAGGTGCACATTTGGACGACCCCCAGCTTTTCGTATGCAGCGCTGAGGGAGGCGGTGTTGAGTATCGTGCGACGGCCGAGTGGATGACGCACGAGAGAATAATTCCGATTAGGCCGATTGTACGGCGCGATTTGGCGACCCATTAGGTCTTGGAAGTACAGTCTGAGAGCGGGCATGATTTACAGGTAGGCATGCGCCAAAAAAAGCAATAGTTGTTAGGCCGTCGCCGCCACCTATATATATTGCCTAGTCATCACCTGGTGGGCCTAAGCTGGCCGCTTGGTGGAATCTGAATTTGAAACCTTGATAGTACAATTGTCCATGATGCCGCCCCTTGCCAGCATGTCTCCTTCCACCGAGTCGTTGTTAACGTGTCTCGGATGGGGAACCATTGTTTCCTGCTTCGCTCTGGTCATCGTGCCGTATTTGCGAGGCAAAAAAGACCTCGTCACGGCGTGGAACTGCATCCTGTGTGGCGTTGCGACCAACTTTGGGGTGGGTTTTCTGGAAGCCGTGGATCGTACGGCGTTGGTCTACGACAATTATATGTCGTTCGACTTCCCTGATGCGGACTATCGGGAGTCCATATTTCGCAGCCTCGTCTTTCTAGTAACCATGTTTTCGATGTACTACGGACTGAAGCTGTTTCAAGCGTTTTCTAAAAATCGGTTCGTCGTTAGCCCAAAGTGGTCACCCTTGTTGTTGGCGAGTGTCTTGGTGGTATGCACGGTTGTCGTTCTGAGTTCAGCGTTTGTCAACATTCCTTTTTTTAAGGAAGTCATTTTCAATCTGTCCCAAAAGGGTGCCGTGTTTGGCGGTACATTCGCGTTTTTTGCCTGGTACCGGAATCGAACGTCCTTAATCAGCCTGATGTTGTTCATCGTCATTTTTGCATTGGCCGCGCTCTTTTGCATGAAGATCTCGCCGGGCCGGCGATTGTTGCTTACTCTGATTGCGGGGCCGCCCTTTGTTTCCTATTGGTTGAAATGGAGATATCTCCGTCCTAAGAAAGTGCTGGTGCTGTGTTGCTTTGGGGTCTCTTTCATTGTATTGGGCGGAATGGCGTACCAGCTTGTTCGCCACTTTGATAGTCGCGCGGGGGCTTTCAAGCAGCAAGAACGCACCTATGCAAATATTTGGAAAAACCTTTCAGTTGTTTCATGGGAGGGAATTAAAGAGCAATTCGGCGGTTGGAAGCATACTCTAGCGCAGTCGAATTTTGAGTACGGCCTATTGACCAAACGGGTTGTCGACGAGGGAGTTGCAGATGTGCATACGCTCAATACGGCAAAGTTTGTTGTTTCTTATGCGATTCCACGGTCGATGTGGCCAGGCAAACCCAGGCCGATTGCTCAGATATTGCCGCGTGAACATTTGAAAGTTCCGCAGCATGCCACCTGGGGCGTCAGTGTTGCGGGCCACTCCTATTACGAAGGAGATTATTTAGCATTGGTGGTCTACGCGGCAATATTAGTCCTGATCGTCAGGCTGATCGACGAACCACTCCGCCGCGAGCCTAGCAATCCCTTCTTTATTGGGACATTTACTGCCTCTTTTGCCTACCTGATCAACACGCTGCGGGGCGACATGGGGACCCATTTTGTTGAATCGTTGGAGTGTATTTTGTTCGCGCTAATTTTGAACTGGGTTGCCAGGTTATGGTGCGGGACCGGGCGCATGGCATACGAGCCGCCCGGCTCACTGGCATTCATGGCCGGCCGCCCGCTGACGGTCCGTTACCGGTGAGCATTAGCGTAATGGTCCCTCGCCGTTTGTCCTCAGGCGCAGCGAATTGTGCCGGCAGGTGGCCCCCGGCGCGAGTTGTCGCCTATCGACATTGTGTGACTCACGGCAGGACGTCGGTTTATGGTGCCGCCTAGCGAGCCGTCACTCGACCGTAATGGCGAGTACACAGGCAGCAATGCATGCCGATGGCTAGTAGCGCCAGGAGTGTACTGGAGGGTTCAGGTACAACGGACCCGAGGAGAGGATTGAGCAGCGAAGGGTCTCCCGCGATTCGGAAGCCCACGGTTTTTTGGGGCAGGTTATGAACATGCCCAGCCAGATCAGCATCTGCCCCGTCATCAATCCCGTATGAGGTGTTCCATATCGAAAGATCGTCGCCATCGACATCAAAGTCACCGTCAAAATCGGCATAGAGGGGACTGGCCCCGTCAAACTGTCTTTGCCAGGATAGGAAATCAGCGCCGTCCGAGTCGTCGTCACCAATTTTCGGTCCGTTGTTGCGTTCCTCAGAACCCATGTGCGTGCCGCCGTTGGGAAAGGCGCCGCCACGCACGACGTAGAGACCCGCTGCCCACGGATCGGGCTTTGTTGGGTCGGCCTCGACCCACTCAAAGACATTTCCAGACATGTCTTTGGCGCCGTAATGGCTCTGGTTGCCTGCCGTGCCTACCGTGGTCAGGTTGCCTCCGGTCGAACCGTTCCAGTTAGCCCCCTTATTCCAATTAGCTGTGAAAGGGCCGGGGTTGCTGATGTTTCCATCTGAATCGGCCTGGGCACTGATCGGCAAAACGTCCTGTTGGTTGGCATAGCCCCACCATCCGTTACCGTCTTCGGTGTCTGCGCCCGGTTCGTAGAAAGCTGCCTTGTGCCACTCATGTTCGTTGGGAAGAAAGTACAGTGCTCCTGGGTTGCGGGAGCTGACGTCTTCTACGTTTAAAGCGGTGAGGACTCCATAGCTGTAGTCGTGGATCGATTCATCGACGTGCACGCCAAACGTGTAGGCACCGTCTTCGGTCGTAGTAGCCGATTGCAGCCCAGTAGGTTGTCCGTTATGGAGCCAATTTACGTAGCGGGCCGCATCAAACCACGTGACATAATTGACAGGCTTGTTGCCGTAACCGGTTCTTACTGAGTACGTATAGCTCCCACTACCACCTGATCGATTTATCCCGACAAACGGAAACGCAAAATTACCCATATTGGTGTGATAGAGTTTGTGTGTGTCGGTGGCGGCCACGGCATTGAGAAATTCCGCATACTGATCGTTGGTAACTTCGTACTCGCCAATCAAGTAATTGTAGCTAACCGAACCGTATCCGGTTGTTCCGTCCTTCATAATCGCCGTATGCTCGGGATTTCCGGGGTCGCCCACTTCGACCCAATCCGTCACCACGACAGCCTTCACGTTATCTGCTCCTCCCCAACCAATTGAGAAGGCGACTAGTCCTGTGAACAAACGTTGGCGTATCATCGAAACAACTCCGTTGATCGTAAGCACGTCTGTGCCGGAACTTGGCCGGTAAATGGGGATTGAGCGAATCCCATAGAATTCATTTACCCTTGTGGACCCGTCTGAAACACAAGCAAACGCACCCAGTAACAAATAAACCAAGTGTGCCGGGTTCCGGGACGATTGTCGGCAGGCCCAGGTTCCCACGAATTTCCCCCATGCCAAACGTAGTCGTATGCACATTAACATAGGACTCCCCGTTTTGCATGATCCCGATAATCGTGGCTGGAGTGAGCGGGTCGAATCCGGGCTGCGTAAGTGTCGACAAGAGGTGGCTGTCTGTCCAGGTATCGGAGTCGAGATCAACCGAAGCAGGAATAGCCGGTGGTCCAAAGATCTCGATGAGGTGTTGGGGGTTATTGGCGGCGGCGGTGGCCGGTCCGTGCACATGGAGCTTGGTGAGATCGCCAAATAGACTGTTCCAAGTTACGGTGTAGGAAATAATATTTGAACTGGTGTCATATTCAAAATGTCCTGTGCCGGTCGCCGGACTGTTGGTCGATCCGTCAGCCTCTGGTCCGTTCTTGACCTGTGACTCATTGATAACAAAGTCCCAAGTCAGCACGCTGGCGGTTGCTGGTCTGGCGGATACGATCAACAAGGATGCCAAAAAAAAGACCGATACTGTTCTCATGAGATGCTCTCCTCAACACGTGCCCGTTGATTAAAGATGGTGAATTTCTGACGCTGCGCTATAGCATGTTATAGAGATCTGTTCCGCCGCTTTGTGGGGGCGGGGCGTGTTAACACCATGGTCATGCAGCACACAGCTACCAGCAGTATAGTTGAAGGCTCTGGAATCGTCGTACTTGATTGCGACAAAAAGGCGGCTGGTGAGCTGAAATTGGCCCACCAAGCCAGATAGTCGTCGCCATCGACGTTGCCATCGGCGTCGGCATCGCCATCGGTCCCCATCGCGCCCGAGGAAAGTCCGTATCCCCCTTGCCAAACCAGAAAATCTGCCCCGTCGTAGTCGCCGTCGCCATCAAAATCACCATTGTTAGGATCAGGTGGCAGAACGAACTCGGCACTCACTACGCAGAATCCCCACTTCGTATCACTGAGCAACACTTTTCCGTGTCCCAGCAATGGATACACACTCTGATTGCCTACGTAGCCATCCAGTGGGCTTGAGTCATTTGACGTGTCGAATTGACCAATCAATTGGACACCGTTATTCACTACATCGTTGTCTAAATCGAGAACTTGAACTCCCGCTTCCCACCAGGCCACGTACACAATGTCGTCCAGCACGGTGACCTCGCTGGTGCTGTAGCTGTTAATCTCTAGGTCCGACGCATCTGCCGAGGAGACAAGAAATGTTTGGCTGAGGTCCGAAATATCCCAAATGCCGAGCGCGCCGCCAACTTCGCGATGCGTCGCCATCAAATAACTAGCGTCACTTGTCGGCCACGCCGACGCGGTGTTTGCGCCCGTGGGAACCTGTCCCAGCAGTACCGGCGCACTGGTGCTCTGATTGCTGATGTCATAGACGTACACCGCCCCTTCGCCGGCAACTCCTCCCAGACCGGAAGCGTACATTCGGGTGCCAATTACGGTGGCATCATAGACGCCGACCGAATCTCCCGTATTTACGGTACGCACGAAAGCTGGCAGGCTCGGCGTACTGACGTCGAACACGTGAATCAGTGCAGAGGCGTCGTCCATCTGGTACAGGTAGTCGCCGCTGATCGCGGTGTTCCGCACGTTGTTGTGGCCGCCAAGGACCGAGTCAATTTGAGCAGCTGTGAAAGCGGAAGTAGGATCCTGCACATCGACGACAAAGGTTCCGCCTCCGTCCAGGCTCGAAAAATAACCGTAACCATCTTTTGCCTTGATGTCGTAGAATTGTTGCGGGCTGGCTGGTACGAATGTGCCGACAGGAAGTGCCGGATTAATGGATCCGGAAACATCGAGAATGGCCACTCCTGATTCGAGTGATCCGATGAATCCGTAGTCGCCGTCTGCCCAGACGTCGGTGTAGGTTGTTGCTCCCGTGTTGCCAAAGGGGGCGGCATAACCAACGAACCTTAGCTCTTCAACATCTCCCACTGTGTGCGCTCGTAGATGCGCGGGGGCCAGCAATACAATCGCCAAGGTGATCGACACCAGCGGCCAGCCGACCTTGCGCGTCACGGCCGCTGCGATCCTCGTCTTGAACAGGATTCTTATCATGGCGACAGTTCGACTAAAAGCAAATTCTGGTCAAACCAAGGAATGGGCAAATTGATCGAACAGGAATAGTGGATTTTACGGGCAGCGCTGACGGAAGTTAACGACGAGGAAAAAGACAACTGCGGCAAGCACAATAGACGCCGGCTCGGGAACAGGGGTTAGCTGGGCTGCGAGCGGGGCGACGTCATAAAAGCTGCGTTGCCAGGCGAAAAAATCGCCGCCGTCCGAGTCGCTGTCTCCGTCGGAGTCTGCGCTGGAAGTGATGCCAAAGGCGGTATTCCACTCTGCTAGGTCGTTACCATCAACGTCGCCATCGAAATCGAAGTCGGCGGTCAACTCGCGAGACGCAACTCGAAATCCAAGGAAGTTTACTTGACCGTCAGGATTAACGCTGTTGCGGAACGTCCTCGACAGAAAGCCAGGGGCATTTTTTGTCCAATACCAGACCCCACCTCGGGCGCCACGAGGAGAATAGCCCGTATCGTTCACCATATCGAAATCGGTCTCTTCTAATTCGAAGACGTTGCCGCTCTGAGCCATCGTTCCGTAGGCGCTCAGTGCACCCGCCTGTGTGATGTCGGCAGGATCAGTGGTCTGGAAGACTTGCCCATAGATGGCTGTGTTCGGGTCCGTACCGAATTCAACTGGTTCGGGAACAGTGTTGCTTCCGGTAGCGTAGTCGAAGTAATTACCCGTTAGCGGATCATAGAACGCGGCCTTGTACCACTCGTGGGAACTAGGAAGAAAATATTTGGCCTGCGTGTTACGGTAGGGATTTGATGCGTCATACCCAGCGTCTCCCGGCTGCCAGAGCGTGAATGTGTTGCCGGTGAGCATCTTGTAAGCCGCCGGCTTGCCGTTGCTGGTGTTGAGCCAATTGGCGAATTTGATCGCCTCGATCCACGTAATGCTGGTGGCCGGCTTGTTCGCCCCGCGGCTGCTTGTCGCGATGCCAAGCCCCCCCGCGTAGTTTGCCTTGCCAATCATGTCTTCGGAAACCTCGTATTTGGCGATGCGGTAATTGTACGCCACGGCTCCCGGCAGGTCAGGATTCGCAGCGTTCGAAGCATCCGGAGCATTGCCCGCATTGCCAATATCGACGAACTCGATGTCAAAGATATTCCCACCGTTGCCGAACATGTCAGCTGCCGCACGGTCGGCGTAGGTGGACAACAGGAGTGCCACCACGAGTACAGCACGCCGAGTTGCACTCCTGCGTACGGATGCGAAACCGAACAGACCCGCAACAATCAGCGCTAATGCAGTGGGTTCGGGAACGACTATCGAGGAAGTCGGAACATAGCTGGCCACTCGAAAACCGTTGTTGCGCGAAGGGAAACTGTGTTGATGGCCTCCGCCTCCCGGTTTGGGCCCAAGATTTCGTTCGTTGTTTCGGAGGTGACCACTGGTGTTATGAAAACTCGCGCCACGAACGATGTACGGCCCAACATTAGACGGGTCAGGCTTCGTAGGATCGGCGGTCGTCCATTCAAAGACGTTGCCGCCCATGTCGAAAGCACCGTAGTAGCTGCGGCCGCCCGAGCTGCCTACGGTGACCACGTTCCCACTAATTTGCCCGTTCCATCCGGCACTATGGAAAAAGTTAAGGGTCGTAGGGCCCGGATTTCTTACGTCGCCAACGGCGTCTGCAACGGCCTGCCGCGGCAAAATGTCGCTTCCAATCGGATAAAACCACCACTCGTCGCCATCCCTCGTAACAACACCTGATTGGTGAAAAGCTGCCTTATGCCATTCATGCTCGTTGGGCATAAAGACTTGGGCTCCCGGATTTCGAGGGCCAGCCGTGTCGATGTCGATAAAAGTGTAGGCGCCATCTTCGGTGGTCGTGGCATCCTGCGCCCCAACGGGTTGGCCGTTATGCAGCCAATTCGTGTAACGAGCGCCATCCTGCCACGTTACGTAGTTGACCGGTTTGTTCCCCATGTTGGGTCTGACCGCATACGTGTAGCTGCCACTCGCGCCAAATCTCGAGATGCCGCCCCAGGCTTCCTGTCCCATCAGGTCCAGGTAGAGGTCATTGGTGTCGGTGGCTGCAACCGCATTGAGAAACTCCGTGTAATGGTCATTCGTTACCTCATACTTGCCAATCTGGTATTCGTACGCAACGCTTCCATAACCGCTGGTGCCGTCTGCTTGCATAACCATATGCCCGGGGTTGCCGGGGTTGCCAACGGTAACCCACTCTGTGACGACGCCCCCCCACACGCTGCCAACACCACCCAGATAAAATATCAACGACGCAACAAATCCCGCGAGCATTCCCGGAAAATTCATTTGTGTTCGTCCTTTGATAATGGATGAAGTTTTTTCAGCAACGACTGCGTAGGCGACGACGACGCCGATGACGATAATCTGGTCATGTCGGGTTGCCGAGGCGCAGCCTGACGAACTGCGGGACACGATTTGTTTGGGAGGTGGAACAGGAGAGAATAGAAACCGGTGGTGAGAAGAAATTAAAATGGCACAAGTGGCGGTGGAACATCGACTTGAACGTCAAAACTTCTTCGCTGCGAAGCGAAGCGCCAACACCCGTATTAATTTTGCTGATGCCCCTTACCAACTTTGCTGCCCTTGCGCCTGCCATATGCCTCGATCCTGGTCGAACGTCTCTCCCTGACGCCGACGAACACCACTTCCGTGGGGCACCATTTGGATCTTCGAGTGATGACAATAACGCAATTTTCATCTTAACACGCCGCAAAAAAACTGCCAAATAATCAGGAAACGCCCGCTTGACCTACTGATGAGGCTGGCCGACTGCGGGCCAGAATCCCTAAGGAAAAACTACATATCGCACTTTCTCGGCTAGCCAGAGAGTGACGCGGGAGACCATCGCCTTGCTGTGAATTGGGCAACTAGAGTTTCTTTGGTCGTTGATTTCTCAATTCTCCGTCTACCAGAATGGAGCCGATAGGTGGCCGCCATGCGTCCCGCCCTCGAGAGACTTGCTTCGAGTCAGCAGATCGCAGATATCGACGACGGTGGTCAACAATTTCCGACAATCTGCGTATTCCCGGAAAATTTTGTACCTGGTCCAGAGAGTGCTGATAGCGTGATGCTGGCTGGCTTCAGCAATCGAACTAGAAAGTAATGCAAAGCCGTCACAAGTCAGCGAATCTGGCTGCCTTCAGGGCGTGACTCGTGGCGGTTTTGTATTGTCCCAACAGTTCTCTATCGCCCCAGAAATTTTTGTGTGCAAAAATTTTATTCTCCAGACTGGAGCCGCTTTGCGTTGGTCTTGTAAGGAAACTGGCGATAGGCAGACGACTCTTCGCCTATGCGAATTCCTGTTCAACACTGATGCCCTACGGCATTCTTGAGCCCGCGACACTTGCCTTGGTCGCGGTGGCGCTGCTTGGCATGGCCACACGCCGATGGCGATACAGAGCAATGCGCCAAGTTCTTATCCGTCTTGGCCGATAGGATTGACGCACAAATGCAACTTCTCACCCATCCCAACCGATGACAACTGCGTCGACCTCTTCTTCGGTGAGTCCGGCATGGTTTTCAAAACCAGTCTGCGCGAGCGGATTTTCTCTAAATTGTCGCTCCCGAGAGTCAGGCGATCCATAACCGATGTGGCCCGGGTACAGTTGCTCCATTGCATGATCCGTGTGATGCGTGGATAAATCAACGGGGCCCACGGGTCCAACGCGATGAGTTCCAAGAAAACTTGTTAGCTCGTGTTCTCGATACGGTAGCTGCCACCAAATGAAGGTGTGCGTCAGAGCTGGCAGCGGAGCAGGAATTGTCGTCGTAGTCACTCCCGGCTCGGTAGCATATTGGTCACTTTGAGCATTTGAACTAGTTGCTACATGGGATACAGGCAGACCAATCTGCTCTACATTCGTGACAGCCATAGCTCGGTCAACGCTACGACGAGTATCCGCATTTTCGACACGTGGGTTGCTACCAGGTACTTCTGAATAAAACTGGCTGACAAGTAAGTGAGCTCCGTCGGAGGTCGTCGACTGGGGCAATTCGACCGTGCCGTATTGTAGCCTCCACACGTTCCAATCTTTGCGGTCCACCAGATGGTCGCCGTTACTATCGCCCTGGACGGCTGATGCACCGACTACGCCAAATCCGCGTTGCAAACTGAGAAAATCAGCTCCATCGACATCGGCGTCTTCGTCAAAGTCGGCGATTTGGAATAAGTCGGTTGTGCCGTACTGGCGTTGCCACACGTCTAAGTCATCGCCATCGACCACGCCGCTTCGGTTGGCGTCGCCGTCGGCTAGCGTCGCACCGCTGGAGCCCATTCCGCGTTGCCAGGTAAGGAAGTCTCCCGCATCGATGTTATTGTCTTGGTTGAAGTCGGCTTGAAACGGGGCGGTGGTGCCTAGCAGCCGCTGCCATATTTCCAGGTCTTCGCCATCAACCGCTTCGTCATCATTGCCATCGCCGTGGGCACGCGTCGCACTAGTGCTAAGACCGAATCCGGCTTGCCACATAAGAAAATCGGCGGCGTCAACATCCCCATCATCGTCGAAATCAGCCAAGCCATGCTGGTTCAGCCATACAAGATTCGGTTGGCCTTCACCCCGGTTTATCACAAAGGCATCGATGTCGCCGTCGTTATCGAGATCTCCGAGTGATACGCCTCGACTATCTGAGTTTCCGAGCCTCTGGCCGCTATCGAAAAACTGGCCCATCGTGCCTCCTTGGATTCCACCTTGGTTGATCCACACGATATTCGCGGTCGTGTTGCGATTGGCGACAAAAGCGTCGAGGTCTCCGTCTGCGTCTATGTCGCCTAGCGTCGCTTCGTAGCTGTTTGAGTCTCCTAAGGCCTGGCCGGTGTCGGCAAATTGTCCTTCTGTTCCGCCCTGCACGCCGCCCTGATTCATCCACACGCGGTTGGCGTGCCGATTGGCGACGTAGGCGTCGATATCCCCGTCTCCGTCAAGATCTCCGAGTGAAATGGAACGGCTGCGGCCGGCCCCTAGCAATTGTCCACTATCGGAAAACTGGCCCGACCCGTCATTAATCCAGATCCGATTGGGCACTCCAAAGACGTCGCGGTTCGCAACGAAGGCGTCAAGATCACCATCCCGATCAAGGTCGCCAAGCTTGACATCATAGCTTCGGGCATCGCCGAGCAATTGTCCGCTATCTTCAAACTGGCCGGGACTCCCCGCCTGCGCCCCGCCCTGATTTATCCACACACGATTGGGCAGTAGTTTCCGGTTGGCGATCAGCGCGTCCAGATCCCCATCGCCGTCTAAGTCGCCGAGTGCAACCCCTCGGGAATTCGAATCGCCCATACGTTGGCCGCTATCTGCAAACTGGCCCTGGGTACCCCCTTGCAGACCACCTTGGTTCAGCCAGATCGTGTTGGGCTGGCTGGTGGAGTTTCCCATGAAAGCGTCAAGATCACCGTCTCCATCCAGGTCGCCCAAGGCGATATCATGTGGCCTGTTGAACTCCAGCACTTGGCCATTTTCGACGAACTGCCCTGCTATACCGCCTTGTAGGCCGCCCTGATTAATCCATAGGTCGGTATCGTGGTCTTCCGTATCTGGAATTGTCGCAGGACCAAAGTTGGTTGCGAAGACGTCCAGGTCGCCGTCGCTGTCCACGTCCCCTAACGCGACGAGCCACCCTTGCTTGGTGCCTAATGCTTGGCCGCTATTGATAAACACTCCGCTGCCACGGTCGGTGGCCGTGCGGAATTCCCATACATGGGAGGTCACATGCGTGGATGCGTCGTCAAGTACGCTGGCTGAGGCCGTAACCTGGATTACCTCCCCTGGCTTGAAGTCTTCAGCAGGATCGAGTGTGATCTGGGGTCCGGAGCTAGTGAGACTCGTGACGTCTCCCAGCGATGACGAGAGCTGCCCACTATACTGGCTATGCAACACAAAAGTCTGATCGGTCACCGATGGCGCAGAGATGGCTAAGTCAAAGGTTGCTGTAATATCCGTATCTGGCGCAGAGATCGACCCGGCAAGAGGAAACATTGAGAGGACGGTAGCCGCTAGCAGGCGGCGGTCCTCAAGGGCTTCGCAGTGAAGCGCACGGTCCGTGCAATTTCTAAGGGCAATGGGGCCTTTAATCCAATACGATTTGTTCCACGGACGGATCACCAATGCGCCACATGCTGCTGAAAATTTGGACTATTTGATGATTATTGAAGAGAAGGGCTCCGACAGTACGGCCTTACCATGACCCTGATTTATAGCTCCAGCCACCATTTTTAGCCTAGTCACTTGTTGCCACTTCGTCACGTAATATTCAGTTGAAATTGCTTCCGACGACCGCAATATCGATGCGATCGGTCGAGGGTGCGGTAGGCTTTGAAGGATTCAGACCGTTTCCTTTCTCGTTTGTTTATAGTATAGACTGGGTTTTGGTGGTGCTGTCTGTTGGACTGTCTTTAGAACGGACATTTCTTTGAAGCAGTTGTAAATTCGCAAAGATGGCGGATTCGAAGTGACGAAACTAATCGACTCTCTACTCAATCGGGTTCAAGGCCCCAAACTTCTCGGGCTTGATGTAAATAGGGGCGATAGAAATCTGTTTTCTACAGGTTATCCCAACAGTGGAAATTCCTGGATTTCGTATCTGATATCGTACATTTTGAATTGCAAATATCATGACATCGATCACCTTGAGTGGTCGCCCGAACGGGTACCCCTGCAGAAACTTGTTAGTGGTGAGAACCCACATCCCGGTTCGGCGATCTTTGATCGAGTTCTCAAGACCCACGCGCCCGCCTCAAGCCTTTCCCTCGGCACAAACGACAAGCTCGTCTACAACGTTCGGGATGGAAGAGATGTGGTCAATAGCTATTTTCATCGCATCGAAAAAGTGTGGGCAGTTCCCAGGGGGTGGAAGCGGCGAGCTATCTATGGGGCCTCCCGCGCGGTCCCATTTCGGATCCGCTACTCAAAACTGGCTCAGTACTTTTCCCGTCAATGGGCCTCTCAGGTTCAGCAACATCTAGATGCCGGGTACCCGCTGATCCGTTACGAAGACATGTTGACCGATCCGATTGACACGCTGAAGTCGGCGATTGGTAAGCTAGACCCCAGTGCATGGAACGAGCCCGTGGCGCGCAAGGCGGTGGACCTTTTTTCACTGAAACAAATTAGGAAAGCGTCGGAAGAATCAGGTGCGGTCGTGCAGACAAATCGCGTGGGGCGCCGAGGAGACTGGGAAAATTACTTCACGAAGGCGGATGAGCGCCGCTTCGAAGTCGAATGCGGAGAAGTGATGCGAACACTCGGATATCTTTGACCCCGTGCAGTACCGACGTGCTGGGGAACGCGGGATCTATAAGAGATGCCACCGGGTCAAGTTGAATGTTCTAGTACACCTTTTCAGTCGCACTAGTTGCTACCCGAATGCGCATGGATTTGCCCCTTCGGACACCCTGCCTTTCAGCTACCTGGCCGCTTGACCTTTTCCGGGCAGCAGAAAATAAAGTTGTAGATGTAGTTTTGATCACGGTAGCGCCGCTGCCGCTGTGATTCCGGTTGAGCGTCCAGGTACTTTTCCATTTCGTCCAAAATGGATCGATCGGTTCGCGTCAGGCGGCCATTTCGGTAGTGGTAGACGCCGTAGCCAAGCTCTTCCAAAAAATCAAAGATGCGGAGGCCGTCTTCGCCGCAGTGCTTTTCCGCCTCGATTAATACGACTGGCATTTGCCGCTGGAGGGTTTCGCGGCCCCCTTGAAGCACGTTCATTTCGCTCCCCTCGACATCGATCTTAATGAAATCGATGTCATCGACATCGCGAAAGACTTCGTCGAACGGCGCCACTTTTGTTTTAACTTTTTTCACGTGAAGGATATCATCGGCTACCGCGCTGTCGAGCCGGTCTGGCTGAGCAGTCGTGAGCGCAAAGATTTCGCCCTTGGTCTCACTGTACGGAACGGAAAGCTCAAGCTCACCGTGCTCCGTTCCCAAGGCAAGTTGATGGACCACGCAGTTCTTGGGGCCGGCCTTTTTGAGCGGTATCGCCAAATTAGGCAACGGTTCCACCGAATGGGTTGTTTGAAACAGCTTGCAGAGGATCCGTGTGTACACACCGAAATTAGCGCCAATATCTATGGCCGTTCGATTCTGGCAATCGATTAATGAATCGATACGCGTAATAAATTCGACTTCAAACTCGTGATCCTGGCGCAGGCCATCCTTTAGGTGCCACACCTTCCAGGCCAGCGTGGGAAACCGCTTTAGGGCCATGTGCTGTAAATTGCGAAGAAACCGAGCCATACTGCACCTTCTCAACGTATGCCACGACCGCAAGTGTCAGGGGCGGCCAGACCCGATCGCCCCGTCACAGTGCGTGGCCAGAGTATATTGCCTTCACTTTAATTGCTGGAGCATTTAATTATCGGGATTGGATTCTTCTGGGGAAGCCAAATCTCCACAGCCCGTGCGAGTTTCACTCGTCTGACGTTTTGTGTTGGCCAACCGATCGGTATCTCCAACCTCATGCGAGGCCTTTGTAAGAATTATAACATGCCTGTGATCATTGCGACAGACGGTTAGGCGTTGCAATCGAAGGAAGGAAAATCTGTGCGTCCCCGCTAGCCAATGGTGGGCAGCCCTGTTCTGTGCGAGATATGGGTGCTGTAAGAAGTTGCACCGTATTTTGATGTCGCGCCGGAAAAGGGCCAACTTGTCATGACCCCTTTGCGCCTTCAGTCGGCTGCTCGTCTCTGTTATATGGCAGCATATTCAGGAAGTTAGTTGCCTTTTGGGTGTTGGCTGGGTAGGATCGATTTCAACTGGAGGGGCTCGAGGTTCGGGGTTGGGACTCAGCACTGCGTGTGAGTTGGGCCAGTGGCAAACAGTTGATTCTGCGACTGTCTGAGGAGGCGCCAGATCACGATCGAAAAGATTCGTTTGAAAAATATCCGTGCAGATGACGATTCCAACGGAGCCGACTTTTTCAGCTGGCAGTGAGAGTTTCCATGGGGCGCGTTTAATACGGCCACTCTCTCGGCAGCCAAAGTTCCCGAACCTGCTGGTGTCACGCTAGCCTGCTTCGGCTTCGGGATATTGGCAGCTGTCCGATTCGGTGGCTCGCGCTTGCGAAGTGGGAAATGCGTCAGGTTTGGCGCTGTGGCAGACTTGGTTGAGGTGCTGGCGGAAACGACCAGGGCCGGGGGTGCGATCCAGCAGGGTTTTGCCCGGGCAGCGAGGGTGCCCTTCCGTGGGCTTTCAGAGGATTATCGCACGTGATCAGATCGACGGACTCCGATTCGGCTCTTGTTACCTTTGTCGGACCTCTTCCACCCCCTGTGACCGGTATGACTGCCATGACTGAGGTTGTGGTTGAGTCGCTTGGTCGAGATGCTCCACTCCGTTCGTTGGGATGGTCGAGTGCGAGTCTTCCGGGCAGTCTTGGTTGGAAGCTAGCGCGGGCCAAAGGATACTTCCTAGCCATGGCCCGCCTACTCCTTGGCAAGCGTGTTGTGGGAGGACGACTTTACTGTCTCGCCAATTCGGGCTGGGGGCTCTACTACGACATTGCGCTGACATTCATTGCTCGACTGAGAGGTTATCGTGTCGTCCTTCACCATCATGTCTACTCCTACATTACCCGCTACAGTCGGCGCATGGCGCTGGTGAATCGGATCGTAGGAACCGACGGGATACACGTGGTTCACTGCCAGCAGATGAAGGCCGATTTTTTAGCCATGTATCCCACGGGTGCCGAGTTCTTGTTTTTGCCGCCGACGATTGTTGTTCAGAAGGAGCCGACGCAGGGGTTCTCGCCTAACAAGGGCTTTCAATCAGCGGCCGATTCGCCCCGCCGTTTTCGTCTGGGGTTTTTGAGTAACCTGTCGGTCGAGAAGGGTCTGCATCTCGTCTTAACGACGTTTGAACAGCTTCGTGCCGCTGGCGACGACGTCCAGCTGACGCTGGCAGGCCACTGTTTGAGCAGTAAAGAGCAAGACCTAATTGACCAAGCAGTCGAGCGATGGCCTACGGATATCGAGTATGCGGGACCCGTTTATGGAGAAAAAAAAATCCAGTTCTTCGATTCCATCGACCTCTTTTTGTTTCCTACACAGTATCAGAATGAGTCTTGGGGAATCGTTTTGACAGAAGCCTTGGCAGCCGCACGCCCGGTTGTCGCCTACGGGCGCGGCTGCATTCCCTGGATCGTTCGCGATGGTTGTGGCAGCGCGATTGACCCGAAGGAAGACTATGTGTCCCAGGCTGTAGCCTTGATCCGTGGTTGGATACGCGACCCGGCAAGCTACCGCCAGACATGCGAGCGGGCGGCCGCTCGTAGCGAGGCCCTGAACGTCGAGGCAATAGAGCAATTTGCGGCTTTTGTCGCCCGCATGGGTCAGCGATGAAAGGGTTTTCTGCAGCGGACCTCCTTCTTTTCAGTCGGCCGGAGCCTCTTCAAGGAGTGGGGGATTCGCCCCGCCATTTGGTGAGAAATCCCTGACATCTCGGGCTCCCAAACGCCAAAAACGTCACATCCGGACGCGAAATCCGGGTCGTTTTTCTTTCAATGCTCCAGTTCGTTAACGAAAACGCAAGGTCTGATTATATTATTACATGGGCCGGTGTTGTTTCGCCAATATCGAGGGTTGACACAACTGATCTGCCCAACCTGTAAGCAGAATCTAACGCAAGAATATTTAACTCTCATACTTTGATTGAGGAAGCTTGTTATGGCCGAACGTAAACGAATAATCAATGTATTGTGTACGCTTGGTCCCGCCTCGTTGAATCAATCAACGATTGAGCGGCTTGAAGAACGCGATGTCGATCTGTTTCGGATCAATTTGTCGCACACGCCGCTTGACAAGATTGCTGAAACGATAGAGACCATTCAAAAGTTCTCATCGAAAACTCCCATTTGCCTCGATACCGAAGGAGCCCAGGTTCGTAATGGCACGATGGTCCCTGACACCGTGGTTAAGGATCGTCAGCATATTCGCTTGGTGGCAAACCCAGTGGAAGGTGACGGCAAGTGCCTGTCACTAACTCCTCCCTCTGTTTTTAGTGAGCTGGGGCCGAACAGCCTGGTTGGAATCGACTTCGATGGCGTGGTGCTGCTTGTGTTGGAGTCTGACGAGAATAGCGCGGAAACCGTAGTTCTCAACGGTGGTCGTATTGGGTCCAACAAAGCTGTCGTTATCGATCCGGCCCCCAAGCTGCCGCCGTTGTCTGAAAAAGATATCGAAGCAGTGAAAATAGGCCGTAGTTATGGGATCACAAATTATGCATTGTCCTTCGCGAACTGTGCTGCCGATGTGGTCGCGCTCCGCAACCTGACTGGGCCCAATTCAACGATAATTTCTAAGATTGAAAGTAAGCGAGGCGTTCGGAATCTCGATGAGATTATGGTGGAGACGGATGAGATCCTTATCGACCGTGGCGACCTTTCCCGCGAAGTGCCGCTGGAAAATATTCCGCTGCTGCAAAAAGCCATTCTCCGCAAGGCCAACATTGCCAACACGCCGGCGAACGTGGCGACGAATCTTCTTGAATCGATGATTGTCAATCGCAAGCCGACTCGTGCCGAGTTGAATGACATAATTAACACGATGATGGATGGCGGTAATGGTTTAGTACTCGCCGCAGAGTGTGCAATCGGCAAGCACCCCGTGGGCGCTGTCGACATGGTGCTAAGCATGATCGAGCGGTTTCGCCGCTCTTTGGATGGGCATCGCATTGAAGACCTCCTGGAGTCAGGTCAGCTGTTGCTGCCTTCTCTGCATGGTAGTAGTCCGCACAGCAGTCGCCCGCCGGCTCGCTACATGAAGTCTTCGAGCGAAATGCTGGCCAAGCTCCCAGCAATTGAAGTTGATCTAGAAACGGCTATGGACGTTGAGCAGCTTGCGCACGGCGTCTACTCGCCACTAGACGGTTTTATGACGCAGCCCGAATTGGAAGGCGTGCTGGACGAAAACCGCCTTCCTGGGGGCGATGTCTGGACCATGCCGATCCTCTTGCAGGGAAAGAGCCAAGAATTTTCTGCCTACCAGCCTGGGCAATCAATCCGATTGGTTGATCAACGGACTGGCGAGTCAACGGCCATTCTGCATCTGGAGGATAAGTACGAAGTCGATTTGAAAAGCGTTGCCAGTCGTTGGTTTGGCACATCCGACAAGTCTCACCCTGGTGTGGCCCGCTTTATGAGCCGGGGAACCACAATTCTGGGCGGTCCGGTTGAATACCTGGGACCGGTGAGCGTGGCGAGGTCTCCCTACCAGCTTACGCCCAGCCAGACGAGAATGCTGTTCGATATCAAAGGATGGAGCAAGATCGTCGCGTTCCACACCCGCAATGTACCCCATCGGGGACACGAGCATGTGATCGCCAACGCGTGTGAGCGAAGTAACGCCGATGGTGTCTTGATTCATCCTGTCATAGGTCCGAAAAAAGTGGGCGATTTCTTGCCCGACATGATATTGGGTGCGTATGAACGACTGATCGAAGCGGCCTTTCCGAACGCGCTGCTGGCAGCGTTCAGCACTTACTCGCGGTACTGCGGACCGCGCGAGGCCGTATTTACGGCGTTGTGCCGAAAAAATTTCGGATGCACGCATTTCGTGATTGGCCGCGACCATACGGGCGTGGGTGATTTCTATGCCCCGAATCAGAACCGAGAGCTTCTCGAATCTCTGGGTGACATCGGTATTACGCCGGTCTTTTTCGACACGGTTTACTTCTCTGACAGCCTTGGAGAAACAGTCGAGTCAAGCTCGTCCGAAGGAGACTTCAAGGCCATTTCAGGCACCAAGGTCCGCGAGTTGCTTGACGCGCATCAACCCGTCCCCGAATGGTGTATGCGAGCGGAGATATCCAACTGGCTGGTCGAGCAGAGCGAGTCTGGCCAACCCGTATTTGTTGAGTCCTGAGAAGTTTCGCTTTGCATCCAGTCGCGACAACTGTTTTGGGGTCTCTCGATGCCCCGCAGAAACTGCCAAGTGCTTGTCACGAAAAAGATTTCTTGCTGATTGCCAGTATGCCGGCAATTGGACTGATATATAAGTGGATTCAACCTGTCATGCGTTACGCTCTTGAACAAGGTTTGCACAGTCGTAACGGATTTGTACGCAAGGGGGCGACGTTTCTGTTGCAGCTTCCCAAGCTCTATGCACGACTCGGAAGCCACCGCGACAAGTTCTTCGCCACTCCTGCCGTGCTGGTGAACTCGTTTCCAAAGAGTGGAACGCATTTGCTGGATCAAATAGTAACTGCCTTGCCAAGTCGATGTAACTATGGGGCGTTCCTCTCGTCAATGACGAGTTCGGTCCAATTTCGCCGCCGCACGGAGCAGAGCAGTTGCCGATTTATTCGGGCATCTGTCCCAGGGGAAATTGTTCGGGCCCACTTATTCTACAGTGATCCTGTCGCAGCAGCTCTCCACGAACAAAGGTTTGTCCACTATTTCATCTATCGTGACCCTCGCGATGTTGTTTTGTCGGAAGCCCACTACTGCCGCAGTATTAACCGTTGGCACCGTCTGTCTCGCTATTTTCGTGAGGCGAGTTCGTTGGAGGAAGGGATCACAATTTCGATTGCAGGCCTTCAAGGGGACTACCCACATTTGGATCACCCAGACATCGCGGAGCGTTATGCGAGATACGTCCGGTGGATTGAACACCCTGATGTTTACGCTGTGAAATTTGAGGAGCTTGTTTCTGCAAAGCGAGAGCAGCACTTGCTACAGATGGCCCAGCACTATCAACGGCATAGTGATGTGCGATTAGACCTCGACTTGATTTTGCAGCGAATGCGTCAAAACATTGCGCCTGAACAGTCCCACACGTATCGCAAAGGAAGGTCTGGCGGCTGGAAGGAGCAGTTTACGGCTGAGCACTGCAAACTCTTCAAGAAAATTGCAGGAGACACTCTAGTGCAGCTTGGCTACGAGGCAGATGACAACTGGTAGCCGATTGAAGTGGCTGACTATTACGTCGATCTGCGCAGCCATAGAGCCTAGCCGCTAGTATTTCGATTCAAGATCTGCATACCCGACGCGGCCCCGCCAGTAGCCTGAAGGATCTGTTGTAGTGATAGGCACATGGAGTGCTCCCAGGGCGTGTTGGCGGCAGGTTGGCTTTTCCAACCTTCGCAGTTTGTACAATCGGAACATCCGCAACAGACCGGATGCCTAAAATGGCTTCTTTCAGCTGCAATAATGGAGATTTATTGGTATCTCGTTTTATAATTAAGAAGCAGGCCGTCACTTAATAGAACACTTGAGGAAAGCCCTCTTTCCAGCTTGATCCGCAACTTATTTACTGTTTTGAAGAGCCTAGAGCAGTGTGACCGGTCAGAGAGATCTGCGCTGATACTGGGATTTGCAGCCGGCTGCCGAAAGCCGGTGCCAGCCAAGAAGACAGGATTCTATGAAAGTCTTAATCACAGGTGGTGCGGGCTATATTGGCAGCGTACTGACGGAACACTTGCTGGCCCGGGGCGACCAGGTCCACACCATCGACAATCTCACGTGGGGCGAGCATTGCCTGTTTCAGTTTTGCGCCAATCCGAATTTCCAGTTCACCAAGGGTGACGTGCGCGACCCAGAGTTGCTCGCTAGCGCCGTCAAGGATGCCGACGTAATCATTCCCTTGGCCGCGCTGGTTGGCGCGCCGCTTTGCAAGAGAGACCCGCAACTTGCCAAAGAGATAAATTTAGACGCCGTCCTGGAGCTTGACAAGCTGCGAAGCGCCTCGCAGTTGATGATCTATCCCAACACCAATAGTGGGTACGGCATCGGCAGCGGAGATTCATTTTGCACCGAAGAGAGCCCGCTCGAACCAATTTCGGTCTACGGCCGTACAAAATGTGATGCTGAACTCGCACTGTTGGACAAAGAAAACGCGATTACGTTTCGCCTTGCGACCGTTTTCGGTGCTTCGCCACGCATGCGAATCGACCTGCTCGTCAACCATTTTACCTATTCTGCGGTGACGGATGGCTATCTGGTCGTCTTTGAGAAAGACTTCAAACGCAACTACGTTCACATCCGCGACGTTGCCGACTGTATGATTTACGCTATGGAGAATCGCGAGGACATGGTTGGCCGGCCTTTCAACTTGGGCCTTGACGAGGCCAATCTTTCCAAGGAACAGTTGTGCGAGAAAATTCAGAAGTTTGTCCCCTCCTTTTTCGTTCACTACGCTGAAATTGGCGAGGATCCAGATAAACGTGATTACATAGTTTCTAATGAACGCCTGAAACAGGTGGGATTCGTGGCAAGGCGGAGCCTTGACGACGGCATCCAAGAACTTATCAAAGCTTATCGAACTCTGGGGTTGGGGAAGTATCGCAATGCCTGACGAGCTATCCGCGAGCGCGTCCACTATCGGAACGCTGAATAAAAAATTGCAGCACCCAATCGTGCGCGCCAAGTCTCCTTTGCGCATCAGTTTCACCGGTGGTGGAACTGACGTGCCGGTGTGGTACGAAAAGTATCCGGGCGCGGTCATTTCGTCATCGATCAACCGTTATGCCTACGTCACGATGTATCCCCGCAAGGATCGCGAGATCCATATTCGATCGTTGGACATGGAGTACTCCGTCAAGTATCACCTCGACGAGGCACCGGCCTACGATGGCGTGATGGACTTGGCGAAGGTCGCGATCAAGCGTTTGGGGGTTGAACGGGGATTGGACATTGATGTGCGCTCTGACGCCCCAGCGGGTAGCGGCTTGGGTGGGTCCTCAGCACTCACCTCGGCATTGTTGGGAGCATTGGCAGAATTTCGGGGCGTCAAAATCGGCCGCGAAAAACTGGCGGAGCTCAATTACACTGTGGAACGCGTCGATCTAAACATTTCCGGTGGCAAACAGGATCAATATGCGACAGCTTACGGTGGGTTTAACTGCATCAAATTCTCCAAGGATTTTATTGCGGTGGAGCCCATCGACGTTGACGATGCGGTGGTCAACGACCTCGAAGCACACATGCTGATGTGTTATACGGGCAAGGTTCGGGCTCACGCCAATCTCATCGACAAGCAGGTTGATCTGCTCAGCAAGGGTAGCAGTACCACGATCGACGGCATGAAACGCCTCTACGACATGGTGTACGAGATGCGCGACTCGCTGGTCGAGGGTGATTTGGACAAATTTGGCTTCTTGATGCACGAGTCCTATGTCAACAAGAAGCGGATGAACCCGCATATCACCGATGGAACGCCCACAGACAGTATGTATGAAGCGGCCCTGCATGCTGGTGCCCTGGGTGGCAAGCTTCTCGGGGCCGGCGGCGGCGGCTATCTGTCAATCTACTGTCCCACGGAAAAGCAGCACGAAGTGCGAAATGCGCTCGAAGCCATGGGCGCTCTTTTTACGGATTTCGCATTCGACAAACAGGGCATCCAGGTCTGGCGAAGTTCCAGTCGCTAGATGGGTACAGGGATCAGGATCAATCCAACATGGATATCACAGCGATCGTCTTAGCTGGCGGAATGGGGACGCGGCTACGATCGGTCGTCGTCGATCGACCCAAGGTATTGGCGCCGGTAGCCGGCAAGCCGTTTATTGCGTATTTATTTGCCCAGTTGGAAGAAATGGGCGTGCGACACGCAATTCTTTCCACTGGGTACTTGGCCGAGACGTTTGTAGACGTTCTTGGCGAGCGCCAAGGCTCGCTCCAACTCCAGTATGTGCAAGAGGATTCTCCGTTGGGAACTGGCGGTGCCGTCCGCTGGGTCGGCCAGCATGTCCGCACCAGCCATGCAATTGTCCTCAATGGGGACTCTTATGTGAATGCTGACCTACGGGAGTATGTGTCCTGGCACGAACAACTCGAAAACGACGTTTCGCTAATGCTGGTGCCGGTTGCCGATGCGTCCCGATATGGCACTGTCGAGATCGATGCGGAAAGCCGTGTTACCGCTTTTTTGGAGAAGCGTCCGGAGCGGGTAGCGGGTCGGATCAATGCCGGCATTTATCTTTTACGCAGCGAACTTTTTGACCAAATCCCTGACGGCAAGTGTTCCCTTGAAGCCGATGTTTTGCCAAAATGGCTGAAGTCCTATCGGGTCAAAGGATTCACTAGTGCTGGTGAGTTTATCGACATCGGTATACCAGAAGATTATCATCGTAGTCACCAGTTCATGGAAAGGTTTAAGCGTGTCTGACGCCGCCGGTGTCACGGTGTTTCTCGATCGAGATGGCACGTTGAATCGTGAAAAGCACCATCTCTCTGACCCGGACGACCTGGAGCTAATTCCTGGAGCTGCCAAGGGGCTACGGGCTTTGATGCTTTATGGTTGTCGCTTGGTTGTCGTCACCAACCAATCGCCCATTGGTCGGGGAATTTTTGATGAGGCGCGACTCCACGAAATCCATGGGCGCTTGGCGGCCATGTTGTCGCGTGACGAGGGGGTAACCATCGACGGTTGGTATTGGTGTCCCCATCTTCCGGATGCCGGATGCCGTTGTCGCAAGCCGGAGATCGGCATGTTTCTTCAGGCACGCGACGAACTGGGTGTCGATCTGAAACGATCGTGGATGGTTGGGGATAAACTGATTGATACGCAAGCAGGATGTCTGGCAGGCGCTCGCACGGTGCTGGTCGCCACCGGATACGGAAAAGAACAACACGAACTCCCCGAGCGGACGGAGTGGGTTGATTTTTTCGTCCCTTCAATGCTGGAGGCAGCCGAGTTAATTGTTGAACAGCAAGGATTACCTTGAGTGGACCGCTTCGCTATGACGAATGATCAATGGACTGTGAGTAGTCACGCTATCCTGATGCGTCACCGACGGCGTAGTCCGTATGTAACTTTCACATCCCATGTAAGCGAAAAGTTGGGGACATTCCATCGCTACTTTCGGCCCAAGTAGAACGGGCCGCCGCCTGAGTTGCACCACGACACCGCGTCCAGCCTTTCTGAGTCCAAGAGGTAGGCCAAAACCGCTCTCCAGGCAGGACTTCCAGGAGATTTGAGAATTTTCGGAGGGGGTAAAATAACTTGCTATCGCGGCAGTCCTTGCTAGACTCGCGTTTATGCTGTTCGCGCTGGTTCACTCGCCGTTATATGCAGTACAAGCGGTTACATCCGTATTATTTCAAACATAAAAATCTGTCCAAGAGGATCATGTCGTGAGTGAAACAGACGCTGATGCCGACTGGCTTCAGAAAGTGCAGGGCCACTTTCAGCGGAGCGCAGACGTGAAACGGGAGTTTGCCGCGGAAAGCGGGGAGCTGTTGGTTCGCTGTGCGGACCGGATCGCCGCCTCATTTCAGCAGGGTGGTAAATTGATGTTTTGCGGCAATGGTGGCAGCGCGGCCGATTGCCAGCATCTGGCTACGGAGTTCGTGAGTGTGTTGACGCAAGAATTCGACCGCCCTGCCCTGCCTGCGCTGGCACTGACAACCGATACATCGTTCTTGACCGCACGCAGTAACGACTACGGATTCAGGTCAAGTTTCTCCAGGCAGGTTGAGGCGTTAGGCAAGCCCGGGGATGTGCTGATCGGCATTTCGACCAGTGGCAACTCCGAGAACGTACTGCAAGCGTTTCAGGCGGCTAGGTCCCGGGAAATCTTCACGATTGGATTCACGGGTCGAAGCGGCGGCAAGATGGGCGATGGGGCTGATTTGCTCCTTCGAGTTCCCTCTGAATCAACGCAACACATCCAAGAGTGTCACATTGCCATGGGGCATGTGATGGTCGCCCAAATCGAACAAACCATCTTTTCCAAAGGAAAGCAGGAGTAATTAAGCGATGTCCTATTGGCAGAATAAATCGGTCATGGTAACCGGTGGTGGAGGCTTTCTTGGCAGCCATGTTGTGGAGCAGTTGCAACAGCGGGGCTGCCAAAAAGTTGTGGTGGTGCGCAGCGAAAACTATGACCTGGTGAACGAAGATGACACCGTACGACTATTTCAGGATCACCCGAGCGATATTGTCCTGCACCTGGCTGGATATGTGGGTGGCTTGGGGGCCAATAAGGACTACCCGGCTGACTTCTTCTATCGCAATCTAATGATGGGTGCGCACGTCCTTCATTTTGCCTGGAAAAGCGGAGCTCAAAAAGTCGTCGCGGCGGGCGCGGGCTGTGGGTACCCTGAAGAAGCGCCCCTGCCGATCAAGGAATCGGACTACTGGAACGGTTTCCCCCAGGTCGATAGCGCGCCTTACTCGCTTGCCAAGCGAATGTTACATGTGCAGTCGATGGCCTACTGGAGACAGCACAAATTCCCGATTCTGGTCGGCATTCCAGGCAATATATACGGCCCGTTCGACAATTTTGATTTGGAAGCAGCCCATGTCATTCCCGCTCTGGTGCGAAAATTTGTTGAGGCCGCTGATGACGGTCAGTCGTCCGTCCAGGTATGGGGAACCGGACAAGCAACTCGCGATTTTGTTTACGGGGGCGACGTGGCCACAGCCTTGATTCTCATGGCCGAGAAAATTGAGGAGCCGGTACTCCTGAACCTTTCCTGCGGGCAAGAGGCCAGTGTTCGTGAAGTCGTCGACCATCTGGTCAAAATCACGGGATTTGGTGGAAAAATCGACTGGCAGACCGATCGCCCCGAAGGTCAATCGCGGCGCGTGTTCGACATGTCTAAGACGCAAAAGACCCTCGACTTTATTTGTGAAACGTCGCTCTTTGATGGCCTAGTACTTACGGTAGATTGGTATCGGGCCAACCGGACGACTGCGCGTAACCTAGTCGCGGCGCCCAGCTAGGTTCTTTCTTTTTTTTGATTCTGCGCGAGCTGCTTAGGCTGTTGATGGCTTCCCCCCCTTCCCTCACACGCTGATTTCTCCATGCGTATCGTTATCCATGATTATGCCGGCCATCCGGGCGAAATATACATGAGCCGCGAACTTGCCCGACGGGGCAACGAAGTGTTGCATCTTTATGCGGGCTCGATCGAGACGCCGCGCGGCGAACTACAGATCACACCAGACGATCCGCCCACATTTAAGGTCGAGGGGATATTTCTCGACAAGCCGTTCCGCAAACACACCTATGTGCGGCGCCAGTTACAGGAAATCGAGTATGGGCGTTTGCTTGTCGATGCGATTGGTAAGTTCAAGCCCGATGTTGTGTTGTCGGCGAATACGCCCCTGTTTCCTCAGGCCCGGCTGGCCCGCGCTTGTCGAAAGTGGGGGGTGGGCTTTGTATTTTGGGTAATGGATGTGTACGGACTGGCAGTTGATGCCGCCCTGCGCGGAAAACTCCCTGTGATTGGAGGTTTGGTTGGTAGCTATTACATCTGGCTGGAGAAACAGCTGCTGCGGGCCAGCGATCAAGTGATTTTGATTTCAGAAGGTTTTGCGCCGACGATCGAGAGTTGGGGGGTACCGCGCGAGAAACTACAGATCGTGCCCTTGTGGCCGCCCCTCGATGAATTGCCGGTGCTTCCTAAGGACAACGACTGGTCGCGCCAAAACGGATTCGATCAAACGATCAACCTAATATACGCGGGTACTTTGGGCTCGAAGCACAATCCGGAAACACTTGTGGCCTTAGCCCAGCAGCTCAAAGCTCGCGAAGATGTCCGGATCATTGTCGTTTCGGAAGGGGTTGGTTCGGAGTACCTTAAGAAGCGCAAGATGGAAACGCCTCTAGAGCATCTAGTTCTGCTGCCGTACCAACCGTATGATCAGCTTGCGCAGGTGCTGGCGAGCGCCGACGTACTGCTGGCGCTACTTGAGCCATCGGCGGGGGCGTTCTCCGTGCCTGGGAAGGTATTGAGCCATTTATGTGCGCAGCGGCCTCAGGTTGCGGCTGTGCCGATGATCAATCGGGCAGCGAAAGTTATCCAGGACAGCGGCGGTGGTTTTGCGATCCCTGTAGGGGACGACGCCGCATTTGTCGATGCGGTCGTAACACTAATCGATGACCCCGAATTGAGACGGGAAATGGGCCTAAAATCACGAGCCTATGCCGATACTGAGTTTGACATTGGCCGCATCGGCGAACGAGTTGAAGGTGTCCTCAAGTTGGTAATGCCGAACGTAAGCAGGAAATAGAAAAATGAATTTTTGGCAAGGAAAATCGGTATTGGTCACGGGCGGTTGTGGTTTTATTGGGTCGTTCCTCGTCCGTGAATTGGTGCAATTAGGCTCCCGCGTGCGCGTGGCCGACAATCTAGAGAGAGGGCATCGAGAGAGCCTTGGTTCGGCCATCGACAAGATCGATATGCATGAGGTCGATTTGCGAGATTTGGACACTTGCCGGCGGGCATGTGTTGATATGGATGTTGTGTTCCATCTGGCTTCGAAGGTTGGCGGTATCGGCTACTATCTGGAGAAACCTTGGGATGTCTTGCACAGCAACATGACGATGGATGGCCATATTCTTACCGCGCTGGTGGAGGCCGGGGTGCCGCACTACTTCTACGCGAGTAGCGCGCACATCTATCCCATCGAGTTGCAGATGGATATCGATGCGACGCACATCCGCGAAGAGCAGGCCTACCCAGCAAATCCAAGTCTTTCGTACGGTTGGGCGAAGCTAACCGGCGAGAAAGCTATTGAAGCTGTCTTGCAAGAAGGACACAAGGTGCGCGCATCGATTGCGCGCATTGTGGGAGCCTACGGTCCGGGCCAGGATCTCGATTTAGCTACTGGGTCGGCCATTCCCGTGTTTTGCCGCCGCGCGGTCGAATACCCTCAGCTTGCCCCTTTTCGGCTGTTGGGCACAGGGAAGGAAACGCGAACTTATTGCTACATCGATGACGTGGTCCGTGGGATTATGCGCTCGACCGAAAAACTGCAGCACCGAGAGGCGGTGGGACCGTACAACTTAGGCAGTCCCGATCTGGTATCCATTGGTGAGTTAGCCGAGACCATAATCGACATATCGGGCAAGAGCATCCAGATCGAATACGAAACGTCACATCCGACCAAGATCTGGGGGCAAGCCCCCGATTGTTCCTACGTGGAGGAGCTTTTGGATGGATGGAGGCCGACCGTAACTCTCCGCGAGGGGCTGCAGCGATGTTACGACGATGTTCAGCAGCGGCTTGCCGCCATTTCAGCCGACGGCGCGTAGTTCTTTTGTTTTGGATACGGAGTGTACTACTGCTGCTTGCGGGCTGAAGTGACCCGATCCGGTAGCTGGTGGGCCGCCTTGGTCTTTGGGTCCGGGATGAAGGTCCCCTGAGGGTTGATCAGCTTGACAGGCTGAAAACCGGCCTTTTGCGCTGCGGTCCAGAGGGCGTTGATGTCCAATTTCTTTTTCTTTTGGCAGGTAACGATCGTTAGATTGTCTTTGACATTCGAACGAACGCGGACAACCCCTTTGACCGCATAGAGTTTACTCGCAAGCTTCTTCGCACATGTCTTGCAGTGCAGATTGCCGACGAAGATTGCGGTCTCATTGGCCGCAAGTTTTGTGTTTTTGACGTCGGGACCCTGGCGGAGCTCAGCTGCTTTCAGTTCGACCGGAGCCAATAGAAACAACGTAAGGCAGGAGAGTAACGAAAAACCCGTTGCCAAGGTTCTGTGGGGGGTACACGCGATTCGTCCCGTTAATCTGTTGGAAGGCCTGTTGGAATAAAGGGGGCGGCTGCCGGGGAAACGGCAGCAGCGAAACGAGCCATATAGAAACGGCTTGGCTAGAAACATCGGACAGTCCTTTGTCTAGGTGTTGTTGGTCGCAATTGGCCTTACCGGCGGACATAGATTCCCGTTGCGTCCACGACTAGCTCGCCCCCTACGGCGATCCGAGCCGCGCCCTGCACGACGACCGTATCCTTTTCATTCACATCGAACAATTTGTGGGCGTCGATTGGCAAAACTGTGCCCTTTTCGTCAATAAATCGCACGATTGCTAGCATTTCAGCATTGTCTTTGGCGTGGGCTGCGCAGAAAGCGCATTCTTCACCCGGTGCATGTGAGTGGCCGGTGGTCTCCGCTGAGGCGACGGCACCCGGGTCGGCCAAGAAGAACTTTGCCTCGTTTTTCGCGAACGGAAACGCTGCCTGTGTCCCTTCCCAGGGATTGGCCAGACCACCGATTTGCCCGACGAGGACCACCTCGATCGTCTCGGTTGGCAGGGCAACCTTCCGGTCGCCGTGGTCATGGTCGCTAGCAACGGCTTGATCTTGATCGACATCGTGGTCGTCCGGTTTCTCGTGGGCATGCTCGTGATCGTCGGCGTCGTGGTGGTCGTTGTCATGGGCCGTCTCTGTCCGAAGGAGCGTCTCTCGCACTTCCACAACAACTTGCGCTCCGTCGGGTTCCTCGTCGAGTAACAGCCGATTCTGATACTCGGCAAGCAGCGCGGGGCTAACTTCAGACGAATTGGGGCAGCCCGCAAGCGCAGTCAGGAAAAAAGGGGGCAATAGGAAACAAACGAGGCGAATATAGCGAGACATATGTTACCCTCCGCAGATGTATTTCTTGGCCTATTGGGCGGCGCGACCGGATCCCGCCCTGCAGTTAGTATTGGAGGCCGCCTAGCACCAGAAGAACGGATCGAGTGGCAGTTCGTCAACCGCAGCCAGGTCTCATGGGCCCAGCTTTGTTTTAACGCGTCGGTAAGATGGGGCGAAGTTCCTTTTGAAAGCACTTCCTGATCTGGCCAGGATGATGTTCTCAGTTGTACTGAAAAGCGTCTGAGTTTTTCCGTTTCGATGAGGACTCCTATTTCGGTTGGAGGGCGTAAGCCATGATTAGGAAATTGCTGTTGAGTGTGTTGGCCGTTAGCATCGTTGCTGGACTGTTGTTGGGTAGCAATATGACGAGTGATGTGACAATCTGCTGCGAGCGGGTAACCCAATCAGTTGAGGGTAGTGTGTCAATGAAATTCCAGATTGATTGTGGTTTTCGAGTTGTATAAAACGTAGCCAGTAGCCCATATCTGAACTCTTCACGACTACGGGGCTAGAAGCCTGCTTCAAAGAGGCCTTGCCCAGCGAGCCGGGGTTAGCGCTGCGGCCATGGGTCTAGAGCCGCAAGAGCGAAAATGGAGACTGCCAGAAAAGTTTTGGGGGAAACAAGGCAGCTAAAGTTTGCAGTACGCTGTCGTGACTCGCGATGAGTCGGCCTTCTGCAACAGCTTCAGGAAACGTAAGATTGCTGGTTAACAAGTCTTGAAAGGTGTGCCAGTCGCAGCACAACTGGGCTTGGCTCGTTCTGGCCTTTTCTTCCAACCGCGAACTTCGGCGGGTGAGCGTGAGTTGCTGCCCAATGTTGCCTATCGTAAAGTCGATCTCTAAGGGACGGGGGATGTCGGCCTCACGAGCCCGCTCGTGGAGTACGGTGTAAAACCGTTTGATCCAGCGGTTCGGCGCCAGAAGCTTCATCATCCAGGTGCCAGTCGTGGTTGCTCCATCGCCGATCCAGCTTCCGCCGGCGGCCACAAGTAGCTCATGCATGGGATCGGAAGCTGGTGTGTGAAGCGACACAAAATGATGGTCGTGATCGATCGCGTCACGGCAGGCTCGTTCGACTAAAAGGGTTCGGGCTCTGGAGTAGCCTGGGAGAGTGAGCATTTCGACAATGCAAGAATCACGAATTACGGCATATCCGACGACGTTGGTCGATTTACATTGGGGTGGTCCATCTTCAGGAGTCTCTGCACCGACATGGGCCAGTTTCATATCCGATAGTCGCGACGATTTGCGCGTTTTATTGGCCAGGGCAATCAGGATCTGATCGTGTGCTCTGCGGCCCGCCAGCCACTGCCAATTTTCCAGTGAACGGTGGAGAGCTCCCCACATATTGGTTGAGAGCTGTCCGTAGATGCGTTGCAAGGCATCCAGCTCAAAGTGCCGCCACGCCCGCACTTCCAGGGTCGTTTTGCTGCGCCGGATATTGTGCGATGGCGTGTCAAAGTGCGTGAGTATGGCGCGGGTGTTGGCGCGCGTGTGTCCAAGGCCTCGGCAGCGACTCCAACCGTGTAGGCTAAGCCATTCGGGGCGCTCGGTACGCACCAGGGCGAGTATCGATCCTTCGTCGAGCGCAATTCCCTCTGCGGTTTCCAGCAGCGCTCCATCCAAAGCAGCGGACCGATATTCGGGTAAAGTCAGAAAATCCTGCAGTCGGGCTATGGGGCACCTCTGCCCCTGAAACCAGCCGAAGAGCTTCGAAACCTGTACGTGGCCAATGAGACTTTTGCCGTGCTTGAGCAGCAGCCGGTCGGACGGTTCGTAGGAGGGTTCGTCCAGGCGGCTTTGGAAATCTTCTGCCAATTGGGTCTGATAGGCCTCTGCGAATAGCTGGAGAACTAGCGGATGATCACCCGCATTGCCCACAACAATCTTGTTGTCTGTGTCCAGGCGCCGCAGGCAGTCTCCTTCGAATACCCTATCCGTGACCAGCGCAGGGGTGGATGGACCCATCTTGCGACTGAGGCGGTTGGGGTCGTCAGAAGGATCTATGTCAGAGGAGAGAACCTTAGCTGGAGTTCGCATGGTTGCGATCCTTTCCTGCTTTTTTGGCGCCTTAATTTATAGGTTCTAAGGCATCAGGAGTCAGAAATCCAGCAAAAAATGGCGAAGCCGCTGTTCGGGGTATAGGCAAAAAGGATATTCCCGCGAATCCAGCAATTGGTTCACGCGTATCTGTTCGATTGCATCGACAAGTCGTTTCTCTGTCGCGCGGCGTAGAGGGGCCACCGATTTTTGCAGCGCTGCATTCGCTCCCACAATCAAACGATGTCGCTCTGCCGCATTTGCAGATGTCTTGGCACACTGTACATAGGCTAGTTTTTTGGCGCGCCAGTCCTCTCCTTGCCGCTTTGCGTCGCTATCGAGGGCAGCGCTGGCAAGGTGCTTTTCAGGATGGTATTTCAATGCACGGAGTTGCGCGCGCAGCTGTTGCACGTGCGCCTGCGGAAGTGTGGGATGTTTGATGGGAAGTCGCAAGGTTCCCGACAACGTGACATAAGACGGCAGGCGAACGTCAAAAAATCGTTCGCTAATCGTATCGGTGACCTGATCATATTTGGAGCCGCCGATTCCGTGGATAAATAGATCAGCCAGTAGGAGCCTGGCGTAGAGCGTGGTGGTCAGTGCGCGGGTACGGATCTTTGTTCCCTCTGCCTCCCATGCCGCCAACTGCTGGATTGCTGCTTCGGAATTGCCACCGGTCGTCCTGGGGAAACCTTCGCGCCAATCTGCCAAGTCGCTCAGTTGTAGCTGCTGCTGTCGCTGTCGAACGAAGAGCGCTTTCCGCACAGGCTGGCTCTTCGTCCAGATCCAGAAAGGGGTTTCCGTCCAGCCATCGGTTTTTACCAGATCGGGCATGGGCTGCACCTTACTGCGCAAACGGTGTACGTCGCGATATTCAGCGAGTGCATCGTTGTAGACGGCCCGAAATCGCTGAGCGTCTTCCCATAACGAAATGGCAAAAAATCGGAAAGACTTGGTTTGGCACATTAGGCTTTGGGGTAGTTCCCAATTTTGGGCTCCCCACTGCCGTTCCATACGATGACGGGCTTGCGCCATCGAACGGCCCAGATTGTTTGTCCCGCGGAGCGGTACCGCATTTTCTCTCCAGAAATCTGGCGCTAAGGGGCCATTAACAAGTGATGAGATAGTCTCGGAGACGCGCTGGCCAAATGACGGCCAGAGCGTAGCATCACGGATTGCCCGTTCTTCGTAAGGCAACTCGTCCTGTTGCTCGTCGAACGGTACCGACGTCAAACGGGGCTCTTGATACGTTCCGGTTGGTACTTGAACAGATGCATTGCGGCAAAGATCGCTGTCGATTATCAGGTTCACCGCGATACCTCCGGCCTGGCGCGCCAGCGCGTCTGCGGCAAAGTTCTTTAGCCAAACTCCTGGGTGAACAAGTTCGGGTTGATGCCCGGTAAAAACAAGCGGCCCCTGTTGATCTTTGTTTGCTGGCATGGGCGCATACGACTGCGTATAGCGGCGCGCGGCCGCCAACGCTTCGCGCCGTGCTTCCGCCGCGAGTGCAGTGAGCGGCCATTCGCACTTATTGCTAACCCGGGACACATGTTGCTGCCGATTTTCCTGCAGGAGTGCAGGGAGGCTCTCGCGCGGCGGCACACATAAGAATTCCCCATCTCCTGGGGGCGCGCGGAAGCTTTGGTAGTGGCTACCGGCAGTCATGAGCAAGGTTGGGTATCCGCATTTGGAATCGTGCCAGAGGTGGAAGACGCCTGCGAACCTGCCGTCGCATTTGCTCTTGAGTTGGCTATCAAATCAGCTGGCAACATCCCCCCCTTGTTAACCGCGCGCTGAACGACCTGCCGATAGTACCTCAGTCGAGATTCAGCGGAGTCGAGCGCCCCGCCGAAACTTCGTTTTTCGTCCAAGTAGATTAGCGGTACGGGCCTTTCGACGATGCGGAGTTCGTGCCGGGCTGCCTGTACCCACAGCTCCAAGGGCATCGCATAGCCGGTTTCAGTCAAGGTGAGTTGTGCCAGCGCGCCGACGCGATAAGCCTTGAAGCCACAGAACGCATCGGTGAGCTGAAAGCCAAGTTTTTCATTAAGCTCGGCGGTTATTTGGCAATTGATCTGTTGTCGATCCGCCGGCACGCCCTTCAGCGATTGGCGCTGGTCGAGATAGCGGCTTCCCGAGACGATATCTGTTTCTTGGCAGCTTGTGGCAAATTGAACAATCCGCTGCGGTTCATGCTGGCCGTCACAATCGATGGTGACCACGACGTCGTAGTGCCGCACGATGGCGTAGCTAAATGCCGTTTGCAGGGCGGCGCCATAACCTCGATTTTGAGGGTGCAATATCACGTCCACGTCATGGCGCTTGGCGAGTAGCTCACGCGTGCCGTCGGTCGATCCGTCATCAACCACAACTACATCCGTGGCGTATTTGGCAACTTCATCGAGTACCGCCGTCACGTGCCGTACTTCGTTAAAAACGGGCAGAGCGGTCAAAAAGCGGGGTGACCCGGCGGGAAGCGACGCAAGGCCAGGCCCAGCGAGAGGGCCTGAGGGAGGGTCTAGAGTGGTATTGTCTGGATGCATGTTCGATGGATTGCACAGAGGCGAAATCGGAGAAGTTTTGATCGGGAACCCCACAGATTCATATTCTAGACCGCGCCGCACGAAGGTCAACTTGGGCCGGCTGGCAGGATTAAACAGCGCGCAGCGGGTCCGACTCCGTCGTGCTCGTCCAGGTTTCCAGGCCAGAGACTTGCTCGCTTAAGTATTCGGCCAGCGAAAGCAATGCGAAGCGTTCGCTGGCAAAGTGCCCGGTGAGAATTAGGCCCAGCGAGCGCGCCTCAGCTTCCAGGCAGGTGTGCAGATTCGTCTCACCGGTGACCAGACAGTCGCATTCCTCCGCAATAGCTGCGGGGAGGAATGATCCGCCACTGCCGCATGCGATCGCAACGCGGGAAATCTGCAACTGGTCGTCTCCAACAATGTGCAGACTATCGATACCAAGGAAGTTCTTGACGCGCCGCGCCATTTCTTGCAACGAGTATTCTTCGGCGAGGATCCCCATTCGGCCAGCACCAACGTCCGGTTCGGTACTGCCAGGGGCGCGAACCAACGCTACAATTTCCCGCAATCCCAAGCCAATAGCCAGATGTTGGTTGATCCCAGTGGGCGCCGAGTCAAATGCCGTGTGTGGGCTATACACGCCGATTTGGGCGGCAATCAAGTTGAGCAGTAGTTTGCCGGCCGTGGTCTCGGTGGTAATGGACTTGAGGGCTCTAAAGGGCAGTGGATGATGGGTGACAATAAGATCGGCTTTGCGCTGCAGGGCTTCATGTACCGTGGTGGGAGTGACGGTTAAACAGGTCATCACCCGGCGAGCGGGCCAACTGATGTCGCCGACTAGCAGCCCTACGTTGTCCCAGTCTTCCGCGAGTGCGGTGGGCGCAAATTGTTCGAGCCTTTCAACGATATCACCAATGGTGGGCATGAGATTCCAGGACCTGGGATGGCAGCGTAGTGCAATGTCTGAGTGCCTGAGTAAGCAACTTACAGCGCAGAGACCAACGTTCCAAGTCCTTCGTAGCCCAACGTGCGAGTGGACTGCTGATTTCATACGGGCTATGGCAGTAGATCGCCCGCCTTCGTGGCGAAAAAATAATCCTAGCGGTTCACGACAATCCGGTGGCACGCCGCCCAACTCTTCGGCACTGACCTTCAGCTCGCTGCCAATGATATTTATGACTATCCTTATAGATATAGGTTTTTGTGTCGTACGTGCTCCTCAGGTGAAACACTTGCATCCGCTGCCGCCAGCGATCCGGGGCGTAAAGTAGGCACAAACGCTTTACCATGATTGATCAAGTGCTGTTCTGCGATCAGTCGTCTGTCCAGGCGTGCCGTGTTGTCATCGATCGACTTGCAGCGCAATAATTGCAAGTTGAATCTCAGGATTAGAACTGTTGACGCGCCCAATATGGACTTTGATCCATCCATCCGCATTCTGAAGTTTTGTGCTGCTGGTTGACTCCAAGATTTCGCAGTTCTCGTTGCAAAAATCGAGGCGAATGCTAGTGTGCCTATACTTCGGTCCCATTACGTGTAATCGGACGTCGGCCACGAAGCTAAACTTGTCGGAGACGGATGCTGCGGGACTCGAGACGGATGTGTCCGCGCCGTTGAGCGCCACCGTAAGGCAGCGTCCAGACAACGCTTTATTACATTTCACATACTGGGTCCATGCGGCACCGAGGACCCCGGGGCCACTTGTTGGGCTATCAGCCGTAGTTGACGCCTCAATTCTCCTGCCGAAAGTCCAGAAAACATTTCTATGGTATCGCTATGGAGATCTCCGTTGGCCAGGAGGCCTATGGAGGCTAGAATTTATAGCGTAGAGACACACAAAATCATAAGAACCTATTTCAAAATATCGATCGACGGCGAGATCCTCAAGAATGGCGCCCCAAACCAGGGCTCAAGCCAGGATTTGAAAATGGTTTTCCATCCAAGGCCCTGATGGGCAGGACTGTGTCCAGCGTGCCAAGTGAAAAAATCGCGGCCCAAACCGGGTGTTTTGCGGAGCCGATAAAGAAAGCATTACAGACCATTGCCCGTTTGGGGTGTGCTGGAGTGCAAATCGATGCCCGTCACGAGCTCCGTCCGGCGGAGTTATCCCAAACTGGGCTGCGCCACATGAGAAAGATGCTGGTTGATCTGAATTTACGGGTTGGCTCGCTGACTTTTCTTACTCGGCGCGGTTTGGCTTGTAGCGCAGATCTGGAGCAGCGCCTGGACGCCACCCGTGCAGCGATGCAGCTTGCATCGCAGTTGGATGCGCGGATTCTCGTGTGCAATCTGGGAAGTTTTTCGGAGGACCCCCATGCGCCTGAGCGGGCCTCGCTCGTCGATGGGCTTGCCAATCTTGCGGTGCTGGGCAACCGATTGGGTGTTCGGATTGCGCTCCAAGGGGCCGCGACCCCGGTGGACCGTCTGGTCGACTTGCTGGCGGCGTTGCCCGACGGCACCGCAGGGCTCGATCTACACCCGGCCCAGCTCATCGCCCATGACCAATCTCCTCAGGAGTTTGTGGCAGCTGCGGGGCACGCGATCGTTCACGTTCATGCCGTGGATGGCGTGTACGATCTTGGCTCCGGTCACGGGGTGGAAGTTGAATTGGGTCGCGGTTCGGTGGACTTCCCCGAAATGCTGGGAGCCTTGGAGGAGCATGGGTATCGGGGGTGGTTTACAATCGAGCGGAGGGGGTCGCCCCACCCTGCTGAGGACGTTCACAATGCGGTGGAGTTCTTGCGGGCCCTCTAAGGGGCAAATACGGGCGGCTTATTAGCCAGTTTGTAGCAGGCGACTACCGTGTTCGCGCAGACAGTGCAACAGGCCATTGAGGTGCTCGTCGTCGGTGAGCGGATTGATGAGGGTGGTGCGCAAATATCTCCGGCCGTCGAGTGTGGTTTGGACGAGGTAGAATTCGCCCGCTTTGATTACCGACCGGCGCAGCCGCAGTTGGAACGCGTCGATTTCAGCTTCTGGGCGCTGTTTGATTTCTGCGGGCAGGTAGCGAAAAACGACAATGTTGCAACTGGGGCGACAGAATGCCTCAAAATCGTTTTGCGCCGAAAGCAGATGGTAGAACCGATCCGCCAGATCAAACGTAAGGTCAACCAGTGCCGCAAATAGGCGTCGTCCAAACATCGACCATACGCCCCACAAGCCGATCGCGGCGGCCCGTTTGGTGCACTCCACATTGGTAATCCCATTGTCGAACTGTGCCATTCCGGGCGCCGAGGGGTCGAACAGGTAGGGGGCGACCTGCTGAAATGCCGCGTAGCGGTTTTGGTAGTTGCGATAAAATACAAACGCGCAGAGTGCCGGCATGAACATCATTTTGTGGGCGTCGCACACGACGCTATCGGCCAGCTCTAGGCCCTCGACCCAATGACGGTGTTTTTCGCTCAGGCAGGCAGCCCCGCCATGCGCCGCGTCGACGTGCAGCCACGTCTGGTGTCGCCGGCAAACTTCGGCGATCGGGCGCAATGGATCAAAAGCCCCGGTCGGCGTTGCGCAGGCCGCGGCACAGACGGCAACAATTTTCACCTGCCGCCTACGCAAGTCGGCCAAGATGTCGTCCAGCTGTGCTACATCCATTCGCCGTTGGGAGTCGAGTGGCACACGCACGATCTGGTCGGTTCCCAGTCCGAGAATCCCCGCAGCGCGGGTGACACTATAGTGGACTTCGGCGTGCGCGACCAGCACGGGTGCCGATTCGCCGGTGGCCAGTCCTGTTTTCCAGCTGTCGCCTATCGAGACATTGCGCGCGGTGAGGAGCGCGGTCAGATTAGCGAGTGATCCGCCCGAGGTCACCAGACCACCGAACTGTCCCGCTGCAAAGCCGATCGCCTGCCCCACTTCGTTGATCATCGCGTGCTCTACGGCTGTCGCCCAGGGGCCCATTTCATAGATGGCCATTACTTGATTGGTGAGGGCCGTGACCGCATCGAATAGACCGGCAAGTGGTAACGAAGCGGGCACCTGGTGCCCCATGTAATGTGGATGATGCAAGTTTTGCCCGCGGTTCAAGATTTGCCGTACCAACTCTTCGAAGCGCGCCGTCAGCGCGTCGACCTGGAAATCGTCCGAGGTGTCCGCGGCACGAAGCTGGTCTGTTGCCAGCTGCACGTTGGTTTCGGGCAGGTGCCAATTCAGCACCGCCCCGCCACCCGCCTGAACGTCTGTAAAGTGGCTGTGGAGCGCATCGATCATTCGGCGACCCGCCTCGCGGACGATCTCAGGATCGTAGGCGGCAGCGACAATTTCGCGCTCGGTGGCAAGAGCTGCTCTGGGGGACAGATTAGCGGGGTGGGCGTTCATCGTTCGTCTGGTAGGCGGGGTAGGAGTTGACGGTATTCGCCGTCCGCCCAACGCGGGATGTCGTTGCGGTACCATTTTGAAAAACGACTCTCACTGGCGCCGCCGGGAAGATTGGTCCACGCTGCCTGGGTGCCCATGTCGGTCACGAAGTGATAGCTTGGCGCGAAACTGGATTCGCGCTTGGCAGTTGTTAGCAGATGGCCTTGGAAGGGCGTTGCCTGGCAGCCTGGCATGGGCCGACGTTCCGTGTTGAAGCCCAGCAGTCGGCCCACGCGGCTATTCTCAAAGAAACGATTGGCAAAGTGGAACGAGTTGGCATCGCCCCAGGGTTGGATGGACTCCTTGGCTGCCCGCTCGGCAGCCAGACAAATCATTTCTCCTTTGTCGCGGTTTTGCCACCAAAGCGACGTCGGTTGGCACAGCAAGTCATCGATGGCGGTGAGAATCATGGAAGAGTAGCCCATGCGTGTGCACAGAAAAAACATCCTTCGCCAGCCAATGCCTTCTTCGTGGCCAAAGATTTCGAGCACCACGTGGCGGTAGAGATGTTGAAACATGGTCGCCGCAGTGCTGGCAGGATTGTAACGCATGTCCCACTCTTCGAGCGCGGTTTTCAAGGCACCATCTGGTACATGCGGCAAAAAGATTGGCAGCAGCCGGCGGGCCTGTACGCTCGTCACGTCGTACTGCAGGGCTTGCATATCGGCCACGGTAACGGATTGAAGTTCATGCAATCGCTCCACGATGCGCCGCTTGCGATAGTCGGGCAGTGCGTGGCTATGTAAAAGCAACTCGCCGGCCCGGTCGAGGCCTTCGTTGGCACTGGCCAAATAGCCTTCCGGCGGGTCGTACAAGCTCGGCAAGCGGGCACTGTCAAGAATGCCTTGCCAGTGCATGGATTCGTCCCAGGCAGGGTTTGGTACCACGCCGACCTGGCCGGCGGCGCGCTCGGGCAGCCAGCCACTAGCCTGTCGTCCGATATGCCCCTCACTGTCGGCGAGTACCCAAACCAGGGTTGGATGCGGATTCTCGCGGACTACCTCCATCGCTTCAAGTACAGTGCGGGAGTGCAAGACATCCAGCCAGCATCCAATCGATCGGCCCGATCCGGCCTCGGCGCCCACCCATTTCGCGGCTAGGTATTTGCCAGGCTCCTGGTCGGTGAGATCCCAGCGAAGTGTGCCTTGCGGATTTGTAAATACCCGCATTACTTCCGCTTGCGCACCCTTGCACTCAATTGATTCCTCGCGAACGCTGAAATCGAGCCACCGGTCGTTGCGACGGTATTGCCATCCTGTCGAACCACCAGGCCGGCAGTCTTCCACAAAATAGTCGCTGGTGTCGGCATGCATATAGGTGACGCCCCAGGCGAGTTGCGGTGAACGTCCTACCGCCATCAGCGGGCATCCGGGAAGGGTGGCCCCCATGACGTAGCGGTCGTCTTCCCAGTGGAGGGCTACTTCGTACCAAATGGCGGGCAATCGGTTGACTTCCAAATGAGGATCCGCCGCGAGCAGCGAACACCCGGACTGGCTGCGGCGCGGGCCCACGGCCCAGGCATTGCTACCCGCCAGGCGGGGCAGGTCGGCGAGCATTTCCAGCGCCTCATCCGACAGTCGGTGTTCGATGCGAATATCTTGCAGCGCCTCCAGGTCAACGCCGTCCAAAAAAGGAGCCATCAACTCGCGCAGTAGCTCTGGGCGGACACCGGTCTGCACCAGTTCCAATAACAGCCGTTCGTTCTCCTGGGCCGCAACGGCGAGTCCCGCGAAACTCAAGAGATTCCCGATCGACAGGATCGCTGCCGGGTCCCAGGGGCGCGGGCGGAAACCGGTGACCCACATTGGCAAGGAACGCCCGGCCTCCTGCAGGCCGTCGTTGACTCCGTTGCAATACGAGTCCAATTGCTCGCTCGTGCGGGGACACAGATTATCGACTTCCGACTCCAGATTGAGGTGTAGGCCCGCCCGCCGAAAGAAACGATCGGTTTCTACCAATTCTGACCGGCCGGCGATTCGCGCAGCGGCTTGGCCGATGGCTACATTGCGGGAGAAAAAAATCTGAGTTGGCCGATCAATGGCGTGTAAGTAGCCCAACGCATAGAGTGCATCATGCCACGTACTGGCTTCTACATGCGGTACCCCGGCATCGTCGCGCCGGGCGGTAAACTGGACACGAGCCGAGGAGGTGGAAATGCGTTCCATGTATACGAGTGTAGATTGCGGCCACGAATTGCGAAATGCGGAATGCGGTAGGGGCGGCGATTTGGCGGCACGTTTCTTGCCCCCGATGCCTACTCAGACTGCAGCGCAAGTGAATAATTTGGAGGCTAGTGTCCCACAAACACCGCTTAGCCCTCGCTCCTCCACCTCATTTCTTGCTCCTCGCTCCCCGCTCCTCCCCCTGCTACACTGAACCCTGCCGCCCCCTGCCCAAATGTCTCCCTCCATGTCTCGCTACCAGCAGCGCGCCGGTCCAACCATGATCAGTCCCTGGCTGATTGGGCTGGTCGTGCTGACATTATATCCGTTTGCCGCATCATTCTATTGGAGCTTTTGTCGCTACGATCTGCTTAGCCGGCCCAGGTGGGTGGGCTGGCAGAATTATGGGCGCTTGGCTCGTGAGTTGGCCGAAGGCGGCACGTTTGCCCGGGCCTTGGGCAATACGGCCTATTACGCGGTCACGTGCGTCACGCTGTCGGTTGTGGTTGGTATTGGCCTAGCGGTGATGTTGTCTTGGCGCGTGCGTGGCAAGGCCATTTATCGGACGCTGTGTTTTGTGCCCGCAGTAATACCTACGGTTGCCGCATCGGTCCTATGGATGTGGCTCTTGGATCCGCATCAAGGCTTGGTGAACGGGGCGCTGGAATCGGTGCATGCGCCAGGCCAAGGATGGTTCAAGAGTACGAGCGCGGCCGTCTGGCCGGCGTCGTGGCCGGACGACCATCAGGGGCGTATCTTCGGGTCCAAAGATGGGCTCGTGCTGATGAGTCTGTGGGGCATTGGCAATCTCCTGATTATCTATTTGGCTGCGCTGGCCGATATCCCGCACCAGTTGTATGAAGTCGCTCGCCTGGACGGTGCGGGCCGCTTTCGCCAGTTCTGGCACGTGACACTTCCTCTGCTCACGCCTGTGGTTTTTTTTAATGTCGTCATGGGGCTCATCCATTCGGTGCAAGCCTTCACCCAAATCTACATTGTCAGCGACGGCCAGGGAGACCCGGCCGAGGCCACGCTGACCCTGTCGCTGCACTTGTTCTTAGCGGCGTTTCAAGATCTCGACATGGGATATGCGTCGGCCATGGCGTGGGTACTGCTGGTGTTTGTACTGCTGGTAACGGTTTGGCTTTTTCGTACATCGCGGCATTGGGTGCATGGAGGGGGATGAGTGATCGAATGACCAAGATTCAAGCAACTATGACCCCAGACGCGACGACTGCCAAATGTCGATATCGGTTTACCGCTGGCCCTGGGGCGGGCCGGACGCGGAAGCCGCCGGCGCCAAGGGTAGTTTGGCTGGCCCTGTTGCTACTGCTGGTGGGGTGTATGGACGGGCTGGGCGGCCAGCCCGATCGTCGGGAAGAAATCGTGTTCTGGCATTTTTGGGGCGGGCGTGACCGGCCCATCGTGAGCCAGATTGTGGAGAAATTCAACGCTTCGCAGGACCAGTATCGAGTTCGGGCCATTGCGATGCCCGGATCGAATCTTGACTTGAAGTTCCTCTTGAGCGTGGCCGGGAATGATCCGCCCGACCTGCTGAATCACGACGATCCGGTGGTTGCCGACTGGGCCCATCGGGGCGTGCTCACGCCCCTGGCTGATCTGGCTAGCGAGGAGGAACTGGATCGATTGGGCACCTGGTTGTTTCCGGCCGCGTCCAGCTTGGGAACTTACGACGGGCGCCTCTATGCGCTTTGTAACGGCTTGGATATTCGAGCCCTTTACTGCAATAAAACATTGCTCGACGAACATGGCCTGGCCTTGCCCAAATCGATTGCCGATCTGGACACGATCGCGGAAACGATCGCCCCTGCTGGGGCTGATTTCGCGGGCGAGCAGATGGGATATTTGCCACATCCGCGCCGCTTGTGGTCTTGGGGAATCGCGTTCGGCGGATCATTCACCAGCGCCGACTTCCAGTTTAAAAAAAATGACCCGCGATCCATAATCACCGCTGACGCGCCCCAAATCGTGTCCGCATTGACCTGGATGGCCGGTTATAGCCGCCGCTATGGGCCTAGCCGGGTCGCGGAATTTCGCTCGGGGGAGCAGGCACTCACTGGAGCTGTCTTTCCGCTGCTCGACCAGCGGCGCTATGCCGTCGTCATGGATGGTCAATGGCGCACGCGCGACATCGCAGCCGCCGAGGCAATTGCCGTAGCGGACGGCCAGAGTTGCGATCAATTTTCCGTCGTCCCTCTGCCCGCTTCGCCTGGCGGTCACGAGGACGCCGGTTGGGTGAACGGCAATTTTTTTGTAGTTCCGAGTCAGGCACGCTGCAAACGGGGCGCTTGGGAGTTCATGAAGTTCTGGACCGGGTTTGATGGCAGCGAGACACACGCGGCCACAGCCTGCGCGGCGGGCGGCTGGATTCCGGTGTCGCAGCGCATCGTACAGGAGCCTGCCTACCAGGAGGCGCTGACTCGCCAGCCGCTCCTGCGAGAGTTTGTCCGCCTGGCACGCAGTCCTCACCAGGTCCCGGTGCCAGCCCTACCGGTGGCCTCACTCTACTACCAAGAAGTGATACGCGCCGCTCAAGAAGTCATGTATCGGGGGGCCGAACCGGCAGCCGCGCTCAAGAAGGCCGCCGACAATGCCCGCCAGCGCCTGCGGGAGGAGATGGCCGATGGGCCCTAGCACCGACAATATTTGTGGCGACAAGACGCAGCGAGACACCGGCCGGCCGGTGCCCGCTCTGGCGCATCTTTGGCTCGTGCTTACCACGGCCGCTATTTGCATTCCACTGGTGTGGATGGTACTCACTTCGCTCAAGGGGCCGCAGCAGATCGCAGCGGCTCCTTACGCTTGGTGGCCAAGTCCCTGGCGCTGGCAAAACTATCTAGAAGCCATCGCGGTAATCCCTTTTTTCCGATATCTGGGCAATTCCATCCTGCTGTGTTTGGGCAGCGTCTTGGGTACGCTGGCCAGTTGTTCGCTTGTGGCCTACGGTTTTTCCCGGTTGCGTTGGGCGGGACGCGATCTGTTGTTTGGGGTCTTAATCGCAACGATGCTCCTGCCCTGGCAGGTGACGATGATACCGCGCTTCTTGGTGATTCGAGAGCTGGGGTTGTACGATTCGCTGTGGGCCCTGATTCTTCCCAAGTTTTTCGGCGAGGCATTCTATATATTTCTCTTGCGGCAATTTTTTATGACCATACCGCAGGAGATGATCGATGTCGCGCGGGTGGATGGGTGCAGCGAGATGGGAGTGCTCTGGCGGGTGGTGTTGCCGCTGGCCCGACCCGCACTGGCGACCGTGGCGCTTTTGGAATTTATTGCCACCTGGAATGACTACGGCGGCCCCCTGCTCTATCTAAACGACCCAGACCGTTTTCCGCTGGCCTATGGGCTGGAGCAGTTTGTAAGTTCGCATTCCAGCGAAACGCACCTACTGTTGGCAGCATCGGTTATATTTACCGTGCCTATGGTGCTGCTCTTTCTGCTAACCCAGCGATTGTTTGTCCGCGGGATTGCCACGACGGGAATCAAGGGCTAGTGGCAGAGTCAGAAATTGGCCAGCAAAACATGGGGCAGAGCCTTGCAGCGCAGCCAGAAGCCTTACAGCGCAGCCAGAAACCTTACAGCGCAGCCAGAAGATTGCGGGCATCCCAAATAGAATATAGCGGGTAGCCTACTTTTTACGGTGGCGAATTTTGGCCCGCATGCGGCGCTTTTTTTGGCCAACTTTGCGTCGGCCCTTACCGGACTTCTTCGTACCCAAGGGTGACTCCAGGAGTGATCAGCAGTGTGTTTGAATCGGCCTTAACCTAGAACCATTTCCAAACCCTGGTTCGGGGCCACAATCCTCGGGGATCTTGCCACCGACTAACAGTTTTGAAATGGGTTCTGGGGTAAGCATGAGCTCGCCCGCTTTCATCGGTGCTCTCCCAAGTAAGGCCAGCACCAGCATGTAGCAACAATACAGTGTAGCACCCTTACCGTTCGATGGGCAAGCGCGGACCGACGTGGTAGTGTGTCCGCTTGCCCGTGCAATAGAGAAAACGACCGATGACTAGGGGCCAAATGTCCTATACGGGTTCGGTTTTCCGGCCCCTTCGTTTTTTGGATTAAGGGGGATTTTGTGGTCAACACTCGATCGTTCAGTAGGTAAAAACGACTCGTTTTTCCTGAAAATCGGGCGTTAGTTTCACCCTGTGTGCAGGGAGTAATGGCTTGGGCTGATGTGCCTGGACCCGAGTTCGTGGCGTGGAAAAATTCTAAGTAGCATCCGCACGAATGTCCCTCGCCGCGACTTTTTCCGGGGTATTTCGCGCTGGGCCTGCGCGTGATCCCTTCATCTCGTTTCGTACAGATTGCCATGGCGCAAGCCCGACACAGTTTCTCCAGGCACGGCTTTCTCCAAGTGGGAGCCTTGACTAGGGTGGGCATCAAACTGGCGGAGTTTTCTGCGATGCAGAGTGCACAGGCCGCGATGAATTGCTACGTAGTTCCAGCGGCGAAGGTGAATCGCTAGGGCTTGCCGAGAAGCATCAGCAGCAGCTTGCGAAGCTGTGGCAAAAATTGAGCGAGGCAGAGTGGCGAAAGCATCTGGCTAGGTGGATTTATGGGTAGTGCGATTTATGGCACCAGATGTTTATTGTGACGACTCATCGTGTGTTATGTGTGCCAGGGGGCATCCAAGACTAGGGCTGTCACGGTAGGGCCGTTACTTGCAAATGTTCTGGAGCAAGAGTGCGAGCAAACAGGAGCCTTTTCTCGCGGTACGTCGCTTGTTAAGGTAGGGTCTCGTGCTGTGACCGAGTGGTCCGCGGTGTGCTGCGGACCGGCCCAAATAATTTTATCCCCCGCTGGACGACGTGGTCGACGCGTTCGGGCGCCTCCCGCCAGACGAAAGCCAGCATGAAAGCGGTCCTGCTCAAAAAACCCAAACACCTAGAGTTGATCGATATTGAGGAAGCCGCTCCGCCCTGCCCCGGCGAAGCGACCGTGCGTGTGCACCATGTGGGCATCTGCGGTTCTGACATATCCGGGTATCTGGGGAGTATGCCCTTTTATAGTTATCCTCGAATTCCCGGGCATGAATTGGGCGTCGAGGTGCTTGCTGTCGGCGACGGAGTCGACCATGTTTCGGTTGGCGATAAGTGCTCGGTCGAGCCCTACATAAACAACCCCGACAGCTATGCGTCGCGGAGAGGCCGCCCAAACTGCTGCAGCGAACTGGAGGTACTCGGCGTGCACCGTGATGGGGGGCTGCGTCCGAGATTTAACTTGCCGGCCCGCAAGTTGCATGCCTCTGCAGCGCTCAGCACTGAGCAACTCGCCTTGGTAGAAACTCTTGGCATCGGCTGCCACGCTGTTGAGCGAGCCCAACCGCAGTCGGGTGACACGGTGCTGACGATTGGCGCCGGACCGATCGGATTGTCCGTGTTGGAATTTGTACGCCTCAGCGGCGCAAAGTCGGTGGTCATGGATCTCAATCAGGAACGTCTCGATTTTTGCAAAGAAAAAATGGGTGTGGATCATGCACTTGTCTTCGAGGGCGACGGGGCGTCCGCGCTCGAAAGCTTCGAGGAGATTACCAATGGCAACCTTGCAAAAATTGTGATCGACGCTACGGGCAACCATGTTTCGATGTCTGGCGCTTACAACTTTGTCGGCTACACAGGCAAGCTGGTCTTGGTGGGGCTGACGGTATCGCCGATAACGTTTACGCAAAAAAAAATGCATGCCCGTGAAATGACGTTTTTGGCCAGCCGCAACGCGCTGCCCGAAGATTTCCGGAGGATCATCGCCCACATCGAGCGGGGCGAAATCAATACACAACCCTGGATTACCCATCGCAGCAGCATGGCAGAACTCATCGACGTGTTTCCCAATTACACCCGTCCAGAAACCGGTGTCGTTAAAGCCATGGTTGCCGTCGAAAATGAGTAGAACCATTTTCAAAACCTGGTTTTGGGGTGACAGATCTCCGGGATCTTGCGATCGACTGGGGTTTTGAAATGGGCTTGAAGGACCAAAGGACCAGCGACCCAATGACCAAGGCCCCATTGTTCAAATCGTGCGTCACGATCAGTCTTGTCGAGCAGGCCCGCGGAGGGCCGTTTGTTTTTTGGGACGGATTGGCAGATGGCATTGAAAAGGCGGCGGACCTTGGGTTCGATGCGGTGGAGCTGTTTTTGCCATCATCCACAGCGGTCCGTGGCGACGAAGTCCAGCAACTACTCGCCGGTACAGATCTAAGCGTTGGGGCGGTGGGCACCGGCGCGGGCATGGTCATTCACCAACTAAGCCTGACCGACCCCGATGCGGGCCGACGGTCGGCTGCGTGCGACTTCATCAAGTCGATGATCGATTTCGGTGGACCAATGGGCGCGCCGGCGATTATCGGTTCGATGCAGGGCCGTCATGGTGGCGACGTGAGCCGTGAGCAAGCCCTTGGTTGGCTTGGCGAAGCACTCACAACGCTTGGCGACCATGCTAGGCAATATGACGTGCCATTGATCTACGAACCGCTCAACCGTTACGAAACCAATCTGGCCAACACGATCGGCCAGGGAGTTGCCCTGCTCCATGCGTGTGGCGCTCAAAATGTGGTGCTTCTCGCCGACCTGTTTCACATGAATATCGAGGAGGCCGATATCGCAGCAGCTATCCGTACTGGCGGACGCCAAATCGGTCACGTGCACTATGTCGATTCTAACCGCCAGGCGGTTGGCTTTGGTCACACAGACTTCGTGCCTATCACTAATGCGCTCAAAGAGATTGATTACGATGGCTACTTATGTGCTGAAGCGTATCCAATTCCGGACAGTAGTACGGCGGCCAAGATGACCGTTGCAGCTGTCGACGCAGCAAATCAGATTTTGTTAAAATGACAGGCTGCCCACACATCGCCTGGCTGCGGCAACCTCGTGCTTCAACCCGAACAAGAACGACATGCTAAATCACACCCTGATCCACCCGGAAATCAGCGCTATCTTGGCCCGCGCGGGTCATAGCAGCAAAGTCCTCATCGCGGACGGCAACTACCCGGCGTCGAGCACTATGGGTCCCAGTGCTGAGCTTATCAGCCTCAACCTGGCGCCTGGCTTGGTCACGGTGAACCAGGTTCTGGAAGTGTTAGCCACGGCTATTCCGATTGAAGCCGTCAACACTATGGGCATGCCGGAGGATGACCCGCATAGGCTCGACCGCGATCCGCCGGTGTGGGACACGTATCGCACCACGCTCAAGGCGGCTCAGCTCGACATCGAGTTGCAACCGGTCGACCGCTGGGAGTTTTATGATGCGGTTGCGAGTCGCGATCACGTCCTTACGATTCAAACCGGCGACCAGGCCCTTTGGGCTAATCTGCTGCTTACCGTTGGGGTCCGGCAATCCTGATCGGAATTGCCGCAAGCGAACATTGCCCGTTTTCGCCAAACGCGACGCGCGAGCAGAGCAAGAGAAAATGGAAAAACGCCCTTTAGGAAAAACTGGCCTGCGACTGCCGGTGCTCAGCTTTGGCGCTTCGTCGCTTGGTGCTGAATTTCGCGACATCGACATCCCAGAAGCCCTAAGCTGCGTTCGCGTCGCGCTGGATCACGGCCTGGATTTTATCGATACCTCGCCGTTCTACGGCTGTGGCATGTCGGAAGTCTTATTGGGCCGCGCTCTACAAGGTGTGCCTCGCGATCGTTATCTTCTGGGCAGCAAGCTCGGTCGTTATTCGAGCAAACACTTTGATTTTTCGGCGCGTCGCGTGGTGGAAAGTGTCGATGTGAGCCTGCAGCGATTGAAAGTCGATTACCTGGATATTTGCTTGTGTCACGATATTGAGTTTGTCGAAATGTCACAAATTGTTGATGAGACGCTCCCCGCGCTAAAAAAAATCCAAGCGCAAGGTAAGGTGCGTTTTGTAGGGATCTCCGGATATCCCATGAAGATATTTCGATACGTATTGGGCCACACTGATCTCGACGTAGTGCTGTCTTACAACCATTACACTTTGCAGAACACTATGTTTTCAGACCTGGTGCCGCTACTGAAAAAGAGAGAAGTCGGCATTATGAACGCGGCTCCCTTCTCAGCGAGGCTGCTAACCAATGCTCCACTTCCGATTTGGCATAAAGCTACCGAACAGGTTCGAGCCGTTGCCCGCCGAGCGGCCGAGCACTGCACCGCCTGCGGTGTCGATATTGCCCAGTTGGCGTTGCAATATTCCATCGCCAATCCCGACATGACTACTTGCATTACTGGTTCGGCAAACCCGGGCCGCGTTGCCCAATGGGCTGCGTGGGCGGCTGAGCCACTCAACGAGCAATTGGTCGCTGAAGTACAAGCGATTCTGGACCCGATCCACAACTGGTTCTATATCGAGGGCCGTCCGGAAAACAACGACGGCCTCTAGTCGCTTAAGCTAGGAGTCGGCCACTTGCGAGTCATAAACCTTCCATGATCGACGCCCACCAACACTTCTGGGATCGCACTCGCATTGATTTTGACCATGCCTGGCAAGAAGGCTCTGGCATGGAAAAAATCTGCAGATCTTTTTTGCCGACAGACCTGAAGCCCCTTCTTGAAGGAGCGGGCGTCGATCGTAGTGTGTTTGTGCAAACCCAGCACAAACTGGAAGAAAATCGCTGGGCATTAGGCCTGGCCGAACAATATGATTTTATCGCCGGTGTGGTTGGATGGATTGATTTGGCCAGTTCGGCCTGCGAACAGCAACTACTGGAGTTTGAAGACTGCCCTAAGTTTGTGGGCGTCCGGCACGTGACGCAAGACGAACCGGACGATGATTTTATTGTCCGCAGTGACGTGCTGCGCGGGCTGAAGATACTCGAAAAGCACGAGGTCCCGTTCGATCTTTTGTTTTTCGTCAAGCACCTGCACCATGCGGAGCGACTGGGCCGCGAACTCCCTGACCTGCCCATGGTCATCGATCACATTGCCAAGCCAGAAATCAAATCCGGCCGCATCGACAATTGGCGCAGCAGTTTTTCCAGGGCGGCAAGCTGCGATAATATCTACTGCAAACTATCTGGGATGATTACAGAAGCAGATTGGGAAAACTGGAAGCCGTCTGACCTCAAGCCGTATGTAGAAACCGCCTTAGACTTGTTTGGACCAGAGAGACTGATGTATGGTTCAGATTGGCCCGTATGCGAGTTGGCCGGTTCGTATCAGCAGCAGTTTGACGCCGTCTGTGAAGCGGTTGGTCCACTTGGCGAATCAGAAGTAACAGCGATATTTGGCGGCACGGCTGCGCGGTTTTACGGGCTAGGTGCGTTGCCCAATGCGAGTCTTGTATACCAAACAACATAGGTTCCCCCGAAAGAAATCTAGAATCGGAGATTAGTGGTATACGCTTCCGAGCGATGTTGGGACGCATCCATGTCCTGCACGCTCAGGACCCCCTGCAGGGTCTTATGCCCGATCGGAGTGGCAGCCGCTGCTTGCTTTCAATCTCCAGTTTGGTACCGCCCCAAATATGTCGGCCCTTGTGGTGTGATTGTTTGTGGAGCGATGCGAATCCCTCATTGAACCATACAGGGCATTTATCAAAATTGGACTCGACATACGGATGCACGCTCTCCTGCACCAGAGTTCCTCCGCTGGTGCTGACATTTATTATGAGCGTCTTGTCCGGTGACGATAGTTGCTGAGCATCGTGAGCGCAGCTGCAACGAAAAGTATGGCACTGGAGGGCTCGGGAACCGGCATGATCTGCCAAGCAATCCCGTAGTCCCACTCGAACAAGCCGCCCACTCCAACGACTCGCATTTCGTACTCGTTTCCGGCAACTAGTCCATCGAAGAAAATATTCTCGGTGTTCTCGGTCGTACTGTCTGAGGTGGCGCCCAGGGTGGTAATCTTGGTGCCAAGGGTGGCGTCCCACAACTCGAGATCCAGGTTGTAGAGCAGAGTGGGCCCAATGGAGACGGGTATCGTGGCGCCAAGGTCGGCCTGGATATCGATATTCCACACCAGCGATGCCTTAAGCACCTGATCTTGAACGCCTGCGGTAAAACCGTAGGTGCCCGTCGCATTGGTGCCGCCGACACCCCCAAAGCTGGGGTCGTAATCCCAGCCGTGAGTTGCGATGTTGCTGCCGTTGCCATCTTCCACGCTGTCGTGTACGCCACCGGCGAGCACGTTGTAACTGTGCAGCATGTTGACCTGTCCGGCGCCATAGTCCAGATCAAGATTGTTGGCGGTGTCGATGTTGTAATTGTCAAGCACGTTGAGAGTTGGATCGCCACCATCGGCCGACCTTGTCGCACTCGCCATCAATACCGCTCGGATTACCTCCGAAGTCTCGGCATGGTAGATAGTGCGCGTATCGTTGGTAATCTGACTACCACCGGAGAGGGCACCGTTTTGCGCTGTTTCCAGCAGTAGTGCGGCCACCGCGGAAACCACAGCAGATGCCTTGCTGGTGGTCGTGGTTGGCGCGACGAGCGAAGGTGCCTCACGGCCTGCCGTATACACCGAATCCACAGCCTTCGTTCCCTCCGCGTGGATGCCGTTGGTGCGGCCGACAGAAATTTCGTTGAATCCACTGGCGAATACTTCCCGGGCCCCACTTGGGCTAACGCCGGCAATCTGTAGAAAATCGTCGTGCTCCACGATGTAATCGATTCGACGCAATAGTTCCCCGTTGATTGATGTTGAGTTGTGGCTAAACGACCAACTGTGGTTGGCAATCCTCGCATCGGACTTGTACGGCAGTATCAGCCCGCCCTGCTCGACGTTGAGGAATCCCGATGTATCAGGGGTGACATTAAAGGCCCCGCTGCCGATGTGGGTGGCGTCGTATCCCATCCAATGAAACGCCTCGTAGCCATCGATATCGGAGATCGCGGGCGCAATGCTGTCGGTTGTGCCGTAATAGTACCTCGCTATACCATTGGCATGCGAAGAGAACCCGGTGCTGCCCTGAGTGACTCCGGCGTTCAATGTGCTGTTGACGTATGCGCCGCCAAATACAGCCGGATTGGGACAGTAGTCGGTAAATCCGGAACCATTATGAGTCGCTTCGACGTGCTGCACACGGATTCCGGTGCCGTCTGGTGTGTTGGCTCCCAGTTGAGAAGCTAGCTCCGTATGGCCTATGTCGGTGGCATAGGGAGCGATGGCCTTGGCACGGCGGCTACCGAGCGAAATGAGTAAGAAAGACAGAAAGAAAAGGCACGCGTACAAACTCCGCGCGCCCAAGGGGCCAGGGAGCCCCTTCACGGCTGTACTCAGTTGCATTGGTTCTTACTCTGACAGTGTTGGAAAAGCATGCCCCTTCTTACGGTTGAGTATAGCCACAACAGCGGATTCGGCAACGAAATGGCATGCGGAGCGAATCGAAAGTGGAACCCTTCCCGGCGGTGCCACCAAAAACCGGCATGTCCGTTGTAATCCGACCAGTGTTCGAATAGACGAAGCGAGGATTCTGCAGGGCGCGCGCTCGTCTTGGTCGAGCCTCCGAGTGTTTAAAAGCCCAAGTGGCGCGTAGAATCGACGTGGCCCAGGCGCTGCCTGTTTGTTTGCGGAATAGCCTGGATGTTCTTGGAACTTGTTTTAATGTCGCAACTGAATTGGTCTGCATATTTGTTGCGTGCCTCTCCGGCTTCAGCAGCGATTGAAGCATCCATAGTCGTTTTTGTTAGTTTCATTGTGAGGTTCCATTAGTCGGTCGTGTGTTGCGACAAGCCCTTTCGGTTCAGGGTCACGCGATTGCATTCGCAATATGCCGACAATTCCATGTCGCCAGATAGTCGACACCATCTGCCACAATGCCTCTAACGACTACTAAGCCCGTTGCCAGGAGCTACCTAGCTAGATTTAGAGCCAGCCGTGATCTAGAGAAAAACGGCTTGTGGCTGCGATGAATGAAGTGCCTTCAGGATCAAATGAAAAACGCTTACAATGCATTTGAGAGAGTTTTCAAGTCGGCCCAAGGTCGTGCCGCGACTATTGTTCGCAATATTAAGAACCGCTTCACGATGAATTTAGCAATGAAACACGTAATGAATGGTCATGGATATATAGGAGTAAACGGGTGCCTAAACGCAACGATTCTTTTTAGGCTCGGAGTTGTTCTTGCTGCCGCGATTTGCGTGATCAGCCAGGGAGCTGAAACGATGGCGCAAGAATCGAGTCGTCCGCGGATTATTGTGCTTACCGATATTACGAATGAACCGGATGACCAAGAGTCCTTGGTGCGATTTCTCGTTTATGCAAACGAATATGATGTGGACGGATTGATTGCGACCACATCCACATGGCTGCGCAACCGCACGAGTGTGAAAAACATTCGTGATTGTGTCGCCGCTTACGGCAAAGTTTGCGACAATCTGGAGAAACACGCAGAAGGATTTCCAACTTTACCCCACTTGCAGTCCGTGATTCGAGAAGGCTGGCCGGAATTTGGCATGAAAGGCGTTGGTGCAGGGAAGGACTCCAAGGGATCTGAGCATATTATCGATGTGATCGACCGAGATGACGATCGTCCCGTTTGGGTCTCGGCCTGGGGAGGAGCCAACTGCCTGGCTCAGGCTTTATGGAAGGTTCGAAAAACTCGAAAGCCAGATGAAGTTGCGAAGTTTGTATCGAAAATTCGCGTTTATGCGATTAGTGATCAAGATGACTCGGGGCCCTGGATGCGACGCGAATTCCCCAAGTTGTCCTATGTCGTAAGTCGTGGTGGTGAAGGTTCGCTCGAATACAATCAAGCAACATGGACAGGAATCTCGGGGGACCAGTTTTATCTCAACGGTCCCAGTTACCGGATCGATTTGGTAAGTAACGAATGGTTGCGCAAAAACGTCCGCACAAATCACGGACCACTCGGAGGGATGTATCCCAAATGGGTGCACATTATGGAAGGTGATACGCCTTCGTTTTTGAATTTGATCAACAATGGCTTGGGTAGCCACATTAGCCCCGGTTATGGTGGCTGGGGAGGGCGGTATGTCTTCAAGAAGACGTATGCGGATTCTGCCCCCATTTGGCAAAACAGCCGCGATCGCGTCACGACTCCCGATGGACAAACTCACGTCAGTAATACGGCCACTATTTGGCGTTGGCGCCAAGCATTTCAACACGATTTCGCGGCACGTATGGATTGGTGTGTTGCCGATTCGCGAGATCGAGCAAATCACAATCCGCTTGTTATTGTCGAAGGCGACGGTACCAAAAATGTTCTGCACAGAAAAGTAAAGAAAGGAACGCGAGTCCGTCTATCGGCCGATGGTACCCATGATCCTGATGGTAATCGAATCACGTTTCATTGGTTTCATTATGGCGAAGTCGGCCGAGGCCTAACAAACGTTCGGGAATTATGGTCGGTTGATCTAGAAAACGCTAACTCAAAGGAAGTCATTGTCGATATTCCTGAAGAGATTCCGTGGAACAGCCACGAATTGCATCTCATCCTTGATGTTGAAGACGATGGTGAACCAAGTTTGCATGCATATCGACGTGTCATATTGCAGATGCAGGATTGACACTTGCTGAGATTCTTGGAGTTGTTTCGTTGGATTTCCTTATGGGGATGGGTTTCTCTGAGCCTGTAACTTGCTGGCACTGGCCAGAGTTAAAACGAATGGCATAAGCAATAGGAGCGAACGAAAATTCAATGGGAAGTGCGCTTGTACATCTAAACTCCTAGACTTATGAATTTTAATCATCGATGTTGGCTGCTGAAGGAGCTATATTGCAATTTGTCAAACAACTGCACACCTACTGAATCTATAGCCGAAAGGATGTTCTGATGAAGCCATCGTTGTCTAAGGTCTGTGGAGTGCTCGCGTTGCTGGCACTGGTCGGCGCGCCCTTGCGTGCCGAAGTCAAGACGGGTGACCAAGCTCCGGATTTCGCACTCGCTGGAAGTGACGGGAAAGTCCACAAATTATCGGATTACAAAGGGCAGGTGGTCATCGTGGCTTGGTTCCCAAGAGCATTTACCGGTGGTTGTACAGCCCAATGTGATTCGCTACGTGTCAGCGGAATTGAAAAAGGGTTTGATGTAAAGCTTCTGGGATTTCGCCAATTTACCGTTGCTGCGCGAGACACCGGGTCTGGTCTGGATAAATTCGATGTGGCATTTTTTACGGCCAGCGTTGACAAAGCAGAAATCAATAAACGATATGCCGAATACCTCAAGCTGGATTATCCCGTCTTAAGCGACCCGGAAAAGAAGACGGCCCGAGCTTATGGTGTTGTCAATGACAAACGTCCTGTACCTTTTCGCTGGACGTATATCATCGGAGCGGATGGCAAAGTCCTGCACGTTGACAAACAAGTCAGCACTAAGACGCATGGCGCTGATTTAGTGAAGAAACTCAAGGAACTTGGAGTCAAGCAAAAATAAATAGTTGAAGTTGCCCGGTGAATGCAAACAGCCTCTGGTGCAACCAGCCGAGGGAACTGTTGCTTTAGAATAGCAGGTTGTCGGGACTGGTCAGGCCCTCAAAATTGGCTTCGCTGAGTACCTGAATGCCGAGTTGCTTGGCCTTGGCTAACTTGCTACAGGTTTTTTCTCCGTGCTGGACAATCAAATTGTGAATCTGGTTGCGTGTGCAGTTGGTTAACGTTTCCGCGACCACAAACGTTCTGTCGAAAAAAAACTTCTCTGCTCGGCACCTGGTCCACGGTCGTGGTGTTATCGCCTCCGGATCATTCCGGCTGGTACATGAATGCGCTAGCGTCTCGCGGCAACACCCAGATATTGCGAAACCGCACGGGACTGCCATGGTCTTGGAGGATCAGTGGGCCAGCCATCGTTAATCGCTGTTGTTCAGCAACTGCTTTTAAATAGGGTGTCGTACTGTAACGAAAAGGATGATATGCACTCCGCGGTTCACCGAATCGCACGTTGTCTTGCACTTTCTTGCCGTTGAGCAAGGCAGTGATCGAACCTAGTTTGACGATTGATCCGTCGTCGCGCCGCAAGGGCGCGCGATATTCGATGTCGTAACTTTGCCATCTTCCGGGCTCAAGGCAGGCATTGATCCGTGGCGAGAAAAATCCGTACAAGGCTCCCATGTCCGAGGAACCCAGACTTTTCTTGGCAAACGAATTTAGGATCTGCATTTCGTAATGCCCATGAATATAGATTCCGCTGTTGCCAGTGGAGGCCTCTGGCAACAGAAACTCCACGTGGATGCGGGCGTTGCGGAAATGCAGGCGGGAAACCACGTGATTGAGGCCATGTTTACCTGGTGTGGATATGAGCGACCTGTCCTTAATGGGCCAGTCAATGGATGTGCCCGCCTTGCTGACCAGCAGATGGTCCTCCCCGCCGTTAAAAAGCAGGATGGCCTTGGCGGGAACTTTGGCAGCACGGGCACTCGCCCGTTCACGGGGCACCTGCGCGGACGGCGTGGCATCCTGGGCAGGTGCTTCGCTGGTGTGGCCTGTCAACAAACCCAGCAGACACACCCAGCGACCGCACAGGCTTTTCCGTTTCCCCAACCGCTGGGCGCATGTACTGGTATCGGATGTTGTTGGTTTGCCGGATGTTGACTCGCGTTTGAGCATCGCTACAAAAACATTTTCTCGCCTCCGCTAAAGATTCATCCCAGCGGAGTGACGAACCGGATTCAAGGGCAACCGCACCCAGGTGAGGATAACCCGCTTATTGTAAAAGTGCGCCGATCTGCTGTCCACGGAGACAGATGTTCCACCCGGAGGTGGCAAGCACGCCGATGATCGTAATTCCGTTCAGAAAGATCAACCACGGTGACCCATTTTGATTGGCCCCAGATTCCCCCGTGTGCCATCATTAGAACAACACAAATCTCTGTCCTGAATTGCGGTCGGTGAATTTACCTCTGTATTCTAGGACAACTCTTTCGTGCTGGCGGCTGATGCAACCGAAGCGGGTTTCAGAAACGGCGAAACGCCATCGGTCTGATTCACCGCCGCACTTTGGCGATTGGCAGAGCCTCGGCGCACTTGTTACCATCGGGGGCGCTGACAAACCGGCCGCTGGCAGCATGCGAGCTAGACGCCGCTAGTAGAACGGAAGTTGAGGACGATGGAAGTTTGCTCAAGTCGCGGTCAGCGGACGAATCCCCTCGGCGCTACGCCTCATCCGTTCCTTCAAGCGGTGGAGCATAAACTCACCGAATAAGAGACGATTCGGCCCTTCAGGTCCAACACGGAGAAACATCCATGAAACAGCAAGCACTTTTGAGACCGTTCCCACAAGTCAACCCGCTGGATCTCGTATTGGCGCTACTTTGCTTCTCACCAAGTCTCCTCGCACAAGAGCCCGACGCTGCTGAGTTGGATAGGATCAAGGCCCTGATCAAAAAACCTGATCCCATTGTTTGGCTGATTACCGGCGATTCGATCACGCACGGTGCACTGCACACCCACGGTTACCGATCGTACCCGGAGCATTTCGCGGAACGAGTCCGTTGGGAGTTGCGCCGAGTGCGTGATGTCGTGATTAACACCGGCATTTCCGGCGACAGGGTGCCTGGATTGGCAAACGATCTCGAGCATCGCGTGCTACAGTTCAAGCCTACGGTTGTTTCGATCATGATGGGAATGAACGACGCTACAGCGGGGCCTGAGGGGCGAGAAGCGTTTCGAGCGGCCTATATCGAGCTCGTGGATCGCCTGAGAGACGAAACTGACGCGTTGATCCTGCTGCATACGCCCAATCCGATCACGGCGGTTGCCACGCAAAGGAGCGACCTACCGGCGTACGCTCAGATTATCCGTGAGGTCGCGTTGGATCGAGGCGTGGCCCTTTGCGATCAACACAAGATTTGGCAAGACCACGTCAGAAGTAGGAAGTCCGATCTCAACTATTTGCTCAACGACGGCACCATCCACCCCAACGGATGGGGACATGTGTTGTTCGCACACAGTCTCTGCAAAACGTTAGGGATCCACGACCGAGCTTCCAATACCGGGCGACTCTATGTCCCATAGTGGATCGCCTCCTTCGCGGTTGAACCGCTACTACCCGGTTGTTCGCGAATTGGCTGCCGCACTGCCGACCATCGGCAGGTATCCCAAACTCTTGATTCGGCTGGACTTGCAATGAGTGGGCGATACTGGACTCGAACCAGTGACCCCTAGCTTGTCGAGCTAGTGCTCTAACCAACTGAGCTAATCGCCCTTGCGCTGATCGGGGGGCAATTCTAGCATTGGGGAAATCAATCCGATAGGGCCAGACCTGCGCGCCCAGGCCGGGCAGCGATGCCATCTACCAGGATTTTTGGGTAGGCCGTGCCGGCTAGACGTCCATGGACAGCACGCCGAGTCTTGAATAGGAAGGCCAGTCGACCCCCGGAGGTTGATGGCTGCGATGTAGCCGATGATGCAGGAGTTAAGGTGGCTAGCTGGCTTGACCAGAGGTTGGCCCGCGTTGGGGATGGTTACCCTCTTCGTTGCGAACTGCTAGCGTTGGGCTCAGGTCGGCTTTGCCAAGACTCTGAAAGACGTGGCGGTCTCAGCTTGTCCGATCGAGGTGGATACGCTCTATTGACACTCTAGAGGATGCCTCGTACGACGTGCTGTTTTCATAAGCGCACAGGTGCTGTGGGAGGGTCGACGTCAGAGGCACTCGGACAGGTTAGCCAGGCGGACGGATTAAGCGGATGCTAAAGGACAGGCAAGATATCGTCGCGGTGGGCGAATTGGCAGCGTTTGCATTGGCGTGGATGCTTTGTATCTATGCCACACTCGGAGACCATCGCGCCCGCACGACCACGGGTAATGCCGTGGCAGAATCGTCCAGCCATTCTGATCAGTCTCAGGATCATCCACCCACGCGTGCCCCGGCAGCCATAGATGGCCGGCCATCTATGCGGTGAAAGTGGGACGGGTTGCTGGTGGCAATCAGGATGGAAGTCGCGCGGGATGCTCCCTGAGCGGCAGGCCTAACGGTCCACCTGGGGCTAGCGCCGACACTCAGAGACTTTTATCGCGCAACTGTGATCGCGCAACTGGCACTGCGAAACTGTCATCCCTTGGGGGTAGCGGGAGCTGTGGTCGCGTTCTCGCCTCCCCGACTGCTGTTGTTGCCTGAGACGTCTGGGGTTTTGCCGGGTACGGCCGGTCGCTCGTCCATGGAGATTTCGTTCCGGCGATCACTCGGTCGACGTTTGCGGAGATAGAGCTTGATGGGTACCTCTTCGAACCCTAACTGATCCCGCACGGCACCCAAGAGATAGCGCTGGTAGGGCCTAGAAATGGCCGCCGGTTTGTTGCAAAAGAGTACCAGTGTGGGCGGCTCAATGCCGACCTGTGTGCCGTAATACACCTTGGGCCGACGGTTTTGATAAAGAGGTGGAGGGGTGTGCAGGATCGCCTTGCGCAGTAAGCGGTTGAGCTGTCCGGTCGGAATCCTCTGCCGCGACTGCTTGTACAGCATTTGCCCATGGTTGAGCAGCGCTTTAACGTTCTTACCCGTCTCGCCAGTGATGAAAGCGATGGGTGCATAACGCATAGTGCGAAAATTGTCATGAAGATAACGGACCCATTTTTCTGTCGGCATTGACTCGACCATTTTGTCCCATTTGTTGACGACTAGCACACACGGTTTGTAATTCTGGCTAATATAATCACAAAGTTGCTTGTCGACCTTGCTGATGCGCTGGGTTGCGTCAAGAAACAGGAGTACGACCTCGGCTCGCCGGATACTACGCTGCGCCCGGTGGAAGCCGTAAAAGTCGAGCGAGGCTTCTCGGCTCTGTGGGCGGCGGATGCCCGGCGTGTCGATGGCAACAAAGGCCTTACCGTCGAGCTCAAATCTTACATCGACACTATCGCGGGTGGTGCCGGCAACTTCGCTGACGATCATCCGCTCGGCCTGTGCTAACGTGTTGACAAATGTGCTCTTTCCGACGTTGCGACGACCGACAATCGCCACTTTCATCTCTGGTTGGGCGTCTTCGGACGTCTCCCCTTCAGATGCAGGCAGGCGCTCCAGGATGACATTCAGGAGCATGTCGCGATGGCGGTTCTGGGTAGTGCTGACCGGTATGATTTTTCCCCGGCCCAGACGATAAAAGTCGGCTGCCTGATCATCCAGGTTGTCGTTGTCCGCCTTGTTCGCTACGCAGATTACCGGTACATCGACGTGTCGCAAGCGCCGCGCGACCTCTTCGTCCAAAGGGACCAAGCCGTCCCGGGAGTCGACCACAAGCAGAATCACTGCCGCGGAGTCGATTGCGGTTTGGATCTGTTCTTCAATATGTTGTGTCAGGTTGTCTTCGTCCCGGTTGCCAATACCACCCGTGTCGATCAACTCAAAGAAGCGCTGCTCGTACTCCATCAAATAGTCGACCCGATCTCGCGTAACTCCCGGTCGATCTTCAACGATCGCAATGCGTATGCCGGCAAGCCAGTTCAAGAGGCTACTCTTGCCTACGTTGGGTCGGCCAACTATGACGACACGGGGGATTGCCATGGATCAGTTTCCTGTACGTTCTGCGCCTGCTATAAACTGTTCATGATACCCGAGAGAATAGGCTGCAGATAGCGCCTTTGTCGTCAGATTGGCGGAAGTGCCGGGTCGTTGGCCCGTTTGCTGTTGTTGCCCGCCAGTTCGTGATCGGATTCCATAAGCGTCTGAGGAATTCTACAATGTAGTAACAGCTCCGATTGTTCAGCCGGTTCCCGGCCCTTTGTGACGGGCAAGACGTACTTGGAAAGTGGTACACATGGCACAGAAGAAAAACACGCGACTGCGAAGTCAACTCGTTCAGACGCTAGAAAGTTTTCATGGGGCGGGTGTGCAGCAGATCTCCAAAAGTCCCCGGGATTTCACAAACGTCCCACCGGTCGCAGCGGGAGCGCCGACCGCCTCAGAGCCAGTCTCCCTAGAAATACTTGCTGCGGAGGTTGCGGCGTGCAAGCTATGCGACGAGCTGGCCGGGACGCGGACTCAAACCGTATTTGGTGTGGGAAATCCCCAGGCTCGTCTTTGTTTTTTGGGCGAAGCACCAGGTGTAGACGAAGACCGCTTGGGTGAGCCGTTTGTGGGTCGCGGTGGGCAGCTCCTGGACAAGATTCTGGCAGCCTGCCACCTGAGCCGCCAAGACGTGTATATCCTGAACGTGCTCAAGTGTCGGCCACCCGGCAACCGCAACCCGACGCCCAGTGAAGCGCACGCCTGCAGCCATTTTCTCCAGCAGCAGTTGCAGTGCATCCAGCCGGAATTTATCTGCTGTTTGGGCGCCGTGGCTGCGCAAAACTTGCTCAACACTACCGAGGCCATTGGAAGGCTGCGCGGTAGGGTACATGATTACCAGGGCATCAATGTAGTTTGCACATACCATCCGGCCTATCTTCTACGCACACCGGCAGCTAAGCAGCTAACCTGGGACGACATGAAGCTACTGATGCGCGAGATGGGGACGCCCGTAGATTGAGCGAGGAGGGTGGGTGGCGGACATGGGCGGTGATGCCACGTATGTGTGTCGATGGGCGTAGCGTTGCTCACTGGGGCTGGTCACTGGTGAGAGGCTGCTGGGCTGTTCTTGCTGGCAAGGATAGCTTTGCGGGCGCAGTTTGGTGCGAGATTACCGGTCTTAACGGTCCTGCATGGGCCATTTTAGAAAGTCTTTTGGGAAGCTAGGTCAAGCTGTTTCCACTCCTGGATTCGCTTGATAGAGTCAAGTAATGAATCGCTTCCTGGTACGGTATGCATAGCCGCTTTGGTTTGGCGGTTCGCCCCGGCAGCAACCGGCAGCGCAGCAGCTTTTTCACTTTGATTAGAACCTCGTATACAAGTTTGCCATGATTACTCCCGACTCCAGAAAATCGGATGAAGTGGAACATTTACTTCGCAATGCGCAACTGCGAGATGCACTTGAGCCTTTCGACGACGAGTCGATCGGTCGGGTGAATGCCGAGGTGATGTCGACGTCGAGCGAAAATGAGTTTTTGCAGTCGATGCTTGATTGGGAACGGGCGCCCATGCTGCCTATTTCTGAGTGGTTTCAGCCGCCTCTCCACTTGCCTGCTCCAGAAACACTAAACGACGATCAGTTGCGCAAGCTGCTCTACGACACGATTCGAAATCTTTTTGAAAAGCGAATCGTACTCGACTTCACCGACCATCATTCCGATCGCCAGCTCTATTGCCTGATTTGTCGTGACATCTTTCCCTCGCACGAAAAGTTGATCCTTCGCCAGAATAACTATTTGCACTGGGACTGTGCCAATACGGATGACGACCCAGATGTATGGCTTCGTTACTATGCGAGTGAAGAAGAACGCCTGTCTTGGGCGGAAGAAACGGGCGGTCTGCTGCCTCCCATGGAAGACCTGCCCTGTGAGCGTCGTTTGCCGCGGGCGCCGCTATAGGCGTTCACACTAGCTCTGGCCATAGGCTGTCACTTACCAGCAGCCCATCACGGGTGAGGCGCAGGGTCGGGCCATCGTCTTGAAGCAGACCGAGATCGACGAAACGGGCAATTTCGTTTCCGCAGAGTGCCTCGACGTCAAAGCCCGAGCGGGAAAAGAATTCTTGCCGGTTTACCCCTTCGATGCGCCGTAAGCCCAGGATCAGCATTTCACGAGCGCGCTGCTCGGGTCCGAGCAGCTCCCTCTCGGCCACGGGTGACTCGCCCGTCTTCAAACGCTGCATATAGTTAAGGGTGCTGCGATGGTTGGTGGAGCGCACGCCATCGACGTAGCGGGCTGCGCCCGGACCGGCCGCAAAATAACTCTGCCCGGACCAGTAGACTTCGTTGTGACGACTGCGGTGGCCCGGTTTGCCAAAATTGGAAATCTCGTAATGTTCGTAGCCGGCCTGGATGAGCTTGTCGATGGCCTCTAGGTACATAGTTCGTTCGATCTCTTCGCTGACCGGTACCAGCTCCCGGCGCTGCCGCCGGGTCCAAAACGGGGTACCCTTTTCAAATGTGAGACCGTAGGTGGAAATGTGCTCGGGATCCAGCGCGATGGCGGCTTCCAGGTCGGCTTGCCACTGGGGCAACGTTTCCTCCGGCGCGGCAAATATTAGATCGATTGATAAACGCAGGCCAGCGTCCCGCGCCAGGCGCACCGCATGGCGGATATCTGCCGCCTGGTGGTCTCGCTCAAGCCGGGCCAGCTTCGCCGTGCAGAAAGACTGCGCGCCCAAGCTAAGGCGAGTCACACCGTTGCGGGCAAGCGTTTGCAGCCGCGCGCCATCGAGGTCGCCCGGATTGGCTTCGACGGTCCATTCGTAAGCCCGTCGAAGGGGATGCCAGTGGAGTACTAACTCACAAATCTGAGCCAGTTGGTCACAAGAAAGAAATGTCGGCGTGCCTCCACCGAAATAGAGCGTATCGACACTCCGAGGCCGCGCTAGAAAGCTAAGCTCTCGGCCAAGAGCATCGAGGTAGGGTGCCACGAGATCGTCACGTCCGGCAACCAGGGCGAAATTGCAATAGCCACATCGATGTTTGCAAAACGGTATGTGGATGTAGGCGGCGCGAGGAGGCAGGGAAGATGTCATCCTGTTTTATCGCGATCGTCCAAGTCCGGTATGGACGTTAGACTGGGTGATTATTTTGTCCATGAACACGTCGTGCGCGGCCGATGGCAATTCCGGAAACATTTGGCAATCAAATGCCAGTGCAACCAGCGGTGCGTCGAGTCGCGCATGCTGCAGCAACTTGTCGTAATAGCCTTTGCCGTGTCCAGTGCGGGCGCCGCGGGCATCGAAGGCTACTCCTGGTACCATAATTAAATCGAGCTGACTGACTTCGATGCGCTTCGCGGCGACAGGTCGAAGATCGGCCCGAGGTTCAAGGATCTGATACATTCCTATCGAGAGTTCTTCCATCGACTCCAGGTGAAACAGCTCCAGTTCTCCGTCGACACAGTAGGGCACAACGATCCGCTTGCTACTCTGCAAGGCACCTGCCAGATTGTGTCGCGTGCGAACCTCCGCCCGGACGTCCACGTAGAACATGATCGTTTCGGAAGCCGCGTACTCGTCAAGCGCCATAAACTGGGACACGATCTGGCGGCTCAACGCGTCCTTGTCTTCTTGTGCCTTACGTTTTGCGTATGCCTGCTGGCGGATGCGCGTCTTTTGTTCAGCGACGTTGGCGCCGTTGGTCGTGTGGTTCAAGAGGAGGTTTCCGGTGTGGCGGTGGGGGTGGGCAGAGGAGCGACAACCGAATCGTACCACACCTCAGGCATGCGTCACTACTAGTCCGAGACGATCTCACCGCCGTCGATGGTGGCTATGGCTTGAAATACGCTCAATTCGATTGTATCTCCCACGAAGCGCACGGAACCATCGCCGAAGGCCATGTTGACGCCCAATACGTGAAAACTATTGGATTTCCAGGGATTGGTCCGATTGCTATTGGGTGTCCAGTCGAGGTACACGGCTGTGTGCAAGTTCATGCCTCGGCTCCCATAACCGGCGCTACCGGTGGCAAATCAGGTCGCGCACCGCAACCAGGTAGTGCAGCGCCGAGGGCCAACCCAGCCAGAAAGAGTGACAATACTTTGGCGCTATGAAAAACCAGCCACGTTAACTACTTAGCTGTTTTCATGAGTAGTCGCCCTGCTTAAACGTAGCGCGGGCGTCTATAGATGAGAATTGCAACATAACGTTTGGCTTGGACCATCAAGATAGTGGAGCGAAAGAGATTCGAACTCTCGACCTCTGCATTGCGAACGCAGCGCTCTCCCAACTGAGCTACCGCCCCTGAAGTGGGCTTTATCCTACCCTATTTTAGACCATCGGTCATTGGGTCATCAGCGGGGTGTCTTTTTCGACTTCGCAAGGAAGGGTCGAAGCTCGTGGACGAAATCGCCGGCGTCCGAAAACTGGCGGTAGACACTCGCAAATCGGACATAAGCAACCTCGTCCAGGTCGCGCAAATGCTCCATGACCAATTCGCCCAAGCTGCGGCTATCGATCTCGGTTTCGAACGACGTGTAGACATCGTTCTCGATTGCAGCGACCAAACGATCCACATCGCGGTCGCTGATTGGTCGCTTCCAGCAGGCCCGCTCCAGGCCTGATTTGATCTTTTCTCGTAAGAAGGGGACGCGCGTGCCATCTTTTTTGACAACCTTGATGGCGGATTCTTCAATCCGCTCATAGGTTGTGTAGCGGCGTTTGCACTTCAAGCATTGCCGCCGCCTTCGAATAGCAAAGCCGTCTTGGCAGGCGCGGGAGTCAATAACGCGGTCGTTGTCCGTACGACAGAATGGGCATTTCATGAAAACAACTATACACGAGAGTTCCTATTCGTAAACCATCTTGGAAAATTTGCGGCGATAATCTGGTTTGTGCGGTGAATCCCTGAATGAATCCTGGGCAAAGATCGCTTAGAAAGGATATTTTCAGACGGCAGAATGCGGCCAAACCGGCGCAATGCTCAATTAATATTGGAAATTTCGCCACCTAGTTCTACTGGCCAACTACGGGGGAAGTAAAGCCGATGCGGTGCACGCAATACGAGGTTAAGGTCGTCCCTGGGGGCCGACCATGGGCAGTTCGAGCGAGATCATCTTGCGCAAGAACTGTGGCAGGGGAGAGTCCCAAAACGGGCAATGATTGGTTTCTGGTTGGGCGTAGCAGTGTTTTCTTTGGATGTGTTTGTGTTTTCCGTGGCGGAGAGTTTTGGTGAGAGAGGCTAGCTTGGGATTGATTCTACTGGTGTGACTGGAATTGTTCGGGCCGCTGTTTTATCGACCGATTTACGAGCATTGCTACTGGAGTAATCAGCGTTTCGTCTACGAAAAGGGCCTTCTGTGATGGGGAATCAACTGGGTCGAGGCCATCGGCATCGACTGATCTTTCAGCAGGGGGTGATCGAGCAGATGTTGGGAGTAGGCCCAATTTAGCTGCGCTCAAGCGATGAGTCACATTTCACCATCGAACCGCCAGGCATACAAAATAGTCGGGTTGTTGCCAAGATGATCGACAGATTTCGTCGCCAAGAACATGTCAGACGGGGCTTGCATGTTGAGGCGGTGTAGCGAGGCTATTTTTTGGCCTCTGTCCAGTCGCGGCGCTGGCGGCTGCTGGGGATGTTCATGGCTTTGCGGTATTTTGTCACTGTTCGACGGGCTACGGTGATGCCGCTCTTGGCTAGCTCTTCCACCAGCGCATCGTCGCTCAAAGGCTTGGCCTTATCTTCTTCGTCGACAATTTCTTGCAGTTTCAAACGCACCTTGTCCCACGCAACTTCCTCGCCATCGGCGCTGGTGGTGCCACCGACGAAAAAACGTTTGAGCGGAAAGATGCCGCGGGGAGTTGCCATCCATTTGTCGTCAACAGCGCGGCTTACCGTCGTGACGTGGACACCAACCCGGTCTGCGACCTGTTGCATTTTGAGTGGTTCTATGTGTTCGGGGCCCTCGTCCAAAAACTTGATTTGATGGTCGACGATGGCTTGGGACACGCGCGTGAGTGTGCTGCGGCGCTGTTCGATCGCTTCGATCAGCCACTGCGCGGCATTGATTTTTTTCTTGATGTACTCACAAGTTTTTTTGTCTCCACTCGACATGGCCTGCTGCAACATCCGGCGGTGGTTTGGGCTAATGTAAAGTGTTGGTAACTCACCATCTTCCAGACGCACTTTATAGCCGCTTGCTTCCAGACGCTCTACGAAAATGTCTGGTGTGACCGAAGGCGCAAAATTGTCGTTGAATTTTGAGCCTGGTTTCGGCTCGAGGGTCCGCAGGTCTTCCCAGGATTCGTTGATGGTTTCGATCGAGAAGCCTGTTTTTTTGGAAATCTTCGGGAGGCGATTGTTCTCCAGATCTTCCAGGTGGTTTTCGATGAGAACCTGCAATTCTTCATAAAAGAGCAGGCCGGGTGTCAGTTGCAACAGGAGGCATTCTTTGAGCGTCCGGCCGCCCACACCGGGCGGATCGAGCCGCTGGACAATCGATAACGCTTCGGTAGCCAGTTCCAGCTGCTGTACTTGCCAATCCTTGGTATCGCCATTCTGGTCGGGCGGCGGGGAGGCGAGCTCTTCCAGGGGGGATTTGAGATAGCCGTTGCTATCGAGATTGTAGATAATCCGCTCGCACATGCGGCGCAATTCATCACTCAAGTCATACCAACTTAGCTGGTGTTGCAGATAATCCAGCAAGGATTCTGGTCGCGACACCATGTTGGCCATCGCGTCGTGACGGCGGTCTCCTTCAGCTTCAATCTGCCCACGGGAGGGGCGACTTCGCTCTTCGTAGTCGGCGGGCATGTTGTCGGCCATGTTGAGCAGCCGCTCGAAGTCTTCCTCGTTGTTTGTGTCGTCTTTGACGACCAACTCCCGCTCTGCTTCGCTCGGAGCGTCTGCGTTGACAACCTCCTCGCCTGAAAACGGTTCCTCCCCGGTCGGTTCGGCTTGATCGAGTACCGGATTATCTTCCATTTCCTGTTCGATGCGTTCTTGCAGCGCGACGATTGGCAACTGCAAAATCTCCATGGACTGGATCATCCGCGGTGCAAGCACCTGCTTCTGAGCCATCTGCATCTGTTGGCCAAATGAGAGTCGCATGGAAACTGCTAACTGGAATCTAAGGCAAAGGAACGCTGAAACATCCGAGCGGCATCTGTAGCATAATGTCATCTCTTGCCGAAGGTCAAACTTGGGGAGATGGGCAGTCTGGGTCCCTGGCGAAAGGGCTGGGGAATTAGACACAGCTTACCCCGCGCTTGGCACTGCGACGCAAGCTTTCCCAAGAGCTCAGGCACCCCAAGAGCTCAGGCACCCCAAGAGCTCAGGCACTTAGTTGAGAGAAGGCCAGGTTTTTAATCGGGAGGAGGAACGTTTCCCAGCTGGCCCAGTGCATCGCTCAGGCCGGGGATGCTCAGTCCGCCGGTCAGCGATTGCATATGCTGGGCATGAATTTGTTTGGCCTTGTCCTGGGCAGCATTGAATGCGGCGGGCAGCAAATCTTCCAACAACTCGCGATCTTGTTTTTCCATCAGTGTGGGGTCAATGCGGACCGCCAAGACTTCGCCCAGGCCATTTGCCTCCACCTCCACCATGCCCGCACCCGAGCTGCCCAGTACCCGTTTGGTCTTCAGTTCGGCAGACAACTCTTGCATCTTGCCGCCCATCTCCTGGGCTTGCTTCATGAGGTTTCCTAAGCCTTTTAGCATGGTAGGGTCTCCTAGTCGTCTTGTTCAGGTGGTACGTAGCGGAGTTGTGATGGATCGCCGTCGAACATTTCTATGGCCTTTTTAACGAAAGGCTCTGCTGCCACGTCGGCCTGTTGCTGTCGACGGGACTTCGGTCGTTTTTTGGCCTGGTCGGCGGCGTCGACTCGACTGCGGACTTGCATCACTAAAGAGACTTCTGCCCCGCTAGCTTCTTGCAGGGCGCATTCCAACCGGGTTTGGTTATTAGCCCTCTGGCAATAATCGTGATGGAAAGCGTCGGCAAAACTGAGCATCACGCGACTCTGCGAATCGATGGCGACTTCGTCGGCCTGCGAGGCATGGTCCAGAAGCATGCCCGTTAGCGAGTCGAGCGCCTGTTTCCAAACGGCTTCGATATTGTCGGTAGTCAGGGCGCCGGCGGCGCCCGGTGGCTGCGATGGAGGCTTGGGGGCCGACCGCCCAGGGCTATCCAGTGTGGCCTTGCCTGCCTCCAGGTCCTGCACCTCGGCAGGGCTGTCTCCTTTGGCAATGGCCGTTGTATCGCCAGGCGTGTCACTGCCTAAAACGGTTGCTGGTCCGGGGCTACCGGAGGATCCCGCTGGTGGCAGTTGGGCGCTCGTATCAGCGTTGCGCGGTGCGCGGATAGGAACTACAGCCGTGCGACTAGCAATCGCGTTTTTTTTTACGGTATCCGCTGTCGCGCCGGCGTCAGGGGTCTCCTGCAAGTGGCGGATCAGTGCTGCGACTTCCTCAAGATCTTCCAGGTGACACACACGCACCAGCGCCATCTCGGCCAGCGTACGGGCGTGAGAACTTACCCGTAGCCGAGCTGATGTTTGATCGAGGATCTGCACGATTGCCAGCACGGTGGCCACGCCTAATTTTTCAGCCACTGCATGGATCTGTGCATGCTGGCCCGGCAGAGCGTACAACATCCGCGCCGGATCGCACCCGACCGCTTGGGTCATCACGTCTCGAAAATACCCGAGCAGTTGATCCAAAATCTGACTCACCTCAGCTCCTTCGTGGATCGCGGCTTCCAGCTCTTGAAGGGCCGCTGCCGCATTGCGCTCCACCAGTGGCGCCACTAATTGACTGAGTCGGGCCGCCGGGGCAATCCCGAGCATGCCCGTCACGTCCGCCGATGTGATCTTGTCGGCGCCGGTGGAAAGAAGCTGTTCCAGGAGCGATTGGCTATCGCGCATTGATCCGGCGGCGCGCATGGCAAGAATCTGCACGGCCTCGTCGTCGATCGAAACCCCTTCGCACCTGGCAATCTCGGTGAGCCGGGTTCGAATGTCGTCTGCTTCGATGCCTGCAAAATCATAACGTTGGCAGCGCGACAAGATGGTAATTGGAATCTTGTTCGGCTCGGTCGTTGCAAAAATGAATTTGACGTGTTCGGGCGGCTCCTCAAGCGTCTTGAGCAGAGCGTTGAAAGCCTCCTTCGTGAGCATGTGGACTTCGTCAATGATGTAGATCTTAAAGCGGGACCGGCTAGGACGCACGGCCACGTTTTGCCGTAGCTGGCGGATCTCGTCGATACCCCGATTGCTGGCGCCGTCGATTTCCAGCACGTCGATGTCGTCGCCCGAGTTGATGCTCTGGCACGGTTCGCATTGATTGCAGGGCGTTGGAGAGGTGCCTTGGCCGCAGTTGAGCGCCTTGGCCAGAATGCGTGCTGCAGACGTTTTGCCGACCCCGCGGGCTCCAGTAAACAGATAGGCGTGACCCACCCGTTCGCTGGCGATGGCCCGAGTAAGGGCTTGCCAGACGTGCGTTTGGCCGATCAACTCGTCAAATGTTTGCGGCCGATAGCGGCGGGCGACGACAACATAGTTTCCGGAAACATCATCGCCAGCGATTCGTTCGTCCGTGACTGGGTCGCCACCGGTTGGACAGGCATCATTTGGGAGGGCCATCGTGGGCAGCACCCGGGGTAGGTTGGGTCATTGCATGGGGCGAACCATTTCGACTACCAACGAGAGGCCCCCACACAAAGAAGCACAAGCTTATGGCTGCAGTGTTTCCACCCTGACCAGGTTCGCAAGACTCCCATTGCAGAGGCCCCTCGTTGGATCGCCGAGGGTTCGGTCTTTTCCCCGATCCTCCTTTGTACGCTTCTGGAGGCCGCCCGTCAAAGGAGGGCTGGGGTGGTGGACCTGGAGATCCAGGATTTCAGATTGCGGATTGCAGATTTGCCCAGGCGGGTTATTGTAATGTTGGGTCTTGGCGTGGTGGGCTGGTAGATGTGTTCGATGGTCGATTTGCAATCATCTTTGTGGCGGGATCTTTATCCTTTCAAGTCCCACTTCTATGATCTGGGTGGATGCCGCTACCATTACCTGGATGAATTTGCGGCCGATGGGGCTGCGGCGCCCGGCTCCACCGGCGCCTCTTGGCAACCGCCCACACTGCTGATGGTCCATGGAAATCCTACCTGGTCATTCCACTGGCGCAATCTGATACTAGCCCAGCGCGGCCACTACCGGTGCGTCGCTCCTGACCACCTGGGATGCGGGGCCAGCGATCTGCAGCGCCGTCCGCTGCGGTTGGTGGACCACATAGATCATTTAGTGCGATTGGTCGAAGGGCTCGATCTGCAGCGCGTAACACTGGTTGCTCAGGACTGGGGCGGGGCGATCGGTTTGGGAGCGCTGCTGCGTATGGAGAAGCGGTTTGAGCGGATCGTTTTGCTCAATACGGGTGCGTTTCCGCCGTGGTTTATCCCGTGGAGGATCCGCGTTTGCCGCTGGCCCGTGGTGGGCCGCCTGGCGGTGCAAGGGCTCAACGCGTTTTCGTTGGCTGCGCAAACCATGACGCTCTCCCGCTCAGCCGGCCTGGATCCACGGGTAGCCAAGGCCTACCTGGCGCCGTATCACAACTGGCGCAGCCGCGCAGCCGTTTACCAATTTGTGCAAGATATTCCGCTGTCGCGGCGGCATCCGACTTGGCAAACCCTGGCCGAAATCGAGTCGCGACTCCCGGCGCTAGCCCAGTTACCGATCCAGTTGATCTGGGGGATGCAAGATTGGTGCTTTAGGCCTGATTGCCTGGAGCGGTTTCGCCGCATCTGGCCAGAGGCTAAATGTCACCCCTTGGAAGACGTTGGGCATTGGGTTCTGGAAGATGCCGCTGACGAGGCCATTGGATTAATCGGTGGTTGGCTGGACGCGACCCTCTCGGTTGGGCAGGGAAACGGCTTGCGATGACTGATCCCGTTCGTAGCACGCCGCCGCTGCCGCACCCTTCCTGTGGTGCCTGCGCAACGCTGGCGTGCATTTGGGAGGTGTCGGCTTTCAAACCAGGCAATGTGTACCCTGGTGCCGACTTCGAAAACGCGACCTGCGCCGATTTTTTCACGAGCGCCGCAGTCATCGGCCCGGTGATGGAGCAAGTGCCGGTGTTGGGTGTCGGTAAAGCCGTGCGCAACGCTGTCGAGGCTACGCAGTTGGCGGTAGGTGCCAATACCAATCTGGGCACGTTGCTACTGCTGGCGCCTCTGGCTGCGGTGCCCGCGTCGCGGCCACTTGTGCAAGGCGTTGCCGGCGTACTTGGGGCACTGGGCATTGTCGACACGCAGAATATCTACGAGGCCATTCGGCTGGCCGCGCCGGGTGCCCTCGGAACGGTTGCCAGCGCAGATGTCAACGCGCCCCAATCGCCTCCATTGACGCCGGTGGAAGTCATGAGGCTGGCCGCCCAGCGTGATCTGGTAGCCAGGCAATATGTCAACCAGTTCGAGCAAGTCTTTGAGGTTGCCGACCAGATCGAGTGCGGCATGCGAGAAGGCTTGGCACTTGGCGACTCGATCGTGCGTGCTTTTCTTGTCTTGTTGGCGGCCTTCCCCGACAGCCTGATCGCCCGCAAATGTGGCGCCCCCGTGGCCGAAGAGGCGACGCGGCGTGCTGCCGGGGTACTGGCCGCTGGCAGGCTGGGCGAGAGTGTCGTGGACAACGCGATTCGAGACTTCGACTCCTGGCTCCGCAGCGACGGCCACCGCCGCAATCCGGGAACCTCTGCCGATTTGGTCGCGGCCGGCCTCTTCACGCTTTTGCGAGAACAGCGAATAAACTGGCCAGTGAGGTTTTATCGTGAGGCGCGAGGAGTTAGGATCGAGGAGTCAGAAGATTGCGACTTAGGTTTTTGTTGAACTGACGTGTTTCTAGCTTTCCGGTCCTCGCTCCTCGCTCCTCGCTTCGCCCATGTCCTCCAACTACCGCGTCCGCATCGAAAAAGAGCGACTGGTATTTAGTGCTGCCCATTTTATCACCTATGACGGTGATGTTTGTGAGCCGCTGCACGGTCACAATTACCATGTGGCGGCAGAAGTACGGGGGCCATTGGATGAAAATCAGTACGTGATTGACTTCATTGTCTTGCGTGATGCCTTGCAGGTGATTGTCGATTCTTTGGATCACCGCATGCTCTTGCCCACCGGCCACCCGACGATCTCAGTGATTCAGCAGGCCGGCGAGGTCGAAGTGACGCACGGGCAGCGGCGGTGGGTCTTTCCGCAGCAAGACTGCGTGCTGCTGCCCGTCCCCAACACGACTGCCGAGGTCCTCGCACGTCATATTGGCGGGGAGTTGCTTCGCAAGCTCCAGGAGCAAGTGGGCACCCGACCCACCTATCTCAGCATCGCGGTGGACGAGTGCGACGGGCAGTGGGGAATTTGGGAGTCGACGGACGAGTAACCGTGTGCCAGTTTCTAGAGGCGGAAACATCTTCTGAAGCGTTAAAGTCGATTTATGTTGACTAGTCAGATGCGCCGATCCCTCCAGGAAAGATGTGGGTCGTCTTTTGCGAGCGTTTACCCCACGAGTTGGGCGCACCCGCCTGCCTCCTGTTTTTGGCTATTTGTGAGCTGCCATGCCGGATATCCACAAAGCGGCTGTGTTGCTTACTTCGCTGCCGGTGGCATTGACCAAGCAAAAAACTTAGTGCAGAAATCGCTCAAAAAAACGCAAATGACACGCTCAATAGTATTGGGCAGTCGTTCAGATCTGTGCCGTTTTCCTTCTTGCGGCAGGTGGATAGCCAGAACGTCCTGGCTTGTATCATTGACGAACATCCCCAGACGATTGTCCTGATTTCTTTAGCATATCCCCGCGGCGGCGGGGCGGAGATTCTGGCCGGCCTTGCTCCAGATCAGCAGTTGCAAGTTGTGCAGCCCATATCCTCGTTGGGTTAAACCAGTCCAGAGATCATCGAACAAGTTGAGCAGGGCCTGGAAAGACGTATGTCGAGCGTCATGAGTTAGAGCTTCGGAAATGCCGGGGCGTGGGCGCCGTTGCCAAGATGCTCAAAGAAGAGATGGAATTCTCTGCGCAGTCAAGTTTTTGGTCGGCGAGGGCAAGCAACAGGAGATTGTTGATATTGCTTGTCTCCTGGAAGATTCGGGTTAGTTAGAACTTGACACGGGTGGTAAGTAAGAGGAATTGGTGCAGTAGGGGTTGCCAGGTGCCCCTTTCGAGTTGCCGTTGCGGGTTGCAATTCTGGGTTAAAAGTCGCTATCTCCTTTCTGGCTTTCCTTCCGGACTCACGCTCCCCCTTCCACCCTCCCCCCCCTGTCGATTAGCATAATCTGCTGTTACGTCTTGACAGCGGAGATGCATGCCGATGGTCGCCGAGCCTGCCACCTTGACGCCGATGATGCGCCAGTATCATGATGCCAAAGTGGCGGCGGGCGACGCTCTGTTACTGTTTCGGATGGGCGACTTTTACGAGTTGTTTTTAGATGACGCCAAGGTGGCTGCGCGGGTGCTGGGCTTGTCGCTCACCAGTCGCGATAAGGGCGAAAACCCGATCGCCATGGCCGGCTTTCCCCACCACCAGCTGGATAGCTATCTCGCCAAAATTATTGCTGCGGGCATGCGCGCGGCCGTCTGCGAGCAAGTAGAAGATCCGCGGCAAGCTAAGGGCCTCGTCCAGCGCGACATCACCCGCGTGGTCAGTCGCGGCACCGTCCTTGACGATGGATTGCTCGATCCACGCGCCAGCAATTTCCTGGCTGCTATCTGGTCGCCAAAGTCACGGGAAGCGGATTGGGGCATGGCGTGGATCGATATTTCCACGGGCCTGTTTGAAGCTGCGCTGGTGTCAGGTGCCAAGTTGGGTGACGAATTGGCCCGTGTGGCCCCGGTTGAAATATTGCTAGCCGAAGATGCTGAGGATTTGCCATGTGAGTGGACCGAAGGGCGTCTGGTCACCCGCCGCGCAGATTGGGCATTTGGCCAGCAAGCCACGACCTCGGCACTGACTAGGCATTTTGGAACGCATTCGCTGGAAGGCTTTGGATTTTCGAGTAGCGATGGATCGGCGCTCGCGGCGGCCGGAGCCATACTCGAGTACCTTCACGAGACGCAAAAAACGTCGCTGGCTCACGTGGACCGGTTGGTGCGCTACGGCGCTGGAACCCGTTTGGAAATTGACGAGGCGACGCGCCGCAGTCTGGAGATATCGCAAACACTGCGTGATGGGCGCCGCGAAGGGTCGCTCTTAGGCGTGATGGACCGTACGGTGACCTCCACTGGTGCACGACTCCTGAATGAATGGTTGGCAAACCCGCTCACAGATGTGGACGCGATCGCTGCCCGGCTTGAGGCAGTTGCGGAGTTTTTTGCAGACGTCGCTCTCACCACGCAACTGCGCGAATCGCTGCGATCGACGTATGATGTGCAGCGACTACTGGCACGGGTTACCACTGGGCGAGCCACGCCTCGAGATCTTAGTTTTGTAGCAAGAACGCTGGCGTGTCTTCCCAAAGTTAGAGCCAAATTGTCTGGCCGTGGCGCCGCTCGTCTCCAGTTTTTGGAAACACGTGTGGATCTTTGTGTTGACTTGCGCGAGCAGTTGGAAGCGGCCCTCGATGACGAATGTCCGCTCGCGTGTCGCGAGGGCGGCTACATTCGTTCTGGATTTCATGAGGAACTCGACCGGCAACGTGCGCTGTTGAAGGGTGGCAAGCAGTGGATGGCCGAGTACCAGGCCCAGGCTGTAGAGACGACGGGCATTCCCAATATCAAAGTCGGTTTTAACAAAGTGTTTGGTTATTACCTCGAGGTCACCCATGCCCAGCGCGACAAGGTGCCTACCGAGTTTATTCGCAAGCAGACCTTAAAGAACGCGGAGCGCTATATTACGCCTGAGCTGAAAGAATACGAAGAAAAAGTCCTTGCCGCCGAGGGGCGGTGCCTGGAATTGGAGTACGAATTATTCGTTCAACTTCGAGAGTGCGTGGCGGCGGTAGCTAACCGGCTTCAGCAAACGGCCCAGGCGCTTGCGGAGGTGGATGTGCTGGCCGCACTTGCCGAACTGGCCCGAGCGAGGAACTACGTTCGCCCCCACGTCGTAGCTGAGTCGGTCCTGGAGATCGTTGAGGGCCGCCACCCAGTGCTTGATATTACTGAGCCGGAGGGGACGTTTGTCCCAAATAGTGTGAGTTGCGAGGCACAAGCCACGGGGCGTGAGAAAGTAGCGGAGAACGCCAGCTCAAAACTCGAAACAGGCCCCCCACAACTCCTGCTGATTACGGGCCCCAACATGGCCGGCAAGAGTACCTATATTCGTCAGGTTGCATTGATCACGCTGATGGGCCAAGTGGGAAGTTTTGTACCTGCTCGGAGCGCAACGATTGGCGTGGCAGACCGTATTTTTGCGAGGGTGGGGGCCAGTGATGATTTGGCACGGGGACGCAGCACCTTCATGGTGGAAATGACTGAGACCGCCCGTATTCTCAACACGGCTACCGCGCGGAGTTTGGTGATTCTGGATGAAATTGGTCGCGGTACTAGCACCTACGACGGATTGTCGCTGGCCTGGGCTGTGGTTGAGCATTTGCACAACCGGCTGGGCTGCCGCACGCTCTTTGCCACGCACTATCACGAACTCACTTGCTTAGAAGGGTCGCTCCCCGGCGTGGCCAACCACAACGTGGCGGTCCAAGATTGGGAGGGGCAGGTGGTGTTTCTCCACAAAATCGCTGCTGGCGCCGCGGACAAGAGCTATGGGATCCACGTCGCTAAGCTGGCGGGTGTGCCGCAGGAGGTCCGTGCCCGAGCCGCCGAAATATTGGCGGGCCTGGAAAACAAGCGTGGAAAGCGGAATTCGGCGGACCAAACGTTGGCCTCTCAGGCGACTTTGCGGATGGATCCACCCGGAGGAGTTGGCCCGCGGAAGGGCCGGCCACTGCAAATGACGTTATTCGAAACGGCCGAGCACCCGTTGCTCGAGAAGATCCGCAGCGTCGACTTGAATAGCCTGTCGCCGCTGGAGGTGCAGCAACTCGCATATGGGTGGCAGGAGCAACTGTCGCAGCATGCACCGAGCGAAAGCGGCAAACCGGGTTAATCGGTCATGGTTGCTTCGAGGTTAGCGCAGCGAGTGTTTGTGCCAAGTCTCGTCGGGTACCTTGCGTGTACTCAAGGTCAAACCAAGCAATTTTCTGCTGCGAATCGAGCACGTAGACGCGCGGGAGTATGCGTTTGCCAACAGTGGCAAAGAATTTTCCGCGCAAATCCAGCAACTGCACAAAACGGGATTTGGCCTTATTGAGTGCAGCTTGTGCCGATCGCGACGATTGCTGAACCACAACGCCCACGACGGCAACTTGCTCCGCAGCAAACTTTTGTGCAATTTCGCGCTCTAGGTCGACAAGCGCCATTTCCGCCATCCAGCGGTCCGGTTGCCAGAAAAGTACGACTGTAGCCTGCTTGCCGCACAGCGGAGTTAGCTCGGTCGGTGGTCCGTTCAGACGTGGCAGGGACATCGGCGGCAATTTGTCGCCGACTTTGAGTTGGCACAGTCGGGCATGGGCCGCGGAGAGGATGACTTTGGGCGGGGTGAGCGGCTCCAGGACCGGGGCGGGTAGTTTCGGCTGCACTTTTCGGACGATGTGTGAATTCCCGTCACGTTCGCTATTATCCGCCTGCCTAGAGCCTGCATTCGATTCCGCACCGGCTGCAAACGTTGCCACGGGAACCGTGGACTCACCCAGCCCAGGCAGTATAGATGTGCTCTCACAACCGGCCCAGCAGCAGGCCAAGATGCCCGGCAAAAACTGGACAACGCGAGGTAGCTTCAATCCGTTGCATTGCGATGCAAACAAGAGGGCCTCATCAATCCGGCAGCAGGGAGAACAGGTTCCCAAACGGCCATCTATTGTGTTGGCGATTGCCAACAACGTCAACCATGGGGCAACTATTCGTCACGGCGGATGCCCAATTCTCTGAGTTGCCTGGTATCCACTTCTCCAGGCGCTTCGGTCATCATATCCGTCGCCTTTTGCGTCTTCGGAAAAGCAATACAGTCGCGAATGTTATCTAGCTTGCCGAATAGCATCACGAGGCGGTCAATTCCCAGTGCGATGCCCCCATGGGGAGGTGCTCCGTATCGCAATGCGTCGAGGAGAAATCCAAAGCGCTCTTTAGCGACTGTTTCGTCAATACCGAGTAGGTCGAATACCTGCTGTTGCACATGTGCGTCATGAATTCGGATGGTTCCGCCACCTGCCTCGTTGCCGTTGATTACCAGATCGTAAGCCTGCGCCCGGCATTTGCCCGGATCGCTGGCCAATAGTTCGACGTGCTTGGCTAGTGGGGCTGTAAATGGGTGATGCATGGCCTGCCAGCGTTCCGCTCCGCCCACAGGCTCCGTTTCTCCAGCAAGTTTCGCTTCTCCCGCGTAATGGTGCCCTTCGTCGCACTCAAACATTGGAAACTCCACCACCCAGGAAAAATGCATTGCCTGAGAGTCGTAGAGTTGCATTTCACGTCCGATTTTTGTCCGTAGCGCATGGAGTACCTTGCAGGTTGCTCCAAAATTGTCGGCCGAAAAAAGAATCAAATCGCCCGGTTCGGCATCGACCCGGGCCGCAAATTCGGCCAGCAGTTCTTCGCCGAAAAATTTGGTAATTGTTCCGCCGAGGGAGCCATCCTCTTCGACGCGAAACCAAGCCAGGCCCTTGGCTCCAAATTCCTTGGCGTAGTCCGTCAGGGTGTCGATGCCGCGACGGCTGTATTGACTTTTTCCGTTCTTGGCATTGATCGCGCGAACGCGTCCGCCACTGCCGACGACGCTTTTGAATACACTGAAGTCACTCTTCGCCGCGAGATCGGAGCAATCGATGATTTCCATCGCAAACCGCAAGTCGGGTGCGTCGTGGCCAAATCGTTCCATGGCCTCATCGTAAGTCATCTTGGGAAAAGGTGTGGCCACCTCGAGTCCCAAATGTTCTTTGGCCAGGTTGGAGACTAGGCCGTCGATGACGCCCATTACATCGTCTTGATCTACGAAGGCCATTTCCAGATCGAGCTGGGTAAACTCCGGTTGCCGGTCGGCTCGCAAATCCTCGTCGCGAAAACAGCGGGCCACCTGCACGTAACGGTCGTAGCCGCCGATCATGAGGATCTGCTTGTAGAGTTGCGGCGACTGCGGCAAGGCGTAAAACGCGCCTTGGTGTACGCGGCTCGGGACGAGATAATCCCGCGCGCCTTCGGGCGTGCTGCGGCCCAAGATGGGCGTTTCGATGTCGACAAAGTCTTGCGCGGCCAAGTAATCCCGCATCGACTTGATCATGGCGCTGCGCAAAAACAGCGTGCGCTGCATTTCTGGCCGGCGCAGGTCGAGATACCGATGTTTGAGCCGCAGATCTTCGCCGGGAGCTTCCTTCGCACTTGGCGACACGGGTGGCGTGAGGCTTTCATTGAGCAGTTCAAACTCGACCGCCCGCACCTCAATTTTCCCGGTAGTCATTTTAGGATTGGCCATGCCTTCCGGTCGTGGCGCGACCTTGCCTGTAACCTTGATAACGTATTCAGCCCGCAACGTCTTGCTCGTTTCGATTACCGCTGGCGGGCTGTCAGGCGGATTGAAGACAACTTGAGTGAGTCCGTACCGGTCGCGGAGATCGACAAACAGCCCGCCGCCGTGATCGCGGTAGCTATCGACCCATCCACACAGGGTGACCGTTTCGCCAAAATTAGCTTCGTCCAGTTGACCGCACGTATGTGTTCTGAGCACGTGATTCCTCGGCAGGTTCGATTGCATCTATCCCATATAGCACCGTGGGAAACGAAGCAACGGGATCAGCGCGAAACCGCATATTGTAGTTGGATGCTCCGGAGTCGCCTAGGCTTGCTTGCTCAGCCAGCAGCCGAGTCGCCGCATGCCGTCTTCGCTGGATATCGCGGGACGGTAGCCGAAGTCGTGAACCGCAGCAGATAGGTCAAACCAGTGCGAAGTGGCCAGTTGGGCTGCGACAAAGCGTGTCATCGGCGGTTCTTGCTGGATCCGCAGGAGCCGATAACCGGCCTCGCACGCCGCCCCTAGGCGCCATGCGGCCTGCGGCGAGATCGATTTTTTTACCGGGGGCAGGTTTGCCAGTGCCAGGAGCTGGTCGATCCATTCCCAACAATTCACCGGCTCACCTTGGCTGAGGAAATAAGCATTGCCCGCAACGGGCGAGTTTTCCCGGGCCAAGGCATCGGCGGCCAGCAGGTGCGCGTCCGCCGCGTTTTCCACGTAGATACTATCGACCCGGTTTTGGCCGTTGCCGACCCGCCGCAGGCGCCCCGCCTTCGCGCGGGCGATCAGCCGTGGGAGCAGGTGCGCATCGCGTGGGCCCCAGATGAGATGTGGCCGAAGCGCACAGGTGCGCAGCGGCCCATCGTTGGCGGACAGAACCGCTTGTTCTCCGAGCGCTTTGCTGTGCGAATAGTAGCTCTGATGCCTTGCCAGCCAATCAAGGGCCAGCGGCGCAGTTTCATCAATATTCGTCTGGTCGACGCCGGAAAACACAACGCTGGGACTACTCGTATAAACTAAGCGTGGTACACCATGGCGCCGGCATCCAGCGAGCACATGCTGGGTACCCAGCGTGTTGGCCTGATAGTAGGGACGCGGCAGGACCGAGGTGCCAGGCCGAGCCGCCACATGAAATACGCAATCGATGTCTGCACACGCCGCAGCGATTTGCTGCTGGTCGCTAATATCACCGCGAACGACTTCCACTCCGAGCGCCGCCAGGTCCCGGTAGTCTCGCCGCCCAAAACTTCGCACGCGATCCCCCCGGGCAACCAGTTTCTCCACGATATAGCGACCAAGAAAGCCGCCGCCGCCGGTAACGAGTGTGTGCATGGGTGGGGGTGGGGCTGGGGCGGGCTGTCTGGAACCCATGGCATACTACCAGGCGGTGCTACGTTGTGCGCGTGTTGCTGGCCAAAGGCTGGATTTCTTTGGGCCTGCTAACAGCGCTGCAGCATCGGTTTAGGTGGGAGGTTAAGTTGTGATTTGCCGCGCGGCCCACTTGCTGAGCTGCTCGCGATTGATTTTGGCGTTGTGGCGAACATCCACCGGTAGTCCTGCATGGAATAGGATTTTTTTGATCGGGCGGGTGTGTGGGTGGTCTTGAGCTAATTGCAACAGGTCAGCTTGCAGTTTTTTAGCACGAATCTCTTCCCCAATACCGGGTTCGACAATCGCCAGGGGCATCTTGTTGCCATCCGGTCCGATACCAACAAGGGCCGAGCGGGATACCCAGGGATGGGTATTCAATATAGCTTCACATGGAATTGTAAATAACGTTCCGTCCTGCGTTTCCACGCGATGCGACTTGCGCCCGCAGTACCAGAAACGCTGCTCTTGATCGAAATAGCCCACGTCACCCATACGGTGCCAGGTGGAGGGTTCGTCAATGATCTTTGCAAAAGAATTATGAGTTGCGAGGCGCGACGCGCGCGAACGAACTCCCTCGATCGGCGCCTCACCAATATACTCCGGCGATACTTGGGGACCGCAAACCACCAACTCGCCAATTTCGCCGCTGGGCAATTCATCCCAGTCGTCGACCGATGCAATAGGATCGTCGGTGATCCGAATCACCTTCCACTGAATGGTGCCAAATTTTCGGCCCACGCACACGCCGGCTCCCGCATCGGTTTGCGGGGCGGTCTCTCTAAGTATTTCGGCCGCTTCGATTGTGGCGACGGGCAAGCTCTCAGTCGCGCCATATGGGGTGTGCATTTCGGCACCTGCCGGCAGGCAAGCGAGCGAGCGCCGCAACACGTTTGCGGGTACTGGCGCGCCGCATGAAAAGGCTTTACGTAGCGTCGGGATTTGCTCGCCTCGCTGCTCGCAAGCCATGCTGAGCCTATTCCATACGGCTGGCGACGCAAATGCCTGGGTTACCCGCCAGTCGTTGGCAGCGGCCAGCAGCCTAGCAGGATCGGCAGACGCCGGCCGTGAAAAATCCATGTTGGGGAAGATCGTGGTTACGCCCATCGCAGAATTGAACAGGCCAAATAGCGCAAAGCATGCCAAATCGAATCCACCGGGGTTGAGCTGGTAATACGCTTCAATTTCGGCAACTTGCGTGTCAAACATCTGGTGCGTATAGGCAACGCCCTTGGGAGGACCGGTGCTGCCGCTGGTATAAATGATTGCGGCGAGATCCCCGGCAACTGTGTTGGGCAGGGCAGGGGCTACTGACTTTTTCAACTGGTGGCCGCGGTAGAGTAGCTGAGCATAGCTGGACCCGCCCCAAAACCAGCGGCGACCCACGGTCACATTGAGTAGGGCCTTGGGAAAGCGTCCCCGCAGTGCGCTGCGCATGGCTTGGACCCGACTGATGGCAATGAACCCTTCCGGTTCAGCTTGGGCCAGACAGCGCACTAGATGCCGGCGTCCCATCCCGGGATCGATCAGCATGGTCGTCGCGCCGCAGCGCAACAGTGCAAAGACCAGCTTGACGAATTCGCAACCTGGTCGGACCAAGAGCGCTATGCGCGTGCCTGGCCGCACGCCCAGGGACACAAGGCCTCGCGCCAAGGCGGTAGCATCTGCATCGAGTTCGGAAAACGTGCAAGTGTGATAGGTGTTTTGCCCGACAAGGTCGCCCTTTCCGGGAGCTGCCACCGCGATCACCTCAGGCTGCAATTTGGCGATCGCTGCCAGCCGATCGGCCACATTGACGCGCAGTGAATCTTTGCGCAATGAAGCAGCGCTTAACGAATCGTCTGTCGCCGACGTCAGGGATCGCGCGCTGGTCATTAACCTATTGTGCCGCTGCTCGGAGCGGCACGCCAGGGGGCCGGCGTTTCTTGCTCAAGTGCCCAAAGTGGGATTCGCCAGTTTAGGGACTGCCGCTTCCTGATGCTGTGCCGGGCTGTCCGCCCGCCCGTTGGCATCGATTTGCTCGGACAACTCTTCTGTGCCGGATGACTTGAAAAATCTCTCGGGAACCTTCACGCCACCGATGTCGCGCATCACCTGCATTATTGGCAGGAGGGTGCCGGCCATATTGTGGCGAAAATCGGCCGTCTTAGAGCGGTATTTTGAATGTCATTCTCCCAGACGACCATCTTATCGAGCTTGATGCTCGAAATGGCTTTGGTCGGCGCCGCGGGCGCTAAGGGTTTGCAGGACAAGTTGGCCCACGTCGATTTGGGTCAGCTTGGCTAGAGCCTTCCAGCCCGGAACGCCGTTGACCTCAATCGTATAGAGTTGGCCATCTTTGCCGGGCAAGAAATCTACGCCTGCGATTTCCGTCCCCACTGCGGCACAGGCGCGCCGCGCGAACGTGGCCAGTTCCGCGGTCACTTCCAGGGGCTCGGCGGTCGCGCCGCGGCTGATGTTTGTTCGCCAGTCAGTGGGGTGGCGCCGGCGCATGCCCAGCACGTGCTCTCCAACGACCATCACCCGTAGGTCGGCGCCCTCGTGAGGAATGAATTCTTGCAGGTAAATGACTGCGCCAATCTGCTCAAGGGCTTTGAATACGCGTAAGGCGACTGACTCGTCGCTTACCCGCGTAATGCCGCGCCCTTCGCCACCAAAAAGGGGTTTGACCACCACGTCGCCCGCGAACGCGACAAAGGCTTCCATCGCCTGATCGCTCGTCTGGCAGGCCACTGTCTGCGGCACCCGCAAGCCGGCGTCACGCAGTTTCATGGTCGCCAAAAACTTATCCACCGCAATCTCGATGGACCGGGGCGAATTCACTACTTGGACTCCGGAAGCGGCCAGACGGGCCAGCGCGTTCATGCGGAGAACCACCTGTTCTAGACTCCCGGGCGGCATCGAGCGCACCAGCAGCGCGTCGCAGCTGGCGAGGTCTAAGTTGGCGGAGTAGAACGTCGCACCGGCACAGTCGACTCGTGCGCTGAGGTGGCGATAGGTTATCGGCAATATCGTGTGGGCGCAACCGGCCGCCCGACGCAGGTCGCCCACATACCAACTCGTCGCTGAACCTAGTACGGCAATTTGCATCACGGACCTTTTCTGTATTTTCCGCGTGGAGCCGAGCAACGGGGTAAATTCATTCTGACCATGTCTAACCGTTTGCGAATGATCGCGTTAGGACCTCGTGGTTCAACTGGCCGAACCGAAACGAGCGCCCCGAGTCTAGGTTTTCTAGCGTGATGACCGCTGCGCTGAACAGCAGCGGATCGACCTGATAAAAATCGTTGTTGTAACTTCGCAAAATATCAGCAAATGGCCGGCCATATTCGCTGGAAGCCGAGCTGGGTAGTTGGGGGCCGATGGCTTGTAAGGAGTCATCGTCGCCATGTACTTGGAGCGTGACCTCCCCGCCGTAGAGGATAGAATCGTTGGTTTGTCCGATGGCAGCCAGTGTGTCGTCGGCAACAGGGGGGAGCGGGGCGGAACCGTTGCCATTTTTTATGCGCGCTAGGTCAAATCCGAGTTCGTGGAGTTTGTGCAGCGACGTCTCGATACTGCGAGCGACGACTTGCAGCGAGCCTGCGACCGAGTGGGTGGGGGCAAATAGGAGCGTGAGCCGAGCGGGCGCAACACCACATTTGGTGGCAATCTTTCGACAGAGGTTGTCGGGGGGCAGCTCGGCCGTCTCCAGCACGCCAACGCAGTGGTCTGCCCGTTCTACGAAGCCGATATCCTCGAAGAGTGGCTCGCTGCCCACCGCTGCCCGCATGGGGCCTGAGCCCATGGCAAAGTATTTCCCCTCTTTGATTTCCCAGCCTGCGTACTGGGAAGCCATACAGGCGGCAATCGGATGTTTGGTGGTCACGTGAACTTGTGGCCAAGGATGGCCTTCGCGGACCGATACCTCCGCCAAATCAGCCGCACACACGCGGGCGAGCATTTGGCCAGCCGAAAGTCCTCCTCGGCTAAAATCAAAGGCGATCGTCCCACTTGGTAGCACGTGCCGTTCCACTTGAAGAGTGTCTGCGCGGGCAGAGATTTTGTCACAGAGCGCGACAGCGCGGCGGTTGAGCCCGATGCTAGTTGCAGCCATGAAAGCCCCAGGGCCAGGAAAACGAGTGGAGAGGAAGAAGTGAGACATAGCATAGCACTGTTGGCGACTCAGCATAAACGACTCGGGCAGCTAAAAACAACCGGGGCAGCGCGTCGTGAATACGCAGAGCACGAATAAATGAGCGAATGACCGAATGTCCGAACAGCAACGACTGAGGGCTAAGCGTCAGGCGCCAATTATGCCTCGGCCGTGTTTCGTACTCCCCTGCAGCCCAGTACCAAGCGGATCGGTTCCTTTCGCATCGTCGGCATGCGCAGCGACTTGCTGAGTTGGGAATGGGTAGGCCTTTTTGGACGCTACCTAAGAGAGCATTCATTTGGCCAAAAAGTTGTTCTGCTGCGCCCAATTAGACGATCAAATCCCGCTCGGTCGCGGCCCGCAACTCTTGAAGTTGTTGAAGTCGGAATTCAATCAGATGTTGCGAGCGAGCAGGGTACTAGCGCGCTTGTCGAGCAGTTGTTGGCAGGTAGTTTACAGTCCCTGAGCCACTTGCGCGCCTAGGTCGGATTAGAGTTCAATTTGAGGCTTCTTGATTTTGTACCAGGGTGTTCCACTGCTGGATTCCGCCCGTGGCAACTGCAAGGCAAAGCGTGCTTCACAGCGGCGTCGATGCCAGCTGTATTTATTGCGTGTTGTCGTCTTGATTGTTTTCCTGTGCCTTCCGCTCCACCTCAGCAGCTTGGCGCAACTTTTGAAACATCGCTCCAACAACGGGATCGTTGGGCCGTAGCCGATGCATATTCTGGATGGCGTCGGTGGCGATGTTCCAGCGCTGCGCTTTTTCGCACAGAAGTGCTAGCGCCAACCAGTTGTCGAAAGAATTGGGTCCCAAGCGACAGGCTTCCGCCAAGGCTTCAATGGCTTCCTTCTCCCGTTTAAGCAAATAGAGCAGCATGCCCCGCTGGTAGTGAGGCTGGGCGTTGTTGGGTAGCAAGCGGCTGTCGCGCTCCATGAGATCGATTTCATGTTCGCGAAGTTGACGGATTTCGTCCGGATTGCCTCCGGTTCGTTCCATCATAATGGCCAACTCGCCGCGAACTGCGGACAGATACGGTTCGAGACGGATGGCCGTGCGGAGCGACCGCTGGGCCGCTTCGTATTTGCCCAGGGCTTTGCTAAGGGCTGCCATGTTAATGTGGGTCCGGCCTCGTTCTAGTGTCAATTGTTGCCCAGCTAGGTACTCCGCGATGGCCCGTTCGAGGGTTTCGGTGACCGGGACGCCGCCGGGCTGTCCAGCTAGGCTCACCAGACGCAGGGCCGCGGCTGAGCGGACCACTCGGACCGGATCTTCTAGGCGATCGGCAATTTCTTGGACGAACCCTTCCAGGGAACGATTGGAAATGGCTCGCACCCCAGCCGCGCGGACCAGCGGGCTGGGATCGCGGAAGGCTTGGCGGCAGAGCCGGTCGGACTCGGCAGTGCTGTAATTGGCCAACAGATCGACGGCTGTGGCGCGGACAATGGCTGGCGACTCTCGGTGATCGAGCAGCCTACGGACAAGATCGAGTCCTTCCGCTTTACCCTGTTGCGCTGCATGCAGGGCGAGCGCATAATGAGGATCGTCAGGCCGCTTGTCACCATACCATGCGCGGATTTTTTCGGTGGCCCACTCGGGAGTTTCTTGTGGATCCTTGTGGCAGTCGTTGCAAACATTTGGCGTGCCCAGCTTGACCGTCAAGTCAGGACGGGGCACGCGCAAGCTATGATCGCGGCGATCGTCGATGTTCATATAGGTACGGGTCGGCATGTGGCAGGTCACGCACTGCGTGGCGACAGGATCGCTATGATGGTGGTGAGTGGGCGAATCGTACTTGCCCGGCTGGTGGCACTGGGCACAAAGTCGATTGCCTTCGTATTTCAGTGTCAGTGAATGTGGGTTGTGACAATCGGTGCAGCGAACGCCTTTGTTGAACATTTTGCTTTGCAGGAATGAGCCGTAGACATAGACTTCGTCTAGGATTTGGCCATCGGCGTGATACAAACCAGAGTGGATCAAAGACGGATCGTAGTGATTGAGAAAATGGTTGCCCGCTTCAAAGCCAGGATGGACCGGTGATCGACGCGAATGGCAGGGTGCGCAGGTGTCGATCTGCACTTCGGTGGACGCTCCTTTTAGTTTAGCCAGGCCATAGCCGTGTACCCGATCCCAAAACAGAGAGCGGCTTTCGGCCAGTCCGACGTGTAAGCTCCCTGGGCCGTGACACGTTTCGCAACTGACATCGATCTCGGAATAGGTCGTGTGATAGGTGTCGGTATCGAGGTCGTAGTTCTTCTTTACGTTGGTCGAATGGCATTCAGCGCACATCGTGTTCCAATTCTGTCCGATTCCGGTCCAGTGGAGCGGATCGCCCGGTTCGATCCGCTGATCGGTGACATCGGACGGCGTCACGTAAAACCACTCGCCGGTGCGGGTGTCCCACGATACGCGGAGGACCTGCACGCGGCCATCAGGAAACTCGACCATGTATTGCTGCAGGGGCCGTACGCCGAAGGTGTATTTGATTTCAAAATCCTGGAACTCACCGTCCGGGCCTTCCGTGTTGACCCAGTATTTTCCATCTTTGCGAAAGAAGCGTGTGGTTATGCCAAAGCGGGAGAAAGTACCGTTGTCGAAATCGCCTAATACCGTTTCAGCGGATGGGATCTCCATGGCCCGATCGTGGTCGGAGCCGGTCCACTGACGCACCTGGTTTTGATGACATTTGGCGCAGGTGGCCCGGCCTACAAAATCGGCACGGGCATCGATGGGCAGCGCGACGTACCAGTCCATACTAGCCCAGAGCGAAACTGCCATTATCAGTCCACCCAGAATCATGTAGCAGCCGCGGGCGGAGCATAAGTGTGAAAACATCGTGAGCAAACCGTAGCGATTCGAGTTTAAATATCGAGAGGCCGCGTGCAGCTACGCACGATCGACCGGCCGAGTCCCGCCATTGTAACTGTTGGCAGCAGCACGGATACGACATAGTTCCTAGATTCCGCGGCATTTGCTGCGCGCCTGTTGCCAATTTGGCAGAACTAGTTGACTTGGAACCTCACGACAGATTGCCAAGAGATGAATTCCTGGAGTCGAAGGCTCCAATAGGGTGGAGCGGCTCAGTTGGTTAGGGCAGCGAAACCATAAGGTGAAACAGCGATTTCAAAACATCGCCGGGATTCGCAGTAAATGGATGACTTGATGGCATAGGAATGTCTGTCGTCGCCGAGCGTAGCGGTATCTCGCAGGTGGGACGTTCTGACGCGACATTCACCTTCTCACGATTGCGCGGCTGGGGTCATTGCGATACCTCGCGCCGCCAGCTACCGGGAGAGATTGTCATTACATTGCTCGCCTGGAACCCCGGTGGCGGGTTGCCAAGAAACGTAGGGTCATACATCAGTGTGAGGGCCATGTCATCGACAATGGCGTTGCCACCGATTACCACAGCCCCTTGCAGGATACACTCGTGGGTGATCGGATCAGTATTGTAGCTAAAGTGGTGTTGAGGAGCGGGCGACTGGTCGATTAGACGGGCGCTTCCGCGCCAGGCGTTTGAGTGCGACGCGCCATCCGATGACGGATTTTTTCCACCGTCGATCGTCAGCCCCCCGGTGATGTAGACTAGGCCCTTGATGATCGGCGGGCCTACCTGGTCGGCGTCTTTGCTACTCTGGTGGGGGGGGGCAATGGAGTTGAAGCTCATATTGTTCAAAGACTCATGCAAATTGTGTTCGCCGTGCCAGCTCATTTTGAGGTCGCCTTGAACCATCAGTGCCGGGTAGTTGGGGACGGCTGCCTCCCAATGAATGTCCATGTTGATGTTTGATCCTGATCCAGCGTTCAGTAGCACCAGCGTACCGAGAATCTGTGAGTCTTTGATAACGATGTCATTCCCTTCGCAATCGATCACATAGATTCCCAGCGTATTGGTAGAAGTGCCGAATGGATTGCTGACGGGGCTGATCAATTGCTTGTCGATCGTCAGCATGGGAATGTTGCTGGCGGCGATTTGTGTGCCATTGGTGACGTAGTAGTCAAACACGGTTGTCGGGTCAGGCATCTCTTTGGCTGGGCTTTGCAAGTTGGCTATGGCGCCGGTTACGTTGCCATCGATATCCTCCACAGCCCAGGTGTTGCCAATGATACCTCCGGGACCACTTGAATTGTTAATATTGCCGTTGGCGCTCACCATTTGGTTTGTCGTGATATCAAAGTCTCCGCTTCGATTTAAATTGCCGCCAGAGTGGAGCGATGTTTCAAGCGAAGTCAAGCCGCTGCTAATTGGTTCTAATAGCACACTCTTAGTGTAGACAGAGTGTCCCACCCGCCCGATTCCGTAGAGACGTACGGTGTCTGTGTTGTCATCGGACAGGTCCCCGTCGGGGTCGTCCAGCCTCCACGCGATGGTACCGCTGCCCATGGGCAGCGGCGTTGAGGGATATTCTTGGCCATTCAGTAAACTGGTCCGCCAGTTGGCAGCTTGCGCCACGATCGCTGTGCCGAGTTCAACTGCCCCATCGGCCAGGAGCCGAGCCTCTCGGCGGTCCTGCCGCCAGCCGACGCTGCGGAGATTCAGCCGAGCCACCACCATGGCTGACATGCCGATCGCAGAGATAATCATTGCCGCGCTCATGACGGACAAGTACAGCGAACCGCGACGATTCGACGGGCGGTGCCGACGCAGGAGAAAGGACACGTTTGTGCAGCTGTTAGTCGTGGGCATGGTTTTTCAAATGGGTACTGGAGAGGATGGGCGCGGAGGTGCTGCCGATCTGTAACTCGACGTCAATGGAGGTCACCACCGTGGTATCGACCGCCGGCGGCTGCTGGAGCGAGCCCCAGTTGGATCGCAGCGCGCGGAACACGATGTTGCCTCCGCCTGGCGGGAACAGCTTGATTTCGATGCTTTTGATACCAGTAGCCGTAGGAGTCGTGATGCCTGTGGAAGGATCTAAATATTTAATGTCCACCATACGCCTCCAGCCACTAGCTCCGGCAACAGGTTTCCCGTCCTTGGTCTCCGGGGGGGTCCGGTCCCAACCTTCGTAGTCATCCAGGTCGTCAAAATTGGCCCGCGTGGTGTTCGTTTCGCCGGTGTCCAGCCCGATTGGCCCGCCTGGCTCTTCCGGGTCTTCGTAGGGCATCGCGAGGATCTCTCCCATCAACTGGTGTGCTAAGCCCGGAGCATCAAGCTGGTCTGTGGCGACCCGGTTGGTCCGCAAGGCCCCGCCGAGCACGTTGAGAGAACCGACGAGGATCACACCCACGATCAGCGAGGAGACGACGACCTCGACCAGCGAGTTTCCTCGGCAGTTATTTGACAATTGACGTTTCATATCGTTTGATCCGCCAGACTAATTCGGGTCGGGTGGGATCGTAATCGTGGTCGCAATGGTCGGTTCCATGACTGTGAGCGTGAAAGTGGATGTCTTACTGTCTCCGGACGCTGGTTGCATCACGTAGCCCACACCGCCTGAGGTCGACCCGCTACGGGTATTTTATTCATCCATGGTGACTTCCGCATGCTCCGATAGGTCCGGATCGGCAACGACAAACAACGAATTGCTGCCGCTGGTGTCTGTACTGCTCACGACTAGTGGCGGCGCCGTCATGGTCCGCGTCATCGCGACCAGGTTAAAATTTTGCACATCGTCGGCGATTGTCTCCGCGGCCGATCCGTTGTACTCATAGGTCAAGGGATCGCCCGGAGAGCCCGACCAGGCGTAGCGGATGGTATCGGGTTGACCGTTGCCGTCGCGGTCGGGCACAGTGAATGTCACCGTATTGGGCTGCCGATCCAAAAAAACGAGCGCGTGCTCCACGTCTGCTACGAAGCGGTCGAGTACCTTGTCGGCCTCCGCCCGCTGGGTGGTACCGCTCTGGTTCAAAGCTTGGCCGCCGACGTAGAGACTGGAAGAGAGGCCACCCAAAATGAACGTGGCGGTGGCCATGCTCACGATCAGTTCCATCAGCGTGTGACCAGCTCGAGTGCGGATGCCGCGTCTTGGTTGGGTTCGTGTCATTGTCATGGCACGCTCGCTTTGCCTGTTACCGGACTGATGACGACGATCTGTTGCTCAGCACCGGATTGCACGACGATTTGTCCGGTCACCAGAGGCGCATCGGGAATAAAAGGGGGCGCGCCCGACTTGGCGGTGCCATACATGTCGTACTTGATGGTGTCATTGCTCGTGTAGCCGTTTTGGTTGGTAAAGGTTGCCAAAACTAGGTCGACTGGATAGGCCGTCTGCTGGAGATGGACCCAGTATTCGCTGCCGGGACGATCGATGTTGGCGTAGTTCCACAGCCGGTAGTTGTCCGACGTCTCATAGAAGCTCACCCACTCGGTCTGCACGCCAGCCCCTTTGCTATTGGCATTTGCGCGGACATGGTTGAGGTCGGCGGCAATCCGTTTGGCGGCGGCTTTTACGCGAAAGCGTGCCGTCGCTTCCAGGTAGCGCGGCGCGGCCACCGCAGCTAAGATGCTCATGACCAATAGCACGATGGTAAGTTCCACAATCGTAAAACCAGATTGCCGAGAGAGTTTCATCGTTGTGTTTTCTGGCAAAGTCGTTAGGCGGGGGTAGCGCTCACAGCAAATGTGCCGTCAGCATTTGAGAGCTGGCCGGAGACTCTTCTGGGTATGGGCGGACGTTGGTAGTTGTCTTTGATGCTCAGAATGTCGGGAAGAATGCTTATAAACGTCTCAACTAGCTGAGGGTCCCACTGCTGTCCGGCGCCGTCCGCAAGAATACCGACTGCTTTCTCCAGGGGCATTCCCTGACGATATGGCCGGTCGGAAGTCATCGCGTCGAAGGCGTCGACCACTGCCAATAACCGACCGTCGAGGGGAGTATCGGTGCCAGTGAGTCCGTCGGGATACCCCTTGCCGTCAAACCGCTCATGATGATGGAGCACTCCGGGCAGCATGTACTCAAGCTGCTCCAGATCGCGGAGAATTTCCCAGCCCAGGTCGGGATGACGCTTTATCTCGGAAAATTCCTCGTCGGTAAGGGTGCCGGTTTTGTTCAGCACCGCATCGCTGACGCCAATCTTGCCGATATCATGCAGCAAACCCGTGAGGTAAATTTTTTCTCTAGCATCGGCGCTAAAACCAAGCGCTTCGGCCAATCGTTTGCCATAGCGGGCCACGCGTTCGCTATGGCCACAAGTATAGGGATCCCGCGAATCGATGGCCGAGACCAAAGTGCGGACCATGCTGAGCATCTGGCTCTCTCGCGCTTCGAGCAAGGCCAGGTTATGGGCATGGGAAGCCAACATGGCCGCCGCGGTGTTGATTAGCGACGCCTCATTGGTTCCCAGTTCGTTTTGACTCAACCTGCAAATCGGCTCGTGCATTTTCTCCTGGGATAGGTTGTTTCGATTCACGGCCAAGAGCCAGCCATGTTGCCCAGAGATGCTAGAGAGTCCGACCAGGATAAATTCACCAATTCCTGGCAATTGCGTGGCGTATTGACCAGTTTGCAGGTGATTTTTGACCACCGGCATCGAGTTGGCTACCTCGCCAAACAATTTGATAATGATTTCTAGATCGCGATGGGAAACCAGAGAGTTCGCGCCTTCGTCACAATGCCACTCCTGGTTGACGGAAGCATTGTCTCTATCCTTCCTGGTAAGGAAATAAATACCTTTTACCCCAGCAGCTGCGCCTAGCAGTGGCAACGTATGCTGGACGAGATGTGCAAGATTTTTCGAACAATCACCTAAGACAAGTCGTTCGGCCATGGAGCGCAAGAATGCCAGTTCTTCAAAGTCTTCGCTGACTTGGTGCAGAAAGATGTCGTTCTCCTGGCAGAGCTGATCGATTTGCTCCTGGTGCCGGAGGCTATGAAGGATTTCTTCTGCCAGGGGGCACAAAAAGTCCGGCGCGATGGTTTCTATCGCGGCGAGAGCCACCCGTTTGATGTTTTGGATATCCCCATTGGGAAGCGGAACTGCCAACCAATGCTTGCCGGGTTCGATTTCCTGGGTAATCGGCTTTTTCTCGTCAATAGCCTGGGCAAGAAGCTGTGCATCGTGACCCGAAAAAACTTCCGGTGCTGATCGGTTCTCCCAGGCGTCTGCTGTTTTTTCCCAGAGTGCGAACGAAGTACTAAACACCGTCTGGAGTTTGACGACGTTTTTATCGGTACATCTGTACTGGGTATCTGCCACCGGTGTGACGCTAACGTCCATGGCTGCTGCTTTCTCGTTGCCGCAAGTAACTGCAGGTGGCTAAATACAAGTTTAGGGAGCAATTGCTTTCTTGGGATTCTTGGCGCACCTACTCTCCCTGCTTCTTCTAGAAATCTAGCTCACGTTCGCCCCGGTGGGCCGAAACAGTTCCAGAAGTACCGGCATTGCTGGTCGTGCCAATTGCATTGGTGAGCGAAACACGGTCGAGATGGCATGTCGCAACCCATGGTCGAAAACAGGTGCTAGGTTTGCGTTGTATGGGTTGCACAAACTTCGAGGACAAATAGCTTGCACAGGTAAGGATGCCGTCGGAAGAGACCCCATAGTTCGAAGCAAACGTCAATACCTCTGTCTAGGTTGAACTTAATTGGAGCTAGTAATGAATAACCGCCGCAATGCATTTACACTGATTGAATTGGTCGTCGTCATCATGATTCTGGGAATTCTCGCGGGAGTTGCCGCGCCGAAGTTCTTGAGCGTATCGGCTGATGCTACGGACAACGGTCTGAAGCAATCGTTGTCGATTATTCGCGATGCGATCGAGTTGCATGCTGCCGATAACGGGGGTGCGTTGCCTCCCTGTGCCAATCCGACGACCAGCTTCCAGGACGCAGTGAAAGATCACATCCGAGGATTTTTTCCCAGTAGCCCAGTAGGTATGAAAAATAACCTGGTGAAGGTCTCTGCAGCCGACCCCTTGGTTGCCGACGATACGGTTACAGGTTGGATGTACAACACAACTACGGGAGAATTCATTTGTAATTCTTCTGCGAAAACAACGAGCGATGCCACGATCACATACGAAGAATTGTAGTGATCGAAAGTTCTTGGTGTCACACCGACGGTTGCCGTAAAAATGCCGCGGCAGCCGACTATCTCCGGAGAGACCATGGAAGCAGGAAACCACCGAGCACTGATTGTCGAGGACAACATTGCGCTGGCACGTGTTACCCAGTTTGCCTTGGACAACGCCGGTTATGAGACGCAAACGGCGACCAACGGCAAGATAGCAATTGAGCTTGCCAAAGAGGCGCATTTCGACATTGTGATCACGGATCAACAAATGCCCCATTTAACTGGCATCGAGTTGTGTCGTGCTTTGCGGAAGCTTCCTGAGTACGCCGCTTGCCCGATCGTTTTGTTGACAGCGAAAGGTTTGGAATTGGAATTGCCTCGCTTGCGCGACGAATTGGGCATCGATGCGACCTTTGCCAAACCTTTTAGTCCGTCAGCCATTGTGAAAACAGTCAACGAGTTACTGGCCGTTCCGGCCTAGTCCCCCATCCCCACAAGGTCTGTCGCTGCCGTGCCAGTGATGCAGGAAAACCATGTTTCGCATACGTCGCAAGGTGGGATTTCCGCGAAAGGTAGTCGCCTATTATTTGCTGTTCTGCTTGGTAGCGGTCTGCTGGCTTGCCGTCGGTGTGCTGGTGACATCGCACATCCTGCTCAGCTCGCGCACGACGGACACTAGCCTTTCCCGCTTGGGAAAAACGGCCGCAGCCGTTGAAATCGCGTATTTGCGTGGTGGCGAGAAAACGCTCGGAAAAGTTCTCCATCGCTCCAAATCGGAAGCCAATTTGGCTTACGCCTCTATCATTTCTTCTGGTGGCAAGTACCTAGCTCACACCAATTCCGACCTCGAGGGAAAGCCTGCGGTCAGGCCGACTGGCAGCCTTCTGAAATGGGGAAACGTCACCGGGATTCGGCATGTCGATGAGCATGGAAAAATTCTGCAAGAATACCAAGTGCCACTGGTTGCCGATGGGGAATTGCTAGGCACACTCAACCTTGCGTTGGCAGAGCCCAGTATGTTGAGCACCTTTCTGGACACAGCCCATCTGGCACCGCTCGCGGTGCTGGTTCCTTTGCTATTGGTGGGGTCTGGTGCAGTGGTATTGTTGCGTATTACTACTTCTGTGGCAGATGCGAATGCCCGGCTCGAACAGATTGGCCGGCAATCGCCAGGCAGTGCTTTGGAAATGCAGCCGGTGGCTGCGCAAGACGCTGCGGCTCTGGGCTGGAATCGCGTGGCCGACTTGATACAGCGTCTCCAAAGCGACACCGGCGGCGAGAGCCTCAATGATCGACTCGTCGAGGCAATCGCTGTTCGCAAGCAAAATGAACATGCTGATATTCTTCAGAACCTTTCCGACGGCATCGCCGTCACCGACATGGAAGGACGGATCACATTTGCCAACCGTGCCATTGCCACGCTTTTGGACGCCGATGTGGTGGAAGATGGATTAGAGGGCAACAACATCAGCGACTACCTTGCGGCTGACAAGCTCACCGATGAGATCCAAGTACTGTTTGATCCCAAGTCGTCTGGGCGCCCTGCAGTCGTGCAGTTGCAATCTCCGAGCGAGCAATCTAATCGTGTGCTTCGAATTGCTCGGCAGCCGCTTCAGGGCCAGCGGCGGCAGGGCCAAGTTTGGTCTCTGCGTGACGTCACGCAACAAAAACTTGCCGACTCGATGCGCGACCAGTTCATTGACACGGCCACACACGAATTGCGCACGCCGCTTTCAAATATCAAAGCCTACGCCGAAACACTGGCGACCTGTGAGTCGATCGACGTTGAGCAGCAAAAAGAATTCTGCAACATCATCAACAGCGAAGTGACCCGTTTAGCCCGTTTTGTGGACGACTTGCTGAGCATCAGCAGTATGGAAGTCGGTTCGTTGTCGGCAGAACGTCTAAAAGTGGATACGGCTCGGCTGTTTGAAGAGGTCATCGCAAAAGTCCAGCCGCTAATGCTGCAGAAAGACATTGATTTTGAGGTCCGTCTACCTGCGAAAATGGCTGCGCTCCACTTAGACAAGGACAAGATGGTGGCGGTGTTGGTGAATCTGCTTGGCAACGCTGCCAAGTACACCCCTGAGGGTGGTCACGTCGCCTTGAAGGTCACGCTTGACGAAACTCGTCTGCAAATCGCCGTGGAAGACACGGGCATGGGTATCGCGGCCGCAGAACTACCCCGAGTCTTTGACAAGTTCTTCCGGTCGAGCGACCCTCGCGTGCAGCAAGAAACGGGCACAGGCTTGGGTCTTGCGCTCGCTCAAGAAGTTGTTCATATGCATGGCGGTGAACTCACCGTAGAAAGCGACGTCGATCAAGGCAGCACATTCCTGTTAACTATCCCCTTGGCATAGGACATCATGTTTAGCGTTGAATCACAAGGGGCTGTCGATGTCGTCCGCGCAGCGGGGCCGCTGACCCATGAGAATGCCCACGAGCTTAGCGATACGATTTTTGGCGGTCTCCCTGGCGGACAGCCGATGGTTGTGCTGGACATGCACGAGATTCCGCTGGTGGATAGCGCCGGACTCGAGGCGCTGTTGGATGTCCAGCAAGCCGTGCAATCAATGGGCGGCAGCATGAAACTGGCAACCCTGAGTCCGCTATGCCAGGAAATACTCCGTATTACTGAGGTGGAGCAGCATGTTGAAGCATACCATGATGTAAAAACTGCGGTGGGGAGCTTCGTAAAATGAGTGTTGCCGTCGATCCCAATTCGTTCGCAGAATTACCAGATCATCTTACACTGCCACTGGAGATGGATCCCAATGCGTCGATCGTGGAGAGCAAAGGCCCCCTTGGCCAGCGCCTGTTGAGCGCCGATTTGATAGGCCAGGAAGATCTTGAGGCCGCTCTCAACCATCAATCCGAAAAGGGACAAAAGCTTGGCGAATCGATGCTTGAACTGGGCTTTGCCAGTGAAGAGCAACTATTGCCATTCATTGAATCACAGCTGGGCGTGCCAGGCGTGAAGCTTCGCGAAGGGCTCCTGGATCCGCTGGCCGTGCAACTTTTGCCCAGATCATTCGCCGAGGCACATAAAGTCCTGGCGCTTTTTAGAGTGCATGGGCGGCTGGTGGTGGCAACTGATGATCCTCAAGACCTGGACAAAATCGACCGTATCGAGCGCCTCACCGGATTAGACGTATTGCCGGTCTTTGCCTTCTTGGCATCGATTGAGCGTATCCAACAACGCGCCTATGAGGACGGATTCCGTGTCGACGCGGTGACCGCCGATCTGGACGGCTCGGCGGTAGAATTGCAACTTGACAGAGAAGACATAGACGTTGCTTCCGTGCACGACCTTGTCGATGGCAGCCCGGTCATCAACTTGGTCAACTATCTGGTTTTGCAAGCGATCCGCAAGCAGGCCAGCGATATCCACATCGAGCCCAGCCGCAAGTTCAGCACCGTGCGATTTCGTATCGATGGGCATCTTGTTGAAATGCTTCGTCCACGTCGCGACATTTTTCCGGCAATCGTCTCGCGTATCAAAGTCATGGCCAAGCTCGATATTGCTGAGCAGCGCGTTCCACAAGACGGGCGCTGCCAGGTCGTCGCCGACGGTAAGGAAGTCGACTTAAGAATCTCCACACTCCCGACAGTTCTGGGTGAGAAAGTTGTGATTCGCGTACTCGACAAGCAGCGGCTCACCTTCGATCTCCACAAGCTGGGCATTCCCGATCCAACGTTGTCAATTATCACCGACCTTCTGAAGAAGCCTTACGGATTGGTACTGGTCTCGGGCCCCACGGGTAGTGGAAAAACGACGACGCTTTACTCGGCATTGGAACTGATCAAATCGGTAAGTCGTAATATTGTCACCGTGGAAGACCCAGTTGAATATCAAATTGAGTTGGTGAACCAGGTGCAGGTTGATTCTGCGCGCAAGCTACAGTTTGCGACCGCCTTGCGATCGATACTCCGCCAAGACCCCGACGTAATCATGGTGGGTGAAATTCGCGATGCTGAAACCGCCCAAGTCGCGGTCCAAGCTGCGCTCACCGGCCACCTTGTCCTTAGTACATTGCACACCAACGACAGCGTTAGCGCCATTACTCGGATGATGGACATGGGCATCGAAAGCTACAAACTCGCGGCAGCGTTGGTTGGCGTGGTTGCCCAGCGTTTGGTCCGCACGAACTGTCCGCACTGCAAAACCACTTACTTTCCCAGTGCTGAATTTCTCGAAGCGGTGCACTACGAAGGGGATACACATCGCAGTTTCTCCAAGGGGGCCGGTTGCCGGGAATGTTTCGATACCGGCTTTAAGGGGCGGACGGGCATTTACGAAGTTTTGCCCAGTAACTCCCAACTTCGCCAACTCATCGCCGAGGAAGCTCCCCTGGAAACAGTGCGCAAGTGGTTTGACGAACAAGGATTTCCTTCGCTCTTGGGCAGTGGACTTGAGCTTGCCGAGAATGAAGCCACTAGCCTGGATGAAATCGCTCGGATTGTATTTATCGACTGATGGAGCCTGTCGGTGGTCGGTTGTCGTCCGCCGGTTGGCATGAGAAAGTTTTTGCGAGAAGCACCAACGTTATGCCAGCCATCACCACTTTTAATAAACTGTTGCCTTCCGATGCAGCCCATGCGGGAGTTGCCGACCCGACTTTAGCTGCCATGACAGAGGAAGAGCTTACCTGGAATTCGCGCCAGGTATCAGGCCATAGCAGTAAGGAAGTTCGCCGGGGATCCGTACGCCCCCAGGACATTGCGGAATTCACTTCGCAACTGGCAATCATGACTCGCTCGGGCATCGATGTCGCCTCAGCGTTGGGTTCGCTTGCCTCGCAATGCCAGCGCCCGGCGCTCGCGCAGGTTCTGCGCAGGACCCACGAATTGGTATTGGCCGGCAGTACGCTTTCCGAAGCGCTCGCTGAACAAACCCACGTGTTCGGCCACAGTTTTGTCGCCACGGTCGCCGCCGGTGAAGCATCCGGAAAAATGGCGGAGGTGCTGCGTCAGCTCGCGCAGATTCGGCAAACGGAAATGCGTTCCAGCCGCGCAATGCGGTCAATGATGACCTATCCCATACTGCTGATGACGGTTTCCTCTTCGGTGGTTGTAGCGTTAGTGCTATTTGTTTTGCCTCGATTTGCCGAAGTCTTCTCGCAATACGAACTGGTGCTACCGGCGATCACACAAATGCTGATCTCGCTTGCGGATGAGTTGCGCGGAAGATGGTGGCTCTGGGCCCCCATGCTCGTCTCGATGATAGCCGGCCTGGCTGTCTGGAGGAAAACAGACCATGGACGCCGCTGCTTGGATGTCCTGTGGATGCATACCCCAATCATCGATCGCGTATGCCGCACGCATGCTGTCGGACGGACTTGCCAGTTGCTCGGCTTGATGCTCGAGAGCGGTGTGCCGCTGTTAGACAGTCTACGGCTGACGCGACAAGCTGTGAGTAGCTCGCTTTACAAGTCACTGCTTGCCGAATCAGAAGAAGCTGTCATCAACGGTCGCAGTTTGGCAAGCGCCTGGCAAAGCACCGAGATTATCCCGCAATCCGCGCGCGAAATGATGATCACTGCAGAGGCCACCGGCAACTTGGGCGAAGTCTCACGGTTACTGGGAGAATTTTACGACGAAGAAGCTCAAACGCGGATGCGTCAGCTGGTCGGTCTCTTGGAGCCTATTATCACAGTAGGTATGGGAGTTATCGTGGCGTGCGTCGTGTTGGCTGTCATGCTACCGGTGTTCGATCTGTCCACACTGTCACAGGGTGGCCATTAGTACGATGAGAACATCCTGCGTCTCTGCGGGGAGACACACTCTAAAGGCAACCCAAGTTCACACCATGCAACATCATGTTTAATTCTCGAAAAACCGGCTGGATAGGCATTGATATTGGCACAAGTTCTGTCAAGGTTGTGCAACTCGTGCGCCGTCACAATCGGCTGCAGATCGCCGCCCAGGCAATTGTGCCGCGCCGCGAGCCGTGGCCCATAGAGGAGCTGTCGAGCGCTCAGCCAGAGTCCTCGGGTGATCAGCTTCAAGCAGCAGCTTCCCTGCTGGGAGATTTCCAGGGCCGCATGGCGGCTGCGACGTTGTCTATGGCCCTTTGTGACTTTCATCGCACCGACCAGCCAGTTGGCACGGGGCCTAGTCGAGAAGCTACGCTTCGCCAGTCAGTCCAAATGGCAACCCAAAGCTCAGTGGAGCATTGGCAATACGATTGCTGGTCTGCCAGCCCAGAGCAAGACGCCCCGGGCGACACCAACGTGCTGACCGCCCTTCGCACTTGGACTGATATGCTGTGCACCGATATAGCCCAGCTCGGTTGGTCGTGCCAGTTGATCGATGGCTTACCTCTCGCCATGGCCAGAGCGGTACAGCTCGTCCAGCCCAACGCCTCTGGCGCTGCGGTTGCCGCCTTAGACTTGGGTTATAGTGAAGCCACACTTTGTACGGTGATGGATGGACGAGCCGACTATGTGCGGAGCCTCAAGGACTGCGGATTCCAGCGGCTCCTTGGCGCAGTTTCCACAGAACTCAACGTCACCTACGAGGAAGCACAACGTTTGCTTCAAGAACATGGCATCACTGCCGAGCAAGGTAGCAAGCTCAGCGATACAGGAGAAATCCTGCAAGAGTTGTCCGAAGAATTCCTTCGCAGTTTAGTCGCGGAAATCAGTCGCACGCTTGCGCATCTTAAAGGTCATCGGAAATCTGTTGTACCAGATTGCATTTACCTGCTGGGAGGTGGCGCAACCGTAAAAGGGCTGGCAGCTGATCTCAGCCGCATCCTAAAAACTAATTTTCTTGTATGGCAATTTGGCAAGGATATTTCCACCAACTCGCACGTCGACACGCTACCGGCATGCCTGCTGGCGCCCGCCATTGCACTCTCTGCGCTGGCTTGGGAGAGATCATGAAAAATCATCTGAACCTAATGTCGGAACAAGCCCGAGTGCGTGAATGCGTGCGCACCCGATTGCGACAATGGTCCTACAGTATGGTGGCGGTATTTTCGGTGCTGGGTGTTGCCGGACTGCTCACTTGGTGGCCTGCTTACCGCGAAAGCCAGCACCGTATGCGTTTGGAAGCTCAGTATGAACCGATTTGTCTGATGAAAGCAGAGAATGAATCTTTGAAAAAAAAGATTCAGCAACTCCATCAGGATGAGAAGTTCATTTTGGAGCTGTCCGATAAGTTTCCGACCCTGACCATGCTGGGATGTGTCAGCCGGTCAGTGGGCAATACGGGCGGACAGGTGTTTGTCGAAGAGCTCGCCTTTGAGATGCAAAGGCGCCAGGCCAACTCACAAGACTCCCTGGCTACGCTCACCCTCGAGGGTCTGGGCGTCGACCGCGACGCAATCCTCCAGTTGACTGATTTGCTCCAAGAGGCTGTTCCCTTTGCTTCGGTTCAGCTGGAAGGAGCATCTGCCACAGAAGTTAATAAACATCCCATGCACACGTTTACGATCGAGTGCTCGTTTTGAACGACAACGCAAGACTTACTATGAATCCCGAAAAAACAAGACGCATCACAATGATTGGATGGGCTCTGCACGCAGCTGGGATCGCGGTCGTTGTTATTTCAGCCTTCACGTTTTACCGTTTGACGATTTGCGGGCTACACGACCGAAAAGTCGCTGACCTAAACCGGTCCGCACAGTTGCAAATACTTCAGGCTTCGGCGACTGAGGTCCAGCGCGAACAACGTCTGCTGCGCGAGCAGCTGGACAAGCTGCTGGAAACAACGGCACAAGTACGCAAGAGCCTACCCCAGAAGCTCGATGTCAACGGCTTTGTAAAGCAGGTTCGACAGGTGGCAGAACGGACAGGGGTGCGCATGCTCGACTACACAATTGGACGCACCGAAACGGGGCCCAGCTTCTCGTCCAGCGAGATTCGCATGCACTGCAGCGGTAGCTTTGCCAGCGTCTGTCAACTCCTCAAAGAGATCAACCAGTTTGCCAGGGCTACGGATGTTGCCACCCTCGCGTTGGAGTCGAAAAAAAATATTGGGGAGTATCCGTTTCAGGTAACTTTTGTCTTGTATTACGGGGCCAAGTCCCACGATAGAGAGAAGGGGGAGATTCTATGAATCAACCTGGCACCTTTAAAAAAAACGGAGCTACACCTGCGAAGCTGGCACTTGTTGGAGTCCTGGGCGTCGTATTTTTGGCAGTCGTAGTACCTCAGATGCGCGGCAAGCCATCCGGCATGGCACCTGCTGATTCCCCGCGCACAAAGAAAGTAAAGGGCAAAGAGCAGGTGGGGCAGCAATCGGAGGCAGGTGTCCGACTTGAGGCGGATGCAAGCCCCAACCTGCGCGAATGGAGCAAGATTCTCTTGGAACAAGTCGTGAGCTATGACCCTCTGGCGGCGCCTGACTGGTACGTTAAAGCCGCGGCGGTTCCAGAAGCAGCGCAGCTTAAAGACGACAGGGATGAAGCCAATGCACTGGCACTTGCCGAACTGGAAAAGCAGGGGGCAAGCATCGTGGTCATCGCGAACCAACAACGAATGGCAACGATTGGGACTCAGAGAGTAAAAGTTGGCGATCTCATTAAGGGGTACCAGGTCAGCAGTATTACTACTGAAGGCATCGTGTTAACCGACATCAGCTCGGACTAATCCAACCAGAGATTACCACCATGCTCAGGAGAGCAGCAGCGCACACAACGGGATGGATTTCGCGACAGGCGCTACGTCTGCCAGCACTAGCGCTGGCAGTGGTTGCTCTGCCGCTTTGCGCGATGGAAAAAGAGACAACGCTCTTCGAAAAACTGGCTGCTTCGCCGTCGACATTGTCGGGCGGCGTGCCGCCCGACGGTTCAGAGCAGTTGCCCTCTCCGAACTCCGGCCGCCAGCATCTTATTCCCTTCGCTCAACCGGAAGCACATGATGACATCGTCGTGCATGAGCACGACGGATTGATTTCGCTCATGGTTCGCGAAGCGCCACTTTATCAAGTTGTCGCGTTAGTGGCCGAAACACAGAAAATCAATATCGTTCTGGCCACCCCCACGACAACCAACATTACTGCGTCCTTCGAGCAATTGCCCTGGCAACAGGTACTTGACTCGCTACTCTCCGCCTCTGGACATACCTGGACTAATAATAACGGCATTATTCTGGTGACGAGTATGGCCGACGCTGAAAACGTTCCACCGGGGGCGGGAGGCCGTCATACCGAAGTTTTTGAATTGGACTTTGCTTCGGCTGCGGATGTCGACCAGACTGTCCAGGGCTTGTTGTCGCCCGCCGGTAAGTCTTGGATTTTAGAAGGAAGCTCAGAAGACAATCGCCGCACCAGAGAAATTGTAGCGGTGGCCGACTATCCGGCTCATCTCGAGCAGATTGCCGACTATATTTCCCGCATCGACCAACCCCCGCGGCAGGTTTTGATCGAGGCCCACATTTTGCAGGTCGATCTGAATGACGAGTGCCGTAATGGCATCAATTTCGAACAGATTACTAGTTTTCGCGGGAATAAAGTGACTCTCTCGTCAGTAGGTTTCGCCAACCCGGCCGCGGCGGCAGCCTCGTTTCTCGAAGTTGATGGCGCCGGGCTAACCAGCTTGCTGGAAATCTTGCAGACAACCACCGACGCAAAGACCTTGGCCTCGCCGCGCCTGATGGTTGTTAATGGGCAACACGCACGTATTCAGATCGGCGACCAACTCGGCTACCGCATCACCACCACGACCCAAACCAGCTCGTTGGAGAGTGTCGAGTTTCTGGACGTAGGCGTTGTACTCACCGTCACTCCACGCATCACGCGCGATGGCCGGGTCTTGATGCGGATCAAGCCGGAAGTCTCTAAAGGCCAGATCGATCCCAATACCGGATTGCCCGCAGAAGAGACCACCGAAGTTGAAACCGACGTGTTGCTGAGTAACGGCCAAGGTATGGTAATCGGTGGTCTCATCCAGGAGACCGACAGCATCGTTCAAAGCAAAGTTCCCTGGCTGGGCGACCTGCCCTACGCGGGCCTCCTGTTCCAAAAACGTAACAACGTCAAGTCGCGTTCAGAAATCATTGTGACATTGCTACCGCGCGTGCAGCCCTACTCGCCCGTTACTGCAGCATGTGAGCAAGGCAAACTATTTCGCACGCAGCAGCCACTGATCACTGGTCCGCTCAATGTTTATCCGCGTCCTTACGAAGCACAATTGCTCGACGCCATTCGCAATCCCCGCAGACTGTTCCTAGCAGCAAGAGCCCGGCACAATGGATCTAGGGCCGGCAGCAGCGAGATGCTGATGTCGCTTCCAGCGGTGGAAGAAGAAAATCAGATCCCTGCCGACGTAGGGGAATCGACGATTCTATCGCAGGAAGCTGATCCACTCGGGCCCACCGTGTTTGGGCCGCCCGTAATTAGGTTGCCGGCAACTCCCGCTCAGTAATTTCTACCCGCGCAGGTACTTCAATCATGGCCAATCGACTTAACGTTCCGGATGACCTGGAATCGCTTATCGAGAAGCGAAATGAAATAGATCGCCGTCAAAGCAAGGACAATATCGACTCGATCACGGAAGATGCTGTGAGCCAAGAGCAACGTGTGTCTTGCGAAAAGCGCAAGGGCAAAGATCGGCGCAAGGTGGGCGGTTGAGTCGACGAATCTAGCGTGACCGCATTTCACGGCCTGGACGTATCTCTCGCCGTACATTTTCTGAAAGTTCGCCGAAAAAAAAACGGCTTCCTTCGTATTGCTGGAGATAATCACGAACCGGGTTGAAGTAGCGAACGGCGACCGGGACGCTTGCCTCAAAGTTCCCCTGGCCATGGATACTCAACCTTGCATTGAGCAGCGCATAGGGACGAAGTTCAAAATCAAACTCGGGGCGTACGGTGCGAAAGCGGAGGGCATATATTGCCTCGCTCTCCGCGAAATCGTCGCGATGCACGCTTTGGGTCCAGCGCTGCAACTCCTCCGATTTCAGTGGCCAACCATAACTCTTGCTGCGCTGACCCCACAATCGCAGGGAAAGGCTTCCTCGCACTGGAAGCGGTAAGCCTTGCGTGTTGAGCGCTACCACGGCCACCTCAAGTCCATCGGGTTCCACATCGCGGTCGAGATTCACCGCTTGGGCGCGAACGCGGATACTGGCAATTCGAGACGACAAGACCGGGTGTTGACTTGCTTGGCGTCCGTGGGATGCCAGGTCCTTCGTCGCATTCTGGATGACAGGCATAGGTCTGGCAACGTATTCTTTGAAAAGCATACTGGGGCCGTCCGAAGTATGTTGTTTTAGGTCCTGCCGTAGTTCGCGTGCTTCAAACGTTTTTCCGTCGTACTTGGCCGAGCTGACGTTAGACCACAAGACCGAGGTTGCTAAGACAATATGGTCATCCGTTTTCCGTATCCAAAGCAGTCGTTGATTACTTCGACTATCGACCTCGCCATGGAGCACCCGGCCATCGATGGTCTGTACTTCAACCGTGGTAGCGTGCAGCGGAAACGCGATTCCGCCCTGTACCAGGGTGATCAGCAGGGAAATAAATACGGGCCAAGATATGGCTGATAACAAGTTTTTCATGGATGGCTGACGGAAGAGAGAAGGGCAGGCACCACCTTCAATTATCTTTGGCACCCACTCGACATGCCAGGAAATTCTAGGCAATCGAGGGCGTGTCTGCGAAAGACTATGGCAGATGGCGAGGTGCATGCCTGGTTTTTTCTTCCAGGGCGGTGGCAAAAGCGATCAAATGGTCAGCACCTCAGATGCTCACCTTGCACAAGCGGCACATTTAACGTGCCCTTTAAGCCGAGAGGGACCGTATTGGTTGTACGGTTTTTTCTGGCAGACTTCGTTTCCGGCGACGTGGCGGCGAAATTCAAGCAAGGTCTCAGGATCTGGCTACCTCAGAGGTGCCCACTACCCTCTCCACAAAAAAACGCCCCTGGATCAAAAGATCCAGGGGCGCGTGTGATTTTAAATCACTTGTTTAGGCCGCCTCTCGCTGAGACGGTGTGCCTCCATGGCAGCCTATTGAGCCACGCGGACGGAAACGGCGCAAGGCCCTTTTTTTCCTTGACCCACTTCGTACTCCACCATTTGGCCTTCAGTCAATTGTTCGATCGTAGTGCCCTGTACTTCGGAGTGATGGAAGAACAAATCGTCCCGATCGCCTTCGATGAAACCAAAACCCTTGTCGGACAACACTTTCTTAATCTTACCTTCTGGCATTACTGCCTCCACAAAAACTTGAAACTTGGGCAGTAAGCGCGACTTCCAATGAAGAAGAGCTTCGACCCGAAAAAACTAGAAGCAGAATACCACGAGGTGAGTTGGGCACTTGCAAGAAGGGCACAGCTACGCGGAGTGCGGTGTGACGGAAAGAACTTTAGAAGGCCGTAGACCTGCTTCTTTTTCTCTTCATCTCTCTGCTTGTCGCGATTCATCGCAACACACTCGAATATAGAAAGTCATCGATCGAAAGGCAAGTGAAGGCGCAAAACAGCGGAAAAACACCACTGGAAGACTATCTGCCTGCCCTTTTGTAGTTGACGTGTGGTAGAACCAGTTTAGATAAGATAGGGCATGAAGAGGGGGCGTATGTGGCCACCGCTTGTTATTAGAGAGGACACTTTGAGACTGGATTGGGTCCAATCTCAACCCAAACGGTATAGATCCTTCCAACCAATGCAGGATCGACTCGGCGCGTATCTCGGCCTGCGAATCGTGATGGACTGCAAGGCGAAGAAAGGTAAGTGACGATGGCAGCCAAGAAAGACATACGCATACGATCCGCAATTGCAGCGGCCACAGCCTGCTTTCTCGTGCTATCTGCCGTCGGCTGTGGAACGAACCACAACGCAACTGTAACCCAATTGCCCGATGCATTCCGAAGGCTCGAAATGCTGGGATACCGCCAGAGCAAGGACAGCCAGAACTTAGGGCAGCGGTCCGTATCTTACAATCGCAGCACCAGCGATGCTGACTTCTCGGTTGAACTGGTGAAGTGGGTCAACGGCGATCGCATCAAGGAAGTGGTTGTATCGTGTCACACCGACGAAGCTGGTTTTCGAGACAAGGACGCGAGGCTCGCTTTCTGGGGTGAAATGCAACACGACTTTTGCTCTCTGGTGAGCGCCCGGGAGGACTACTTGCGCGCCGCTTCAAGCTTAGAGCCGGTCGAGGAAGATGGGGCACACATACTTCGACATGAGGGATGCGCTACCACGGCGGACGGGTGGCAGATTCTCGTTATCGAAGATGTTGGTCCCTATAAGCCGCAGTACGAAAACCCCTATAAGCCGCAGTACGAAAACCCCGATAAGCCGCAGTACGAAAACCCCGAAAAGAACTGGGTGCGAGTTGGTTCGATTTGGGCCACTCACCTAGAAACCGACGAGAGCATCCCCGCAGAGGCAATCCGGAAGATCAATCAGCAATTGGAATCTGCCAAGGCTGCGCAAGGATCACAGGACTAAGAAAGGCAAGTAAACAATGGCGACGGTATTCAAACGCGGCGGCGCGAGGGCGAAAGGCCCGTGGTATATCCAGTGGATCGACCACACGGGCAAGCGACGTTCCAAGTGCGCGCGGACAACCGACAAGGCGACGGCCGAGCGGATCGCCCGCAAGCATGAAGCCGACGCGGCCCTGCGGCGCGATGGCGTGATTGACCCCACGCTAGACGCGATCAGCAAGGAATCGCAGCGGACCATTGAAGCCCACCTGGCCGACTACGAAAGCAAGCTGCGCACGGCCGGGCGAACCGAGAAGCATATCACCAGCACGCGACGATTTATCGAGTGGGTTGCCGATCATGCTGAGTTCACCACGCTGGCCGACATTACGGCCGATGGCGTGAACCGCTACGCGGGTAAGCTGCGCGACGAAGGCCGGGCCGTGCGAACGATCCAAGCCCACCTGAACGCAATCAAGGCGTTTACCAAGTGGCTGACCGATCACCACAAGCTGCCGCGCGATCCGCTGTCATCGGTCAAGAAACCGAACCCCAAGGCCGACCGACGCCGCGAACGCCGGATGCTGCCACCCGAGGCCCTGCGAGCAACCGGAACCGATGGCCTGCCAACAGACGACCCCAAGGGCGCGCAGCACTCGCAACGCGAAAGGGGGCAATCTGCTGCGAGCCCGTGCGATGATCAAAAGCGGCGCGACGCGCAAAAGAAAACGCCCAAGCCCTTACAGATTGCGGACTTGGGCGATGGGTTGCGAGACTGTGCGTCACTAGACGCAAGTAGCGGAGGAGGGATTCGAACCCCCGACACGCGGATTATGATTCCGCTGCTCTAACCAACTGAGCTACTCCGCCAAGTCACTGCTTTTAGCCATGCGCGGCACTTCTGCAAACGCTTAACAGTACCTCATTGACATTCGTTTTGACACCTGTCATTGCCTCAATAAGGTGAAACTCGGTGGTGGCTACCGCCGGGTGACTGACATATCTGGCCATTAGTACCAAGGTGATGCCGTGGCATATTCTAGCATCGTCAACAAGCTAAAGAAACCGTATTCCGAGTTCCCGATGTTTTCACATGCTACCAAGCGATGGCCAAATAAGATCAGGGGCAAGTTGCACTACTTTGGCCCATGGAGTGACTCTGATGGCGCGCTTCAGCGGTGCCTCGATCAGAGGGATAATCTTCAAGCTGGCCGGACTCCGAGGCTGAACGGATATGGATTCACAGCTAGAGGCAAAGGTGTTGATCAAGCACTGGCGATGGCACGACAGCACGGTGAGGCCGCATGGGTCACCGGGGTACCGGCCCTCGGCTCCCGAGGAGATCCAGTCACTTTACTTTTTTCCAGCTGCGCCTCCACTACGTGAAGTGGCTGGCCTAACGGTGATGCAAAGTTTAACTTGACAACTGGTACTGTTCGTCGGGGCAGGTCAGTTCCCTGGTTAGCATGCCGAGGCTAGCCTCAATGTGTCCCCTCCGGCACCGCCAAGACAACTTTCACCGATCTGGCGTCCACTCAGTGCACGCACAGGCAGGTCATGAGGCCAGTGTCAGGCGGAACTCCGCTCGAACGGAATGTGACACTTGTAGGACTACCCCGTACGCAAGTGATTGCCTCATAAATGCCCCCGGCTGTCGCAGTGAGACCCGCAATATAACGGTCGCACCGGTCTAACCAATGACGCGGCCAAGGAAGTGAATTTGTGTTGATACCCCAGAGAAAAAACAGATGATTCGTAGGTTATTCACTGATTATGGCACTGCATAAACTAACCTTGGAGAGTGTTAGGATTTCTGAGAGCGAGAGCAACGCAGCCGAGTTGCCAGCTCTTTCTCAGGTAAACCTTAACTAAATAAAACGCGTCAGGCCCTTTTTTTGTAGTTGAAGTAGTGAAAAGTTCAGCAGATATAGATCCGAAGGATTTATGGTATCTCGAACCGCTGTTGGTCACCGCTGTGTTGGCAGTAACGACGACCATGTGGTCGTACTCGGTCGAGAGTACGGTGCTGCTGCATTTGTTTTACGTGCCGGTGGTGCTTACAGGATTCATGTTCGGCCAGTTTCGCGGACGGATGATGTCGCTGTTGTGCATCCTCACGGCAACAATCATTTTCCTGCCCAGTCTTTTTTCCGATTCTGTGGAGCAGATTCCGCTCGTGACGATCGGCGCCTTCATGGTGTGGGCGATTATGCTGGTGTGCATTAGCACGATGGTCGGAATACTCAGCGACGGCTGGCGATTGGCACTGGAAGAACTCAAAATAGCGCATGAGAAAGATGTACTCACCGACGGGCTTACCGGTGTCGCCAACCGTCGTGCCTATGAGTACGAACTTGAGCGACGCTTTGCCCAGTGGGGTCGTACCCAGGAACCCCTCGCCCTGGTGCTCGTAGATATCGATTGCTTCAAGAGTTTTAATGATCGCTATGGGCATCAAGCCGGCGATGCCGTTCTCAGGGCAGTGGCTGAAAGCTTGCAAGAATCCGTCCGCGACGTGGATCTGGTGGCCCGCTATGGCGGGGAAGAATTTGCCATTATCCTGCCCAATACGGGTATTGAGATTGCCAGAGAGATTGCCGAGCGGGTCCGTAGTTTTGTAGAGTCGTCGCGATTTTCCTACAACGGTTTAAAATTGCAGTTAACTGTGAGTGCCGGCTTGGCTGAGTTGACTTCAGGTGAGGAACTCAGCGACTTCGTCCAGCGCACTGACGCAGCCCTATACTTCTCCAAGGAATCAGGCCGTAACTGTGTACACTACCATGATGGCACTGATTGCCTATTGGCCGGGAACGGGGTCGCCAGGACCTTGGCGGTTTCGCTGAGCACGGACAAACCGGGCCAGGAGTCGACCGACGCCTATACTGACGAGACGACGGGGCTGCCTACCCAAAAAGTCTTTTTGGAAGAACTCCGCCGCCGTTCGGACGAGTCCCGCCGCTATGGCGGCGACCTCGCCGTTGCCATCGTCAAAATAGACGACTACGCCGAGACGACCAACGAAGATATTTTGCCACGCAAGAGTTTGTTGACGATAATCGCCCGTCTAGCTAGCACTGTGTTGCGAGAGACCGACTTGATCGGGAGATACGACGCCAGCAGCTTTTACATCATGTTCCCCGCGACCGCACTCCAGCAGGCCTTGGTGCCACTAGAGCGACTAAAATGCAATGCAGCTAAATACGGCGATCCCAAGTATCCTTCGCTTTCTTACGCAGTGAGCACCGGTCTGACAGAAATTGAGCCCGGAGAAATACCTGGCTCGGCATTGCAGCGACTCGAGCTTTCGATCGCAATGGCGACCGAGGCGGGTGGCAATTGCATTAGCGTACATGACGGGTTTGCCTGTGAAATCTCGGGGCAGGCCGAAAACTCTGCGTCTACCTGATCGGGTAGGCGCCTTTGACCTGGACAGGTTGTTTGCTCTCATCTCGACGAGCCCCGTTTATTTCACTACTATAAGCCTCGTGAACACTCTTACGAAAGAGCTGTGGATGAGCGTGCCCGAGCGCCGCCAGATCGTCTCGATCCATCGGGAGGTTGAAGCGCTGGTTGCCGAAAGTGGCGTTCAAGATGGCTTGATTTTAATCAACGCGATGCACATCACAGCCTCGGTGTTTGTCAACGACAACGAGCCGGGGCTCCACCGCGACTACGATAAGTGGCTGGAGGAGTTGGCGCCCTTCGACGCGTCGCCCGAGCGCTATCACCACAATCGCACGGGTGAAGACAACGCCGACGCCCACCACAAGCGCCAGATCATGGGGCGCGAGGTCGTCGTGGCGATTACAGACGGGAAGCTACACCTTGGGCCGTGGGAACATATCTTTTACTATGAGTTTGATGGCAATCGCAAGAAACGCGTTTTGGTAAAGATCATCGGCGAATAACGAGTGTCGATTCCGGGTTTGCGATAAACGCGGAGGAAATGCCTGAAGCGGCTTCTGGTTTGTTGAGCCGAACCCTAGCGACGTATTCTCTCGGAAAAATCCTCCTGCCCGGCATGGAGGATCGCCTGGGGCGAGATATAGGCTTTGGCCTTGGTCTCGGCAAAGGTGCCCCGGCGCTGGATGAGGCCCTCCTCGTAGGCAAGCTTGTCGGAGTAACCCGGCAGCAGGATGTGATAGTCGTAACGAATGCGGTTTGGAGCGATACGGTTGATGTGGCGGGCAATATTTGTCGTGCAGTTGTTGGTGAATGTGTCGTAGAATTCGGGGCGACTTGCCAATTCATTTGCCCGGAGCACCAGGACAGGTCCCCGGGTGGCGTGGACGGCCGAAAGTTGAGCGGGGTTCAGTCCGTGAGCCATGCTCTGTCCGTTGAGCGTTTTTCAAACGCAACAGGGGTGCGTTGTTGGATCGGAGTCGCCATCATGGCCTCCGGGATGTCGACAGAGTAGCGGCTCGGGGGGGCGCAGAACAGTGGACCGACTCACATTTGCAACCTGCGACTCGAGACGACATAGTCGAGACAACCTCATTGGTCCTGTACCTGGAGAATTCGATGCACCGGTTCCCGTTGCGATCTCTCGTTGTCTTGGCCATCCTGGTGTCGGTCGTGATTCTCGGTCGACCCGACAATGCCAGGGCCCAGAAGTTTGTCGCCAATTACGACGAGACCAAGATTCCGGCCTTCGAACTGCCGGATCCTCTGAAACGGGTTTCGGGAAAACGGGTCAAGACAGCCAAGCAATGGACGAAAAAGCGGCGGCCTGAAGTTTTGCGATTGTTCCAGGAACATGTCTACGGCAAGGCTCCCGGTCGTCCGCCTAGGATGGTTTTCCGGTTGATCGAATCGTCCACAGAGGCCCTGGCCGGCAAGGCGATCCGCAAGCAGATTCGAGTCCTGTTTGCGGGCACCGAAAAGGGTCCACAGATGGACCTGCTGGTCTACCTGCCGGCAAACACCAAGGCCGCTGTGCCGGTGTTCGTCGGGTTGAACTTCAACGGCAACCACGCGATCCAGACGGATCCGAAGATTCAACTGGCCCGTAGTTGGCATCGCGACGACGCCGGACAGGGATATGTCAACAACCGGGCGACCGAGAAGTCTCGAGGCCTCTCGGCGAGTCGCTGGTCGGTCGAGCGGTGCCTGGCCGCCGGGTTCGGCGTGGCGACAATTTACTGCGGTGACATCGATCCGGATTATCACGACGAGTTTCAGAACGGTGTGCACCCGTTGTTCTACAAGGACGGTCAAAAGGCACCCTCTGCCAACCAATGGGGAACGATCGCGGCCTGGGCCTGGGGCTTGAGCCGGGCGGTGGATTACTTCGAGACCGACAAGCAGATCGATCAGAAGCGAGTTGTGCTGCTGGGGCACAGTCGCCTGGGCAAGACCGCGCTGTGGGCAGGAGCCCGGGACCAGCGATTCGCGATCGTGATCTCTAACAACTCGGGTTGTGGCGGTGCCGCGCTGTCACGTCGTCAGTTTGGTGAGACGGTCTGGCGGATCAACAACTCGTTTCCACACTGGTTCTGTGGCAACTTCAAGAAGTACGACAACAGGGAGAACCAGTTGCCGGTCGATCAACACATGCTGGTGGCGTTGATGGCGCCGCGACCGGTTTACATCGCCAGTGCCACCGGTGATCGCTGGGCGGATCCACGAGGTGAGTTTCTCTCGGCATTGCATGCCGAGCCGGTCTACAAGTTGCTCGGCACCGAGGGGCTGGGCACCGACAAGATGCCCAAGGCCGACGCGCCCGTCCACGGACGCATCGGGTATCACCTCAGGACCGGCAAGCACGACGTGACCGACTACGACTGGCAGCAGTACATCGCTTTTGCCAGGAAGCACTTTGGACAAAAGTAACGGCGTCGGCCAAATCGGTTTCACTTGGCCAAAACGGACCTGCCGCTGAAAAAAGACCGTGATCAGCCTATAATAGTATTGTTCCCGACCAAAAGCCTTGGTTGCCATGCTTATGTTGAACAATCTGCCTCGCATTCGCCCTTTGGAGTTGGTCCCTCTTGGCGAGGGGGACAACCAGATGTATGCGCTTCGCGATCCTTACGGATTTGCCGAGACGGTCGCGCTACCCATGGGGGCTGCGATGCTGGTCACCCTCATGAATGGCGAACGGACTTTGGGGGAGTTGCGATACGAATTTGAGCGAAAAGTTGGCAAGCCTATCTCACTACCCGACGTCGAGCGCGTCCTCAGCCAGCTCGACGAGCGTTACCTGCTTGATAATGAGCGTTTTGCTACCCATCACGCCAAAATGATCGCCGAGTACCGGCAGCTCGATGTGCGGCCGCCGGCCCATGCTGGTGGAGCCTACGAGGGTGAAGTGGGCGCCCTGCGCAGACAGTTGGGGTGCTTGTTCACTTGTGACGAAGGGCCGGGCTTGTTGCCCGAAGAGGGAAACACGGCTAGTGATTTTGCCATTTCCGACAAGAGGCTTTGCGCGGTGATGAGCCCGCACATCGATTTGCATCGTGGAGGGCCAGCCTTTGCCTGGGCATACGATCGTGTAGTTTCGGAGTCAGACGCCGACATTTTCGTCGTCTTGGCTACAGCCCATACGCCGCTGGCCGGCCTGTTTAGTGTGTCGGGCAAGCATTTCGACACGCCGCTCGGCACCGTGCAGACCGATCGTTCCTTTATCGCATCCTTGGAGGCCCGTCTGTCGATCGACACCGACGCGAAGGAAGTAGCCAAAATATTCGATGACGAGTTGCCGCACCGAAGCGAGCATTCCATAGAATTTCAGGCACTCATGCTTCAGTATGTGTTGGGTGGGCGCCGCGACTTTACCATGGTCCCGATTTTGGTCGATTCATTTCATCCCTTCGTGTTGCACAACCGTTCGCCCAGCGATATGCCTGCAGTCGTTGACTTTGTATCTGCGCTGCGCGAGACCGTCACCCGATCTGAGAAAAAAGTGTGTTTTATCGCGGGTGTCGATTTGGCCCATATTGGCCGGCATTTTGGCGATGACCAGTTGCTGAGTGAAGACCGGCTCAAGCAACAGTGGACCGACGATCAACAGCTCATGGCCTGCGCCTGTGAGGGAGATGCCGAAGCCTGGTTTATCCACGTTGCCGCAGTGGCTGACCGCAACCGCATCTGCGGCCTCGCTCCCACTTATATCATGCTAGAAACAATTCGCCCCTGCCGTGGCGAGCTGTTGAAATATGACCATGCCCTGGCAGAGGATCTAACCTCCTGCGTCACCTTCGCCAGCGCGGCATTTTATGAGTGAGGCGCGACCCGCAAGTTTCAAATAAGAAAACATTGCGTACTTCGGGATTCACAACTCGTGACTCACAATCGGCAATTTGCGATCGCCGTTTCCAAAATGGCGGTGGCTCCCAATTCTTCCAGTCTCTCCATGATGTCGATGATTTCTCCCCGCTTGACCATGGCACGGACGCTGTGCCAAGCGTCGTCTTCCAGGCGGTTGACTGTGGGGGAATTAAATCCGGGAGTGATCTTTTCGGCTTCTGCCAGTTTCTCAGATGGCACATTATATTCCAAAAGGGAATAAGTGCGGGCGATGACGACACCTTCCACGCGGCGTACAATCCGATCCGCCAGAGCCGTATGGGGCGTATTCGGGTTTTGCACCAGGACAGTTTCATAGCAGCCAATTTCGTCGAGGATGCGTAAATGGTTGGCTGCCAGCGTGCTACCGGTTTCCACCAAATCAACAATTGCATCCGCGACGCCCAGCGCAATCATCACCTCCACCGAACCCGTGAGATCGACGGTGTGGGCCGTCGTCTTGTGTTTGGCCAAATACTCTCTGGTGACGCGGGGAAAACTGGTGGCGATGCGGCACCCGTCCAGGTCGGCCGGCTTACGGACATCGCCCGAATCGGGTACGCAAACCGCCAGCCGACAATTGCCAACACCCAGACAAAGCCTTGTGTCCAACTCGGCACCGCTTTCGGCAACTAGGTCGCCACCGGTAATGCCTAAATCGATCGCTCCCTCCGAGCAGAGAACCGGGATGTCGTCGGTCCGCAAAAATGTTACATCGATGGGCATATCCTTCACCCGCGCAAACAGGCTGCGATCTTGGCGGCGAAAGCAGAGCCCCCCCTCCTGCAAAAGTTGTTTGGACAGGTCTGCCAGTCGGCCCTTACTAGGGATGCCAATGCGGAGGTTCTCAGACATAAAAGGATTGGGGTTTGGGGTAAGGAGCGAGAATCGAGTAAGGACTTAGAAACAGATCAAAAATAATTTTGGTATTTCGGAAATTGCCTGTGGGGAATTTTGAACAGGAGGGGACAGAGGAAATGGAGAGCAAGTTCTCTGTTTCCTCCGTCCACTCCCTTTACACACTCCAAGTTCGCTTTAGGAAAGATCAACCTCGACAAACTATCGGTCAGCTTGAGACCATTGAAATGGGCCTAGTCATGTTGGAAATAAGGGCAATTCCAAGCGAACAGCTGTCAGCCTCATACCTCCTGTCCATTCACCTCCATGGTTTTTCTTGTAACCACAAATCAAAAAATGATTGCTTCTTGATTCCGGAATTGTGTTGGGACAGGCTGTTATTGAGACTTGCGCTTCGAGTGAACCTCTGCCACCCTTAATAATTTGCTACGTTGCGTAAAAATACAATTTTGGGGGATACCTCATCGGTTGCGCAAGGGTCAACAGGATTCGGGTTTCTGTTTCTCGCTCCTCCTCAATTTTTCGTCTATTCCTGAGACACCGAAGCGTTTTGCGAGTTCGGTCTCGACCTCGGCGAGGCGGATGCCGCGTGCGGCGAGGAGCACGAGCAGATGGTATAAAAGGTCACCTGCTTCGCCAATAGTGTGCGCACGGCCTGCCTCGCCTGGTTCGCCGGCAGCTTCGACAAACTCGGCGGACTCTTCAATTATTTTTCCGCCGATCTTTTCCACCCCGCCCGCCAGGAGCTGGGCCGTATAGGATTTTTCGCTTGAAGTCTCCTGCCGATCCAGAATGGTCTGCTCAAGCAGGTCAAGCGGTCTGGGTATTTCGTGTGCCATCTTGCTGTCGCCCCATTTCGTTACCGATTGGGAGTTGTCGCTGTGGGAGTTTTTCGGGTGACGCCTTCCCCGTTTGCCGGGAACGCATCACAATGAAGTGGAGGTGCCTGTTGATCCCGTAGTCTAAGCGGCAACGGGCTGCGAGGCAATTGGTGTCGCCGTGGGTGTGGGCGGACGGCAACGTTCCAATTTGTGCGAGAAATAATTGTGTCTGAATTGTTACCGGCTTTGAATTGCTGGTTTTTGACGGGGGCGACCGCCGTCGGAAAAACTCGCGTTGGATTGGCGCTTGCTAGGCGGTTGCAGGCTGAGATTATCTCGCTGGATTCCATGGCCATCTATCGTGGCATGGATATCGGTACAGCAAAGCCGACCCCTGAGCAGCAGGCCGAGGTGCCACACCACCTGATTGACATTGTCGATCCCGACGAAGAATTCAGCGTTGCCTGCTATCTTGAAGCAGCGCATGCCGCTATCGCAGAGATTTGCAGCCGAGGCCGCAACGTCTTGTTTGTCGGGGGCACTCCTTTGTATTTGAAGGCGCTACTACGCGGATTGATCCCCGGTCCACCGGCCAATTGGGCGCTCCGCCAGCAAATCGAAGCAGAAGTGGCCGAGGTGGGCAATCAGGCCCTTTATCAGCGGTTGGAACAGATCGATCCGGTTGCCGCAGCGCAGATTCATCCTCGCGACACCCGCCGGTTGATTCGGGCGATCGAGGTATTTCGCCTTACCGGCGAGCCCATCAGTCACTCGCAGATGCAATTTGACGAGGCAAACTCTGCTGAGCATTGCCGCGTGTTTGTGTTGTGCCGCCCGCGCGAGCAGCAATATGAGCGTATCGATCGTCGCGTGGACGAAATGCTGGATCGCGGTTTGGAAGAGGAAATTCGCAACCTGATTTCGCACGGGAAAACGCTGGGCCGTACTGCCAGACAGGCTGTCGGCTACCAGGAAATGCTTGAGTACTTCGATGAGGGAAGTCGTGAGGCGATGATCAACAAGATTAAGACCCGCACACGGCGATTTTCCAAACGTCAAGGGACCTGGTTCCGTAGTTTGTCAGAATGCCGGTATTGGGATTTGGCTCAAGATGCGTCTTCTGAAGACATCGCCGTACAGATCGCACTGGCCGGAGCGAATGCGGGCTAACTATCGCGTTCGACAATTTTGGTTGCAAGTTTCTTAAGCGTTTCTTTTGCAGCTGTCGGCCGTAGCGACGCTAGGTGATCTGCCGCGCTGCCAGCATGCTCCCGTGGCACATCCTGGGCATGTTACAGACTTCCGGAGAGCAAGACGCAGGGAACACGAAGTTATCCCAGAACGGTCCACGGGACTCCCGTAGCCAGCTGTTTTTTTTAGCTACCCAGTTTGGGAAGGCTGTCGTCGTCGCAGCGTAAGTAATGTCCGCTACGGCCACCCAACTTCTCTTCCAGATGGATTTGCTCAATCGACATCGATCGATCCACCGCTTTGCACATGTCGTACACCGTGAGCGCAGCGGCGCTCACGGCGGTCATCGCCTCCATTTCGACCCCGGTTTTTGCGGTGATCGTCACAGTGGCCTCAATACAGAGGTGCTGCTTCCCGCTCGGTTGAAAGTCGATCCGAACCGACTCCAGCGCTAGCGGGTGGCAGAGTGGAATCAGGTCAGCTGTTCGCTTGGTTGCCATGATGCCTGCTAGGCGAGCTACTTCCAAGACGTCGCCCTTGGCGTGCTGGCGATCCAAGATCCTTTGGCGAGTGGCTGGCAGCATACGTACTCGTCCACTGGCCCGGGCGAGTCGGGCGGTTGACTTCTTTTGACCGACGTCGACCATACGGCTCGCTCCCTGGTCGTCGAAGTGGCTCAGGTCAGACATGAGGCCCTAGTGGTTGAACGATAGCGAATTTGAATCACGATCATTGTAGGCGGCAGCTACTGCCAATTGAAGGGACACAGTTACAGGGACCCCATTTGTGGAGACTCATCGTCAGGGATAGTGTTGTAGGTCCTGACTGTAGGGGTTGGGCGTCTCTCAGGGCACTAACCGGCATGGTTGTGAGGTGTTAACAGTGCAGAACGACGGAGCGGGACCCGCGGCGGCTCCTAAAACACCGAGAGGATGAAGGCGACTCCCACGGTCAGTAGCATGATTACTGCCAGGAGGGAAGCGATGCTCGTTGTTTGCGATTGTAGCGGGGCTTGCGGTGGGTGCCCCTGCAACTTGGCAAGAGCTTCCCGCGCTCGCCGCAGGTCGCTTTGGCGGACTAAAACCGAGATCTGGCCCGGAGCCTCGGCACGAAATCCGGCCGTGAATTCGCCGGTCAGCGTCGCGTCGATCTGCTCGTCCTCCATGGCGCCGACGATCATCGCCGCTTCCATATCGCTGGCTACACGTATCAGCGTCGCCGGCTGTTTTTCGGGATCAGGCATGTCGAAACACTGTGCGAATATGAGTCCCACCAGCGTCCGCATCGTACGGCCAAGGGGCCCTTAGAGCCAACTCAAACGGGACGTGAGAGGTCGATTTGGCGGTGCTAGCGGCCAAAAACCTTTAGGCGTGGCGGACGTCAGACCATTTTACGCCGGCAGTCCCAACAGGGAAATGGCCGAATAGGGTTCCGTTGTACGAGTGTCTGACGGGGCGGCTGTGGCGGCAGGTTGCTTCCGCTAGACACCCCGGACTTCGGTGCGCCCCTCACACAAAAAAAGAGCCTCGCCACCTATTCGGTGGCGAGGCTCTTTGCGCGGGGAAGTGGCAACCGACCGGGAGAGATCAGTGGCCGCGCAGTTGACTCATTCAACAGCCCCTATTTCGCTATGATTATCCGCTGGCAGCAGTTTTGCAAACGGGTTGGTTACTAGTACCTTGCATTGCGAGGCAACGCGACTTAGACCAACTCTTTTCGTGCACCAATCAGTGTTCGCAGCCTTTCCGCCAACAATGCGGCGTCGAACGGCTTCTTGAACGTCTCGTTGATGCTTGAACGATCGAAACTTGCTGTCGTGCCATCGTCCGGGAGCAAGGCAATCAGTGTCGTCTCTGCAAAATCGCTGCTGCGTCGCAGGTTTTGGCAAATTTGCAGGGCCTCGACTTGACCGATCGAGAAATCGACAATTATGCAGTCGGGGTTGAAGCCTTCGGCCTGGATGCCGGCTTCAAATCCGCTGGCGGCAGTCGATGTGCGGAACGACTTTTCAGTAGGAAGTTCTCGCTTGAGATTCTCGATTAATACCTGGTCCTGTGCGACAATCAGGACTTTGGCCATTGCCTCGTCCTCAAGATCGCCTAGGGGCATGCCATGTTCCTTGAGGAACATGATTAGATATTCTCGAGGGATACGGCGGTCTTGCGAACCGGGGATGCGGTAACCCTTCAAACGTCCAGAGTCAAACCATTTGCTGACCGTGCGGGGGGCCACTTTGCAAATCTTGGCGACCTGGCCAGTAGTAAAGACCTTCATCACGGGTACTCCAAATAATGTCGTGCGTTTATGCTAGTCAAGCTGCGAGTTTCTCAACTCGCAACCTGGACGCCCTTACTTATCTGCTCTTAGCCTGGCGATTGAGTCCTTCCTGCCAGTCGTTTTCTTCCGGGTGGCGTTGCCCTTTGTCACAGGCCCCGTAAGGGGTGCTGAATGACTCCGAACAATGTTTCCCAGCCCTGTTGCCAAGAGCACTCCTGGGTCGGGGCGCTCCGTAATCGCATGTTGGGTTGGCTCAGGTCCTTCTGATCCGCTCCGCCATGCTTGACATATCGGCAATGCAAGCACTGGAAGATTGGCAAAAGTCGTTAGATTGGCGACTTTAGGAATATGTCGCCCTAATCGTTATTGTCCAAATCTTTCCTCACGCACTGCGCCATCAAAACGGCAATAAAAATAAATACGGCTGCTGGAGAGAGCATGTGAACAGGGCGCGCGCAAGATGGGAATCAGCCGTTGGGCGTCGGTCGTTGTTCAATAACTACGATCGCCCTACGGATTTTTACCACTTTACGCCAGACACCCTTGTGTCAGGCAGGCTCCCCCCTTTTTGGACCGGATTTCTATTCCAGCCACCACTGATCGGGCCGGAGAGAATAACCTTTCCGATACATAGTTTCGATTAAACCGGGGCTCCAACTTTAGAAACTTTCGCATGTTGCGGTGAGATGACCGGTTGTAGCGGCTATGCGTGCAGTGCTGCCGGTGCTGGTGGAGACTTCTACGCTGCTTTGGCGCTACTGTCGGGTTGCCGGATGTGCCCATCGGCTGTCACGTCTTCAAACCGAACTGAGACGCGCTTCGAGATTCCGGACTCTTGCATCGTGATCCCGTAGAGCGTGTCGGCACACGACATGGTCCGTTTCGAGTGAGTGACCACAATAAACTGAGTTGAGCTCATGAACTCTTTGAGCACATCCACAAAGCGGGCGATATTGGCTTCGTCGAGTGCCGCATCCACCTCATCAAGTACGCAAAAAGGGCTTGGGCGACTACGAAAAATAGCCAATAGGAGTGCTACGCAGGTAAGCGTGCGTTCGCCGCCAGATAGTAGTGAAATACTGCGTGGTTGATTGCCCGGCGGACGTGCGATGATCTCGATCCCGCATTCTAGAACGTCTTCGACCTCACTATTGTCAATGATGATGTCTGCCTCGCCACCCCCAAATAGATTGCGGTAAAGTTCTTGGAAGTGTCCGCGAATTACATCCAGGGCGCTGACAAACAGTTCACGGCTTTCCGCGTTGATCTGCGCGACCAGTCGTTCCAGTCGTAGCTTGGCACTCCGCAAGTCCTCGTATTGTTGCGAAAGATTTGTGTGGCGCTCCTCCACGGCCTCCAACTCCGAAAGTGCCTCAATATTCACGGGCCCGATCGTTTGAAGTTTTTGGCGCAAGGACCCGATTTCTTGATCAATTTGATCGCGAGGGCCAAGTTCCACGATTGGCTCTGTCGTGGCGAGCAGCGGTAGGTCGAAGTCAAATTCTTCTGAGAGGCGGGTCGTCAGCTCAGAACGCCTCTGCTTCACTTGCTGTAAGTGAAGCTCGGATTGCTGGAGCGCGCTTTGACTGTGGAGTAGCTGTTCGCGGATTTGATCAGAGGTCCGCAGAAGCTCCGCGCGTTGTTTTCGCTGTTCACCGTGGGCATTCGCCAGAGATTCCGATTTGGCAGCTAAGGTTTCTTTGGTCCGAAATAACTCGGCCAACTCACTACCAAAGTCAAGGACCGACCGCTTCAGTTCCTGCTGTTGTTGATGGCATTGGGTATCACGGTGCTGGGTCTCGGCCAGCGCTCGATCGTGTTCGGCGTGGTCGCGCTGGAGTTGTTCCATTTGGAGCCGCAATCCATCGCGACGTTGCTCACTGCGGGCTAGGGCCACGCGATAGTCGGTTACCGTCTTTTGCAATTCGGTAACTTGTTCCTCTAATTCCTTGCCCGTTTCCGACCACTGCTGCAAAGATGCCTCAAGTTTTTGCAATTGGTCTTGTTGGATCGTCACCTGCTGTCGGCGGGTTTCCAAATCCTTTGCAGCTGAGTTAGCCTGGTTGCCAGAAGTCGCGTGTTCTTCCGCCGCGATCGCATGTTGCTGGTTGGCCTGATCGGCCCGCTCGCGCAGTGCAGCCGCCTGGAGCTGGACTTTGTTCAGTTTCCCAGAAAGCTGCTTGTGGCGAGCTGCCAGTTGCTGCTGCTCTTGTTCCTCCTCGCGGACAGAGGATTCCAGTCTCTCGCAAACAACTTGTTTTTGTTCGGCAAGTGTTTCCATGTTACGGATTTCATCGACTAGCGCGCGCAGTTCGCTACGGCGCGAGAGCAATCCCGTGGTTGATTGCCGGGGTCCAACAATCAGTGTTCCGTCGGCCGCTACGACTTCGCCTACGACGGTGACATAATTCAATCCGCGACCGATGCCGCCGGCAAGTCGCATGGCAGTGGGTAGAGAATCAACAAACCACCAACGCCCCAAGAGCCTCCGGGCCAGACTCCCCAGGTCGATGGTCGTTTCCACGAATCGGTCGGCTCTCCCCATCACGCCGGGCTCGCTGCTCAAATCGATACGATCTACGGCACTGGCTGGCAGCGGGACATCGAGCCGCAAAAAGCTCGTTCGTCCAGCCCAGTCGGTCTCGGCCATCGTAAAGAAGGAGGGGTCCGCCTGATCGATAAGTAGGTGATTGGACCGGTCGCCTAGCGCAGTTTCCACAAGTGCTGCGGTGTCCGCGTCAACGCAGAGTAGATCGGCAACCACTCCGCGCACGCATCCAAAAGGGCCTTGGGGCTCATCGCGAGATAGCCGGAGGACTTCTTTTGTCCCGGCACTGAGTCCGTCGAGTCGCCGCTCCAGTTCTTCTAGTACGATGGCTCTTTCCCGTGCCCCGGTTAAACGCCCTCGCAAATCGGCCAGCTCAGCCTGTGACTGCGCAAGAAGTTGCCGATTTTCTTCCAATTGTCTTTGGACGCGTGTCAATTGTTGGTGCGCAGTTTGGGTGGCATCCTCCATGCGTTGCAACGTGCCTTCGACCTCGGCAATTTGCCGGTCTAGCTCTGCCCGAGCCGTTTCGGCATACTGCAATTGCTCTCGGTAGCGCTCGCACGTTGCCATGGCATGGGTGCGCTGCGACTCGAGTGCCTGAATTTGGTTTTCGAGCTGAGATGCCTCGCGAAACTTTGTCGCATGCTCTTCGCGCCACGTGTCGAGATTGCCACGACACTCGGCGAGATCTTTTTGCGCAACGTCGAGCCGGCTCTGGTCGGACTGGACTTGGCCATCAATGTCACTGTATTGAGATTCGGCTGCTTGTAGCTGGCCCGTAGTTTCAGCAACGAGTTGCTCCGCGTCTCCGGCCCGGGATGTCATCGCCAGCAATTGTCGCTTGAGCCGGACAGATTCTTGCTGCAGTTCGTCACAACGGGCCAATTGACTTCGCCGGGTCGATTCGCATTGAGCGATTCGCTCACGCACGGTGGCCAGGGAATCGCTGGTTTGATTGAGCTGGGTTTGCAGTTGGTCGGACTCAGTTTCTGAAGCAGCAATCCGTGTTTGGCTCTCAGTCGTTTGTTGTTGGAGTTGATCGCTCACGCCTTTGTTTTTTTCGACGGCCGCCTCCAGCTTCTTCCATTCGGCCGATAGATCACGCCAGTCCGCCAATGCGACCTGGGTGCGAAGTTGCTTTAGTCGATCGGATTGCTCCTTGTACTTGCGAGCCCGGCCAGCCTGGGAACGTACAGTATGAAGCCGCGAATCGAGTTCGTCGACGATGTCGGAAAGCCGCAGAAGATTTTGCTCAACGCGCTCCAGACGCCGCGTGGCTTCTTGTCGTTTGATTTTAAACCGGCTAACCCCGGCGGCTTCTTCAAAAATTAGGCGTCGATCGCGGGGCGACGACTGAAGTAAGGCATCGACCTTCCCCTGCTCAATAATGCTGTAGGCACCGCTGGAGACTCCCGTGCCGGCAAATACTTCGCGGATATCGCGGAGGCGTACCTGCTGCTGGTTGATCAAATACTCGCCTTCGCCGCTGTGGTACACCCGGCGCGTGACTTGTACTTCATCAGCGTCGAAATCGAGGATTCCGGTCGTGTTGTCGAAGACGAGTGTGACTTCTGCCGCATTGGATTGCTTGCGGCCCCTCGTGCCGCTAAAAATGACATCCGTCATTTCCTTGCCGCGCAATGCCTTAGCGCTTTGCGAACCAAGTACCCATTTGATGGCATCGACGACATTCGATTTCCCCGAGCCATTCGGGCCTACAACCGACGTTATGCCCGACGAGAACTCAAACCGAGTACGGTCGGAAAAACTTTTGAAGCCATAGAGTTCCAGCGCTTTGAACATGGGTTTTTAGCTCTTGCGGCCAAATAGCTCCGGCTGGGGCGTCTGGATTTGGTAGGAATCAGCCTCAGGAGTTGGGGAGCCTTGATTTGATTTCAGCAACTCTTCCGCGGCTCCGGGCAAGGCATCTACTCGGAAACGACTGGTGAGAGAGCCGGTGTCCTTAGCTTGTTGCAGCATTTGCACGACATCTGGATAATCCCCACCCAGTTCGACCACGGTTGCAATCACTTCGCGGAGGTTGTTGGTAATGACGCGCTGTTCGGTTGTTTTACCGAAGCGGCTAATTTTGACTTCTGCTCCACTTAGACCATTGACGAGAATTCTCGGTCCTGCGTCGAGTACCAGCGGTAATTTTAGTTGTTGGTTATTGCCGAACAGAACGATTTCGGGCTTGTGGCTGCGAGTGACGTGGACCAAGGGTTCGCCCGGAATATCCAGCAGATGGAAGGTAAATTTTCCGTTCATGTCTTTTCCCCGAACAAACGGATCATTGGGCGACATCGCCGATAACGAACGGAAAGCCCCATAGCGGGTCTGCGCGCTCTTGACTTCCAGCAGGGAGCGCAACTCGTCGTAGGCGGCGCCATCGTCCATCGCGCTGAGCGCCACCAGAGCATGGGCGCGGAAGGCAGGTTCTTCGCGGGCAATATTAGCCAGCGAAACGACCGCTTCGGTGATGTCGAGATAGGCAAGGGCTTCCGCGGCATAAAAACGGACTTCAGGATCCTCGGCATTGAGTCCTTGCATGAGAACGTCGACGGCCGACTCGTTGCCAATCGCTTCCAGCCGCAGGGCCGCCGAGGCAGAGGTGATGGGATCGAGTAACTGGTTCCGCAAGAGATTCAACCGCGTTTCGATCTGCTTATGAGATTCCGACAGCGCAATGCTGCGCACAATTCGCATGTATCTGCCTACGTTGTCTTTGTAGCGAGGATGGAGTTGGATTTCGATAAATTCATCCGTCTTGGGGGTGGCAACTCCCTCCCTTTGCCCGTCATAGTAGCTGAAGAAACGCTTGTTGATGGCTTTGCCGACGGACTGGCTCATGCGAACTGACTGGCGCTCGTGATCGAGAATGAGTCCTAAACCCCGCGATTTGATCGCCCGCCCACCGCCCAGCACGCGGCCGGTTCGGGCGAACGCTGCGTCTTCCTGCGAGTTCATAGCGGGATCAACGAGCACGGCACCACGGGCGCGTGCCATCGGGTGTCCCTGGCGAATCTGACCGCCCAATACGGCCATTTCTTTGAGTCGCGTATCCAGGAGTTGCCCGCCCCGTAAACTCGTGGTGGCGCTTCGCGATGGGGCCCGAACCTCGACATCGAATTTCTCACCGGTTTGGATACCGGGCCGTAGGAAAGCTCGCACCAGCACCAAAGCTGTATTGGGCGATGCTAAGACTTGATTGGGATTCTCCACATCCCGACGATTCATTTCAGCCAAAAGGGCCGCACGTTGGGGCGAAGGAGGAGGATCTTCGCCCGTCCCGGACAATCCGGTCAACAAGGCAACGGATTCCAGCTTGATATAGCCTAGCCCGTGGGGATGCGCTACCTCGCCGACGAGCAGGGTTTTGGGTGATTCATCACAATCAACTTGCGCTTCGGGGCTTTGAGGTCGGAAGATGGGATTCATGCAGCCAGAGGCCGACAGACATAAGCCTATCGCCAGACAGCCGGAAGTGCGCAACGTTTTCTTGGACCCGTTGAGTCTCACTTAGATGCTCCTCCATCATCGAGCCCGCGCGCATCGCTCGCGGTCGGGGTGAAAATGGGACAGAAGCTTATGAGCCAGGCCCGATGAGGTCAATACAGAGAGGATCGCGACCTAGCTAGCACACAGACACCCGAAAGAGCACGTGGGCTGGTCTTTGTGCAATTTTTGAGAAAAATGGCTTATTTGTTTGCGTAAACCACCGGATTTTCCGGTGAAAATCCATGAAGCTCTGCCGTTTTTGCGGAACAGCAACGTGGTCCCACAATTCAGCCTGGGATGACGCTCGCGGCAGCGCCACTTGCTGCCCCTAGGCGAAGATGTTTGTTCCTTGCCGGGGACTTTCTCAAGCTACCGGATTTGCCAGTGGTTCTTACTGAGAGCCCTAAGACGTGCAATCCAAAAACATGGACCCGATTGCTAGGGCGGGTCGTATCCTCCCGCTGTCCAGGGATGGCAGCGGCTGATGCGGAGCAGCCCCCGCAGGCTTCCGCGAATAGCTCCATACTTTTGCAGGCAACCTATAAAATACATGCTGCAAGTTGGCTGAAATCGGCAGCGGGGGCCTAGCCACGGACTAATCAGCCACTGGTAGGCTTTGACCGCGCCAATCAGGCTCCAGCGAGGCAGGTCCAGAAAAAAGCGAGGCAAACGCCGAAAAATACGCCAGACCCAATTCATAAGTGGTCCTCAGGTTTCGTTTCGCGGGCAGGCAGTTTGGCAGCATTTTTTAATGCGAGGTCCTTTAGCGAATTCTGCAATCGTCGCACGTTGGGCGCTGCGCCCCGACAGGGCAATACAACCAGATCGAGCTGCCTTGGCAACTTGTGCTGTGTTAGGCGAAACGCTTCCCGCAAGGAGCGCTTCCACTGATTGCGGAATACTGCGTTGCCGCACTTGCGAGAAACTACCATTCCCAGCCGTGGTCCGGAAAATGAACTGCGGGCGGCATACACGATGATCATGTCGTCAGCTGCCGAGCAACGTTGCGAAAAGACGCGGTCAAATTCTTCAGATTTGACAAGACGGGACGATTTTGGAAAGCGGCGTTGTGTCATGACTTTTAAGATGTCGTCGTTTCATCGGTACCCAAGGTATCGCCAAGATCGCAGCCCTTGGGTGGCTCTTGGGGGCGAAGCAGAGGTGGTTGCTTGGCGGACGACCGGGACGACAACACGTCGGGAGGTACGGCCGGACCCCGGCGGTGTTCGCCCAAGCGTCTAACCCAATGCCCGCCCAATAACGTGCCAACGATCATCAGCAATCCCAATAAGGCTATTGCCAGCAGCGCCATCAAGCCGATCGTGCGGGTCGTCTCGGGAATGTGATCCGGCGTGGGCGACCGCTGCGCTAGGAGTGTCGCGTAGTCGATCAGCATCACTCCTACCATTGCAAGTCTGCCCGCGGGTCTTCCCGATAGTTTTCGCAAATTGAGCGCAGCTGTTGGCGATCTTCGTCGTCGAGATTCGCAGGCAGCACGATCTGCAATTCAGCGAACAGATCTCCCGACGAGCCATCGGTTTTTTTGATGCCGTGACCCTTGACGCGAAGTTTGCTACCGCTGGACGCGCCGGCCGGTACTATCAGCGAAATAGTGCCGTGCGGAGTCGGAACATCAATCTTGGCCCCCGCCAGGGCCTCGGTCAAAGCAATGGGCACGCGGACATCGAGCCGATTACCGTGGCGGCGAAAATGCGGATGGGGCGCCACCAAGACTTGGATGAGAATATCGCCGGTGGCACCGCCATTGGAACTTGGGTTTCCCTGATCGCGGAGTCGAATCTTCTTGCCCGATTCTATCCCTGCGGGGATTTTAACCTGAATATTCTCCACGTGGCCGTCGGGCCGCCGCACGGCGATCTGTGCTTCTCCGCCAAGCACCGCTGTGGTAAAGGGGACGGTCAGTTCTTGCTCGATATGTGTGCCGCGTGTTGGGGCCGGGCGTTGCGGATTTTTTTTCCCCCGCTGGCTGAAGTTTTTGAACAGGTCAGCGAATCCGCCCCCGCCCCCGCCCAACAAGTCTTCAATGTTAATATCCATGTGGGGGCCGCGTGGGCCTCCTCCGCCAGGCCATCCTTGCGGGGCCCCGCCGCCACCATAGGACTCGCTGCCTCCAAAAGACTCATAGTCACTGCCGTAACGATCGTACAGCTCTCGTTTCTTGGAGTCATTCAGTACATCGAACGCAGTTTGCACGGCCTGAAATTTCGCCTTCGATCCAGCATCATCCGGATTGAGGTCCGGATGATGTTGACGAGCCAGTTGGCGATAGGCCCTTTGGATCTCGTCGGGAGACGCGTTGCGGCCAACGCCCAGTGTTGCGTAGTAGTCTTCTGCCATGTGAGCTGCGAACGAAAGGGCACAGTTGAGGGGGGGGACTCTGGTCCCCATTCTACCGGTGTCCACCGGGGATGGTAAGCCGCTCGAAGCGGGCTCATCGCCAGGATGTGTTTCCCCAGTCGCCTTAGTATTTTCGCTTGGAAAGCGTCGTATATTCTGCAGCAAGCACCGCCACTCGCCCCACCGTGGCACACTATTTCTGGCTTTTCTTCTTCGTCTTTGTTTGGCTGTTCAAGGTCCCATCGCCAGAATCTGGACGCAAGATGTTTTTTTCGGGCGAACTTTCCAATAATTCGACCTGTGAGCGATGGGAGTCTTCGCCGTGCCAGGTAGTGCAGCGGACGTAGGTTCCGTCCGGCATCAGGCGGCGAGTACGCGTGTTGTCTCGCAGATAGATAGGCAACACTTTTTGACAAAGGTGATTTTTGAGTTGCGGCGCATCGATCGGAAACATCACTTCCACCCGCCTCCCAAAGTTTCGTGGCATCCAGTCGGCACTCGAGAGAAATACTTGCGCTTTGGAACCCTCGCCAAACACGAAGATGCGGCTGTGTTCCAGGAACCGGTCGACGATACTACGCACCTGTATATTTTCAGAGATTCCTGCCAGTCCCGGACGCAAACAGCAAATGCCGCGCACAAGCAATTCAATTGGTACGCCAGCCTGACTGGCCCGGTAAAGAGCTTCGATTGTCGTGCGATCTACGAGCGAATTCAATTTGGCAAATATGCACGACTTTTTCCCCTGCCGCGCTCGTTCCGATTGCTCGTCAATCAGCTCTAGCGTGCGGCGGTGCATGTCTTGAGGTGCCACAATCAACTTCCGCCATTTGTGACCTTGGGAGTAGCCGGTGAGAAAGTTAAACAGTGCCGAAGCGTCGTCGGCAATCAGCTTGTTGGATGTAAACAATCCCATATCAGTGTAGAGTCGTGCCGTGCTGGGATTGTAATTGCCCGTGCCGAGGTGGACGTAGCGCCTGACTTTCTTCCCCTCCTGACGGACAACCATCGCCAACTTGCAGTGTGTCTTCAGGTCCATGAATCCATAGACGACGTGAACACCGGCCCGCTCCATTTGCCGGGCCCAGTCTATGTTTTTCGCCTCGTCAAAACGGGCCTTTAACTCCACCAGCGCTGTGACTTGCTTGCCGTTTTCGGCTGCCTGGATAAGGGCGCGGACGATGGGACTGTCGCCGCTGGTGCGGTACAGCGTCTGTTTGATCGCTAATACGCGGCTGTCCTCTGCCGCGGTTTCAATAAAATTGACGACCGGATCGAAAGAGTCAAACGGATGATGCAGCAAAATATCGCGGTTGGCGATCTCGGCAAACAAATCGTCCTTGCGGCTAAGACCCAACGGAATTCGAGGCGTTACCGCGGGTTGTTGTAGATCAGCTCGGCCCCGAAGCCCCACGATTTCTCCAAGGCTTGTCATGTCGAGCATACCGTCCAATCGGTAAATTTCGCTGTAGGTTCCGCCATCGACTTCGTGCTTATGGTACAGCTTCTCTTCCTTGATCAGCATCGACAGCAAATCACGGCCGATGTCGGCATGGACTTCAAGCCGCACTGCTTCGGAGTGGTTGCGGGCGCGCAAGCGGTGCTCGATGGCGCGCAGCATGTCGTCGGCTTCTTGTTCCAACAGATCGACGTCCATGTCGCGCGTGATGCGAAAGGATGCGTGGTGGGCAATTTCGTACCCGCCAAATAGCTCAGGAAGCTTGGCAGCCAAAACATCTTCTAATAGGACAAACTCGTAGTCCCTCGCGGTGCTGCCAACGTGGATGAATCGTGGCAGTGCCTGGGGCAACTGGACGACTGCAAACAAGTCCGGCGGGCCGAGGCCTTTGGTCCGATGGAGGAGTGCCGCGATATAAAGACCCCGATTGTGAAAACGGGGGCTAGGATGGCTGGGGTCGATCGCCATAGGTGTCAGAATGGGAAACGCGCGGCGATCGAAAAACTCGTTAGTGATCTTTCGCCGATTTTTTCCGAGTTCGGACTCCCGGAGAATGTGAATGCCGTCTGCCGCCAGGGCGGGCACAACATCGTCGTTGAAACAGCGGTATTGTTTTTCCACCAGCTCCCGAGTTCGCTGCGATATCTTTAGCAACTGGGAGTGGGCTCGATATCCCTCCGCGGCGACGTCTTGGGCGGCGACGCCTCCAAACGCCTGCTCGCGCAGCCCCGCCACGCGAACCATGAAAAACTCGTCCAGGTTCGAGCTGAAAATGGAGAGGAATTTCACCCGCTCGAGGAGCGGGTTTGTCGGATCTTGAGCTTCTTCCAGGACGCGCGCATTGAATTCCAACCAACTCAATTCACGGTTGATGAAGTGTTCGGGTAGAAATGGGGCCGGAGAGTCCATCAGTGAGCAACAGGCAAAGAAAAGCGGCTGATCGTCCCTGTTTCCATTATACCTTATGCTAGGTGACACTAGGGAGCAGGCACTTCACTCAGGCTATTGCCTGGGTGGAAATCAGCGCAGAGCCGGTGCTGGCAGCAAATCTTCGCTAGCTGTTCTTGTTGGTTGGCTCTGAGCGGATTGAGGCTGCGTTGCCGGGCAGGCAAGTGCCGGAGTCCGACGCGGAACGCCCCGGGGGACCGATCAAGTCTTCGATCCCTTTGGCGTCAAGCACTTCGCGCTCGAGCAGTGCACTCGAGAGCGTGTCGAGTTTGTCGCGGTGTTCAGTGAGTATCTGGAAAGCGCGGTCCGCTGCCGATCGCAGGATTTTGGCGATCTCCTCGTCGATAACCTGCGCAGTTTTTTCACTAAAAATGCGATGCTCGTGTGCCATTTCTCGGCCCAGGAACGGATGTTCGTCATTATTGCCAAAAGCGACTGGACCGACCCGTTCGCTCATTCCCCAATGGGTGACCATGCGCTGCGCCAAATCAGTTGCTCTTTTCAAGTCGTTCTCAGCGCCAGCGCTGTACTCGTCAAACCGCATCTTTTCCGCCGTGCGTCCGCCCATGGCCATCGTCAGTTGGGCTAGCATGTCGTCCTGGCCGATATTGTGCCTGTCTTCGTCAGGTACTAGGTGGGTTACACCCAGCGCCCTGCCGCGTGGCACAATGGTCACCTTGTGGACGTGGTCACAGCCCGGTACCAGCCAAGCAATTACGGTATGACCGGCCTCGTGGTAGGCAGTGACCTCTTTTTCACTTTCGCTGAGCACATCTTCGCGTTTAGCGCCCATGAGTACCTTGTCTCGCGCGTATTCAAAGTCCTCCATCCCGACCACTTCCTGCTCGCGCCGTGTGGCCCAGAGGGCTGCTTCGTTGACCAGATTGCGGATGTCGGCCCCGGTGAGACCTACCGTGGCCCGAGCGAGTTGGTCAAAGTCGACTTCCTCAGTGATGGGCACTTTTTGGCTGTGCAGTTCAAATAGCTCACGACGCCCCTGGATCGAGGGCCGATCTACTGTGACGTGGCGATCGAATCGGCCGGGGCGGAGTAGCGCAGGGTCGAGCACATCGGGGCGATTGGTGGCGGCCAAGACGATGACGGCCGAGCTTGGGCTGAAGCCGTCCATTTCACTCAAGATTTGATTGAGCGTTTGCTCCCGTTCGTCGTGGCCACCGCCGAGGCCCGCGCCTCGCTCGCGCCCCACAGCGTCAATCTCATCGATAAAGAGAATCGCTGGGGAACTGTCTTGGGCCGTCTTGAACATGTCGCGTACGCGCCCTGCCCCGACGCCGACGAATAGCTGAATGAATTCAGAGCCATTGATTGAGAAAAATGGTACTCCCGCTTCGCCAGCAACTGCCCGGGCGAGCAGTGTTTTTCCGGTCCCTGGCGGACCCATGAGCAGCACGCCCTTGGGGACTACGGCGCCGAGGCGATGGAATTTTTCCGGATCTTTCAAAAATAGGACGATCTCTCTCAGATCTTTTTTTTCGCCTTCGAGTCCGGCAACGTCCTCGAAGGTGACGCGATTCTTATCCGCGTCGTACAGGCGCGCGGGGCTCTTGGTGACTCCGCCCAGCATCCCGCCACCCATGACCGAATCGCGGGTGCGGCGAATCATATTCCATCCAAGAACCAATAACAGCACCAATCCGAACATCGAGACAATCATGAACAGATCGTTGTAGTTGGCCTCGCGCAGCACACGGATTTCAACGCCCTTGTCGCTGAGCTGGTCAAGCCATGCTTCGCCAACTTGAGGAGGAAGCATACACTGGAAGCGAATGATGGGCGCCGCGTCTTTTTCCGCCTTGCCGTCGCCCGTCGCGGTCGCTGGAGAAATCGATTTCCGAAAGTCTCCGGTGACAGTATCACCCTGAATACTAATCTTGGCCACATTGTCGGCGGCCAGTTGTTGCAGCAGTACGCTGTAAGGAATGGACTTTGCGTTCGTCCACGAATTTGCGAACAGGGTGATGATCACAAAACCCAACAACAAGAGCACTGCCCAGTGAACTGGACTCCGTCTTGGAGCTTGGGTGGGCGGGGGATCAGTGGGCGAAACCGTTTTTTTCATGGCGACTACTCGTTGTCACTTGTTGTAGTGAATAATATTTCCTTGGAGTTCGCCCGCCGCATAAACAGCTTCGGCTGTCTTATTGCCGGCATCGTCCCACTCGACAACCTTGCCATCGAGCGCACTATCGACAAACTGGTCCTGGCGCTGCTTCTGGCCATTCGCGTGGTAGGCAATGCGTTCTCCGTGCAGATTGTGATCTTTGTAGAGGACCTTAATCTTGACTTGTTTTCCGTCATCATAGTATTCCTCCCACGGGCCATCGCGTTTTCCGGCCTTGTAACTTTTGCGCGATTGGAGCGTACCATCGGATCGAAAAACGTCCCATTGCCCGTCTGCCCGGCTTTTCTTAAAGTTTACGACCTTGCACAACTGTCCATTGTCATACCAATATTGCCAGGGGCCTTCATGGGCACCCATCTTGAACTCGCCTTCGACGAATTTTTGGCCATTCTGATAGTACTCTACGTATTTACCATCGTTCATGGCCGTTCCGTCTGAGAGCCATACGATATTTCGCTCCGATTGCAACGTGCCGTCTTCGTGCTTTTTTTCTTTCTTTTCACGTCGGCGGATCTTTGGAGCGGGTAGCTCAGGACGTTCCTCCAAGTAAACGGGCCCAGCCGCCGACCGGTCGTCTTCTTGGGTCGCGAAACTTTTCCCGGCGGCCAAGCACGCCACGGAGGCGACGCCGAGCAGGATGGGTTTTAAAAGTGTCATAAAAGAAATCCTCAATCAATCGCTGAAAGGGGTCAAAACGGAGCCGGACTAATCTGGGCTAATAAGGGTGCATTGGCCTGTCTCCAAATTCTCTGGAGGCAAGCTCTGGGATTTGGAACAGGCTGGATTTTCCCGCCGCAGCTGCCTGGAAGCCGCGCATACGTGACCTAGTGTAAGTGTAGTCACGCGCCCTCCCCCCCTCCGCACAAGTCAAGGGCCTCCGAGCTTTGCGTTGGGGGCAGCACCATTGCCTGAGAGTCCAGTATTACACAGAGTGGGCAACTCACCAACCGCCTTGAGTCTGGCCCCTTATTGGCCCGATTTCGCACCTCGGCTTCCTCCAGCTAGCTGTTCCAGCCTGGAGCCAGACAAGCGCCTTTTTCAACCGTCAGGATCCCGTCGCGGATGACGCAGAAATCGCCTAGATTTCCATTCTCGATTTGGTCCCGGTTGATGATCTGTGCCCCGGGGCCAATACGGCAATTCTTATCGACGATGGCCCCTTCGATCGTGCTGCCATCGCCTATGCCCACTGAGATCGCCTCTCCGTCAAGGGTTTTGTGTTCGGTGTGCGGCTCATAGAAGTCGGCCCCCATGAGCACTGAGTTGCGAATCGTAACGTCGCGGCCAATTCGGCAGCGGAGCCCGATCACGCTATTCTCGATTTGGGAGCCTGGCTCAATGATGCAACCATCTGCGACCAGGCTTCCCACAATCGAGGAGCCGTCAATTCGGGTCGGAGGTAGAAACCGGGGACGCGAGTAAATGGGCGCGTTTGAGGCCACCAGTTGGAATGGGGCCCTGTGCTGTGCCATCTGCAAGTTGGCTTCAAAGAAGGAGCCAATTGTACCAATGTCTTCCCAGTAACCGTCGAACAAGTGTGTTTGGACATGCTGGGAGTTAATCGCCGATGGGAAGACCTCTTTGCCAAAATCGCGGTGCTCCGTTTCTTCGAGTACGCTGAGCAGTACGTTCCGATTGAATAGGTAGATTCCCATGCTGGCCAGGCAATTGCGGCCCCCGCTTTCTACGCCTTGGGAGTCGATCCAGGCTGCGTTCATGCGGACCTCGTCAAGTGCCGTAGCCGTGTTTGGCTTCTCGGCGAAGCCTGTGACGCGTCCGGTGCTGTCGGCCCGCATGATCCCAAGTGCCGATGCTTCGTGGTCGTGCACCGGTTTTGCTGCGATAGTGATGTCGGCACCGGAATTCCGATGGGTCTTTAACATCTCCTGAAAGTCCATGCGATAGAGCTGGTCGCCCGACAAGATCACGACGTAGTCCGTGTCGTGTTGGCAAAGATAGCGCAAGTTTTTGCGCACCGCGTCAGCCGTGCCTTGATACCAGTCGGTTCCCTCAGCCATGGTCTGCTGGGCCGCAAGTATTTCTACGAAACCGCCGCTGAAATTATCAAACCGGTAGGTGCCGCGGATATGGCGGTGTAGGCTGACTGAGAGAAACTGTGTCAATACGTAGATGCGTTTCAGTCCGCTGTTGATGCAATTCGATAACGGAATATCGATTAACCGATACTTCCCAGCCAGCGGGACGGCCGGCTTTGACCGGTACTTGGTCAGAGGCATCAGGCGCGAACCCTGGCCTCCCCCCAAAATGACTGCAACTATGTTGTTCATCCGAGTATCCGCCCGATTTATATCGAGGCGTTAGCCTTTCACTACAAAATTGATCAAAGAGCTTGAGACGACGATCGTCTTTACGATCTGCTTGCCCGCAAGGAGCTCGGCGACGCGCGGGTTTTGGTGCGCCAACTGCTCGATTGATGCTTTGTCGGCATCGGTGGGTACGATAAGTTTGCAGCGCACCTTTCCGTTCAACTGAACTGGAATTTCCATCTCATCTTCGACTAAGAGCGTGTCATTGTAGGTCGGCCAGGGCTCGTAGGCGAGCGTTTCCTTGTTTCCAAGCACGTGCCACAGCTCCTCAGAAATGTGTGGCGCAAAAGGTGAGAGCAATAGCACGAGCGACTCCATTACCACGCGCGGACGTCGATCTTGTTTGGTGAAGAAATTGGTGAATTCCATCATCCGTGCGATGGCCGTGTTGAACGATAGCTTGGCGATGTCGCCGGTCACTGCCTTGATTGTCTTGTGCAGTATACGATTTTGCGCGTCCGTAGGTGCGTCGTCACAAATGGCCGCATGCGGACAAAGGGATTGCACATTTTCGTCGACGATCATGCGCCAGACCCGGTTGAGGAAATTGAAGACCCCGTTCACGCCCTCCATGTTCCACGGCTTGGTAGCTTCTAGTGGGCCCATAAACATTTCATAGAGTCGGAGCGAGTCGGCGCCGTACTCCTGAACGACGTCGTCGGGGTTGATCACGTTGCCGCGGCTTTTAGACATTTTCTCGTTGTTCTCGCCCAAGATCATGCCCTGGTTGACGAGCTTTTGAAATGGTTCGGGAGTACTGACCACTCCGCGGTCGTAGAGCACCTTGTGCCAAAAGCGGGCGTAAAGAAGGTGGAGCACTGCGTGCTCCGATCCGCCCATGTAAAGATCGATCGGCATCCAAGCCTTTTCCAGCGCAGGGTCGACTAGCGCTTGGGAATTGGTCGGATCGATAAAGCGCAAATAATACCAGCACGATCCGGCCCACTGGGGCATCGTGTTGGTTTCGCGTTTGTACCGCACACCGTCGATTACTGGGTACAGCCAATCATCGGGTCCTTTGTCGAGCGGTGGTTCCGGGCGCCCATGGGGTTTGAAGTCGTCCAAGTGAGGCAGATCAACCGGCAAGTCATTGGCCTCGACTGCCCGGACCTGGCCCGTTTTTTCGCCCTTATCATCGAGCTGGTGCAAAATCGGAAAGGGCTCGCCCCAGAACCTTTGCCGGCTGAACAGCCAATCGCGCAGCTTGTAATTGACCGCTTGTGCGCCGACACCTTTTTCTGCGAGCCACGCCGTTATTTTTTGCTGGAAGTCCCTGGTCGGTAGGCCGTCGAAATGGCCCGAGTTGACTGCCATCCCATGTTTGGTAAAAACGCGCGCCCCGGCGAGAATCTCTTCTCGATCGGCAACGGAAACCTGCTCGCCCGGATCTACGACCGCCTTGATGGGAATACCAAACTGCTGCGCGAATTCGAAGTCGCGCTGGTCGTGTGCCGGAACTGCCATGATGGCGCCTGTTCCGTAGCTAACGAGCACGTAGTCGGCTATCCAAATGGGTATCTGCGCGCCATTGACGGGATTAATCGCATAGCTTCCGGAAAAAACTCCTGTCTTTTCTTTGGCAAGTTCGGTGCGATCGAGATCGCTCTTCGCAGCAGCCTGATCGCAATAGACCTTCACGGCGTTAGCCGCGTTTTCGGTGGTCAGCTTTCCAACGAACGGATGTTCGGGGGCGATCACGATATAGGTAGCACCGAACAGCGTGTCGGGGCGGGTGGTGTAAACACGTAGCGTATTCTCATCAGGCTTTCTCGGGAATCCTGTCGGGCGCGGCTCGGATACGTCGCGGCCTCTTGTCCGCTGTCCGGTACCCACGAGTCCAAAATCCACTTCCGCCCCCGTACTCCGCCCAATCCAGTTGCGTTGTAGTGCTTTCACACCTGTGGGCCAGTCGAGTAACTCCAAATCGTCTTCCAGCCGGGTAGCGTACTCCGTAATTCGTAGCATCCACTGCCGCAGGGGCCGGCGCTCCACGGGATGGTCTCCCCGCTCGCTCTTGCCGTCGATGATCTCTTCGTTGGCCAGTACCGTTCCCAACGCGGGACACCAGTTCACCGGAGCTTCACTTTGAAAGGCAAGGCGATGTTCATCTCGGTAGGCGGCTGCTGACGACTCACCGGCCGCGGCGATTTCGGCAGGGATCGGCAACTGGCTGATCGGCCGACCCTTTTGCTGCACAGGATCAAACCATGTGTCGTAAAGCTGCAAAAAAATCCACTGGGTCCAGCGGACGTACTCAACGTCGGTAGTAGCCAACTCCCGCGACCAGTCGTAGCTGAACCCCAGCATCTTGAGTTGTCGGCGGAAGGTGTCGATATTTTTTTCGGTCTGCACACGCGGGTGTTCGCCCGTTTTAATCGCGTGTTCTTCGGCGGGTAAACCGAAAGCATCAAAGCCCATCGGGTGGAGGACCGACTTGCCCTGCATCCGGGCAGCACGGCAGACGATGTCGGTTGCCGTGTAACCCTCAGGATGCCCGACGTGCAGGCCGTCGCCGCTCGGGTAGGGGAACATATCGAGGGCGTAGAGCTTTTCGCCGTGGGGCACATGAGGGGTGGCGAAGGTTTGCTGCTGGTCCCAATAGGTTTGCCACTTGGGTTCAATCACCGAGGGGTTGTAGCGAGGCATTTGGGGATTTGGGATTGCGGACTTGGGATTGCCAATGGGGGACTGCGGACGGCGGTAGATGAGATTCTACTCCCCGGCGAAGGTGGCGCAAACCGCGTTGCCCGTTGACTATGCTCCATTTCGCTAAGTACCATGAATGATTGATTTACGCCGCATTCCGCATTCCGCTTCGTGTTGCTCTCACTATGGAAAAGACAAAAGTTGCCATTATCGGCCTTGGTACGGTGGGATCGGGCGTCGCACGACTGCTGCTCGACTTTGGTGATCGCACGGCCCGGCACGCCGGGCGCACATTGTGGCTGGAAAAGGCAGTGGTGCGAGATCTGGAGAAGACCCGCGATTGTGATCTCCCAGCAGGCGTACTCACAGGCAACATCGACGAGGTTATTGACGATCCGGAAATTCGCGTGGTGGCCCAGCTCATTGGCGGCCTGGAACCGGCCCGTACGGTGATGCTGCGTTTGCTCGAAAGTGGCAAAGACGTAGTCACCGCCAATAAAGCGCTGCTTGCCGAGCATGGTCCCGAGATATTTGATCGTGCCCGCGACCTGGGCCGTTGCGTCGCGTTTGAGGCCTCCGTTGCTGGAGGAATTCCGATCATTGCCAATATTGGCCAATGCCTGTCGGCCAATCAATTACTCTCGTTGCAGGGAATTCTCAACGGCACGAGCAATTTTATCCTCAGCAAAATGCACGAAGAAGGCGCGGCATACCAGGCGGTCGTTGCCGAAGCACAGCGATTGGGCTACGCCGAGGCCGACCCGGCGATGGATGTTGATGGTACCGACGCAGCGCAGAAGTTGGCAATCCTCGCCCATCTCGGTTTTGGTGCTCGGGTGAACTGGGACGAAATTCCGCGCTCCGGTATCGACTCGCTCGACATTATCGATGTCCGCTTTGCGGAAGAAATGGGCTACAGGATCAAGCTTCTTGCCGTGGCCCAATTGGTTGATGAAGGTATTGAGCTGCATGTGTCGCCGACGCTTGTACGTACAGGTGGTCCCTTGGCAGAGGTGGGAGGGCCCTACAATGCAATTCGCGTTGTAGGCGATGCGGTGGGCGAACTGCTTTTCTATGGCCCGGGTGCCGGTCAGATGCCCACGGCATCGGCCGTCGTCGCGGATATGATCGATATCGCCGTGGGACGCTGTCCAATCACGTTTCGAACGCTTGAGCTATGGTCCAATCGAGCGTCTCGAGTCGCGCGGGCCGATTACCACAGTGCCCGAGGGCGCTTTTACTTGAGACTCACGGTGGATGATAGCCCAGGCGTACTGGCTCAGATTACGCAGGTTCTTGGCGAGCAAAGCGTATCGATCGCATCGGTCTTGCAGCACGAGCCCAACGAGGCGGGCGATTCGATTTCACTGGTAATTATGACCCACAAAACCACCGAGGGTGCTGCGAGTGAGGCGTGCGACAAGATGAGCAAACTGGCCTGCGTGCAGGCCACACCGGTAAGAATGTGGGTGAGAGATTGATGATTGGGGCCATTCGGATTTTCAATCCAGGCGCGATCTGCAAGTTGACGCCTCCCAATCCGAAATCAGGAATCCAAGATCCCAGTTGCCAACATTGCCAATCATGAAATACGCCATAGTCATCCCCGACGGTGCCGCAGACGAGCCCCAGGCTGAACTGGGTGGACGTACGCCCCTGGAAGCGGCTGACACGCCGGCGATGGATGCCCTGGCAGCCCGTGGTGTGGTGGCTCGCGCTTGCCATACCCCCCCGTCACTGCCAGCTGGTTCCGAAGTCGGCAATATGAGCCTCTTGGGCTACGATCCGTTGGAAAATTTTACGGGCCGGGCTCCGATCGAGGCCGCGGCCCAGGGTATCGAGCTGGGTGACGATGACTGGGCCGTTCGCTGCAATCTCGTCACGGTCGAAGACCAAACGATGCGTGACTTTACGGCCGATCATATTTCCACTGAAGAGGCAACCGAGTTGTTGGCGCTGGCCCAGAAAGAGTTGGGTGGCGACGGTATCGAATTTGTCCCGGGGGTGAGCTACCGCAATTTACTGATCTGGCGGGGAGCGGAGCGGCCCGCGCCGTTTACGATGGAGATGCGCGCGACGCCTCCCCACGATCTTACCGACAAATCGGTTCTCCATGATTTCCCGCGTGGCCCGGGGAGCCGGGTATTGCACTCCTTCATGGCGGCCACTGCAGAATTGTTTGCCGACCATCCAGTCAATCACAAGAGGTGTGCGGCGGGCAAGCTTCCGGCCACTAATATTTGGCTATGGGGAATCGGTCGCGCTCCAAAACTGCAACCCTTTGCCGATGTATATGGGCCGCAAGGGGCCATGATTACAGCTGTGGATCTGCTCCGCGGTCTGGCCACGCTGGTGGGCTGGCAGTGCGTAGAGGTTCCCGGGGCTACGGGCTATACCGACACCGACTACGCCGCGAAGGGCCGTCATGCTGTGGCAGCCCTGAACGATGTCGATTTGATTTGCGTCCATGTGGAGGCGCCGGACGAAGCTTCACATGAGGGCGATTGCGCGGGAAAGGTGAAGGCAATTGAAGAAATCGATCGGCATGTGGTTGCCCCACTATTTGAATCGCTCGAAAAGAAGGGCGACTGGCGGATCATGATCTCTCCCGATCATCCCACATTTCTCAGCTCTAAAACCCACACGCACGGCGACGTGCCGGTCATCCTCGCCGGTCACGGTATCAAGCCGGATGCATTTACCAGTTACGGCGACACCAATGCAGCCAAATCCGAGTTGGCATTCGATGCTGGTTGGCAGACAATGGGGTGGTTTTTTCATTCCTAAAGTAAAGCATGGCAACAGCATCGACCGTCAAAATGAATCAACTTCCGTCGCAATACGATCACGGGGCTGCCCAGGAAAAGTGGTATTCGTTCTGGGAGGAACGTGGTTATTTTCACGCCGAGGCCGATGATCCGCGGCCGCCGTTCACGGTTGTGATTCCACCTCCGAACGTGACCGGAGCGCTCCATTTAGGGCATGCCCTAAACAATACGCTTCAAGACATCCTCTGCCGGATGAAGCGAATGCAGGGTTTCAATGTGCTATGGATGCCGGGGACCGACCACGCGGGGATAGCCACGCAGGCGGTCGTTGAGCGGCGCTTGCTGGAAGAAGAGAAATTGTCGCGGCACGATCTGGGGCGAGAAAATCTGGTTGCCCGAATTTGGGAGTGGAAGGAGCAGTACGAGAAACGAATTCTTGGGCAGCTCCGGAAGCTAGGCGCTAGCTGCGACTGGGAACGCACGCGGTTCACGCTTGACGACCAGTGCGCCCGTGCCGTGCGGGAGACTTTTTTCAAGCTTTTCGCCGACGGAAAAATCTACCGGGGCAAGCGGCTAGTGAACTGGGATACGTTTTTGCAGACCGCAGTGAGCGACGACGAAGTTTTTCACGAAATCAAGAAGGGTCACTTCTGGCATTTTTCGTACCCGGTCATCGATGCGCTGCCCGGCGAACCGACGCACGTTCGCATTGCTACCACGCGGCCCGAGACAATGTTGGGTGACACAGCGGTTGCCGTACATCCCGATCCAGCTGCGCAGCTCGGCAAGGTTGAGGCGGAGCTCAAAGGAAAATTGGCTGCTGCTGCAGACAAAGACAGAAGCGAGATCGAATCGCAAATTGTGGCCCTGGCCGACCGGCGGAAGACAACGCTGCCCCGATTAATCCAGCTTCGCACGATGGCCGCTCGCGGTGTCCAGCTCCAATTGCCACTTACCGATCGGAAAATTCCTCTGATTGTCGATCCTTGGGCTAAGCCAGAACTTGGCTCCGGATGCGTGAAGATCACCCCCGCGCACGATCCGAACGACTACGAGGTTTGGCAGCGCACGGTAATGGGCAAGGGCCCGGATATTGGGGCCATCAATATCATGTGTACCGACGGAACGCTCAGTGACAACGTGCCGGCGAAGTACCGCGGGTTGACCATGAAAAAGGCTCGTGCGGCGGTTGTTGAAGACCTGGAAGCGGCCGGATTTTACGATCCCGCGGTAGACCTCGAAGACCGAGAAATCGATCTGGCCCACAGTGATCGCTCGAAGACGCCTATCGAACCGTTCCTGGCCGATCAGTGGTTTGTAAAGATGGGCGATTTGGCCCAATCGGCTATGGACGCCGTCAGCGATGAGCGCGTGAAGATTATTCCCCAGCGCTATGCCAAGGGCTACCAAGACTGGCTGAGCGAAAAACGCGATTGGCCCATCGGTCGGCAGCTTTGGTGGGGACACCGGATTCCCGTGTGGACGAAGCACTTTTCCGGCGAAGCTGAAAAAGCGATTGTCGAGCAAGAGGCGGTTGAACTTGCGTCCGCGGAGACTGGGTCCAACGATTCGTCAGGTGGCGCGAATACTTCGTTCATCTACCAATGGGACCCGGACACGTGCGTTGGTGCCGCCTACTACTGTTTGCGTGACGACAGGGCCCCTGTGGCCGCGATCGAGGCGGCCGGGTACGTTCAGGAAGTAGACGTGCTAGACACGTGGTTCAGCAGCGCCCTTTGGCCACACTCAACACTTGGCTGGCCCGAGCTTACGCCCGAGCTGGCCCAATTCTACCCCACTAGCTCGCTGATCACTTCCCGCGACATCATTACGCTGTGGGTTGCGCGGATGGTCCTGTCGGGCCTTTACAACATGGGCGAGGTTCCCTTTACCGAGGTGTATATTCACCCCAAGATTCTCGACGGCTACGGTGAGACCATGTCGAAGTCGAAGGGCAATGGCGTCGATCCGCTCGACCTGATCGAAAAATTTGGGGCAGATGCGCTGCGTTTTGGTATCGCCTATCTTACGACGGAAACGCAGGACGTGCGCATGCCTGTCGAATTCGAGTGTCCCCATTGCCAGACCAATATTAAACAAACGAAAAAAAATCGTACGATGCCTAGCGTTCCGTGCGACCAATGCGGGAAATCTTTTGGTACGCAGTGGGCCGAATCTCACGGTACCCAGGAAGATCAAGGTATGCCTCGGGCCGCCGTGGTAAGCGAACGATTTGAGTTGGGCCGCAATTTTTGTAACAAGCTGTGGAATGCCTCCCGGTTTGCGCTTATGAATTTGGACGGCTATGCATCCGCGCCTGTGGCAGACGACCAATTGCTCCTCGAAGATCGTTGGCTCCTTAGCCGGTTGGCCACGGTTACGGGTGAAGTCACCCGCGCCCTTGGCGAATATCGCTTTGCCGATGCGGCTCGTGAGTTGTACAGTTTTGCTTGGGACGATTTTTGCAGTTTCTATGTAGAGATTACCAAGGCCCGGTTTGCCGTCCCGCAGCAGCGGGCCGTGGCACAGCGGATACTGGCCCACGCACTCGACACGCTGCTCAGGTTGCTGCATCCCATGATTCCATTCTTGACCGAAGAAGTTTGGCACCTGCTGGGCACCGTCGCTGCTGTGCGGGGCCTAGCGGATGCGATTCCGGCTACCGAATCTGTCTGTGTTGCCAGTTGGCCTGTCGCGGACGCCGCGCATGTCGATGTGGCAATTGAAAAACAGTTTGCTCAATTCCAAGCGGTGATGGGAGCGGTCCGGAATATTCGCACTGAAAACGGCATTGCCCCCAAAGATTCGATCCGCTTTAGCGTATGTTGCGATGGGCCAACTGCGGCACTACTGGGGCCGATGCTGCCGTACTTTGAATCGATGGCACGGGCCACTTCTACGGGCCTGGGAGAGGAGATTACCGCCCCGGATCGCGTGGCCAGTAAGTCGACCGCCGGCATGGAGGTCCACGTAGATATCAGCGACTTTTTTGACGCCGAAGCCGAGCGGAAGCGGTTATCCTCCGAACGAGCAAAACTTGTAAAGTTTGTCGAATCGCTCTCCGGCAAGCTCAACAACGAGAGTTTTGTCAGCCGTGCCCCTGCCAAGGTTGTCCAAGACCAGCGGGAAAAATTGGCCAGAGTCCAAGAGCAGTTGGCTGCGGTGGATGTGGCTCTGGAGAAACTCTGAGGAGGAATCGCAATAGGCGCCGCGCTGCGCTAGGATGACAAGGTTTTGGACGTCGCGGCTGGTTTGCCATCTCAGCGGTCGCGAAATATTTTTTTGGAGCCCATTGCACCTCTGGGCCCTTGGGCTCCATGTGTTTAACGTTTTGGCTGCCATCAGCGGCGCAGCCCTAGCCGCACCCCGTGCAGCGAATCTATAATACAGTAATCTATGCCGGGAGCCCTGTGTCAGGGGCTAATGAACTCTCCGAGACGAGGATACCCGAAATGCCAGTGGCAATGGAACTGACGCGAATTATCATCAGCGAGGTGAACTCCGAGCAGGTGATTTGCTTGAAGGAAATCGACGGTGAGCGGACTTTTCCGATTCTCATTGGTATCTTCGAAGCAACGAGCATCCATCGGCGGGTTAAAGGCGTAGATGCTCCGCGTCCGCTAACGCACGATTTGCTGGTCAGCACAGTCGAATCGTTGGGAGCCGAGTTTCAGGACGTCATCATCAGCTCTCTGAGAGACCATACGTATTACGCGACGCTTCGTGTTCGTCACGAGGGCGAACTAATCGAAATCGATGCGCGCCCCAGTGACGCCATCGCAGTTTCGGTGACGTGCGATCCGCCGCTACCAATTTACGTCAATGAAGACGTACTCACCGACGTTTTGTGAGTTTTCGGATTCGGGATGTTGGCAGGCGGAATAGGGCAGGGAAGGCCAAGCTGCTCCCGGCCTCCAATAATTCTAAGATCAACTGCCGTAATCCATTCATCCTATTACGTCAGCAAACGCTTTCTCGAGTGCAGCAAGACCAGGCTTGCCCTTGCTGCCGTCGACGACCACGTTGACCTTCACTTCGCTCGTATTGACCAATTCGATATTGATGCCTGACTGAGCGAGCGCGCCAAACATTCGCAGCCCGACGCCCGTGTGGCTGCGGATGCCGACACCCGTTACCGATAAGATGGCAATACTGTCCAACGACTCTACCGTGCTGCCCAATTTTTCGACGACCTTGCCCACCGCAGTAAGGGCTTGCGGCAATTGTGCCTGTGAGACGGTGAAACTAAGGTTTGTCTTGCCGCTTGCGCCAATGCCTTGGACGATCATATCGACGAGAACACCGGCGGCAGCCACCGATTCGAAAATGTCGGCTGAAATGCCCGGGCTATCGGGAAGGTCGCTCAGGGTCACCAGGGCTTGTGAGTTGTCGAGGTCAACGCCGTGAACGGTCAGATCCTCCATGGATTGCAGACGTTTGACGACTGCCATCGCATCCGTTTCCTTGGCTTTTTTGGCAGCCGCCAAGGAATCAGCAAAGGTCGCGCGTCCCGCGGGTGCAAGACCCAATTCGAATTCGGCATGGACTGCGCGGATCGCTTCCAGGCCCTGATCGCGGGCGACCAGGCACGACACTTTGATTGCACTGGTGGTGATCGCTTCGATATTTACCCCAGCTTGTGCCAGCGCGCGAAACATGCGATCGGCGACGCCCGCCTGCGTTGCCATCCCCAGACCAACCACCGAAACCTTCGAAACGTTGGTGGCATGCAGCACGTCAATGGTTCCCAGCACGTCGGCCGCTTCCGCGACTGCGTCGAGTGCCCCTTTGAGGTCGCTTTCCAATACAGTAAACGAAATATCGGCACGCCCGTCATGACCGGCCGTTTGCATGATCATATCGACTGCTACGTTCACGTCGGCTAGCCGCTCAAATAGGGTAAGGCTGGCGCCCGGTTTGTCAGGCATTCCAGTGACGGTTATGCGAGCCTCGGCTTTGGTGAGCGCACAGCCGCTCACCGCGCGATCCTCTGACTCGGGTATGGGGCCGATGACCGAACCCGGTTCGTCGGTAAACACGCCGCTGTTACGCACGTGGATTGGCACGTTGAACTTCTTGCCAAACTCGATGGAGCGGCTATGCATGACGCCGGCCCCTAAACTGGCTAACTCCAGCATTTCATCGTGGCTAACATTCGACATTTTGCGGGCCTCGGCAATGAGGCGGGGATCGGTTGTGAAGACGCCGTCTACATCGGTGTAGATTTCGCACATTTCCGCTCCCAGCACTGCCGCAAGCGCTACCGCCGAGGTGTCGCTGCCCCCGCGGCCAAGAGTGGTGATATTGAGTTCGTCGTCGACACCCTGAAATCCAGCTGCGATGACGATGTTTCCATTGTCCAGGAGTCGCCGCATGCGTTCGGTGGAAATGGAGCGAATGCGTGCTTTTGTATGGCTCGAATCGGTTTGTACGCCGATTTGGCCGCCGGTGAGGCTTACTGCTTTGCCGCCCAGGTTGTGAATCGCCATCGCCATCAGCGCCACCGACACTTGCTCTCCCGTGGAGAGAAGCATATCCATTTCTCGGGCCGGAGGGTCGTCGCAGACCTGTTCGGCCAGATCGACCAGCATGTCGGTATTCTTGCCCATGGCGCTCACCACCATGACCACCTGGTGCCCTTGCTGCTGAGCTCGCAACGCCCGCCGTGCGGCGGCACTAATTTTTTCGGCGTCGGCGACACTCGTGCCGCCAAATTTTTGCACAATCAATGACATAGTGACTACGGTGCCTCCCGATACAACTTGTACTCAATACTATCGACCAGGGCCGCCCAACTCGCTTCGATGATGTTCTCATGAACTCCAACCGTGCCCCAAACGGCTGACTCATCGCGACTCTCAATGATCACTCGCACCCGGGCCGCCGTGGCGGCGTCGGAGTTGATGACCCGTACCTTATAATCAACCAGATGCATTTTGCGAAGGCTCGGGAATCGTCCGTTGAGCGCTTTGCGCAGTGCCGCGTCCAACGCGTTGACGGGGCCATCGCCCTCGGCCACCTCGTGAAGCAATTGGTCATCGACCAGTATCTTTACCGTGGCCTCTGTAATCGGCTGGCCGCCGCGGCTCACTACGCTCGTGTGGTATTGCACTAGCTCAAAGTGTGGCTGAAAAGAGCCAGCTGCGCGCTTGACCAATAGATCGAACGAAGCCTCAGCAGCTTCAAACTGATACCCTTTGTTTTCCAGATCAACCACCTGCCGCAGGATGGTATTCAACAACTTATGGTCATGTTCGAGGTTATGCTTGGTTGTCAGGGCAATGATATTTGACCGGCCGGAGAGTTCGCTTACTAGCACGCGACGCTCATTTCCCACTAAAGCAGGGTCGATGTGTTCGTAGCTTGAGGCCACCTTGGCGACAGCGTGGACGTGCATGCCACCCTTATGGGCAAAGGCACTCGGCCCCACAAAGGGCTGGCCCGAGCGAAAGTGCATGTTGGCAATTTCGTAGACGTAGCGCGATAGCTCCGTGAGATGCGCAACCCCACATCCATTGAGTATCTCAAAGGCCTCTTTCTTGAGTGCCAGGTTTGCAATTACAGAGATCAGGTCGGAGTTGCCGCAACGTTCGCCCAGGCCATTGATCGTGCCCTGTACGTGTACGGCACCGGCATCGATGGACGCCAGTGCATTGGCTACCGCCAGTTCGCAATCGTTGTGCGTATGGATGCCGAGGGGTTTATCGACTTGAGACGAAGCGTCCTTCGTGATTGCCGCGACTTCTTCGGGTAGACTACCGCCATTGGTGTCGCACATGACAACAATTGACGCTCCCGCCTCGGTCGCTGCCCGAATCGTTTGGGCAGCGTAGTCGGGGTTGGCTTTCCAGCCGTCGAAAAAGTGCTCAGCGTCGTAAACGACCTCGCGGCCCTCGCCACACAAGTAGGCGACCGTGTCGCGGATCATTGCCAAGTTTTCTTCGAGCGAGACACCGAGGACCTCGGTAACATGAAAATCGGAAGTTTTTCCGACGATGGTGATCACCGGAGCTTGGGAGTCAAGGAGCGACTTCATGCCCAGATCGTCCGCAGGCTGTATGCCTCGGCGGCGAGTCATTCCAAACGCACATGCCTTGCTATTTTGTAGCGGTTTTTCAGCCAGCCGCTGAAAGAACTCGGCATCTTTGGGATTCGAAAGGGGATAGCCACCCTCGACAAAATCGAAGCCCAAATCATCCAGTCGCCGGGCGATCAACAGCTTGTCCTCAAGGGAGAAATTAACCCCTTCGCCTTGGGCCCCATCTCGAAGCGTTGTGTCGTAGGTTTGAATTTTCACGGTGGATGGCAATCGGTTCGCGGTTTTGCCGAAAGGTTGCGGGCTGCAAGCCGCGACAACCAAGGATAACTACAAAAAAAGCCCCGAGACATTTTCGGCCTCAGGGCTTGGGTGTGTTCTTGCTTGGCACCAAACCCTAAGGCAATGGGGCAATGATAATCGTAATCGTGCCTACACCCCTCGGCGTAGGCTTCGAGTTGCGATTGTCAGCCAACATGGCAGGCCCAGCCAATGGGTTGAGGAGAATTAGTAGTCGGAACTATTCCAAAAGTTTGATTTTACCTGCCCTAGGTTCGGCAGGCAACAGCCCAATTAGCTGTGCTGGCAGGGAAAGTGTTACTACCGTCCGCGCCATGTAGCCAGTGTAAGGCCGTGGAGGCCAATAGCAAGAAGTAAAGACGATGGGTCGGAGGCGACACTATGCAGGTGCAGATTCGAAAGACCACCTCTCCCACTGGAGAACTTCTCGTAGGACCAGTTGCCGCTGGTTTCTCGGGGAGTTACCAGCCAGGTCCAGTGGATCAGGATCTCCACCACCATTGCCGACGTGTAGCGAAATTGTGGCCTCGGCGTAGATCATTCAGAACGAACTATTGATACCCCAGGTTCCGGAGGCCGGGCTTAAACCCCAGCTACCCGGTATAATATTTACGGCGAGAAGGTCGCCGGTATCGTTGGAGCCCGCCACCTCACCCTTGATCGTCCACGAGTTGTGTATCCTTGGGTACTCAGCATCCGTGGTGGCAGCTGAGTTTTCCGTGCCAGCAGCGCGGGAATCTGTAGAATCAAGACCCGCCTCCGGCCAGCGTCTTCCTCGGCGGCGGCTTTGCACGGTTCGTACTTGAGCCTAGAATGTTGCGATGCGAAACCGAATGGCCGAGTACCAAGTTTTCTGGCGTGAGTTCCGTGAATCGTTTCAGACGACGGGTGCTGTATTGCCCAGCGGCCGCGCATTGGCGCGTGCGCTGGCCAGCCGGGTGGGCGCGAGGGGGCGGCCCCAGCGAATCCTGGAAGTCGGCCCCGGTACGGGTGCCGTCACCAACTCGATCATTGCCCGTTTAGGGCCTGCGGACCAGTTGGACCTAGTTGAACTCAATCCGCGGTTCGCGGACCTACTCCGTAACCGGATCCGGCAAGATCTGGCCTGGCAGCCGGTGGCCCAGCGCATTCACGTGCTGGAAATGCCGGTAGAAAACATCGACAACGATGGACGTTATGACGTGATCGTTTCCGGCTTGCCCCTCAATAATTTTCCATCCGAGCAGGTCGCGCAGATCTTAGAGCATTTTCATCGCCTGGCTGCCAGAGGTGCTCAATTAAGCTTTTTCGAGTACGCCGTCCTGCGCAAGGCCAAAGCCCTATGGTGCAAACCTTATGAACGCCGCCGACTCACGATGATCGAGCAACTCTTGGAGCGAGAATTTAGCTCCTGGCAGGTTGCGGTTGATTGTGTTTTGGCCAACGTGCCGCCGGCTTGGGTGCATCACTTGTGTTTGCCGGGACTGGCAAGTCAGCCGAGATCTTTAGCGGCGCAAACAGTTCGATGATCCGTATTCTTGCGATTGAGACAACCTGTGACGAAACGGCGGCAGCGGTCGTCACCGACACGTTGCAGGTCCTGGGCGCCGTGGTGGCCTCGCAAGACGAGTTGCACCAGCGTTTTGGGGGGGTCGTTCCAGAAATCGCCTCGCGCGCTCATGTCGAACGGATCTTGCCCGTCATTCATCAAACGCTGGAGCACTCTGGCGTCCAATTGTCAGAATTGGACGCAGTGGCGGTCGCCAATCGGCCCGGCTTGTCTGGTTCGCTATTGGTAGGATTAATTGCTGCCAAGACCTTGTGCCTAGCACACGACCTGCCGCTTATTGGGATTGATCATTTACAGGCGCACATCTATGCCTGCCAGATTGCGAGCAAGATCAACGTATTTCCTTGCGTGGGCCTGATCGTCAGTGGCGGCCATTCCAACCTAGTCCGCTGCGATTCACCGCTCGATTTTACGGCCCTGGGTGGCACGCTGGACGACGCGGCCGGGGAGGCGTTTGACAAAGTTGCCAGCATGCTCGGGCTCGGTTATCCCGGCGGCCCTGCCATCGAAGCGGCTGCCCGCGGGGGCGAGTCAACCCGCTTTCAACTCCCTCGGCCCCTACTGAACGCGCCTGATCGTATCCAGTTCAGCTTCAGCGGACTTAAAACGGCCGTGCGCTACCAACTCTTTGGCAGTGGCCGCCAGATGGGCCACGTGAGCGGCGAACTCGACCGGCAACTGGTGGCCGATATGGCGGCCAGCTTCCAGGCTGCGGTAATCGACTGTCTGGTTGGCAAGGCTGCGCTGGCCGTCGAGCAAACCGGGTTTGGCCGACTGTGCGTCGGGGGCGGGGTGGCCGCTAACGGTGCCTTGCGCGAATCTCTGGCCGCTCGAGCCGAGCGCGACAATTTTGCGCTTCACATACCGCCCATGTCGCTCTGTACCGACAACGCCGTTATGGGGGCGATCGCTACGGAGCGATTCCGCGCTGGAAAGTTTGATCCGCTCGACTTGGATATTAGTGCAGGGCTCGTACGCTAAGCCGGCGTGCCAAAAACTAGAGCTAGTTTCAAAACCTAGTGTGGGTCCGTAATTCTCGGAGATCTTACCGCTGACTGTTCGTCTTAAAATGGGTTCGAGTCTCAAAAACTCCTCTGACTCCTGAACTGACAGGAAGGGAAGTGCGACTGGCTTTCGACTGAAGTTGCTGGAAACTCGCCTCCAAACAAGGCTCCGGAACAGGCATAACACGTTTTATAAACTTGGCCTGTAAAATAGACGGCCCCGACAATTTGGCTAGTCTGCCGAGAGTGTGACAGCAAGGTCCTGCTCTTGGCCATCCCGTTCGATGCGGAGCTTAATCGTTTGCCCCGGTTTGTACTCCGAGATCTTGTCGCGAAAACGTACGCCTGTGAGCATGGGTTCGCCATCGACGGCCAGAATCCTGTCTGCGTGACTGCGGTCAATCGATTCGGTTTCGTAGACGACTGGGCCCTCCTGCCGGCGCTGGACCACTCTGCGAAATCCGCGCAGGCCGGCACGCGCGGCAGGACCATCGGGCGTCAGGCTCACCACGACCAGACCGGCTTCGGTTTGCATCACTTGGGCGATACCAATGCTGGCGCGGATGACACGGCCATGTTGAATTAGTTGAGGCACCATCTGCTTGACGCGATCGATCGGAATTGCGAAGCCGACCCCAGCGTTTTGCCCGGTCGTGGTGGCAATCGCCACACACATTCCGATCATTCGCGAACGTGTATCGAGAAGTGGGCCTCCTGAGTTGCCGGGATTCATCGCGGCGTCCGTCTGAATGCGCGACGACATAACTTGTCCCGAAACACGACTCGGTAGATCACGATTTAGGCTGGAGATGATCCCCGTGGTCAGGGTTCCGTCCCAACTAAATGGGTTCCCCAAAATGTACACCCGCTGTCCCACTCGCAGGTTATCCGAATTCCCTAAGACAACAGGTTGCAATTCTTCCGCCGGAGCCTCGATGTGCAAAACAGCAATGTCTTGCTCCTTATCCTTGCCCACCAGAGTCGCGGCGTACGTCTTGGTGGAAGCAAGGGTCACTTTGATAGCGCTCGCCCCGTCGACGACATGGTAATTCGTAAGGATGTGGCCGCGTTTATCAATTACGGCTCCCGATCCAGACCCTTCCGCTTCCCGCCGAAGCATAAAAAAGTTGTCAACCAGGATGCTTTGCGTGGAAATGTTGACGACGCTCGGATTGGCCCGCTCGTAAACTGAAATATTGATCCGCTCTTCGGGCGTCAAATGGAGGGCTGCATCATGTGGCCCTGACAATTCCGAGGGTGGAGATGCACTATCGACAACCGCAGGCTCAACAGCGTGGGCCGCTGGCCCACCGATGCCCAAGTCAAAATTGCTGCAAGTTAGCGCGAGCCCAAGGGCTAAGCTTGCAAGAGTGCCGATGGTACAAGAGAAAAAAACGCGAGTCATTAGAAAAATTTTCTCAACAAAAATAATTACCGCAGCACAAAAGGCCACAGCAGGGAAATCAGCCACAAAGCCAGCACCATGAGCAATAGCGACAAGGGCCACCCCACACGCCAGTAGTCCCGCGGCTGGTAACCGCCGGGGCCCATCACCATCAGATTGGTTTGGTAGCCGATTGGTGTCACGAAGCTCAGGCTGGCAGCAAGGGTGACTGCTACAATATACGGTCTTGGGTCGTAGTTCCCGGCAAGCGCTACCCCCACGGCAATGGGAATCATGGTCGCCGCGACGGCCACGTTGGTGATCGTTTCGGTAAACAACTGGGAGATCACGTAGACCAGAAATAGTAAGACCATCGGTTTCCAGAATGGTCCCAATCCCAACACCGTGACGCCTTGTACGAGCGATTCGGCCAACCAGGTGGCTGCGCCGCTACTATCCAGCGCCTCCCCAATTCCCAAGGCTGCGCCGATCGTCAGAAGCACCTGCAGATCGATTGCCGTCCTGGCGTCAGCTGCAGTGAGACAGCGGGTAATAATCATGGCCATGACAATGGCAATGGCCGCCATGGCGTGGACATCCTTCGATGTCCAATTGCCCGCGGTCAGCCAATTCGGAAACAGGCTGGCAATCGTCAGCCAAAGAATCAATCCGGCAAACAGGAGTCCTGCCAGCAACGCGCGGTCGTGGCGGCGAGCCGTTGTATTTCCGACTCGGCTCACCAGATAAAAATCGCGACTATTGCGCTGAGATTCGACGAATTCATTGCGTGTTTGCAGGAGGAGTGTGTCGCCGGGCTCCAGGCGGACGTTGCCAACTTTGTTGGTCAGGCGTTCACCATTGCGGTGAATAGCGACGACTGCTGCATTATAGCGTTGGCGAAATTCTGCTCCGCGGACGGTAAGTCCAATCAGGGGTGAGGTGCGAGACAACACCGCTTCGGTCAACTGACGCTGCGCGCGTTCAGCGGGTTGGGTTTCAAACGTGGAATCGGCTGCGGGTACCAGCCCCGGTATGCGTTCCAGGTCGGCAATTGTGGTAACGATCCCGGTGAATACTAGATGATCCCCTTCCCGAATGGTGTCGACCGGGCTGACGGGAGTAATCGTTTCGTGTTTGCGGTCGATTTGAATGAGAAACAGTCCTGGTAAATTGCGCAGACCAGCATTCTGTACTGACTTGCCGATCAAGGGGCAGGTGGCCTGCACTAGCATCTCTACGAGATAATCGCGTCGCTGTTCGCCCAATTGTTCGATCAATTCAGTGCGGTCTGGGAGCCGGCGGGGCGCGAAAAAAATCATGTAGGCCACCCCCACTAGTGCCAAAGGAAGTCCGACCGCCGTAATCTCGAAGAACGAAAGCTCGCCAATCCTGGCAAGAATCGCGGGGTCGATCAGATCTTTTTTCTCAGCAACCATTGCATTCAGCTTGGCGTTGATGACCAAGGTTGTGCTGGTGCCAATCAATGTGCAAATGCCGCCCAGAATTGTGAGATAACTGAGTGGAATCAAGAGCCGCGACGGTGAGATCCCGCGGCGCCGGCACCAATCCACCACGACGGGCGCCAGCATCGCGACTAATGGAGTATTGAGGACGAAGGCAGAGGCGGGCACAACGGTCGCGGCAAGGCGCACCAGCGCACTTTGCGCGGTTGTTGCTCCGCCGAGGAGACGATTGCCGAGCCAATCCAGCGCGCCCGTCGTGCGCAAGCCCGCCGAGGCGGCGAAGAGTGCCCCAATCATAATCAAGGCCTTATTAGAAAAACCCGCCAAGGCCTGTTGAGGAGAAAGCACACCCGTCAAAGTGACCATCGCCAGGCCACTGAGAAACAGAAAGTCAACTGGCAGTGCCCTGCGCCGCTGCATGGCTAGAAAAATAGATACCGTAACTAGCAACGCAATGCGTCCCTCGGGCGAGAGCGGGGCTTGCTGGGCAAGGAGATGTGGAAAATTTTCGAATGGGTAATCCACAGTGAGTTACCACCGATTGAGTTGCTGTCACCGGTTCCGTCGGTTCGCTGGGCCAACCGCAGCACAAAAAAAACGAGGGTATAAGTTGAAGTTCAGAACATTGTCGGGGGCCCTACCCACCGAGGAGCCTCAGAGAACTCTGCTGAGGATATCCTTGTCAGGACCCCTTGTGGAGTGCTGGAGGTTCGCCTAGCGGGTCGCCCAGGGGTTCGCCCTGACCAGCAGCGGGGCACCCAACACGCGGTGTGTCAATGCTCAGCCACCTTCTGATTATGCCTGGGAGGCCGGTTTTGACGAAAGAGGCGTCCCAGAACGCCACTGCGTCACGGCTTTCGGGCCCCGCAGCGAACCTTCCTGCCAGATTCTTGTGGCAGGCCCTGGCCGGTCAGCTTAAACTGATGGTATAGGCTGATTTACTGGAATTCCCGATCTGCAAGGATGCGCTGGTTTACAGGAATTCGTGAAACAGCGATAGGGCATTCAACTACGCTGCGAGGGTTGCCTTTCCGGAACAGGGCGGCACGGGGTGTAGATGGTACGAAAATGGGATCGCTTTTATGCGTAACTATCGATTGCTTGCCGCCGCGCGGTGTGCAGCGGCCTTACTGACGTTCTACGGTACTTCTACTATCGCAGGCGCTGACGACTTGGCCCGGGTTATTACCTACCGAAGCGACGGGCAAACTTTTTACGCCATGAGCCTCGTGCCCAATCTAAGCAATAGGCACAATGATGCCGCTTCGGTTGTGGTACTGTTTGATACGTCGGCCAGTCAGCAGGGTGTTTATCGAGGGTCGGCTCTGGCTGCGCTCGACACGCTACTGGCCCGCCTCCGCGGGGACGACCGTGTCGAACTCATGGCAGTAGACCTGAGTGTTCAGGCACTGACCGAAGGCCTCGTCGCTCCTGGTAGCGCTGAACTCCAAAATGCGATAGCCGGACTGAGGCAGCGAGTACCTCTGGGATCAACTGACTTAGCAGCTGCTTTGCAGGCGGCCTCTCAGCGGCTCGCCGAAGCCGAGGCAAAAAATCGTCGAATCGTGTACATTGGCGATGGCATAAGTGCCTCCAACCTGCTGGATTCGGCTACGCTTGGCCCGGTCGTGGATGGGCTGCGCGAAACGCGTACTAGCGTCACCAGTTTTGCCATCGGGCCGAAGACGGATACCCAACTCTTGGCCGTGCTGGCCAATCAGACCGGTGGCAATCTTTATATTCAGTCTGAAATGGTATGGAGCGATGAAGCCGAGGGGATCAGCGCCCGGCGCGCCGAAGCCGAAAATAGGCGTACCGCGCAGTTAGCGGGCCGGCAACTGGCCGAATGGCTCACCTCTGCCGTGTTCTGGCCCAAGAGCGTGAATTACCCGGCCGAGATGGGCCAAAGCTTTCCCGCAGTGATGCCACCGCTTCGCGCGGACCGCGACACCGTACTGATCGGCACCACTCAGCATGCCTGGGCGGAAGAAACGCGACTGGTGGTCCAGGCCGAAGGCCCCCAAGGGCGCGTGTCGTTGGATTGGACGGCCGAAGCCGAACCCTCGCAAGAAGACCATGCTTTCCTCACTGAGATTGTTGCTGCGGCTCAGGCAGACGACGGAGTATCGTTGCCTACGCTCGGCTCGGCTGGTTTGGCGGAAGTGGCGCGGCTGGTTGGGGCGCGGATGGATCAACTGACCCGGATTGCAGAGCGGGCAGTCGCCGCCGGCGATCGCCGGGCTGCCAGACGCATTACCCAGGCGGTACTCAGGGCAGATCCGGGCAATGCCCAGGCCCGCACCGTACAACTTGTGATCGAGGAAGCGGGTCCCTTTGAAGAACTTACCGGATCGCCCACGGTTGAACCGGCTGGCCCGTCGGTAGACGCTGAACTAGCCGCAGGCCAGCAAGGTGTGGTCGTACTTCAAGGCGATCTTCAGGGCAACGCACCTTTGCAAATCGAAGGTGTTCCAGCCGAGGTCGGCTCGGTCGTCGACAACGGCCTCCTGGGGGAAGTTGCCCGCGACGGTGTGTTCCTGGACGAGGTCGAGCAGCATCGGCGGGTATTTGCCGAAATGCTAAGCAAAGAGATCCAAAACATCGTTTTGGATGCCCGCGAAAATATGACGTCCGATCCCCAGCAGGTAAGCCAAGATTTGAAATTGGCGCTGGAGAATGTCCAACGGGCTACTGAGTTGTCCGCAGGGAAGCGGGCACAGCTTGTCGACAAGCTACGCGCCGCTCTCAAAGAAACGAGCTATCAGGCCATCCTAAAAGATGAACTGGATAGGCAGCGCGAAGAAGAATTGGCCGCTAGCGCTTCGCGCAAGCGGCTCCATGAGCGACTCACCCAGCGCATCGAGCGTGAAGATCAGTTGATAGCCAAATTTAATGCCCTGGTGGATGAGCAACGCTACCTAGAAGCCGAGGAGGTAGCTCAAATCGTCGAGGAGATCGATCCGGGGAACGCGATGCCACGCATAGCCACCCTATGGAGCCGGAACAAGCGGGCCGATTATCTGCAGCAGGTGACGCGAGCGGCTCGCCATAAGGCGTTTTTTGAAACGATGTATCAAGTTGAATTGTCGCATATTCCCTTCCCCGACGTCCCTCCGATTATTTATCCGGATGCCGCCGATTGGATCGATATGACCAAGCGCCGGGAGAAATATAAGTCGGTCGACCTCAGCGCGCAGAGCAAGTCGGAAGAGCGGATTCAAAGCATTTTGCGTGAGCCCCTGACGATACCGCTAATTGCAGACGATGAACCCCTCAATGAAATCCTCCGCCAGATTTCCGACGAGTACGAAATACCCATCGTGATTGACAATGCGGCCCTCGATATTTTGGGAGTCAGTCCCGAAACGGAAGTGACGATACCGCAGCTAAGCAATATTTCGCTTCGATCCGCGCTCAATCTTATGCTCAAACAACCTGGGCTCGACGAACTCACCTACGTGCTTGACCAGGAAGTGCTGCTGATTACAACTATCGAAAAGGCCAACGAAAACCTGAAGGTCAAAGTCTACCCAGTTGCCGATCTGGTGCTTCCCATTATGAACATGGGAGGTGGCATGGGTGGCGGTGGCATGATGGGCGGCGGCGGCATGGGTGGCGGCATGGGCGGCGGCATGGGTGGCGGCATG
>JAKVCC010000006.1:215252-216834 GCA_022448265.1 Pirellulales bacterium
AATCGTCATGGCGTCCGCCTTCCTGGTGGGCTTCGTTTGCCTCCTGGTTGTCGTGCTGGGTGGGGGCATGTTTGGGGGTGGCGGCATGGGTGGTGGCGGTGGCGGCTTTTTCAATGTTGCCGACGAGGTGCAACCCAGCGACGGCCAGGTTCCCTCCGGCACTGAATTGCGGGACACTCCAGAGCCCGCTAACGCCCAGAACACCCTGCCGGTAACTGATTGGCAGGCGCGGTTTCGAGAAAAAACCCTCGATACCGACTGGGTACGGGAACAAGCCAGACACCTGATGAGCCAGGGGCAAGCCGACCAGGTTGTGGTTCTGATCCAGGCCGCGCTTCAACACGGTCAGTCCCAGCCTTGGATGTATGAATCGCTGGGTATTGCCCTGGAACTCACTGGGCAGCCGAAGAGCGAGATTGAGCGGGCTATCATGTCTGCCTGCGATTTTTGCAGCTCTCCGGACGAACTACTGCTGATTGCCAGGTACCTCTCGCATGCAGGTCTTGACCGCCGCGCAGTGTCCGTTTACCGGCAGGTGGCCAAGTTGTCTCCATTGCATTGCGACGCCTATGCCCTGGGCTTGCGGGCGGCGCAGCGAGCGGAAGATGTAGCTGGCATTCGCTGGGCTACGGTCGGAGTGTTGAAGCACGATTGGCCTCAAGCTCAGCAAAAACTCCCGACCATTGCCATGCGGGTGGCCAAGGCGACTTTAGATCAGTTAGGTGCTGTCGAAGATCAGGTGCAATACCAGGACTTTCGCCATCAGCTCGACCAAGCCATGATTCGTGATGTTGTTGTGAAAGTCAGTTGGTCGGGGGATGCCGACGTCGATCTTATCGTGGAAGAGCCTGGCGGGACTATCTGCTCTTTGCACACACCTCGCACGCGAGGAGGTGGGGTATGTCTGGGGGACTCCTATACCGACTACGAAAAACAAGAAGCCGCTGGCTTGAGCGAAGAGTACCGCTGTGCCGAGGGTTTCGCCGGTACCTATCGCGTGCGGATCCGCAAGGTGTGGGGCGAACTAGTGGCTGGCAAGGTTGCGGTCGATGTGACGAAGAACTATGGAACCAAAAATGAGCGACACCAGCGCCAGCACATTGTCGTGAGTGACGACAGCGACGCGCTGGTGCTATTTGATGTGGGGCAAAGCCGCCGTGAAAAACCGCTAGCTCAAGAGCAGTTGGCGGTGGCTGTTGGTCGTCAAGAGGCGATTAGCCAGGCGGTTCTGGCTCAACAGTTTGACGGCTTTTCGGATCCCAGTATTGCTCCCAGGCGTGGCGCAACCAATAACGATTTGAGACGGCGGTTGGCGCTGGCCGGGCAGGGGGGCGCGGTTGGCTTCCGCCCCATTATCCAACTCTTGCAGGATGGGACATCGATGACTGCCACCGCAGTGGTTTCGGCGGATCGCCGTTACGTGCGGATTACGTCCGCGCCAATGTTCTCTGGCATTGGGGCGGTTAGTACGTTCACCTTTGCCGGTGCAGGCGGCGGCATGGGCGGCATGGGCGGCGGCGGCATGGGCGGCGGCGGCATGGGCGGCGGCGGCATGGGCGGAGGAGGCGGCGGTTTCGGCGGT
>JAKVCC010000060.1 GCA_022448265.1 Pirellulales bacterium
CTAAGTTCACACGAAGCATTCATCGATCAGTTCCCAAAGCTGCCGGAAATTGCCGTCTGCGCTGTTGGATTGATGGGCGCGCAATCCGAAAATGAACGCAATCTCGACGCCGCCTCTCGTATTATGCGCAGCAACTACGAAGGCCCTGCCAGTATTCTCGCGCTGCTCGCCAACCGTTTTGAAGAGCGCGGACACGGCGCTTTAGTGGGCATCAGCTCCGTGGCTGGCGAACGAGGCCGCGCCACGAATTACGTCTATGGCTCTGCAAAGGCAGGATTTACGGCTTTCCTTTCGGGTTTACGTAATCGTTTGGCAAAAAAGGGAGTCCACGTAGTGACCGTTCTTCCTGGCTTCGTCGCCACGCAAATGACTGAAGGCATGGACCTTCCGGCAAAGCTCACTGCACAACCCGAGGAAGTGGGCAAGACAATTGTGAAAGCGGTAGCAAAGAAAAAGAATGTTGTATATGTGCGGCCCATTTGGCGCCTTATAATGTTGGTTATAAAAAATATTCCAGAGAAGATTTTTAAGAGCCTGAAGATATGACTGTGACCAAAAAAGAATATCCGCCGACAATTACACTCGTTTTATCAATTATTACGGTGCGTTATATCATCCACTCCTGTCTTGGTATTTATCCTGATGCAAATGTCATAGCTTCACATTGGCAACATCTCAGCATCGAATCGGCTCTGTTGCACAAATCTCGTGAGGGATTCATCTTGTGAATCCAGCGTGGTAGCCGGGATGCATGAGCAGACCCATTCCCCCGACCTATAAGACCAGGAACTGGCCAGCCTACAATGAAGCGCTCAAGCGCCGGGGCTCGCTGACGATCTGGTTTGACCCCGAGATGAGCTGGGATGCCGCGCCGACAGGCAAGCGTGGCCGACAGCAGACCTATAGCGATGCCGCTATCCAGACGTGCCTTTCGATGAAGGTTTTGTTCGGCATGGCGCTTCGGCAGACGACAGGCTTCGTCGAAAGCCTGTTGCGGCTGGTTGGTCTCGACTGGGCGGTGCCCGACTTCAGCACCCTGTCCCGCCGCCAGAAGACCCTGGCCGTCAACATCCCCTATCGTGGGTCGAAGGGCCCGCTGCACCTGTTAATCGATAGCACCGGGATCAAGGTGGAGGGCGAAGGTGAGTGGCACGCCCGCAAGCATGGTGGTCCCAAGCGGCGCGTCTGGCGCAAGATCCACTTGGGGATTGATGAGGAAACGCTGGAGGTTCGGGCCGTGGAGATCACAGGGAGCCACATCGGTGATGCGCCGGTCTTACCCGACCTGCTCAACCAGATCCCGGCGTACGAGCAGATTGGCAGCGTCACTGCCGACGGTGCCTACGACACCCGCAAATGCCACGATGCAATCGCTGACCGCGGCGCCCACGCTGTCATCCCGCCTCGCAAGAATGCCAAACCGTGGAAGACCGTCACCGCCGGCGCGGTCGCACGAAACGAAGCACTGCGGGCATCGAAATACCTTGGTCGTGCCCTCTGGCGACGATGGAGCGGATACCACCGCCGAAGCCGCGTCGAAACGAAGATGCACTGTGTGAAACTGCTGGGGCAGCGCCTCATGGCACGGGACTTCGACCGACAGGTCGCGGAGCTTCAGGTCCGTATCGCGGTTCTGAACGGCTACACCTCGCTCGGCATCCCTGTCACAGAGCCCGTAGGATAAGTCTGTCCGGGGAAAGGGGAACCCCGGCCATCAGCCGATTTTTGCAACAGAGCCCCTCAGACCACGTAAACAAGCGGCAAGGTATTACTCGTAGCAGACAAACATGCGTCAAGCCAAGGAAAACCTCGTCAGAAAATTCCCCGTAATCTGTAACTTAGGGCTGCCCTGGGTGTTTCGCTGCGGCGGCGACTTGAACTTTGCAGCTGCAGCATGCGACGGTGTTAACGGGATATTGGACGAGGAATAGACATGTCGCTTGCTGGGAAAACCGCCGTCATTACAGGATCAAATTCTGGTATTGGGCTCGGCATGGCCGAGGAATTGGCACGCCAGGGCGCCAATGTGGTGCTCAATTCTTACACAGATCGAGACGAAGACCATGCGCTTGCGGCAGGTATTGCCAAGGCGCACGGGGTTGAGGCGCGCTATATCCAGGCCGATTTGTCCAAGGCGGACGATGCGCGCGCGCTGATAGAGGCAGCCCCCGCCTGCGATATTTTGATCAACAACGCAGGGATCCAGCATGTGGCCCCGATTGATGAGTTTCCGACCGACAAATGGGACGCGATCATTGCGATCATGCTGTCGTCTGCCTTTCACACGACCGCGGTCGCTTTGCCAAAGATGCGGGCCGCTGGCTGGGGTAGGGTGATTAATGTGGCCTCCGCCCATGGGCTCACGGCCCTTGAGACGGCGCGGGAGCGGATCACGGCCAATGCAATTTGCCCCGGCTATGTGAAGACGCCTTTGGTGGAGGCGCAGATCCCAGACACAGCCAAGAAATACGGCATGAGCGAGGAAGAGGTCATTGAGAAGGTGCTTCTTGAACGTCAGCCGTCCAAGGAATTTGCGACGACCGAGCAGCTTGGTGGGTTGGCGGCGTTTTTGTGTTCCGATGCGGCTGAGCAGATTAC
>JAKVCC010000061.1 GCA_022448265.1 Pirellulales bacterium
CAGGTCAGTTGTGGCTGCGCGAGGCAAATGGTAAAATCCGAACTACGGGTAGTGGGTTTGGTCGTCACACGACCGACCTGATCCCAGCGGAACGGTCGCGTCTCAGTAAACTTTTTTTTTCGGAGCGACGGTTCCCACCATATGCCAATTCATCTGGGGCGGTAGCTCAGTTGGGAGAGCGCTGCGTTCGCAATGCAGAGGTCGAGGGTTCGACTCCCTTTCGCTCCACTTTTGGCCCTTCACGATCAAAACATCAGAGACCTGTGGCTCCGCCATCTGGTCCGCTGCGCCCTCGTTTTCCACTATCGCGAGGCAACTCCGGGAAAGCATTTGAATCACCCGACGGCGGCCCTAACCAAGGCAAGTCTTCACTCTTTGTCCTCTCCCGTGAGGCTGTTCGCCCCACACCGGGCTGAGTCCCGGGAAATAGTCGACAAGTGTTTTCATAGAAATGCGGGCGCGACAACCTGCCTGGCCGAAAGAATTACCAAGACAGCTTACGTGAACCGACCCGATTTCGTGCTTCAACGGGCGGTGCGGCTTTTCAACAGAGAGACTCATCGACAGAACAGACAACCGCCATCTGCACGGCAAACTTGAAAATTCCCTTTTTCGTTCCGTAAAGCGTCGCTGTGGTGAACAGAGATGCCCCTAAACTAGTTCCCCTTGGCTTCATGACGGTTCACGTGAGCGGAGTAAGCGAAGAGGATCGCGGCGACAATCGATGGGCAGCAGCCGAAGGGCAGAACAATCGCGCCGCACGGCCCCGCGATTCAACCCGCCTCCCCAGTTGACCTGCCTCTGCTGTGGCGGAAATGGTAGAATAAATGCACGGGAGCAAACGCTGCATGGTTGTCCTGTGATCTTGTAGGCAGACCTTGTAAGCAGACCTTGCCTGGACCCCCACATTGCATTGTCAAACGGCACGATCAAACGGCACGGTCAAGCGGCACGGTCAAGCGGCACGGTCAAGCGGCACGGTCAAGCGGCATTGTCAAGCGGCATTGTCAAACGGCAGCCTGCGGCAGCATCCTCGACAAAAACAGAAGTATATAACGATGGCGCCTTTTTCTATTTCAAGACGAGATTTACTCCGCTCGAGTGTGGCTCTGAGTGGCCTAGCGGTCCCTTGCCTCGCTCCCCGGCAAGCAGGCTCCGCACCGGCGCCACCCGCGAAATCCTGCATCGTCATCTATTGCTGGGGGGGCATGAGCCACTTCGAATCCTGGGACCCGAAACCGGCAGCCCTGGCAGAACTGCGTGGCGAATTCTCCACGATTGAAACTGCGGTACCAGGAATCTTTTACTCCGAACACATGCCCCGCCTGGCAGCGCAGGCCGACAAGTTAGCGATCGTGCGTTCGGTCCACCATAAACATAGCGGTCATCCGCAGGGTCTTTATGCCACCATGACGGCCCATGATCCGGTCGCTTCTCAAAAAGCGAAGAGCCGTGAAAACTGGCCCTCGTTGGCGGCGATGGTCTCACGTTTTCAGGATCCTCAGGCCGGTACTCCGCAAGCCATCCGCTTGCCCTACAACATGTACGACAACGGAACACTCATGGCGGGGGAATATGGCGGCTGGCTGGGATCCGACTATGACCCGATTCTGATGCGGACGCCGGCCGGCAAACCGTTTGGTGGCGTGTCCCGCTACACGAGTCGGGAATTGGAACTCAAACTCACCCTCGAAAAGTCGCGTGTCTTAACCCGCCAGTCTTTGCGTCAGCAACTGGAGCGCCCCATCGGTCAAGACGCGGACTATGAGCGTTTACAACGCTTTCGTCGCATGGCCTCCGATATGCTGCTCGGCTCGGCGATTGAGGAAGCCTACGATCTCGAGCGGGAGGACCCACGCATCCGTGCCATGTATGGTGACCATATCGGCGGGCAAAGCATGTTGTTAGCACGGCGTTTGACCGAAGCCGGGGTGCCGGTGGTCCAGGTCTGTGCCGGGGCCGGCGATCTGGCCGGAGGAAGCGGCGACAACTGGGACACGCACCGTGGACACTTTTCCAAGATGAAGAATCGTTTACTGCCCATCTTTGACCGTTCGGTTTCGGCGCTGCTCACCGACCTTGAGCAACGCGGCATGCTGGAAGAAACCCTGGTAGTTTTCCTCACCGATTTTGGCCGTACACCGCAGATCAACAAGAATGCCGGTCGCGATCACTACCCGGCGGTTTACTCACTGGCCCTGGCCGGTGGCGGCATCCGAGGTGGTCAGACCTATGGAAGCAGTGACAGTAACGGAGCCGAACCGGCCCAGGATCCCTGCACACCGGCCGACGTGCACGCCACCGTCTACCAGGCCATGGGGATTGACCCGCGGTCCGAGCTTCATGACCAGTTGGACCGGCCTTTTCAAATCTGCGAGGGGACACCCCTGCCGTTGTTCTAAGCGTACGATCTCTGGAGATTCCCCTTGCCACCACGCGTTTCCTGCCACAACTCGGGCTACCTCGGACTGACCGTCTT
>JAKVCC010000062.1 GCA_022448265.1 Pirellulales bacterium
TTAAGCCCCCCTGTTCAAGCCCTCTCTCCTTTTCGCGTCCTGGCTACCCGTCTGGAATTCGAGTGCACCGCCAAAACGGTTCAACCGACGAGCTCCCTCACAACCTCACCGTGGACGTCGGTCAGCCGGTGATCCCGACCCTGGAATTTGTAGGTCAGGCGCCGGTGGTCGATTCCCAGCAGGTGCAGAATCGTCGCATTGAGGTCGTGTACGTGGACGGGATCGCTTGCGATGTTATAGCTAAACTCGTCGGTCTCGCCATACGTTGTGCCTGCAGCCACGCCTCCGCCCGCCATCCAAATGGTAAAGCAGCGGGGATGGTGATCGCGGCCGTAGTTGGTCTTGGTCAACGCATCCTGGCAGTAGATCGTACGGCCGAATTCGCCAGCCCAAATCACGAGCGTTTCGTCCAGCAATCCTCTCTGCTCAAGGTCCTGGATGAGGGCAGCGGTTGCCTGATCGGTATCCTGGCACTGGACTGGCAGCTCTTTCGGCAAATAATGGTGTTGGTCCCACCCGCGATGAAACAGTTGAACAAACCGCACGCCATGTTCGATCAGGCGCCGGGCAAGCAGGCAGTGTGACGCGTAGGTTCCTCGCTGCCGTGCCTGATTGCCATACGCCTGCCACGTATGCTCCGGTTCATCCGAGGTATCGATGATTGCGGGCACCGAGGCTTGCATGCGAAATGCCAGCTCGTACTGGGAGATGCGCGTGCTGATTTCCGGGTCTCCCATATTAGCCAGCTGCAATCGGTTTAGCTGGGCAACATCATCCAGAACTTGCCGCCGCGTCGACCGCTCCATCCCGGGCGGATCGTCCAGGTAGAGGACCGGCGACCCGACTCCGCGCAGCCGCACCCCCTGGTAACGGGTTGGCAAAAAGCCACTTCCCCACAACCGTTGGTAGAGTGGCTGCCCCCCGGTCCGACTGGTGGAGGTCATCACCACGAACTCAGGCAAGTTCTCGTTCAACGAGCCAAGGCCATACGATAGCCATGCGCCAATTCCGGGACGTCCGGAACGCTCCGATCCGGTATGCAGGAAAGTGATTGCCGGATCGTGGTTGATCGCCTCGGTAAACATCGATTTTACAAAGCAGAGCTTGTCGGCGATCCGGCTTGTGTGTGGCACAAGCTCACTGAACCAGGCGCCGCACTGACCGTGCTGAGCAAACTTGTAGATCGAGGGTGCGACCGGAAACCGGTCCTGACCGGAAGTCATCGTTGTCAATCGCTGTCCCTGGCGAATGGAGGCAGGCAACTCCACGTTATACATCGAGGCCATCGTCGGTTTGTAATCAAACAAATCCATCTGCGACGGTCCGCCCGACTGGCACAAATAGATCACCCTCTTCGCGCGGGGGGCGAAATTGGGGAAACCGGCCCGGGCGCCGTGGCCCTCTTTTGATGCGAGCGCCCCGGCATGCGCGTCCCGGTCCAAGAGCGATGCAAGCGCAGCTGAACCAATGCCGATACCGGTTTGCTGAAAAAAGTGTCGGCGGGTCAAATTCGTTGGGAACAATCGATCCTCGTTACCAGCAGGCAGGCTTACGGTTTGGTGATGGTCTCGTCAAGATTCAGCAAGGTATTGGCTAGCGCAGTATACGCGGCCAGGTCTTCGATATCCAACGCCGGGGCTGGCCGGGAATCGCCGACATGGACCAACTGGGAAGCTAACTCCCCGTTGCCGCGATAGGTTTCGTGGTGGTGCTGGAGGCCGGAGAGCAGCACGTCAATTTCGTAGTCGGTCGGGTGGCGGGAAGTCACGAGTCGAAAACCGAACACGATTCGCTCGGCCGCTGTGGCCCCTCCTTCCTCTATCATCCTCCTGGCCAGCTCGCGCGCCGCTTCGACGTAGGTCACGTCATTCATCAAGGCGAGTGCCTGCAGGGGCGTGTTGGTCATTTCGCGCCTGGCTGTACAGACCTCCCGGTTTGGCGCGTTGAAGACATCCATTGTTGGTGGCGGAATTGTGCGGCGCCAGTGCGTGTAGAGGCTACGGTGATACAAATCATCGCCCGTAGCCTGGACATAGCCATCTACATACACGCCGGCAGTGACACCGGCGATTTCCTTCCACATTTTTTTCGGCTGGTAGGGCTTGACCGAAGGTCCCCCGATCCGTTCGTGCAACAATCCACTGACAAATAGCGCCTGGTCGCGAATCATTTCTGCAGGTAGCCGCATCCGCGGGCCGCGCGATAGCAACCGGTTGGCGGGGTCGACTTCGCGAGCCGCCGGTGGACAGTCGGAGGATTGACAGTACGTTGCGCTGGTGACGATCATGCGCTGAAATGCCTTAACATCCCACTGGAGCCGCTGCAGTTCTATCGCAAGCCAATCAAGCAACTGGGGATGCGACGGGGACTCGCCCCCAATACCAAAATCCTCCAGCGTCCTGACCAGGCCAGTGCCGAAATGGATCTCC
>JAKVCC010000063.1 GCA_022448265.1 Pirellulales bacterium
CATTCGCAGTGAACTCAACTTGATCGCATCGGTCGGCATTGCCCCCAATAAGTTTCTCGCCAAGATCGCTAGCGATCTGGAAAAGCCGGACGGATTCGTGCAGGTGGACCCACGCGGCATTAGGGCCTTTCTCGATCCGCTGCCGGTCGAGCGGCTGTGGGGTGTGGGCCGCCAGACCAGTAAGGTGTTTCAAAAACTGGGCGTGCGCACGATCTGTCAGCTGCGCGCGTTACCGCTCAGTGTCCTCACGAGTCACTTCGGCAGCCATGGTGAGCACTTGTCGAAACTTGCCCACGGCATCGACAACCGGCCCGTGGTACCCGACCGTGAGGCCAAATCGATATCGAACGAGACAACCTTTGCCACCGACATTGATGATCAAGAATCGCTGAGGGCTTGGCTGCTGGAGTTGACCGAACAGGTCGCGCGACGGTTACGGCGACATGCGCTGCGAGGCAGGACCGTTGAAATCAAGGTCCGATTCGCCGATTTTCAAACCATCACCCGGTCTCGCAAGTTGCCGGAGCCCACCAACAGCACGCAAGCGCTCTGGGAACAGGCCAATGCGCTGTTGAGTACACGGCTGCCAAGCGACCACCTGCCGGTACGATTGCTGGGGATGGGCGTTACGGAAATTGACCGCACGGGTGTGACCCAGCAGCAACTGTTTGATGAAGCGGACCGTGAGCGGCAAGACGGACTCGACGAGGTGGGCGATCAGATTCGCGAGCGGTATGGATCGAAGGCCCTCAGCCGCGGCAGCACGCTCAAGCATGATGCGCGGCACCGACCGAAGCCGACTTGATCGGCTGCCAGCCAGCTTGAAGGCAGGAGTCCGCTCTCGTCTGTCAACATTTTACAATGCGGCACGTTGCAATGCGGCACAAGATGCCGATGGCAAGCTGCGCATCATGCCGCAGGCAGGGTAGGGGGCCAAGGTCGAGTTGCTGCTGAAAATTAATTCGACAATCCTCCACGCTTGGTGTTATACTCTGGGTCGTGCAGTGGGGTGGTCAAATACCGCTGCTTAGGGGCAGATTTCATCGGAGGTAGCGCTTGAAGGATCGCATCAGTTGCGCACCTTATCGCGGGCCGAGTGCTGGAAACTGCTGCGGCCATATGAGAAGCGCCGAACCTGGGTTCTAAGTTGGGAGTTCGCCGGAGATGCCACGAAAATATGAGTTTGTGTTGACGTTGAGTGTCATGTTGGGGCTGTTGCTTTCCTGTTGCGGGTGGGTACTGGGAGCGCCTCAAGATGAGAAAGCCGAACAATTCGGCACGAGCTATCACGCCTGGAAGAAGCTGGAAGCCGAGGGGCAATTAACCAAAGCGCATGCCGAGGCTACAAAATCGCTCAAAGCGGCAGAAGAGCGTTATGGCGCGGACCACGCCCACACGGCGAGGATCGTCAATGAACTGAGTAGTCTCTGCTGTGAGGTCGGTCTCTACGACGAGGCGGAGCAACTGGCAACCCGTTATCTCAAATGGGCCGAGGACAAATTTGGCGATGACGACGTCGCCGTAGCCCAGCCTCTCTACGTGCTGGGACGTATTTGTGAAATCCGGCGGCAACTCGATGAATCAGAGGAATACCTCAAGCGGAGCCTGAAGATTTATGAAGCCTCCAAGGGCCCGGATGATCCCGAAGTGGCAAAGGTACTGAGTCAGCAGGCGCGACTTTACTTGCAATTCCGGCGGTACGCCAAGGCAGAAAAGTTAGCCTTGCGGGCATTAAAGATTCAACAGGACAAATACGGAAAAGATTCACTGGAGGCAGCACTTGTAATGCTGGACTTGGGGCAGCTTTATCGCTTTTCCAATCAGTTTCGCAAGAGCAAATCGTATCTGGACCACTGCCGCAAGGTGTTTAAGGAGAAACTGAATCCGGAACATCCACTGATGGGATACGTGCTTCTACATTCGGGGGGAATCGATCTCGAGTTGGCCCGCTATGACCAGGCGATAAAGCATTAC
>JAKVCC010000064.1 GCA_022448265.1 Pirellulales bacterium
CCGCTCTTGACAGTGACCGGAATTGAAGGAGACACACAGGTCATGCCCCACCGCAAACATGGCTTGCTTGCTGAACCGAAAATGCGCAGGAACTCCCCAAAAGCGTTTACACTCGTTGAGCTACTGGTCGTGATCGCGATCATCGGAATCCTGATCGCGCTACTGTTGCCGGCTGTACAAGCTGCCCGCGAAGCGGCACGGCGGGCCTCATGCCAGAATAATCTCAAGCAGTTGGGCATCGCCCTGCACAACTTTTATACAACCAAGACCCATTTTCCCCCGGCCGGGGTGAACTATGGTTGGTGCAGCCGCCCCCAATCACGAGTAAAACCCATCGATTCTATTCTGAATCATCATGGAATTCTCCTGATGCTGCCCTACCTCGAAGGCAACACCCTCTACGATCAGGTCGATTTCAACTCGGCTTCGGCCAATATCACCAGTGGCCAACCAGCACACGGCGGCAACACCGCAATCGTACCGCTCGCCGGCGATGCGATCGCCAGCGGAAATGCGCTGGTTGTCTCTACGCAACTTTCGGTGCTAACTTGTCCTTCCGACCTCGGTAATCCCTTATTGCCGACAGGGAGTGCTTACGGCATTGGCGGTACCTCTTTACGGGGCGTGAAGACGAACTACGACTTCAGTGTACTCCAAGGTTACGAATGCGACGCCTGGCGACACCAAGCCAAGGTCAAACGATTCGTTCCCCAATACGCCTACAACCCACCTGCGGTGCCCGTGCGCCCCATATTCGGCGAAAACAGCAACACGAGGATCGCAATGATCGAGGATGGAACGAGCCACACTGTCGCCATGATCGAAACCCTGTTTGATGTCTCCAACGGCGAGACCTCGGCCTGGGGCTATCGCGGCTGGGTCATGATCGGCATCGACCTGCCCACCAATATCGGCATCAATGTCTGGAATGCTGCCTATGTGCAGGACCCCAGGCCAAGCCAACTCAACAGTGCGGGCTATGCCGGAAGTCTGCATCCGAGCGGCTGCCACTTTTTAATGGCCGATGGATCCGTCCATTTTGTCTCCGAAGACATCGACTTAATCACACTGGACCGTCTCTCCCGCATGGCCGACTCGCAAATGGTAAACATGCCATGAATCGTTTTGCTGTCGCGATTGCCCTGGCCCTGCCGATAGCGCTCGTCGCCGGGTGCGGCTCCAAAGGGCCCTTACGCGTTTCCGTCAGGGGCACGGTCACCCTGGATGGCAAGCCGCTCTCTGCGGCCGTTGTGCAATATTTTCCGATCAGCCAGGTTGCCGGCAATGGTGGCCACGGCCGAACCGATTCGAATGGACGCTACCAAATCGTGACCCCGCAAGGCAAAAAGGGACTTCCGCCGGGGGATTACCTGGTGACCATCGAGAAACGGGTGATGCCCGATGGCAGTGACTACCCGTTCGATGCCGACCAGTGGCCCGACCCATCGGTCACTCGCCAGATCCTGCCCGCCCAATACGCCAGTCGTCAGAAATCGGCACTCAAGCCCACCGTCACCGAATCGGCGGCAAAATACGATTTCCCCCTTAAATCCAGCAATTAACAAAACCTGCCACAATTTTACAACCCAAACCCGAACAGATTGATCTATAATAAAAACTTGCGCAACCGCTATTAGCAGCCACTCGAGGATACAAGCTCATGACGAAGTCATTCCGGGGAAATTTCCATTTCGCCAAGCCGGGACTGGCCGCACTGCTGGGACTGGCCGCACTGCTGACTGGACCACAGGCACAGGCCGATGTGCTCCTGTCGGAAGAATTTCGCTACTCAGACGGACAACTGATCGGAAACGACGGGGGCTTCAGCCTCGACGCCAGTAACGGGTGGGGTGGCGCATGGCAAAATGCCGTGTGGCAGCCGACAAGCAGGCCAGCCAGCTGGCGCGTCTCAGGCAACCAGTTCGAAATCAACACCCAATCAGGCGGTACGGTTCCCGGCCTTGATATGGGTGTTGAACGGCTGATCCAGGAGAATCAAGCCACCGACACCTACTACTTCGGGTTCAACATCAAGTACTGGAACAACACCAGTTCGCTCAATGTTCCCAGTCTTTTTGGCCTCGGGATCGATGACGGGAACGTCGGTGGTCCGGAACTCTCTGCACTGATGATCGTCGATGATTTTTGGGACAACGGTGGGTCTCAAACCATCATGCACGGCAATGTCATCACGGGAGGCGTTAGCGGAGCTACCAAACATCCAGGAAGTTCCTATCACCGTGTCGTCGGT
>JAKVCC010000065.1 GCA_022448265.1 Pirellulales bacterium
GATCCAAATATCATGCAGGTGTCCCCAGGCTAGTGCTGGTGCGCTGCTGAGTGCGGCGATCCCTCGGCAATCGGCCACCCGCTTGAACTTAAAGACTTCGTCTCGCTGATCCTGAGGCCATCCCCGCAGCGGAGGCTCGTCGCGCATATAGAATAAGAATTCTGGCCAGTCATTTTTTTTGGACAGGTTTCGCATGGTCTCGGCCACGCGCTGTTTGTTGTCACAACCAAAATTACCCTCCGCGTGCATCGGAACATCCACGTGGGCCAAACCGGCCTTCTGGTACATGGCCATTTGTTCTTCCAGTAGGCGCAGCGGGTCAACCGTACCATCGGCGTACTCCTGGGGATCCAAGAGTGCCAGCGCGTATCGCCAACCACCGTACTCCCGCTGCGTGGCCCAGTTTTTCAGGAGCGGCGTTTTGCCCGTCTTTTGGTAACTATCGGTCCCGAAGAGATGATAAAAACTTTTGATCTGTACCGAATTGTGCCCGTGAGCGGCCATATCCTCGGCATACATCTGCTGATATTTTTTTTCGCGGTAAGGGGGCGTGAGTTCGACCGGTACGTCGGCACCGGCAATCCGTTCGATCCGGTAATAGAAGCTGAAGACTGCCTTGGGTCGTGGTAGATCGAAAGGGTGAACTTCCACCGTGATCGGGACTGTTTTTGGTGAAACGCCCGGAGCCGAGATGGTGACATTTCCTGAATGGACTCCTGTCGAAACGTTCGGATCCGCCTTGAAGGTAATCCAGAAGGCTGACGAGTGGGCCGGCTGTAGATGGCGTATGGTGCCTCCGGGAACCACGTACAGCGGCATCGCTCGTCGTCCATTTGGATAATTGGTATACCACCGCCCCTTGTCGTAAGGTCGCCACAAGTAGCCCTTGACGTCATAGTGCAAGTGGCCGCACTCATACGGAACATCGATGTCCACCTCGATTTTCAAGTTGGACAAAGCTTTTGCGCCGGAGGGAGCGTAGACGCCAATCTGGAGCGGCTCATACTCATTCGCAGACATCCGAGCGGTGAAGCGAGTGTCGGTTTCCTGCGCTGTGGGAACATAGTTGCCAAAACAGGGTTTGGTATAGTCCCGCGCATAGAGAACGAATGGCTGTTTCAGCCGATCGCCCAAATCGTCCTCGTTGTTGATTTCGGGAGCGATCGATTTCGAGGGTGGCGTCTCGCTAGAGAGTGACAAAGCAGGCGGTTTCGGTCGGTTGGAGGCTGGTGTGCCCGCTTTGCCGCCTTCACTTGCCAATCTGGCAATCTGGCCGTCGGTCATCCCGACGTTGTAGAGGCGAAAATCGTCGATCAAAGTTTCGTTGAGCCGCCACTCGCCGCCGTAGGCGGCACTACCGATCCTCGCGCTTGTGAGAGTTTGGATTTTGTTAAAAAGTTGGGGAGAGATATCGTTAAGTTTCCCGTCCAAGTAGAACTTGGCCCGGTACCCACCCTCTTCGGGCACGATCGTGTAGGCAATGTGATGCCAATGTTTCTTGTCGGTGGGGCCGCCTCCGAAAAAGCCACCGGGACTGCACGCACGGAACTCGCCGCTCTTGGCTTGGGCCCTCATTCCAAAATCACCCTGCGCGGAACCGGCTGCGAAAAACCACCCGGCCAGGTCGCTGGCGGTCTTGCCTTGTACCACCCACATAGAGAATGTAACACCCGTAGAACCCGCCACATCACTTAGTGCCCCATCATCATAGGCCAGGTCACTAAAGCCTTCCGGGGCGAAATAGATCGCTTGGCCGCTGCCGGCTTGTCCGGGAACAAACGTAATCAGGGTGTTTCCGCCGGCGCCGTTAGGGACGGCCGTGCCTAGGAGTTTCGCTGATGCAGCTCCCTCGGCAACGTTGTCGAAGTGGCCGTCAAAACTGTTGTGGATGACCAGGTTGTCGTCCATAAAAACTGTGTCTGCGCTACTTTGGTGGGCCATGCCCAGAAGCATGGCGACCAGCAGAGCTGCCCACGTTAATTGGGCCATTATGGGTGATTCCTTTGAAGGTTGATGCGAGTCACGTTTATAGGATGCCATTTCGGTTGGATGGCATGGTCTGGTTTGCAGTCGGGGCATAGTAAGCCGTTCGTCTTTGGTCACACTGTGTCCATTTAAATCGCAAGGAAAATAGAGGCCCTGGGGTCAGTACGCGAGATGCATTTTATGATGAAAGATTCGTCGCGAACAAACAGCGGGGGTCAATGAAAAACACTGGGTTGGCAAAA
>JAKVCC010000066.1 GCA_022448265.1 Pirellulales bacterium
GTATGCTGAAATGCTGGGAGTCGACGATTACCTCCGCAAGCCGTTTCCGATGGATCGACTGATTGCAAGTGTGAACCGGCTGATTGGGTGAGCCATCCGTGTGGTTTTCCGAGGGGCGCGTGAGCTAGGAAGTCTGATTCTGCGACAGTTCTTCTACAGCCGAAAGCCAGTCATGAGATTGCTGTTTCGGACTAGTTGTGCCGGTCCTGTAGTAGCGGTCGAGCCGAAGGCAACCACCGGTTAGCGAAGTGAAATTGTGCGAGCGAGCGGTTCAAGAACCGCTTCGGCGACGTAGTTCTCGACCACGTCGCAGGCAAGGTCTGAGAGTTCGTCGACCGCGGCGACATAGGTCGTATTGGCATCAAGGCTTCCGTATTTTCGTGCGGTGACATAAACGCTCAGTTGCTCCTCTTGGTACTCACCGGTGCGAATCTGGTAGGCGTTGGTGCGAGTTTCTAAACCAACCCGGCATTGCAGGCGGCAATCATCATCCAGTGACAGTGTTAACGTCGGCTCATTATTAATAAATGTAGTGCCAGGCATGTACGATAACTTTTCCAGTGCCGGACAAACCCCCAACGCTTCGGCGATTAGCTGGTTCTGATTCCCGCGATAGGTAAAATCGAATCCAATGAGCAAGTCCAACGCTTCACAATCGAGTGGACTTAGCGACAAAATGTAGGGCGCTAAATCCAATGCATGACGATGCTGCATCAGGGCGTCCTTGATCTTGGGTGGATTGACGTAGCCTGAACAAACTCGTCGCGGCTCGACCGAACACCAGCGGTAGGCGCCGCCATCCTTATCTTCTTCCAGTACAAAATCGCCCTTGTCGCGCCCGTAGAAATTTTTCATCTCGGGGTATTTCTTCTGCATCTGTTCAGCGTAGTGCAGAATGGTTTCCCGACTGCCCGCTAAGTCCATCTCCGTGCTGAGGTTCATATTGACGTAGAAGTCATCGGCCAAGGAGTTGTAGTTTTCCATCGTCGATTGGTACCCTTCAAGTGGTGTACGTCATAGGGAGAAAAGGTCGGGTTGAGCGCTGCCTGCGAGCCCGGGGACTTGCAATTCTCTATCGAACGGTGCCCTGGGCAGATCCACCAAGTAGGTGCTTGATCCATGGTGCTCGACGTTGCCCGCTGACAGTATAAAATGCCGCTTTCTTGGTTGTCAAAGCAACCGCCGATAACAGTGGCCTGCCGGGCCAACGTATTGGGCAGGAGACCATGATGTCAATCCAGGCGAAAACAAAACCAAAAACGGCGGCAAACAGGGAGAACTTGGTGCAAGTACGCTGTTTTCAGACGAAATTCGGCTGGATCGCCATCGCTGTGCGTCCGTCGACATTGTACGGGTTGGTATTCGGTTACAAAAGCAGGGCACCGGCCGAAATGGCCCTGCGACGACTTTTGCCCGATATCAGGCTGAAAAATGGATCTGTTTGCGTCACCATGACGAACAACCAGGTCGGGAACTACGAATCCATCTTGCCTTCGCGGCTGGAACGTTTTGCCGAGGGGGATGACGTTGACTTTCGCGACATACAGATTGTCACGGACCATTTAACTCCGTTTGGCTGTCGTGTTGTGCTGGCTTGCCGTCGAGTTGCGTGGGGGCAGACCCGCACTTACGGCGCTTTGGCGAGCGAATGTGGTTCGCCAAAGGCGGCCAGAGCAGTAGGCCAAGTAATGGCCTCCAATCGGTTTCCACTCGTGGTGCCGTGCCATCGCATTTTAGCAGCTGGGGGCGGAGTTGGCGGGTTTTCGGCTCCAGGCGGAGTGCGGCTGAAGCGTCGACTGCTCGAAATGGAGCGGGTGCCAGGAAAGCCTGGCGAAGGGGCTCTTGACCCCTTGGGGGAAGGCGTTTTGCGCTAGCGGTTGGCCCACTCGCACCCCGTTGCCGAAGATGCCAAAATAAAGATTCCAGGGATAATTTGCTCATTGTGCGGACTTTAACGGGTCGATGGTTTAGAACGGTGCTACCGTTTACGGACGCGGTATGCCGTTACCGGGCTACCGGTCGCGAGTGGTACAGTAGCTGCGTCGCTGAACTTTTCGTCAAACCTACGGATACCTATCCGTCATGACCCAGACGGTTCTCCGAAACCCCTATCTTGTGATTGTGGCCGCCTTGGCAATTGCCGTGTTGGGAGTCTACACCTACCCCAAGATT
>JAKVCC010000067.1 GCA_022448265.1 Pirellulales bacterium
CCTTGAGCGAACCGCCACTGGAGCAAACCCCCGCGTCCGCGGGAATCGTTCTGTTTGACGAGCAGATCCAGCCGGCCCTGGTCCAACATTGTTACCAATGCCACTCCAGCGAGAGTGAAGAAATTGGTGGTGGACTGGAACTTGATTCACCGATGGGTATCCGCCGCGGCGGCAACTCAGGCCCCATACTCGTTTCGCACAACGTCAACCAAAGTCTTTTACTGGACGTCCTCCGCAACGCCGACTCGAGCAAACTGCCCCATCACCGGCTTCCTGAAAAGGTCGTCTCAGCTTTCGCAGAGTGGATTCGCCTCGGTGCGCCCGACTCTCGTCAACAAGTCGATTCAAGCTCTGGCACCTCGTCCTCCAGACAGGAAGAACCGCACTGGGCATTTCAGCCGCCCAAGGCAGTCGACCCACCGGAGGTCGAGCAGGCCGACTGGCCGCGCGGGACAATCGATTACTTTGTGCTTGCCCGGATTGAGGCCGCAGGCCTCAAACCTACCCGCGATGCAAACCGCCAAACCATGGCGCGGCGAGTTTTTTTCGATCTCATTGGACTGCCACCATCACCCGAGCAGGTCCAGCAATTTGTCGCTGATGATTCTCCCGATGCACTCGCCAACCTGATTGATCGGCTGCTGGATTCACCCCACTTCGGGGAACGGTGGGGCCGCCACTGGCTCGACGTGGTACGTTATGCCGAATCGACCGGAATGGAATACAATTTTACCTATCCGCATGCATGGCCTTATCGCGACTACGTGATCAACGCGCTGAATCAAGACAAACCGTACGACATTTTTCTTCGCGAGCAGATCGCCGGTGACTTACTGACGCCCGGCGAAACCGAATCGCCCGAAGCGATGGAGGCCCGCCTGATTGCGCCCAGCATTCTGGCCTTTGGACCAAAACGGCTTAACTCGGCCGAAGAGTTTTATATGGACGTCGTTGATGACCAAATCAACACGGTCTTTTCAGCAACCCAGGCGCTGACCGTCTCCTGCGCCCGGTGCCACGATCACAAGTTCGATCCGATTTCCACCCGGGATTATTACGCCTTGGCGGGCATCTTTCTCAGCACCCAGGCGATGTACGGCACGATTGAACAAAACAGTAGCAGCTATCCAACGGAGTTGCTTCCGATCGGACCCGAGGCCGCATCGCTGCACGCGGCTGCGGAAGAATACGAAAAAAAACAGGTTGAGCCGGTCGATGGCAGACTTACCACCAAACGCGATGCGTTAAAGAAAGCCACCGAGGCGCAAAAAACTGCGGCAACCCAAAAGAACGACGCCGAAGCGCTGGTGCAACTCACCGAGGCAGTGGCGGGACTCAACCAGGCCGCCCTGACCGCAGGCGACGCAGGTCAGCCCGCCACCCAAGCAGCGCTCACACAGGCCATCGCCCAATTGCAGAAGGCGGCCGGCCAGGTAGCAACCGCCCTGACCGCCGGCGCCGACCCCCAACCCACCGCAGAAGAGGCGCTCGCAGAAGCCATCTCCCAGTTGCGGGAAGCGGACAAGCGGGTGACCGGGCTTGAGGCAGAAATCGGACCTCTTGAGACGAAGCTGGAAGAGGTCGAGAAGAACCGCCCGCCGCGACCTCCCTATGCAATGAGTGCTCGCGACCAGTACAAGTTAACCGACAGCAAGATTGCTATCCGCGGTAACGCTTATAACCTGGGAGAAGTTGTGCCGCGTGGCTTCTTAAGCCATTTCTCTCTAGACAACCCACCTGAAATCGACCGTCGCAGCAGTGGCCGCTTGGAGCTGGCCCAATGGATTACGCACTCCCAAAATCCCCTCACTGCACGCGTCATGGTCAATCGTATCTGGCATCACCTTTTTGGACGCGGCTTGGTTGCGACCGTAGACAACTTTGGAACCATCGGGAACCTTCCCAGCCATCCCCAGTTACTGGACATGCTTGCCCTTAAATTTGCCCAGGACCGCTGGTCGGTCAAAGGCATGATCCGCACGATCATGTTGAGCCGAGCCTATCAACTCAGCAGCGCCCCTGACGCGACGAACATGAACATTGATCCTGAGAATCGCCTCCTCTGGCGAGCGACGCCACGGCGACTTGAAGCCGAAACGATTCGTGATGCCATACTCGCGGTAAGCGGCCAACTACAACTCGAAACACCTGCC
>JAKVCC010000068.1 GCA_022448265.1 Pirellulales bacterium
TGAAGATTACCGTGTTGGACGAGCATGCCGAGCACCGGTCGGACAAACACCTAAGTCCAGAGGAGCAGCCACGCCCGACCTGGGTCCATCTGGATGGGTTCCAGGTGGAGTCGTCTGCAGCGGAGTCGTCTGCAGAACGGGATGAGTAAGTTCTCGTCCGCGCTTCGGGCGCCGCTTGTTTGATTTTGAAGAGATGCCGAAGTCTCTTTGTGCACAATCTGGCCCCCCCTCTCGAGCCTTGCCTTTCAAGTTGGCCAGCCGCGGGTCATCAAGGAGTACGGAAAGGTAATTGCTGGTCCTGGTCTCGCCCGCCGGGTGGTTTTTGCCCCCGCTGGGATGCGAGTCCAGAAGGTGTGCGTTACCTATCTTGGCTACGGCAAATTTTGGCGACGGTCATCTGACGCAACCGAAAGGTGACCTATCGATTACGAATCGATTTCGTCGAGCGAAACTTCCCGATGTTCCCGGGCAGAGAGCTGAGCAGCGCGGCAGAACTGGGTGACCCGTTTTCCTTCGGCACCCGACTGCGAAGCCTGGCGTCCTTCCATCAGGGCTGCAATCCAATCGTGGGTTCCCCGTACAAAACTGGACGCGAAATCGGTATCAAAATTAGAAAAGTCAGTGGTTACGCCGTCGCGTACCATGACCAGTGGGGGACGGTCCAGCAACATCGAAGTGCAGCGGTTGGCCCACAAGAAGCCCTTGGTGCCGCTGATCTCGACCCATTCATCTTCAGGCCAGTACTTCGTAGGCACCAGAATTTCATCGGAGGAAACGACGTCCCAGTTGCCGTAGCGTTCGGAGTTGCGATACTTCCAGATCATCATTGCCGGGCTGTCCAGCACCCAGTCGTGCAAAATATTTTGCTCGGTGATCCAGGCAAACACTTTTTCGACGTCACCAAACAGGTGCATTGCCAGGCTAAACACATGATAGCCATAGTCGAGTGCCATCCGTCCGCCGCCGCCTTTCTTTGGGTCAAATTTCCAGTTGTCCGGAGAGACTCCGGGCACCTGGTGACTGAGGGCCAGCGGGTAAGGTGGACGCGCGTCGATCCGACGGACCGGTGGCTCCGATTTGTCATTGCCGTCAAGCGAGCCTTGAATCGCTTTCATGCGAATCGAAATTGGTTCTCCAATCGCGCCGGCATCCAGTAATTCCTTGGCCTTGGCCAGTGGCGGGTAGTACTGGAAGTTTTCGAACACGCGGAGGTTTTTTCCCGTACGATCCGCCGCAGCGATCATAGCGTCGCATTCGGCCACGGTAAGTGCCATCGGTTTTTGCACTGAGACATGTTTGCCCGCTTCCAGGGCAGCGACTGTCATGTCGGCATGAAGATGATGGGGCGTGATAATTTCTACCGCATCGATTGCCGGGTCGGCGAGCATTTCGTGGTAGTCGGTAAACACATGGTCAGCGTCCCACTCGACGGCACGACTTTTGGCAATCTCTTCGTTAACGTCGCATACGGCATAGATTTCTGCGTGAGGATAGTCGCGGTAGGCCAGCCCATGCAGGCCGGTAATGCGACCTCCCCCAATGATTCCAATTTTTAGTGTCATAGAAAGGATCTACTTGATATCAAAAGTTTCGTAATCGGCTCGCAGGTCAGCTGGAAGTTTGCGCCAGCTTTCCAAAAATTCGCGCTCGGCCATTTCAAAGATTGGATTTTGGTAAACTTTCTCCCAGCAGACCGGCGGCACGGTAATTACGTCTGCCGCCGCGCTGATCGAATCGATCAAGTAGTCCGGATTCCGAATCGAGGCAGCCATCAGGCGTGTAGGGCTGTTGATGTTGTCGATGGCTTTTCGAGTGTCCCACGAAATCTGCTTGTTATCGATCGCAAAATCTTCGCTACGACCTATAAATATCGCCACATAGGCGACACCAAGCTTGATAAAGGGCACCGCTTGAGTTGCATGAAAATTCAGGGTAACCAGCAGCTTGATCCCGGTGTCCTGCAGTTGGTTGGCTGCCTCCAGTCCGGTACGCGAAGCAGGTATTTTTACATCAATGTTGTCGGCGATCTGGGCAAGTTTTTTGGCGTGGGCGACAATTCTTTCCGGCTCTGTTTCGACAACTTCGGCGGAGACCGGACCCGAGACGAGCGAGGTAATCTCTTCGAGTTGTTTGAGCGGATTGCGACCCT
>JAKVCC010000069.1 GCA_022448265.1 Pirellulales bacterium
TGGAAACAGATGTCCCCCGGCTTCACCACCTGCAAAAACAATATGGGGCGCAAGCCCCGTCCCCTGCGCTAGGGTCACGGTCGCATCCTCCTGAGTGTCGCTAGACCCTTCTCTCATTTTACCACCTGCCAATTAAACCCCGCCGCTGGCCCCGGGTTTCGTTCAAAATAAAAACACTCAGCCACAAAAGAGGCTGAGTGCCTATGACCGGAATGCATTTACTACCGAAGGATGCCAATCGACTCCAAACCGTTGAAAAGAATCCCTGAGTCGCTGAGGCGGCACAAGGCCGCCCCAGCGCTCAGTCACAAGTTCCATCGTGAAGCTCTGCCAGTCCGGTTGACCCAGAAACCGTAATGACTGGCAGCTGTGTGCTCCTACCCAGGAGGAAGGGCAGCGATCAGGCCCCGCAACCTTCACGCAAACGATGAAACTTCCAATATTTCAAAAACTTCTGGCACCACGACGTGCGGTGCGGGGGTGAAGTACCAAATTCACCAAGAGGTGCCAAGGGCGATTTTTTGCTCTGCGAACGCAAGCGGAAAAATGACTCAAAGTGCGGCCGAAATTCGCTTGCCGTGCCAGCAGTCAGGCAGCCTGCCGATCGCCGCCAAGAGACGGTCCCCAGCGACCGGCCCGCAAGCAACGGCGAGCCACTTCGCGATCATCAAAAGGAAAGCGTCGGGTTCCCACACGCTGCCAGGACTGATGGCCGCGCCCGGCGATCAACACGCAATCGCCCACTTCAGCCGTCGAAAGCGCAATTTCGATAGCACTGGCCCGATCGAGTTCGACGGTCACGTCGGCACTCCGAGAAACACCTTGCAGGATATCCTCAGCGATTTGTGCCGAATCTTCGCGAGCGGGATTGTCGTCGGTAATGATGAGGCGATCGGCTAATTTTTCTGCGGCAGAGCCCAGGTGCGAGCGAGCCTCCCGATCGCGCTCTCCCGGGGCACCGAAAACACAAATCAAACGGCCGCCGGTCGTCTCCTGCAGCGTTTGCAGCGCCGAATGCAACGCTGTGGGTGTGTGCCCACCGTCGACGAAAAGAGAAAAAGGCTGGCCGCATTCGATCCGCTCAAGATGTCCTGGTATTCGATCGACGCGTTCAAGACCACGAACGATCGTTTCCAATTCGATACCGTAGGCAAGGCCCACTGCGGCGGCCGCCAAGCAATTATAGATATGGTGATCGCCGATCAAATGCGTACGGACTGGAATCGTATCGCTGCCCCAGTGGATCAGGAAGGTTTGCTCGCTCGCCATCCGCTCCAGTAGAGTTGCAGTGACGACGGCCGGTTGCTTGAGACCAAAAGTGAGAACCGGATGGTGCAATTCCTCTTCCAATGCCCTACACGTCGGGTCATCAGCATTAAGCACCACAAGCCCCTCCGGTCGCAACTGCTCAAAAATACGGGACTTGGCCCGAAGAAACTGCTCGGTGTCTGCAGACGAGGCAAATTCCGAGTCGCGACAGCCTGTGACACAAGCGACATCCAACTCGAGGCCTGCCGTTTGTCGGCGTGCAATTGCCATGTCTTCTAATTCTAAAACCGCATGAGAACAACCATTGGCACGCATACGGGCCAGATAATCGGCCAGCATTGCAGGCCCCGGGGTTGCCTCTTCGCTTGGTGTCGTTTTTACACCGTCACAATAGCCGAGTCCGTTAAGGATTCCGCTTTGGAGGCTGCCCGCGCGAATCATCGACTGGATCAAACAGGTGGTGGTGGTTTTTCCCTCGCTGCCGGCAACACCGACGACGTTGAGTCGACGACTAGGAAAACCCGAAAGGGCGTGACACATTTCCGCATATG
>JAKVCC010000007.1 GCA_022448265.1 Pirellulales bacterium
CCACCGTCACCTTGTGCAGCAATTACACAAAGCATCGGCGGCTTTTTTGAATCTTCGCGGTAGTTGTAGGCTGCATTAGCGTTTCTCCATGTGACCTGAGATCGGAACTGCCCCAAGTGTATATAAGCGCCTGGGGTGGTGCAAAGGTTTTACGTACAGAAAGCCTGCAACGGCACGCGCCAACCACGCTTTTTGCCGAGAAAACGGCCCTGGGTTGGCATTTCATCGCAACGTACAGAAGCAAGTGTGGTTTCGGCCATAACCCGCGATGATTCCGGCGGACCGTACAAAATGCTAAAATCGCCGTCCGAACGGTTATTGATGCCAAAATCGCCACGACGTGGCTGGCTAAGGACAAACAATGGAACTTACAGTTTGTCTATCGGGTGAGATTCACACGGATTGGCGAGATGAGATCAAGCGAGGAGCCGCGGACTTGCGCAGCCTGGAAAAATCCACGCTGACATTCTCGCGCTCGCACAGGAACAGGAGCAACTTACCATGCTGAAAATCAACCGAGACAATCAGAGCTTCTCGTTGCTCAACACGCCGACGCTGGCCGATGTGTCGATAACGGAACGGTACGACCTGCAAGAGTTCATCTCGAACAGTCCGGATGCATTCTTCAAGGAGATCGGCCAGGAGTTATTCCTGGTCGGGAAGGAACTCGAACCGTCAAAGACCGTCCAGGACCGAATTGACTTGCTGGCAGTGGACAAGGAAGGTACTTGCGTTGTCGTCGAACTTAAGCGGGGCAACCACAAACTGCACATGCTTCAAGCGGTTTCTTACGCTGGGATGATCTCACAGTGGGAGCCGGATGACTTCCTGCAACTTCTCGACGATGATCAGCAAGAGGCGCTAATAGATTTCCTGGAAGTGGACCGGGAAGACATCAATCGGCAACAGCGAATAATTCTCATCGCGGAGGCATACGACTACGCGCTGCTCATTGGTGCAGAATGGCTCAGTGAGCAGTACGGCGTGGACATCACCTGCTGTCGAATCTCCGTAGCGACGGACTCAGCGACCAACTCCGAATATCTTGTTTGCTCGAATGTGTTTCCGGCACCTGAGCTGGCGAAGGAGGCTGTTTCAAGGGGTCTAAGACGCACTGGCACGGACAAGGTCAAATGGCCGGATTGGGAGGCGGCGCTATCAGTGGTGACGAATAGTGCGCTTGCCGCCTACTTCAAACAAGAGGTTGCAACCAGTCGAGAATCGTATCTTCGCAGGCGAACTCTTCGGTATCGAGTGGCTGGTAAGCGCCGATGGGGCATGCATGCACGAAATAATAATGCCTACGTCTGGCAGCTTGGTCGGTTTGACGCCGACATCGAGTTCTGGCAGCACGGCTTGAGCAAGCCGGAAGATGTGAAACCCGTTAAGAAAGGCAAGTGCTTGCGGCTGTACCTATACACCGAGGACGACTTCCAGTTTTTCCATAATGCCGCCACAGAGAAGCTGCAGGCGAGTGAGTGGCTCAGTGATGCGCCGGAAGAGGATTGGGAAGAAGCGGAGACAGAGAGTTAGGTACACGAGGCGCAGGCGGGCTATAGGACTCTCCGGCTGTGTGACAAGTGACAAGGATGCCATGCTCAAGCGGGTGGCTACCCATCAAGAAAAATTCAGTACGCAGGAGCGGGAACGAATTATTGACTTGGTGTGTGCTGCAAGCCTAAGTGACGATGCGAAATTACTGGTCGAGGTGGGCAAGAAGGCTGGTGTTGTCGTGAACCCTAAGACCAAGAAGTGTGCATCGGCTCACGATCTGCGAAGGGCGTTTGGACAACGCTGGGCGACTCGCGTGATGCCTCAGATACTGATGCAGCTAATGCGGCACTCGGACATCACAACCACGATGAAGTATTACGTTGGCAGCGAGGCAGAGATCACTGCTGACATGCTCTGGGATGCCGTCGCAAAGGAAGAGTCGAATCTAGGTACCATCTTAGGTACCAGGCGGAAGAGGCCAATCAAAAAACCCCTATAAAACAAGCTGGGGAACTAGGATTTGAACCTAGACTGACGGATTCAGAGTCCGTAGTGCTACCGTTACACTATTCCCCAATATTGCTCGACACTACTATATTTCTCTCAGTGCCTGCCAACAATGCCTTTGAATACCTCACAAAGCGTCCCATTGCCCCACGTTACTACCCAAGTGTCCGCAATACTCTCCCGATTACTCGCACATGGACTGTCCCGCAGGCGGCACCGTGCCGGGCGCAGCTCCTGCCATAGTTGTATTGGATGACCCCGTCCAACACATCCTGTCATTTTCGACGCCATACCATTTTTTCACCGTACGTTCGGGCAAACAGGTCGTCAAGACGACCCCTTAGTTGACGGTCGGACAGGGCCAACCCTAAAATTGCAGCTTGGATAGCCCTTGGCCGACAACGATCGCAAAAGCGCCCTGAAAGATGGCTGAGCGGAATGGCTTCCGCTAGGCCAACTCCAGTGAGCTCTAACACCATTTCTCCAATGAATGACTCTATGGCGAACCTGAAGATTTTACAGGGAGCCGAGCCCGGACGCGAGTTTGATCTCAAGGGAGATCGCTGGGTGTTGGGTCGCAGTCCCGACTGCGACGTCGTACTGGACGTCGCCGCTGTTAGCCGGCGCCACGTTATTCTTAGCAAGGAGGCTGGAGATTTTTTCGTACAGGACTTGGGGAGTCGTAACGGTACTTACATTAATAGGCAACGGGTGATTGATCGCGCGCAGCTCCATGACGGCGACAAAATACTCATCTGCGATGTCCTATTCGAATTTCGGCTCCCGCCTTCCGCACTGAGCGGCGTCAGTCCCGGCGGCTCCTCCCTGCTGGATCCCGTGAACCCCTCAGATGTCGGGGCGTCCACCATCATGGCGACAATTGATGTCAAGCGGGCAGGTGCCGCAGCTTGGAAGTCGTCGGCGAAACCGGAAACCCAATTGGCGGCGATGGTCGAAATCTCCAACGGCCTGAGCAACACGCTCTCGGTCAAAGAGATTCTTCCCAAGTTGCTCGACAGCTTATTCAAGATTTTTGTGCAAGCCGATCGGGGCTTCGTGATTATGCGGCCGTGCGCCGACGGTCCTCTGGTCGCTGTTGCTTCCAAAGCACGGCGAGCCAACCAGGAAGAAAGCATGCGGATTAGTCGCACGATCGTAGAACAGGCCATGGCAGATAAGAAGGCGATTCTCACGGCCGATGCTGCCACGGATGAGCGATTTCAGATGGCCCAAAGCATCGCCGACTTTCAAATTCGATCGTTGATATGCGCCCCAATGATTAGCAGCGATGGAGAATCGCTCGGCGTCATTCAGATCGACACGCTGAATCAGCTAAGCCGATTTACGGATCAGGATTTGCAGGTGCTTGCCGGCGTCGCCAACCAAGCTTCGATCGCAGTCGATAACGCCCAAATGCACGAACAGGCCGTGCAGCAGCAGGCCCTCCAGCGCGATTTAGAAGTCGCTAGTCAAATGCAGCACGCCCTCCTGCCGTCTGCCTCTCCCAATGTTGCCGGCTACCACTTTTTTGAGTTCTACGAATCGGCTTACCGTGTGGGCGGGGATTACTACGACTATGTCCTTTTGCCGGATGATCGTTTTGCTGTGGTTGTGGGTGACGTGGCAGGAAAAGGCGTGTCGGCCGCAATTCTTATGGCAAAGCTTTCCAGCGACGTCCGTTTCTGGTTGGCGCGGGAGCCAGATCCGGCGCAAGCCTTGGGAAAAATCAATGAGGCCTTCTCGCGTCCAGAGTGGGACGACCGCTTCGTGACCATGATCGTGGCAGTGGTAGACCCACGAGCGCACGAGCTGACATTGATCAACGCCGGTCACATGCCGCCAATGCTGCGCGATGCCAGTGGCAACGTCTTGGAAATCGGCGGCGACCAAGCAGGCCTGCCTGTAGGAGTGGTCGATGACTTCGAATTTGAGACGTATCGACGTACCTTGCAGCCGGGCGACTTCGTCACGGTATTTACGGACGGTTTTAGCGAAGCGATGAATTCCAAGCGAGAACTCTACGGCATCGAAAAACTAATCAAGGTCGTGGGCGACAAGAGCGTGGGTGCGCACGATTTAGGGCAACACGTACTCAGCGACGTGCGCCAGTTTGCCGGCGACTTTCCCCAAAGCGACGACATGTGCCTAGTGTGCTTCGGAAGAGAGTGAGCTATCGCCAGTTGACTTCCAACTGGTTTTCAATTTTCTCAACGCCGTCCACGCGACGAACCAGCTCTTGGGCCATCTGTTTTTGGTAGAAGGTACCCACGGTACCATGTAGTCGGACGTAGCCGTCCGCAACGTCGGCGTGCACCTCACGGGACGAAAAATGTGAGCTATCGGTTAAAGCGCCGAGAACTTGGTCGTAGCAGGCGACGGGTGAAAGTGTAGCTTCCATAGGACTGATTCGTTGCAAAAAGGTGTGGGGGAGGGCCAATTTTCTGCAGGCAGGAAGCGACAGGTGGGAGGGCTTCGCGACCTGAATAAATATCGGTCGCAAAAAGGGTGGGAATCGCTGATCGACCGACCGCTGGTCAGGAAAAATGGAAAACCCGTCCGGTCATGCGGAGTCTGCGGGTTGGACGCCGAACTGCCCACCTCATGACCCGGGCCTTGACTACAAACGAACGGCTAAGACTGCAGCCAGACTGGCAATTCACCCGCTAACGGCAAGTGGATGACCCGGGCCCCGCTGATCGACTCAAGCCGGCGAATGTCGTCGAGCGCCTCGGTCGAAGGTTCGCCATCAAGATTCAGCACGCCAATCGCGTCGCCCCCTTGCTGGTCTCCAGCGCGGCCTACCGCCATTTGGCCAATGTTCACGCCATGCTGGCCGCATATCGTGCCGACGCTGCCAATGATCCCCGGCACGTCTTTGTGCGTGAAAATTAACATACAACCGTCCAGATAGGACTCCAGTCGGTAGTCGTCTATTGCCACCAGACGCGGCATGGACTCGCCAAACACAGTACCGGTCGCTTGATGTTTGATCTGTCCGGTAACCAATTCCACCGTGAGCGACGACCGCAAAGCGCCCATTTTGCTGGAGGCCTCGGTAGTCAAATCAATACCCCGCTCCCTAAGTATCAGCTCGGCATTCACCAGGTTGACCTCGTCTTCTAATGCGTTCTCAAGCAATCCGACTGCCAAGGCAGCCGTGAGCACCTTGGTATCGCGTCCGGCAATTTCACCCTGATAAATGATTCGACACGACTTGGCGCCGCCGCTCAGGATTCCCGCCATCAGGCGGCCCATGCGATACGCCACGTCGAGGTAGCCGCGCAGCGAGTCGATCGTCTTCGCATCGAGAGGGGCTACGTTGACAGCGTGACGAATGGTACCGTTGGCCAGGTAGTCGGTTACCAGCCCCACAGCCTCCACCGCAACCTGGGTTTGGGCTTCCTCGGTGCTAGCGCCCAAATGCGGGGTGCAGAGGACGCCTGGCTTGCCAAACAGGCCGCTATCGACACACGGCTCTTCTGCAAACACGTCCAGTGCTACCCCAGCGATCCTCCCAGAGTCGAGTCCCTGGAGTAATGCGTCTTCGTTATAGATACCGCCACGAGCGCAGTTGATCAGACGGATGCCAGGCTTGATAATTTCGAGTTGCTCCACACCGATCAGATTGCTCGTTTCGTCCGTCAGGGGCGTATGGACTGTCAAGTAATCGACGATTGGCAACATCGCGTCAACGGTTTCGATCATGTCGATACCTAATTCTAGAGCGCGATCATTCGACATGAACGGATCGCAACCGACCACATTCATCTCCAATGCGTGGGCGCGCTGGGCGACGGCCAATCCAATCCGCCCCAAGCCGACAACTCCTAAGGTCTTCCCGGCAACCTGAGTGCCCATGTACTTCTTGCGATCCCAACGACCGTCGATCAGGCTCTGGTAAGCCGGCGCCACGTTGCGCGACAAGGCCAGCATAAGCGTTATCGTTTGCTCCGCCGTGCTGAGCGTATTGCCGGCAGGTGTGTTCATCACGACAATCCCGCTGCGCGTCGCTGCCGACTTATCGATGTTATCCGTTCCTACACCGGCACGCACAATCGCCTTGAGCCGCCGGTTACCTTCCAATACGTCGGACGTAAGATTCACCCCGCTCCGACAAATGGCGCCGTCATATTCGGTGAGCACCTGGCGCAGCTCGTCTCCTTGGAGTCCAGTGCGCACGTCGAACTGAAATCCTTTCGCAGAGGCGAGAAGATCAAGTCCTTCTTGAGCCAGATCGTCGAGAACAATTACTTTGGGCATTTTTGCGGATCTTGGATTTGGGAATTACGGATTGAAGATATTGGACTGCGAAATATCTCTTATTGCAGCGTTGGCACGCGGGCGATTGAGCTCGTCGGCCCTTGGCAGTCCGCCTATGTGTTTTTTTTACGAAACTGGATCATAAAGTCCCTCAATGCTTCTACGCCTTCCAGAGGCATGGCGTTGTAGATAGAGGCCCGGATGCCCCCTACCGAACGGTGGCCGACCAGGGCGGCAAGGTTTTGCTCTGCGGCCTCCTTGACGAAAGCTGCAGACAACGGGTCGCTGGTAAGGCGAAACACTACGTTCATTAACGATCGACAGTCAGCTTGGGCGTGACCCTGGTAAAAGCCGCCACTCTGGTCGATGACCTGGTACAACATGTTGGCCTTTTTCTTATTCAGTGCATGCATCTCTTCCAGTCCACCGATGTCGTTCAGCAGCCAGTCCGTTACCAACCGCACAACGTAGATGGCAAACGTAGGAGCTGTGTTAAAAAGCGATCCCCCGTCGGCATGCGATTTGTAACTCAAGTACCCCGGCAATGCATCGCCTGACCGCGCGAGCAAATCATTGCGCATAATGACGATCGTCACTCCCGCCGGACCGATGTTCTTTTGTGCGCAGGCGTAAATTAAACCGTATTGGCTAATATCCAGCGGCTTGTGCAGCAAATCGCTCGAGGCATCACACACCAGAGTGGAGTTCTGAGTTGCCGGCTCCGTAGCAAACTGCACACCCTCAATCGTCTCGTTGGAAACAAAGTAGGTGTAACCAGACGAAGGGGAAGAGTCGATCTGGCTATCTGCGGGCGTGCAAACATAGTTGGCCTTGCTCCCATCCCAGGCCATCCTCACATCGCCAAACTTGCGGGCTTCGGTAGCGGCATGTCGGCCCCACGAGCCCGTGACGATATAGTCAGCCTGTGCGCGAGGCCCGTCCAACAGGTTCATGGGGACCATGGAAAACTGTAGCCGGCTTCCACCTTGCAGAAACAGCACCGTATAGTTGTCAGGAATAGAGAGGAGTTGGCGAAGATTCGTCTCTGCCGCTGCCATGATTTCCTTGAACGTGGCGCTGCGGTGACTAATTTCTAATATGGATGCCCGGGGGCCCGGCAAGGCCAGCAGTTCCCTCTGGACCCGCTCCAAGACGGGTACCGGCAACACGGCCGGTCCGGCAGAGAAATTGGTTGTCCTCTGGATCATATCCGCTCATCTTCCATCGAAGTCACCCCAGAAGATCCTAACTTAGGGCTCGGCGGGGCCTCGCTCAAAAAAACCATTTTAGTGGTTGGGGGTTCTCTTGGCGATAGGGCGGAATGACTAGCACTACCAGCGGCCAGCGACTCGCCCAAAATCTCAACACGCTCCTCTATCTCGGGGGGCACGCGGACCGTTTTCTTGCCCGGTACCGTTGGTTTCCTAGCCGGCTGCGACACGGTGTTTTTTACCTGGATGATAAATATCGTGTCTGTACTTGCGCGGGAATCCTGCTCTACAGCGATGTCATGTGACGCTATCGGCAAGAAATGCTGGCGAAGCATTAATCTATGCCGCAGAGCGGCAAGCCTCGCAGATCGTTGAAAGTACCGTGACATCCATCGAACGATCCCTCCAGACAAGCGAGGTAGTTTGCGATAAGATGATGCCAACGGAGGTGGAGCACGCGGTGGTCCGCTCTCACCGTTTCATCCGCGCAAAAATGGAATGCCAAGGGCCACACGCAATGACCGCTCCCACTTCAAAAAAGGATCCCTTCCACGCGCGCGACACGTTTGAAACCGGTAATGGCCAGGCGGGGATTTACCGGCTATCGCAACTGGAAAAGGACCGACTGACGACGATCGACGCGTTGCCTTTTTCGATTCGAGTGCTCCTAGAATCCTGCTTGCGCAATTGCGACGGCATCATCGTTAGCGAAGAAGACGTCAGCAACCTCGCCAAGTGGACCCACAGCTGCGGTGAGGGAAGCGAGACGGAAATTCCGTTCAAGCCCGCACGCGTGGTATTGCAGGATTTTACCGGCGTGCCGGCGGTGGTGGACCTAGCAGCCATGCGATCAGCAATGCAACGTTTGGGTGGCGACCCGAACAAAATTAATCCCCTGGTGCCGGCCGACCTGGTCATCGACCACTCGGTGCAAGTCGATCACTTTGCCTCGGATAGCGCGCTGGATCTAAATATTGAACTGGAGTTTAGCCGCAATAAGGAACGCTACGAGTTTCTGCGTTGGGGCCAGAACGCCTTTGATAATTTTCGGGTAGTGCCGCCCGGGACGGGAATCGTGCACCAGGTGAATCTCGAGTATCTGGCCAAGTGTGTCTTCTTGAGGGAAGATTCCCAAGGACCGGTGGCAGTACCCGATTCGCTAGTCGGAACCGACAGCCATACCACGATGATTGATGGACTGGGCGTTGTCGGCTGGGGTGTTGGTGGCATCGAGGCGGAAGGGGTGATGCTCGGCCAGCCAATCTATATGTTGATGCCCGAAGTGGTCGGCATGAAGCTGACCGGCCGTTTGCCCGCGGGTGCGACGGCGACCGACCTAGTGCTCACCGTGACAGAGATCCTGCGCAAGAAAAAAGTCGTTGGGAAATTCGTCGAATTTTTTGGCGAAGGCGTCTCCAACATGTCGCTAGCCGATCGCGCGACTCTCGCCAACATGTCGCCCGAATACGGAGCGACGATGGGATTTTTTCCAATCGATTTCGAGACACTTGCCTATCTGCGTCGCACAGGCCGTACCGAGGAGGAGGTGCAACTGGTCGAACGCTACACCAAGGAACAAGGTTTGTTCCGCACCGACGCGACGCCGGCACCCACGTTTACCAAAACAGTGGAACTGGATCTCTCTTCGGTCGAACCATGTCTGGCCGGGCCGAAACGGCCGCAAGATCGCGTGGCCCTGTCCCAGATGAAACAGTCGTTCAACGATTCGCTCCGAGCACCGATCGGTCCACAGGGTTTTGCGCTCGACGAGGCCAAACTTGATCGAACGGCATTGGTTGAAGACAACGGCCACTCGTCGACTATCACGCACGGCGCAGTAGCAATCGCCGCGATTACCAGTTGCACCAATACGAGCAACCCATCGGTGATGATTGCCGCGGGACTCGTGGCGAAAAATGCCGTCGAAAAAGGCCTCACGGTGCCGCCCCACGTGAAGACCAGCCTCGCGCCCGGTTCGCGGGTGGTAACCGACTATTTGGAAAAAGCCGGGCTGGACAAAGATCTCGACGCGATCGGTTTCCAAACCGTGGGCTATGGCTGCACGACGTGTATCGGCAACAGCGGACCGCTGCCCGAGCCCGTGTCGAAGGCCGTGGTGGCGGGCGACCTCATTGTATCTGGCGTCCTTTCTGGCAATCGCAATTTTGAGGGACGGATCAATCCGCACGTGAAGGCAAATTATTTGGCAAGTCCCCCACTAGTCGTTGCGTACGCGCTGGCGGGTACAACCGATATTGATTTGACGACAGAGCCACTCGGCAACGACGTCGACGGCAATCCCGTGTTGCTTGCCGACATTTGGCCAACGCACGAGCAGGTACAGGGTGTCGTAGAAAGTTGCGTGCTTCCAGAAATGTTTCAGCACCAATACGACAACGTCTGGCAAAAAAACCCCAAGTGGAATGCCATCGAACTCACCGGGGGTGAACTGTATAACTGGAACGATCAGAGTACCTACATCCAAGAGCCGCCGTTCCTGGTAGGACTGAAAAAGGAATGCGATCCGATTGAGCCTATCCTTGGCGCGCGCTGCCTGGCGCTGCTCGGCGACTCTACTACAACCGACCACATCTCGCCCGCGGGAGCCATTGCGGCCGACAGCCCTGCCGGAAAGTTTTTGCAGGTCGCCGGCGTTGGGCCACGCGAGTTCAACAGCTACGGCAGCCGCCGCGGCAACGACCGGGTGATGACCCGCGGCACATTTGCCAATATCCGCATCCGCAACCAGCTCGCCCCTGGCACGGAGGGCGGCGTGACGCGATATTTGCCCCTTGATCTACAATCGCCGGAGGCGGGCGAAATCATGCCCATTTATGACGCGGCGATCAAGTACAAGGAAACCGGCACCCCTCTGGTCGTCTTGGCAGGTGCTGAGTATGGCACAGGCAGTAGTCGCGATTGGGCTGCCAAGGGCACGTTTCTGCTCGGCGTCCGAGCAGTGATCGCGGCCAGCTACGAACGGATCCACCGCAGCAACTTGGTGATGATGGGTGTGTTGCCGTTAGAGTTCGAGGCGGGCGCCACTTGGCAATCGCTAGGACTCACCGGGGAAGAAGTATTCGAGATTACCGATCTGGACGACGCGATTCAGCCGCGGCAGTCGCTACGGGTCGCGGCGACCAGCAAAAATGGCGCACCGCGCCAGTTCATGACCACGGTACGCATCGATACGCCCGTGGAGCTAGACTATTACCGTAACGGCGGCATTCTGCAGACGGTCCTGCGAAAACTATTGAATCAGAGTGGTCAAACACTTTGATTACGCCTTGCCGCCAGCCTGCCATGTTCTTCAACCGGCGACGCCGGTGCTGGCTCTCCGAGCCTCAGCCGGGCCCCTGGGAGGATTGACTGAGGGCCAATGTCTGACAATACGGGTACCTGACTGCCAAACTGCAAACCAAGGTGCACAGGTTTTTTTGCATCTTGTTTCACAAAAAAACTGGGCGGGCGGAGGCGGGTTTGCCGTGACCGACGAAATGCGGTTTTAATGAATTATTGTGTTGCAATCCCCTGAATGGGCTGCAGACTGTCTTCAAAACGGGCGAGCGCCTCATGTGGCGTCAGGTTGAAAACGACGCGGCCGTCGGTTGTCCAGCAGCCTTGCCGATGGACGAAGATCGCCGTGGCGGAACGAAGATTGCCGACCGCTTCCACCTCCTCCATGGCGCCCCCGGGAATCGCCTTGAAGCTGATCGTAGCGCCCACCAACGCATAGAGTTCGCCTGTGGCCGGATTCAGTGCAAAGAGCTCTCCGTGCGCAAGATCACATTGCTTCCAAATCAGGCCGCGCGGTTTTCCCGTGGCAGCAGCGGCAGTTAGAAACTTCGCCTGCAGAACTGGACGAAGCTCGGGGAATTCCAAACATGCCAATTGCCGCTGGGCCCGCTGTTGGGACTTGCGCCAACGCCGCCAGAGCAGTTGAGCCACAAATACCAATGCGAACGCAACCACTAACACTTTTCCCGAATGCAGCATAGTCCGCCAACCCTTTCAGGGAAAAAATCAAACGGTTCAGGACTCGTTAATCCCCGGCCTACTAACCCAGGCCTTATTCATGCTGTCGATACACTCGAGAGTCTTGACCTTTTTGCATTTGCTTTTCTTAGGTCAACCACCTCACCTCCGGCACAGGTTGCCAGAGCCGGCAGGGATTCTTCGCTAATCGACATACTTAGCCAACGACACGCGCCCTTACAGAATACAACAGCGAAATACTCATCCCTTGATTTGGTCCCGCTCCGAGGTCAATCTGCATCCAACTAAATGTCGTCTGGTTTGTTCGACGGCAGGGCGGCCCGCACAAACAGGATCGTGCTGCTTGTACCAGCGTCGATATCATAAAACGCAAGTTCCGCATTGCCTGGGAATAGCGTTTCCCCGCCAGAGTATCGTGCTGACATCCAGGGTTATTCGCAGCCCCTGGCAAACTCTTGCCGAGCGTGGGGTAAATGCAACTAGCATGCTCAACTATCTGGATCGCCGGTGTCCATGTCAATCCGGCGAGACAAATCCCTCGATTCTCAAACCACAAACATGAACAGCTGCTCCTGCTGTGCCAACATAGTTAAGATAGCTGCGGCCTCTTATCATTTTGGTAACAGGCATGGAGGTGCGATGGGTCACTCCCTCGTTTCTAGCCGGCCGGCATCCAGCCGTTCCCGGCGCTGCATGCGGGCAGCCTGAACCTCACTATGCGTTACCACAACCATCATAGATCGCTGCTCTATCTGCAACTCTATCAAAAGTGAAATGATCTCGGTGGCAGTTGCTGCATCGAGATTACCGGTGGGCTCATCTGCGAGCAATAATGCGGGCTGCCGCACCAAAGCCCGTGCGATGGCTGCCCGCTGTTTTTCTCCTCCAGAAAGCTGCGACGGCCGGTGCAGGCGCCTATCGGCCAATCCAACCCGCTGGATAAGACTTTCCGCATAGGCAATTGCGTCGGCATCCGCCTTGCCGTCCGCAAGAAACGGCACCAACACGTTTTCCAAAACTGTGCATTGGGGCAGAAGGTGATGATCCTGAAACACGAAACCGATATACCGATTTCGGAACGCTGCCAAGGCTGGCTCCGACAACTGAAAGGGGTCGACTTCGCCCAGCGCAACGCTGCCGCTGGTCGGCGTATCGAGAGTGCCCAGGATTGCCAGTAACGTGCTCTTCCCCGATCCGCTCGGGCCCACCACAGCAACATTCTCACCCGGCTCGAGCGTAAACGAAACATCAACCAGGATTTCGAGCGGATGGTCCGTCCCTGAGTGGTAGGTTTTCGAAAGGTGCGCAGCAATTAACGAATTCATAGGCACCATTGTGACAAGGCCACGTCGCATCGCCAAGCAGAAACACTCTACGCCTCGGGCTCCTCACCCATTTTTTGCCTCGAGACTCTCCCAGCCATTCAGCAATCCCAGCGAGGCGATGCCATAAAATGAGTACTCCACATCGACGGCATTGTCCCAGCAGGCCGCCGAGAACCCCCCTGTTGGCTGCTGCAAGGTTCGCAAATATCCAAGTACGGCCTGTGGATCCACACACCCACCGGCACCAACATCCTGCAAGGTTTGCAATCCGGTGTACGTGCTGAGCAAGTCGGCAATGGGAATCTGGGTATTCGCCCTCAGGCCTCCTTCGTCTGTGAAATTACCGACGAGATAATCGGCCGTGCGGCTCTGAAGCTGGGAGGTAATACGAGACGGCTCGAGAATTCGCAGTCCGCCAATTGCCGCGGCGGTGGGGTTAGTGCCGCTACGGCGCATCACGCCGATCTCCACGAACCCGCCATCCTCGCGCTGTTGCCCCAATAAAAAGTTGGCGGCCCGCTCGGCCTCCGGCAGCGGCAGCTCCAACAGCTCGTAGGCAATTGCCGTCAAGAAAGTCTGGTAAGTGCTGCTAGCGTGACCATCGGCGGATTTGGCATAGCCGCCATCGGGCCTACGCAATTGTTCCAGGACTGCGACCACCGAATGGGGCCAGTCACCGTCGCCGAATACGGTCTCGGCCATCCATGTTTCCAGCAGCCGCCCGGCCAATACGAGTGAAATAAGATCGATCACGCTCGCGCGACCGAGCATCTGCTGACGGAGATACCCTGCCGCCAGCTCCGCCCGCGAGCGATCTTCGTCGCCTAGCACGGCCAAGCCGCGCAAAGCAAATGCCGTGTAGTAGAGATCGCTTGCTTCGGTGCGTCCACAAAAGCCGCCATCCGGACGTTGCTGCGACCAGAAAAATCTGCTCTGGAGGTCCCGTTCCGACTCGGTGAGTTGCTCAAGACCCGCACCCAATCGCTGGGTCAGCCCCACGAGATAAGACAACGTAAACGTGATGTCAAAATCCTCTTTGGATGCTAAGCAAGGAACGGTTGCAACTTGCTCACCATGGATTCGGGAATAGGAACCGAAACGAGCGGCTCGCCCGGTTCGATACGACAGCAAACGCACGTGATCTGCCCCGTCGCCACTTCGCGCCCCGCGTGAGAAAACTCAAACCCATATGTCAGACTCTTGCCACCGATGCGCATCAAGCGAAGCGCGACATCGAGTATCTCTTCGCAACGGGCCGGCGACTTAAACTCACAGCTCGCGGCAACACGGGGAAAACTCAGCCTGTCGCCGGGAACGAGCGAATGCACACTGAAGCCAAGCGAGCGAACAAACTCGTGCTCCACCGACTCCATGTAGCGGAACAGCGACCCGAAGTGCATGATGCCGGCCATGTCCGTATCGTGGAACTCGACCAGTCGCGTTGCGCGGAATGAGTCGGCCATTAGAGTCAGCCATTTAGGTCAGAGAAAATTCCGACCCGGTGATTTAGCTCCCCTTGTAAGGCAACAAAGCCATGAAGCGGGCTCGTTTGATGGCCTTGGAAACGGCATGCTGACTAGCCGCCTGGCAACCTGTCTTGCGACGACCAACAATTTTACCATGCCGATTGGTCAACTTGCTGAGCAAGTCGAGATCTTTGTAATCCACAAACATGGGCCGTGGACGGACGCCATCGACGCACACGGGATCTTGCTTGGCAATCTTAGGGTTGTTATTGCGCTTGGGCATATTCAAATTCAAACTGGGTTTCGTGGGAAGTCAAAGCCGGACAGGGGGCACGTGTTGGAAGTGCACCTAGCCATGAGGAAAGGACCCTACCAGCAAGCGTCTATTTTAGCGAGTCTCCGCCGAGATACAAGGCACCCTCAGGGATACGAACAGGTCGATTTTGTGCTATTAACCGCGGCGCGGCCAATGGACACGTGCCGATGGCAACTGGCTGCCTCCCGCAAAACGGATGGGAACGGTAGCTCATTCACGGCGCAAAGATCAACGAGATTCCGAGCAATGCCTCATGGGCAAACAGGCCCACTACTATGAAAGATCCCACTTTGTCCAGAAAAAATCGGCTTGGTTTTGATTCCCAGCGGCCGACCGACAGAAGTGGTGCCAACGTCGAAGCGACCTCAGGTATCCTGGAATTTATTACTAGCGGGACCTGTGCACCTGTAATCCAAGTCCACCTCAGGACGTTGATCTCGACGTCTGCGACTACCACACGTCGGCTTCAGTAATTTCAGTGTCGTCGCCACAAAGAAATTTGACATCCCCGCCTGCCCATTCGCTGTTGCGGGCCCTGGCCAGGATGAGTTCTTGATTAACATGCCATTTTCTCAACGAGTTCGCTTAGCCAAGACTCTTGTGTTTTGTTGGCCGGCAGCAGGTCGCATTTGAACTTCACGACCATGCAGGGCAGTTTGTTGCAACCGCACGATACTGGAGATCGAGGCCCGTTGGTGCTACAGGGGTGCCTACGATGCACAAAAGTCGTGGCAGGCCCAAGAATTTGGTGAGCTCTTTAGGGAGACTCCGGTGGGTTCAAGAGCTCGAGATAAAGGGATCGAGTCTGCTCAGCCATGGCGCCGGCGTGGTAGCGCGTCTGCACGGCTTGCTGACCAGCCAGACCAAGCGCTGTAGCACGGGGCAGGTCGCCGAGAAGTTCGGCAAGCTTTTCCGCCAGGTCGTCGGCCTGCTGTGGCAGGCAAAGCAGCCCTCCTCCGGTATCGGCGATCAGCTCCGGATAGGTCCCATGTGCAGGCACCACGGCCGGCACCGCATTGGCCCACGCTTCTAAAAGTGGCAAGCCCTTGCTCTCGCGGTAGACCGACGGCGTGCTAAATACGTCTAACGATTGAAGAAATTGAATCTTTCCCTGCCGATCAATCTCTCCGTGATAATAAAACTTTCCGGCCAGAGGCCCTTGCGCTACGCGGCCTTGCAATTCCCTGAGATAACCTCGATCACCAGCCCCCAAATAGCCGGCCGCATGGAGTTCGAACCGCGGCAGGTCTTTTCGCGACGCGAGCAACTCGCACGCCGCCACCAAAAGATGCAATCCCTTGTCTTCACAAATGCGCGCCAAATAACCAATGCGGAGCGGCTCACCGTCGACCGGTTTGTTTCGGGCGCGGTGACCATCAAGGTGCAGGCCATGGGGGATGACATGGATCCGCCGACGATCGACACTGAGATAGTCGGCCATACGATCGGCGTAGTAATGATTGAGCGCTGTGAACGCATGCGCGTCGTCCGCGCGCTCGACAAGCAGCCGCTTGGCATACTCGTAATGGGGTGGTCGGAGCTTTTCCAGAAAAATATCTTCGCCCGAAAGGGAGCAAATCACGGGCGGTCCACACCGCTGCGCAATTATGCGGGCAAGACCCAACATCATGGCGTTCGAAAGATGCACGACATCGGGGCGCACCTCGTCCAGCAGCCAATCAACCAGTTTTTCGAGCTCTTTACGCTGGTTTCCAACTTCGCCACGGAGCATCGAAACGGTCAAGTCGCCCAGTCGGGCCGGATCGACACTGGCACCAAAGCCGCCGACGAGACGGAGCAGGGCAGGGCGATCCCAAAGCTTGTCGAGCCAGGCCGGCGTGTGGCGAAACAGGCGAGACTTCTGCTGCAAATAGGCATTGATCGCGCCAAAGAACACCCGCTGTTCGCTGACGTCGCGTTCGTCGGTGCGGATGGGCGTGTAGATCGGCACCAAGACAACATCTTCGCCTAGTCCCAGGAGGGCCGCGGCCAAAGTATTGTCGTGCAAGCAGCTACCGCAGTACATACCCGCGGCACCAGAAGCCAGGTAGGCGATTTTCATAAAGCGATAAGCGATAGGCAGGAAGCGGAACGGCAGGTAATGGGTACTGAAGTGCCCAGCCACATTACCACGCAGTGCATCATACACCGTCAGCCGCGACACGTTTCCCTACAACGCGCGAAACGCGCATCAATCGGCGAAGAATTTTTTCAAGGTTTCTGGTTTAGGCGGACGTGTCAAAAGGGAAGCAGCGACCATCGCAATTAGCGAAGCTAGAAAAATTGCGGCAACCGGCATGATTTCGTACGCTTCGCCGCCAAGATTGAGTTTGAGCGTGTAGGTGCGGATGGGGCCCGGATTGCCGACCTTGATCGCCTGGCCAATGGCATCGCTGAAGAAATAGCCCCAGGTGGCCACCGTGGCGAGCACGGCTCCGTAGGCGCCCCACTTGGTAAGCCGTTTCCAATACAGCGCGGCGAACACCAGAGGAAACAGCGACGAAAATCCGCTAAAGCACCAGACTCCCAGCGCAAATACGCTCGGAGGCTTAAGCAACCCCAGCAAGTAGGTAAGCGTTACCACCGCAATGATAAAGCCGCGTGCCAACCTGATTTGGTTGGCATCGCTGGCATCACGCTGAAAGTAGTGGCCCACGATATCTTTAGTAAACATCGTGCCCAAACAAAGAAACTGGCTGTCGAGCGACGACATAATCGCCGCCAGGATTCCCACGGCAAGAAATCCACCGAGCAGCGTGCCTGCTTGCGTCTTCACCAAAAATGGCAAGATTGCATTGGGATTGGCCGGCAACGGCGGCCTAGCTGGAACCAATTCGGTGGTTGCCCAGACACCGATCAGCACACAGGGAACCCAAACGATCATGATAAAAATGGGGTGTGCAACAACCGGTAGCTTAAAACTTTTGGCACTTTTCGCCGTCAGCCAATGTTGAAACAAGTGGGGAAACATGCCCACCGACAATGGCACCAGCAGGTAGGTCAAAAACTTTGTCTTCGACATGTCAGCGCGGGTGGCCCGGTTCTCAGGAATTGCTTCGCCCAGCACGCGCAGATTTTCCCAAAGGCTCTCCTGGCCCCCTAGCTTGTTGGCAATGACACCAAAAGTCGCGATCCCCAAAACCATGAAGACAAGTGTCTGAAACGCGTTGGCCCATGCTGTACCTCGCATGCCGCCGAAGAAAACATAGCAAAGCACGACCAGGCAGATCAGTAGCGAGCCCCATTGAGTCGGCAATCCACCCGAAGTGGCGATATTGTCCGTGGGGAACAAGTTCGGAAAAGCCCCTGCGGTCATCGTTTGCATGACCACGCCGCTGGAGATCACGCCGATCAGCAGATAGGGGATGACCAAGCCGACGAGAATGGGAAACAGCAACAACCCGATTCGGTCACTGTCGAGCCGGTCCCGGAAAAATTGAATTTGCGTCTTGTAACCGTAGCGTTTTCCGAAGCCCCACAGCTTAACCCCGAGCAAGAAAAAACAGAGGGAATGAATTATTCCGCTGCTGGAGGCTAGCATCCCATAAACGCCAATACCCTCCTTGAACGCTTCGCCCGTTGAGCCCACCAACGCGAACGCTGTCATAGTGGTACCAAAAACGGACATCAACAGCAAAAACGGGCCAATCGAGTGACTGGCGACCATGTAGTCGCTAGAGGTACCGCGAAACAGGCGACTAGCAAATAGCCCCAACAGTAGCAATAGGCCAAGGTAGCCGAGGATGATCCAGAACTGTATCACGATTCTCCGCCCGCTCCCGCTTCAGAATCGTGCGCAGACGGCCAACATTTTTTGACCGCGTAAAACCAGGCAAAGCTGGCCGCGACAGAAATGCAAGCCTGATAGAAAAGCCCCATGGGCATAAACCCAAAAACCAGCGTATCGTCGGTCCAAAACCAGTTGTCCTGGTGCAACACAAGCAAGACCAATACGATTGCCAGGAGCGAGCGGGGCATAAAACGAAAGTGGAGCGCGGAAAGGGATAGCCAAGTAGATTTATTTTCGTTTCGCTATAATCTACCAAGATTAGCCACGTGGCCATATGGCTGTCTGATCACAAATCCGGGCTAGCTGGGCATTTCGTCCGCCGCGCTGTGGCGGGCCTCGAGCCACGGTAACAGATCATCAAAAATGCGTCCTTGGCAACCGTCGAAGATGCGCCCAATAAGCAGATCGACCAATTCCTCGCGGTGCTCAGGGTATTGCTCGATAAACTTCCCGACCCGGAACTCGCCCGAGTAAAAAGCCCCGACTAGCTGGCGCAGGAGTCCTGTTTGACGGGTAAATTTGGGCAGCCAGCGTCCCAAGACCGCAGCCGAAACGTCACCGCTGCGCAGGGCGTCGACTACGCAGTCGGCGGCCAACTCTGCGGACTTCAAGGCGAAGTAGACTCCGGTCGAATAGATCGGATCGATGAATCCCCAAGCATCACCGACCAACACCCAGCCATCGCCAGCAGAGCGGCTGGTTGTGTAGGAAAACTCCTTGGCAACCTGAAGCGAGTCGACGGGCTGGGCGTCCTTCAGCCAGTTCTTGAGCGTCGCACAATTTTCCAGCTCTTCGGCAAACACCTGATCCGGAGCGCCGCGACCCTGGAGAAGATATTCACTATCGCCCACCACGCCGACACTCACCACGCTATTACTCTGAGGAATGTGCCAAAACCAGGACTTCTGCTCCGCCGTATGCAGAATCGCCGTTTTAACGCCGCCGCCTTGCTCGTCTCGATATCCCCCGCGAAAATGTCCCCAGATCGCCGCCTTGCGAAAATCCGGGTTCACGGTGCGCAGGCCAAGCTTCGAGGCGAGCAGCGTTTGCTGCCCAGTCGCATCGACGACAATCTGGGCGGCAATTTGTCGCGTATCGCCGGCGGCCGACTTCAACCTAACACCGATCGCCCGGTCACCATCCAAAATCACATCGACAACGCGCGTGGCATCGCAGCAGGTGGCACCCTTGGCGGCCGCATTGTCAAAAAGCATCTGGTCAAACTCAGCCCGGTCCACGTGCCAAGTTTGGCTCGACGCGCGCGGGTCGTGCGAGCGAAAAAAAAACGGTGCGGATTCTCTGCCCGTGTGATTGACGAATTGGACACCCACTTTTTTTGCGTAGGAGCTTTTGCGCAGCGTCTCGAGCACGCCTAGACGCTCAAACACCCAATACGTTTCGGGCATCAGCGATTCGCCGACATGAGGTCGCGGAAAAGCATCGCGTTCGACCAACAACGTTTGCAAGCCCGCCTCGGCCACGAGGGCTGCCACAGTCGACCCTGCCGGACCGCCTCCCATGACCACGCAGTCGTACGTCTCAAGAATATCGATCATAAGATTAAATGTTAATCAGCTTTCAAATTCGTTTGGTGCCTCGCATCAAATGACCAGGCGCTGGCGCGCCTAGCCCAATCTCTGGCAATTGGGTCCCTGGTCATTCGGTCCTACCCCTCATGCCTTCACAATCTCCAGTAATTCCACGGCCGGTTTGCCCGCCACCAAAATCCGCGCAGTGCGTCCATAGATATGGGCGTCTTCTTCCAAGCGCAGATGGGTGCGCAATTCGGATCCCGGTGCCACGCGGAACAACTGAACCAATTCGACTTCCCGCATCAGGTGGTGGCGTATCATAATCCGTCCCAACGGCAAGGCCTGCGATTCGATTTCCAGTCGCACGACCTCCGGCAGGCCCTTCAAGTCAATCCGCATAATCCCAAACTGCACCACGTGGTGATCGCGTTGGAGGGCCAGCACGATCTTGCGGGCATAAGAATCGCCGTCTCGGTGTTCGGCCAACACGTGGACGTCCACCATACTATTGTGCCACGCTTCGACAGTGACCGTCATATGGTCGTGGTGCGCCAGCAGCGCCTGGTAGGCCTCCGGCAAATCCGTCGCCTCGATGGCATGAAACCGTCCCAACTCGGCAAGCGAGCTGTAGAACAGATTAGTGATCTGAACAATGGTAGAAGACATAGGAAGGAGTCAGGAGTGAGCAGCGAAGATGGGCTGAAACGCGATTTGTCGGGAAAGTCACATTTCTTGCACGGTTTGCAACTCGTGCCTCGCGCCGTGTAACTGGGGGGCTCCTATTTTGAGCCTAGCGCCTCGGCCTGTATCACCGGCGTCACTAGCGCCATTTCTGCTTCTGGCGGCTTATCCAGGACCGTGTCGATCAGGTAGTACAATAAGCGACGCAGGCTTTCCGGTTCTATGCCGTCAGCAATCCGCTCGGCTCGTTCCTGGTATTTGTCCACCAAATTGTGGGCCTTGTCGAATACGCCCGCCTCGCGGTAAAGCTGCTCGACTCGGGCTACGCGTTTGTCGGGTTGCGCTCCGCTACCGACAAGTTGCAGCAGCTCAGCCTGAACTTCCGGAGCGAGAGCTTCCAATGCCAACGCCCACAGCAACGTGGGGCGACCGCCCAGTGTATCCAGCCCCGCGGACAGCTTGTTGTCTTGGTCACCTTGCCAGTCTTTTAGATCGTTCAATATCTGAAATGCGATGCCCAGGTGCTTAGAAAATTGCTTCAAGGGCCCTTCGAGTTCGCCCAAAGGCTCGGCGCAACGGATTCCGCATAACAGGGCAGCTTCAAATGCAGGCGCAGTCTTAAGCGCATAGATCTTGAGTGCATCCAGGGGCTTAAGCTGCTTGTCGCAGCCGTCGCGCCATACAAGCTCCGCCCCTTGGCCTTCGCTCAACCGCAAGTGGGCGTCGGCCAGCCGGTCGAGAATCTCACCGGCTACTTCAGGACCTAAATTCGCCACATCGCGGCTAACGAGCCGATATCCTAAGCCGATCATATAGTCGCCTACGTTAACTGCCGCAGGCACTCCCACCACACGGTGCATGGCTGGCTGGCCATAGCGGAAGTCGTCATCGTCCTCGATATCGTCATGGACCAGCGATGCCTTGTGAAACGTCTCGATCGAAAGCGCCACACGCCGAACCGCATCGGGCACCTGCTCGAGATGGCGCGCCCCATCGTGGGCCACGCCCTTGCCCCCGGTCATCGCATCGTAAGCAGCTAGTGTAATAAATGGCCGTGCATACTTTCCGCCCTGCGCAATAAAGTCGTAAGCCATCTGCTCCGTAGCAGCCACCGGATCACCAAAAAACGGGGCAGACCTGCTTTCCACCCGGGTCTGGGCCTCCATTTCAGTATCACGGCCGGTCGGCGACGAGTCTCCCGTATGCGCCCCATCTAGGACAACCATATCTCTTTCGGCCCCGTTTCTTTCCACCCCATTTACGTTAGCTTCTCTTTGTCGGGGTGCTAACTGGGCCAGATGGTCCGGCTCAAACAGCTGTCGCGCCAATCGCAATAGGTGCAAGTAGGTTGGCGACCGCTTGCTTGGCGCGTCGCGCCGTACGTGAATCAGCTCGTGCACCCAGTCCTCGTCGACTGAGGTATTGCGACAATCGCTCGATAATAGGGGTACCGCCATCGAGGGCACCCCCGCCAGCAGCACTTTGTCGATTGCCTTTTCCAACACATTCAGGCAGGCGACGCCGATGATGGCATCGACATAGCCGCTGATAATGATCTTCATCACAATCGGCGAGCCCTCGGCAACCAGCACTTTGTAGCCAAGTTCCTCAGCTTGAATGCGAAAGTCGGCAATGCTGCAAGCGCCACACTTCTTGCAATCCAGCCCAAACTGATCGTAGTCCGCCGGGCACCCCTCTGCATGCTTCAAGCAATGGGGCAACAGAAGTAGGCGACGACTCGGTGGTACCGCAGCCACTTGCTCGCGCCAAAACTCCGAAGAAAGCACGACCATCATCCAGCCGAGATACCCTTCTGGCTGCTTGTGCTCGGTTAGAAGCTCCCGAGCCACAACTTCCAACTCGTCTTTCGAAAATTGCTGGCTGCTATCGATTCGAGCTAAAGCCTGCTGACAAATCTCGCGCAGACGAATCCGCAAATCAAGCGAGGGGGGTACGTCTTTGAGATGGGCCGTCCGGCGCCGGCGCGGGCCCTTGCGCCGCTGCGGTGCCGCTGCGGCCGGAGAATCACCAGCGACATGGCCTTCGGCAAGCTCTAAATTTTCTGTAGTCTCCGTAGGTACGCTCGCCACGCGCTGCCTCCTCGCCGCCCTGCCAAAAAGTTACCAACGAAATCAGTTTCGACCAATTCGCTCCCTATCGAGAGCCCGGTCACTCTAGCGCCCTATCTCCCGGCGCCTTGCCCAAAAGCGCCACAAATCATCGCCTGGGCTTCTCGTTAATCCGCGCTACTGCACCCCCGTCACTCAAACTCGCGCCGTCGATCCAACCACCGGCCCAACCCGCAGCCCGCCAGCAGCCCCCTGCGGCGCCACCTCGGCAGCCACCCGGTGCCGAGCCCTGGCCAATGCGCGCGTCACAAAAATCTGCGGGTACAGCCGCTCATAATACCATAATTTTGCAAAGTAAAAACCGATCGGCGCGGGCTCTTTCCAGCGGTCCTGCTCGACCGCATCCATCAACCAGGAAGCTCCCTGCTCAAAGCTCGCCGCAGCTTCTTGGGAGCTATCGGCAAAGGGAACTAGGGCCTCTACAGCCAAGGCCGTTTCTTCGACACTGCTCGTCGCGTCACCACAATCGGGCAGCGGCGTCACAGGCCCCCAGCCGCCATCGGCACACTGGCACTCCACCAACCACTGCAGCCCGCGGCGTGCCATCTTGCTGGCCCCCAATCCCAGCTCGTCACACATGATCAATACCATGGACGTCCCATACACGGGATTGGCTTCTTGAGGATTGCGCTCGTTACCAAACCACAAAGGATTCCAATTACCGGCTGCCTCTTGCGCGGCTTCGATGTACTTGAGGCCTCGGTGAGTGGCAACTTCAATGCGCCCGGCAAGTTCCGCGTTCGAATTTCCCCCTTGCCACATGCTTTTCCACCGACGGAGCGCACGCAACACATGCGCGCTAATGTCAACGCTACTGCGGTCAAAGGCCAACCTGCCCCAACCTCGACAGAAAGTCGGCCAACCCCCGTCTTTGTTTTGAAGCTGCAGCAACCAAAGCACGCCTTCCCGCGCGGCGCGGCGTATTTTGGACCGGCGATCTTGCGTCTTCGGCCCGACCGCTGAGGCCGGCGGATAGCAAGCGGCCAGCGCCAACAAGGCTGCCGAGGTGTCGTCCGCATCGGGAACACCGCCGGACCGATCCGTCCAGGCCCAGCCACCAGATACCGCGCCCGTAAACGGGTGAGGATCCCAGTGTTGGCAGTCGAGCAACCAACGGACAGAATCCCAAAGCTCATTCTGCGAGGCCGGCTCCTGTGCCCTCTCTCCACCCGTGCCCCCCTCTGGATGACCCTCAAGCGAGGAAAGGGCGAGCGAAGTGTTCCAGGTAGCCAAATCTGAATCGATCGGCCAACTACCATCCGCCCGGACAGAAGACAACAAAAACTCCACACCGCGACGTACAATTCGGTGTTCCGAAAGTCCGACACTGGCAAGACTCATCACGATAAAACTGGTCAGAGGCGTCGCCTCCAAAAAACCACCACTGGCAGGCTGTATATCTTCGACAACGGCCAAGCTACGCTTTATCGCCCACCGGCGCAGCTGACGCATGAACGGATTCCGCGGCGGGCCGTGATGAAACCGGGCCTGTCCGACCGCGACCAGCGCGGGGATCGCATAGCTCACAACCGGCAGATTCAACCAGCGATACAAACTTTGTGGCAGACAAGCCAATTCAAAGGGCAGGGGGGGAACCCGGTGCCACGGAATCATGTCGGCCAGTGCACAGTTAGCTAAAATAGGCACGGCGAATGTTTTGTCCCCCGCGTAGCGCCGCTTCAGCGCCGCCACACCACCTTGCGACTCAACGTATTGCTCTGCCCGCTCGAGCAAACTGGCATACTTGGCCGGCACACCTGTCAGGTGAAATGCCGCTTGCACCAACATGGTGGTGGCAATGTTGGAAAGACTGCGGTCCGTGTCGCCCCAACCGCCGTCGTCATTTTGTTGCTCGGCAAGCCAGTGCAACGACCGAACAATTTGTTCGCTCAGATCGCCTCGAAAAATCTCATCTATATGCGAGGGCTCTTCACCCGGAGTATAGGCGGGCAGCCCCGACTTCATCCCAGCTTGTTCCGCCAACACTAGCGCACTGATCGCGGTGGCCGTCGAAAGGGGTGAACTCGAAAGTTCGCCAGTCCAATGTGCGGCCGAGTTGCGTTCGGCCAGCAACTGCTTGTGAGCAGTTTGGTGAGCGGCAGCTAGCCGATCACGATCCACTTGAAGAGTCATACGAGCCGAGAGGCTCCGGGGTTAGCGGGAAGCCGCCGGAAAATTAAGCCGACGAGCGCCCAATTCTATTCACGCCGATAGGCGCTGTCGAGGGTGGGCCCCCGGTAGGTCGAGGTTCCGTTTGCCCCCGCACTTGAAAAAAACGCCGGTGCCCAAATCAGCAATGAAAATTTCAAAAAAATCAGGGGCATTCGGCCTCTGGTCGAGGGTTGGCCTGGCATCGCATCGGCAGGTGGCTCCCTGAGAAAACCAATCCAAAATTACCCTACGGCCCCGGAACTGCCACTTTACTACCCCACACACCATGGTTCTGAGACTGGTCCTAGTTTCTTCAACCTGAAGCAGACATAATTGGCACCAATCGATTGCTCTGGCCCCTGGTGCCTCCCCGGAACCAATGCCCCATGTACCTCCGCTACGCCAAACGGCTGCTGACCGAAACTGACAAGCGCCTGCTTTGGAAGCTCGCCTATAATTTCGCCTTCAAGGGGATGCGGGCAATTCGGCAGCACAAAAAACGGCTGGCCCGTGGCGACTTTTTTCCACCATTTCTCTACATTTCGATCATCAACAGTTGCAACCTACGATGTCAGGGATGTTGGGTAGACGTCGCCGCTAAACAAGAAAAAATCGAGGTCGACGCATTATCTCGCGTGATTCGCGAAGCCAATGAGCAGGGCAATTATTTCTTTGGCATTGTCGGCGGCGAGCCGTTCATGCACGCCGACATCTTAGATCTCTTTCGCCGCCATCCCGACTGCTACTTCCAGGTTTTCACCAACGGCCATTTTATTACGGACTCGGTTGCCGCTCAGCTCCGCAGTTGTGGCAACGTTACACCGCTCATCAGCGTCGAAGGAACTGAGATTGTCAGCGATGAGCGCCGTGGTGGCCAGGAAGTACTAAGCAAAACAATGGAAGGCCTTCACAACTGCACCAGCCACAACCTGATTACCGGTGTCTGCACAAGCGTTTGCAAAACGAATCTCGACGACCTTGTAAACGAACCTTGGGTCGACCGCCTGATTGAACTGGGCGCGCTGTACATGTGGTATCATACCTATCGGCCGATGGGCCCCGAGGCGGCGCCTCAGCTGGCTTTGTCACCAGAGGAACAACTCCGCATTCGCCGTTTTGTCGTCGAGATGCGCACGAAAAAACCGATCGGCATCATCGACGCCTATTACGACGCCGACGGCCAGGCACTATGCCCTGCGGCAACCGGCTTCACGCATCACATTTCGCCCTGGGGCGACATCGAGCCGTGTCCGATCGTGCAATTTGCCGCTGAATCGATCTACGACGACCAGCCCCTGGCCGACACCTTCAATAACTCCCAGTTTCTCACAGATTTTCGCCAGTTGGCCGCATCGCATACCCGCGGGTGCATCGTCCTGGAGCGGCCTGATCTACTGCACGAACTCACGGTACTACACGGCGCCAAAGACACGACGGCCCGTAAGCAGGCGTCCGCAGAATTACAATCCATGGCACGACGGCCATCGCAATACAACCCAGCCAGCGAAGTGCCCGAAAAGAGTCTGGCCTACCGTTTTGCCAAACGGCATTTCTTCTCCGACTTCGGCGCGTACGACGCACCACAAAATCCGCTCGCGCGCAAAAACACTAAAACCAGTTCCAACACCTAAAGTGGACCTTTCAATTCTCGAGAGCCTTGCCGCCGACTGATTGCTTGGGAATGGTTTCTAGTTACTAGAATGGAGGTTGCTGGCACCCTCTCGAAGTCGGTGCACGAAACTCTAGTGCCCAATAGGCTGCCGAAAAGCAGCTCCCATCTTCCATTCCCCACTAGTGGCAAGCGAAATACGATGCCGCACGAAATAGATACTTGCGGCTGCGATTTAGTTGCACGTTTGCAAGAACCTACGAGCGCATTCTCGCTGACGCCAACTGCCGCTCTTTCGATACGATGAAACAATACCGCGAGCGGTGCAAAGCGAACCTTTCCCGCCGGCCATGTCATGGGCGCACTTAAATATCAACGAGCTGAGGAAAATAGGGCCGGTTCGCTTAATACGATGTCAAGTATTTTTTCCTCGGTAAGTCCGGCGACATTTTTCCGGATTTCCCAACACAACACAGCACGTTGATCTGTACGTCCCGAAGGATCTAGGCAACGGCCAAAGGATCACACATGCGCTGCAGTAACTAGGATTTGCACTTACTCAAATACAAATCGATGAGGTTGCATGCGGAAAATTCCTGTCCAACTTTAAGATGGCCCCTTTCATCTGGACTCGGTCTTTGCACCTGATGGCATCAAGCGATTTGAAGGGGCTGGAATTGCCGGGCAGAGAAGCAAGTGGGCGGGCCAAGGATGTAGAACCGCTGTCACGGCTGAAATCATTTCGCGACTATTTGGGTGTAGCACAAATATCAGATAGCCGACCGAACCATCAGGTCACCGGCTGCGTATGACAATACTAGACGGTTGAAAAAGCGTCGTGGGGGCAAATACGAGGAGTAAAACCATGCTCATTAGTAAGGTTCACGGTTCGGTCTCTGCAGCCACTAGAAAAATTCGGGATCGCTGGAGTTGTGACGAGGCCCGCCGTCGCCAGGCCATGGCCGAAACGATGCAAGTTCATTTGCTGAAGTCCCTCAGATTCGTGCCGGCGCCAGCTTCCAATAGGTGATTTGCGACGTTGCAAGAACGACACACCAACAATGTCGATGCAGGTGTGACCATCCAACGTGACAATCAGCGGACGGGGTGCGCAAACACCACTCAACCAGCGGCGCTAGCCGCGGGTAAATTACCAATGCGTTCACTGGCGTCAGGCAACTTGTAGCGCACCCGAGTCCAAAGTCTGCGCATCAGGTTCGCGCTGCTGCATCCTACTCAGCAGATGTGACGAGCGGCAGCAAGCATTTCTTCAATCTGGGCAAGTTCGCGTCGACTGACCTTTCGGGTACCGGGGACGTGAACCGGATACTCGTCGAGCGAGCCGTCGAAAAAACGCTCTAAAAAAACGGCAGCCAGACCGCGGAGCGTTTTCTCTCGTTCGACCGTGGGCACGTAGACGTACGCCTTGCCTTGTCGACGATGCGAGACCAGGCCTGTCTGCTCCATTACCTGCAGCAGCACACTGCCCACGCATTTGGACAACTAGAAAAATGGGCCAAGTACGTTACCAGCGACAAGGCTGGGATGAAGTCCAATCCTTTAGGAATATATAAGTGGGACGACAAGAGCTTCTTCAATCCCTACCAGAACAGTCATTCATGGAGGAGCGACTGGTGGCAGGGAGAAAGCGGGGGTTACTTGACAAATGCCTGGGCGGCATTCGTCGCGGCAAAGGCGTTGAATAGGCCCAAACTCCGCACATTAGGCTATAACTTGATCAATTTTATCTGCAGAGCCAATCCGTTGGGCAATACTCTGACAAACAAAGTAGGGGGCAGTCCCCCTCCGCGAGTATATGGGCTGATCGGTGAGGACCGAGGAACCATTATCAACGGATTAGTGGCGAGCGCGGACGGTCGCCGCGACCCAAAGCACTTGCAGGGCCTCGAACTCGCGCTCGGTAGGTGCAAATTTGTTCATCGCCCCTCCTACGGGGCAACCAGTAGAACAAGCGCGATTCTACGAGTTAGCCAGTCGTTGGCAGTTTTTCCCCGGGAATCACGAAAGGGACTCCTTGCTATGGGGCCCGGGCGAAATCCTCTGGCAAACGAATGAAAACTATGCATGGAACAAGCGCACAACCTATTCATGTCTTATGGGGGACGATCTGTTTCTGCCAGACGCCATCTGCGTGAATCATCTCAGACACTTCGCAGACCAGCGAGAAACGTTTTCACCGTCAACAGCGACATTGCCGCTGACAAGGGGTTCTGAGATAATCACAAATTGTTGTTGTATTTGCATCTATCGCTTGAGCCCCAAATCCCACCTATGCCGCAACGTGACGTTACCGATCAACTCACCGCTCTGCTCGAAGAGCGGATTCTCGTACTCGACGGCGCCACCGGCACGCAAATACAAGCCCTCGACCTCGACGAGGCCGCCATTCGCGGCGAGCGGTTTGCCGACCACGACAAAGATCTCAAGAACTTTGCCGACATTATTTGCCTGACACGGCCCGCCGATATGACGGCCATCCATAGCCGTTTTCTGGAGGCGGGCGCCGACATTATCGAAACCAATACGTTTGGCGCCAGTCCCGTTGGTATGGAAGAGTTCAACCTGCCGCCAGAAATGGTGGTGGAAATCAACGTTGCCGCTGTGAATTGCGCGCGAATTGCTTGCAACAATTTTGCCGAAAAACATCCTGATCGGCCCTCCTTTGTGGCCGGCTCCATCGGCCCCACTACCAAGCAGACGGCCATCAGCACCAGTGTGGAAGACGCCAGCTACCGCGGCGTGACCTTCGATGAGATGGCCGAGTCCTACTTGGCCCAAGTCAAGGCTTTGGTGGAAGCGGGCGTGGATATCCTGTTACCGGAAACGGCGATCGACACCCTCAATCTCAAGGCTTGCCTGTTCGCAATTCAGCAATACTTCGACGATTCGGGAACGCGCGTCCCGGTGATGATCTCAGCCACCTTCGACACGGGCGGCGGAACCTTTGTCTCGGGGCAAACCGTCGAGGCCTTTTGGCACGCAGTCTCTCATTTCCCATTGCTGTCGGTGGGTATGAACTGCGCCTTGGGGCCCGATGTGATGCGGCCACACATCGAATTACTGCAAAAAACAGCGACCACCTATATTAGCTGCCATCCCAATGCGGGCCTACCCAACGAGATGGGCCAATACGACTTGAGTCCCGCTGAAATGGCCGAACTCATTGGCGAATTCGCCGACAATGGCTGGCTCAACATCGTAGGCGGCTGTTGTGGTACTGGTCCCGAACACATCGCCGCCATCGCGGCGCGGGTCGAAGGCGTCCGTCCCCACAAGCGGATCGCAGCCAGCCCCCTATTACGGCTCAGCGGCACGCAGCCCATGACGTTGCGTCCTGAAAGCAATTTTTTAATGATTGGCGAACGGACCAACGTAACCGGCTCGCGAAAATTTGCCCGGCTGATCAAAGAAGAAAACTACGAAGCAGCCATCGAAATTGCCCGCGGCCAAGTCGAAGGCGGCGCCAATATCATTGACGTCAACATGGACGAAGGTCTGCTGGACAGCGAAGAGGTGATGACCAGGTTTCTGCGGCTGATCGCGGGCGAGACTGATATTGCCGCGGTACCAGTGATGGTGGATAGCAGCAAGTGGTCGGTGCTCGAGACAGGCCTCCAAGCGATCCAAGGCAAGCCGATCGTCAACTCGATCAGCCTCAAAGACGGCGAAGAGGAATTTCTCCGTCGGGCCCGATTGTGCCGCCAATACGGCGCTGCAGTCGTGGTAATGGCCTTCGACGAAAAGGGGCAGGCCGCGACCGAGAGTGAAAAGGTGCGGATCTGCCAGCGGGCCTACCAGGTGCTCACCGAGAAGGTGGGCTTTCCGCCGGAGGATATTATCTTCGACCCCAATATCCTTACCGTTGCCACAGGCATGGACGAACACAACAACTACGCGGTCGACTTCATCGAGGCCACTCGGCAGATTAAGGCTACCTGCCCCGGCGTCCATATCTCTGGTGGCGTCTCAAACATTTCATTTTCTTTTCGTGGCAACAACACCGTCCGCGAGGCGATGCACTCGGCCTTCCTCTACCACGCCGTCCAGGCGGGCCTCGATATGGGCATTGTCAACGCCGGGCAGCTTGAGGTTTACGAAAACATCAAGCCGGAACTCAAAGAGCTCGTCGAAGACGTACTACTCAATCGGCGGCCCGACGCCACCGAGCGACTGATCGAGTTTGCCGAGACGGTCAAAGGGGAGGGCGGCAAAGGGGCGACCCTCGACGAAGCGTGGCGCGCCGGCTCAGTGGAAGAGCGACTACAGCACGCGCTCCTGCGGGGCATCGTCAAGTACATCGATGACGATACAGAGGAAGCCCGTCAAAAATACACCACCTGCCTCGAAATTATTGAGGGGCCGCTGATGACCGCCATGGGTGTCGTGGGCGACCTGTTTGGCGCGGGGAAAATGTTTTTGCCGCAAGTGGTCAAATCAGCCCGTGTGATGAAAAAATCGGTAGCCTATCTCACGCCCTTCATGGAGGCGGAGAAAGAGGCGGCTGGGACCACAGGGCAGGCCCGCGCCAAAATCCTGATGGCCACTGTCAAAGGCGACGTACACGACATTGGAAAAAATATCGTGGGCGTGGTGCTGGGTTGCAATAGTTTTGAGGTGATCGACCTGGGCGTGATGGCGGCGTGCGAAAACATTCTAGAGACGGCCGCGCGAGAAAATGTCGATGTGATCGGCCTATCAGGGCTGATTACGCCCAGTCTCAACGAAATGGTCCACGTTGCCCGCGAGATGAAGCGCACAGGCGTCAGCAAGCCGCTGCTGATCGGCGGCGCCACCACAAGTGCCAAGCATACGGCCGTGAAGATTGCGCCCTGCTACGACCATTGCGTCGCCCACGTGCTGGACGCGTCGCGTTCGGTAGGCGTAGTCGAAAAACTCATCAGTGCTGAAAACCGGCCCCAATTTGAGGCCGAAAACAGGGCCCTTCAAAAACAGCTTGTCGCCTCGCACGAAAAACGGCAGTCCGTCACGCTCATGCCCTACGCTAAGGCGCAGAAGAAGCGATTTCATTGCGACTGGGCTGCGGCCGACATCGCTCGCCCTGCCTTTACAGGGACACACATTTGCAAGGACTATTCACTGGCTGAACTGCGGGGCTACATCGACTGGTCGCCCTTCTTTCAGACATGGGAACTCAAGGGAAAGTATCCCGGAATTTTTGAGGATGCACGCATGGGCGCCGAAGCGCGCAAACTGTTCGACGACGCCCAGGTGCTACTACAGCGGATCGTTGACGAAAACCTACTGCGCGCCTCTGGCGTCTACGGTTTCTGGCCCGCGGCTAGTTCCGGAGACGACATCCTGGTATTTGGCGACGAGACGCGCTCGAACGAGTTGTGCCGTTTCCACGGCCTACGCCAACAGTGGGAGCGCAAAGGCCAAGACACGTTTTATTCCCTGGCTGATTTTGTCGCACCTGTCGAGAGCGGGCGAGAAGACTACCTGGGTGCCTTTGCGGTGACAGCGGGCATAGGGTGCGAAGGACTGGCCCAGCATTTTGACGCCGACCATGACGACTACAACTCGATCATGGTCAAAGCGATTGCCGACCGATTGGCAGAGGCATTTGCCGAATGCCTGCACGCCCGCGCTCGTCGCGACTGGGGCTACGGGCAGGACGAAAGCTTGACCAGCGAAGATCTCATCGCCGAAAAGTATCGCGGCATCCGCCCCGCGCCAGGCTACCCGGCGCAGCCCGACCATACCGAGAAGCGGATCTTGTTTGATTTATTGGAAGCCGAAAAACATACCGGCATCGAGTTGACCGAAAACTACGCCATGTATCCTGCTGCCAGCGTCTCGGGACTCTACTTCTCCCATCCTGAGGCCCGTTATTTTGCGGTCGACCGCATCACCCGCGAACAGGTCGAAGACTACGCCCGCCGCAAGAGCATGAGTCAGGCAGAAATCGAGCGCTGGCTGGCCCCCAATCTGGGATATGAGCCTACGTAAACATATAGGGTGAATACCCTTTGCAGAACAAGCCAAGCAACATCTGAGTCCTCGCTATTAAGCATGGGGGACATGATGAATACCATGTAGCCATCACACTCTGTTTGATGTTTGCAGCGGGAAAATCGGTACGCGAACCCAACTCACGACATGGCACTGGGGATCGTCCCCTAACTTCAAATGCGTCGCACCGCTACTTCTCGTCTGGCTTTTTCTCCACAAAGTTAAGCGCTGCTGAGTTCATACAGTAACGCAGCCCGGTAGGCTTAGGCCCATCAGTAAACACGTGGCCTAAATGCGCGTCGCAGCGGGCACATCGGTTCTCCGTTACCACGCGAAAGAAACTGCGCTCCTCCTTATTCACGATGCGCTTCGGGCCGATGGGCTGATAGAAGCTTGGCCATCCGGTCCCAGAATCGTATTTCGTCGAGGAATCAAATAGGGGTAAACCGCAACAAACGCATTGATATACGCCCTCACGCTTAATGTCCCAATACGCGTTCTTGTAGGGGGGCTCCGTGCCATCCTCGCGCGTTACGTGGTACTGCAATGGCGTCAGCTTGGCCTTCCAATTCTGTCGCGACCAATCCACGTCGTCGCCGGCCAAAGGCGCGTCCGACGCCGGACTGTGCGTCTCAGCTGATTTGAGCTTGCTTGCAAACACCTGGCGAAACTTGGCAAGTTTGGGCACGATCACTGCCTGACAATAGCCATTGCCCGAATTGAGTTCAAAGAAATTTTGGTGGTAGTCTTCAGCCGCTGTGAATTTTTTGAATGGACTGATCTCGGTTACGATCAGATTCTCGAAAGCACCCGACTGATCCAGTTTCTTTTTGTACTGCTCAGCCAATTGCTGCTGCTCCGGCGAATGGTAAAAAACTACGGATCGGTACTGAGGGCCCGTATCGGCCCCCTGACGATTGAGCGTCGTAGGATCATGTGTTTTCCAAAATACCTCGAGCAATTCCGGGTAGGAAACTTGCTGTGGATCGAAGTCGATTTGAACGACCTCGGCATGACCGCTGGTACCCGTGCCAACCTCTTTGTAAGTGGGGCGAGGTGATTTCCCGCCACTATATCCCGACACGACTTTGTAAACACCGCGCAACTCGTGGTACACCGCTTCGGTACACCAGAAACAGCCCCCACCAAAGGTGGCCTTCTCCGTAGTTGTTCCCGGGGGAATCGAATCGGTGGCCATCGGCTTACTCCTCTTCACTTCCTCGGCGTGCGACGAAAACGGAGATCTAGTGAAAACGATAAGGACTCCCAGTAGAACGACGCCTACTAAGAGAACAGTATTTTTTCTGTGCACAGCATTTGTCATCGGTGAGCCTCCTCAAACCTATACCAGCGGCCAAACCTTATATTACTTTAGCCGTTTATCCTCGAAAAGGGACCCAAAGAGCAGATATTTCCTGCCCATTCATGCGGCAAGAGGGCAAGGAGTCTTTAGCGACACCAGCGTCCCAAACCGCTTCCCCGACACCGCCACTAATTCGATGCCAAACGAAAAATCCGCCGGAATCTCGAAATCTGCAGACACATCGAAGAAACAGACTGGGCTGCAAGCGATGGTGATTTTCAGGCCACTATTCCACAGCAGCTTATCGTCACCCGTACAGTCCCATTCGCATTGGATTGTCTTCCAGCAAACAATCGAAACGTACTACCGCGTTTTTTGAAATGCTGTTATTGGCAATCAACAAACTACCGTTGTCGCTTTCTGAAACACAATGGCGTTTGGTGACTTTGCTGTCCGAACTGCGCCGAAGTGAAGCACAGAAATCGCAGAGCTGGCACATCTCCAAGCAGGCCGTCTCGCGGCAGGATCAGACGAACCAAAAGTAGCCCGTTAGCCCCGCAGATCCCCCGGCCATCACCAAACGGATTATTTCTGAAACGTATAGCGATGCCAAAAAACCAAACATGATTCGCTCCTCGTAGCCCATAACTAAAGACAATCGTCCCTTACGACCAGGCAAGGAACAACGAGGCCATCTGGCGAATATCAGCAGCACCTTTGGATGATGCTAGCGAAGCTTGAGGATTGAACGTTCGCCACTGGTTGCTTCCGGCTCTTCGGCCAGCGTGGGGGCGGGTAGAAGTTCAGCGCCAAGGTCAGAGTCAACTTCGCTCTCCTCTGCCCGGTCGACCTCGACGACCGCCTGTGCTTGTTGGACCTTGCCACCAGCCGGATCAACCAATCGGGGGCCGGCAAAACGCGAAACAATTTCCTGCAAGGCAGCATGGTTGGCGACAAAGCCACTCTGGCCAATAATTTTTCCATACTCGGGGTTGCTAGACACTTTGTCGAAACGGCCCAGCAGCGTTTTCCACCAGGCGATCTGCTTCTCGTCAGGGGCGATGCCATGCATACCCAGCAATTCGGGCTGAACACCCAAGTGACGCTGCCACCCAGCAGCGGTGCTGAGACGACCCAACTGCTGATGCAGCACGGCCCCGATATCGCGGCTGGTATTCAATAATGTTGCGTCATCCAAAGCCGCCAAATCAGCTGCGGTTGGAAGGAGACGCGGTGGAGTCTGGCTTGCAGCCTGCAGAACGAGCCCAGAACCTGCGACTTCTGGAGCCTGCAACGACTGCACACCGAACAAAAGAGCGCGGCGTCTGAGCGATATCCGCTCGGCCAAACTCGGCGTTTGAACCACGACACCTTCATAGGGGGCTCCCTCTATCCGTACTATCGGAGGAGCAACTGCCAACCGGTTGCGAATAAACCGGCGCAGCCTCTGCGCTTCGGCTGTGGCCGGGCACAAGCATAGAAGTGCGGAAACAATTCCCAATAACAGGCCCAGAAACGGGCAGCGTAATCTGAATGACATATGTCAATCCTTGCGGAAGGGCGAAAGGCACGGCAATCGTCAGCGCCTCTAAAGTTGAGCGAAAGCCGCGCTGCCACGTAGCGTCTTACGTTGCCTCCCAGGGCAAACGCAGTAAGCGGCCTCGTGCACGTCATTCTACTCTTCAACCGGACACGAATGCAAACCGGATTTCTTGCGCTGCCAGCACGCCTGGCAAAGGACACAGGTTTAATTGGCTGTGGCTGGCGACTATTCGTCTTAGCCGTTCACAGGGCACCGGCGCCCCGTGACAGCGTAGCTTCCGTCCACTGATACCTGCTCATTTCTGTTGCATACATTGTCCAAACTCCCAAGCAACTCGTGGATGGGTCAGCGGAGGCGGCAACAGGTGCGCCGTAGAAAGCTTCGGTAAACGGCATGCCTGAGAGCCTCGCCGGCAACTTCCACGAGTACCCATTTCAAAACTGACAAGATGGTACCCGCTTCCCACGAGACTTCGACGTACAAACCGCGCTACGCACGAACAGTATGTAGTGAGCGAAAACAACTGCCGATACCAAGACATGAGCCGCGGCGTGCAGAATTATCAAATTGAACGAGGACCCGCGCCCGTAAGGGGCATCGCTAACCTGAGTGTGTCGAACCATGTCCACACGATGCTCTGGTACTATCACACCATGTGCAATTCCTCGCTCCCGCACGGATTCCAAAACAGTATCTTTCGCTGCTGCGGCAACCAAGGTGGGCCATACAGGTACCCGCCCGCCGCAAACGACCTGGCCAACGATGTGCAATCCGTCTGCCTAAAGCCTCAAGAAGCAGGCTCCGTGGGAACCGCGTCGTCCGGATCGCGGAAGCGATAGTCAATACCCCGGATCAAGGAGTCGTGGGGAGCCGAGCTATAGGGGCGGCCAGGCATGAACCACCGGCGGGATCGGAGATAGGCCTAAATTCAGAAGCGGCCGAAACTGGTCCGGTCCAAATACGGCTGGTTTGTTCAAAAACCGCAAATCAAGCTCCAGCGGGGCAAGCGGAAGCCACGCCCTATGGGCGTAGTCGATTAGAAAAAACGCCCTAGGTGCTTTACCAAAGCGTTGGAGAACGTTAGCTTCTAACACCAATGGCGTGCTCTCCAATGGAAACTGCCGACTGTGTTGTCGGTGGGGGGTGACCATTTCACGTGACATCGCTGGCCAAGTGGGCCAAAAGGCGGCGTGGCACGTCTCATAGTCCGGTTTCTATAGGAGAAACACTACGATGAATACCAAAACTCGACTGGTGGTAGGAGTTTGTGCGTTGGGGTTGTTCTTAGCGCAAGGGGGAACAATTTGGGCACAAGAAGATTCCGTTGTAGAGGTAGCTGCCGAGACCGAAGAGGCGAGCGCCCCGATAACGGCCGAAATAACGGCCGAAACCGTCAAATTCATGGTGGACAATCTCTGGATCATGTTGGCCGGAGCTCTTGTGTTCATCATGCATCTGGGGTTTGCCACGCTCGAAAGTGGTTTGACTCGTCCAAAAAACACGGTCAACATCCTGTTCAAAAACGTGATGATCATCTGTATTGGCCTGTTAACCTACGCGTTGATTGGTTTTCATCTGATGTATCCGGGCGAGTTCAACGGATACTTTGCCAGTTCGGCATTCGACATCTTCAATAACGGTATTACCGTCGCACCCGAAGATGCCGCCCAAACCGCGAATCTGACTAGCGCCTACGCGGACTACACATGGTACACCGACTTTTTCTTCCAAGCGATGTTCGCCGCCACCTGTGCCACCATCGTATCCGGTGCGGTCGCAGGCCGAATCCAACTGCGTTCCTTCCTGATCTTCGCCACCCTCTTCGTAACCTTCTGTTATCCCATTACGGGCTCCTGGAAATGGGGCGGCGGGTGGCTTGACCAACGGGGATTCTATGACTTTGCCGGGTCGACCTTGGTACACTCGGTCGGCGGTTGGGCGGCGCTGGTGCTGGCCTACCTCCTGGGCGCGCGTCTGGGCAAGTACAATAGCGATGGAACTCCGAATGCCATTCCGGGCAGCAACATACCGCTGGTGGCGATCGGGGTTTTCCTTCTGTGGTTCGGTTGGTTCGGGTTTAATGGTGGTTCCGTTTTGTCCGCCGATCCAGCGTTGGTCTCGCTAGTGTTGGTTACGACGTCAATCGCTGCCGCAGCCGGTGGCGTGGCGGCCGGTTTGACCTCCTGGTTCTTTGGCAAACCCGATATCACCATGGCCTTAAACGGCATTTTAGCCGGCTTGGTTGGTATCACCGCAGGCGCCGACCAGATGTCGATCCTGGATTCGTTCTGGATCGGTTTGATTGCTGGTGTCCTGGTTTATATGTTTGTCATCATCATCGATAAGAAAATCGACGATCCAGTCGGCGCGGTGAGCGTCCACCTGGTATGTGGTATCTGGGGAACCTTGGCCGTGGGCATCTTTGGCGCCATGGCAGGTGCCGAACAGCTGAAACACCAACTTGTGGGTGTCGTGTCGATCGGTGCGTTCACGGTTATCTTCACTCTCGTCGTGGGCATCATCCTGGACAAGACCATCGGGCTACGGGTGGGTGCCAGCGAGGAACAAGCTGGACTGGACCGCAGTGAAATGGGGATGGAGGCCTACGCGTCCGATTCGGTGGGCTAGTATGGCGGTCATGCCAAATGAATATGTAACAAGCTAAACGACCTGCGGTGGTAGACTTACACTCAATAGGGCTGCTGGTGATTCCCTCTGTCGTTTGCGGAGTGATTGCCGCGGGGCGAAGCCCGCAGTGCCTTTTGTTCTTACAATTTATATAGGAGCATCGCGATGAAAAAAGTCGAAGCGGTTGTCCGCCCCAACAAACTTGAAGACATCAAGGACGCCCTGACCAAACAAGGGGTCGCGGGCATGACGGTCACTGAAGTGCGCGGGTTTGGTCGCCAGAAAGGGCATTCGGAAACGTATCGCGGGACGGAGTACACGGTAGACTTCTTGCCCAAAGTTAAGATCGAGGTGGTTGTCTCAGACGATAAAGCGCAAAGCGTACTTGACACCGTGATCAAGACGGCCCAGACCGGGCAGATTGGTGATGGGAAGATCTTCGTCGCGGATTTAGACCAAATCGTTCGCATCCGCACTGGGGAAACCGGTGAGGAAGCCGTTTAGCGCAGTTCAGTCACTGACATAACCGCGCAAGGTTCCCGGTAGCGACAGATCAACTCTTTAATGAGACTGCATTGGAAGAAGTTTCTATGCGGAGCGGTCCCAGTGTGTCCAAATAAACCTACAATGTGATTAGGAAAAATACCTGTCGAGGAGTGGAAATGCCGCGAACCCCTCGGCGGAACCTTCTGGGCCTTAAGGACTTCTTGCTAAATAAACGGCTGCTTTGGCTACTGGTGCTCACATTTGCATTGGGATGTCAAAAACCTGTCGGCACGGACACCGTGCATCTTTGGGGCAAGGTGACGATCGATGGCAAGAACTTGCCTAGCGACGCCGACGGAAACATTCTGTTCATGACCACCGGCGTGGGCCAGGCCCCGCCGTCGTCGGTAGACATCCAGGGAAGCACTTACGACGCGGAGAGCGTTCCCAAGGGAAACGTCAACGTCATCTTCAACATTACGCGGCTGACCGGACGCATGGTGCGTGAAGATAACGCGCCGGTGCCTGATGAAATCGCACGTTGCATATTGAAAGCAGATGTTTACGCATCAAACGATATTCCACGTCCGGCTTGGGCGTCCCATACCAAGAAACAGGTGATCACGACAAGAAGTCATCACAGCGGCGGAGTCAACGCCTCGCGCTGTGACGGATCAGTTCAATTCGCCGCCAACGATATCGACGTTCATCTCTGGCGCGCGATGACCTCTGCAAGTGGTGAAGAGACTGATCTGTAGCCGCTTGCCAGGTATTGAGAAACGTTCGACTGACGGCGCGAACACACCCGGAAGTGGCCTGCGAATGGATTGGCAACAGGGCTGCGATCGCCAGTCAGCACTACCTTACGGTCACCGACGCCCACTTCGCCAAGGCGGTCTGCACACCTGCCGACCAACGTGGCGCAAAATCCGGCGCACTTTCTGTCGAAAAGGGAGCGCAGCATACGCTCGCACCGACAAGCACAGAGACGAAAAACATAAAAAAAGCACGGAAAGACCAAGCTGTGGTGCAATTCCGTGCAACTGAATGCGACAGTGAATATGTATTCACAGTACCCCGTAGGGGAGTCGAACCCCTGTCTCCGCCGTGAGAGGGCGGTGTCCTGGGCCACTAGACGAACGGGGCTTGAGGATGCCAGATTCTAGATTTGGGATTGATGATTGTAAATGGCTGGTGGCAGATCTAGGATCTAGACACAGACTTCGAGAGCCCCCTTTCAAGAGCTGCCAGCTGAACGCTCAACACGGTTTACGATGTAACCCCCTTCGTGAGCGTCATGAAAGCCGTCTCCAGGTTGATCTCTTCCTCGCAAAAACGCTTGATTGCCAGCCCCTTCTCGACCAGTGCGCTGGCCAACTGGCTATAGTCGTGGTCGCCGGCTAGCAACGTTACGCGCAAGCCTTCTTCGCCTATCTCTACCGAGTCGACCAAGTCATGATCTTCGAGAATGCGAATCGACGTATCACGGTCGCCAACCACCTCGATCTGCAAGACCATCTGTTGGCGAACTTGTCGCATCACCTCGTTAACTTCAGCATTGTGCTTAAGCACACCCTGCTCAATGATGCCGATCTTGTTGCACACGTCAGCTAGCTCCGGCAAGATGTGGCTAGAGACCATGATCGTCTTGCCTAGGTTGCGAAGCTCTTTCAGAAGGCCGCGGATTTCGATACGCGCGCGTGGATCCAGACCGCTGGCCGGCTCGTCCAACAGCAAGACCTGCGGGTCGTGCAACAGGACGCGTGCCAGTCCAAGCCGCTGTGTCATACCGCGCGATAAGCTGGTGACCAGCTCGTCGCGCTTGTATCCCAAATCGACCAGTTGCAACACCTCGTCACAAATCTTGCGGCGATAGGGGCCTTTGATGCGGTAAGCGGCAGCAAAAAAATCGAGGTATTCGATCACCTTCATGTCGTCGTAAACGCCAAAAAAATCAGGCATATAGCCAATAATCCGCCGAATCTCTTTGGGCTTGGTGTAAATCGAATAACCGCCCACGTACGCTTCGCCCCATGTTGGGTTAAGAAGCGTCGCCAAAATACGCATCGTGGTCGTCTTGCCGGCCCCATTAGGGCCAATAAAACCAAACACGTCGCCGCGCTCCAGCTCGAGATCAATCTTATGGATCGCATACAGCTCGCCATACTTTTTTGTCAAATCACGAAGTTCAATCACGGAAGTGGTCGGGGGCTAAGGGCGGGAGATAAGGGGGCTGCGGAAGCATGGGTTTCTTGCGACTGGACTCTAGTCTTCTCCTACGGGCAACACAAAGCGGTAGTAGGTCCAGCGGCGGTCGCTACTACTTTGGAGTAGCTGCTCGTCGTCGAGCCACTGGCTACCCTTGGCTGAGACGCGGCACAACAGGATCGCCAAATCGTCTTGTTCCAGCAAATAACTCAGATCGATAAACGATTGGTAGCGGTCAAGCAATCCCGTGTAGCGACGCCCATCGATAATATCATAAAACATCATCACTTTTACCAGCCTGGCTACATCGGTTTTGGCGCGCGAAAAAGGCACCGCCCCATCATCAGCTGTTTGGATTTGACGTGCATCACCTGCCGTGGCATTGGTGAGCAAGGTCTTTGCCCGCCGCGGCAACTTGGATTCGTTGATCCGTGCCACAGCACCCCCTGGAATAGGCCCCAAATAGTAAGCGTACCTGTCATAGAGCAAGTGGCAATCTTCCAGCGCGAATGCCGAAGTGTTGGTGAACTGGCCCGTCAATTGCTCACTGTCGCGTACGAGCTTAGATTGCAAGTCGATGTCGCTGGTGGCCGACCAGCGAGCAGTAATCGTTTTGGTCGACCAAACCTGCACCGAAACGTCGCGCAGCGAATCCAACTCGGGTGCATAAGTGTAACCCGTATTGAACACAGTGGTCTGCTCGGCACCAGCCTGCATTCCACCCAGGGAATAGCCCGGCTTGCCGAGCCAGGCAAGGAGCTTTTCTGAATCGGCGGCAGGGCGTCCCAGGATTTCTGGCTCGAAGGTTAGATCGTACTGATGCACGCGAGGCGTAAAAACATGCGTCCACGCCGTTCCGCGCACCTGACCAGTTGTCGTATCGATATCTACGACCTCCACCTGATTGACGCGAAGTTGATCTCCTTTCATCCAGTTTCCGAACCAATAGGCTAAGGCCGACGTGCCCAATACGATTAACGGAAACGTCAGCCAAGTGAGTGCGGGGCGCCTCAAAATCCTTTTGACGAAAAAATAATCGCCCGGCCCGATCAAGAGGATGTACGCGGCGATGAGTCCCGTGACGACACCAAAAGAAATAACCTCGACTCCCACAAACTTCGTGTCGAGTGCATCGCGAAGCAGGGTTACCAAGTCGTTGGGGTACTCGCCCGCACGGGCAGTTTCAAACCCGCGTTGGGTACGGGACTCCAGCGAAACAAGGACCTTTTTAAAAAAAACGTCGCGGGCCGACCAATCGCTGAGCGGCGATCGATCCCAATCTAGACCAACAAAAATCAGTTCGCCAAGGCCCAGACGAGCCCGAACTGCCAGCGGCAAGCTCGAATCGCGACCCCCGGCATCCAAAAGGATTTTTCCGCTAATATTTTCTAAACGGGACACGGCTAGTTGAAGCCGACGGTTACGAGTTACCGGCTGATCGACGCCGCAATAGCTTTCCAGCGCATCCGATCTGCGCAGCGCCAGCGTTTCGGAGTAAGTGCCGGGAATGAGTTTTTCTAAAGCGCCTCCCGGCGATAATAGCTCCTCGCCATGGGCGCCACAGAATACGGCCAGACGACCGCCGCGGTTGACCCACGCACGTAGCGCCTCCAGTCGACTCGGACTCTGCAAAAGAGGACGGTAAAGTTCAGGCGCCGATGTGGTGAGCAATATCGCGTCGACGCCTTCGTAGCCAAACCAAGCGGTGGGCAATTCATCGGCCGTCTCGACGCCCAGCACGCGAATTCCAGATTCCTGACTATCGTGGGCTCTCACCAGCTCTGTAAGGTCGAGTGGCGGACCGAATTGCAGCACGATTTTTTCGGCCGCCGACATTCCTCCTGCGACCATACCGGGCCCCGGCGAGGAACCTGCAAAAAAAGTTCGCTCACTTACTTGTTTGCCATCGGCGGTGAACTGAATCTTAATTGGGCTATTGGCCTGTCCAATGCGAACGAATAGCCGAGCTGTTGTCGTCTGGCCACGCTCAACACCCACCGAACGCGGCGAAACAACCGTGGTGGGCACACCGTCGCTGTCAGGAACGGTCACCGCCACGTGCCCCGTGTAGGCAAGCTGCTGGCCTTCCAACTCGACCGTAATAGGCGTCCAGCAGCCGAGTTTATAGACTCCGTGGAAACCGACCTGCACAGAACGGATGACCGGATCGAGCAGCGGCTCGGCCCGTGCCTGGCCCGAGGTCATCGACCCCACGGACGCCACAAGGACGGCAACACGGAAAAATCGCACCACGACTGGCCGGATCACGGTTTCTCCATGTCGTCACACGTGCAGGTGAATTTTCCACAACCGGGACAACCGGTCCCATACTTCTTGTGTACTGCCTCCGTTAAATCAATCTCCGCTACATTGGCAATCGTAGCCAGCCACGCAAGGACATCGGCAAACTCGGCTGACTGCTCCGCGGCGCTGCCTTCGCGCAGTGCGGCCGCTAGTTCACCCACCTCCTCCATCAGCCACATAAAGGTGCCGTCGATACCGCGGGCAATGTCCTTTTCCGAGTACATCTCGCGGATCAACTGCTGGAATTGACGAAGGGTTGTCTCGGGAGGCATGGACAATCTTGGATTGCGGATGTTGCCCTGAGAGGGCTTGGCTCGGAATTTCGAAATACAGATTGCTGGATCTCGAGGCTTTTCCGAGCGGAATGTCTTGCTTCAGGATAGTCGGCCCGGTTCGGTGGAACCAGGGCTGGATTGAGGAGAAGCTGGGCTTAAACCAACTGGGCAGCCGTAGATTAGGAGTCAGACTGCCGAGGAAGCTGTCGATATGTGCGATAGCCTACGATAGAGGTCGATTGTGCGCAGGAAGCGGAGCGGTTTTGGCTCTCCGCAAGCTTCCGCCGAGGGATTGTCCCGGCGCACGGCTAGCAGCCCAGGATCCTGCCCCATCGGCTGACGAAAAAACGGTGTCGCAAGTCAAGTTTGAACAATACCGATGTTGTGTTAGATTGGATCGATCGTGCAGAGGATAGTGGCTGCCGGACCTTGATTTGGATTAAGTCTTTTCCAATTCTTGCATGAGTACCGCGCAGCTGTCCCGTATTTTTTTCTAGCCCCAAGCCTGCATCAAAAATATCGGCGGCCCGGTCCTGCAACCCTCTGCCCACCCCCACCTGGCACTAGATGCCCGTTTCTAGTCGTTTTCAAGACTCCTCATGTCCCACTTCGTCACCGTCGCAAAGGTTGGCTCCATCCCGTCAGGCCAGGGTGCAACTTTTCCTATTGGTGATCAGCTGGTCGCTGTTTTCAACCGCGACGGCGCATACTCGGCGATTGACGACCTTTGCCCTCATATGGGCGCGTCACTGGGAGCCGGACAACTCGACGAGGAGGGTAAGGTAACGTGTCCCTGGCATGCGTGGCGATTCGACGTATGCGACGGCACTTGGTGCGACAATCCGAGTCTGAAGATCCAAGCCTTCGAAGTACGCGTCGCGGGCGATGAAATTCAGGTGAAGATTCGTCCCAAGGATGAACGCGAAGGTAGGGACGAGGAACTTGCAGATTAGCGACTAGGCAACAGGGGCCGCGCTGCGGGCACTTAGAACGAGCCTCGCACCTACGGTTTCGCGCCAGAATCACTCGCGCCCCCGCCCTCAGGCTGCCCAGCCTCGACACGCTCCAGACTTACTTTCTGCACGATCTCCTGCTTAATCGGGTGATCCCCGGCGCTAATCTGCAAGGTCATGTACTGCTCAAGCGACGAGGATTGGAGCCGGCCTCGCGAACGATTGAAGATAAATTCGCCCCTAGTCTTTTGGTCATCGACAAGCGTTTCCGCAGCCGTGGCATCCTTGCCGCTATTAAAACGAAACTCCAGGTTGGGCTTAAAAACTTCCAGTATGTCGCCATCCACCGTCCGAGACCCTTCATATGTGTACGTCATGCTGGTCGTCACCTTGCCGAGCTGTGTACTGGAGGTTTCGGACGTGGTAGTCCACCGATGGCCCGGAACGAGATTCTCTGGCTTGGGCAACGTAATCGACAATCGCTGAATTGCGATCTGGAGTCCGTCGCCCGTAATCGTCTCGCCCATGAACTCGGCTCCTGGCAACCCAGCCAGGCTTTGCGTTATTTTCTCAGGAACATCAACCGAGGTGATCGCCCCCCGCGCGGTCATCTTCATGTTGAAGGGCAGTCCGATGAGGGCCTTCATGGTCGGAGCAACCATTGCGCCATACCCGACCGGCGCGTCTGCCGAGGCAGAGTCATAATCCATCTCCAACTCGCCCGGGGCTTGCATTTGCATTTGCACCCGCAGCACTTCATGCGTCAGGTCTGCCGCCCCGGCTTCGTCAATTGCAGTGATTTTCCAAACCGTGTCGATGGTTTGGTGCATCCTTGCATTCATTTTGCCCACGGGCCCTAGATCCATAGCCGTCGTGGTAGCCTGCGTCAGTCGAAATTTATGCTCGTCACCAACTTCAAACTGCCAGCCAAGCGCATCGTCGGCGGCGCTGGCCTGCGTCACCCATCCCAAATTCATCCCTACGACACAACCCAACAGGGTCCAGCTCAACAAGACGCCAGATCGAGCTTGCAACATGGCACTTCTCCCACGGTTCACAACAAAAACTTTTCGCCTGGCTCGAGTACGATCGGCTCTGCCGCCGTCTGCGCTCGCACGCCGTCAGCCCACGCCTGCACATCCTGTTCGATGGGTGGCCAGGTCCCGTAGTGACAGGGCACGACACGTTCGGGGTTTAGGAACTTGATGGCATCAATCGAGTCGTCTGGGCCCATCGTAAACAAATCACCGATAGGCAACACGGCCAGTTTGAGGCCGCCCAGCCCAATCAGCTTCATGTCAAGATTTAGCGCTGTATCGCCGGCAAAGTAGGCGCGTCCCTCCGGCAGGCTCAAGTCGAAGCCGCCCGCCACTCCGCCATAGGTGCCGTCCGGCAAACTTGAACTATGCTGGGCACTGGTCATCTTGACCCGGCCAAACGGCAAATGGCTGCTGCCCCCCGTGTTCATCGCCAGGATCTTCGTTTCGTCGACACCTTGGGTCTTCAGCCACTCGCCAATTTCGAAATTGGCGACGACCGTGGCCCCGGTACGCCCGGCGATTGCCGTTGCATCGGCCAAATGGTCGAAATGGGCATGCGTCAGCAGGATATACTCGGCGGCAATGTGCGCCGCCTTGACGGGTGCCGTCGGCGAATCGTCAAGAAACGGATCAATCACCAGGCGGTGATCACCAGTGTGTACGGCAAAACAGGAGTGGCCAAGCCAGGTAATTTCCGTCGACATCCGTTACTGCCCCCGCAAGATGGCATTCATGTTTTTTTTGTAGGCCTCCACGCCGGGTTGCCCATAGGGATTGATGCCGATCAGACGGCCTTCGAGTACCGTTGCGAGCATCAACATTTGCAACACCTGGCCCAACACATACTCGCTGAGGTTGGGAAGATGTAGTGTGGTCGTGGGACGGCCGTCGTCGTGGTAGGCCTGATTGGTACCGCGGGTGGCGGCGTCGAGGATGTCGGGCAGGCGCTTGTCGGCAAACTGGTTGAGCCCGTCTTGGTCCATTGCGCTGTGGCCCACCACGACCGGATCGCGGCGGTTCGAACCCACCGTGATGTTGGTGACAAGCTTGTCGCGTTTACCTTCTTGATGCTGTTGGCCACGTGAATGCAAGTCGCGCGTATTGACCACCGTCAGCGGCATTGCGCCGCGCTCTTGCTTGCCAAGACTCTCTGAAAGAAGCTGGTCGTACCACAACCCGACCGCTTCGAGTTGTTTGCCCCATGTCGAAAGCAGCCGCACATCGCAGCCCCGCCGCGTCTCCATCAGGTGGCAAATGCCCGTATAATCGAGTACCACATTTTCGCCAACTGCGGCCGTGCGAAAATGTTCGTTCATAGCAGCCGCCCCTTCGAGCAACTGGATGATGTCGAGACCCATGATGGCCGCGGGCAACAGGCCCACGGCCGACAAGACGGAGTATCGTCCGCCAACGCCATCGGGAACCTGGTAGATTTCTTCACACCCCAGAGCACTTGCCAGGTCAAACAACTTACCTGACGTGCCAGTTACTGGCACGACCAAATCAGCCAGTCGCGGATCGCCCGCACCGCACGACCCGCGTAGCCGCTCAAGCAAGATTCTGAAAGCGGTCGCTGTTTCCAGTGTTCCACCGCTCTTGCTAATAACGACGATCGCCCATCGCTGGCCCACATCAGACGCAACGTTTTCGCCCGCGCTGCCCTCCAATAAATCGAACAGCCCCTGTAGGAAGTCGTTGTCGAGGTTATTGCCTTCAAACGTGATCCGCGGGCGATGGGCCCGGGCCGCGCGCGGCAACTCGTTGTGGTACGGATGGCAGCACGCCTCCATCAAGGCCCGCGCGCCCATGTACGAGCCGCCGATTCCGAGTACCACTGCGCGGTCAACTTCGCCAGCCAACCGGTCGGCAGTGGCCTGCAAACGCGCGATCTCGCTGTCGGCACCATGCCGCTGATGTTCTCGCAGCAGACGGTCGGGAAGTTGATGAAATCCGGCATCCAGAGGCACTTTTGCGTCAGAAACTGGCCCACCGGCGGCCCACAATCGGGCATCCTCAAGTACCTCAGCCCGGCATGACTCCAACTGCGGCGCCAGCTGGGCAAGATCGTCAGGTTCCAGGCCATACTCAGGCAACACAGCACCACTCGGATCGTAGGATATCAAATCAGAAGACATATGTTGCGCAACTCCCGGCTGCGGGGTGAAAACTGACCTAAAGCCAACAATTCTATCGCCAGGCCCTCAATTGCGTCAGGCCCTTGCGAGCAAACACCGGATCGCGACGATAGAAGGATTGTGGCCCACAGTCCAGAGTCTGGAGTCCAGAACCGAGAGGCAAGCCAAAATCGGCTTTTCCACGTGCCTCTAGACCCCAAACTCTAGATCGACAGCCCCACAGTCGACTTGTAACACTGTTATATGTGTGCCGACCAACGCACACTCTGCTCTCCCCCTCAAGCTGAGTACTTCTCATGGACATGCACGATCTCACGCGACAACTCCAGGTCAACAACGGCTCGAAAATTGTCATGCTCGTGGCCGATGGCTTGGGCGGGTTGCCACTAGAGCCCGGCGGGCAAACCGAGCTGGAGACTGCGTCCACTCCCCATCTGGATGCACTGGCGAAACAGGGTATTTGTGGCGGCAGCATTCCGGTCAAACCGGGCATCAGCCCCGGCAGCGGCCCCGGCCATCTTGGGCTATTTGGCTACGATCCGCTGGAATATCTCATTGGCCGCGGCGCGCTGGAGGCCACGGGAATTGGCTTCGAGTTGCAAGAGGGCGACGTGGCCATCCGCTGCAATTTTTGTACGCTCGATGCTGACGGAAATATTTCCGACCGTCGTGCAGGCCGAATTCCGACCGAGCAGAGCGGGCCCCTGGCAATCAAGCTCCGGCAGGTATCAATTGCTGGAGTCGAGGTTTTTGTGGAGCCTGTCAAAGAGCACCGCTTCGTTGTCGTCTTTCGTGGAAAGGGACTGGGCGGCAACGTGGCCGATACAGATCCGCAGGCGACAGGTATTCCGCCGTTGGCCCCACGAGCCACACATACCGACAGCGAAAAAACGGCCCAGGTTGCCGCTGAATTTGTCCGTCAGGCCCGCGAGCTATTGGCAGACGAGCCCCAAGCCAATTGCTGCACCCTCCGCGGCGTGTCGCCCAAGCCCAGTCCACCGAGCTATGAAGACGTCTACGGACTGCGGGCGGCTGCAATCGCTGTTTATCCGATGTATAAGGGGCTTGCTCAACTTGTCGGCATGGACGTACTCGGCCAGGCGCAAACACTTGACGAGCAAATGGGTGTGCTTGAAAAGAACTGGCACAACTACGACTTCTTCTTCATTCATTTCAAGTACACCGACAGCACAGGCGAAGACGGTAACTTTGACGCGAAGGTCGAGAAGACCGCCGAGGTCGATACTTGTGTGCCGCGGATTATGGCGCTCGATCCCGACGTATTTATTTGCACAGGCGATCACAGCACCCCCGCGATGCTAGCCAGCCATAGTTGGCATCCCGTGCCGACACTGATTTGGGCCAAGCATTGCCGCACAGACGCTTGCCAGTCGTTTGGCGAAACAGAATGCCTGCGGGGCGGCTTGGGGCAATTCGAGGCCAAGTACCTCATGCCGCTGGCGCTCGCCAATGCCGGAAGGCTGGCAAAGTTTGGGGCGTAGCGAGTGTCGCTTTTGATCGCCGACAACATTTGCTACCCTCGACAAGCCTTGAGGCTGCCGTTTGCGCAAATCGCTATTTTTGTTCGGCAGCCTCCGCTACAGCTTCATCCGTTTTCGCTATAGCATCGCCTTCCTTGGCTGCTTCCTCGCCGCCTGGCTTCTTTTTCCCGTCCAGCACGTCAAGCTGCCCCTGGATCTCCTCCAGCCGCTTGTTGATGTCTTCGCTACGCTTCGTAGCCCGTTCAAACCCCAACTTGGCCGCTTGCAGTTCGGTGGCTGCCTCTTTGATTTGCTCCTGCGTTTGCTCCAACTGCTTGGTAAGCCGCTTGCGCGCGACCACAGGATGGTCGAAACCAAGATTCACCATCAACCCCGCCCGCTTTTCCTCCATCGCCCGCGCAACATCGTAGGAAACCTTCGTCTTCCATACATACAGTTTCTTCAATTGCTCCAAACCTTCGAGATGCTTAAGCCCGGCATCAGTGATTGCTGTGCCATAGACATTCAGATACCGCAAACTGGCCAAACCGCTCAGGTGCACCAAGCCGCTATCGGTGACCGAAGAATTTTCGAGATGCAATTGCCTGAGGTTTTTCAGCTGCGACAACACGGCCAAGCCCTGATCCGATAGCTGAGATTTCGCCAGGTTGAGCGAGTAAACTTGCTCCGCCACTGCGGCCAAGGGTGCCACATCCGCATCGGTAGCCGACTCGCCACTCAAGGCGTAAGAAACTTGCAATAACGAACTACCAGCGTAAAGCACGGATACTTGAGCACCGGCTTCAGTCAATTTTTCGATGGCTCCGGGATCGGCTGAGGCTACCTCGGGAAGCGGCACCTCTTCCAGATTTGCTGCTTCCTCTCCGGAATGCCCATGACCATGCTCCTCGGCCTCCTGCGACGCCGACTGCTCGGACACAGTCGCATCGGACGCAGGTATTGCCACTAACGTGAATAGGGCTCCTTGCTCAATCCAAAGACGAATTACCTCCATCTCCTTTTCGGAAAGGGGGTCCGCTTTCTTGGGCATCCTTTTCTTGTGATCCTTGGGCAGGATGAGCCGACCATACAATTCGCTGTTGTCCGGGTCTCCCTCGACAATCAAATGTTCGTCTTCGGCAGCCTTTTTTTTGATGGCCTCCACGGTATGCAGCCGCAATTTTCCCAAACCTTTTTTCTTGCCATGGCATGCCGTGCAGTGCTCTTCAAATATAGGCACCACGTCCTTCGTAAAATCAATATCGGCGGCGTTCGATCGCTCGGCAACACACCAGAAGCCGGTAAGACACCAGAAGATGACCAGCTTTAAAAAAAACAGTTGCCGAAAATACAGCTGCCACCACATAGAAAATCCCCTTATCGCTTGTCGGAAAATGTTCGGTAACGTTGGTCACTATAGTCTCGTTTGTCACTATCTTTCAAGATTGTAACTCAATTGGCAGCAGACTCCAGCAATTACCCCCCAGCACATCCCCTTGCTGGGACCCTAGCGATCGCGACGGTACGTTCCGTCGTCCTTGACGAGTAGGTCCGTCGCTCGTTTGAACTACTGTAAAACGAGGACTTTCCCTTCTTGGGAACGGCCCCGGTTGATTGACGACCGCGGCTGAAGACAAAAAATGAAGATCTCAGGGCGTTGCGTTTTTTTTCTTTTCTCTGAAGGTTTCATCATAGATTTTACTCGGCATGGGTAAAACCTTCCGCGAAGTGCTAGGAGAAACATGCGCGTCGTGGCACCGAATGGCGATCGCCAACAGTGAATTGGAATTCGCTTTCCCGTGATATTTGCAGCAAGCGCCCTGGACCTCATAGCGACTGGTCACCAACCTGGATTTGTCAGGCACCGACGGCAGCAAAACGCCAGAAAAGGTCCGGCGTGTGCAAAGGGTGCGCGTCGTGCGAATCGGCAGTGGGCCCTATGTGGTTTGACCTGAATAGCCCGGTTAAGCCAGCGGGTGCCGCTCCGACGAAAGGCCTTCCACCCACCTCAATCTACTCATCGGTCACACACCCCTCGCTCGCGCTCTTGACATTCTTGATGTATTTATAGAGCGTGCCGCGCGTCGCTTTGTATGCAGGTGCCGTCCAAGCCGTTCGGCGCTGTTGCCACTGGTCGTCGGCAATGCCAACGTCGATAGTGTTCGCCTCGGCATCGATAATGATCGTGTCCCCATTTTGCACCAACGCAATCGGCCCGCCAACCTGCGCCTCAGGCGTAATGTGCCCCACGATAAACCCATGCGAGCCGCCGCTAAATCGACCGTCGGTCATCAACGCAACATCGCTACCCAAACCGGCTCCCACAATTGCGCTGGTAGGAGTGAGCATTTCCGGCATACCCGGACCACCCTGGGGGCCTTCGTAGCGAATGATAACCACGTCGCCCTTGTTGATCTGCTTGTTCTCCAACGCCACGAGCATCTCTTCCTCCGAGTCAAACACGTTCGCCGGTCCGCGAAACTGCAGGCCTTCCTTACCGGTAATCTTGGCCACCGCGCCATCGGGACATAAATTGCCGCGCATAATTCGCAAATGGCCCGTCGCCTTGATGGGATTTGTAAGCGGACGCACCACTTCTTGGCCGGCCTGCAGTCCCGGCAAGTCCGCCAGATTTTCGGCAACCGTTTTCCCAGTGACTGTTAAGCAATCACCTTGCAGGAGGCCCGCCTCCAGGAGCAGTTTCATAACCGCCGGCGTCCCGCCCACCGCATGCAATTCTTCCTGGACAAACCGTCCGCTTGGCTTCAAATCGGCCAGCAACGGGGTCCGGTCGCTTACCGACTGGAAATCATCAATCGTCAAAGGCACCTCGACGCTGCGGGCCATGGCCAGCAAATGCAACACGGCATTGGTCGAACCACCGACAACCATCAACAGAACCAGCGCATTTTCAAACGCTTCGCGCGTCATGATGTCGCGCGGCTTGATATCGCGCTCCATGCAGATCCGCAGCGCCTCGCCCGCCTGCAGGCATTCGGCCAGCTTGTCGGGGTCTTCCGCCGGGATTGAGGAACTGTAGGGAAGCGACATACCCATCGCTTCGATGGCCGACGCCATCGTATTAGCGGTGTACATACCGCCACACGCGCCAGCCCCGGGGCAACTATGGCGAACAATCTCTTTGCGCTCCGCCTCGGTTATCTTGCCGGCCAAGAACTCGCCGTAGCACTGGAAGGCACTAACCACATCTCGCTTTTGCTCGCCCCCGTCAAAATGCGTAAAGCCGGGTTTGATCGTGCCCCCATAGACCATCAGGCTTGGACGATTCAGCCGTCCCATTGCCATGATACATCCGGGCATATTTTTGTCGCAGCCGGGCAGAGTTATGCACCCGTCATACCACTGGCCGCCCATCACTGTTTCGATCGAGTCGGCAATGAGGTCGCGCGACTGCAGCGAAAAACTCATGCCGTCGGTGCCCATGGAAATACCATCCGACACGCCCACCGTGTTGAATCGCATGCCGACCATGCCATGGGCAGCAACGCCCTCCTTGACTTTGGCCGCCAAATCTAAGAGGTGCATATTGCACGGGTTTCCCTCGTACCAAACGCTGGCAATTCCAATCTGGGGTTTTTGAAGATCTTCTTCGGTAAGCCCGGTACCCATGAGCATGGCTTGCGATCCGCCCTGCGATTTGGGTTGGGTGATATGATGGCTGTATTTGTTAAGGGGCTCGGACAAGGGGATGGGTCCTTTGAGATTCAAAGTAAGGAAAATCTGCACTAGCAGAAAAAAACCATTGTACCCAATGCAATAGAATGACCAATGACCAATGACCACGGTCCCAGTGACCATGTGGCCAGCTGCCAGACACACTTATTTGAGCACTGACTCATGGAACTTGGGCGTATCGGCGCCCATGCCGGCGTAAAAACCCGACTTTTCGGACCTCGCGCCCCTTCGGTGCGGCCTGGCAACGGTTCGCATACTATGTCTGAAATAGACTAACCCCCATTTCAAATCATCATTCGGCCTCAAGATCGCCGAGAATTGTGGCCCCAAACCAGGTTTTAAAACTGGTTCTCGTCTATTCACAGTTCAAAACCGGACTTCCATGCTCACCACACGCCTCCGCCGGAAAACCTATTGCAGGCTACGTCGGCACAGGAATTCATGCTGGCGGACATTTTGCAGGGCACCATTTCGAGACCAAGCCGCGCAGAAATGCACTAGATCCAATGACAGTAAGAGCAAATTCTTTTTCTAGCCATTACATTCGTTTGCCAAAAGATCGGAAGAGCATTCGCTGGTTATCAGCCAGGTCTACAACTAGGTGTGTACACTCCTCATGGCACAGCAGAAAGATATATGCCAGTCCGCCGGTGATGGTGCTCGAGCACATCTGCCCGGACAAAATCTCTGACTACCTAGCCTGCGTCCACAAGCTGCTCATCGCTGGCAGGCTTCAAACGGATAGCGACACTGCTTGTTGTAAGTAAGAAACGCATTTATTTAACTAGCGGTGGTGGCCGAATAGCCAAACAGATAGTCGCACCGCTACTGGAACACCTACCGTTGGGGCCAGCTACACTGCGGTGCCGCAGCCTGGGCATGCCATGACGATTGCCACCAAGTAGCCTGCGCCAGTCAGGCGACCGCCGGACGCCGAGGCGCTTTTAAGATTCGGCCATCGCAATCGATCATCCGCGCCAGGCGCATCTTGGCAACGGCCAGGCGCTTGCAGTCACGAACTGAATCAGCCACAGGTGTCTTGGAGCGATCGTTCCATAGCCAGACACTCACTTCCGGTACAACGCCCACTCGCAAACCCCGGCGCTGGGCACGCACAAAAAACTCTGCCCGCTCGTCATTGCCCAGTTCCTCGTCCCATCCTCCCAATGCGCGAACTTTTTCGGTGCGAGCTACAAAAAAATTACCAACGAAATCACACCAGTAAAAACCTTCGCCGCGGGAGCGATAGCCGCGAGTAAACGTAATCTGGTCGCCTGAAATTTCCATCAATCCATGTTCGGATTGAGGCCCACGCTTGACCAGCAACCAAAACTTTCGCTGGCACCCAACTAGGTCGCCAGCCGCCACGTCGAGCATGTTGTTGGCAACTAGAGCATGCAAGGGCGCCAGCGAAGTCTCGCCAGACAGCTCACATTGATCGTTGAGCAGAAGAAAATAGGGCGTCCTCACCCGCGCCAGCAGTGCATTGCACCCTGCGCTGCGGCCCGACCCCGCGGGAAGCCGTATCGACTCGATACCAGGCTGCTGCCGCGACGGCTCACAACTTGCATCGGCAACAAAAATCCGTAGCTCAGGATAGCCGCGTCGCAGGCTCCGTACGAGCCGCCGCAACGACTTGGGCCGATCGGCGGTACTGATGATAGCAGTGAGTTGCGAGAGGTCAGCGGCGGGCATAGCAATATTGGGGCAAGAGGATTTGAAATGTGCGGGTGCCTACTCTTTTCAGATCGCCCGCTGCGAGGCACAAATCCAAAGAAGCTGCCTCAGGCAGCCTGCATGCCTCCAAATCCACCAAAGCCCCAATCAAGCAGGCCCTTCGCAGATTGCCCCCGCTGCCAAATGGCCAGCCAAAGTGGAGAGGACGAAGACGCCACACCATAAGAGATAGCATGAGGCGAAAATCCCTACAGATACCTGTCGACAAGCGCGCAGCGCAGAATCTGGCACAGGGCTGACCTCTAGCGCCGTCACTCGTTTACGGCTCGTGGTGCGCCCACGCTGCGTGCCAACGCAGCTGCCGGCCCATCGCAAGCCGACAATCCGTCCATCGACCGGTCAATCCCTGCTCTCCGCTTCAAATTCCAACAGGTCTCTCAGCTCGATCCGCTTAAGGGGCAGGGCAGAGGAGGGGGGCCGGCCAACCGCCAAATGCAAGACCAACTCGCGCGGCTCAAACACCATCGTTTGCAGCGTCAGTTCGCCTTGGTTAGCCTCATGCAGATGTCGATGCACGGCTGCCACGTCGTGCGACGACCCGGTGGCAGCCTTCTGCAAACTTTCATAACGCGCGCACCGAGTATCCACGGCCAATCCCTCCGTGCGAAAGTGATTGGTGCATGGCAAAATCGCACTGTTCGGGTCCCGCCGCGTGACCTCGGTAGACGTGATCTCGAAAACCGCGCCGCCTATACGGTCGCATACCGCCAGATTAGCCCATGTCGTAGCTTTCGTGCGTCTGATTAGCGCTTCCGCCTCGGCCACGGTCGTGCACTCTTCCAGGATCTGCCGAAAGACCAACAATAGGGGCACCCCGCTCAGGTCCAGTGGTGGCGATCGGTTACCCGCTTCGTACACATCAAGCGTGGCGACAGCCAGTCCGGCATCGTTGATCCCTGACAACACGCCCAACAAACCCGGATAACCGACCGCCGCAAAACTATGGTAACCGGCTGGCTGGACGATCATCAACAGGTTGTAGTTCTCCAGCAAGCCGAGCGACGGAAAATCGAAATTTCGTCCGAAGAGTGGGCCGCCTGTTGCGCTCCGCCCGGGTTCAACAATCAACGTCGAGCAGCCAAGTCGGCGCAGTTCGAGCAGAGTGTTGGCCAAAGCCAACTTATTTCTATCCAAAGCGGCGTGCTCAGCCACCGCCGCCAGCTCGTCTAGGTAGCGTTGCGGCGCTTGCGCCAAAAGCCGGCTACTTGTGGCGATCGCCAGCGGCCACGACTCATACGCCCCTTCCTCCGAAAGCAGCTCTCCAGGGTACTTGAGCAGCGCAGCGGCTGGCTTCGCCAATAAGGCCGCATGCTGCGCGCCAATCTCGCGGCCAGTTCCCGCCAAGAAGACTACTGGCAAACCTTCAATGGTTTGCAACTTGCCCAGACCGTGCCGGCCAACAGAAAAAACCGGCTCCTTGGCGCGCGCAACCTCGGTGAACCCAACAATGCAGAACAATCCAAGAAAAAGTCGCAGCAAAACCGCCTCGCTTCGTAGCCGCCTCCCCTTACACATAACAATTGATCAAGTTCTCCAGCATCTCCTGGCGACCGCTAACATTCTTTGCTGCGTCGCCTTGATCAAGCATGATTTTTTCGAGCGACGCAAAACTGTGCTTGCCAGATTCGATTTCCGCGCCCAAGCCACTGTCCCAACTCGCATAGCGGCCGGTGAGCAACCCTTCCAAGCGTTGGTCGGCCCGAATGGCAGCGGCAATTTTTAATCCCCGCGCAAACGCGTCCATGCCACCGATGTGAGCGTAAAACAAATCGACCGGTTCAAAGCTCTCGCGGCGCACTTTGGCATCAAAGTTCACGCCACCAGGATTGAGCCCGCCAAATTTGAGCACCGAAAGCATGCACTGCGTAGTCAGGTAGATGTCAGTAGGAAACTGATCGGTATCCCAGCCCAAAAGCATGTCGCCCGTGTTGGCATCGATCGAGCCCAGTGCCCCGGACGAGCCAGCTACCTCCATTTCATGCTGCATCGAGTGACCGGCCAGGGTGGCGTGGTTCGTTTCCAGATTCAGCTTCAAGGAATCCATGAGGTCGTACTGCCGCAAGAAGTTGAGGCAGGCGGCCGCATCGCTATCGTACTGGTGCTTCGTTGGCTCCTTTGGCTTGGGCTCGATATAGAACTGGCCCGTAAATCCAATTTCTTTGGCATAGTCGACCGCCATGTGCAAAAACTGACCCAGATGGTCCAGCTCGCGCCGCATGTTGGTATTCCAAAGGTTTTGGTAGCCTTCGCGCCCACCCCAAAAAGTATAGCCCTCACCACCCAGTGACAGCGTGACTTCCAAGGCCTTCTTCACCTGCGCTGCAGCAAAAGCAAACGCGTCGCAGTTGGGACTCGTCGCCGCTCCATGCACGTAGCGAGGATTGCTAAACAAATTAGCCGTGCCCCACAACAGCTTGATACCCGTGCGCTGCTGCTCTTCGCCGAGCACCTCGACCACCGCGTCGAGATTCTTATTGGTCTCAGCAAGCGACGATCCTTCTGGCGCAACGTCTCGATCATGAAAAGCGTAGTAGGGCGCGCCTAGTTTCTCCATAAACTCAAAAGCAGCGCGGACCCGATTTTGGGCGTTTTCCACCGAGTCGCTGCCATCTTCCCAGGGCCGCACCGCGGTGCCCGGCCCAAAGGGATCGGCCCCTTGGCCACGGAACGTGTGCCAATAGACTACGCTAAACCGCAAGTGGTCGCGCATCGCCATACCCTCGACCTGCTCATTGGGATCGTAGTGACGGAAGGCGAGCGGGTTCTTACTGTCCGGGCCTTCAAAGGGGATCCGATCGATTTCAGGAAAAGCGGACATTTACGACTCCTAACAAATATGGGGCGAAGTAGTCTGATCACTCAAATTGCAGGCAAAGCCGCATCTAGTGGCACGAACCGCATTGCCTGAGTTCTGAATATTACGAGGCCCCTTATTCTAGTGATTCTGCGGCCTTTGAGCAGGGCCCATTTCGTGGACAACAACTACAATGTCGACTACTATCAAGGGGGGCAGGCGGTTCCTTACATTACGCCTGAGGAATGGACTTCTCGCGCCGATGCTCGGCAGCCTCTTTTCATTTCTCCTTACGAATGCTTCGATGGCAATCTGTAGACTGACCGCCGGCCGGCTGCTCGTGGCCATTCTATTGTTTTCGCCAGCACTGGCTGAACGCTCGACGGCTACCGTTGTCCGTTTCGATACCAATCTGGGGGATGTCGACGTGCGTCTCTACGACACGGCGACACCACTTTCGATCGCTAATTTTCTCAGCTACGTCAATACCGACCGTTGGGATGGCACGTTTATCCATCGAAGCGTTCCTGGCTTTATCGTTCAGGGAGGCGGCTTCAGTCTCACGCCTGATATTTTCAACACGACCGACGTAGTCACCGACCCTCCCGTACTCAACGAACCTGGCATCTCAAACCTCCGCGGGACGATCGCGTACGCTAAGATCGGTGGAAATCCAGATAGTGCCACGAGCCAATGGTTTTTTAATTTGGCAGATAACTCGAGCAATCTCGACAATCAGAACAGTGGCTTCACAGTATTTGGCCGAGTCGTCGGAGGCGGAATGGACGTGGTAGACAGCATCGCAGCGCTTTCGAAGGTAAGCGCGGGCGGCCCGTTTACAGATGTCCCGGTGACCGACTACGACCAAGTGATTGCACAGCAAAACATTTTTAACTCAGAGGCGGTCCTTATCAACGATGTCTTTGTGCTAGGTACACCAGACGGGGACTACGACTTCGACGGAGATGTCGACGCCGACGACTATCTGATTTGGCAGCGGGGTTTTGGCTCAACCACCGATGTGACGGCAGACAACAACGGCGACGCGATCGTCGACGCCGACGACTTGACGCCATGGATCAACAACTTTGGCACCGTGCTTGCTTCGACTGCGACGATCTCTGCCGTCCCCGAGCCCTCCACCCTGACACTTCTGGGTCTCGCCGCTCTGATAGCGCTCCGACAGGCCCGCCGCGCAAACCGGCAAGGGCCCGCGTCGACAGCCCTATGACGACCCCAAGAATTGCCGTAAACTAGGCTTCGAAAGCCATGCGCTTTACGAACATCAAAATGCGCTCTTCAGGCTTCGAAGAGCACAAGCCGGAGTGGCGGAATTGGCAGACGCGCTGGATTCAAAATCCAGTGACCGCAAGGTCGTGGGGGTTCAAGTCCCCCCTCCGGTACTTTGAAAACAGGGTTTTTCTGATTCGCCCTGCTGCTCATCTTGGGCAATGGTACCTAAAGTGGTACCCAAATCGCCTTCGACCGCTGCCCATAACTCATCGGCTGTCGCTTCGGCATTCGCGCCAACGTAATACTTCATGGTCGTGGTGATGTCGGAATGACGCATTAGCTCCCGCAAGACGGTCGGCATGACCCGCCAAAGAATCGAAAGAGTCTGATAAATATGGCCTCAACAAAGAGGTATACAAATCCCAATCTCATCAGCCTACCTCGTTGTCTAATTCTCGTTTCGTCCATTCTTCTCGCAAGTGCCGTCGCATGATCTTGTTGGACGCCGTACGGGGCAGACGCTCAACGAGCACCACATCGTGCCGCATTTGGCGGTTCCCACCCGAGTGTCTTCATGGCCGTGCGGGCCGATGGTTCCGTAAGGCCAGTCAGGTTCGACGTGGACTTGGCCGTGTTCAAAGCGTTCTGCTCGCGGGATGATGGAGGTGTGGTGGATTCGGAAGACTTATAAGCCAGGGTGAGTAACTTGCAAACTTGCCGCCCCTTTATCTATCCTGGGTGCAGCGAGGAATTGCCGGCACCAGCATGAGATGTTTTACTCAAACTCACAAGGAACGAGAGATCGCAATGGCATGTATTCACCAACACTCATATTGCCAGTGCCTAGTAGCCATCTGGCACGTGTCAACCGCACTAGCCCTCGGGAGCCTGATCACCGGCTGCAGTGGAGACTCTGGACCCAAGCGATACGAATTGAGCGGCGAGGCCAAGGTCGAAGGCCAACCAATTCCGGTCGGTTACATCACATTTACCCCGGACACCAAGGCCGGTAACAGCGGCTCGGGAACTCATGCCGAGATCAAGGATGGGCGCTATCGCACCGAACCTGATCGAGGCACGGTGGGTGGTCCTCACGTGGTATCCGTCAGCGGGTTCGACGGGAAAAAGATTCAACACGGTCCGGAGTTGAACCCGATGGGCAAGCCGCTGTTTCCCGACACCTCGTTCCATGTAGACCTGCCGAAAGAAGCGAGCACCAAAGATTTCGAGGTCCGCAAGAACAGGAAGTAGCCTGTTGGGCGTCTGGGGAAAATACCCTTTTGGGACCGACGCTCGTCTGCTTCACTGCCGCAGTCTGCTCCCAGCTTCCCACCATTGCAGCGCAAAGCCCACTTGAAATCAAGTTGCCTACGGCCCCTCTATTTATTCAACTCCAGCTCCAGCAGTTTAATGTTCTTATACCAAACTTTGTGACCGTGATCTTGAAACCCTAGCAGGCCTTTGCGAGCGAAGTCTCTTACTGCGCGCGGTCCGTCACTGAGTTTGTACTTATGCTTCGTGCCATCAGGGCAGATCCCTGGTCGGTCGAAATTGTCGCAATTCATTGCAACTACCAGATCACCGTTTATTTTGACGTCAATGTTGGGACCGTGACACCTGAGTTCGACCGTGTTCCACTGGCCGGTTGCCTTGCCGGCATTCCTGGTAGTGGCCGCAAGATCGTAAATCGCGCCGAACTGGTGCTTGCCAACTTTTGTGCCGCCCATCACCTGAACCTCGAAACCCGTGTGTACAGGATTGTTGGGGTCTTCGACACGGAAGAAGATGCCAGAATTGCAGTGAGGGTCTTCCCAGAGGACATCGCATTTCAGGACAAAATTTTCGAAATGGCGCTCGTGTAGAACAAGGTAACCACCCGACTTGTAGGGAACAATCGCCCCATCTTCCACCGGCGCCGCGATCGGCTTACCGTTATTGCACCTCCAGCCCGTCAGATCCTCGCCATTAAACAGCAGCAGCCAACCGGCCATTTTTTCGTTGTCGGAAAGTTCGTTGTCACGGGCTACGGCTGACAAGGCCAGACTTAGCACGGCGACAATCGCGGTGACCAACTGTAGACTTCGAACCATGAGAACCTCCCGCTGGTAATTGGAATAAACAAACGGATATTGTAGCACCCCAAGCATATCCGCTTCCGCTCGCGTAAATTGTCTCGTATGCGCTGAAATTTTTCATCAGTCCGCCTGGCAACTGAGTCCAGACACGGCTATTCCAGTCGTCAAGCATGCCATATGCAATTGTGATGGATTATAATACTTACACCGTGTAAAATGACAATTCCATAACAAAATACAACTGCGTTTCGCCTGCCGCTGATGAGGACTTTCAGTCCTGACATCTAAAGCCGTTTTAGCAACCGCTTTTAGTCAACCTTTGACATTGCAACCGCCTATTGTTCCTTGATGCAATGCTAGATGAACTGACGTAGTCGGCGCAGTTCTTCCAGCGATCTTCAGGCAAACAAATTTTTCTCGTTACAAATCCATAATCAACTATGCAACACCGATTTGCACGACTGCTTATCCTCAGCGGGTCAACCCTCCTCGGGTCGGCTTTCTCCGTACCGGGTGCGGAGGTGAAACAGGAAAACGCCGTTTTTTTTGAAAAACATATCCGGCCTATCCTCGTCGAGCACTGTTATGAGTGCCACTCTGAGCAGGCCGGCAAGCGTAAGGGCGGACTCTTGCTGGATCGCAAGGCCGGCTGGGAAACGGGCGGCGACTCAGGCCCAGCTATCGTGCCAGGCGATGCGGCAGACAGCCTGCTGATCGAAAGCGTGCACTACGAAGCCTATGAAATGCCGCCCGAGGGAAAACTGCCTGACAAAACTATCGCTCTCCTAGAGGAATGGGTTCGTCGCGGCGCGTTCGACCCGCGCTTAGCCCCCGGCCCAGCGGCCAGGGAAGAAATCGACATTGAAGCGGGACGCCAGTTCTGGTGCTTTCAGCCGGTGACCAGACCAACGATCCCTGTAGTGACGGACAAGGCCTGGCCGCTGGGCGACATCGATCACCTCATCCTTGCCAAACTGGAGGACGCTGAGATCACGCCGGCCCCAGACGCAAATCGTGAAGCGATCCTACGCCGAGTTACGCTCGCCCTAACCGGGCTCCCTCCAACCGTTGCCGAGCAGGACGCCTTTCTTGCAGATCAGTCGCCTGGCGCATTTGAAAGAGTCGTCGACTACCTGCTCGAGTCCGACGCCTTTGCCGAGTGCTGGGCACGGCATTGGCTCGACATCATACGCTATGCCGACTCTGTTGGAGGTGGCGGTAGCCAGGTTCTGAAGGATTCCTGGCGATTGCGCGACTACGTCATCGACTCCTTTCGGAGGGATAAGCCGCTCAACAAAATGATCCGCGAACATATCGCCGGGGATCTCCTGCCGTTTTCGAGCTACCGGGAGCAAGTTGAGCAGCTCACGGCGACCGGTTTCCTCGTCCTCGGACCACATAACTATGGAGGGCAGGACAAGGATCTAATCGCCCTGGACATTGCCGATGAGCAAATTGACACGATCGGCAAGGCCTTTCTCGGCATGACAATCGGCTGCGCGCGATGCCACGATCACAAGTTCGATCCCATTCCGACCAGCGACTATTATGCGCTCGCCGGAATTTTTTTAAGCACCAAATCGGTCTCCAACAAACACTTTTCTTCGTGGTTCACTCGCACCTACCCCATGTCTCCCGAACAGAAAGCGGAGCTGGACGCAGGCAGGGCCAAAGACAAGGCCAAAATAGTCTCATTGACCAACCACGTCGCCGAGTTGAAGAAGCGAATTAAAGCGGTGGACAAGAAGGCGAATCCCGCAGCCGGGGCGTCGCTCAGGACCGAGTTGCAGGAGAAGCAGGTCAGTCTTAAGGGGTTGCAGAAGAAGAAACCGCCTAAGCAACCGACGATCATGTGCGTAGGAGAGGTCGATGAGCCCAAGGACACGCCGATTCGTGTGCGTGGCCAGCCGAGAAATATCGGCGAGACCGTTTCGCGCGGCTTTCTTCAAGTCGCGATGTCGCCAGACAAGCCTGCCCCGAAACTTGACGAAGGCAGTGGGCGATTGGAATTGGCGCATTGGATTGCCAGCGATGAAAATCCACTTACCGCTCGCGTGCTCGCCAACCGCATTTGGCAGCACCTGTTGGGCCACGGCATTGTTCGATCCTCAGACAACTTCGGTAACAGCGGCAATCTGCCCACCCATCCCGAATTGCTCGATTACCTAGCTGTGCGGTTGATCCAAAACGGCTGGTCCACCCGCCAGCTCGTGCGGGAGATTGTCCTCTCCCGAACGTGGCGCATGGCCAGCGAAGGAGGTGATCCCGATGGCGACAGGCTCGACATAGAAAACGAGTTGCTGTGGCGCGCCCACAAGCGCCGCCTCAACGCCGAAGCCCTGCGGGACTCAATACTGATGCTTTCTGGAACACTCGACTCGGACTCGGAGAAAGGCGGGCCCAGCCTGCCGCCCGGTTTAAAATCCGCGATCGATTTTGAATTCACGTCCATGAAGCGAAGTATCTACATTCCCGTCTTCCGCAACCGGCTGTACGAAATCTTCGGCACCTTCGACTTCGCCAACCCCAACTTTGTAGTCAGCAAACGGTTCGAAAGCACCATCCCCACGCAGTCGCTCTACCTCATGAACAGCCCTTTCATACACCATCAGGCGCAGGTGGCCGCTCAGCAATTCCTTGAAAAACCGGCCGATACCGCAGCCGCCACACGATGGACCTACCGCCACATCCTTTGCCGCAGCCCGAGCGATGAGGAAATGGCCCTGACACATGAGTTCCTGGAGTCCGAAGACTTTTCCAGTGAAGCCTGGGCTAGCCTGATTCAGAGTTTGTATAGCTGCGTCGATTTTCAATATATTCACTAAGGACTACCGTTGTGACTAACCGCTTCAGATTTTCACGCCGCCAGCTTTTGAAGACTGCCGCTTGTGGCTTCGGTCACGTGGCCTTTGCCGGCATTGCCAATGCCACTTCTAAGAATCCGTTGGCTCCGAAACCGGCCATGTACGGGGCAAGGGCCAAGCGCGTGATTTTTCTTTTTATGCAGGGCGGTCCCAGTCAGATAGACACTTTTGACCACAAGCCTGAACTGGTCAAGTGGGACGGGAAAATGACAGATTTCGCGCATCGCGGCAACAACAAGCCTATGAAGGTGCTGAAGCACATGTGGGACTTCCGGCGTCACGGCCAGTGCGGCCAAACGGTTTCCAGTCTATTTCCTGAAATAGCCAAACACGTCGACGACATTTGCTTCCTCCAGGGCATGCACACCGAAGGCGTCGCCCATGGCCCGGCGACACTCTTCCTGCACACGGGTGCGACAAACCTCGTGCGTCCATCGATGGGCGCGTGGATCAGCTATGGACTGGGTAGTGAGAACGAGAACCTGCCTGCTTTCGTCACCGTGAATCCGCCGGCAAACAAAGGGGGTCCGCGACACTACAACAATGCTTTCCTGCCCCCCATCCACCAGGGCACTGTCCTGGGGCAACCAGGCAACCGCAATGCCGTGCCCAAGCTGGCCAACCTGGAAAGCCTCCTCTCCGCCGAGGCCAGTCAGAAGCAACACGAATTCCTCCAACGACTTAACCACATTCAAGCCGGTCCCCAACCCGACACCGCAGTGGAGGGTGCGATCAATTCGCTCGAGATGGCTTGGCGCATGCAGAACCACACCAGCGAGCTGGTTGAGCTGAGCCGCGAAACGAAGGCGACCATGGATCTCTACGGAATCAACCAGAAACCGACCGACGCTTTTGGTCGTCAGTGCCTAGTAGCGCGCCAGCTGGCCGAATCTGGAGTGCGTTATATCCAAATCAGCCACAGCGATAATAGCGCCGCGCCTGTCTGGGACCAGCACAGTAACATGCCCAAGCATGAGGAATTGGCCATGGAGGTCGACAAGCCCATCTCCGGTCTGCTTTACGACCTAAAGCAGCGCGGCCTCCTAGAAGACACTCTGGTATGGTGGGGCGCCGAATTTGGCCGCACTCCGTTCTCGCAAGGAAAGGATGGCCGCGATCACAACCCTAAGGGTTTCACGACTTGGCTGGCCGGTGGAGGCGTGAAGCAAGGATTTTCTCATGGTGCAACTGACGATCTAGGTTTCCAGGCTATCGAGGGCAAGGTCCACATGCACGATCTGCATGCCACGATCTTGCACCTGCTCGGCATCGATCACGAGAAACTTACCTACCGATATGCGGGCCGTGATTTTCGTCTCACCGACGTGGCCGGAAACGTCGTCAAAGAAATTCTTGCCTAGCCCAAATATATCCATAGGCTCGAACCCATTTCAAAACTACAGTTGGTGGCAAGGTCCCCGAGAAGCGTGACCCCAAACTAGGTTTTGAAACTCGCTCTGGTACGAATGCCTCTTGCCCAGCACCCTGCCTAGCTAGATGATGCAGGGAATCTTTATTGAACCGTCGCACAAGGGACTCGACATATTGATGGCAAATGGTGTAAACGAATCGTGCCAATAGTACTCTTACTTGCGATTGGAGATAAAATGGTAGCTAAGTTGATGGGATGCAGATTTCCAATCGCCCTCGGTGCGATGTTGTGCGCCAGTCCTGGCGCCCGTGCGGACGATCCGCTTGTGTTCATTGCGGCCTTCGCTGCTGGCGAAAGAGGCGCGATTCATGCGTATCATTTTGACCTTTCGACCGGGCATCTAAAGCCCACCCACAAGACCTCTGATGTGGAGCATCCATTCTTCTTAGCACTCTCACCGAACAACAATTTTTTGTACTCGACCCACGCGAAGCGTTCTGGTGGGACAAAGAACGAACATGTAGCTGCCTTCGAGATCGTTGGTGCTACGGGCCAGCTAAAACTGCTAAATCGACAGTCGTCTCTTGGGCGGTCTGTGTGTTATGTCGATATTGATGCGTCCGGAAAGACGGTTTTGGTTGCCAATTATTTGACCGGAAGCGTGGCATCGTTTCCCGTGCGCGAGGATGGATCGCTCGGTGAAGCGGCAAGTTTTGTTCAGCACGAGGGATCTAGTGTCGACCCAGCACGGCAAGAGGGCCCTCACGCGCATTGCATCGTCGTCAGTCCCGACAACCAATTTGCCTACGCCGCAGATCTGGGACTCGACCAAGTGATCGGCTATCGTCTCGACAGTCCAACATCAAAAATTTCTGCCTGTGAGCAGCCGTTCGCCAAATCGCTCCCCGGGGCTGGACCACGTCATTTGACATTTCATCCCAATGGCAAACATGTTTATGTGATCAACGAAATGGCCGACTCGGTCACAATGTTTGACTACAATTCAAAATCCGGTGTGTTAACCAGCCGGCAAACTATCTCCACGCTACCGACAGACTTCGATGGCAGCAAGAATCACTGTGCCGACTTGAAGATCACCCCCGACGGCCGGTACTTGTACGGCACCAACCGAGGGCACGACAGTATTGCCGCCTACAGAATTGGCGACGACGGCTACCTGACTTTGCTGGGAATTGAACCAAGCCTAGGCCGCCAACCACAGAATTTAGCGATCGCACCGGGTGGTGAGTTGCTCCTTTGTGCGAACATGTCGGGCAACAACGTTGTCGTTTTCCGGATCGACACAAAAACCGGTGGCCTGAAAAGTGTCGGCAATCCAATCGAGATACCAAGTCCTGTGTGCATCATATTCCGTTCGACTTGAACCAACAAACATGAATGCCTCTAAGGGATGCCATTAGAGTACACCCTTTGTCTAGGGTTTTCTAAACCCATGGGCTATTAGGAAGTTGTGTCTATTCGCAATCCGAAAACTTTATGGGTGTCCCTTTCGTTCCAAAAGGGTTATTAGTTGTACGAACCTCGCTTAGCGTGTTGTGGTCTGTTTGATCGAGTGTTGACTGGTTCGGTGGAAACGATGGTGACTGCCGAGTGTTGCAGGCTGGCAAAGCACACGTTGTTGGAATGATGAAATAGAATCCTATGACTCGAAGCGATTCCATTCCGTCTGACCGACTTGCGACCCCGGCCCGCACCGCTTCGGCCGCACTGGCGGCTATTCTGCTCGCCCATTTTGCGGTCGACGCTATGTGGGCCTTCGTCCCTTCGACGCTGGGGATGCTTGAGGCGCGTCTCGGATTGACCAGCCAGCAAACGGCATGGCTCTTAGGGCTCGGCTCGTTCTTTTCAGGGATTGCTCAGCCCGTATGTGCGGTAGTCAGCGACGTGATGCGTACACGGCGACTAGCCGCGATCGGGCTGGGATTGGCGGCCTGCGGAGTTGGCTGCATTGGGCTCGCCCAGGGGATGGCCTCGTTGACCATGGTCTATATTCTGGGCGCAGTCGGTGTCGGCATGTTTCATCCAGTCGGCGCTGCCACCATGGGGCACTTGCAGCAACACCGAAGAACCTCAGCGGTCAGCTTGTTTTTCGTGGTGGGCATGGCCGGCGGAATTCTGGGTGCGTTTAGCTGGCCGCGATTGGTTTCCATGGAATACGGGTTTCAACTGTTGCCGCTGGCCTTTCTTCCGATCGTCGCCTTGGCCTTAGTGCTTCACCGATTGATCCGCCCGCTTGGGCACGTGCAAACGCACGCATGTGTCGATCTGGGGCAGGCGTCGCCTGACAATAATTGGCCCATGGTGTGGATTCTATTCGCGAGTGCATCACTGCGGTTCTCGTTCAACATGGCGCTGCTCTACCTTTACGTGCGATGGCTTCAGGGCCTGACCGCGGTCGTCCATTCCAATTGGACTCAAGAGCAAATCGCCACCGCATCGGCTCCCCAAGTGGGAAACTTCAACGCCGCGACCTTGATTGGCATGGCGGCTGGCGGACTGCTGGCTGGTGCATTCGTCCGATCGGGCCACGAAAAATGGCCCATGGTCTGTGTCCCAATTCTGTTTGCACCGCTAGTCGTACTTATTCCTAATTCGCCAATCACTGGGGCCTACGTGCTGGCAGTCGTCGTCGGCATCGGTTTCGCCTCAATGATTCCCGTAAGCATCGCCCTGGCACAGCAATGTCTGCCCCACCAACCAAATCTTGCGTCGAGCCTGATGATGGGCGCTGCCTGGGTAGTTGCCACGCTGGGGCCCACCTGTGCCGAATTTTGCATCGCCCACTACGGCCTGCAAACAACGTTCAACCTCACAGCTCTGACCCTAGCCGCATCCGGCCTAGTCTGCCTACCATTGCCCAACGCAAAATTGGGGACCTAACCACAAGCTGGAGAGAGGACAATACACCATCACGCCAGCAGCGGGTGAATCACATGCCCGTGCACGTCGGTCAGCCGCCGATCGAAACCGTTGTAGTAGTAGGTGAGCTGCTCGTGGCTAAACCCAAGGATATGCAGCACAGTCGCATAAAAATCCCACACAGAGCTTGGGTTTTCTTCGGCCCGCCTCCCAAACTCGTCGGTCGTGCCGTAGCTGGTACCCCCCTTGACCCCCGCGCCCATCATCCAGCAGGTGAACCCATCCGGATTGTGGTCCCGACCCGTCGTTTCGGCCTGATGCGTGGGCATACGACCGAATTCAGTCGTCCAAAGCACCAGAGTGTCTTCGAGCAGTCCCCGCTGCTTCAGATCGGTCAGCAGCGCTGCGGTCGGCTGATCAAACACTGGGCAATGCCGCTCGTAATCAGATACCAGCGTCCGGTGCGCATCCCAATTCAGCAGTCCGTCGACCCCCGAAGCGCGCGACGCACAATAAAGATTGACGTAGCGGACACCCTTCTCGAGCAGCCGCCGGGCCAGCAAACAGTTCCGGGCGTAGGCGGCTTTCAGCGGATTGGCATCTTCGGTCCCATACAGATGCAGTGTGGCCGGCGTTTCGCCGGACATATTCGTAACTTCCGGAGCAGACAACTGCATGCGCGCGGCCAGCCGATAGGATTCCATACGCGCTTGGAGTTCCGAATCGCCCGGATGCTGCGCGGCATGGTGCTGGTTGAGCAATTCTAGCAATTGGCGCGTATCCGCTTCCTCTTCGGCCGACACCTGCGAGGGCAAATGCAGGTTGCGAATCGGCTGCTGCGCATTCATGCCAATGGCCTGGTGCTGAGCCGGCAGGAAACCGTTGCTCCAATTAGCCTTGCCATTGGGCGGTTCGCCGCGAATATCCGGAATCGTCACGTAGGTGGGCAGAGTATCGTTCGCGCTGCCCAAGGCATAGCTGACCCAGGCACCCGCACTGGGAAACCCTTCGGTGACGTGTCCCGTATTCATGAACACACACCCGGGACCATGCGTGTTTGTCTTGGAAGTCATCGAATGAACAAAGGCGATGTCATCGACGTGCTGCGCCATGTGCGGCAACATGGTAGAAATCTTGTGGCCGCTTTCGCCGCAAGCAGCAAAGGGCCAAGGGCTCCTCATTAAGTTGCCGCTTCTTCCCTGAAAACTTAAAAAGTTTTCCTCTCCAGGCAAAGGCTGGCCGTGATACTTGTCGAGCGAAGGCTTGTGCTCCCACAAGTCCATATGCGACGCGCCGCCGGGACAAAAAATCTGCAGCACACGCTGCGCTCGCGGAGCAAATTGCAATTTTCCATTACCCAGTTGCCGCGGTGCACGCGATTCCAAAGCGACTTTGTCGTGTTCGCTAGCCAGTAAATCTCTGCCAAGCAGGCTGGCCAGGGAAATCCCCAACAGCCCGGTATGGGCGTCGCCAAGAAACCCGCGCCGGGACAACAGTGCCCGGTGCAACGAGTCAGTGACATTGTTTTTGGCAGGATTGGGCATCAGAGAATTGTTTGTTTGAGTTGCCTGGTGCTTCGTCAAACTAATCTTTTTGGGTCGCGTTCCCCCTCAGCTCTTAACTTGCCGAAGGGTACTGCGATCGCTGCCCAAAAAGTCCGGCTTGATCCGACTCTAGTCCAAGTATATCAGCTCGTTGGTATTGAACATGGCGCGACACAGGGCTGCCAGACCGTGTTTTTCAACCAGCAGGGCCGCTGCGTTGAGTTCACGCTGGTCAGGACCGCGAGCCAACGCTAACTCAAAAGCTCGCCTTACTTGTGCCGCTGTCTTGGCTGGTGCCGATTCGCCGCCGCCCTGTTCGGGTGGCCCTTCAGCCTCAATCCGCTCCGCCAGAAACCGCGCCATATCGATGATGAAACTGTGGTTCATCATCGTCAGGGCCTGCAAAGGTGTTGTTGTCTCCGTGCGACGGGGGGTCGCGAACGCGCAATCTGGCGCGTCAAAATCCGTCATGATGTCGATCACCGTCGCGCGGGCATTCTGGTGGTAGACACTGCGCCGATACGTTTCGGGGCCAAACTGGTCCAGCGGCAGATAGGTGGAAACATTGTCTTGCATATACCGAAACAGGCGAAAACCTGGACCGCCAGCGGTAAAATCGATCTTTCCGGCAATCGCAAGCAGGGTATCCCGAATCTCTTCCGCCGACAGACGTCGCGGTGGAAAACGCCACAGATACCGACTATCCGCATCGATCCCGGCCGCTATCTCCTCAAACGCACTCTGCTGCTGGTAGGTTTGCGATGTCATGATCAACTTGTGGATTTGTTTCAATTTCCAATCCGCAGATTGCACTTGCGCAGCGAGCCAGTCGAGTAGCCCGGGATGGGTCGGCCTGCCTCCCATGAAACCGAAATCGCTGGGGGTATCGACGATTCCAGTTCCAAAGTGATAGTGCCACAGGCGGTTGGCCAAGACCCGTGGCGTGAGCGGGTTGTCCGGCGCCGTGATCCACTCGGCAAGTTGCCGACGGCGTTCTGACTCGGGTGCGTCTGCCGCCAGGTGGTAGCCGGTTGTCGCCTGCTTCAAAACAGACGGGCTGGCGGGCACTACCACCTCGCCAGTCTTCTGGGGACTTCCGCCGACAAAAACATGAAATGGCCCACTTGCCTCCTTAAACGTGCCAACCCACCAAGTGGGCAGCGGTGCAATTTCAGCAATTTTCCGATCGACCTCAGCCAGTTGAGTAGTCAAGTCAGCCCGCCGCTGCCGCTGCTGGTCGGTGATCAAGTGCTCGACAATCCGCTTATTGCGGTGCGCCTCGGTTACCGGCTGGCGGGTTGCGGAGCTGGCGACTGCCTGCCAATCCTCGCCGTTGAGCGACACGTCGATCTGATACTCACCGACGAAAGTAGCGATAAACTGGTCGCCGGCCGCGCCACTTCGATCGCTGGAAAAGAAAACGCGATCAATCGTCTCGTTCTCCGCCAGCGTGACCACAAGTTCCGGTCCCGCGGCTATCCACGGCGGCTCAAACTTGCCATCGATGGTCAGCTCCGCGACGTAGGCGCCAACAAAGTCCTCGGCCACAAAGTTTTTTCCGATGGCCTGGCCACCATTGTCGGCCAAAGCGACATTACGCGACGGCCCTTCGCTAGTCCCCCTTTCGCTCGTCCATACTTCAAACTCGTCGATGCGGTAGCGAATGTTCGCCGCAGGGTTCACGTCGGTTCCGTCGACGGTCAGACGCACGTGGCGCGCCAGCACCGGAGGAAAAACTTCTTCAGTCCCGCGACGGCTCGCTGGGGGGCGCAGCCAGTCCCCAACAAATTCGTCCGCCCGTTTGATGGCGGCGGCTGTCAGTTCCCCTTCAAACTTCGCAAACTCCTTTTGGAGTTCTTCCTTCCGCTTGGTGAGAGGAGCCAACTGCCCGGCGCGCTGCTCCTTTTGCTCCTCCGTACCCAACTCGCGGTCGGCGTGTTGGATACCAGCAAACGTTGCATAGAGACTGTAGTAATCAGTTTGGCGGATCGGGTCGAACTTGTGATCATGGCAGCGGCTGCAGCCGACAGTAAGTCCCAGAAAAGCCTCGCTTGTGGCACGAATCACGTCGTCAATCGTATTGGCCCGGCTCTGAGCCGCCTGCTCCGGATTCTGATTACCGACGTCGTCAAACGGACCGCACACCAGAAAGGCTGTTCCCACCTCGACATCAATTTCTCCAGGGCCGATCACGTCGCCCGCCAACTGCTCTCGGACCAGTTGATCAAATGGCTTGTCGTCGTTCAGCGAGCGGATCACGTAATCTCGAAATGGCCACGCATTGTCGATGACCTCATTGCGCTCATAGCCTCGGCTTTCACCAAATCGAACTACATCCAGCCAGTGTCGGCCCCAGTGCTCACCGTAGTGCGGCGAAGCGAGCAACCGGTCGATAAGCCGGTCGTATGCGTCTTCCCGTTGATCCTTTTCAAAAGCAGCAACCTCTTGGGGCGTCGGTGGAAGCCCCGTGAGGTCATACGTAGCGCGGCGGATTAACGTGCGCTTGTCTGCTTTGGGCGACGGGCTCAGCCCTTTCGTATGCAGTGCAGCACGAACAAAGCAGTCGATCGGATGCTGTGACCACGAAGCACCTATCTCGTCAGGGGAAGGAGGAAGCACGGTGGACAGCGGCCGCAGCGACCACCAGTCGTAGCCAGCTCGCGTTTCGGTCGTCAGGGCAAATATATCCAGAGGTTCATCCGGAAAATAACCACCGCGGGCCACCCAACGGGTCAGAATCGCAACCTCTGCGTCCGAAAGTGGTTTCTTGGGTGGCATCTCCTCCGACTGGACATAGTCGACCAACAAACTCTCCTGGGGACTGCCAGGCTCAATTACGGCTCCACTCTCGCCACCTTGGAGCAGCGCAGCTTTGGTCCGCAAGTCTAGTCCGCCCTTCTTGTCTGCTCCATGACACGACAGGCAACGGTTGACCAGGATCGGTTTGACCTGCTCGTCAAAGAACTTCGCGGGTACTTCGTCAGCGCAAACAGAGGCGGGCCCGCACAGGCACCACCCTAACATGACAATCGCACCCACACAGACTAGCTCGCGAACAGGCATCAGACCCAAACAAATAGAACAAAAGAAATGCACACTATTACAACAACTATAACCTAAAAAGCAGAGTCCAGTAACAGCATGGCCCCGCACCTGCCATATTAAAACACCACCGTGCAAATCAAAACCAGGAGAAAGGTGAAGCCCTTGGGAACAAAGTCTGAATTTCACAGATTCTTCCAATAAAAATGCGGCCTGTACTCGCCCCTAGCGAAACTATATCGAAGGTGGCATCAACACTGAGACAACGAGTTGTCTCAGTGTTGGTTTAAGGCCATTGTTATGGAAGACGAACTTCGCTTTTATTGCTAGACTGTCAATCGACACAACCACTTGAACCCCTACCAGGCAAGGATAGTCAAATCACTACGAAGATCACGCATGGAACAGCTATGAGTACCGTGGTTCTCCTGATTGGCTAGATTGGCAAGGATCTACGTCGTGCTCGCAGCGTCTATCGCCGTTTTGCCGAAGAGAGCCTCCAGCAAAAAATCAACTTGCCACTGAGAGAAGTTGTGGGGAAGATTCTTTTGGGTTCAACCGAGTGGTTAAGAAAATGCCGGTGGAACTGGAGTTCCTAGAAGCAGACCAAAATGTACCCGAAATAAAATGTGTCGCTTGGCGACCATCGCAGCAGGAGATCAATTTGGCTGTTGCCTAGGAGTTCCATGTGGACGTGGCAGCGATATTTTCCAAGAGAACGAAAAATAATGGCGATTGAGGGGCTGCATCGCACTTAATCTGCAGGCTCGCCAGCCAGTCAATGATTCAATTGACAAGTGAGATATGGCGGGGTCAGCTAGGCCGCGGTATCAAAGTCCTTTTACCGGAGTGAGCATCGATGCGATCAGCAGCTCAGGTGGAAGCAAAGGCTCTCGCGTTTAGAGGAATCCTTGCGCAGAGGCCAATAGGCTAGTGGAGGCCAGTGACGCGAGTGATTCGCGACTGGCCGATAAGTTACAAGTCAAGACCTGACTTTAATTGGAGGCTTGAAGCTTTGCAGTATGTGTTGAAAATTTGGCTTTTGTTAGGGATGTTGAGCTTGTGCTCAATTTCCGCCTTGCGGGCAGACTCCAAACATTCCGATTGGGCGGTGTATCTTGGCGGCAAAGGGCGCAACATTTACTCGCCACTTCAACAGATCAATCGCGAAAATGTTTCTCAACTTGAAGTCGCCTGGACCTACGAGACGGGTAACCAAGGCGAATATCAGGCGAACAACCTTATTGTGGATGGGACTCTTTACACTCCCTCGCCCAACAAAACCATCATTGCGCTGGAGGCAGCAACTGGTAAGGAGATCTGGAAATGGGATCTAGCGGCGATGCAAGGAGGGCGGCAACGGGGGCTGGTGTATTGGGCTAACGACGCCGGCCAAGAGCGGCGCTTGTTTACTACAGTGGGCAAACGCCTGTTTGCACTAAATCCCGATACGGGCAAAGTGATCAGTGAATTTGGGGACGACGGGTCGGTCAAACTGGGGTCCGGGCTAAATACTCCCGGCGTCATTTACAAGGACCTGCTGATCCTGGGTGGAGTCGGAGGCTCGGGCACGGTGCGCGCGTTCGACGTAAGAACTGGCGGTCTGCGCTGGACCTTTCACCTGATCCCACGTCCGGGCGAGGTCGGATACGACACCTGGCCTCCGGACGCCTACAAGACCGCGCGCGGCGCCATGCCCTGGTGCGGCCAGTCGCTCGACGAGCGTCGCGGAATCGTTTACATCGCCACCAAGACGGGTGAACCCGATTTCTATGGAGGCGAGCGGCACGGAGCGAATCTGTTTGCCAATTGCATTTTGGCGCTCGATGCCGCCACCGGCGAGCGGCTCTGGCACTACCAGATTGTGCATCACGATCTGCTCGATAAAGATCTGCCGTGCCCGCCGGTCCTACTAACCGTGACGCATGAAGGCAAGAAGATTGACGCAGTAGCCCAAGGCACCAAACACGGCCTGCTGTTCGTCTTTGACCGAGTGACAGGGAAACCGCTTTGGCCGATAGAGGAAAAGCCTGTACCGGCTTCGGATCTGCAGGGCGAAAAGGCCTGGCCGACGCAGCCATTCCCCACCAAGCCGCCGCCCCTGATGCGGCAGCGCTACACGATCGCAGACGCCTCAAACCTGTCACCCCAAAAGCGTCAACGCGCTGTGGACCGTTTGCGGGTGTCGCCCAATTTTGGCCCCTTTCCGGCGCCAAGTTTAAAACAAACGATTATGTTTCCAGGATTCGATGGAGGCATGGAGTGGGGCGGGGGAGCTGCCGATCCAGACGGCATTTACTACGTCAACATTAACGAGATACCCTGGCTGCTTCAGATGGTCCAGTCCCGGCGGGACGACGGCTCCAAGCGGCCCCAGGGCGAGTGGAATTATATTGTCCATTGCGCCTCCTGCCACGGGATGGATAAAAAAGGCAATCCTGGCGCGGGATTTCCGTCACTCCTTGAAACAGTCAAACGTAAGACGCGCGCAGAGATCGAAAAGATTACGCGCGAGGGCGGAGGCCGCATGCCCGGCTATGCACGCCTGCGCGACTCCAAGTTCGATTCGATTATTGATTACGTACTTGAAAAGAAGAAAGATCCGTCCGCACTCGGTCGCCCGTCGAGAGCGCGTGAACATAGATCATACCAGCAGGGGGAATCGTTGTATGCCATGGGAGGCTTCCTTCGTTGGATCGACGACGAAGGTTATCCGGCGATCAAGCCACCATGGGGCACGCTTAATGCAGTCGACCTAAATACCGGCAAGATTAAATGGAAGGTGACCCTGGGCGAGTATCCGGAACTGACCGCGCGCGGCATTCCACCAACAGGCACGGAAAACTATGGAGGGCCTTTGGTCACTGCGGGCGGACTCATCTTTATTGGCGCGACAGCTGACGAGATGTTTCGGGCCTTCGATAAGGAGACTGGTGAGATTCTCTGGCAAACGAAGCTACCATTCGGTGGCAACGCGACGCCCAGCGCCTATATGGTCAATGGCAGGCAGTACGTTGTGATCTCGGCCGGTGGCGGGAAATCGGGCCGTCCGCACGGCGGCACCCTCGTTGCCTTTGCGTTGCCGAAACACGGCCTAGTTTACACTCGTAGAACTGCTGGTGATGATCGCAATCATGGGCGTGCTTATCGGGCGACTCCTTCCAGAAGTTCCGCCGAAATTACCGATGTGAGATTCTATGGCAGTGCAAATAGCATGCCTGATTAAATTGAGTTATAAAGTATTTACTGATCTGATAACGTCGCGAATCTGGGCACATCTCAGCAATAAGGAAGATCACAATGGAACGCAGGCAATTCCTAGGAACTGGATTGGCAGGAGCCGCTCTGATCCCCAGTTCGGCCGGTTACGCACTTGGTGAAACGTCCCAGCAAAAGGGCCAGAAACCCTTTGCGATGAAGTTCTCTCCTGAGTTTGGGATCTTCGCAGCTCTTGCTGGAAAAGATCCGCTGGATCAGATCAGGTGGGGGCACGACCAAGGATTTAGAGCTTGGGAGAGTACCGGACTTAAATGGCAGCCCGTCGAGCAGCAAGAGAACATCAGCAAGCTAATCCAGCAGCTAGGCATGGAATTTGGCCAATTTGTCGGCACGCTAAATTTTGGCCAAGCTACATTTGCTGGGAGCGACGAAAGCTTGAAGGAGGGTGTGCTCAAGGAAGTGCGAGCCTCTATCGAGATCGCCAAGCGGATGAACACGACGATCGTGCATAACGTCTTAGGTAGGCTCCATCCCGATCTGCCGATGGACGCTCAAATGGCGAACGCGGTTGAACTTCTCAAGCGGGTCGCCGAAATCTACGAACCACATGGAATTACGATGGTCATGGAATCCATGAACCACAAACGTGACCATGCAGGAATGTTCCTCCATACGATTCCGCAGGCTCACGCCTTGGCCAAGGCGGTTGACAGCCCCAGTGTGAAGATTTTGTTCGATATTTATCACGTTCAAATCCAGGAGGGAAACCTGCTCCCAACACTTGACAGTGCCTGGGATCATATTGCTTACATTCAACTGGCTGATACGCCCGGGCGTAAGGAGCCGACAACCGGTGAGATCAACTATCCAAACGTGCTCCAGCACATTCACGATAAGGGCTACAGAGGATTCGTCGGCATGGAACACGGCAACAGCATGGAAGGCGAAAAAGGCGCAGCGGCAACGCTGGCAGCCTATCGGTCGATTGATCCGAAGTAGCCAATCGACAAGAGGATTGGCAACCAGGAGAAGAGATAACCCCAAAAAACTCTCTAGCCCGCATTACTCACAAGTATTCTGCTTTAAGTGTAAGGCTGCCAGGTTGGCTTGATCACAATTTCTGGTACGTGCGCTCGCGGCGGCAGGCAGGCAATCATGAGGACTGCATCGGCCACGTCGGTCGGCTGGAGAATCTTGGCCCGATGCGCGTGGCTGACTGGAGTCGGCCGCTGGTCCAGAATAGCCGTGTCGACCTCACCCGGGTAGACATTGGTTACGCGAACGCCAAATTCTGCTACTTCAAGCCCCACGGCTGTTCCCAGCGCTGCTTGAGCAGACTTTGCGGCACTATAGGCAAAGCCGGCGAGCTGCGACGCACGCTTTCCCGCGACCGAAGAAATATTGACGATCAGTCCGTTGCGCCGCTCGCGCATTTGCGGCAGCACGGCATGCATACAATTGTAGCTGCCCGTTGCGTGGATCTGAAGCAAGCGGTCCCAATCGGCCGGATCTATGGCCTGCATCGAACGATCGCGCACATTGGTTCCGGCCGCGTTGACCAGAATATCCACTTTCAATTGGTTTTCATTGACCCAATGAAAAAAATGGTCGACGCTTTGGCGATCTGCAACGTCCATACAATGGGCCAGTATCGAGGGTGTCTCTGCGCGCGCCGAAACGGATTCTTGTAGTTTTTCCTGGCGCCTTCCCGTGACGATCACTTGGCAGCCCTCCGCTGCCAAGGCCAAGGCGATCGCTTGCCCTATACCAGTCCCTCCACCCGTCACGACAGCCGTCTTCTCTTGCAATCTCATTTTCAGCAGGCCTCAAGCTTATTGGTCGTTCAAGGTTTGGAAAAAAGGGCCGCTGCCCCCTAAGATCCACCGGCATGTAGGGCCTCAAAGAAACTTTTCAACGGTCACGTAAAAGGACCACGCGCCAGCAATTAGGAATCCGAGGAAGGAGATCCAAAGCATCACATCCCACAGACGCCCGGGCCGTAGTGCGTCGACACAGCGCCGAAAACGAAACCACAGCGCTCCGACTCCAATTATTGGCAACAACAGTGCGCCGCCGATGCCGGCTGCCATGACCATCAAGGCCGGCTGTTGTCCGCCGCCAAACCAGCCAACAATCCAGAAAAGTGCAACAGCAATCATCGGCCATACTGCACTGAGGATTTTTGTCCACCGCATGCGCGTCTGTTCTGTTCCGTCGGTGAATCCAAAAATCCCCAAGGCGTCTGCGACGGTTCGAGCATTGCCGGCGGCCGCGACAAAAAAGGTTGAATACAGCACGGCAAACGCCCCGAATAAAAAGACCGGCTGCGCCTTGTCTCCAAATACGGGCACGTACACCTCGGCGAGCGTGCGAATCAAATCCTGTCCACCAGGGTTTAATCCAGTACGCCCAAGCACCGCCGCTCCCAGCAGATAAAAAGCGACGGTCGCAAAGGTATAGACCACCATCGATAGCCAAGCGTCAACACGCATCACACGCATCCAGCCGCGGGCTCGCTCATCCCAGGCGGCAGTGCCGTCGCGAGGACCGGTGTGCCGCGCATATCCCTTCTCGATGCACCAGTAGGGATACATCACTAGTTCCGTAGCGCCCACTCCGATTATTCCGAAGGCAGCCAGTGCCGTAAAAATTGGGTCGCGCCCCGCTCCTTCGAAGCTTGGTGGCAATCGAAAGCTGAGCCCGAGGCCTAGGTCCGCACCCGAAACGGCCCATTCCGGGCGGCTCTGCAACATGATCAATGTAATGACAGTTAGCACGGTAAAGAGGCCGACAAAAACCGTCGACACCATTTGAATTAACCCGTATCGACCGACGTAGAGCATGATTGAAGTTATCACGCCAAGAATTGTCGCCCATAGATAAGCATCATAGGGTTCTTGGCCCAGATCTCGGAGTTTTTGTTTAAGAGCGATCACTCGTTGTTCCAACGATTCAAAAGCTTCGGCGTGCTCGGCACCAATCGTTTCGCGGCGAACCTCCAGAAGCCGATCCAGCGCGGCGCGAGCCGTGCGGCGCGAGTCCTCGTCGTGCGAAGTTTCGCCACTCGCCGCCAAACGCAGATCAAGAATGCGCGTAATATTTACAGGCGTCTCCTGCAGGACAGGAAATCTCTTGAAGAGCTCTCCCAATTCAACCTGTTGCTCAACCCACTGGTCTTGCAAGTCATTGTGCTCGAGTCCCCGCTCCGTGAGTGGGAAACTAATTGTGAGCGCCTGGCCGACGCCCCCCACAATGCCACCTTGCTGGGTAATGACCGTTACCATCACCAGCGCCCAAAACCACACGATCCAATTCGCCCGCCAGCGCGGTCCAGGCACTTCGTTAAACGCCCGCAGCGGTGTTTGCGACCAGGCCACCGTAAAACGCCCGATTTCTACCTGGGTAAAAACCTTGATGACGCAGCCAATAATGATCAGCCACAAGAGCCAAAAACCGGCCTCTGCTCCGGCCTTAGTCGTGTTGATCAGTTCGCCGGATCCGACGATAGACCCAGCAATGATCAATCCCGGGCCAATGCGGGTGAGTGTGCCCATCAGATTGGTTGGGGGATCTTCCGTGACAGACGATTTATGTGTCCTCGTCCGATCGTGAAGTTCGTTGTCCACCGGATGCACCTCGTGTTGGCTAGATCGCTCGCATGCCGTGATCGTTGGGGAAGGGGCAAGAAAACGCCAAGTTTATGTAGATTGTCGTCCATTCACAAGGATCTAACCCAGCAAGTCTCACCCCTGGTCAGTATGGTTTAAGAAGTCATTATGGGCCATTGGTATCGTACTGCACACAACTATCAACCGCCAATTTCGCCCGTCGCTTAAATTTTCTCTTGTCGATTGTAAAAATCCGTAATGCAAACTGGTTTATTTCCGTTCCCCCTAGAGGTCGATATACTAGGAGACAGAAAAAAACTTTCGCCCCCCTTGTTTTGCAAATGCTCAATGCCATGAAACTTTCAGCCATTTTAACACCGCTTTCTGACCACAACCTGCGCATAGCGAGTCAGGTTGGTTACACCGACGTTGTTGCGACGTTTCCGGGATACAACCGGGACGACTTGTTTCGTCTTTGCGATCGAATCGATTCGTTTGGATTAAAATTATCCGTCATCGAGCGCCTGGTGCCCCACAACAAACTTGTGCATCGTTTGCCCGGTTGGGAGGAGCAACTTGATGGCTACAAAACGCTGATCGGTAACATGGGCGCTGTTGGCGTCTCTACGCTTTGTTACAACTGGATGCCGTCCGATGATTGGTGCCGCACGTCAGTGGACACTCATGAACGGGGCGGGGCACTTGTCACGGCTTTTGATATTGATAAATTTGAAAATAAGCCTTCAGTAGTCACGCCTGCCGACGCGCTCTGGAAAAACCTTGAAGAGTTTTTACAGGAGGTAGTGCCAGTCGCCGAAAACGCGGGCGTTGCGCTGGCCATTCATCCGGACGATCCACCTATGTCACCCGTGTTGGGTCAGCCGCAAATCGTCACCAGCAGCCAATCGCTGGCGCGCGTTGCAGGATTGGTGAAAAGCCAGGCCAACGGAATTTGCCTTTGCCAGGGGTCGCTTGCATCTGCCGGTGAAGATGTGGTGACAGCGATTCACAAGCTTGCGCCACACATCAAGTTCGTTCACTTTCGGAACGTCGTTGGAACGGTGCCGAGATTCCGCGAATCGTTTCAGGATAACGGCGACATCGACATGGTCGCCGCGATGCAGGCCTATCACGACATCGGGTTTACCGGGCCGATCCGTCCCGATCATGTCCCCACGCTAGACGGCGAAACGAATGAACACCCTGGCTACGAAACAGGGGGTCGACTTTATGCTGCCGGTTACATGCTTGGGCTGATGCAAGCGGTGCAAAAGAAAACATAAGTTGTGATGATTCGATTCGTCTTGGTTGGCGATGTTTCCGCCGGCGACATCTTCTTATTCGAATCCCGCAGCCTCTATTTTTTTCAGAAGTCCCCTCTGCTGATGCCAGACACCCGCCACGAGAGACACGCAGGGAGGACTAAGGCCCTTCTTGGTCGGCATCATGGACCCAGAAATCAAGTACGCGGGCCTTGTCCAGAACCGGCATCAGCAACTCGACGAAATCTTGGTGATCGGGGTGGGGCAAATAAACGCGGCGACCGGCGACAGAGTCGAAGCTGACCATGAAACAATGCGTAAAGCCGTCGTCGTGCTTCTCCGGACTGTTGTTGCGCCCCCACTCGAAGTGCCGGATGGCGCCGATCTTGGCCGGCAGTCCCGCAAAGGCCTTTTCCACCCGTTTGACCTCGGCCGACGACGCCCCGTCCTTAAACTTAAAGAAGACGGCATGCTTGAGTTCCTTTTTCAACTGCTGCTGGGACTGGGTTCCCCAATAGTCGCATACGAAGACCTTCTCCAGGTGAGGACGCAAAACCGCGACAAAGGCTTGGTGTGCTTCATGGGGAAGGTAGCGGGCGCGACCCGCCTCGTCGTGAAAAGAAAGCAGGAAGCAGTGCGTAAATTCATCGTTGAGATTCTCCGGGCTGTTATTTGTTCCCCACTCGAAATCCGTAACCACGTCAATCGCGGCCGGCAGCCCTCGAAATGCATCCACAACCCGCTTCACCTCGGCTTCGCTGGACTCCACCTTGAATTTGAAAAACACGGCGTGCCGTAAAACCTGATCGCCTTTCCTGAGAGTGGACACTGCGCGAGCGTCGCCGGGCACAGAAATCGCATCCCGCACCGCTGGCGGATCTTCCGCGTAACAGGCCGACACCGCCAAGACGATGAGACTGCCCGCCATCGCCGACCGGCAGGAGCGAGCCCGTTTGCCAACGGTCATGGCGGCGGATTTGCATCGAGGTATGCCCATAAGTAATTCGTCCACCCTTTCGCTATATCAAAGGAACAAACGTCAAAACATCTGCCAACCAAATCCTAACCACGGGCCAAGGCATCGCTCTGATCGACGAAGTCGTCGCCACTCCATTGGGCGTCGTCTTGGATCATCGCATTCGCCGACTTTACCTTCTTGGCCGCCCGCGCCTCCGCCTGACGTGCGACGAGGTCGTAATGCGTTGTGAAGTATTGCACACTGTGGCCTTTAAAATCATCGATTGTGTCAAATTTGTGCTGCTCCATAAACGCCAGCATCGCATCAGCCATATCCTGGACGAGGCGGTAGCCGAATTTCATGACGCCGGTACACACCTGCACAGTGTCGGCTCCCAGCAAGATGAACTGCGTGGCATCTTCCCCCGTTTCGACACCGCCAATGCCGCTCAGGGTGCGGCCGGCGAACTCGTCGCGGATCACCCGCGAAATCTCCATGCACATCCGCAGTGCAATGGGCATCACCGCGCGGCACGAATAGCCACCCGGGGTTGTGTATCCTTCGACTTGGGGCTCGGGCCGCAACGTATCGAGATCGACGCCCAGCACGCTACGAATTGTGTTGATCGCGCTGACGCCCTCACAACCAGCGCGGAAAGCAGCCCGCGTTGGGTCTTCGATGTGCGTAACGTTGGGCGTCATCTTGGCCCACACGGGCACCTTCGCCACAGCGTTCACCCAGCCGGCAACTTCTTCAAGAATGTCTGGATTCTCACCCATGGCCGAACCCATCTTGCGTTCCGGCAAACCATGGGGGCAGGAAAAGTTTAGTTCAAATGCGTCGATCCCCAGGTCCTGACACCTTTCGGTAATCTCGACCCAGGCGTCCTTGTTATACTCCTCCATAATCGAAGCGATGAGAATCCGATCGGGATATTTGTCTTTCACCGCCTTGAGCTCATCGACCCAGATGTCGAAACTGCGATCGCTAATCAGCTCGATATTTTCCCAACCAATGATCTCTTGCGAGTTGCGTGCCCGCAAGCGACCGTAGCGAGGCTGCACGTTGGTGACTTTGTCGGCGTCGAGGCTGATCGTCTTGCATATGACCGCGCCCCATCCCTCATCAAATGCCTTGCCAATCACATTGCCATTGGTTCCTGGAGGCCCCGAACCGATGACAAAAGGATTGGGCAGATTCAGCCCATTGACAGTCGTTGCTAAAGTGGCCAACTACGCCGTCTCCTAATTCGAGCAATCAACTTCGACTCACAGCTGAATCATCTCACCGTAACTCTCCGGTCGGCGATCGCGAAAAAACTGCCACGTGTTGCGAACTTCGCGAATCAAGTCAAGATCCATGTCGGCCAACACAATCTCGTCCTGATCCCGCGAGGCAACCGCAAGCATCTTTCCGCGCGGATCGCAGAAGTAACTTTGGCCGTAAAACTCGCCCATTCGCCAAGGCTCTTCGATACCCGGACGATTGATCGCACCGACAAAATACTGGTTAGCGACCGCATGGGCCGGCTGTTCGATGCTCCAGAGATACTCGCTAAGACCTGCCACGGTAGCGGACGGGTTGAACACAATTTCAGCCCCATTCAGACCTAGGCAGCGAGCTCCCTCGGGAAAGTGGCGATCGTAGCATATATAAACGCCCACTTTGCCAATGCGCGTCTCAAATACCGGATAGCCCAAATTGCCCGGACGGAAATAAAACTTCTCCCAAAAACCGGGTGCACAGTGAGGGATGTGCATTTTGCGGAATTTCCCCAAATAGCTCCCATCTGCATCGATCACCGCCGCCGTGTTGTAGTAGACGCCCGGCAAATCCTCTTCATAGACCGGCAACACCAACACGATTTGGTGTTTCTTTGCCAGCTCTTGAAAGCGCTTGGTGGTCGGACCGCCCGGCACCGGCTCGGTGAGCTCGTACCACTTGGCATCCTGCTCGCAGCAAAAATAAGGACCGTAGAAGAGTTCTTGCAGACAGACTACCTGAGCCCCTTGCTCGGCCGCCTGGACAAGCATGTCGACATGCTTGTCGATCATTGACTCCTTGATTGCAGCGATTGGCGAGTTCCCCGGTTCGGAGAGCTTCGCCTGGATCAACGCGCCGCGCACGACTCGAGACATGACTGCATCCTTCGCTTGGGACAGGCGTATTTCAGTGTGCTATCATAACGATTCACATTAATATTTCCTACCTGGCTACGGTGTTTTCCGCTCGGCTGCCGAAAGTGTTGGATGTGCACTCTGCCGACACATGGCAAGCGTGCTGGCAGCAATTTGCAAAACCACATCGTTGGAAATCTATGTTTGACCCCAATGAATTGATGAGGCTCGCAATCGATGTTTGCCGCGAAGGCATCGCTGCCGGCCAAACTCCATTCGGGTGTGCAATCGCCATCGGCGACAAAGTGGTTGCCCGATCGCACAATAGCGTCTATCGCACAGGCGATATTACGGCCCACGCCGAGATCAACGCAATTCGCACCGCTTGCCAGGTAGTCGACGATTTTTTTCTAAAAGGCGCGGTTGTAGCAACGACCTGCGAACCGTGTCCCATGTGCATGGCAGCCCTGCACTGGGCACGCGTGGATACAGTTTACTATGGGACGTCAATCGCCGACGCTAAGAGTTCGGGTTTCAATGAATTACGCCTGTCTGCCGCCCGTTTGCTGAGCCTCGGCGGTAGTTCGGTGCAGTTGGTAGGTGACATCCTTGTGGATGACTGTCGCGAACTATTCAACCTTTGGCAAGCAAGTTCTGAACGGCCACCGTACTAGATCGGATTTTCTACATGGCTACCAAGCTCGAAATCGCACAAGACTGGTTACCCCGATATACGGGCATGCCGCTGGACGCATTTGGCGACTACGTCCTGTTGACCAACTTTCGTTCGTACGTGCAGAAATTTTCTGCCAAGTTCGGTTGCGACTTGTACGGCATGGACCGCCCGATGCAGGCTACCACCAACGATGCGGGGCTAACGATTATCAATTTCGGGATCGGATCGCCCAACGCGGCCACAGTTATGGACCTGCTCACCGCCTATCACCCCAAGGCGGTGCTGTTTCTTGGCAAATGCGGCGGGCTGAAAAAATCTGCGGAGATCGGAAATTTCATACTGCCCATCGCGGCAATAAGAGGCGACGGCACATCCGACGACTATCTGCCGCGTCTGGTCCCCGCCCTACCGTCCTTCAAGCTGCATAAGTTTGTGTCAGAAAAACTCGTCGATCGGCAACTCGACTATCGCACGGGCGTTGTGTACACGACCAACCGTCGCGTTTGGGAACACGACGAAGACTTCAAGACGCGTCTGCAAGGATGCACACCCATTGCCATCGACATGGAGTCGGCCACGCTATTTGTAGTTGGACACAAAAACCAAATCGCTCGGGGCGCGCTGTTATTGGTTTCAGATCTGCCGATGACGCACGACGGAATTAAGACCCAGGAAAGCGACGCCCAAGTCAGTCATGACTGGTCCGACGTCCACCTGGACATCGGCATCGAGTCACTGTCAGACATCGAGGACAAGGGCGAAACGATCAAGCATTTCCAGTACTGAACCTGACCTGCGAGAATCGTCAGGCCAGAAATTCGCTGGGAATTTCATACCCTCGGTTGCGCTGATCCTGGAGCATCGCATTGGCTACCTCGGCATGATCGCCCGTGTGACGCTCCGCTTCTGAGTCGAAGGTGAGCCACGGTCCCACCGTATAATTGGCGCCATCTTCTGGCACACCCACGCCGTCGCCCATCACCTCATGCAATTTGAGAAAGTGGTCGGCCACGGCGCTGTCGTCGCCAAACCTGCCGGCCTTCGCATTAAAGGGTACCTGCTGCCCAAGGCGGTAGGAGTTGTTGAGCAGATGCCCCATGACACTTCCGTAATGTGCATCCAGCGCATTGCCATTGACCATGCCGGGGTCGCCTGCGCGAACGGCCGCCACGAAACTGCCAAACGCTCCACCCGGTGTCACCTTGCCTGGCTCTAGTGGCAACGGCTCGGGCTTATCGCTTCCGGGTCGATAGATTTGGTAGGTTCCTTCCCCCACAATTTTGCTGCCGTCCTCAAGGTAATACTCGTTGCACACCTGGTGCTGGTATCCCTCGTAATGCACATTCCGCACGTTGAACAAAACCTGCTGGCCATTGGCAAACTCTGCAATACCAAACAGGGTGTTAGGCGTTTCCCCCTGATCATTCCATTGAAAACGTCCGCCGATAGCCATCGCGCGAACCGGGTGGGCCTGGTCCTTGTCGATGGCCCAGCGCGCAACGTCAAGCTGATGCGCACCTTGATTGTTGAGGTCGCCGTTACCCGTCTTCCAAAACCAATGCCAATTGTAGTGGACAAGGTTGGCATGGTAGTTCTCGATGACCGCTGGCCCCTTCCAAAGGTTCCAGTCCAGATGGGAAGGCGGGGCGCTAACCGGGGAATGGCCAATGCCACCCCGCGGCTTGCAGCAGTAGCCGTAGACGATCTTCAATCGTGGCAACTTGCCTGCCTGCAACGCTTCGTGCAATCCGGCAATTCCGGAGTTGCTGCGACGCTGCGTGCCATGCTGAATGACAACGCCGTACTTTTTTTGCGCTTCGACCACCGCCCGCCCCTCGGCCACGTCGTGGCTCATCGGTTTTTCTACGTAAACATGTTTGCCGGCTTGGGCGCCCCAAATCGTCATCAGCGAATGCCAATGATTGGGCGTCGCAATCGAGATGGCGTCGACGGAAGGGTCGTCCAGTGCCACCCGAATATCAGAGACTGCCCGACAGTTGTGTTTGCCCTGCACCTTGTCGTCTAATTTGCGCATGGCACGACGAAGCACATCGCGATCGGGATCGACTAAGTAGGCAACTTCGACGTTGTGCGAAGCCTGCGTGAAAGAGTGGAGGTGATGGAGGCCGCGCCCCTTCAAGCCGGCAATGGCAACCCGCAGGCGCTCGTTGGCTCCCGTGATATTGCCGGAAGCCCGCGTACCCGTTATCAAGAGGCCTGCACCAGCAGCAGAAGCACGTTGCAAAAACAATCGACGGGTGGAAGAGCGGCTCATAACTATTCCTTTGTGCGAAGTGGAGACCATCCCTTCCACTTCGGAAGGGCAGGGCGACCTAATTTTAACTCCTTGCCTACGGACTGCAACCTTTACAAAAACAGCTTTATTTGCGACAGAAACAAAATCTCTAGAAGCCGACAGATGACGCGGCTCAAGAGGCTTTTGAGTAGTCCAATTTCAGATTTATTGGTATGCACATCAAGGTGCGGCGACGGCACAGGATTGCTCCAGTAGTTCCGTTGCTTGGTCGTACAGCACTGGAGTTGCTCCCCGGTTTTGATCCCTTCGGCAAGAAACGTCCGGTGGAAAGACTAAAGCCGTCGACGTACTCCAGCAGTGTTGGATAGTCGTCTGTCATGGTACGTATGCGCGAGTGCGGGATTCCTACTGCTCTAAATTTGGCAAAATAATCAGCACAAAAAACAGGTTGCCAGCTGACTGCGTGTGGAAAAAGTCTCTACAGGTGAGGCAATGGATCCACCTGTTCATCCAGTATCGACAACGCCAGTGATCGTAAGAGCTTGCCTTTTCAGGAAATAACTATTAAAGTTCGGGAGCTTTTTTCCCGTTTTTCGGTCGATGAAAGTTGGCCAGGCTGCGCCCATTCGCTGACGAGGCCCTCGTGGGGAGAATTTGGATTGCCATTTGCCTCGCCCTTGGATTCGCTGCCTATACGGCGCGCGCCCAGGCGAGCCTGCCGAACATTGTCGTCATGTTCATTGACGACATGGGATATGCGGACATCGGTCCCTTCGGGGCCACTTCTTATAAGACGCCCCATTTGGACCGAATGGCCAGTCGCGGCATGCGATTTTCTGATTTCCAGGTATCGTCGCCGGTCTGCTCGGCATCGCGCTCGGCGTTGATGACCGGATGCTATCACAAGCGAATCGGTATTCACGGGGCGCTCGGGCCGTCCGCTAAGCACGGGATTCATGCCAACGAAATGACGCTCGCAGAAGTGTGCAAACAAAAGGGGTACGCTACGGCCTGCTATGGCAAGTGGCATCTAGGCCACCATCCCAAATTTCTTCCCACCAATCATGGGTTCGACGAATATTTTGGCCTGCCATATTCCAATGACATGTGGCCCTATCATCCCAAGGTTCTACATCTGCCAATGGCAAAACGGCTTGAGCGCTGGCCCCATTTACCCTTGATCGAAGGGACGCAGATTCTTAATCCGGAGGTTTCCGAAGAAGATCAGAAGCTTTTGACTCGACAGTACACAGAGCGCGCTGTCGATTTTATCGGTCGCAACGCGGACCGGCCTTTTTTTGTCTACGTGCCTCATAGCATGGTACATGTACCGCTCTTCGTTTCCGACGCGTTCGATGGAAAAAGTGGAGCTGGCCTTTTTGGTGATGTGGTGATGGAAATCGATTGGTCGATGGGCGAAATTCTCGGGGCGCTAAAATCGCACGGCCTCGAAAAAAACACCTTGGTCATCTTCACAACAGACAACGGTCCGTGGCTAAGTTACGGAGAACATGCCGGCTCGGCGATGCCGCTCCGCGAAGGCAAGGCGACGACGTTTGAAGGTGGTGGCCGCGTGCCAACGCTCATGCAGTGGCCCGGCAAGATTCCGGCGGGCTCCGAATGCCATGAACTCGCATCGACCCTCGACATCTTGCCGACGGTTGCCCATTTGATCGGTGCCAATTTTCCAAATCACACTATCGATGGCAAAGACATCCGACCGCTAATCTTTGGCAAACCGGGCGCGAAGTCGCCCCATGCCTACTACTACCACTATTTTGCCAACGGGGCCTTAGAGGCGATTCGAGATCGGCGGTGGAAGCTTCATTTTCCGCATAAATACCACAGTGCACGCGATGGTGGCAAGGACGGCCTGCCCGTGGGCAGTGACCAGAAGCAAATCGATCTTTCTTTATATGACTTGAAACGCGATGTTAGCGAATCTATTGACGTATCGGCCCGGCACCCTGATGTCGTAACTCGCCTGCAAGCCGCTGCTGAGGTGGCGCGCGGCGAACTGGGAGACCGATTGACCCAGCGGCAGGGCACGGGCGTAAGGCCCGCCGGAAAACTCGAGGCGGAGGACGCCCGACTGAAGTAGCCCACCCAAAGTGGCGAGCGAAGCGGTTGCATTTTGCCGCCGCGGTGAAGGGGTTTTTTAAAATGATCCAACAAATTTCAGTCGGAATAGGAAACCTGGATTACGCCCGCTCGGCCACCGCCAAGGCGATCGCGCTAGCCAAAGAGCTGCGCGAGAGTCGGCTTGATGATGTGCATCCGGTAATCGACGTGCCGGAGGTGCGCTTTGCAGCGGAGTGCGAGCAAGCCGGCGTTGAATATCATTTGCAACGCGAGACAGGCGAGGCACTGCCAGCCGAAGCGGCGAGTTATTGTCGCGTGGACGGCTATCAGCCGAAGGCCGGATGTGCCCCCAAGCCTCCTTTGTTCAGCTTGCTGCCTTACACCTCTGAGTGGGGCGCAGTGCGGAATTGTCGTTTTTTTTTGGCGCAATGATGCGCACAACAATTTTTTTACAATCGCTTTTCACCCGAAGAATTAAGGTTAAATAAATGGAAACCAATAATGATCAGCGAGTCTTCTGGGGCTGCTTCATTGCTCTGGTCACAACCTCTTTCGGATTTATCACGAGAATGTTTCTTCTCGATGATCCAACAATCACCACCGACCTGCTGCAACTCGACGATGCAGAGGTTGGGATGTTCAAGGGCATCCAGATCTGGCCCTTTGCAATCAGCATCATCGGCTTCAGCTTGATCATTGACAAAGTTGGCTACAAGTTCTCGATGATATTTTCTGCAGTCTGTCAGATCATCTGGGCCGTCATAGGCATCACCGGTCTCTATGTGGCCGCCGACAACCCGGAACTTGCCAAGTCATTGCTGTTCTGGGGCGGACTTATCCTTGCCTTAGGAAACGGAACGGTTGAGGCTTTCATTAATCCTGTCGTTGCCACGATTTTTGATAAGGACAAGACCAAGTGGCTGAATATCCTGCACGCCGGTTGGCCCGGCGGACTGGTTATCGCCGGTATTATTACCATCATGATGGGAGATGCTGGTTGGGGGCTCAAGCTGGGAATCATCATCGTCCCAGCAATCATCTACTTCCTGATGCTCATCAAGTGCACTTTCCCAGTTCAGGAACGGGTCTCGGCCGGAGTCAGCTACAAGGACATGTTGAAGGAATTCGGATTTGGCGGTGCCGCAGTTGTTGCATTCCTCATCTTCCTGCAATTGGACCAGACGTTCCCTGGCGGTTACACAACGCTGTTTATGATCCTCTGCGCAGGCATGGCCGTGACTCTTGGCGTCTATACCATGAGTCTTGGGCGCCCGCTGATGTTTGTGCTTATCCTGATCATGGCGCCGCTGGCCACGACAGAAATCGGCACAGACGGATGGATTTCAGGGATTATGGCCGGTATTGTGGATTTCCACGCCGGGTGGATTCTCGTATACACCTCAGTCATCATGATGGTATTGCGATTCTACGCAGGACCGATTGTGCACGCGCTGCAACCTGTGCCGCTGTTGATTCTCAGCTCTGTCTTGGCCATCGCGGGACTGATTGCTCTCTCAGGAGCCAGCGGAGTCGCACTGATCTTCGGGGCAGCCACCCTTTATGCCCTCGGTAAAACCTTCTTCTGGCCAACAATGCTTGGTATTGTTTCCGAGCAAACCCCGAAGGGAGGAGCACTGACACTAAACTCCGTGTCAGGCATTGGCATGCTGGCTGTCGGTGTCCTGGGATTCCCCTACATCGGCGCCTTGCAGGAGCAAAAAGCAGTTAGTGAAGTGGCCAAGGTGGAATCGGCAGCGGCAGTTCCCAACTTGCTGGACAATGGCAAGGTCACTTCTTCCGCTCTCGAAGAAAAGGCTATTTACTACGGCACAATCAAGTATCAGACATGGAAAGACGGTGAGCTTGATAAGCTTCTTGAAGGCCAGCCCGATGACACCAAAAAATCTATCGCGGCAGCAAAAGATAGCAGTGGCCAAAAAGCACTCGCGGACATGGCCGTCTTCCCGGTAATCATGCTTGTTGCCTATACCCTGATCTTCCTCTACTTCAAAGCTCAAGGTGGGTACAAAGCTAAAGTTCTTGATTGAGTAAAGAAATTATACGGTCCGTGAGTGAAGCTGCTAAGTAACAGAGAAGTTAATGACTATGGTTCAGAGCACATCTACGGGGATAACCACGTGAACGCAGTCCAGCATCGACTCAGCATGATGATGTTTCTGCAATTTTTTCTGTGGGGCGCCTGGTTCGCTACCTTGGGACAATGTTTAGGCGAACACGGCCTCGCTGAGATTATTGCTGCGTCCTACGGCGCCGCACCGATCGCTGCCATTATTTCCCCTCTGTTTCTGGGCCTGATTGCAGATCGATTTTTTCCATCCCAAATCGTGATGGGCGTGTTACTGTTGGCCGGCGGAGCGTTACTGTGGTTGGCACCCGGGTGCGCAGAGGCAGGCGACAGTAACACATTGTGGTGGCTTTTTCTGGGCCATCTTCTCTGTTACATGCCAACACTAGGTCTGGGAAATTCGATCGCCTTTGCAAACATAAACGACCAGAGCCAGTTCCCCAAGATTCGCGTTTGGGGGACGATCGGCTGGATCGCTGCTGGACTGCTAGTGGGATTCAGCGGTTGGTCGGCAGATTTCAAGATATTCACACTGGCAGGGGCGACCTCTATCTTGCTCGGGCTGTATAGTTTCACCCTGCCTCATACGCCGCCACCCGCAAAAGATAAACCGATCAGCTTCCGCACGCTGCTAATGCTCGACGCCCTGGCCCTATTGGCCAACGTGCCGTTTTTGGTCTTTATCATCTGTTCGACTCTGGTTTGTATTCCCTTGGCTTATTACTACAGCTTTACGTCGAACCTTTTGGCGCAAATTGGCTTTGACCAGCCCGCTTCGACGATGACGTTGGGCCAGATGAGCGAAGTTTTTTTTATGCTCTTGATTCCCTTCTTTTTTCGCAAGCTCGGTGTGAAATGGATGATCCTGATTGGTATGGCAGCCTGGGTGGCCCGGTATCTGCTTTTCGCTTTTGGGGCAGCTGATCAAGTAACCTGGATGATTCTTCTAGCCGTTCTCCTCCACGGCGTTTGTTACGACTTCTTCTTTGTTACCGGATTCATGTACACCGATCAGAGGGCACCTGCGCACGTGCGCGGTCAAGCACAGAGCATGCTGGTGTTCTTCACCCAAGGCGTTGGCATGTACTTTGGTTACATGATCGCTGGGGATCGCTTTGGCAAGACGGTGACGACCTACGCTTCACTTAACGAGGCAATCAATACACAAAAAATAAGCGAGTCGCTTACTTTTGGTGAGTCGCTTGGTCGCATGTTCTCAGTGGCACGTCCCGACCAACTGGATCCAGCGCTAGTTCGTGAGACAATGACCGAGTGGAAAAGTTTTTGGCTGCTCCCAGCCGGCATGGCCGCTACGGTACTGGTTATCTTTCTGGCAACCTTCCACGAGAAAAAAGAGGGAGGGGCGTAGTCGAGGACTGAAGGGGGCAGGTCCAAGTCCTCGACTTATCCGTACTCATATCCACATGGACACATCGCCATCACGCGCGAGTAGTTGTTGGCTGCATGAGCGTTTCTCTATGTGCCCAAGTCAGAAATGAACTAAATGCATATAAACACCTGGAGGGTTTCCAAGGTTTTACGTAAGGAAATCCTGCAACGGCACGCGCCAACAACGCTATCTGCCGCGAAAACCACCCTTGGTTGGCATTCCACCGGATAACGCCCGAGGCTGCCATTGGATTTTTGGCTACTTGGTTGCCGCGCTGGCGTTGCGAACCAGCAGGACCGCGGTCATCTGACCGCAGAAGGCCAGGGCAAACCAAAACGGCAGCCAGAGCCTGGCAGTCTCTTGTGAAATTAAGAGAAAACACGTATTTGGTGATTTAAAAGGTAAGTTGCCCGCTAGAACTGCCGCAAAAGAGCTCTAGGGGTCTAGGTGGCATTTCAGGTGGCGCGCGGCCGTGGGGCTGTCGGCCAATGACACCGGCGCGAAGAAAAACCCTGCAAACGCAGGGTCTTAAGAAGAGGCGCCGGGCGGATTCGAACCGCCGATGTCGGATTTGCAATCCGATGCCTTAGCCACTTGGCCACGGCGCCGTCATGTTTGTCGCCTCGAACCGGTTTGTCGTAACGGAACTGGCAAAGGCTCCCCAAACCTGGAGTCTCTAAGGTGGACTCTCTGCCGGGAAAGCTAAGCAATCAGCTACTCTTGGTCAAGTGCAACCTCTATAGGGCCTGGAGCCGCTCGGCAATTTGAGCGGACATTGCGAGTTGCAAAGAATAGGCCTCGTGGGGCGGTTTTTTTGCAGGCATCGGCCCAGGTATATCGATGCATGTAGATAGCAGCTAGGCACCCGAGGGTGCCATTTCATAGCTAGGAGAGGGCACCGCGATGATCCAGGAAATGGCTAAGCTCATTGGCGCAGGCAATTTTTTTGAGGCAGCGCCTCCGGGCGCAACTGACGCCCTAGTCCGGCAGGTCGTGGCATCGAGTGCCGCCGCAGTATGCGAACGGGTCGCACACGAGATCGAAACTATGTCACTGCCGGAGGCCCGAGGCTATGTGAGGGCGCGTGCCGCCCAGGTTGTCATCCGCGAAACCCGCCTGGCAATTAACGATCTTTCGAAAGCCGACCCGGTCTGGTTGCAAGCTGTTGCTCGATCCGCGACCGAGCAGCTTGTGGCGGTGGTTCTGCGGCAGATGCGAATCGGTATTCCGCAACTCGCAGCCCCGCGCATGGCCGCATAAACAAAGATTGCGCCTCACAAGCCCATGGATACCAACGGCTACCCGTCCTTGCCCAATCTGGCTCAGGTGCATGCCCGGCTTTCCACAAATAGCCGCCGCGTCGAAACGGTGGTCGATGCACAGCTAGGCGGCATCGAACAATTACTCTCGGCAACGATTGCTGAGGATTGGGAAGGAGTCGCTCAGGCGACACGTTACCTAGCGGAACAGGATCCGGATGAGGTGGAAACCGATATCATTCGCAAAGCGCGTTACGTCTTTGAAGAGCTGCGTCAAACGCCGGTTGGCACCAAAAAACCGAAACACCTGGAAACTCTTTTAGCCGCCTGTCGAACTACCAGAAAAAATCATCTTGGCCAATAGTTGGCCGATGCCGTTAGAGAGTGCGTCAGTCTCCCCTGCCGTTGCGCCTCGTGCTGCGCGCCTACCAACCTCTTGGTACGTGCGCACTAATGAACATCCAACCGGGATGGGAATCTGGCCCGCGTCAATAGAATCGGTAGAAGGGCAGTGGGGCGTATGCGCGGCTACGAATACTTAGATCGCGCGAATACTGGAGTCGCCCTGTTTTTTTCCACGCCAGACTATTGGTTGCTGTAAAGGGAATAGCTGCGGCAGGTGGCCTGCTGGGAGAGTATCCCAGAGCCCGATAGGCTGCGAGTCGAGCCATCCGTTGCCTGGCCCTAGCCTCCGATTTCTGCTGGGCGCTTGTTTGTTTTGTGACAATCTGGGAGCTGGGACTGTAATACCCGTTCTTGGCATGCTTCGCCGCCGCACGGTCACCCCCCACCTCCTGGCCCTGGCAAGAGGGCGCGTATGCCAGCATGCAAGCCCAACACGTGGCAAATAGCAATAAATGGGCGGGCAATGTAAATCGCTTCATAATTACAACTCTCGAATAGACATGGTCGCCCCCCGCGCGGCGCGGGCGACCGTATAAGAACGTTTCTTCGGTTAAACAGGGCATCAACACACCCTGTCCCCAGTGTCGGCGTACAACTGGGGCCCCGATAAGCCTGATCTGCCTCCGCTGCGTTCAATTCCCGTTGGCCATGTGAGTCAGGCAAGTTGTGGTGACTTTAGGGGCAACCCGTCGGCTGATTCCGTGCCAATCCATATCAGCCGGCCCAAACAGCAAGGTCTTTTTATTTGGCCTCGGAATTTTTTAGCCCCGGCCTCTACGAACCGGAAACCGGTCCATCGTCAACAGGCCCGCAGCAGGTTCGACTCAGTTCTCCCCTCCTGGCAACCCTACACGTTGCGTTTGGGGTGGGGAACCCGATGGGAGGATTTTTCCTTTGCGTGCTTCCGACGACCCTTGCCTCGCGGTGTAGATTTTTCGATGGTGTCGATCGGCTGCCCCACGGCCTCGCGCATTTTCTCGATTCGATCGCGCAAGACTCCAGCCCGTTCGAACTCCAAGCTTTCAGCTGCGTCGTGCATCTCAGATTCCAACTCCGAAATATACTCCTCGGTAATGTATTGTGTCTCATCAGTGCGTCCCACCGCCGCATTCGCTTGGGCATGCGCCATCGCTTCGGACTCAATACCTCTGTGAATCGCCTTGCGAATCGTTTCTGGCTTCACGCCATGCTTTTTGTTGTACGCTTCTTGCAACTTGCGGCGTCGCTCGGTTTCATCAATCGCGCGTTGCATCGAACCGGTCATCTTGTCGGCGTACAAAATGACCTTGGAGTTCACATTGCGCGCTGCTCGTCCAATCGTTTGCATAAGCGATGTTTCGCTCCGCAAGAATCCCTCCTTGTCGGCGTCGAGTATGGCGACCAGCGATACTTCAGGCAGGTCAAGCCCTTCACGCAATAAGTTGATACCAACCAGAGCCTCGAACTTCCCCTGGCGCAGATCTCGAAGCAATTCGACCCGTTCGAAGGCGTCCAACTCGCTATGCAACCATTTGCAAAGAATACCCTGCTCGCTAATAAACGTGGCCAGGTCCTCCGCCAACCGTTTGGTAAGGGTCGTCACCAGCACGCGTTCGCCTAAAGCAGCCCGCTCGCGGATCCGTTCGATAACGTGAGCGACCTGCCCCCGGGCCGGAACCACCTCGATGACCGGGTCCAGCAATCCCGTCGGCCGGATGACCTGCTCGACGACCTCTCCCCCGGCCTGCTCCAACTCAAATTCGGCAGGCGTTGCCGAGACGTAGACGACCTGCTTGATCCGACTTTGAAACTCCTCGAATTTTAGCGGACGATTGTCCAGCGCACTGGGCAACCGAAAACCATGTTCGACCAGGGTTGCCTTGCGACTACGATCCCCCGCATACATGGCACGAATTTGTGAAACTGTGGCGTGCGACTCGTCCACGAAAAGCAGAAAATCATCGGGGAAAAAATCTAGTAGTGTCGTGGGCGGTTCGCCGGCTCCGCGTCCAGCCAAAATGCGACTGTAGTTTTCGATGCCCGGGCAATAGCCAACCTCGAGCATCATCTCAATGTCGAACCGCGTACGAGCATTGATTCGTTGCGCTTCGAGCATCCGTCCATCGCTGCGAAACTGTTCGAGTCGTCCAGAGAGTTCCTTGCGAATTTGGTCCACGGCGTTTTCAATGCGCTCCTCGGGCAAAACAAAGTGCTTGGCAGGATACACATACATTTCTTCGAGTGTGCTGATCGACTCACCTGAGGTGGGATCGATAATCGCAAGTCGTTCGATCTCGTCGCCCCAGAATTCCACGCGGAAAGAAAACTCTTCGTAAGACGGCCAGATTTCGACGCAGTCGCCCCGCACACGAAATTTTCCACGGGCCGGATCGGTGTCGTTGCGCTGGTACTGGATGTCAATCAACCGGCTGAGTACGTCGTCGCGATCGACGTTTTGCCCCACCCGCAGGCCCACCATCATTGCCTTGTAGTCTTCGGGCGATCCCAAGCCATAAATGCAGGAAACGCTCGCCACGACGATTACATCGCGACGGCTAACCAGCGAACTGGTCGTCGCTAGCCGCATGCGATCAATTTCTTCATTAATTGAAGCATCTTTTTCAATGTAGATATCCCGCTGTGGAATGTATGCCTCGGGTTGGTAGTAGTCGTAGTAACTGACAAAATAACTTACTGCATTGTTTGGAAAGAATTCCTTGAACTCCGAATACAGCTGAGCGGCGAGCGTTTTGTTGTGCGAAAGCACCAGGGTAGGGCGTTGAACTTGCTGGATAACATTGGCCATGGTGAACGTCTTGCCCGACCCGGTGACGCCCATGAGCACTTGTTCTCTTTTTTCCGCCCGCAACTCCCGCACCAGCTCTTTGATAGCTGCAGGCTGATCACCGGCCGGTTGAAATGGGCTGTTAAGCTCGAATGGCAACGGAGGATGCTCCTACTGCGACACGGCTGCGGCCGACTGCGGCCCAGAGGCGTCTGCTCGATCGGTTTCACTTGGAATCGGATGTAAATATGGGCGAATCAGTTCAAGTGTTTTGGGCCCAATGCCATAAACGCGAACCAAGTCGTCATGACTGCGGAAGGGACCGTTTTCCTCACGTTCTGCCATGATGCGCCGCGCCATGGTTTCGCCCAAGCGAGGCAGCTGAATCATCTCAGGCCAGTCGGCACGATTGATATCAACGCGGTAATGGGTGTGAAGGGGTTCGGCGCGGTCGATTTCGATCAGGCCCCCGCGATGCCCCTCCCGATACCACCAGTAGGAACCGCTCATTACCAGTAGCGACGCGGCGAGTACCAGTAGCCTTAGCTGGTCAGATGACTTTAGCCAAGTTCGAGACGACTCTTCGGCTGCCATTTTCTGAAAAGTGGGTTGCGTCGAGGACATCGGAGAGGAGATATTTGGGGTAAGGGGTAAACGCGACGGGCAAGAGCAGCCAGGACAGACGGAAAATCCGACGAAAGGGCCTAGCCGCGTTGCCACACAGCGCCGGTGCCCGCCAAGCGGGCTCAGGTGCGGCTCAGTATTTGGTTTTCGAAGGGTGACGGAGGCAAGTGAGCAGTACCACCGGACGGCGTATCCGCGATGGGTTCTGTCTTACCAGGGCCTAGCTGTCAGCGCGCGGCACCTCGTTTCACCTCCTTAGTTACGCGTCCGGACGCCAAGTATACCAGATTCAAGAAAGATGGGTTATTGTGCCTGATTTTCTGCAAATCAATTGGGATCAGCCCTTGGAAGCCGATTGCCGTGCTTTGGTCAAGCTGGCCTTCCAGGAGGACCTCGCAGGACAACAGGACTGGACGACGGCCAGTTTGGTTCCAGAAGATCGCAGCGGGACGGCCAACATTGTGGCACGCGAAGCAGCCGTTGTCGCCGGGCTGCCCACGGTGCAGGTGGTGCTGGATTGCTTTGGTGCGAATATTACTGCAGCCAACCAGGTTGCCGACGGCGACAGAATTGATGCGGGGACAATGCTGGTCCACCTACAAGGCAATGTGCGTGATCTACTGACCGTGGAACGAACGCTGCTGAATATACTTGCCCGGCTGATGGGCGTCGCTACGTTGGCCAGCCGCTATGTTGCCAAGTTGGCTGGGACCCGCACACACGTCTATGACACCCGCAAGACAACACCCGGGTGGCGGCTGCTCGAGAAATACGCCGCTCGTTGCGGCGGTGCGCGCAATCACCGCCGGGGACTCTACGACGCAATCCTGATCAAAGACAATCATTTGGCCGGGCGTGGTAAAGACGTCGCTGATGTTGCCGCCGCCGTGGCGGATGCGCGTCAGTTTTTAGGGCAGCTTCAAGGCGGTATGCAGACCAAAGAGATGCTCTTAGAAGTTGAGGTCGACACGATGGACCAACTGGCCAGCGTACTGCCCGCCAGGCCAGATATCGTATTGCTGGACAACATGTCGCTCTGCCAACTCTACGAAGCTGTCAAGTTGCGCAATGCGCTAAGCCCCCAAGTTCAGCTCGAGGCTTCCGGGGGCGTCCAGCTAGAACGACTCGCTGAAATCGCCGCTACGGGCGTTGAACGAATCAGCATAGGTGCGCTAACCCATTCAGCCCGTTCGCTCGACCTGGGAATGGACTGGGGCGGCTTGAGCTGATCGCTTCCAGACGGCATTGGAGTGCGCTAACGATTTGCCGACCGCTGTGGCCTACTCAGCAATTTGCCACCTAACGCCGCGCAGCGGAATTTCTCAAGTCCGTAGCCGTATTTTCTCAATCCTGAAACGGCCCTTTCACAACTCCTCGCTGGCCTCCCGCCCGACAATATGGCTTTTTCGGTGTTTTTTGTTTGACAGCATCGGACTACGGCCTTAGAATCGACTCTGTAGGGCTTAGGCTCTGCGAAATCCGCACATTTTACCTTCAATTTTAGGGTTGTGAACTTCATGAACATTCGACTGGCGAAGGGTCAAGCTGGCTCTCTCGCTGTCCGAACAGGCGAATCTCCTTGTCTGAGTTCACAACACCATCTCTTAGTCTGACCTATCTGCGGCAAATCTGGCCCCTGCTGTTTTGCCCGCGAAAAGTTTTGGTCGGGGCCCTCCGGTGGTAAATCTTGCTCAGGTTATTGTCCCCGCGGGGATAAGTTGGCTCGCCTGCCTTGGATAGATGAATTGCACGGGTTGCCGACGGCAACCGCCGCCGCAAATTCAATCCTTCCATAACGGTCAGCAAGCGCAGCCATTCTTGACGCGCTTTAAGTGCGCAAAGACCAGCCGTGAGCTGGCGGGAAAACTGTACCGCCGCGCCGCGTGCTACTAATCGCCTTTCGAATGAGGCCAATCGGAAGTTCCGCCTGGCCTATCTTCACGACGTTTGCTCCCACACCTCCATAGACCGGAGATTGCTTTTTAGCAGTGATTCGTTCGCCAAGGCCTCTTGCATGAGCACCCAAGCCCGCCTGGGCCAAAGTGCAGCAAGTGATTTCCTCAAGGAAGTTGCAAGGGACTCGGCGGTCGGATTGGGAGAAACATTATGAGAATAATCAATAACTACAAAGCGCCGTGGGCGGTTGCCCTCGTAGTCTTAATGGCAACGACACAACCGGCTTCAAATGCTGCGGCCCAGAATATTAATGCTGATTTCACCGTCGGGGTCAGCGGCAGCGCTTCGGTGTTGTATTACGCAGACGACCCGATCATAGGCCCAATTATGCAATCAGATGCAAGCTGGGTAGGTGAAGCCCAATTAAAACGGTCTTTCAATGAGCCCGCGTTATTGATTGCCAATTCGGCCGAATCGCTGGGAAATCTTGTTCAGTTTGAGTTGACCATTGGGGACGACGACTACCATTTCAGGAACCTTTTCTATAGTGGCGCTTTGACCGAAGATGTGCCAAACTTTATCTCGCCCGTTACGGTGAATTCAGCCGTGACCACTCCGTCGGGCGCGCCAGCCCTACCTGGGGCCATTGATGCAGAACGTTTGATAGTCGACTTTGGTAGTGGTATCGTCGCAGGAGACATGGCCCTCTTTAAGATAAAGATTGGCGCCGATGCTGATCCAATGTTGCTGCCATCGTTCGAGGACGTCTTTTTTGACGTCAGTACTTCGTTGACTGAAAATGCATTGGTAACGCTCACCTATGAACTCGGCGCAGAGCGTGCGTCGACAACTCCGATACCACTTTATGAACTGCTGGCACCTCCAACGACGCCGCACAGTCTCCATATGAAGCAGGCCGTGTTACCCCACATTACGCCTGGATCGCTGAACACGGTCCCCGAGCCTACCGCCCTATTGCTGCTTGCAGCAGGAAGCATGAGCCTAGCGACCATGCGGCGACGCTCTCGCTAAGATAAGCTACCGCGATCCTAGTAGCATGCTGCTACCTCTTGCTAGCAGCGCCCCGGATGCATCTCTGGACTGCCGCCGCTCTGGCAGAGTTTTCCGCTGGCAACGATTGATCTGGTCGGTGAGATTTTTCGGATTTTCCGGAAAATAACGAAAGAGCCGAACTTCCGGACACCGATCTATTGCAAGGCACAAAGTATCGATCGCGCAGAGGATGCCCTTTCGCGAATCCATTTCAAAACTGCCAGACGGTCTCAGTAATAACTCGGACTATTGTCCTAGGCAGAGTTTTGACACGGATTCAAACGAGATGGGCCTCCCAAAATCGCAGATTCGGCTCAGGCACGTTGCCAAGTAGGATCGCTCGCTGCTCGATTATTCCTTGAGGGGGGAAGCACGATGATAATAAAGTCATGGAAGACCGCTGCGCTATTGGCATGCATTCAATTCCAATTGTTTTGCCCGTCAATCGCTATCGGGCAGCGTCAGGATGTATACGACACTGCCAACTACGCCGCTGAAATGGCAGGGGCGTCGTTAACCTCGTATAACACAGACGGCAATGACAGCTACGAATCGAACCATTGTGGCTACACGACCTGCGGCCCCAGTTGTAGCGACACCTGTCCGGAAGGCGGAGGCCTGAGGCAAGGGCAGTTTTATATCGGCGCCGAATATCTGTACGTTCGCTCAACATTCAGTCAGGCCACTGCGTTTGTCGAACGCACATCCCTTGGGATCCCAGGCTCGGTCAATCAGGTTGTCAACCAGTTTGTCGAAATGGATTTCGACTACGGCTCCAGCTACCGATTCTTCGGCGGCTACCGGCTGTGTGAATGTGGCTGCGACCTTCAATTCGCATTTACTCGGTACCAAAGCGACAGTTTCAGCTCGTTTCCTGGTGTGGACCCAACAAGCCTCCCGCCGGAAGTTGTTTCCATTGAGAGATTTGGTGAAGACGGCACTCTTGCCAACACTCCCAACACACGACTTGATGTTGCTGGCAACGTCGACCTGCAAACCTACGATCTGGCGTTTTCCAAGACCATCCCCCTAGGTGGGTGCTGTTGTGAACCCTGTTGCGACGCTTGTTGTGACAGTTGTTGCGGCAATTGTTGTGACTCTTGCTGCGGCGGAGGTGCTTGTTGTGGACCTGCGTGCTGCGCGGCCTGGGACATCACATGGTCGGCCGGCGTCCGTTTTGCAGATGTCGCGTGGGATCGCTCTATCAACTCGATCACCACGAATGTTGGACAACCAAATCGAAGCTATGCCACGCGGATGGAATTCAATGGGGCAGGTCCTCGCTGGGGACTCGAAGGGCGTCGCTATTTTGGCAGAAATTATCGTCTTGCCCTGTTTGCCAAGGGAGATATCTCGCTTTTACTAGGCGATGTGAACATCGTGAACAACCTCGACAGTTTGCCTGCACGCCAGACACTTTTCGAATCGACCCAACTGATTCCTGTTGTTGACATCGTTGTGGGTGGATCGGTGTATATCGGGAATCGGGTAACTCTGAACTCTGGATACCTGTTCTCAGCGTGGCACGATCTGGGAATGCGAGACTCGAGTCAGGCGCTCGCCGACGATACTGGAATGACGTTTGACGATGCAAACATCCTGGGCTTCGACGGCTGGTTTGCTCGAGGTGAATTCGCCTTCTGAAACGCTGACTCTATGGTCATCTAGAACCGGCAGGGATTCGGAGGCTCGCCCTTCGAGCCCTTGTTGCGTTACAATCATTGACCCATTGGCCCAACAGCCTTTATTCTTGGAATCAGCGAAGGCGTCTGCAATGAATTCAAAGATCCGCCCTACCATACTATTCCTTTGCACGGGTAACTCCTGCCGCAGCCAAATGGCTGAAGGTTGGGCCAAGTCCTTGCATGGAGATCAGTTCGCTATTTATTCAGCCGGGATTGAAGCTCATGGGCTGAATCCGCATGCGGTCGAAGCCATGCGGGAAGTGGGCGTCGATATATCGCACCAACAATCTTTACGACTCGACCAATTTTCAGAGGTCAGCTTCGACCTGATCATCACGGTTTGCGGACATGCCGACAAGAATTGTCCCGTACTGCCCAGGCTATGCCAAAAAGTGCATGTGCCCTTTGACGACCCACCCGCACTGGCGCGCAACGCAGCCACCGAAGAAGATAGCATGCGCCCCTACCGGCGAGTGCGTGACGAAATTCGGGCCTTCGTAGAGAGGCTGCCTGAACTCTTAGGGGCCAAAATATCTGAGCCCAAAACAGAACAGCCTAAGACGCAAAGATCCTAAGCCGGGGCAAAACGTCGCCAGACAAATAGGGGCACGGCTGCCTAGGGACATGGCTGCCTAGGGACATGGCTGCCGAAAATCGAACGGCTCTGCCATCGGGCAACCGCAGATAAGTACCAAGCGGCTGGCCAACACCGGCCTAACCTAAGCGCAAGCCCGCCTAAGTGCGACCCATAAGCCGTTCACGGCGCGACCGGCGTTCCGCCCGCAGGCGGGAACGGCGTTTGGTCTCACTTGGTTTCTCGTAGAACTCACGAACGCGAATTTCCTTCTTGATGCCGCTTCGCTCAACCAGTTTGCGAAATCGCCGCACCGCTTCCTGGGCCGTCTCTTTATCCCGTAAAGTTAACTTAACCAATCGAATCCCTTTCAATGTTTGCAGGAGCCCACCTAGGGAGGCTCAGCCACTTATATGGAAGCATTTAGCGTACTCTATGCTTGGTGCCGCGCCCAGCCCGCAGAGCCAAAGGGACCTAACCGGCTCTGCAGAAAACTCCTTGCCGGCTAGGGGCCAAGCTAATAGTACGTCCAGTATATTCGGCACAATCGTTCCTGAGACGTGAGTATAAGGGTTTTTTGGGGTATCGGGACCTCGATCTGGGGACAGATTCGAGACGATGAGGAGTTGGTATTACCCGCTCGGCCCATCACCAAACGCCCCTCATGAACCAGCTTGTTCCCAGCGAGATCATCGAGCGCCTCGAGCGGCGTCACGAGGAATTGATCGGCGAGCTAGACGTCCTCAATACCCGCCTGGAACAAACGCTCAACAGCTTTAGCCAATCCGCACCAACCGTAGAGCATGCGAAAGGGCCCACCGCCCTAGCCCAACAAGAGCAGGAAAACCCGCCGGGCCAGGAAATCTCGCCAGCGTAAAAAACAACGCCGCAAGGCCATACCCTGCACCCTTTGGAAATCAGATCTCAATCTGCCTGGTGGCGTACCAGGCATAGTCTGGCAATGCAGATTCGCCTTTTGGTTTGCACCACGGTCGCCAGGCATCTGGCTGCTCGCTCCTCACCGCCGCCGGTCCAAATGGCCCGACTTGCCAATGGCCCGCAGCAGCCGCAGCCCCAGAATCGCACTGAGTCCCAGTCCTAAAACCCCAGGTACCGAGATTCCTCGCAAAGGCCAAACCTGATTAGTCACCATCAATACGGAGCCAATAAATAGCGAACTGGTGAGCATGCCGAGGACCAGCCGGTTGACGGAAGGTTCCAGGCCCCGATGATCCAAGTGCACATCAAACCTCCCACTCTGCACTTGATGCAATATGTCGCGGAGGCGGCGCGGTACTACCTCTGCCAGTTGCTGCACTTCGTATGCCATTCGCTTGGCCTTGCGCAATTGGCGACTTGGCGACAGGCGATCCGCCAAAACCTTTCGCTGAAACGGCTCCAGGACTTCCATCAAACTGAAATTGGGTTGCAACTTTTGGGATGTTCCCTCAAGCATGACCAGCACCTTGAGTAGCAGCGCCATGGACGAGGGCAGGACAATCTCATAACGCCGCATCAATTCAAACATTTCTGTTAGTGCCGGCGCCAGCTCAAACTTGTCGACTGATTGATGGGCATAGTGAGCCACGTAGTCTGTCAGATCGAGGGCCAAGCCGGTTTCATCGAGTCCAGGGGGCACGGCGCCTACCCGCATCACCACCGACACCAGCCGATTGGCATCTTGCTCAACGATGGCCATCAGCATGTCCTCAATCTCTTCGCGCAAGCCTTCATCGATACGTACCACCATTCCATAATCAAGAAGCCCGATCGTGCCATCGGGCATCACAAGCAAGTTGCCGGGATGAGGATCGGCGTGGTATATGCCATGGTGAAAGATCATTTCCAGGTACATCTCTGCACCGCGTCGCGTCACCTCGGCCAGCTCAATCCCTGCAGCACAAATAGCCTCAGGCTCGGTCAGTGGCGTACCTTCTAGCCACTGCATGACGAGTACGCGCTCGGTCGAGAACTCCCGATAGATGCGTGGGATGACTACCTGCTCGTCGGCCTCAAATGCGTGGAGGAATTGTTCCAGATGGCGGCATTCTCGCGTGAAGTCCAATTCGCGACGCAATGCGCGTTGAAATTCTGCGACTGTCGACAGAGGACGGTAACTCCGCAACTCCGGTAGACGTTCTGCGAGCTGTGCCAGCCCGGTTAGAATATCCAGATCGACATGCACCCGCTGTTGGATGCCGTGATGTTGTATTTTGACCGCAACGGTCTCACCGGAGTGGAGGCGCGCACGATGCACTTGGCCGATCGACGCCGAAGCAATCGCCTCTGGAGAAAACTGGGCAAATACGTCTTCGACTGATTGGCCCAATTCTTCGCTGATAATCTCGGCGACTAGCTCTGCAGAATCTGCAGGGACCCGAGTCTGCAGTTTCTGCAATTCGTCGGCTAACTCACCCCCGACAACGTCGGGCCGCGTACTCATTATTTGGCCGAGCTTGATAAAGGTGGGGCCCAACTCTTCCAGTGCCAATCGAATACGGGTCTCCCGACTCTCCTTCGCTAACACTTGGCCATTGCGATTCTTAAGCAGCGACTTTCCCAGCGCAAAATCGAAGCGACTCAACCATCCCGCTAGGCCATATTTACTCAGAATGGAAAGAATTTCGCCCCAACGATTTACGTTTCGGTAAATCTGTGGAATGGCGCTGATTCGCATGGGGAATCGTCAAGCCAGAAGGATCGTGTGCAGGACTGAGAGCAGACCTCGATTGTAGCCGGCATGCGGGTCCCAGGGCAACGGCAGCGGCAAACTTTGCCGATAGTCTGCCCGTTTGCAGATCGTCAATCCACTGTTCCATCAAGCTCATCTCGTACCCCCATGGGATGAGTGTGTTGCGGGCAACACGGGTGTGCAAATGATGAAGAAAATTGAAGAAGGGCTCAAACCGAATGTCTTGTTGATCTATGCGCCACTTATGAGCACTGTCTCCATCTATTTTTTTGCACTGGGGCAACCTGCGGCCAGGAGTGGCACGGGGCCATTTGCCATGCAAAGATCACTAGCCAACTATTCAAGAACTCCGGCACGCTCTACAATCGATAATTCTAATCGTGATGGAGGTTTTTAAAATGTTGCGCATCCTCGTTGTGTGCTGTATTGCAGCTGGACTACCGCTTTTTTCCTGGGACCCAATCATTGTCGTGGAGGCGGCGGCTGCTGATGTGAATAGCTTGCCGCTTTTGTTTAGCGAGGACTTCGAAAACGGTGTCGACCGCTGGGAGATCTTCGATTCGAAATCGTGGCGTCTGGCTGAACGCAAGGACAACACAACATTTGAAATCACCACGACCGAGAGCGAGTACGCGCCGCAAGTCCGCAGTCCGAAACATATCGCGCTGATCAAGGATCTGTACGTTGATGACTTTGTATTGGAATTCAAGGTCCGCAGTACCCGAGACACGGGCAATCATCGGGATTGTTGCGTGTTCTTTTCCTTCGGTGACCGCACGCACTTTTATTACGTACACCTGGGCGCCCAGCCCGACCCAGCCAGCGGACAAATCATGATCGTCGACAATGGGCCGCGCCGTCCACTGACCAAAAACGAGCGGCGCACTCCTTGGGACGACAGTTGGCATGCAGTGCGCCTGACCCACGAGGTGAAGTCCGGCAGGATCAAGATTTATTTTGACGACATGACCAAGCCGCACATGGAAACGCAAGACGCGACCTTCCGGGGCGGCAGACTGGGCATCGGCTCTTTCGACGACCTCAACGAGTTTGATGATCTGCGAGTTTACGGAAATCGCAGCGCCAAATAATTGGTTGGCCGAGACGTTCTATCTCCATCGCTAGCCTCGAGCTATTCTCTCTTCCCGGCACCGTCGGTGAAGTCCTTTACGCAAGCGAATTAAAAGGTCCTATACAACCGCAACAGCCTGACGTGCGATTCTACCCAAGCCCACCAAGAGCCTTTGGTCGCAAATCAAGGCAGAGGACGTCTCCGGCCCCGGAGCGTGCAAAAGCCTCAAGTCGCTGCCTCTTGAATTGACAGCTTAGAGAAACTGGGGCGGGCGTCATCTCAACACCTGGGTGCTGTCTACCGGAACCGGGCATCATCACAACATGGCAGAAGTCCCTACGCCCGTTACTTCCAAGGACCAACGCTGATGCTTCCGGCGGATCCAACGGCTCCTTAGACACGTGGGGCTCGTATCGAGGGGGTATTGCAGCCAGGATCTGTGCCCGCACGATAAGCGTCACTCCAATTCCATTTCCGACAAAGTTCGTTCATAATCAAAACTATGGCAAATAGTAAATCCAACCAGCAACCAATAGAAAATGTGCTGAACATCGCGGCATATAAGTTCACACCGCTAACGGGCCTGCAACAGCGTCGCGAGCCGCTGCGCCGGTTGTGTACGGCGCTTGAACTTAAAGGCACGATTCTACTCAGTCGCGAAGGAATTAATTTATTTGTGGCCGGCCAGCGCGAGGCCATCGACACCTTGCGCAACACTTTGGAGCAGGATACAGAAATTGGTCCGCTCGTTGTGAAGGAAAGCTGGAGTGTCGAGCAGCCCTTCAATCGCATGCTCGTGCGGCTCAAGAAAGAGATTATCGCTTTTGACGTTGAAGGGATCGACCCTGGCGCCGCACCGTCGCGAAAGATCTCGGCTATGGAGCTCCAACGATGGCTCGACAACGGCCGCCGCCTGACCCTGCTCGATGTGCGAAATCAGTACGAAGTCCGGCTGGGAACCTTCCAAGACGCCGTCACACTGCCAATTGATCACTTCCGGCAGTTTCCTGCCGTTGCCAAGCAGTTGCCTGAAGAGGCGAAGGGGCAGCCGCTGGTGATGTTTTGTACGGGCGGCATCCGCTGCGAAAAAGCGGGGCCCTATCTTGAGCGGGAGGGTTTTGAAGAAGTCTATCAGCTCGAAGGGGGTATCTTGAAGTACTTCGAGCAATGCGGCAAGCAATATTTTGAAGGAGAATGCTTCGTTTTTGATAAACGCACCGCGCTCGACGGCGAGTTGGCAGAAACCGCCACAACAATCTGCTTTGCCTGCCAAAATCCGCTTACTGTGGACGAACAGGCCTCACCGCACTATGTGCCAGGTGAGTCATGCCCTTATTGCTCCGACAGGCAAACTGTTTCCGAGTAGATTGCCGCTGCAACTCGCTCGCGATTTCGTTACACTTGGCACGCAGTCATCACCTCCCCGCTCCCAAACTTGGCAGCGATCTCTATGAGCGAATCCGACAACGTTGTGCGGGCAACTACCGCAGCACCATCTAGCGCCCCACAAAAATGCAAATACCTCACTGCGCCGTTGCCATCGGAAAAAATGCCGAAAGGCATCCCGTACATTATCGGCAACGAGGCCGCAGAGCGGTTCAGCTACTACGGCATGCGGACAATTCTCGTTATTTTCATGACGCGATATTTGCACTACATGGTCGATGGCGAATTCGGCACTGCTATGAGCAAAGCCGAAGCCAACGAGTATTACCACGACTTTGTGGCTGCAACTTATTTCTTTCCCGTCTTGGGATCGTTCTTATCTGACATTTTTATTGGCAAGTACCGTACGATTCTTTGGTTGTCGATCGTCTATTGCCTGGGGCACTTGGCGCTGGCATTGATGGGCGGGGCCGGACTAGAACCAGGAACGTGGTTGGTGCTCGGCTTGTTCCTTATCGCTTTTGGTAGTGGAGGCATTAAGCCCTGCGTTTCAGCGCACGTCGGCGATCAGTTCGGAGCGAAGAACAGCCACCTCATGTCGCGCGTGTTTCAGTGGTTCTACTTTGCGATTAATCTTGGATCCACCGTCTCAACCGTCATGACGCCACTGTTGCTTAAATGGTACGGTCCACACATAGCGTTCGGCGTACCCGGCGTATTGATGGCACTGGCCACTTTGGTGTTTTGGATGGGACGCAATGTTTTTGTGCACGTCCCACCGGGTGGGTTGGGATTTTTCAAAGAAACCTTCAGCAGAGAAGGGCTATCCGCGGTTCTAAAGCTGACCATTATCTACGCCTTCGTTGCCGTCTTTTGGAGTTTGTTTGACCAAACCGGGTCTTCGTGGGTACTGCAAGCGGAAAACATGGATCGAAATTTTCTTGGCATCAACTGGCTTGAGTCGCAAATCCAAGCTATCAATCCCATCCTCGTGATGATTTTGATTCCGCTATTTCAGTTTGTAATTTATCCAACTGCGAATCGGGTTTTCACGCTAACTCCAATACGTAAAATTTCCATCGGTTTGTTTCTAGCCGCGGCCGGTTTTTGGATGATTGCGCTGGCACAAGCGCTGATTGACAAAGGCGAAGTCCCGTCGATCGCCTGGCAACTCTACGCCTATGTACTGCTCACCTGTGCGGAGGTGATGATCTCCATTACGGGTTTGGAGTTTTCCTACACGCAGGCCCCTAAGAAAATGAAGTCGGTGGTAATGGCCCTTTGGCTATTCTCTGTATCGCTTGGAAATCTTTTTGCCAGTGGAGTTAATCATTTCATCCAAGTGCCCGGTATCAATCAGATAGCAAGAGAAATCAAGACTTTAGACCCTGGCACTGAAACAACGATTGGACTTTGGCATATCGCTACCGAAAATCGCCCCACAGACGGGCCGGAGGAGAATTCCGAAAAACGTGCAAAACTCATACGAGTGAGTGGCCCGGACCTGGAGTTTGGTAGTCCAGACGACGTGGTCTTGATGTTTGATGGCTTCAACGTTCTCAAAAATGTCCGGACAGGTGAGAATCAGGCCTTGGCCAGTGCCTCAAAGCTGATTGAAAAAGCCTTCTTCGAATCCGCTGACGCCGCCCATGAAGGCCGACTACCCCGCGAGAAAGACGGGCAACGTCTGATTGCTGATGCCGCCGACTCCTCAGGGCTATCGCTTACTTACAAACAGTTGTCCAGAAATGACTATCGTATCACTTCTGCGGGTTTCGATCGCAAGTTGGGCACGCAATGGGATGTACACCTCCAAGCGCATGTAAGCCGCCAGGATCCCGCGGAGAGCGCTTCCGATGTTGAAAATACTCCTTACGACTGGTTGGAGAATAGGATCATCGAGATTCGAGGTGACGAAGGTGAACAAGAAGTCAAGCGCCGACGGGGAGAACTTTCCGAGACGAAGATTGACTTTGCCATTACGGTTGGCGGGCAGGACACATTGGAGGGCGCCGCTTATTTCATGTTTTGGACTTATGCAGTGCTGACCACCGCCATACTGTTCATACCGGTGGGGTATTTCTACAAGGAAAAGTCTAATATCCAAAATGGGAACGCGGGGCAAGAGAATGCGTAGATCGTTTGCCCAACGGACCCACCCTCATAACATTTCCCCGCCCTATTGGATTGCGCGGAGGCGATGTCCGCAAAGGCAAATCACCTTGTCCACGCGAGCCACCTGTTAAACATCGATTTAACAAACGGCGTCAGCCGGGTACGGCTATATTGATCGCCGATCTTGCGAATTGCCTCCGCCTGGGTTGGATAGGGGTGAATCGTGTTAGCAATCTTTTTGAGCCCCAATCCGTGGGTCATCGCTTGGGAAATCTGCGAAATCATATCACCCGCATTCGGAGCCACGATGGTGCAACCAAGGATCTTGTCGGTCCGCGGTTGCAGATGGATCCGCACGAATCCCTCCGTTTCGCCCTCCAGTATGGCCCGATCGACTCCGCTGAACTCTTGGGTGAAAGTTTGCACGCTGATGTCTCGATCCATAGCTTCTTGGAAAGAGAGGCCTACATGGGCGATTTCTGGCGTCGTGTAGGTCGCCCAGGGAATCACAAGCCGGCTCGCTTTGGCGCGGCCGTGGAAGAGACTGTTTTGAATCACAAGCCGCGCCATAAAGTCTGCGGCATGCGTAAATTTGTAGGGCGAACAGATGTCGCCTGCCGCGTAAATGCGGGGGTTGGTCGTTTGCAATAAATCGTTAACTTCCACCCCCGTACACGAGTCGTACGCCACGCCCACCTTATCAAGCCCCAGGCCATCGACGTTCGGAGTGCGTCCCACGGCGACGAGCAACTGGTCCACGGTCTGATCGTAGGTTTTGGCATGAGAATCGAGGGTTAGCCGAATGTCTCCCTCCGTGCCTGGTTTTAATTCCATGTTTCGTCCGCAGCACAATAGACGAACGCCATCGGCAACGAGCGACTGCTTTACGATCTCGGCCGCGTCGGGGTCTTCACGGGGAAGAATCCCATGGGCCGCTTCCACAAGAAAGACCTCCGAGCCAAACAGGGCGAACGCCTGGGCCAATTCACACCCGATGGGACCTGCGCCGATCACGCCCAGTTTTCGCGGCAACTTAGTGAGCGAAAAAATCGATTCGTTGGTGAGATATTCTACCCGACCCAGCCCCGGGATAGGCGGAGCCGTAGCGCGGGCCCCCGTGGCAATCACCGCTCGCTTGAAACGCAGTGTCTGGTCGCCGACTTCGACAGTGCTGGACCCACTGAATTCACCTTGCCCGAAAAAAACATCAATACCCAAGTCCCGCAAACGAGCGGCTGAGTCGTGCATACCTATGCTGGCACGGAGTCGGCGCATCCGCTCCATAACCTGGGCAAAGTCGACCGCTGGGTGCTCGGCAACGTGCACGCCAAATCGGTCCGCATAGCGCACCGAGCGTGCAGCACGCGCTCCGCTGATGAGCGCCTTGGATGGCACGCAGCCGACGTTCAGACAGTCGCCCCCCATCCATTGCCGTTCGACCAGCGCGATTTTCGCTCCCAAGCCTGCCGCGGCAACAGCGGTGACCAGCCCGGCAGTCCCGGCGCCAATCACAACCAGATTGTAGCGGCCGGCTGGGCGAGGGTTGATCCAATCGGGTGGATGGACATGGGCCTCCAACTCCCGGTTGTGCTCATCTAGCGGTTGTATACGTGGAAGGGTGGACATGTTCAGAGTTTCCTCCGCGACAAGATGGGTGAGCCGTACGGGCTAGATCGCGTCCTCCGCCGGCACGCATTCGCGTATTGCAGCGCGGGCGATACGCGTCACGTAAACGGTGACGATCACCGTGGCGATTAGACCGACAAGAAGCAACACTTTTTGGGCCGTGCCCCCTTCAAATTGCCCGCCGACCAAATCAGCGACGGTCTTAATAGCCGTGCCGAAGTAAATATACATCAGCGTTCCAGGGAACATGCCAATCCAACTGGCCAAGAAATAGTCGCGTGTGCGGACACCGGTGATGCTAAACAGATAGTTCAGCACGTTGAATGGAAAGGCGGGCGACAATCGCGTGAGCAGTACAATCTTGAATCCTGAACGCTGGACCGCTCGGTCAATCGCGGCAAATGCGGGGAATTCGCTCGCCTTGTGTTCGACATAGTCACGTCCCAACGTCCGACCTAAAAGAAAAGCGGCGATTGCGCCCAGTACGCTGCCGACCGACACGGCAATCATGCCTTGCACCAACCCAAAAGCAAATCCGGCTCCGAGTGTGAGAATTAGGCCTGGCACCATCAACACCGTCGCAACGACGTAGGCCAGTGCCAGCAACACGGGACCCCACACACCCAACGATTGTACGTACCCGAGAAACTGCCCGATCAGGCCATTGACGGGAAAAAATGTGAATACCGTAGCCAGGCCTAGAACGATAGCCACTAAGGCCGTCAACCGAACAGGGCCGCCCCCGCCCACAACCGCAGTTTGCCCTTCGACATCGTTTGGCGCCGGAAGGAAAGCGGTGTCACCCACGTTGTTGCATCCTTAAAAATCGCTTTGGAGACGGACCTCTGCTGATGACCTGATAGACGCTCAGCAGTCTTCGACCTTACCACGTTTTCCAGATAATGGGCCACCCGATCGTGAGCAGATTCACCGTCAGGCAAAAATCATGCGACCCGGGAAAATCTCAGTCTGCCATAATTCTGCACGGAATGGTATTGAGTTGAAGAGCGGGTATCATAAAGGGGCCGGCAATACCCTAGGGGGCACCGCCTCAAGTGGGCATTCTCGATCCATTCCGAACGAAGGTAATTCATGGCGTCCGTGACTCTGGAGCAAGTCTCAAAGGTGTACCCGGGCGACGTTTACGCGGTCCGTCAGATAGATCTTGAGATCCAGGACGGTGAATTTCTCGTCCTTGTGGGCCCCTCGGGCTGTGGCAAGAGTACCACGCTCCGGATGATAGCCGGCCTGGAGACAATTTCCGGTGGCACACTAAAAATCGGCGGCGCGGTCGTAAACGATCTCCATCCCAAAGACCGTGACATTGCCATGGTATTTCAAAACTATGCCTTGTATCCCCACATGACGGTTCGCCAAAACATGTCCTTTGCACTCAAAATGCGCAAAGTTGCCAAAGCCGAAATCAAGGAACGAGTCGAGTGGGCTGCAGATATGCTCGATTTGAAAATGTTGCTCGGGCGCAAGCCCAAGGCGCTTTCTGGGGGACAGCGGCAGCGGGTCGCGCTCGGTCGAGCCATCGTCAGGCAACCGGCTGTTTTTTTATTTGACGAGCCTCTTTCCAACCTGGACGCCAAGCTCCGCGTGGAAACCCGCGCAGAAATCAAGCGACTCCACCGCAAATTGGGGACGACAACGATCTACGTCACCCACGATCAGGAGGAGGCAATGACCCTGGGTGATCGCGTGGCACTGATGTGCGATGGTCTGGTGCGGCAGATCGACACCCCACTGAACATCTACCAGCAACCAGCAGACCGTTTTGTGGCCGGATTTATGGGCATGCCGCCGATGAATTTTTTGGAGGGCCAGCTCACTCGGCAACACGATACGGTATGTTTCACCACCGGCGACGCTTGCTTCCGACTAGACGAGGCGCCGGGCGAGTGGCTCGCCGGAGAAGCCCAGCGCGAGGTTATTGCGGGCATCCGGCCCGAGCATATCACGTTATCGGTCTCACCCCTGATCGAGAACGGTACTGCCGACAGCTTAGGACCTGGCATTGCCGCTAGCGTCCAGGGAATCGAACCCTTGGGCAGCACAATGGACGTAACCATCCTCACCACCGATGGGAATCGGCTTGTGTGCCGTGTTCCGGCGGCAGCCATGTCCGAAGGACGCGCCATCACAGCGCGGGTGGCTCCGCAGCACATCCACCTCTTCGAACCCAACACACCCGGCGACGCAGACGCCCCCGTCCGCTACGGCCGCAGCTTGCGCTAGGGTGTGTGACACTGACCTTCCCTCGGCGAAAAGCACCAGGGCATGCAAGAGAATCCGGCGCGGGCTTTAGCCTGGGAAGGATTTTTTTAAGATGGCAGAGAAACGTCATGGGATTGACGAGATTATCTCTATGTTGCGTCGATCCGATGCTAAACTCAGCAAGGGGAAGAAGGTCTCCAAGGTTTGCAAACAGCTGGGGACCAAACAGCAAACTTGCTACCGCTGGCGAATCGACTACAACCACCCGCAATTCCCACAGTCCAATGGATTGCTAAACCCGCACGGTGTTTGCCGTTTACTGTTCTTCTTCAACTGGAGCCTACGGCCTCACTTCAAAAGAACAGCGGAACCCTTAACCCTGATTCTCTCGCTTAGACTGGTACGGAAAGCGGGATAAGGTTATCCCTGCTCCTGTATTTCGCCGTTTAATTTGCCCCTCAATATAGCAGCCCATAAAGTAGCCCCTGCGATTGTTGTGGGATGTCCGTCTGTACTCAAACCGACGAGTCGAACTCCCCTTGGGGCGAGAAGACATCCGCTATGCCATGGAAGACATAACCGGGCTGCGCCATTTGATTATTCGCACACCTCCGGCCCTGCTCTGAGAAGGTGCAGCGGTTATGTGGAATATAGAGGGTGAGGGTGCCCGTCGGCTTCCGCAGTCGACTGAGCAGTTCCTGCTAGCTTGCTGTCAGTGACATATGTCTGTACGGATTTTTCCGTCTCTTAACTGTCTCTTAACAGGAAATTAATACGTATTTTCCGTAAAATTTCTCCAGACCCTAAAGACAAAATTGCGGAATTGTCGACCCAAGTACTAGGTTTCCTGCAATCAGTGCTTTCGGAGTATTTGGCGCAGAACTTTTCTTTGTTATTGGCGGTATCAGCTGAAATATATGCACCAAAAAGTTCTTTGACTCAGATCCTCTGCACGACTTATGGATTTGAGTCACTCAGCTGTAAAAACAAAACCTGGGGACTAAAGTACATGACACTCTCAATCTTGTTGACATGGGCGCGACCTGGAAGAACCGCGATTGTCGCGCGACGCTTGTGCGAGACCGTTGCTATCCTGGTCGCGTATGCGGGGCTTCCCAGTGCGGATGCAGCGGACCGTTACTCGATGCAACCACTCCCGCCGGCGGACGGCATTCAGGCCGTGGCCTTTTACGACAACTCCTTGAAGAAGGATGCTAACGGGGATAACGGAGAGGATGAGGCAGACAAAAAGAAGCCCACAATAGAAGAGCGGATAGCCAATCTCGAAGATAGTTACAGCGATCTTGGAGACAATTACAATAAGCTTACAAAGGAAAACAAGGGCCTCAAGAAAAAACTAAAAGCCCTGGCTGCCACCGGGCACGGCGAGGCGACTATGAAGGTAAATGGTCGTATCCATGCCGATATGTGGACCTTTCCAGATAGCGATGCAGCGATCAACGTTTTTGAATCCGGCAATCCTACCGTCACACCGCAAGATCGTGTGGGATTCCGCCGAATGCGTTTTGGCGTGAAGGGCAATATCTGGAAGACGATGCTCTACAAGATCGAGATGGAATTCGCCGGAGGCAACGACTCTCAATTTCGCGACGTTTATCTGGGTTGGAAAGAAGTACCTTTCTTTCAAAAAGTCTTGCTTGGCAACCAAAAGCGTCCCTACGGCTTAGATCATCTCAACAGTAGCCGGTACAATGTCTTCCTGGAGCGACCATTCTTCATCGAGTCCTTCAACCAGGACTGCCGCCGGTTTGGACTTCAGTCGTGGGGAGTCTCGGAAGACCAGGCTTGGAACTGGCGATATGGCGTGTTTAACCAACACCTGATGCAGGCAAGCGGACAATTCGCCAGTGACCACTGGCAAGCCCAAGTTGCCGGCCGCATGGCCAACACCTTCTGGTACGACGAAGCCTCTGGCGGTCGCGGTTACGGCCACTGGGCCGTATCTGGTACCCATGCAAAACCTGACGGGTCGGCTATTCCCGGCCGTGCGCCCAACGAAGCTCGATTTCGCCATCGCCCGGAGGCACGGTCTGCGGAGCACTGGCTAAGTACGGGACGAATCACCGGGGCAGCCGATTATCAGCTTCTTGGACTGGAAAATGTGTGGAATTTTGGTTCACTCCAACTGGTAGGTGAGTACCAGAACATATGGCTACAACGCGACCCCGGAACGGTGGGAGGAGATTCGGATCTGCAATTCAACGGTGCGTATATGTACGCTGCTTACTTTTTGACGGGCGAGCACATGCCTTGGAATCGCTCCTCCGGACAACTTGACCGAATCAAGCCGCTGGAAAACTTCTTTCTCGTGGATACCTGCTCCGATGGCATCCAGGGAGGCTGGGGAGCCTGGCAAGTAGCCTACCGCATATCGTACGCCGACTTTAACGACGACAACATCTTTGGAGGCCGCGGCCTCAGTCATACCCTGGGCCTGAACTGGTACTGGAATGCCTACTCACGCATGCAACTGAACGCTATCTACGGTGAAATTAACGATGCAGCGGTCAGCGATGGTGATAATACCAGATCCGTAGGTGCTACATCTCCCGGCGATATTTTGTCGGGCAACTACACGATTCTTGGCATGCGTTTCATGGTCGATTTCTGAGGATCAACGCTCGAAAGGACTGGAGTGTGGCGCGCATGAGCAGGGTTCCTCAGCATACTGATTACGACAGGCTCACCACGGGAACCCATTTCAAAATCTGGTTTGGAGCCACAATTTTTGGGGCCCTTGCCGCCGATTGTTAATATTGACATGGGTTCTAGACTGGAGGAAATAAACAGCATGAAACATCAGCCAATAAAATTTTCTGTGCAGTCGTTCTCGGCAGCTGTTTGCTTGAGCTTGGCTTTTGGATTCCAAGCTTTGGCGGAACAGAGGCTGCAACCGAACCACTCGATCTATACAACCCCGGCGGCGACTAGCCAGACCAATCTGAAGCAGGACACTGAGATCACTCCCGCTGCCTGCACAGATTCTTGCTCTGGCAGCCGTTGCTGTGAAGCGACTTGTTGTCCGAAACGGGTTACCGAAGAAGTCAAGAAGCACTGTTGGAAGGTGAAATCCGAAATGGTTTGCATTCCTGGATTCCGATTCCAATGCACTTGGAATCGCGACAAGGGCAATAACGCAAACTGCAACGATTGCTGTACGACCAGCAGTTGTTGCGATGCTAATCCACCCACGTGCGGCCGCGTACGGTGCATTCGCGTACTGGAAAAACACGAGTATACCTGTGAGGAATGCGGATACGAGTGGGATGTGAAAGGTGTTCGCACCAGCAAGGGACGATGCTGCGGGGAAGGCGGTTGCTCTTGTCCTTCCTGCGGATCGCAAAACGACTGCTGTGCGCAGAGCACTCTATCGGACTCCGAAGTGCGGCTGACTTCGGCAGAAGATGCCTTACCTGAAGCGGCTTCCCCTGAACACCAGTCCGTACTCGGTCGCTGGACGAAACTGCTACGGCGATAAACCGGATGCCTGCCCTCGGCCCTCCTCCAGGTTGAACAGGCCTTGCCTAATTTCACTTCCGAGCGGGACCTAGGAGGCGCTTGCCCGTAATCCGGTCTCTGGTTGGACAGTTGGTGACTTGGAAAGGCTGATTAGCATACGGCCAGGACGCCTTCATGCAAAACTCATGCACTTTGAGTGTGTTCAATCGGCAAACAGCAAAGCAGGCTTTGAATCTGGCGAAAGCCAGCAAAGTTGAATTAGCTTACAACACCCTGCAATTTGTCCTTGAATGCCCAGGGCAAGGCTAGCAAGAGTGTCGGCTCCGACTCGGGTTTGGTTCCTCACGAGTAGTAGTCCTATTCACTGGGCGTCGGTTTCATGGGGGGGCCGACATTATTCTCGCCACGGCGGCTAAGAATCTCTCGAGATGCAGAGCTGGTTATGCTTGAACAGACCTACTTGTGATAGAAATAGTTAAACTCACGACGGCAACCTTGCCGAGAAAACCTGAAGAGTCCCGATAGTTTTTGCGTGTATAGTGTCTGCCTGAAATGAGGGTCGCCCGCAACCCATGAGTCAACTTCTGCCTACTGGCTGCCTGTGTATCGTCCCGGCCTAGTGCTTTATCGACATTCGTTTCACTGAATGTTCAGCACTCGAGCCGGACTCTCTGGCCCCACGCGCTGCGCTCTGCAAGCGTATTTCATTCACTCCGCAATCAACCACGTTACCCCCGGGTGACGATCCAGGAGCATGACCGATGGCTTCCGATTTTCGTTTGAAAGACCAACTGCCTCAGATTACAGAACGGATTGTGCAGACGTACGACGACTTGGGCACGATCAACCATCTCGACCATTGCCCGCTGCCAAGCTACGAAGAAGTCATCGCTGCCTCCGCAGATCTCACTGAGATTCTGTATCCGGGCTATCGTCGTCGCGAAGGCTTGCATCAAGGCAACATCGCATTTTACGTGGGCGACCTGGTCGATCGCCTCCACGACCGCTTGACTATGCAAATTGGCAGAGCGCTCAGGCACGAGGCCGGCGCTACGAGCGACTGCGATGACGAGCACGATTACGAGGCCCTGGGACAGGCGAAGACGTTGCAATTCCTAGAACATCTGCCTGCGCTGCGCAAGGTGCTGGCGACCGATGTCCAGGCCGCATTCGACGGCGATCCGGCATGCAAGAATCTCGACGAAGTCATCTTTTGCTATCCTGGGCTGGAAGCGATCACCATATATCGCCTGGCGCATTTATTGTGCGAGCTTGAAATCCCCTTCATTCCGCGGATGATGAGCGAATATGCTCACCATCGCACGGGCATCGACATCCATCCTGGGGCGACCATTGGATCGCACTTTTTTATCGATCACGGCACCGGCGTCGTTATCGGCGAGACGTGCGAGATTGGAGAACACGTCAAGGTTTATCAGGGAGTTACCCTGGGCGCTCTAAGCTTTTCCACAGACAAGGATGGCCAACTGGTGCGCGGACAAAAACGCCATCCCACCATTGAAGATCGCGTTGTTTTGTATGCCAACGCAACGGTACTCGGTGGCCGCACTGTAGTGGGACACGATGCGGTGATTGGTTCGAACGTTTGGCTGACCCGCAGTGTCGATCCTCACACAACAGTTGTACTTGAAAAGCCCAAATTGAAGATGCACAACGATGAGCCGGATGACTTAAGACCAGAAACGCAGTATCAGATTTGAGGAATCCGCCGCTTGCGATGTGGTGCCACACCTCAAAAGCCATGCCCTGGGCTTATGGGCGGTGCAGCGGCTAGACCTCCGCGCCGAAAGCCGTCACTTGTCACTCTTCAATTTTTTCCGCCGCACGTGGCAAGTAGCGACACAACGCGATGCCGCCGAAATAAAGGGCTATCAGCGGCACCGCCATGAGCAGCATGCTGCCTGGGTCGGCGGGCGTGAGAAACATCGAGAGAATCGAGATCACAAGAATGGCAATCTTCCACTGCGATTGATAAGATTCTACGGAAAATACGCTGATGCGCTCCAGGAAGAGCATGGCCAGCGGCAATTGGAAACTGACGCCGAATCCCAGAGGCAAAAAGAGTACGAAACTGATCCATTCGCTGATTTGCGGTGTTGGGTTTATGCCCATCTGGCCGTTAAACCAAAACAGAAATTCGAGCACAAAGTCGAACACGACAAAAAACGCCAGCGCAGCACCCGCTAAAAACAGGCCCAGGCTCATCGGCAAGAATACGTAAATGTACTTGCGTTCGTGCTTGTAGAGCCCCGCAGCGACAAAGTCCCAGATAAAGAAAAAAACGAACGGGCTGGTAATCATCGCCCCAACCACCAGCGAGGCTTTCACGTATACCATAAAGGGTTCGTGTCCGGAGAGGCTAATCAGTTTAAGGCGAGGGTCTTCCTCCAGAGGTCGGTAGACATCCAACTGGATTAAATCTTTGCGGGACAGACCTACCGGGGGTGCCTCGGCATCGGGTGCCGCCAGTCTCGGCCCTTCGTCCAGCAGGTCGGACAACACTTGGGCCAAATGCTGACGATTGACATAGATTTTGTAAGCGACTAAACCGTCGTTCGCCAATTTCTCGGCCGCACTGTCAAGATCGCCGGGTACGCCGGCGCCTGCCTTCTGTTGCTCTTGGAGTCGCAGGAGATTCGTCTCCTGCGCCTGACCGCGGTAAAAACTTTCAAGCGAATCACGAATTGGCGTCTGGATATAGTCGACGACCGACCGGCCAAAATAAAGGCCCACCAGCGTGCCAATCATGAGAGCAATCAGCGACCTAAAGAGGGCCAGCCGAAGTTCTTCCAGGTGCTCCGAGAAGGACATCTTCGTCTTGCTGAGCCAGTCTTCTTGGTCGGGTGTGGACATGGATTTTGTATCGTAACAATGGATTGCTGGCTGTACAATGTTTGCCAGGCGAAGCGGCAAGAAATGCGAAGCCGATTATGGGGTCGCCCGAGTGCGTGAGGACTCTGTAACGCAGTCTGCTTGAGATATCCTTCACACCAGATTAATCGCCGCAATTGGAATCGCAATATTTTTTGGAATCACAATAATTCTTGACGCCCCTGCCGCCCGGGCGCAAAAAAGTCACGGCAACCTTCCATGAACGATCTTTGCAACCATCCTCTTCGCTTTGAGCCCGTCTTTCGCCGTTATCTGTGGGGCGGGCGCCGATTGGCGACCATGCTGGGAAAACGTTTGGGAGCCGGGGACGACTACGCGGAAAGTTGGGAACTGGTGGACCATGGCTCGGATCAAACCGTTGTCCAGTCGGGTCCTGCCAAGGGGCTTACGCTGCGGCAATTGGTAGCCGATCACGGGGCGGACCTACTCGGCAAAGACGCCGCACAGACTCAGTTTCCGCTCCTATTCAAATTTCTCGACTGCAATCGTACGCTCTCCGTGCAAGTGCACCCCAACGACGATCAGGCGAGAAAATTGGATCCCCCCGATCTAGGCAAGACGGAAGCATGGGTTGTGCTCGCTGCCGATCCGGGAAGCAAGATTTATGCAGGCCTCAAGCCGGGCATCGATCGCGCAGCCCTGCGTAACGCATTGGCGGAAGGCACTTGCGAAACATGTCTCCACGAGTTCCAACCGCGGGTCGGCGACTGTGTGTTCATCGAGGCAGGAACGGTCCATGCGCTGGGCGCTGGACTGGTAATCGCCGAGATCCAACAAGCAAGTGACACGACCTTTCGGCTCTTCGATTGGAATCGGGTTGATGGTCGCGGGCAAGCGCGACCGCTACACATCGAAGAGTCGCTAGGGGTCACTAATTTTTCGCGTGGCCCCGTTTCCGCCCAGCAACCCATACCGACAGCCATTGCCGGGCGAGAGTCGCTCGTCGCCTGCGACAAGTTTGTCCTGGACCGTTGCAGCGGAACGGGACCCCACACAATCGGCGGCGAAGGGAGATTTCATTTACTCGTAGTCCTAGAAGGAAGCGGTGACCTAAGCGGGATGGCGCTCGCAGTGGGCCATACGTGCCTGCTTCCAGCAAAGGCTGGCGCCGCAGTTTTCAAGCCGCATGGCAAGGCGGTCGTGCTGGACATCTACCTGCCCGAGGTTTGAAATATGAGACTGTGGATGTGAAAGCAGAGAAAGCACTATGGATCTGACCGCCTCATTCGATTTTCAGCGGAAGGCACTGTATTGTCCGGCGGTGGCACAGGTCCATTTGCCACGCCATGATCAATAAGCTTCGAAAACTTCGCAATCAAACCTCCAGCGACCCACTGCCCTGGTACCTCGATCGCCAAATTGCTACACTTCGCGCGCCTTAGGCCGATGCCCGTCTATCTCCGCGGAGATGTCATGCTACAGAAAGCTGCCATCCGCTTTTTTTGTTGCTGTGTGCTACTGCCACTGGGGGCCTGCTCTCCAGCCATGCGGATGCCTCGATTGTTGCACCCAGGCCCAGCGTCCATCCAGCGGCAGAATGCAACCCAATTTGATCCCTATCCTGCGAATGACCTAGCCCCTGAAATCGTTGGGGGCCGGCCCATCGATTTCCAGAAGCCGCCCAATAGAGTTGAGCGTGCCCGGCAACACCGATCCCAGCAGCCTTGGCGAATAGGACCTTTGCACTAGAACCAGTTTCAAAACCTGGTTCGGCGACACAATTTTCGGAGATCTTGCCGCCGATTGCTGGTTATGAAATGGGGGCTAGTCAAGTAAGGCCGCGCGGCGTGTAAAAGGCTGGGGCTCTCGCAGCGCCTTGTCGTCTCTAGATCGGTCCGGGCTGGCGATCCGTGTAATTAATCAGCCACTCGGCATTTGCGCCCGATTCCAACATCAGCATACGCAGTTCACCGGGGACGTCTGGCGTCTGATGTGTGCCCAAGATCGCAGCACGAATCCATGTTCGCTTCCTGGCGCCGGTGGCTCAGGCGGCCAATTTTCGGCGACGCCCTGGGTTTTTGTGGGCCCCCGGGATAGGATGAGTAATCAAGGTCACGACAGCGACCCGACTCCGCGCCGGTCGCATACTTCGCGGGCCTATTCCCCCTGGGAAACCGATGTCACGCATTTCCAAAAAACGCGCTGCCAGAAAATCGCCCGCGTCTCGGCCACCGAGACAGCGCCGCCCACCCGCCCACGCCTCGGAAACTGGAGGGAAGGACGTGGATGCCGGTGGCGATCGCTTACAAAAAGTGCTGGCGGCGGCGGGAGTTGCCAGTCGGCGCGAGTCGGAAAAACTTATCTTGGAAGGCCGAGTAGAGGTTGACGGCCAGGTCGTCTCCAAACTGGGTGCCCGCGCGGATCGCTCGCGTCAAACCATCTGCGTCGATGGCGAGCCGCTACGGCGCACCAATGTGGTTTACTATGCAGTACACAAACCCGAAGGTGTTGTCTGTACAGCCAAGGATCCTTCGGGCCGACCGCGGGTAACTGATCTGTTGCCCGCCGAGCTGGGCCGGCTGTTTAGTGTGGGTCGACTCGACATGTCTAGCGAAGGGTTGATTCTGTTGACCAACGATGGTGCACTGGCAAACCAGCTAACCCATCCGCGCCACGGTGTCAAGAAAACCTACGAAGTGAAAGTTGCCGGATATCTCGACCCGACCGTGCTGACAAAGCTGAAAAAGGGTGTCCACCTTGCCGAAGGCTTTGCCCGCGTGGTTCACGTTCGTATCAAGTCGCGCCGTAAAAATGCCACGCTGCTGGAAATGGTGCTCGACGAAGGGCGCAACCGCGAAATCCGCAGGCTGCTAGCTCGCGTGGGACACCGTGTGCAGCGTTTGACCCGCGTGGCAGTTGGATCAATTCGACTGGGCGAGATGCCCGTAGGGAGTGCACGTCGTCTGTCGGCCGAAGAAGTTAAGAAACTGCGTGCAGATGTGCAACCAGCAGAGCGCAAGCCACGGCAGCATCAAAGGGCGGGCGCCACGCGCCAAGCCGCCCCTGTCCAACGAACACGGAAACAGACGCCTTCGTCCAGAAAGCGGACCGCGCGCCCAAGCCCCAAGGGAGACCGGCGTTGAGCGCAGCGGATGCCCGAATAGCGGACAACCCTTTGCATGCCTCCTGGTATGCCGACAAGGCGAGCCAATGTCAGCTCACCGTTCTGGAAAATGTGCAGATAGCCCGCGACACGTATCGGGTACGTTTAGATTGCCCCGCCATGGCAACAGAGATTCTCCCGGGCCAGTTCCTGATGATCCGCTTGCCGGATCGCGACAATCCACTGCTCGCCCGCCCGTTTGCCCTCTACGATACGGTCTTGGACGACAGGGGTAGGCCCACCGCCATCGACGTGGTTTATCTGGTGATCGGCAAGATGACGAGTCGGTTGGCCCTTTGCCAACCGGGAGATCGGCTCGACGTGTGGGGACCTTTAGGAAACGGGTTTAGTCGAGAGCCAACCCAGCACCTGATTATGGTCGCTGGTGGCATCGGCCAGACACCCTTTCTCGCGCTAGGACGCCAGTTTTTGGGTAACCGCAGCTATGGTCCCCAACAGGAAAAAGTGCAAACCGCACCCACCGTTACATTGTGCTACGGAGTTCGCTCGAAAGAGCTGTTGGCAGGTGCAGAGGATTTTCGCGATTGTGGAATCGACCTGCGGATCAGCAGCGATGACGGCACCGTCGGGCACCACGGCTTAGTGACTGAACTGCTGGAGCAAGCGCTGACAGAAAAACGGGGCACCGAGGGTGCCCCCGCATCTGCACGCATTGCCTGCTGCGGCCCGGAACCGATGATGAAGGCCGTTGCGGCAATTGCCGGACGTCACAATGTGCCATGCGAAGTCTCGCTGGAAACACCCATGGCATGCGGCATCGGCATCTGCTTTAGCTGTGTGGTAAAAGCCACGCAGCCCGATGGCGATTGGGACTACAAGCGGACTTGCGTCGATGGGCCCGTGTTTGATGCAGAGAGGATCGTATGGTGAATCTATTCCGCCTTGCAGGCAACGGCCAATAGCGGCTCGTCCGTGATGATTCCGTCCACGCCCCACTCGTAGCATTTGCGGTGCTCCTCGATCCCTTGCAGATTGTAGACCAGATTGCAGTGCCCCGCGGCGCTCGACTCCTCGATCAACTGTTTGTCAATGTACTCGCAGCGCCAGATAATTGTGCGGACATGTTGCAAGTTGGCGGCCTGAAAATCGGCAGGGCGATGGGCCACCGTCACGCCACATTCCACCTCAAGCTGCTGCTGCAACTCGCAGATGACATCATGCCAAAAAGAAATGACCAGTAGCCGCCTTGAAGCTACGAATGGTTTGATGGTCGCCAAGAATTTTTCGGTGGCGCTAGGATCCTTCAACTCGAGCACCCACAGAAGGTGATCCATCGTACTGAGCGCATCCTCAAGTGTTGGCGCCGTATAACCTATTCTTTGGGTGAGGTCAGCGTAATCCAGATCGCATACCGCCGACCCATCGGCAAGATGTCGGTCGTGAAACAGGACCAAGTGGCCATCTGCTGTCATTCGAATATCGGTTTCGATGCCATCCACACCCAGACGGTCAACCTGGTGGAATGCCTCCAACGTGTTTTCGGTACCCTCACCGGTATGACCACGGTGACTTATCGTCAGCATCGGATCGCTGCCTCACCAAGGGTTCGTTCGACCGCGCCCGGCGCCCAGTCTTGTCTACACTATCCACTATAGCTGCCCGCGCAATTCTGGGAACGCAGACGAAGTCATAACACCCGATCGAGCTCCTTGACTGGACAGGCGGCTGGTGACACGTACCGGCACTAAAGTGGGCCTCCGCAACCTGTTAAGCTGAAGGGCACAAAGGCCTTATAAAATAAGTCTAATTGGTCGCGCCATTTCCTTGATGCCAAGCCTTAATCTCGGGTAGGATAGTGGGTACCCGCCCGGCGTCTATGTTATTTAGGACAAAGTCCTTCTCTGGGCCACTTCTCTGGGCTCGGTTCGTAGCCCAGATTTCTATCGCAAATTTAGTGAAGCAACGGTGCTAGTGAACTCAACAACACTACAAGCAAACCAGCATTAGATTGAGCTCTCGTGTTTAGCTTGGGCCAATGGTTAGCTTGAGGGCAATCTTCTGAGATTGCTCCAAGTGTTGTTTGTCAGTTTAAGTTGCTTCCACTTCAAATGTCTCTATTGAAGTCATGGTTTTTTGTGATGGTCTATAAAGAATTTCCTGCGTTGATTGCCGTCGGACTCTGGGCATTATGCCTTGGCATGTGCACAGAAGCCTCAGCGGCGACAATCACGCTAGATTTGACGAATGGCGGTGCTACCAGCACCGCCGGCGATGCCTTAGACAGCTCGGGGCTAGGTTCCTACACCGAGGCGGGTATCACGATTGCAGCGATCGCCAGTGGCGGGAACGTCAACTCGCTCTCTACCAAAATGGGAGTCGACGCGCCCGGCAGTGACGATAGCGACGAGATCGAATCTTCCTTTACCGAAGATTTAACTTTCACGATCACCTTTGGGTCTCTGAATGTTGTACTTACGGAAATCGAATTTACCGGCACGGGCAGTCAGGACGGCGGCGATGCGGCCCTGTTGAGCATCAACGGAAGTGCAAACCTCATACTGGAGACAGGTGCCACAGACTTTAACGGGAGTACTAAGGAATGGACGCCAAACCTAACACTATCAAGTGGGGATACCTTCAAGTTCGCAGCGCAAAACAAGTACGGCCTGGAGGAGATGATTATTGAGGTCACGGCCATTCCGGAGCCAGAGACGGCTATCTTGCTGATCATGAGTATGACAGGGGCCCGCTCCTGTCGCCGTAACCGCCGCTGCTAGCAGTCTCCTACCGTCGAGAGCGTCTGCACCACTTACAGCAGTTTTTCCTTTGCGCGTCTTTCGGTCGGGTCCTGGCACGGGATCGACGGCCCGGTCTAGATCAAGCACTATCACGGCGGACAAAGCGGCGCAACAACGATGCGGTAGACTGCTCCAGTTCGGCTAGCCGAAGCTCGGCCGGTGGTGGCGACTGGTCGCCGGGGAGCGATTCAAAGCCCGACCAGCCCAGTCGCACGGGCCACTGGCGGATCTCGGCATTCTGATTGATACGGCCCAAGACGCGCAGGGCCCAGAAAGCACCGTACGCATCGCGAAAGTGTTGCCACTGTGCCGAAAGTAGCGCCACTGACGGCGTTGAAGGTATGCCAGATTTGGCTGGGCTGCGCTCGGGCTGGAAGCGAACCAGCAGTGCCGCGCTGGCAAAACAGCCGAGGCCCACCGGCAACGTCCATGGACGTGAAACGGTTGCCAACCCGCTGAGAAATTCAAGGAATTCGTCCAGCAGTAGCAACTGACCAACTGCCACGAGTACTGCGGCAGCACCGTTGCGCGTCGGGAGATAACTCAGCAAACCTACGCCAACGAGCGCCGCGACAAATATTTTCCAGGCGACATACAACTCTACACGCGGCCCCTGCAGCATGAGGACTGCTTGCGCGGCGGGCCAAACCAAAACGATCCACAGAGTCAGCACAACCCATTGCCAGCCCCTGTCTTGCGGGCGTTTAGCCCCTAGCACGGCCATCATTGGACAAAGGGTCATCGCTGCGCTGGCGAAGCGTGCCGCCGACAGATAGATACCGTCGGCCTCGCCAGCGCTCCCGCCGGCCGCCGCGAGGCCGGCCAAACCAGCGACCGCTGTCACAGTCCAAAGACAAGGCGCTGCGAGTGTCGTCCCGCGTAGTCGCCCAAAGCCGTGCATCAGCAGGACCGCCAGTAGCGCGGCCAGAGCCAGAGCAACCCAAGTCGCAGTTTCTATGACCGCTACAATCGGTACTGGTAATAGAATCCCCACCAAATCGACCCCAACCTCGTGTTTCGCCCTGAAGAGAGCCATTGTGGCATTTGCCATGCGCCCAAGCGTAACCCATGTTTCGTTAATCATGCACTCCTGCCCAGACTCGAGTGGACAGCCATAGCAATTTGGGATTGTAACAAAGATACCGCGATGCGAGCCACGAAACTCTCCCCCTGCGGACTTGCTTGGAGGTCCTAGGCAGCATTTCCGTTGAAGGCAACGAATTGTTTAGGGCGGGAGATATTTCGCTCCTTGATCAAAATCTCACAGGCAAAAAAACACTGATCGACCCGAGGACGATATACCGGAAAAACTGCTACCATCGCTGGACAGGCCGTAAGAGGACAAGCTTACCGAACTGCTACCATCGGGCCGACAATCTGCCTGCCCCAAGGGCGGCAATCCTGTCTTTCCGCTAAACACATAAACGCCAAAGGACCATCACCAGCATCATCACCGGCAATCCTACTGGGGAGTACGGCCTGCCGCGACGAAGCTGGCCGAGAGTGGGCAGATTTCCGCAAGGAAATCTGCCTGCTTTCTTTTCCCAGGCAGTGCTTTTTGCCATGTTCTTACGACCGCAAAAATTGGACTACAGCGCGCGCCCAACCTTGGCCGATACAAGGACTACAAAGGTAACGGGAGGGTGAAACACCCATGTGTTTCGCTTCAGGATAAAGATCATGGCAGGCCGACGGATCGACTTGCCATGATCTTTTTTTATGCGCCAGGCGCAATGGCTATTGCTTTTCCAATGTCAAACCGCCGGGCTCTCCCTTGAGTTCTTCCTGGAGCTGCTGGGACTCCTTGCGAAAAATGTTGAACCCCGGACTAACAGCTTTCGCCTGAAGAACACCGAGGGCTTTTTGGCGGTGTCCCTCGGCTACCATAATCCTGGCGATAAGGTACCGTGAATCTGCCAGCATTGGCCCTCCTCCCTTCGTACCCTGCGTCAAAGATTGCTGTGCTTCGGATTTCCGGCCTAACTTGTAAAGCACCCAGGCCTTGGTAATATTGGCCTGCGCGTTGTCCGGAAAGCGCCCGGCATTCATCTCGGCATAACTCAACGCTCGCTCTTGGTCTTCTACCTGATCGCTTTCGATGAGCATCAGGGCGAGCATGTCGGCCGCTTGGGCATGGGCGGGCTCAAGAACCAGCAGTTTCTGCAAGGACTGTTCACATCTTGACCTATCGCCCTGCATGTGCGCAATCATGCCATCCAGCAATAGCGCAGGAGCCGCGTTGGCATCCTGATCGAGGAGGCTCTTGGCAATCGCCTGCGCCTCTTCGAGCTTCCCCTGATAAATCATCCAGTCGGCATAGGAGTGGGCAGTAGTCACATCCTGGGGCTCTTCCTTGTAGGCGCGATCGAAAAACTTCTGCGCCATTTCTTTGTCTCCGGCGTTGTGGTAGAGCTGGGCCATAACAATATACGGGTGCCCCAACTCCGAACTCAGCTCCCGCGCTTTGGAAAACTCACGGAGCGCTTCCTTGTGCTTCTCTTGCTTAAACAATGTCAGCCCAAGACGTCGATGGGCCCCCACATTTTCCGGATCCGATTCAATCCATTCGGTTAGCAACTGATGGGACTTATCCCACTGACCCCGGCGTTCGGCGATTGCGGAAGACCCGGCTAATATGCGAACCTGAAAATTTCTCTTGCGCTTAAGGTTTGCTGTGAACTTCTCTACGAGTGGGCGCGCAAAATGAAACAACGCGTCGGACTCGGTCGTACGATTCGCTTGAAAAGCTTGGTCGGCAAGAATCAAATACGATTCCGGATCGTCCGGGTGTTCGAGGACCGTACGCTCCAGGAGCCCGCGCACTGCAGGGCCATTGCCCGTCAGACTTTGCATTCTAGCTAACAAGAGGGTGGCCGGTGGTAACTTGGGATTCTCTTTGACTGCCAGCATGAGGATCTCAAGGGCACCTGATCCGTCTTCATTGCGGAAACGCGTGATCGCATCTTCAATTTCAGGAAAAGTCTTTCCGGAAACCGATAATGCGTCGCCAATCAGGTAGGCCGGAGTTAGGGGGTCTTGCGCAGCCGGCACTGTCGATTGGGCATGACAGACCATTGCCGTAATGCTTGCCAGCGCAGCTACGATAGCCGCTACGCACGCGGCTGGGGTGAGAAAACCCGGAACCCAAACTCCGGTTGCCAGGCCTCGCACGTGGGAAGTCCAACCTATGCTTCGACTTGTCTCGCCAATTCTCATCTGATGTCCTCGGTGTAAATTTTCCTGACGTTGACCAACCAGTCCTTGGAAAACGAGTCGCTGAACCACCACTCGCTATTTTCCAGCCGGTATTTTAGTTCCCGTACTTTGGCAAACATCTTATGAACGGCCAACGCCAGATGGAAACTGCTGCCAAACTCCGATGGCTGCCCCGTTGCATATTATTCTAGACCAATTGGCAAGAAGTTGCACCACTTGAGTTCGCGCCACAATCGTTGAAATAGGCTCTAGAACCGTTACAAAGTGCGGCTGGGCCGGTTGTGTGCCAGTGAACTTGGGAGCGCGGTCACGCTCGACTCTCTGGAGTCGGAACCGTATAGTGGAGGAGCGGCCCTGGATTCACAGCCGCGGCTGTCGGAAGCCATGCCAGATGCTCTCCACTCCCAATAACTATTTCACCCGGATAGCCCAAGGGACCTAGCTTGCTAGTCGGGCCAGTTTTTACCCGCGAACTCACAACCACTCCGCGGAGCTTGCGGCTCTACCTCGCGCGAGCCGGCTATGTCGCTGCGCTCCACGGCCTGGCGTTTACCGCTTGGCTCATCTTGTCGCAGCAAGTCCATGGCCTGGGCGACCTGGCCCGTTTCGGCTCCGCTATCTTCACCCTGATCGCGCCGCTTCAGCTCGCCATGGCCATGTGTTTTTCGGCATTGCTGACGGCGGCCGCCGTTGCTCAGGAAAAAGATCGCCGTACGCTGGACCTGCTGCTAATGACCCGTCTTACGAATGCCGAGCTGGTGCTTGGCAAATTGTTTGCCAGTATGCTTAGCGTGCTTGTCTTGATCGTCGCGGCAGTGCCCCTCTTGTTGGCCCTCACGTTGCTAGGAGGGATTTCTTATCCCCAGGTTGCTCGCGTGGTAGGCGTCACACTGGCCACGGCGCTGGCTGCAGGGAGCCTTGGCTCAACGATTGCCCTATGGCGAGAACGGACATTTCAATCTTTGGCCCTGACGGCTCTGCTCCTTGTGCTGTGGCTGATTTCTGGCGAAGTGGTGCGAGCGGGCACGCTGGGAAACACTTGGGGAAGCACAGAAGTCGTGCACTGGGCAACGGCCATTTCGCCGCTGAGGGCCATCCTGGCCGCTATGCAGCCTGGAGAGTCACCCATCGCGGCACTCGATTGGTGCGGAGGCCCAGTCAATCTCTTTATTCTTGGATCCACGGCGGTCGGCGTGCTCCTGAATTTTTGGGCCATTGCACGGGTGCGAATATGGAATCCTACACAAGAGGCAGAGCGCCCCCAGTCAGCAAACGAAGAGAGGACCGATCTGCCGGCGGCGGCAAGCCGGCCTCCTACAGAGCACAAGTCGCGCGCCGTTTGGGACAACCCTATTCTATGGCGAGAACTTTGCACCTGGTCCTATGGTAAGAAGATCATCGTGGTGCGCATCGCGTACCTGCTCATTTTTAGCATTTGCGCTGCGGGGCTGTTTTCGCAACTGACGGGCGGCAATGACGCCCCGATCGAGCATGGCAATTTAATCCATCCGGCGGCCAACCCCTTGATTCCGCTCTTCGTGCTGGGATTGGTGCTGGTCAATGCGCTTGCCGTAACCTCGCTAACCAACGAGAGGGACTTACAAGCCCTGGATTTGCTCCTCGTCACGGATTTAACGCCCAAAGAAATCATCTTTGGCAAGTTAGGCGGCGTTTTATTTAACTCCAAAGAAATGATTTTATTACCGCTCTGTCTCATTCTGGTTCTTTGGTATAATTATTTGCTCACGACTGAGAACCTGATCTTTTTGGTCATTGCCATTTTGGCGATGAATGCCTTCGCCGCTATGGTGGGCATTCACGTCGGCATGACTTATGCAGAATCGCGAACCGCCGTCGGGGTGAGCCTAAGCACGGTGCTCTTCTTGCTGCTTGGAATCGCGGTTTGCATGCGCATGATGATGGCATTTCAATCATCCTTCGGCTACCAACTGCAGGCCTTCCTCGCATTCATGATGGGCGGCGGAGTCGCTTTGTATCTGGCTTTAGGACGCCGCAATCCTTCTCCGGCCATCGCAACTGCTTCCTTTATAGCGCCATTTGCAACATTTTTTGTGATCACCAGCTTTTTGGAGCATAATTTTGGTGCCGCGTTCCTGGTAACCGTATTGACCTACGGCTTTGCCACCATGGCGATGCTGATTCCGGCGATTGACGAATTTGATGTGGCGACGGGGCGGACAACCGGCGGATAGAATACTAACCGACGACAAACGAGAACCTAACCGTGTTTCTGTTCCATGAATTTGGACCGCTCATCGCGGCAATGACATTGCTCGTAGCGGGATCGGCTTTCTTTTCATGCAGCGAAGCGGCGCTCTTTTCACTACAAGCGGGTGATCGTCGGGCGCTTAAGCAGGGTTCCGCGTCTCAGCAAATAGCGATGAACTTGCTGGCCCGGCCCGAGCGTCTGCTGATGGCAATCTTGTTTTGGAATCTGATCATAAACGTCGTCTACTTTGCGCTGGCGTCGACCATCAGCATCCAACTTGAACAGAAGCAACACCGCACCGAGGCGGGGGTCGTGGCCTCGGTCTCTTTGCTCGTACTCATTCTCTGTAGCGAAATGGTGCCCAAGACAGTCGGGGTATTATTACCCCGATCGGTCGCCAGTTGGGTCGGCCTCCCTCTTGCCGCAACGGTACGTATCTTTGATCCGATCGCACCGGTCTTTTCGACACTCAATCTGGCCGTCAAACGCTTGCTGTTTCCCCATTTCCAGACTGAACCCTATCTTGCGCTAAGTGATTTGGAACAGGCGATCATCGCATCGACAGCCGACGAGGAAGTCGCCTCCCAAGAACGTCTAGCGCTGCAAAATATTGTGCGTCTTTCCGATCTGCGGGCGGAAGAATTGATGCGCCCCCGCAAGCAATATCAATCGTTTACGCCGCCTGTCAACTTGGAAGACCTGGGTGGCCAGCCGACGCGAAGTGGATATCTGCTCGTGACCGAGGCGGAGACTGATGAAATTGCGGGGGCGATCGGCCTCCGTCACCTGCCTGTGGTCCCGCAACAATATCTGGAAACCTTCGCCCAACCTGTGGTCTACGTTCCCTGGTGCGCCACGGTTGCATCGGTCTTCGACGAGCTTCAAAACGCCCAAGGTGAGGTTGCGGCGATCGTCAATGAATATGGCGAAACTATCGGTATCGTAACTCTCGAAGACCTTTTGGATGACATTTTTGAGGACCAGACAAGCCGTAGCTCCCGACTGCTAGAAACCTCGTCCATCAGCCCTGTGGGTGACGGCCTATGGAGAGTCACGAGTATGACAACCCTCCGGCGACTCTGCCGCCATTTTGGAGTTTCGCGACCGGCAGCCAAAAGCACGACTGTTGCCGGCATTGTGCAAGAGTTGCTCGGCCGCCTCCCCGAGACCGGCGATAAGGCCGTATGGCATGAGTTTCAATTTCACGTCCTTGAAGCCGACGAGTTTGGCAAGATTACTGTCGAATTGCAGCTCTTAGATCGCGGAGAGGGGGGCGGTGGATGATGATTGTTTTTCTGCTCCTCGCGATCGGCCTGGTCCTCAGCGCGCTGTTCAGCGGTTCCGAAACGGGTTTCTATCGGGTCACTCGTGTCCGCCTGGCCAACGAGGCACTCGCGGGCAACTGGACCTCGCGCGCGCTGCTATGGTTGTCGCATCAGCCTTCGCTGTTTGTAGCAACAACGCTCGTTGGCAACAATCTGGCTAATTACCTGACGTCGCTAGCCATTGTGATGGCATCGCAGCGGCTGGTTCCCGAAAGCGGGACCGCGGTCGTGATCCTGGGCCCCGTTGTCATCGCCCCATTCGTATTTCTTTTAGGGGAACTGCTCCCAAAAAACTTGTTCTTCTCCGCACCAAATCGATTGCTCAAACACTGCGCGCCCTTCTTGATCCTATGTACTTGTCTGTTTGCACCGGTCACCCTTGTACTAAGAGGATTTAGCCGACTCCTGCAGCTGCTCTCCGGGAAATCGCCACAAGAAGTGCAATTGACATTGGCTCGCAGGGGGCTCGCCGAATTATTGACCGAGGGCGGCGAAGCTGGCATTCTCAGGCCAGCCCAACAATCCTTAGCCCAGTCGATGTTGGCTGTGGCCGGATTGCCCGTGAAGAGATTTGCCTCGCCTGCGGGACGTGTCGTGCGAGCCACAACCACAATGAGCAAAAGCGAAGTGTTACGAATTGCTCAGCGATTCGGGCGCACGCTATTACCGGTCGACGACACGCGAGGACGACGTGAACTGGTTGGGTATGTGCGCACTCTGGACTTGTATCTGGACAAGTCTGGGCAGCTGCCTACGCCCAAGCCATTGCTCATGCTGCAAGAAGACCAGTCGTTCCTTTCGGCACTACGCCAGCTTAGCGATACAGAAGACGCCCTAGGCCACGTAGTAAATCGAGAAGGCCAGACCGTTGGCTTTGTAACTGGCCGAGAACTCCGCCTGGCCCTACTCCGTGCGGAGCAGGGAAAAATCTAAGATCTCGTATATCCTAGCGACTTAAAAATGGCCAGCATCTCTTCGTAGTTGATGAAGCGGCGGCGATGCTGCAGCTTGTAAAGATCGATAGCTTCCGCCAATGCCGTGGCCTCCGGAGACAGAGAGTCGTGGCTATTGGTAAACTGGCGACGCTCGCGACCAACGGTTCGATCCGGATTGGAAGCTTGACGACGATCGATGAATACGGGCGAGGCGGGAGTTGCGGTGGTGAGCATCGACGGACTCCTAGGGCTTTGTCATGAACTGGGGTGGGCGTGAAAGCGGTGGGAAAATTGTGCCGACGGGCGATGCGCGCCTGGCAATACAGGCTGGCATTACAGCCCCCCAACACAGGCTGGGGCTCAGAAAAACATAGCTTATTCCAGCCGCCCAAGAGGGGCATTTTCGTCCGGATTTTGCCTTGTGAGGTTTATAGCGATTGGGTTAGCGACGGATCAGGCCACTAGCAATCGGAGCACCTGGGCCCTGCAGTTGGGCTAGCATCAGTTGGCTGGATCGATGGCTCGCATCGAGGGCGAGGGCCTGACGCAGGGTATTAGCGGCTGCCTCTGGCTGCCCAGAGGCCTTTTCAGCCAAGGCCAGTTGATAGAGCAGATCGGGCGGCGGGGTACCTTGCTGCGTGGCAGCAGCCAAACTGTTGACCGCATCGGCATGACGACCAAGGGCCCCATAAGTTAAACCCTCCAGCCACAGAGCGCGCTGCGGTTCTTCGCCAGGCGGATAAATGTCGAGTAGATGGTGCAATGTCGTTAAGGTGCGGTGCGGACGTTCCAGCGCATATTGGAGTTCCGCAACCTCTTGCAGCGCGTCCGTCATATGCGGTGCATAGCGGAGGGCCTGCTGCATGTCAGCCAGTGCGCGCTGCTCGTTGCCCTGGTGACGAAACACGCGACCCCGAAGTGCCCAGGCCGCCGCTTTCGTGGGATCTAAAGCGATTGCTTCTTCAGCGCGGCGCAGGGCGCGGTCCGTTGCGCCAATGCTTAGCAACATTTCTCCCGCGCGCACGACGGTCGTTGCATGGCGAGGGTCAAGTTTGACAGCTGCTTCGAGTTGCACGGTGGCTTCCCGCCGTGCACCTGTTTCCCATAGGGCTTCCGCCAAATGGCGTCGCGCGTCGATGTCGGATGGGCTCGTATCAACCGCTTTCTCAAGAAGTGTGCGGGCTCGACCCCACTCAGCCCGTTCCATTGCCGCCACACCATCACGTGACATTTCGCGGCACCTAGCGATCGAATCGGGCACGATCTCTTGCTTACCAAGTGCGCAACCGCTGGCACAGACTGCCGTCAGCAGCCAGCAAACCATTCGGTCGCAACACATTCGACTCTGCATAAAGCAAACAACTCAGAGCTGCAAGGAGAACAGACGTGGGAATACTAGCATCCAACCAATTGTGAAAAAACATCGATTTGTTAGACTGGCGACTGCTAGCTAGCCGCAGCTCTCTTGGAGAGGTTGGCGGGCAGGGTAGGGCGGCAGTGGCGAGGGCGCAGCCAGTACTGCGCGGCCCCGCTGTCAACCTCCGCGCCCCATTCCCCATTCACATACCCTAGTCCAATATTCCCCATGCCCGGCGTTTTCGAAGATTACGGTCTCCGCTTTCAGTATCCTGACAATTGGTCGGTAGAACACGCTGCAGCTCCTCGGGACGCACACGACCTCCTCCAAGTGGAACATCGACTAGCGAAGCACACGAGCGAGCCAAATCAAGACAGCTGCGGCCAAACCATGCAGGTCAGCGTTGCGAGCCCGGACACCGGGTTTTGGCAACTGAGCCAATACCCGGCTGGCGTCGAATTGGAACCCCTGTTTGACGAAGCCCTAGCCGCCTTGCGGAGGGAATACGAAAGCATGGAGGTGGAACCCTGCAGCGACGCGTTGGAAGGCTTCCATCTGAGCGGATACAACGTGCAATTTTTCTGCATGGATTTGACAAGCACATGCTGGCTTCGTGGTTTGGCGGCTTCCGAGGCCACGTATTTGCTTCTTTGCCAGGCCGAAGACCGTGAATTCGAAGGGGTGGGGCCCGTCTTTCGCGCCATGCTAGCGAGCGTGCTGCGCAATATCGCCTGACAATAGCGGGCAGCGCCCCCTGGTCTATCCCAGCACCTTCAATCCCAACACTGGCCACGGAACGAGCGTACCTTGGTTGCCCGGTAGTGAGTGGAGGTGTTTCAGAGCGCATGTAATTCGTACATGTTTTCATGGGCGGCGGCGAAGAAACGCCCGCTGTTAAAGAAAAAAATTCTGGTTCTTTGACATGAAATTACGAATTCCACCAGCATAATCGTCCGCCAACAGCGACTTTGGCACACCAGATGCTTTATGCCAGAGTGGGTCACCGGACACGCAACTCGACTTGCAAATTACCCGCCCCGGGTTAACGGGTCGAAGACCCAGGCGTGCCCCAGTAGTCCGTCAACGTACCTCGTCACAGTGCGTCGGTGTAAGACGCAAAAAATTCCCATCTCGGGCGGTGGCGAAAGAGTAGCGAAGCGCGCAGGCGGCCATTGCCGGACGGCGACGTCCGGCTAAGGGCTAAGGGATGAGCGACGCGCGAATTCAAAAACCGATGGGCCCTTTTCCCAGCTCACCCTACTCCATGTAGCTCGTGCTGGCGCTGGGCGAGTAGTTTTTTGCGATAGCGGCCCTGCACGATGTCGATGGCCACCAGCACGGCAATTGTAAAGTAAAACGTTGTCTTTTCCATAGGCTCAACCCTATGACCAAAAAACGTGAGATGCGCCAGGTGCCCACCCTCGCCCAATAGCATGACGCCCACAATAAACAAGATGAACAAGCCGAGCACCTCGTACATGCGGTTCTTTTTTAGAAAGTCGGCCACGTAGTCTGCTAGCCACACCATCAACGCTCCACTCACTAGAATGGCGACCGCCATGATCCAGAAGCTGTCGGTCAATGCCATGGCAGAGAGAATCGAGTCGAACGAAAACACGAGATTCATCAGCACGATCCAAAAGATGACCGCCCCGACCGACTTTTGGCGGCGTGAATCTCTGTCATGCGCAACTTCCTCCACGACCAACATGTGCATGATCTCCTTGACCGCCGCGTAAAGGATAAAAACGCCGCCGACCAAGGTAATGATGCTCTGGAGCGTGAATTGGCCGGCAACGACTCCTGGCCAATCCACGCCAAACAGGGGCGCCCCCACGTGTTTGATAAGTGTGACCACCACATACAGCAGTACGACCCGCAACAGAATCGCCAAGCCGATCCCCAGCCGCCGCACAAATTGCTGGCGATCCTCCGGTGCCCGTTTCGACTCGATCGAGATGTAGAGAAGATTGTCAAACCCCAATACAGCCTGCAGTAGTACGAGCATGCCAAGTGTTGAGATTCCGGAAATCGTAAACAGTTCCATCGTAGCTCTGCTTTCATGTTTCGAAGTTCATTGACAATGTCTCGAGTCGATCGTCTGTCCGCTGCACAAACCAAGCCAAGAACAAAGTTTTGTGCCCAGGCGCAGTAACGCTGGAAAAAAGATCGAACCCAGATACTTCCGGGCTAAACTTCTGCCGTGTTTGTGTCTCCGTGTGAGCCCAATTTTCTTCTGCTACAAGCGGCCATTGCTTCACCTAGCCGAAGTGACCCTCAAATCGTAGCAAGGGGGCTGCCCGCTGACCAAGCCCAGACGCCGGGCCAGTCTACACAAACCAGAAAGTCCGCCTCTGCCACTCTCGATAGGGCCCGCCAAACGCCGCGGCTAATACACGGTCCTCCAGCTTCGAGCGGTAGAGCTGCATCGCTACAAATAGCACATAAAGGCTTATCCATAGCCAATGTGTCCGCGCAGCAATCAGCAAGAAGCCACCCTGAGCAATAAACTGCCCTAAATAAATTGGGTGGCGGACAAACCGGTACGGTCCAGTCACTTTGAGTTCACGTGCTTCCGGAACGATGCTCAAACTGCGAAACAGCACCGCGTAGCCCCAAACCTCCAGGCTTAATCCCGTAGTCATTACAACGCCATAAGCAAGGGCCAGCTGCCAGGAAATGGACGGTCGCCACAGGAATTCGTTGTAAGATTCTTGCCATTGGGCGCTCCATAACCCAACGAGAGATCCGATCGCAATTGGTATCAAAGGGGCAAAGGCCGTTAGCAGGCTATAGGCAATCATCCATCCGCTGGATGCCCGCATGCGCGCCTGGATGCGAAAGCAAAATGCCAAAGCAATCTGCAAGAACGTGATGTCGGTCAATACCAATACCCAAGGCATGGGAATCCTGTGCCCATTTGGAAAGATGCAATAGGGCCCAATCTCCCAGAAGGGATTTTCCCAATAGACACGAGCGCGGGAAGAAAAATACACTAGAAAAAAAGTAGCCCCGACAAGACGAAACGCCCAATCGGGAGCCCCCAGCCACCATCGCATCCCCAGGCTTGGCCGGGCGTCGTCCCCGGACAGTGGAGAGGAACGCTCCATCGGAAGAATCTCGTCGGAAGAGTCCACAACTGTTTCCCGCACTAAGAGTTCTGTGCCGAACGTTTTGGTATACGACTTTTTGGTGCCTGGCTATTAGCGGCACAGATGTCTGCTATTTGCCGATCAAAAACAAGTGCTCTGCACCCCGCACTAGTAGCTTGCCGCGAATCGGGATCGGCGTGGCGAGCGTTGATTCGCCCATATCATTCTCGGTCACGTCTTGCAGGCCCGTGTCAGAAAATTTCCCAACCATGATCACGCCATCTTCCCGGGCACAATAGAGCGTGTGACCGCCCATCACGGGCGAGGCGTAATAATTGTCCCGCCCACGCGGCAGCTCTTCTTCCCACAGCGTCTCGCCGGTGGACTTGTCGAGACAGTAAAGTGCGCCTCGGTCGGTAAGGAGTAGGACTCGCTGACCGTGAATCATCGGCGTCGGAACATCGGAGCCGATGTCCAATCGCTCCCAAATCCGATGCGAAGATGTGACGTCGCCCGATGCGCCGTGAAGGCGAACGGCTGCCAAAAAATCGCCTCGTCCATAGGGGACGACTGCGATCTGATCGTCCACAGCCGGAGACGCAACCACCCGCCACATGGCCTCACTCTCTGGATTGAAACCGCCGCAATGCCAAAGTGGGGCGCCGGTACCCGCATCATGGCCTGTGAGGTGGTCGGCTCCCCAGGTCACCAGTACCGCACGGCCATCGAGTTGAATCAGTCGCGGTGTCGCATAGCTTTGATCCGATTCCTGCTTACAGGCGAATTTCCGATTTTGCTTCCAAGCGATATCCCCGCTCGCCAAATCGAGGGCCACCATGTAGGAATCACCACCCTGCATCACAGCGATCACAACATTGCCACTGGCCAGCACAGGCGAGGTTCCCAAATCCCACCACAGCGTGTCCTCGCCAAATCGCTCTTGAAGGTTAGTCTGCCACGTGATTTCCCCTTGGAAGTCAAGACAGGCAACCGTACCACTCTTGTAGTAGACGACCACCCGGGTTCCATCAGTCACCGGCGAAGGATTGCTGCCGGTGCCATTCGCGTGCTTACCAGGACGCTCCAGGCCCAACGAATTTCGCCAAATTTCCTCACCACCAAAATCATAACAAATCACTCCATCCTGTCCGTCGATCGGACTGGTGACAAAAATTCGGTCTCCCCAGATAACGGGCGTCGAGCTACCGCGGCCCGGTAGGGCCACCTTCCATAATACGTTTTTGTCTGCAGAAAAATTTGTGGGATAGACTCCCGGAGCTGCGATGCCACCACCTTGCGGACCGCGCCAATCGGGCCAATTCTCAGCAGCAGTGGATGGACTGATGAGACACACGACGCATAGCACACCGGCGTGCAACCTCGCTTGACCCATGGCTGGGAGCCGTTCAGACAGAGCTGAACAGAGAGCTGAACAGAGAGCTGAAAGGAGATAGATCATGGCCGCACCACTGCTCGTTTTGTAAGGAGCTAGAAAATGGATGTTAGCATACCTGGTAGGCGGATTCCATAACCGGGAGATTGCGGGACGTACTCTCCAGCCCCCATTGGTCACAACGAGCATTCCTGGTATAGAGAGAGATCTACCCGGCTCGTCGGGATGGTACTCTCTCCTGGTTATTGCACGATGGACGAGCAGCTCAAAAACTTTTTTCTGAATCAGTCCCCCTGGATGCTAGGGATTGAGATTGCGGCGATTCTTGCCGTACTGGCAAAGGCGGCGGATTGGCTTGTTGGCGAATCGGTCGTGCTTTCCGAACGATCGGGCCTGCCCAAAGTTGTCATTGGGGCCACGATCGTAAGCTTAGGCACAACGGCCCCTGAGGCGGCTGTTTCGGTGCTGGCAGCCACGCACGGCAATCCCGACGTTTCGCTTGGCAACGCGATCGGTTCGATTATTTGCGACACGGGACTGATCCTGGGCATTGCCTGCCTGATTATGCCGCTGAAGATGCCACGCAAAATCGTCAACTCCCAAGGGTGGCTGCAATTTGGTGCCGGCTGGCTCTTGGTGGCCGCCTGCTGGCCTTGGGCAACCGGCAACAATCCCTTGCAGGGCGGTGGCAACTTGTCACAGCGAATGGGGTTTGTGTTTTTGGGGTTACTAGTAGGCTACATCTGCTTGTCGATCCACTGGGCAAAGGCGGCGGGCGGGCGGGCGGAGTTAGAGAAATCTGAAGCCAACGCTGCGTTATCACTGCCGCTTCTCGTCGCCAAGCTACTTGTGGCGATTCTGTTGGTTGTCGGTGCCAGCCACGTGTTGATTCCGGCTATCCACGAGGCCGCCACTCGGCTGGGTGTTTCTGGGGGCATTGTCGCCGCGACTCTCATAGCCTTTGGCACCTCGCTGCCGGAGCTGGTCACAGCGGTTACCGCCGCGCGAAGAAACCATGGCGATCTCGCGATTGGCAACATCATCGGGGCTGATATCTTAAACGTCTTATTCGTCGCGGGCATGTCCGCAGCAGTAACGCCTGCCGGGCTGGCGGCACCGCCAGAGTTTTTTCGAATCTTACTGCCGGGCATGCTATTAATTCTGGTTGTCTTTCGGGTCGGCGTTTCGTTGTCGGGCGATCGGATGGAACGCCCTCTCGGAGCCCTCTTGCTAGTGACTTATGTGGCAATCATGGTAACCAGCTACACGGTACTCGGAGCGGCTGGGAAGTGAGGCTAGTTGCTCGCAGCCATCTAGCCCTTGCTCACCGAGTAATTATTGCAGCCATCACTCTTTGAGTAACGCCACCCTCACAACACGTCACCATCAACGCGTTGCGGCGGTGACAGATGGTCGTTCGCCGCACAAGTAGTCAATCCGAAGACGTTGCCCGCAGCAGCAGCCGATCGCTCAGCCGTGGCCATATTTGTGCGGCCGCCACAAGCAGACGTACCTTCCAGGGAACGATGAGTTCCAGACGACGGCGCTCACAGGCGTAGAGAATCTTATTGGCCAGCCAGTCAGGATCGATTGGGCGCAGATTGGCGCCAGCACCCTGCTGCTGGGCCGAGGAGGGCAATCCCGCACTGTGCTGTTGGTAGCGCGGCACCGCTTCGCTGCGCCGAATGGGTCCCGGGCAAACCAAGAGCACGTGCAGTCCCTCCGGCCCAAGTTCTAAGCGCAACTGCTGCGAGAAAGCAGCCAATGCAAATTTACTGGCCGGGTATCCGGCCAGATAGCGGGGAGCGACCTTGCTGGCCAATGAGCCGACGTTGACGATGTGGCCACGTTGCGATACAAGCGTCGGGGCAAATGCTTGAGCCATTCGCACAGGAGCCAGAAAATTGACTTCGAGCATCTCCTGGAATTCGTCTATCGATGTGTCGAGAACCCGTTGGCGGGCTGAACGGCCCGCGCAGTTGCAAAGAAAATCGACGTTGCCAAACTGGTCCATGACCGCCTGGCTTAAACGACTGACATCGTCGGGGTTGGTAACGTCGGCGACCACAGGCACCGCGACAGCCGGCCCAAGCGCATTGGCGGTTTGCCGAAGCTGCTCCCTGCCGCGAGCCACCAGAACCAGCTTCGCGTCCCGGGCCGCCAGCGCACGGGCCACAGCCAACCCTAATCCGGCCGTGGCGCCGGTAATCACGCAGACCTTGTCTTGCCAGTAGTTAACCTTCATCGTTGCCATTCGATGGAATTGTGACGTCTGCAGCGGCCACAAAGGATGTCTTGCCCGAGGCCCAATGGGCCGCCAGGTACCGCTAATTTTTCTAGAAAATTAAGTATGGTTGAAGGTGCCAACTCGGGCAAGGGTTATCAGCCCTCCACGAAGGGACGACAACAAACAACACCTATTGCATTTACCCACTCATGCGTAAGGCGCGTGTGTCTTATCTTCCAGGAATAACTTATGAATGAATGTGCTATACCCCAGGATCCCTCCCAAAAGGCACGTACCAAGATTATCGCTACGGTGGGACCCTCCTGCGACGATCCGGCGCAACTTGCGGCGCTGATTCAGGCCGGAGTCAACGTCTTTCGCCTGAACATGGCACATGGTCAGCCCGATCAACAGCAAGTGGTGGTGGATCGAATTCGGAAACTCAGTGCCGAACTAAACGAACCAATAGGTATCCTGGTAGATCTAGCGGGGCCAAAATTTCGCCTGGGACAGTTACAAGATGAAAGTATCTTTTGTAGCCGTGACCAAGAATTCTTTTTCGTTAACGGTCCCAGCAGCGCGCCCAATGAACTGGTTGCCAACTACGAGCCGCTGGTCCATGAGCTTTCTGTCGACGATCAGGTCATGCTGGCCGATGGCACGGTAAGCATGATTGTGAAAGAAAAGTTGCCCGACCGTGCTCGCCTGCGCGTTGTCCAGCAAGGCATTATCCGCAGTCGCCAAGGCATCAATCTTCCGGGCGTGGATCTGAGCGCACCGGCAATCAGTGCCGATGATCACCAACATGCGATTTGGGCCGCCGATGTGGGCGCGGACTTCGTAAGCCTCAGCTTCGTTCGATCCCCAAACGAGGTCCGCACGCTTAAAAACCTCTTGCGTTCCAGAAATTCAACGGCCAGCATAATTGCAAAAATTGAAAAACGTGAAGCGCTTGACCGGTTGGCCGAGATCGTTGCCGAAGCAGACGGCGTGATGGTTGCCCGCGGTGATTTGGGGGTCGAAATCGACGTCGCTGAAATGCCCTTGGCGCAAAAGCAGATTATCTCCACCTGTCAGGAATTTCATAAGCCCGTAATTATAGCCACACAAATGCTCGACAGCATGCACGAGTCACTCCGGCCTACCCGCGCTGAGGTGACCGACGTGGCCAATGCGATTCTGGACGGTGCTGACGCTTGCATGCTTTCGGGAGAAACGGCCGTCGGCAAGCATCCGAAAGAGGCAGTGGAAATGATGAACCGGATTGCCCTCGCTACGGAAACGGACATGGCGAGTCACCCGTTGCGCGAAATGAGTACCCCGGAATCGGACAATCTGCAGGATATCACGCGCGCGGTCGTGCGCGGTGCCGGCACGATGGCCCATGCGCTAAAAGCAAAGCTGGTCGTCGTTTCCAGCCATTCAGGACGGACGGCTCTAGCCCTTTCGCAGCAGCGAAGTTTTGTTCCCACGATTGGCGTGAGTACCGTCGAAGCAACTTTGCAAAAAATGTGCTTGTATTGGGGCGTGACACCGCTCCGTAACGCACCGGCCTACGATGTAGAACAATTAATCAAGCATACCGACGCCTGGGCCTGTCGCTTCGGTCTGACCACTCGCGGCGATCGGATCGTGATCGTCGGCGGTTCGCATTTAACGGCCGGTTCGCGCGATCCCCAAATGGCCTCTGGCGTTCACGACATCGTAATCGTGCATGAGGTCGAGGCGGTCGACTGATGAGCTAGCGAATGGCTCTCCCAGTTTCATGCGCGGCTAGCGTTTGGGCCCGTTTTTAGCCAGTCGTTCTTCTGGCTTCAGCAGGCGCTCTTCTAAACTTGAAACGTAGTGCATGCTGCTTGCCTCGCCGGAAAAACCGATGATCCGTCGGTCAGCTGTCACCGTTTGGGTTAACAGCCGACCCTTTTTTAGGTCGAAACGCAGGGTGGATTTGGTGAGTCGTTCGACCAATTGCGATTCGACCAGCGAGCTGACCGGAGTCAAAATCTGGTACTCCACGCCAATGGTGGCAACACCGGTTTTGACATGCATGAGCGTGCAAACGCGGCGAGTGCGCACGACGAGCGGGGCGCCACCCTTCCGCTCGGCGCTCACATCGTAGGTAAAGTCCCACTGCTCGCCGACGGCCAATGGTTTTTGCGGCATAGGGAGCATGATGGGCATGTCCTTGCTGGGTGTGGGCTGCGGATGCTTTTCTACCCGATCGACGACCTTACCCGTAGGAGTCATGCGAATCACCGAAAGGGGGATCCCCACCGCGCCCGCCGCCTGCTCAAACCCTGGGGGAGGGGAGGTATCGGATTCACTGTCAAATTCCCGCACCGCCCGATTAGGCACGCGATTGGACATCCGCACCTTCTCGACAAGGTGCACGAATTCTATTTCGCCGTTGGGCAACACGTCGGTAACCTTCCAGGCTTTGATAGAGTCGCTTTGGCTTTCCGCTTCTTGGGTGGTCCCTTCGATGGTAGTGCGAATATTGGTGGTGTGCTTAATCTTGTAGCGCAAGACTTCGCCCATCTCGAATTTGTACTGCAAACGGTACTTGGGGTCTGTCGATGGCCCTGTCGACGAGGAATCGTCGGCCGCCGGAGAATGGCTCGCAGCCCAACAGAGGGTGAACAATGCCGCCCAGGAAATCCGTGAAAGTCGCTTACCGTGCATCCTTGCACCTTTCGAGAGAAAACGAAGTCTATGCCTCAACTGGATACGTCGGTCCCCTTCAACCGCCCGCCCCAGCCCAACTTTTCGCGCAACGTACGGTAATAGCCGTGGCCTCGCACCTCAATCAGCTGAAATTGCGCGGTGGCACGGCGAATGCGAATACGATCTTCGGCAGTCACACTGCCCACGACCTTGCCGTCGATCACCAACGAAGTTCCTTCATGTGGGGCAGGCACGACCAACTCGTACTCGCGATCGGCCGAGTCAACGACCGGGCGATTGGTAAGCGTGTGAGGACTAATCGGCGAGATCACCAACGCCTGTAAATCCTTGCGGAGTATGGGGCCGCCAGCGGAAAGACTATGCGCAGTGGAACCCACGGGGGTACTCACGATCAAGCCATCGCAACTATAGGTGGTGACTAATTCAGCGTCAACGTAAAGCTGCACATCCATGATTGCAAAAGGGGCGCCTGCTAGCACGGCCACCTCATTGAGCCCCAGCACACTGAGCATCTCGGTGCCCCCGCGCTGGACATCGCACTCAAACATCAGATGGCGCACAACCCGGTAGTCACCTGCCACAAGGCAAGGCAACACCTGGTCAAGCTGCTCCGGCTGGATGTCAGCCAGAAAGCCAAGATGCCCCAAATTGACACCGAGCACGGGTATCTGTTGATAGCCCATGCAATGGGCCGCGCGGAGCATGGAGCCATCCCCGCCAAACACGACCGCAAAATCGACTTGTTCCGCCGGTAACTCCGCCGCAAGGTTATCGACCAACGCAACCACGTCGACATGCTTTTCCAAGATCGGTCGCAGCCGAGCGGCCCGCTCACGGATCTCTGGATGATCCCCATTGGCAAGCATCAGTACGCTTGGGCGTTGCACAGCGACCGTATTGGAAGACGACTGAAAAGCCATATCCCATAGCATAACCTGAGAGGCTAACTTTGGGTACTTGCAGTCGAGCGCAGAAACTTTTGCCTTAGGGCTCTATTTTGGCTTTCCGCCTTGTGCGTTGGGCTTCCAGACACGTTGCGGCAATCCCAGGCACGTCGAGGCCTAAATCGGCCAACAGCTCGTCGCGCTCGCCATGTTCGACAAAAACATCGGGTATTCCAAGTCGGCGAATGTGGCTCGTGTCGAGCCCCGCCTCCGACGCAGCCTCAAGCACCGCGCTGCCAAAACCACCCGCCAAAGCAGCTTCTTCGACGGTGACCACGAAGCCACATTCTCGCACTGCGCGAAGGATGATTTCCGTGTCTAGCGGCTTGAGAAAGCGGGCGTTGATCACGCCCACATCGAGCCCGTCGACACCGAGTTGCGCAGCTGCCTCAACGCACCGTGGCAGCAAAGCACCGCAAGCGATCAAGCATCCATCGGTACCCCAACGGAGTACTTCGCTACGGCCGAGCTCCACTGGGCTAAAATCCTGCGACATCGCGGCGCGGTCAAGATCCTCCGCTACCGCTTTGGGATATCGGCAAGCACAAGGACCGTTATGCTTGAGCGCGAATTCAAGCATAGCAGGCAGGTCTTTAGCGTCACCTGGCGCCATAACAACTAGATTGGGCAGCACACGCAGATACCCAAAATCGAAAACACCATGGTGCGTCGGACCGTCGGGGCCCGCCAAACCAGCCCGGTCAAGCATGAAAGTAACCGGTAGATTCTGCAATGCGACCTCTTGAAAAATATGATCGTAGGCCCGCTGCAGAAACGTGCTATAAATATCCACGATCGGCCGCAGGCCAACCTTCGCCTGCCCGGCGGCAAATGCCACCGTGTGCGCCTCGCAGATGCCGGTATCAAAGAAGCGGTCAGGGTACTCGTCGCGCGTTTTTTCCAGTTTGTTGCCCTGGCACATCGCCGCGGTCATCACAGTGACGCGTGTATTGCCGCGCATCTGCGCGAGAACCGCCTCCGACGCAACGTGGGTCAGAGATCGTGCAGAACTCTTCTTCATGGCCACGATCTTGTCTTCACAGCGTTGGAATTGAGGCGGCGCGTGAAACAGCACAGGGTCCTCCGCCGCGGGCCGGAAACCATGCCCTTTTTCGGTGACGACATGCAGCAACACGGGACCCTTGATGCGGCGGACCAACTTCAGGTATTTGCGGAGCAGCCCAATATTGTGCCCATCGATGGGACCCAGGTAGCGCAGGCCCATGTCCTCAAAGATCATGCCGCCGCTGAGCCCCGCCTTGGCCGCCTCTTTGAGTTGGACGAGAAAACGCTCCGTAGGATCGCCAAACAAGGGGACCTTGCTCAAGATCTTGCCGATTTCTTCCTTGAAGCCGGTATACATAGGATTGATCCGCAAGCGGTCGAGGTAGTCGGCCACTCCGCCCACCGGTGGACAAATCGACATCTGATTGTCGTTCAATATTACGAGCAGTTTTCCGCTCTGCCGACGGGCATTGTTAAGTGCCTCGAACACGATGCCCGAAGGAAACGCGCCATCCCCGATGACTGCGACCGACCGGCGCCCCTGTTCGGCTCGCAATACATCATCGCCACTGGCAAGTCCCAGCGCGGTCGAGACACTTGCCCCCGCATGCCCAGTCATGAACAGATCGTAATCGCTCTCGGCGGGGTTTGGGTAACCCATCAGGCCACCCTTGGTGCGCATCGAATCGAACTGCGGAAATCGACCGGTCAAAAGCTTGTGTGGGTAGATTTGGTGGCCCGTATCCCAAATCAGGCGATCCTGGAGAAAATCGAAACTGGCGTGCAGGGCGATACACAGTTCGACCACGCCTAAATTGGAAGCGAAGTGCGCACTTCGGCAGGCAATGAGGTTGCAGAGCACCTCGCGCACGTCACCGGCCAATTGCTCCAGCTTGGGCAACGACAGTTGCCGTAAATCCTCAGGGCCGGTAATGCTCGGAAGGATTTGAAGGTTCAATTGCTTCTCCGGATGACGCCAACTTAGGTCTTGGGCGAGCCGCCCGTTGGTACTCTTGCCAATGATCAGTTGGTTCTCTTGCCAATGAATAGTGCAACTTCCCGAAGGGCTCCCGCAGCCTCGCCAAAACTTTCTAAGGCTTGGCAGGCAGCTGCTACCAGCAATTCCAATCGGGCCTGGCAATCTGCGACGCCAAGGACAGCCGGATAGGTCGTTTTGCCACGACCACTATCTTTGCCCAGCCGCTTGCCAACCTCGCCTTCCGAGCCCAACACGTCAAGCAAGTCATCGCCCAACTGGAATGCCAGTCCCAGGTGTTGGCCGTAGGTATCAAGCGCCTGCAGTTGCCCATCGGTGGCCTGGGCGAGTAAACCACCCATGCGGACGGCCACACGAAACAAGGCCCCCGTTTTGCGCCGATGTATCGATTCTAGTCGGTCGAGCGCCCCCCCACCCGATCCATTCTCAACATACTGGGCCGCCAAATCGTCGGCCTGACCACCTACCAGTGCGGTCGCACCCGCCGCGTTGGCAAGTTCAGCACAGCAACGGGCCGCGCGCTGGGCCGGCTTGATCTCCGTCGCCAGCACCTCGAAAGCGCGGGCCAGCAAGGCATCTCCAACCAGGATAGCCGTGGCTTCGTCGAACTGGTTGTGGCACGTGGGCCGGCCACGCCGCAAATCGTCGTCGTCCATAGCGGGCAAATCGTCGTGGACCAACGAGTAGGCATGAATCATTTCCACAGCAACGGCCGCCGGCAGCGCATCACCGGCTTCACCGCCACAGGCTTGCGCCGCCATCAGCACCAATTGGGGCCGCAATCGTTTACCCGGAGCCAGTAGGCTATACTCTACCGCTTCTCGCAATCGCGATGGGCAACCTGCGTCAAATTCGACAGATCGCCGCAATGCCGCGTCGATCAACTCACGCAGTTCGCTACAGACATTAGACTGGGAAATTACGTTCACGTCAGTGTAATTAAAACAAGGATAGTTGCCTGCTGAATTTCACCCTACGTACTCCCTCTTAAAACAGGGAGGAGCTGTCGTCCACTTTCGGGCTGGACTTAGGCCGACCGGATTGACTTTTTTCTGGCGCAGTGCGGCGGCGACTGCGAGCCGCCCCTTTTTGCTCCAAAGATTCGCTGTCGGTTTGATCAAATGGTACAGATTGTGGATTGCCGCTTGCATCGACGCTGCGCACCAATTCGATGCGCTGCTCAGCAGCTGTCAGCAAGCTGTAGCAAGACTTCAGATGCTTGACACCTAATTCGTATTGCTCCAGCGACTCGTCCAATCCGAGCTTGCCCCCTTCGAGCCGGGCCACGATCGTCTCAAGTGTTTTAAGCGACTCTTCAAAGGAAGGCTCCTTGGCCTTGGATGATTTCTTTTTGGCCACCCTGGTGGTTCTCCTATGGTTAGGTGCGGCGCATGGCGCCGTCTCGCCAAACGAAGCTAAGGATTTCGATCTTTTTTCACCTCATCGATCGTACTCACGGTAGTACCTTGCGCAAAACGCGTCACAATTTTCTGCCCTCGGCGTAGGCGCTGGGCAGCAGTTATCAATCGCCCACTGCTAAAGTCTTGTGTTAGACTATAACCTCTCCCCAACACCGCCAAGGGGCTGAGCGTCTCAAGTTTGCCACCAAGCGTCGACAGACTGCTATGCTGATCGCGGAGCGCAAGCTGCACCCCCCCTCGTAACCGAGCCGCGTGCTCATCCAGTTGCCGGCTTCGCTGGTGAATCGCGTCGAGCGGCCTGGACAGCACGGGCCGGCTGGCAATCGCATCCAGACGACTGGCCAGCGCAGTGGTTCGGGTTGAGAGTGCAGTGTGCAGTCGAATCCGCAAACCGCCTACCAGTTCCGTCACATCGTGCGCTGAGGGGATGACCCGCTCGGCGGCTTCGCTGGGGGTCAAGGCCCGCACATCGGCAACCAGATCGGCTAGTGTGACATCGATCTCATGTCCCACGGCCGACACGGTCGGCAAGCGCGAAGCAGCAATGGCTCGCACCACTTTCTCTTCATTGAAAGCCCACAGATCCTCCAAACTGCCACCGCCCCTGCAAAGAACCAGCACATCTAGGGACGGCGCCAATCGATTGGCTTGCTGAACCGCCTCTACAATTTCCGTAGACGCACGGTCACCTTGCACGCGAGCCGGAAAGACGAGCACACTGGCTCCTTGCCAGCGCCGCCGCATCACCTCCAAAAAGTCGCGAATGGCAGCGCCCGTCGGACTGGTGACCACGCCGATCCGACGAGGAAACGGGGGCAGGGCTTGCTTGCGTGCCGCGGCAAAAATCCCTTCTTTGCTGAGTTTTTCGCGCAGCTTGCGGAAAGCCTGTTCCAGTGCCCCAATCCCCTGGGGCTGTAACTGATCGACGACCAATTGGTAGCTGCCCCGGGGTGGATAGACGTCCAAGCGACCCTGACATATGACTTCCAACCCATCGTGTAAATCCAATTGGATGCGCGCCGCCGATGCCCGCCATATTACAGCTCGCAACTGGGCTGCATCGTCCTTGAGCGTGAAATAGCAATGCCCCGATTGGGGACGCGAAAAATTGGAAATTTCACCCGCAACCCAAACCGAGGGAAACTCCTGCTCCACAACGGCCTTGAGTTGAGCTGTAATTTGACTAACAGAGTGGACCTGCTCGCCCGTTTGTGTCAATGAGGCTGGCATACGTTGTTCCTTGCAGCCTGCCGGCCCCATCGGGAGCAGTGGGTCATTTTACCGGCAGTCACGCTCAATCTCGAATGAACAATGACCGAGTAACCAACAACCCAATGACCGACGAGACGAGTTGGCCAAAGTTTTCGCGGATCCTTAGGGACTTGGCCATGGGCCCTACCTTAATTGTGGTGGCACGGCCGGCCCACAACGGGTTGCTCGATGTCCTATCTGACGGCGCCGTTACCTATTGTAGGGGCGCTGGCACCTACTTTGAAGTCCCATTGCTCGTCCGCTCCTAGAACCGCAGCGTCTCCACCGACATTAATCCCGATTCTCTAGGTGGCCGCGTGATCCGCCATGAGCCCAGGCATCTACGAGGATTTTGGTTGCTACACGGGCGTTCCTGCTGCCTACCCTTCTCACTCAATTTAGCCAAGAGGGAGTGAGCAGACCGAGTGCGACGACGAATACCAGCAGCGATCGTGAACAATGCGACATGGGTAAGCCTCCAAACACTCGACACGGCATCGACCGGGCCAACCGGATCCGTGCCGCAAATAGACCGCAAACACGTTATCCTACGCTATTTTGGCCACTACCATATCGAGTCGCAATGGGATGGCGACCGTGACGAACACGCTCATGCGGCGCGTTCAGACGACCGCATAGTCAGAGATCTGAACCTCTTTGCCGACATCAGCGTAATCGCCGTCAGCGCGGCGGCGTCGGAAATCGCCCCAATTGATGGCGCGGTAGCGCTTGCGGTCTGTGCCAAACTCGAGCGGCGCAACCTGAGCCTTATAGGAGGGGTTGTAAAAAAAGGGGATGGAGTAGCGTTCAAACTCTTCCATGGCGACGACGCGATGCAGAGCCGCCCGGTATTCATCGTTAGACCAAACCTGCACCATGTCGCCTATATTGATGACGAACGCGCCCTCGATCGGCTGGGCCACGTGCCATGCACTGTCCTTGAATACCTGTAGCCCGCTGACATCGTCTTGCAGCAGAACGGTCACCGCGCCAGCATCGGAATGATGGTGAATGCCGAGATCGGCGTCACCATGATCTGCATCCGCCAGATCGGAGAGCGGGTCGTCGACGGGATAGTAGTTGATGCGCATGAAGCTGGTATGTTTTGGCTGAAAACTTTCCGCCAGATGGGCTTTTGGCAGATCGAGGCTGAGGCAGATGGCTTCCAGCATCGTTCGTGATAGCGCTTCACAGATGCAGAAATGTTCACGCATCACCTTGCTGAACTCTGGCTCCGATGCGGGCCAGGGTGTCGCGCCGGAAAATGGGTCGTCAGACACTATGGCCGCATCCGTGCCTGGACCGATATCGAAAATTTCCTTCTTGTCCCTTTGGTTCTTGGTAAGCTCTCGGTCGAAAAAACCCCAAGGATTGTCCCTCGATCGGTTAAGTTTCCGCTTCTCGGGACGCGGCATTTTAAAGAATGCAGTTACGGCCTCCCAGACCCGATCGATGTGAGCTTTTTTCACCCCATGATTGACGATCTGAAAGAAGCCCCAATCTCGGCAGGCATCGCCGATCTCACCGGCCACCCGCGCGACGGTTGCCGGATCGCGCATCCCCGTGAGACCGCCAAGATCGATGACGGGAACGTGCTGACGGACATCGTCGCCCACGGCCAGTGGTGCGAGATCTGGATTTTCGAAAGTCATGTTGTGCCTCAAAAGTGAAACCGCCGTTGCTCTAAAACAAACCGCTAGTTACGGGCTATCCGCGCCGCGAATAGCCGGTAACCACTTTATCCTACGGGTCACGGCCATGGCTGCCGTTCAGTAATCCTGCACCCCGTGTTCGGCACGTTTGCACAGAAGTGCTCGCTGGACTGGGGGGACCGATTTGCTCATGATTGCCTGATTGGTATTCCTTGTTAAATTTTTTTGCAATCTCGAACAGTTTATTTAGGGGAATTCTATATACAAGGATTCGCAAGATGATTTGGACGCCGACCGGGTTTCGTAAAGCGTTTGTGCTTGCTTTCCTTCACATCGGTACAAGACGAATATTCTGTTCACCATGTAGCTTCATTCTTCCAAACGACTCCGCGTTTACTTGGAAAGATTGAAAATCGCCGCCTCGCCGATTCTTCCCATATCCAGAGCGACATTCAATCCAAGTACAGATTCCGTGTTGTATCGGGAGGCAAGTTTCGTTGATGCGTGTGTAATTTCCGCTCGATAAACCCCGCAGTAAATGCCGAAGTTCAGGCGATCTTGTTCTGCCCATGCAGGGTCGTCGACCATCATGTTGCAGCGCCCCTGCTCATCGGTACGCCCACTGGCTGGCATAATCGAATCGCCCTGAAAGTCTGCAGGTTGAAAACGAACCTCGGCATTAGGCAGAGGGTGCCCTTGATAGTTGACGGTGCAACGGAATGGCGTGTTATCCCGTGGCATTTGCTGCATTACGCGTATTCGTTGGACAATCTCGTCAGCCGAAACAGACCCGCTGCCGTCTTTGTCGTAGTGCTCCACCGCAGCGGCAATGCCAGGGCAGGCCTTTAGTTCTTCCATCGAGAGTTGCCCGTTCGCGTCCTGGTCGTATGTGGCAACCGCCTTATCCGCCGCGGCACTGGGATCGAGTGACGTTAGACCACCTGGCGACGTACCGCAACCGCCTGCAGGGAGGATGAGGCAAAGCAAGAGCAGGCCGCTTGCATCGTTGACGTAAGATTTCACCATGCCGCCATTCTACTCGACAACCAGGCCATCGTGGCGGTTGCCCTGGTTAGCGTGAATTTCAGGATCGATGTCGAACCCGATGAATGCAACCGAACCATCACAGAAGGACATATTGAATCCGCTCGTGTGAGGGCTGCCGAACTTCCAGTAGTCCGTACTTGTATTGACGCGCTGGGTGTCCGGCGAAAGCTTGTAATAACGGCGCGTCATACGAATTGTGTCGATGTTATTACCGGTGAATCCAGGCTCGTTGTCACCGTAGTCCAATCCAGTGTCGTAGTCTTCATGCCACATCCACTTTTCGCCGACCATATAGGTCTTTGATGTGCCGTCGGTAATTCTTTTGAAGCTTATTTCTGATCGTTCAAAACAAATGCCGTTCATGTTTCTGCGATATACACGCGTATCCGATGCCCAACTAAAATTTTCCGCATCGGCTTCGCTAGAAGGGCCACCTGATGTTTCGGTGATCGATGCGTCGCCTCCATTGCAGGCGTAGTCGGTTTTACTGGACAATTCCAAGGAAGCGCAGTCGTAGTAGCTGGAGCCGGAACTTAGCATCCTATAAATATTGGTCGACCGGCGCGAGGGACAGACCATGCCGTCAAACGGCGATTGGACACGCAGTTTCGCTGCGTCCCTACGCGCAACTCCGGTCGCCCCATTGCCAATTCCGTGTAGTTGTGCCTGTTCCATGTAGGGCAAAGTGCTGTAGAGCCAGCCGCCCGATTGGTTTTTCCCTACCCCCTGGCCAGGAAACCCAACCCACCACCATCCCCAACCGCCAGAGGGAAGGATCTTGTGGGCATCATGATGATGGTGAAAGGAAATCGCCAGCTGGCGAAGTTGATTAGCACATTTAAGGCGTCGCGCAGACTCTCTGGCGGCCTGCACGGCCGGTAATAACAACGCCACCAAAACTCCAATGATGGCAATCACGACCAGTAGTTCAACGAGCGTAAATCCTCTTGGTCTGTTTCGAAACATTGTTTTCCTGCCTGCCATCGAACAAATAGGGATTTAATTCCCCATAGCCAATAACAGAAGTTTTCCCTTTTGGAATTACTGAAACCGCTCCATGCTATTACTGAAACCGCTCCATGCTGAAGATAACGATATCCATTGTAACGCGTCCCCCCCCCCATACATGTAGCCCGGAATATTTTCAGTATTTACTCTGACCTTGCCCAGCGCGGATGATCTCTTGGTTCAGAAACAGGCCCTTCAGCCTTGGCGACCACACGGCGTAAACGCTGGCAAGAGCCGGTCTGCGAAAGGGGTCATGCGCTCTATGGCATTCCGAGCGCGGCGTGGACCAGGCGTAGCCCCAGCGAGCAAGCGGCACAGGTACCCGTTGCCGACAGAGCCCATGGCCCACAGAAATTGAGCATCCCAAATACAGCCGCTTGCAAACGCAATGCAACCTGCGCTAAGCGCTTTTGCGGCTAGCTTAAGCGTCATCGCCCAGTCAAAAATCCTGGTCGGCCTCGACCGATACCGACGGCGATTCCCACCGCGGAAGCATGGGCGAAGATTGTCGCTCGCATGTCTCTCCGAGGCGATGCGCTCCACTCCGCGCCCAATCTTCTGCTTCGATTGTCAGATCAGTGATCAATCGCTCGAGCCCTTGGCGGCGAATTTCCAGATCGTCGCGACTTGCGCCCGCAGGAACGTGGATCTCAGGCCCCATGACGCACCGCGCGCGGCAGGCCGGAAACGGCAGCGCAAATTTATCCCAACTATTCAATCGCCACGGGCGGTCGTAGCCAAATCCCAACGGCACGATAGGGGCACCCAACTTGGCGGCGAGAAAAAGCGGACCGGCGGACAACTGCCGTCGGGGCCCCCGAGGCCCGTCCGGGGTAATCGCCAAATGCATGTGCTCGCCACGGCGCGCCATCTCCAATAGGGCCGCTGCACCACCCCGGTTGGTGGAACCGCGAACGCAAACAAATCCCATATGATGCCCCACCCGCGCCAAGATGTCGGCATCTTTGTGCTGACTAATGAGCATTGCTAAATTGCAGTGAGGCCGCATATAGAGAGGGAAAAAGATGTACTCGTGCCAAAATAAATAAATTCGTGGCCGCTCGCTCCCAAAGCGCGGATCAACCCGCTGGTCATAAGCCAGCACGCGGTACTCGAGCGTACGCATCCAGGCCGCGATGCCTTTAGCGGCCGTTAGACCCGCCAGACGGGTTATCCAGGATGCGGTTCGGCCCATGCTAACCAGTCAGATCCAGAGAATTACCGCAATTGCCGGTAGGATTTTTTGCTTGGCGCGGAGGACGGGACAAGGCAGCGTCCGGCGACGCGCCCTGCTCTTGCTGGGCATCCGGTTCCCACAGTCGCCAGCCGTTGGCATCGCGGTCAGAAGCGCCCTCGTCGTGTTGCGTTTCGCCAATGCCAGCCGCTTTTTTCGCCTTGGCTTCTCCCTCAAGCTGACGCTGCGCGGCACTGGCCTCCTTTTGAGCACGCTCGGTTTCGCTACCAGCGGATTGCGACAACGGTGCGCCTGCAGCGCTGCCGGCAAGTCCGCTCATCGGTCCTATACTCATACCCTGGACTCCTTTTTTTCTTTAGACTCCGGGCTTCAGTAAACCTTGGGCCAGAGGCTCAATACCTAAGGGATGCAGCCTCGCGATCCGTGAATTCATTTCGATTGACATCTGGGATTCTAATGAAAACCTGCCACCCCCAGCAACTCGCTACCTCCCGCAAAAAACTGATCGGGACGGTAGATCATTCACGGCGCAAAGATCAATCGAGTTACTTTTTTTGTGCCCAACGAGGCAACGCCGGAAATAATCGCGCAGCACCTCGCGGCGCTACGCTGGACGTTGGGTTGGCAACATCTTGAATCAACTGGTTGATACCGGGAAGCGCCTGCGTGCGGATTTGCGGGGCAGACAACGTTCCATCCACATACATTTGCATCGTCTGTTGCCCCACCTGATCGAAAAAGTTCTTAACCAAAGGAAGCTGGATTTGATTGCGACCAACGACCCCGTGAAAAACCAAGTTTAACTGCTGATCAAAATTGGTCTCTCCCTTTCCCAATAGGCTCACCGCGTCTCCAAGAAAATCGAGTTGGTCGAGATAGATATGGCGGCCTTCGATGCGATATTTAGTATTTACCTGATTAAAAGCCGTCGTGTCGGGAGCCGCATTGCGCAATACCTTCAGCATTCCTACCAGAAGCGGCAGCTTGTATATATTTGCGTCCGCGACCTGAACTTCGCCATGCCCGCTAAGCGTATGGAGCGAACGGCCATACCCATTAAGGGTAAGCGTCGCGGCAACCTTTCCCAGCAATTCTTGATCCGTTTGGAAACGTTCTTTCGTCATCCGTGGCAAATCAGCGCCGGTAAGCCAGGCGATGACCGAATAGCGGGGGACACCGTCGAAGGTCACTCGGACGTCACTGATGAGCGTCCCATCGTAAACGTTGGCCGTCACGTGACGAGGTGCCAGGTTTTGACGCTGCGTGGCCCAATTCCCCAGCAAGTAGCTCGTTTCATCTATCCAGAGTGGGCCTCGGACATTAGTAAATTGCACGTCCTCAAACGTTACCGTTTCCAAGGCCAATTCGCCCGTCGAATAGCTTGTATCCCCCTCACTGGTGCCTACCAGTCGGACAGTACCATGGACGTTTTGCAGGTCGATGCCCGGATGCAAATCAGCCTGAAGGCAACTGAGCTGCGCGTCCCACTGAGCGCGGGTTCCCGCCGCCGGATCCTTGCTCTTGGAGAACTTCAGTGTCGTATCATGCAAACTGAATTTCCCCGAAATGCGCAACTGTTCGATTAGCTTGCGCATTTTCTGCGGAAGGGCCGCCAAAAGATCTCGCCGAGCTTCCAATCGATCGACCGACAAACCGGTCAATTCAAACTGCCAAGCGCCGTCCGGGGCAAAGTTGCCATTGCCGTTAGTTCGCACCGTGGTGGGGCCATGCTTGCCATGAAAGTTTGTGACCAGTAGCTCGCCATCGAGATAATCAAACCGACCTTCGACTCCCTTCAAACGATAGGGAAAGAACACAGGCTGAATCGTCGCCGACTCGGGACGGGGATTGACAGAAACGCGAATTGCGGGCTCCCTATCTCCGGTCTGATGATAGATGTCGGCAATCAAATCAACCCGCCCGCCAGGACGCACCTCGTCCCAAGCCCGACGTACTTTGGCAGGAAGAGCCTGCTTAAGATCGTCGTCTAGCGGCACCTGACTCCCCGTGAACCGCAACGACAGTTCCTTGCCGTCGCTCTGCGGTCGCAGATACCCCTGACATTCCACGCGGCGCGACCCGCTCGCAATCAAGTCGCGGAATGTCCAGCGTCCATCTTCGGCGAGGATCAAACCGTGGATACCGCTAAGCGGATAAGGAAATTGCCGATAACTCACGCCGCAGTCAACCAGCTCCAGCCGCAGCGACGTGTTGGGCTTAGCCTGTCCAGCTCGGGTACGAGCAAGACGCCAGCGCACGTTGAAGTGGCCCTGCGGACGCAGTGATTCAATCACTTGTCGAGTGTTTTTGGGCAGCGCTCCGATCATGGACTTTTCGATTGTCAGGCCACTTCCGGTAATCTCCACCCACCCCAGTGCACCGGGCTTGGGATCGAATGCTTGGCCCCTGATGGTAAGCTGCTGACCGCCTCCGTAGCCGATCAGGTCGATATCGAGTAAGGCCGGTTGGCCTTCCGCCGAAGGCGTGTAGCCCATCGTGCCTGAACCATTTCGAACACGATACTTAAATTTTTCTGACTCAAAGGCCAGCTGCCGACCGGTCAACGTCGCGAGAGGTTGCCATACGCGTCCATCAAAAGTCACCTGTACATCGGCACCAACGACGCCCGTGGGCTGATACTTATCCCACTCGCGCTGCAGGAGAGCCGGCAGCACGCGATAAAGGTTCTCGTCCAGTGGCAAATCTTCTATGCGGAGCCCCATGGCCAAAGGGGCGTCGGATCGCCATCCCCGTCGCTCCAAGTGCAACGCCAAGTTCGCCGTGTCGCATTTGCCGCGCAGCTCCTCAACCCGTAGGATATTGTTCTGGCAATGAATTGTCCCGACGAGATCGGTCAAGGGCCGAGGTAGTCTCGCATCGAGGAGGCGACCTTCGCTGAAGTGCAAGTGAGCATCGACTTGCGGTAGCGCGCCGCCGACAAATTGGTGCTGAATAACCACGGACCCATCCAACCGGCCCTCTAACGAACTGGCCTCGTCCCAGCTATCGCAAGTTGCAGAGGCCCACGCCTGCAACTCTTTGGTAAGCTGAAGTTGCTCGATCGTCGCTTCGAAATGCAACAATTGATTTTTACGATCGAACTGCGCGTGGAATTCTGCGCGACTCAGATCAGGGCCGCCCATCGTGCCATGGATGTCGAACATTTCGCAATTGGAGGGAATGCTTTGCTCGGGGACTGGTCGACCTGCTGCCGCAAGAAGACTCCCGGTCAGGGGTGACTCCTCATTCTGGGGGTGAATCGTGAAATTCACATCGCGCAGGGCTAGTTGCGGCAGCCCAAGTTGTCCCAAATCGACAAGTGCAACCTGGGCGTCTTGTATCACAATTTGAGGTCGCTTTTCTCCGCAAGCGGGCAACGGAAGACAACGCTCCAGATTCCAATGGCCACTCGCTGTGCGCGCCACCCAAAGTTGCGGACGCTTGAGCACAACACTCTTAATTTCGGGCAATCCATGCACGAGTTTCCTGAGCCCGGCATCACAGGTAAGCATGATTTCGTCGACGAACAACAAATGGTTCTGTAATTGGGTACTTGTCGTCTCGGAAACCGCCACGTCGTAGATGGCGACACCGCGGCCCTTAACCCATCTTGCCCCCCCCACACTTACGTTTAATTGGGGGAATTTTTCTGCCAGACCCTTTTCGACGTGATGCCGAATTTCTTCGTCCATGCGAGCGAACAGAAATACAGCCCCACCGATTGCTACTACGGCAACCAGCATCGCGCTGAGCTTGAAGAGAGTCCAACAGGTATTGATGAGCCAACGAATGGCAGTGGTTCCTAACAGGGCAAGCGCCTACTTGGCGCGTAGGGACGGCAACGATCGGATGCCAACCGTCAATCGACAACACCGAGTCCTTCGCAGCTTTCCATAATTGCGCAATTTGCTGTGCAAATAGTAGGTTCCGCCATCGGCAAGGGTCAAGACAGGCTTGCCTACGCTAGCACAAAAGCGTCTGCACAGGAGGCACTGCGACATCGTTGCGTAAGCAAGAGGCGGGATCGCCGGCACCAGCGTTGCAGCACAAATCTGACAGGTCCCCAACCGCTCTAGCCAGATCTGGCAGCGTTGAGCTGCATTTTTTGGGCCCGGTCGCTGGGACTTCGAGCTTGGTCACGAGGCCCCGGTCATTGGTCTTTTGCCAGCATCGAACACTGCAGCAGCAGTTTTCCTGCCGAAACACAGGCCCGCACATCGCCGGGCAGGTTAAGAATGCCCTCGCCGCTGCCAGTTTCAAGCAAACTGGCCAGACGAACCCACCATTCATAGGTCATACCCTGCTCGGGCAGGTGTGCCTCGCGCCAGGCGAGTCGCAGTGCAGCCGTCACGACCAAAGGTGTGGGCCGCTCGCGGAAATTGAACCTTATCGACAATTCGAGCGGTGGCCCCTCGCGCAACTCGATCGTCGCTTGCTCCAACAGTTGTCGACCAAGCTGCTCAAGGATCTGCTCTGCTTGTTTGGCTTGGCTGGCCAGGTTCACCAGTGCCGAATCCAGATTAGAATTGTATTGAGTTCGCAAATTTGGCAGCAGATCGTGACGCAGGCGGTTACGAGTGAACTGATGATCCGCATTGCTGCTGTCGGTACAAAACGACTGTCCTAGCGAATCCAAATATTTGACGAGTAGCTCCCGAGAGCAAGTCAGCAGTGGCCGCACTAACGTCAGCGCTGGGCTAAGCTTTCGGCTTGCGGGAATACCACGTAGCCCCCGGAGACCTGAGCCTCGCAATAGTCGAAACAAAACCGTTTCGGCCTGATCTTCGCGTGTGTGGGCGGTAGCCAGATAACGGGCCCCAACCTGCTCGGCGGCTCGGATGAGAAGATCGTAGCGCTCGTTACGGGCCCCGGCTTCAAGGCCGTCGCCGCCCATCGCTGCGCGTTGGGCGGCATTCCCCGCCAGCACCGTCAGCTCGACCCCTAATAACTTGCATTGCTTGCGACACCACCGGGCATCACGATCCGCCTCTTCTCCCCGAAGGCGGTGATTCACATGGAAGGCAAAGACCCGTCCACTGCCGCCAGCTCGTTCCTTCAGCATGAGCGCCAATCGCAGCAGCGCCACACTATCGCCTCCACCTGAGAGTGCGATTGCCACATGGACATCGCGCCAAACTTCGGCTTGCCAGTCGCTAGAAAAAAATGAAAGGACTTCGGCAGCCTCACGAGGCAGCTTGGGGAACCGATCAGGTGGCACCATCTAGCCATCCTTCAGCAACACGGACAAGTCTGGGTTAGGCTTGCACTTACGAAAGAACATGATACGATTGCAACTGTAGGGGAATATAGGAGCTTTTCCTTGATCCTCTCATATGACCTAAGAATTTAGCCTCAGTTATACTTTAAGCCTATACTTTAACCCCCTAGTTGTAAGCCTCTACTTGCAAACCTACGTATCGCAAACCGAGTTGCCTCTAGTAGGCCGTTTGCTGAGAAGCGTTGTGTGATTTGTGTTTGTTGTTGAGAGCCCGATCCCGGCACTCCATGGATTCGTGAAGACCCGGTTGTTTGTAAGACATGATTGAGATTTTCCAACTCCTGCTGATCTGTCTGGCACTGTGGCAAGTCGGCCGCCTGGTTGGCGACCGATACTTGACCCCTTGTTTGGCGGCGGCTTTTGCAGCGCCTGGATTGGCGCAGCCAAATGCCCAAATGCACCCACATGAAAAGGCGCAAAGGCGTGTCATGTCGCTGAGCCCCGCGTACTGAAATTCAGGCGCAGGCGTCGTCCCCAAATGGCGATGGCGACATGAAAACCAAGACGCTAACCGTTTGTCCTTTGCTACTGTGATCCCCTTTACTACAGGGAAACGCGAAATGGACCGGTTGGCGGATGGAGCGCAGTTTCAAGCAGTGCGTAGACCGGTCTGCCGAGTTGGCTCAATGTGGAATTGCCTTCCTGGCGTTGTCGTGCCGACATTGCCTGGGCAGTAGCCACCGTTAGCAAGCCACCGATGCAATTTGTTAATTCAAATTGGAGCGGCCTGGGTGCGAACGGTTGGATCAAACCGCTGAATCGGCTCTCTCAACATCGCGATCATACTTTGAACCCACGCAGCATCAAATCTGCCGGTTCAAGTGCTCTTGGTCCCGGACCAATACGAGACTTCTCGGGGGCCCCTCTGCGCAATAGTCGCTTCGGGAAGGAATCTCATGTTGCCACTGCTGATTGCCACCAATCTGCTGCACCGCTCCCTTATCGGGGCTACTTCTGATGTCTGGCAACTGGTGACGGTCGTCGTCGCCGCCCTGCTCGGCATGGGTGTGATCAAGTTGCTTGACTATCTGCGCAAACGCGACTCGCAAAAAGAGGCCGCCCAGATCATTGAGCGGGCGGAAATCGAAGCGGCCACGCATCGCAAAGAGGCTGCCGTTGAAGCTCGAGAGCTAGCCGTCCAAGAAAAAGATCGACTAGAACGTGAAAACAACGATATTCGCAACCAGTTGCACGAACGTGAACGCCAGCTTGACAAATCTGAAGACGCCACCAAGCACCGCGCTGATCAGCTTCAGAAGCAAGAGAAGATGGTCGAAAACAACCAGCGGCGCTTGGCGGAAAATATGGAAGACGTCAACATCCGGCAAAAAGAACTTGACGACCTGCTCGACCTTGAACGCCAAACGATGCATGAACTCAGCGGACTCAGCCCTCAAGACGCTGAGGCCCGATTGCTGGAGCGGCTGGAAAAGGAGCTTGTGCACCAGCAAGGCGCTGTGATTCTTCGTTACGAAAAACAGGCCCTAGACAAATGCAAAGCCAAAGCCAAAGAAATGCTAATCACGTCGCTACAGCGCTTTGCCGCGGCGCACACGGCTGAATCGACGACAAGTACGGTTGATATTCCCAACGATGAAATGAAAGGCCGTATCATCGGCCGCGAGGGCCGCAACATCCGCGCACTGGAAAAAGCGACTGGGGTCGATGTTATCATCGACGACACTCCCGGAGTCGTGATTGTCAGTGCGTTCGATCCAGTCCGGCGCGAGATTGCACGGATCGCGCTCGACAAGCTGATCGCCGACGGCCGCATTCATCCGTCGCGCATTGAAGACCTCGTCGAGGAGACCAAAAAGGAGATCGACGCCGAAATACGTCGCCACGGTGAGGAAGCGATGCAGGAAGCGCAAGTGTTCGGACTGCACGAACGCGTAATCGATATGCTGGGCCAGCTAAAGTACCGCACGAGCTATAGCCAGAACGTTTTGCGACATTCGATCGAAGTATCATTCATCACCGGCATGTTGGCCGAAGAAATGGGAATGGACGCCGAGCTTGCGCGTCGCGCTGGTTTATTGCATGATATCGGCAAAGCCTCCAGCCACGACCTGGAAGGGGGCCATCCGAAAATTGGCGCCGATTTCCTCAAACGCTTTGGTGAAGGGCCTGAGGTGGTCCACGCCGCATTAGGTCATCATGATGACCTTCGACCAGAGATGCCCTACACGGTACTGACTGCGGCAGGCGACGCCTGTAGCGCTTCGCGTCCCGGCGCTCGTCGGGAGACCCTCGACCGGTACATCAAACGCATGCAAGAATTGGAAACAATTGCCTCAGGATTTTCCGGCGTGCGCCAGTCGTTTGCCATTCAGGCGGGCCGCGAGGTGCGCGTGATTGCTAGTGCCAGGGATACGACAGACGAATCTGCTGCAAAAATCTGCCGCGACATCGCCAAAGCCTTCGAAGAGCAACTCACGTATCCCGGTGAAATCAAAGTGACGTTGATTCGTGAAACACGCATGACAGAACTAGCGAAATAATCAGCGCGCCAGGCGCAAGATTTCGGAAGCAACGGCGGCAGTGCTCTGCAGGCCGCTAGCTCCGCGATCCTAACACGGCGCTCCTAACTCCTTACCCGCCCCATGCTCTTACTTTTTATCGGCGATATTGTTGGCCGTCCTGGGCGGGACATAGTAATCCGGGGGATACCAGGGCTGATTGTGCGCCACAAAATCGATCTCGTCGTTGCCAATGCGGAAAATGCGGCTGGGGGATCGGGCCTGACACCCAGTATCTACCACGATCTCATTCGCGCGGGAGTGGATGCGATTACCCTCGGCGATCACGTCTATCGCCGCAAAGAGATCTACTCGGTTTTGTCCAGCGAAGACAATATTGTCCGACCCGCGAATTTACCGGACGAAGCCGTTGGACGACGCTGGACAGTCGTCGAATCTCGCGACGGAACACCGGTAGGAATTATCTGTCTACTGGGCCAATTATATATGCGACCGATCGACAGCCCTTGGCGCACTGCCGACATTGCGTTGGCCGAGATTCCATCCGATGTGCGGGTTCGTCTGGTTGACTTTCACGCAGAGGCCACCAGCGAAGCACAACTGATGGGCCACTACTTGGACGGCAAAGCCAGCGCCGTTCTGGGAACTCACACGCACGTGCCAACAGCCGACGAGCACATTCTTCCCGGCGGTACGGCCTTCCAATGCGACGTCGGCATGACCGGTCCCTACAATAGTATTTTGGGACGGAGAATCGACCGCGTGATGGAAACCACGGTCACGTCGAATCCTACCCAATTTGAAGTTGCTAGCGGCGATGTTCGTTTGTGTGGCACGCTGGTAGAGGTGGACAAGGAATCAGGCTTGGCCCTGCGTATCGAGCGTCTGTGCGTCAAAGCAGCGGAACTCCCGGAGCTTGAATCGCTCGCCAATGCGAATAGTTAGCAGCAGTGACCAAAGACTGAGGCCCATCGGCCGAAGGCAGCAAAAAGCCCCATCGGCCATAGGTCATTAGGTTTGGACACGGGGCACCAGGATTTGATCATTTTAGCCTTGCCGGCCTGTCTGCGGTCAGCTATCGTTCGCCACCCTTTTCAAGCGCCAGTCACGTGACGTCAACGACACGACCGACGAAGCCTGAGCTGTCGCCTAGTCAACGCGCGGTTCTGGCGGTGCTAGCCGTGGCGGCCCTATTGCTGGTGGCGGTAACGCGCAGCCTGGATCCCGACCCACGCGGCTACGGAACTCACAAACAGCTTGGACTCACCTCGTGCTACTTCCTCGAATGGACAAAACGCCCTTGCCCCATGTGCGGTACGACAACTGCCTGGGCGCATGCCTTGCGAGGCAACGTGGTTCAAGCAGCCGCAGCCAATTTAGGTGGCGCCCTACTGTGCGATTGTGTTGTGATGGGCATACCATGGCTGCTGATCTCAGCCGCTATGGGCCGCTGGGTGCTATTTCGACCCGTACCCAAGATACTACTCCTGGTTATGACTGCGTTATTCGCAGTGACTCTGCTCGATTGGACACGACGTTGGTCCGAGTATTCTCGCGAGGTAAAAAATGATGAATCGCTGCTTCACCACTCAGCATCGCTCGATACTAGCCTTTTTTCTCGCGGTAGTTGTCACTTCCACGACGGGTTGCTTGCATTCGATCTTGGCAACTGGCATCTACCTTTGGCAAGGTGGCAACGTCCTGCCAGCCGAAACCGAAACGCTCGAAGACCAACGCGTGGTAGTCGTATGCCGCCCACCTGCCACCAACGAATACCGGTACTCTGGAGCAGCACGCAGTATTGGCAAACACGTCAGCAAATTGTTGGCAGAAAATGTTTCCGGGATCGATGTCGTCAGCCCAGCCGAGGTCGACAATTGGGTTGACGAACAAGACTGGGACAACTTCAAGGATCTCGGCCGCGCACTCAAAACAACTCGCGTGCTTTATATAGAGATTGATCGTTTCGACCTTTACAAGGGCGCCACAGTCTATCAGGGCGATGCGGAACTGCATCTCACAATCTACGACATGCAGGATCGCGGAAAAACCATCTGGGAGCGCTCAGTTGGCCAGATACTGTTCCCCAAAAACAGTGGGATCCCGGCGGCAGATAAAACGGTTCAGCAGTTTCAAAGTCAGTTCGTTGACGTTGTGTCCGCCCAGATAGCACGCCATTTCTATCGCCACAATCCCAACACCACCTTTGCGCTGGACGCGGTTGCGAACCAGTAGGTCGGAGAAGTCCATGCGGTCGAGGCGGTTCTGCGCATGCCTGTTTGCCTCGTTGTTGGTTTGGAACACCACCCATCGTAGGGTCCGTGCCGATGAAGAAACGATGACCGAGGCGCAAGCATTCATTCGGAGCTACGAAGAAACCGTCAAGCCGCTCCAGACGGCCTCCGGCCGCGCCTGGTGGGACGCCAGCACGACTGGCCGGGACGAAGATTTTGCTGCCAAAGAGGTGGTCGAAAATCGTCTCAATGAACTACTCTCCTCGCCAGAACAGTTTCAGAGGTTGCAAAAGATTCGACGAGGCGGGATCAAAGATGCCTACATTGCCCGTCAAATAGAGTTGCTCCACTGGACCTACCTAGAAAAGCAAGTTGATCTTTCCGTTCTCAATAGAATTGCCAGCAAAGAAAACACTATTGAAAAAACGTTCAACAAGTACCGCGCCAAAATTGGAGAAAGATCCTACACGAGCAGCCAGGTTCGGGAAGTGCTGCTCAAGTCGAAAGACACCGCCCTGCGCCAAAAAGTATGGGAAGCCTCCAAGGACGTTGGTGCGAAAGTTGCGTCCGATCTCCGTGAACTCGTAATCCTCCGCAATCGGGCAGCACACCAACTGGGATTCGCCGACTTCCACGCCATGCGGCTGGAGCTCAATGAGCAAAACCAAGCTCAGGTCTTGCAGCTCTTCGACCAACTCGACCAGCTCACGCGCAAACCCTTTGCCGAAGCCAAAGAAAAAATCGATCGGGTGCTGGCCGCGCAGTACGGAATCGCAGTTAATGATCTGCGACCTTGGCATTACCACGATCTTTTTTTTCAGGAGCCTCCCGGCATCTACGACGTTGATATTGATGGACCATTTGCGACAAGCGATATCCTCGGTATTTGCAAAGCCTTCTATCAGGGAATCGGCCTGCCAGTCGACGACGTGATCGAGCGGAGCGACTTGTACGAAAAACCGAAGAAGAGCCCTCACGCGTTCTGCATCGACATTGATCGTTCCGGCGATGTCCGCGTACTTGCAAATATCAAACCGACCGAATACTGGATGAGTACAATGCTGCATGAATTGGGCCATGCGGTCTACAGCAGCAAGTATATCCCGTCAGAATTACCTTACCTGTTGCGATCGGACGCCCACATTCTAGCCACTGAGGGTGTAGCCATGATGTTCGAGAGGTTTTCGACGAGCGGCGAATGGCTAAACCAGTTTGGCGTCGAGGTTCCAGACCCGGCTGGATTTACGGCCGCGGGTCGTCGAATGCGGCGCGACAAGCTATTGATCTTCTCGCGTTGGTGTCAGGTTATGCTGCGATTTGAGGTAGCCCTCTATCAGGATCCTGACCAGGACCTCAACACACTCTGGTGGGACCTGGTAGAACGCTACCAGTTATTGACGCGACCAGAAGGACGTAGCGCCCCAGACTATGCCAGTAAGATTCACGTGGTCACAACACCCGCCTATTATCACAATTACATGATGGGCGAGCTCTTTGCTTGCCAATTGCACGCGGCGATCGTGCGCGCGTTGGATATTTCAACAGATCCGGCCACGGCCATTTACAAGGACAATCTTGCCGTCGGCGAATTCATGAAACGCAAGGTTTTTGGACCTGGACTGACATTGCCTTGGGATGAGCTGATCAGGCAGGCCACCGGCGAAGAGTTAAACGCCATGGCGTTTGCGGAGGAATTTTCTGACTGACCCTAGCCCAAATATTTCTTCAACCTCGTTGCGAGAAGCTAAAACGTGATGAAGTATTTGAGTTATAGAGGTGGCGGGTTCCGCCGAGGCGGTCCGCTGGGGCGACGAGGCATTTCCCGATTGGGGCGCGGAGGCGGATTATTGTTGGCCCCGTCTCGCGGCGGCGGAATGTACGTGTAGCCCTCCTTCCACCGCCACCCCAAGGGCGACTTCATTTCGCGACTTGCCAAAAGGGCCCAGGGAGTATCCGGGTGTTCGTCGCGCACCCGCTGCAAGTACACAAGCGCTTTATCGGCGAGTCTCTCCAAGCTCGTATTGGCATACTCCGAATCAGCCACAACAATCCAGGTGTTTTGTTTCTCGCCGCTAAACTTCATCCCCTGCTTGGCTTTGGCCAACATGGCATTGTAGCCATCGGTGCGCACCTTCGAGGCCAGCGCCCGGCCGAGCGCAAGATCATAGCTGGCTCGCCAGCGAAGGCTCTGTAAATCCTGACGATCGCCCTCACCCTCGAGAAGCGTCTGACAAATCCGGTCGATGCGCGGCTGCCGAATCGCAGCGGCTCTTTGGGCCACCGACAAGAGATTCGCCAACGATGCCTCATCCCGTTTGGGAAATCGCGTACGAATATCCTCGATGGGTGACGTCCACGAAAGTTCCGCAGCGGCAATCAGCGCGCCCTGCGCGCGATTCGACTGCAGGCGCCGGAAATAATCTTGGGCTGGCACGTAATCGGGTTGGTATTTCCGCATCACAAGAGGGTCAAAAAATGTACTGATATGTGAGGCTAGATCGCTGGTCTCTCTCCGTGATACAGTACGGCCCACGGAGCGATTAGGATGGGCCGTAAAATAGAGGCCGCCTGTCTCATAGCAAAGCCGAGTCAAACCAAAGGGCCCAAAACCTGAATCTAGTAACTCATCTCGATCGCCGGAACCAGTAAACCCTAGCTTGAGACGTTCAGGCATTAACGATTCGGGGCCCAGGTTCACCGGCACCCATTGCGGTCGTTGGTCGAAATTAGGGTCCGGATCGATCCATTTCACGTAGGCCTGCTGCCTACCAAATGGGGCAGGGCGGCCGACCACATAAACAGACATCGCCAACTTGCGGCACAAGTTGACCGTCCCGTCCAGTTGGTCCACGTCGTCTCCCGACTCGTCCGTAAAAACAATAATCATTACGTTGCGGCCACCGTTGCGGGATGAACGGTAGGCCCGAAACTTCTCAGCTGTCATTGCGACGGCCTGAAAAACATTTTCCTGACCCAATTCGTCATCTTGGATGGACCGGACAGCCGCAATGATATCTTTGATCTCGTCGGTGGGCTCCGCAGTCAGCATGTGCGGCGACGCGCCAAAACCGACCACTGCCGTCAATAGGGGTTTGTCCTTGGTTCTTTTGAAAGCGGGATTCTTAGAGGCTTCGATCACGCCCAGCTCTTCGTAAATATTGTAAAAACGGGCAAGTATTCTCTCGCGCTCTTTGCGGAGACTCCCCGATTGGTCGAACAGCCACACGACCAAAGTCGGCTGCTGCTCGACTGAAGTCATGATCTCGTGGGTGATTCGGTCAATGGCTCCAACGGCCCCCGTCGTTCCCACGCTACCCGCCCCCTGAACGGGCAACTCCTCGGAAAGTTCAGGCCCTTCAAAAACGGCATCGGCATCGATCACGAGACGCTCGCCAAAGTCGGTAATGGCTTCCGGTTCAAAGACCACCAGCGACGTATCGGCGACAACGAGCGAAGCGGCGCGTGCCGAATCGACCCCATCCTGGCTCAGCGCGCCAATCGCTTCCAACGGATCCTCTGCCGAAAGAAACTCCTCCGGCAGGGGATCCTCTTCTTCCAAGATCTCCGCAAGCTGGTAGGAAAGGTCTAGATCGTCCCGGTGGACCGGCAATAGAAAGGAAACGACTGCCAAGAGAATCAACAATAGCAGATGGAATCCAAAACTCGTGAACCAGCCAGCCATATCGGCACCAATGGACCGTGGGTTCGATCCAGCGGACGACGGGCTCGAAACAGCAAAATCACTGGCGCCGTCCGGCTTTGCATGAAATCCCGATGGTTTGTCGTGAACTCGAGACATGCGGGCCGCCTCTTTTATTCCCAATAAACGCAGACTGCCAGACCGCCATATAGTCTGAACCACAGACGGAGCTGATAATTGACGGCGGCGCCGTCAATGGCCCCGCACGCTCGCCGCAGCCAATACTTCCATTGTTGCCCATGTCCCCATACAAGGCAAGCTAGCCGGTGGAGTGCAGAGGAGCAGCCATCTATGCGGTCTTTGGGACAACCGGTTATGATAAACTACTAATCTTGTGCACCGATGATGAACCACCACCCCAACCGAGTTTGAGTGCGAGGGCAGCCAATTAGTCTATTTGGCATGCTACGATCCAGAAGGATCCAAAGTACCAGTTTCAGATAGAGAGGTGATGATGCGACCCACTTACCAATTCTTCCGGCTGCTGGGACTGGCCATTTGTGCAATAGCCGTCGTTCTTGCCACCTCACAGGCCACCCTGGCACAGCGATCCTCGCGCACGGCCGACATTGAAGATATAAAACTTCAAACCAAGGATGGCGTTCGCCTAGGCGCGACATACTATCCAAGCAGCATGGGAAAAGAAGCCGTTCCGGTAGTGATGCTGCACGACCACAAGGAGAGCCGGGCGATATTCCACAACTTAGCCCGCATGCTGCAAGAACCTAACGAATCAGGACAAAACTCGCATGCGGTGGTCACGGTCGATTTACGCGGACACGGCGAGAGCACGAAGGCAGCATCGGGGCGCGAACTGGAATCCGCGCGCCTTAAGACCCGGGACTTTCGTGACATGGTTACGTACGATATGGAAGCGGTTCGCAAGTTTCTCGTCACCAAAAACGACGAGGCGGCGCTCAATCTCAATAAGCTGTGCCTGCTTGGCTCGGGGCTTGGAGCCAATGTTGCCATATATTGGACTGCCGTTGATTGGAGCGCGCCGAAGTTGCCGCGGATCAAACAAGGCCAAGACGTAAAAGGCCTCTTTTTGTCTTCGCCCAGCTGGAGCTCGCACGGCTTGCCCCTTAACCAACCGCTACGCCATCCCGGCGTCCAGAGTGAGGTCTCGGTATTCCTAGTCTATGGGGAAAAAATCTCCAAAGCAAAAAAGGACGCAAAAACGATCCATAAAAATCTGGCAAGGCACCACCCGAAACCAAAACGAGGTGAAAAAATGCCCGAGCTGGTGGCTTGGCCATTAGAAACGGAGCTGCAAGCGACCAAACTTCTAGTCAATCCCCAGTTCAAAATACTTCCGCACCTGAACCGTTTCATCGGGGCCAGGTTGAGCGCGCAAGACTACGAGTGGTTGCGGCGGCGGGTCAGAAACTAATCGGCTAATCAAGCAACCGTCCGGGTGCCACTGGAACTCGGAGTTCGGCACCAATCGGCAATTGATGCGGATTGGAAAGTCGTTTTCGATTCATATCAAAGATCTCCAGCGCATGACTCGAATCTCCCATGTAGCGACTGGCCAGCATCTCGAGCGTATCGCCGTCGGTCACGACATGTAAGACTTCCCGCGGCCAACGGGCATCGCCTTCCTCCTGGCGATCAATCGTCTCATAGGCGGGCCGGACTCTGGGCTCCGAGAGTTGCCGAGACGTAGTAGGGAGGAGTCGTTGCTGCGGTGTTACCGGATGACCGGAGTCGGCGGCTCCCCTCGCGAAAGCTGGATGATCGTCCAGGTCGAAGCCGGCAGCCGAAGGGAGTGGCGGCGCATGCCGCGTGCGGTCGACCGTACTGGTCATCTTAGCAACGACCTGCCTGCCATGTGATTCTGGACGCCGTGCGCCACCGCCATGCGGCTGCAGCGCTGGCTCATTCGCGCGGGTGAGTGCCGGTGCGCTGGTCCGCCGTGCCAGCCGCGAAGTAACCGACTTCCGAAACGGCAGCGACAAACCAATCCCCGTGACGAGCACGAATCCGACAATCAGTAGCTTTATTGATCGACTCATAGTCTGCCCCAGGCACACCCGCAGGATAAAACGCGCGGATATCTCGCGCTATGGTGTTTTTCGGGTATCGCAGGCACCCAGGTTGAGGCGAGTCGAAAAAGGGGCCTTTTGCCGGGTCTTCCGCCGGGAATCAAACCGGTGTGGCAAACCATAACAAACGTAGCGATTAAGCAGCGCTGCGCCTGGGCTTGGTTGCCGACGCTTCGGCCCGCTGACTCATCCACAAAAGTGCAGGTGAAGCAATAAAGATAGAACTGTAGGTACCCACAATAACACCGATCACCAACGCATAGGCAAATCCGTGGATGCCGTCCCCGCCTAAAACGTAGAGCAAAATCACAGACAGCAGGGTCGTCATCGAAGTCAGCAGAGTGCGTGACAGCGTTTGATTGATACTGGTGTCTATCGTTTCTTCCGTGAGTTTGGGGCTCTTGCCTTTCACCTCACGAATACGATCAAACACGACGATCGTATCGTTGAGGGAGTAACCGATAATCGTCAAAAACGCGGCCACAATAGGCAGGCTAATCTGGAATTTCTCGATCATCAGCGCATTTGCCAAACCCGGAACGTTATTCACCACAAGAGCACTTAGGGCAATCATACCGAGCGTCACGAGTACGTCGTGGACCAATGCCACCACGGCGGCCAGGCCATACTCAACGCGTCGAAACCGGATCCAAATGTAGGCGACGATGCCCAACAAACTGATAATAATCGCGGCAATCGCCTTGGTCTTCATATCGCTGGCCACACGCCCGCCAATTTTGTTGGCCAATGGAAACACTGGCTGACTGGCAGCCGCCGATGTCAGTTCGGCGAATACGCCTCGTGCTTCATTGTCGGGCAGCGCTACCGCCACGTCCCACACAGAAAATCTGCGGGCACTATTGATCACGTATTCCGGATGGGAAACCTCCAGTGCCAAATCAATATGACCGGTAGCCTGCAAGGCTTCCTGTACCTGCTGTTGAACCGTTTCATGACTAATGATGACGTCTGCACCATCGTTTCCCTGCTGAAAGCGAACCCGCGCCTTGGTCCCGCCGGCAAACATGCCCTCCTGTGTAGACAGAGCCGTAATGTCGTTTATCTGGATCTGATAGGTTTGCAAACTTGTGCCAAATGCGTTCTGGATAACCTGTTGCAGCTTGGAAACATCCTGCTCCACACAGCTAACCCGATAACGAGTCCCGGTTTCTCCAACCTCAACCAGAGAAAGATTTTTCTCCTGAAGTTCTGGCTGCTGCTCAAGAATTCCTTTTACTCCCGAGAACTCCATGCTGTGTTCATCTTTAAGAACCATGGTCACCGAGCTGCCACCCGTGAAGTCGATATTCAGTAGGTCGGAGCCGCGATTGAATACGGCCACTAATCCAATGGCAATCACCACAAATGAGACAACAAAGGCCACGGCTCGCTTGCCCAAGAAATGAATGCTGGTCTTCCCAACCAGTTGCGCCATGTCTAATTCCTGCCGACTGCGCACTTTCTCGGCCACGTCAAAAACGATTCGCGAAAGAAAAATGGCCGAGTACATACTCATGACGATGCCGATGATCAACGTCACACCAAATCCTTTGACGTTGTCGGGCGCAATCTTATAAATGACGATCGCCGTAATCAGCGTCGTTACGTTAGCATCGACAATGGTTTGCGTCGCACGGGAAAAACCATTTCGTATGGCCATCCTCAGAGCAGCACCTCGCTTCCGTTCTTCACGGATGCGCTCGAAAATAAGTACGTTAGCATCGACCGACATACCAATCGTCAACACCAATCCGGCCAGACCCGGCAACGTAAAGGCCGCCTTGACAAGCACCATCAAACCCAAGATCAACAGGAGATTTGCCCCAAGGGCCAAGCAAGCAACCAGTCCTGCAAAGCGGTAATAGATAAGCATAAACACCATCACAGCAGCCAGGGAGTAAAGAATGGCCTGCTTTCCCTTTTCGACAGTCGCGGCACCGAGCGTGGGGCTAATGGTTTCACGACTGATAGGCTCCTTGCTGAGTTGCGCAGGGAGCGACCCAGCCTGAAGGATATCCACAATGAAATTGACGACTTCCTGGCCCATACTACCGCTGATTTCTCCCTGTGCGGTAATCTTTTCGTTGATCGCAGGGGCCGACAACAACTTGTTATCCAGAATGATGCCCAGGTGATACCTCTGACCGCTGGGATTGGGAGCGTGAGCGCCGGTCAACTGCCCAAACAAGAAAGCACCGCGCGCATCAAACGTGAAAGACACACTCGGTCTCCCAGTTTGATCGACACTTGCTTTAGCGCTGTCCAAATAATCACCGACAACATCTTGGCCGTCGTTGTACAAGATCAGCGCTTGGGGCAACTGGCCTGCCAATCGCTTGACCATATAATCCAGTTCCTCTTCGAAAGGACCGAATTCTTCGATCCGATACGGAACCCACTGGGCAACCTTCTCCTCGTTGATTAATACCGTGTTTTTCCCAGGAGGCAGTTCCAGAGCGAGGTCAATAATCTCGCGGTGAGCAGAAAACATCGGCGACGCCGTAATACGAAACTCCAAGTTGCCAGCCGAGTAGATACTGCGTTCAATGTAAGCCAGTTCCTGCTTGTCGACACGCGGAATAATAATCTCGATCTGGCGCGCACCATATTTCCGGATCGTCACTTCCTTGGTACCACTCGGATCAACTCGGTTGGCAAGAGCTGCGATAGTCCGATCGATCAAATCGATGGTCTCTGCATCCGACATGTCTTGGGTGTTGACGACCGACTGATCCAGCTCAAAAATCAGCGTACTTCCGCCGCTGAGATCGGGACCAAATTTGAGTTCCCCGTAGTAAAGAATGACCGCTGCCGCCGCCAATGTGCCGGCTGCCAGGGAAAACTTCCATCCGTGATCCGGCATCCGTAGCGAATTCGATAAATATTTTCCCAGAAAAATGGGCACCACAAATAGTCCAACCACCAAGGCCAGCAGGGCCAATTCCTGCCAGCCGGTGGAAGCAGGTGCTTCCTGCGCATCTCCCGCGCCGGCGCCCTCTGCGATAGCCGTGGGATCATTAGCGACATCGACTGGAGGAATGCCAGTGGTATCCGGGGCAACGGCATCTAGGCTCAAGGACGCAGGCGCCTCTGAAATGCCGTCGGGCGCAGTTTCCGTCGCCGCGTCTGCACCATCACCATCGCCGGCCGTCTGCACGACGGCCTGTTCGCCATTTTCGTCAGCCGGCTGGCCATACACGGACCCCGCGCTGAAAAAACTGTTACCGATAAAACTGCCGCCGATCCAACAACCGCCGATAAGCGAAGCAATCACAATCCGCTGGATTGAGCGTCTGAAACTAGACCACCCAATACGTCCCACCGAGTTCATCATCTTGAACAACCTGTCTGCTTGTGAATCTCGATTAACTTGTAGCCACCTGTTATCACGCCGCGCGAAAGAGGCTACTTTTCGTTCTTTTCGTCGTCGACCACCACCCGCGCAATGGCCGATGTGCCCACGCGGATCTTGGCGCCGGTTGATTCGTCGACACGAACCGTTATTTCATCACGCTCGCGCTGCACATTGGTCACCACACCAAGAATTCCCCCGATAGTGACGACGCGATCTTTTTCTTTAAGATTGTCCACCATGGCGCGAAACGATTTGTCTTTGTTTCGCTGTGGTTTGAGGATCATGAAATAGAACAGCACCATGATCATCGTTAAAGGAAATAAAAAGCTACTAAATCCTGGCGATGCCGGCGCCGGGTCCTGGCCAAGTAGTAGCAGCTTGGGATCGATCTCGAACACGATTCTTCCCCCTGAAAGGCCTTGCCTATGGATTTCGGAAAATGGGTAAAACCTCGCCGGCCAGCTACCACTCACCTCTATTCGTCTGCCTCCGCTGTGGGAGCAGAACCTGGGGGCCCGGCGGCGGGCGGAATTCCCCGAGTAAGCGAGAAAACATCATAAATCGAAGCCCCATAAGGGACAAGGGCGGCCCGGCGAGGCCCAACATGACCGAGTGACCCATTTTCGAATTCTGAGCGGCTGCGGGATTATCGGCCGCTGCCAGCCAGCCGTCGTGTGCTTCAATATGGCTATGCGTAACGAGGTGGCTATGCAGATCCGAGTCGCACGGCGGGTAAACCTCGCACAGCAGGGGTCGGGTAGTCGCTCTGGCTCCGTGTGGCGGGTCGGAGGTCAGAGCTACGCGCCAGGGCTACTCGGACCAACGGCGAAGCTTTTCCTCGCGAAAGGCGGTGAAACTGTCTTGCTGAATCGCCGTACGTGCCTCGGCCATCAAACGCTGGTAGTAGGTTAAATTGTGGAGCGACGCCAAAATGGAACCCAACATCTCTTTGGCCTGAAACAGGTGTCGCAGATAACCAAGGCTATGCCGGCAAGCCAGGCAAGGACAGTCGACATCAAGAGGTCGCGTGTCTCGGGCATACTTCGCATTTCTCAGGCGAAGGGGTCCTTCGTCAGTAAAGACCAGGGCGTTGCGGCCGCTACGGGTAGGCATCACACAATCGAACATATCGACCCCACGGGCAATGGCCTCCAAGAGGTCTGGCGGACGCCCCACACCCATCAAGTACCGGGGCCGGTCCGCCGGTAGCTCGGGGACCGTCACGTCGAGGGTGCGGGCCATTTCCGCCGGCTCTTCTCCGACACTTAGGCCGCCCACCGCGTAACCGAGAAAGTCCATTTTTACCAGCTCCTGGGCGCACTGGCGGCGAAGTGACACATCAAGTCCACCCTGGACAATGGCCAGCAGCATTTGGTCGTCGCGACGTGCCGCCGCGCGGCAGCGCTGGGCCCAACGTACACTCCGCCAGGTCGCATCCGCCACGGCCTCTCTGGAATTTGGGAGTGACACGACGTGGTCGAAGGCCATGACCAGGTCGCTTCCCAGATCCTCCTGTATGGCTATCGATCGCTCGGGCGTCAGTTCCAGCGCGGCCCCATCAACATGGGAACGAAACACGACCCCCTGTTCGGTGATCTGCGTACGACCGGCGAGGCTAAATACCTGGAAACCACCACTGTCAGTCAGGATGGGCCCCGACCAGCCCATGAACGCATGCAGCCCACCCAGAGCCGCGACCGTTTCGGATCCCGGTCGCAGGGCCAGATGATACGTATTGGCGACCAGCACCTGCGCGCCGGTCTGCTCTACCCGCGTCGCGTCCAGCCCCTTGACCGTGCCTTGCGTTCCCACCGGCATAAAAGCCGGTAGCTCAATAGCCCCCCGCGGTGTATGCAATGTCGCGCGCCGCGCCGCGGAGTGGGCATCGGTATGGAGGAGTTCGAATCGAAAAAAGTCTTTGGCTCTGCCGGAAGATTGCGAATTGCCGCTGGTCAACTCTCGATCTCCCTTCGGCCTTCTGGAGTCCCGAGGCGCAAGCCAAGCCGGTCGGGCCTAGCAGATCGGACCAAAAAATCCGTGAAGAGGATTTAATGCCACCATCCGAACTCCGAACTCCATTCAGTCTCCACGCAGCTTCATACCGGCTTCGGTGAGTTTTTCGCGAACTTCGTTGAGGCTTGTCACGCCAAAATTTTTGCACTCCAACAGATCGTCGCCCGTGCACCTCAACAGTTCGCCAATGGTCGAAAGCCCCAAACGCACCATGCACTTGCGAGCACGCACTGAGAGACCCAAGTCGGCAATCGGCCGATCGAGCAGGGCCCGTTCATCGTCACTGAGGGAGGTCTGGTCGTAGACGGGCTCTTCTTCGCGCCATTTGTTGGCAAACTGCCCCAATTCCAGGCCCTTGGAAAGCAGCATTTCGCGGATCTCGACGAGTGATGTTTCGCCAAAATTTTTACTTGAGAGCAGATCCTGTTCTGAAGTTTCCGTAAGGTCTCCGAGTGTCATCACCCCCATCTTTTGCAGGCAATTGCGGCTACGAACCGAGAGTTCGAAGTCTGTCACAGGCACACTCAGAATCTGCGCCATGCGTTCCTGGCGACGCCTTGCGTCTTCGTCGTAGTACATATCCCGCGACGCGTCCGCATCCTTAAAAAACAATCTCGCCCGGGGATGATCGGGGTACACGTCCAGGACCCGCAGGTAACACTGCTTCGACCGTTCAAAATGCTCCATGTCTTCATAAAGAAGGCCTAGATTGATCAGTGTACTTACGTGGGCAGGGAACTGGGCAGCCGCTCGTTCGTAAAGCTGGCGAGCATACTCATCATTGCCGTGCCGATCATTCTCTAGCGCCAATCCAAAGAGCGCACCCGCATGCGTGTCGTCGGCTTCAGCAGCCCGTTCCAAGAGGGCTACGACTTCGGCCGAGTTGCCCCCCATGGCAGAAATAGTCGCCGAGCGCTGGTAGAGATACTCGCTCGTTTGCTCCACCGCACCGGAAAGACTGTCCAGCAAGCTCAAGGCTCCCTGCCGATCACCCGTATAGCGGCGGGCTTCCGCTTGCGCCAGGGCAACGTCATCCCGATTGTAACCCGCTCTTTCAGCCGATTCGTATGCGGTTAACGCTTCGCTGTACTTATCGAGTGCCAGATTAGCTTTACCCAAATAAAAGTGCGTGAGCGCTCCGCCGTCGGCATTGGCCAAAATTTGCACGGCGTCCGTGTAGTGCCCCAGCAAATAAAGGCAAACACCTAACCGAGCCGACGCAGCAGGCGTCCGCTCGGCCTGATCTTGCATTTCCGAAACGGCGTCGCGAAGCGAGCGAAAATTATTGTAGTCCGCCGAAATGGCGCTCACGATTTGGTGAATCTCGTTTGGCCCAAACGTACTATTGGAAAGAACAATTTGCCTAAGATCGACATCAACGACTTGCGACATAGGAAAGCAACTCCTGCGAAAACTTGATAGACCTTAATGAAAATAAATATCCCACGCACCAACGGGATCGAATCGGCGAAAGTGGCGGCATACCTAGCTCGTCTAGGGACACGCCAACAAACCGCGTACACCAAGCTGGACAGGCCAGCGACACTAAAGCCAGCGGTGGGACTCGAACCCACAACATCCGCATTACGAATGCGGTGCTCTGCCAATTGAAGCTACGCTGGCAACGCTGTTTTTTTGAGAGCCCATCGCAACTATAACACTTGGAGCGACGCCTGAATAGCTCGCGGAAACTGGCCCGCCCGTGCGGCCGATTCTCATGGGTGACCCCGCTCACGCGGCCCAAGGGGCCCCACAGCCTGCCGTGCTCCACCCCGCCAGCTCTATACCACCACCGATTTCCCCGGCACCGGCACCGGATAGTTGCCGTCGGCATCTGGCATCACCGGAGGATCAGCAGCGAAATCATACACGCCTGGCGACAGGTCGATATTCGAGTTGAACGCTTCGTCCCATCGAATCACCTTGCCGGAGTAGGTCGCCATGCGACCCAAAATCGCGGTCATCGTACTGGTCGCCCCATACTCCGACTCGTTGTAAGGTTCACCGCGCCGAATGGCAGCAAACAGGTCGTCGTGTTCCCTTTGGGTGGGACGGCCTCGATCTCCCTGGTAATTCCATTTGCCTTGGGGACTATGAATCAACGCTCCATCAATATCCGCCGTGCCAGCGCTGCCGGTGGCAAGTTCGCCGCCCCGATAGGTAGTGCCTCGCATGTGTCGGCATTGGCTCATCATGGTACAGCCATCGGCGTACGTAAACTCAATAAAGTGATGGTCAAATATTTGGCCATAATCTTTGCCAGTTCGCACTTGGCGTCCGCCCATCCCACCCGCCTCAACCGGATGCGCATTCTTGAGCCAATTGCTCACATCAAGATTATGGATGTGCTGCTCGGCAATGTGGTCGCCACAGAGCCAATTGAAGTAGTACCAATTGTTGACTTGGTATTCCATTTCGGTCGGCTCGTGACCATGCGTTTCAATAAACTTCGCCCGGTTGCGCACCCAAACTCCCTCGCCATTCCAATAGACGCGTGTCAGCAGGATATCACCGATGGCGCCGTTTTGGAGCCGGTCGATCGTTTCGATATAGGAAGGGTCGTGTCGGCGCTGCAAGCCTACGCCTACGGCTAATCCTTTCGACTTTGCCTCCGCCCCCGCAGCCAATACCTTCCGGACGCCTGGCGCATCCACCGCCACCGGCTTTTCCATGAAAACGTGCTTGCCCGCTGCAACGGCCGCGGCAAAATGGATCGGCCTGAATCCGGGAGGCGTGGTGAGAAGGACAACGTCCACTCCGCTGTCAATCGCCTTCTGGTAGGCGTCGAGTCCAGAAAATTGGCGTTCGGCGGGAACGTCGATGCGCTCGCCGCGCGGCCCCATTTTTTTTTCGTCATAGCCGTCTGCTAGATCCCGCTCAATCCTAGGCAAAATATTTCGCACGGAACTTTCAAACGCATCGGCAAGCGCCCACAAGGTCACTTTACCTTCAGTACGCAAGGCCTCTACCACGGCGCCGCGCCCACGACCGCCACAGCCTACCAGTGCAATCTTAAGGCGGTCGTCACCAACGATGTGCGCGGAGCGGGCAATGCTCAATCCGGAAACCATGGCGGCCCCACCTGCCACGATTGCAGAGGAGGCCTTGACGAAATCTCGCCTCGAAGCCGCGCGCACCGGAGAGACAGATTGCCCGCCTAAGGCCTGCTGCGCTGCCGGGGTATCGTCTGCCGCTCCTAATTCAATGCGTTCAACCATATTTATCAAGTCTCCTTAGACCTGAGGGAACTGGCGCCCGGACAACCACACTAGATTACCGAGGATGTTGCACAAGGATAATATAAATGAGGACAATCAATAAGGCTCAATCAATCAAACCGGCCGCTTCCAATTCCCCGATCGCTGCGGGAAGACGGACATCGGCTGCACAGCGTGTGCCACGCCCTTCGGACAGGCGATCCGCGACATCCTGCCGAATCCGCTCAACATCGGCTGCCCACACGCTTTCCTGCTGGGCAGGGCGAATACGCTCCCAGGGGCGCACGATACGAAAACCTACCCCCGTGGCTTCTTCTTCGGTAAACCACCAGGGGCTCTTTGGCAAATTGGGGTCCGACATATTCCACTCGGGATCTTCCGACTGATGACGGGCCGCGCTTCGGCAACGGGCCGGTTCGTCGAACCAGCAGCCTCCCCGAATCACGCGCGGGTACAGTCGGGTGGGCAAACGAACTGCATCGCTCGCCAGCACAATTCTGCCTTGGGCCCGAATGTCGGAGCCATCTTCCGCCCCCGCGATCTGCGCGTAGTGCCGCTGGTCGTACTCATCCAGGACCCATTCCGCTGCATTCCCGTGCATATCGTGAATCCCCCAGGGATTGGCTCTCTTGGAGGCTACCGCATGCGTTTGCCCCCCAGCGTTGCCCGCATGCCAAGCATAGTCGTCCAAGGCATGGCCATGGCCAAACGAATAGGCGGTGGCGGTCCCTGCTCGGGCGGCGTACTCCCACTCTGCCTCGGTTGGCAAACGGTACTGCCGGCCCGTAATACCGCTCAGCCACTTGGTGTACTGCTTGGCAGCAAATTGCGTCATTGTTACTGCCGGTTGATTGGGCTCGTCACCGGCAGAGTAGGTCGTATCGGGGTCGTAGAGAGGAGTGGGACAGGTGACGCCATCGACTTCCAGCGATTCCTCGCGCAAAAACAACTGGAGCGATTTGAGCGGCTCCGCCTTGCCGCTCAACCGGCCAGTTCGCGCCAGTTCGGCGCGAAACGAGTCAAGGCTTTTAAACGCGTAGTAACTTTCCATAAAGGCCTGGTACTCGTGCCAGGTGACTTCGCATTTTCCGATCCAGCTGGCGCCCACTCGCACTCTTACCTGGGGGCCTTCGTCGGCACGGCGCCCCTTTTCGTCGGCGGGACTCCCTAACAAAAAATCGCCACCGCGGATGGGAATCATCTCAAAGCTGATTGAGGTGCCAGGGATTTGCTCAGTGTAGTGGGTCATGTAGTGGCCATCGATGGCCACGCTCCGCCCACTGGCCGGCCGGTCAGCGACAATGCCCGCCGCAGCGGCAGACGGTGCGGCTAAAGTATCCGTCAGCGCAGCTGGCGCATCGTCGGCCCATGCAGTTCCCGCAGCCAAGACGACGAGTAGCCATGCCGACTGCACAGCGCAGAAACAGTCGATCCTGGAAATCGTCGGGCGCCTGTCATTAGTAGCGGATCGTGAAATCTGGGACGAAGCGAAAGCAGCCATGAACACAAGCCCGATCCCTCGCTCCACCAGGTACAACACGCGATCAATTTTTGCGATATTCACGCGCATTGCCATGCACACCCATCGTTCAAGCTGCTTCCCGTTTTGAGCGCGCGACCGTTTTTCCATGCTTTTCTGCTGACTGGCTTCGAAGAATGCACTCTAACATATTTGGCAAGTTACCGCAGCAATTCGGCGATTCTCTCAGTTGCCACGCTCAAGCTGCGTCCCGATCTCCCTGAGCATTTCCTCGTCACCGGACAAAGCACTTGGCATGACCGCGGGCTGGAGGATCGGCACCTCGTCCATCCAATAGGCCGTCCCCGTACGATCCACGCCATAGACGGCTTTTATGATTCGAACGTTGAGGACGATACCGATCTCTGCCCCAGTCCTGTCCAAAACAATCGTGATCATCTCTGCCAGACATTTTTTCACAACCCACGGAATCTCACCAAGGCCTCCGCTGTCAACCGGGACCAGCAAGTCGACTTCCCCATGCTACAGGAGTGTATCAGCAGTGCACTCACCCGAATCATAGCAGGGATACCCTCGCGTCAGGTTCACACTGAACGGAAATCCTGTCAGCCAGTCAACACGCAACAACAAACGGTGCAGGCGACATCTTCAACGACGCTCGGTGAGGCCACAAAGTCATTGCAATAAACTGCTGAGGCGGGAAAATTGATTTCACCACACCCGCGGTGATGTGCCCATGCATTCGAGTCGGGTTCCCGCTAGAGAGATTCGTCCCCATCGCTTACGATGTCAGAATTCACCTAGCGAGGGGAAACACAAGATCTTGTCAGTTCGTAATTCGCCCATTAATTGCCAACCAAGCGGCACCCTATGCCAAACGACTCCCGCCAACACCCCAATGCTGATGTTCGCATGCGAGGCTTTGCCGAGCGGATCTCTACTGACGCTGCGTTTGCCTGGCTTAACGCCGAGTTGGATCGGCAGGGGCGCCTCCCGCTCGAAGTCGTCGCGCTAGACGGCGCGGCGGGCCGCGTGTTGGCTGAAAAAGTAACCAGCAAAGTCAACGTACCAGACTTTCAGCGCGCCATGATGGACGGCTATGCCCTCCGCGCAGAGGACATCGCCGCAGCCTCCAGTCAAACGCCAATCGAAATTGAAGTGTTGGCCAACTGCTTCCCCGGAAAATCGTTTGACGGCACGGTCGGACCGGGGCAAGCGGTCCGCATCATGACCGGCGCGCCGCTGCCCGCAGGCGTCGATTCGGTATTGCCTGTGGAACTAACCCGCACAATCGACCAACGGGTCTCGGCAATCGCAAGTTTGCCTGCTGGAAAAAACCTGGGCTCTGTGGGGGAAGATGTCGGTTGTGGTGATCACCTGTTATCGCCAGGCCGAGTATTGCGACCCCAAGATATTGGCCTCTTGTTTTCGATTGGCCGGAGTCATGTGAGCGTCGTTCGGCGCCCTCGGGTGAGGATCGTTGTCACCGGCGATGAGCTACTCCCCGCAGGAGCCCAGCCCCAGGGCAATCGCATCGTCGACGCGAATGGGCCGATGCTCCTTGCGCTGGTTGCTCGCGATGGGGGCGTACCCAATCATCCAGGAATCGTAGCAGATAATCCTGAGGCAATTTTGGCAGCCATCAGCGAAGATGCCGACGTAATTCTCACTTCAGGCGGCTCGAGTGTCGGCCAGGAGGATCATGTGCCGACGCTCCTGGCCAAACATGGCCAACTGGCCGTACACGGCGTGGCCATGCGCCCAGCCGGTCCGATCGGAATGGGAGTTTTGAACGATCGGCTAGTGATCTTGCTGCCAGGCAATCCGGTAGCTTGCCTGTGGGGCTACGACCTGCTGGCCGGCCACGCGATTCGCCAATTGGGTGGTCGCGGCGCCGACTGGCCCTATCGCAAGTACGTCGGTCGATTGACGCGCGACCTGGTTTCACCGGTGGGACGGCTCGACTACGTGCGCGTTGCGATCAGCGAAGGGAACGTCACGCCCGTGACTAGCAGCGGGGCATCCGTGCTAAGCTCGACAACGCGCGCCGATGGCTTTCTGGTAATCCCAACTGAAACAGAAGGCTACGCCGCGGCAGCAGACGTCGAGGTGTTTTTGTACGACTAGGAGTGCGCATGTCCCAACCGCACCGACAATTCTTTTTAAACACGAGTCGGCAGAGTCAAAGGACCATATTTCTTTGTCATCAAGTCGATTCTGCGCATTCCTCTTCCGTGTTTGCTCCCTCAGCCGCCATCAAATTCCACAGTTGCAGCTTCTCGTAGATAAACTGGATAAGGGCTTCATTTTCTTCCGCGCCGCGGCCCGCGACCGTCAGCGGTGGGCCAAAGGCAAAGTGGACTTTTTTCCGGGGATCGATCTTTCCGAAGTCCGGAATAATTGCCCCGAGGCCCCAGGCATCCGTGCGAAGTGCCAAGGGAACAATCGGCACATCCGCTCGACTTGCCAGTTTGGCTGCAATTGAATTGAACTGGCTAGGCTCAAAATGGCCGCTCCGCACTCCCTGCGGAAAGACAATCAGCGACACACCCTTGGCCAGTCGCTCCAGGCCGCCGGTAAGCATGAGTTTCAGATCACCTCGCGGGTCCGTTTGGCTAACCGCAATCGGATCGCGCGACCGCATCACGTGCTTGAAGACCGGATAATTCACCAACGCCTGCTTGACGACAAACGTCACATTGCGAATTGGCTGGATGATCGCCGGCAGGATCATCGTTTCCAGCGTACTCATGTGATTGCCCGCGACGAGGCAAGGCCCATCGACGGATTCCAGGTGCTCGATGCCGGTAACTTCGAACTCGACGCCAACGCTTTCAAGAGCTCGCAATACCTCCACACTACTCTCCGCCCAAGCTCGCCCATCGTAGGTTGACCACTTGGCCTTGGCAGCGGAGCGGAAAACGATCAACGTGAGCCGCCAAAAAAACGTGAACGTGGGAAAAACCCGCGCAAACCACGAAATGCGCCGCGGTGATGTACGATACGCACCGTCAACGGCAGGCAATTCAGCCACAGACGAGGCAGGGGAGGGGCAAGTCATTTCGAGCGGACAATTAGATGGGCGTAGATGGGCGCGAAAGTGTCAGGATACCAGTTCGCCCCCTGCTTGGGCTAGACGCCGTTTTATTCCGATCGCTTTCACGACGCACACAACTGGTGAATGGTCATTGGGCAAGCGCTGACCTTAATCTTTCATCTTCCCTGAACAGGGCGTGTTCGCAGGCATCTCTGCCAGCTAACAAACAAGAAAAATACGCCCAAGCCCAGGTTCTTTTTGGGTAGGGCGCGTGAGGAAAGTTGCACTTGGTTAGCGTGGTCCGTTACCTAGACTTTCCGACGCGAAAATTCCAGAGATGCCCGTGACATGAGAAACACGAGTTGGAGGTCGTGTTGAAATGTTACGCAACGCGAGAGCAGTTTTGCTACTTCCAGAACCGAAACGCCGGCCGTGCACCCTGCCGCAGTGTTGTAAACGATGTTGCCCCCTCATGCGCCGAAGGCGCTAAACTCCACAGACCAGAGTCTCCCGCTCGACAAACCGCAGCAACCCAATTGCCGTCAGATTCTAGGCCAAAGTGTGCGAATTGCACGCGACTGGTACGTTCGATTGGCCCAACCGATACTACGAAGGCTTGGAAGGCACGTTGGGGTGGATAGAAATGCGTGTGCTAGGCTGTCAATAAACAGTCATCTACCTACATCGCCGCCGCGCTACGCACTAGTATTTCGCCGCGCCCCAGTGCGACCAGGTCGCCATTGAATACATCACACTCGGCAGTGAGCAGCTCGTCGTCAATAGTAAAGCCTTGCCTGCGCAGCTCGTTGAACATGACGGGAAGCACCTGCGGGCGTGCTGTGCAAGCAAAGCGAAAACTAGGGAGAATCGCGGGCGGGTTGGGGCCGAAGAGTCCCAATGTGCCACGCCGCATGCCGGCCCCCGGACGTATGCCGCACTCGCCAAAGACTAGCACCGTACCTGCAATCATGTTGAAGCCCAGCATGTCGCCCGCACGGCCGCCGACCGCAATCATGCCGCGGCGCATCGTTAGGCCTACCTCATTGCCAACGTGGCCATCAACGAGGATCGTACCGCCAGTCATACCTTTTTCCGAACCCCGATAAGCGGCGCCCACCAGATGGCCCGCGCTACCATGCACATGAATGAATCCGCCCTGCATTTCGGCGCCGACCCATCCACGGGCGTCGCCATGAACATGAATCGTGCCACCCGACATTTGGCTACCGATGTGCCGCCCGCCAGGGCCATGGATATGGACCTCGCCGTCGGCCATCTCCGCGCCTATCCAGTGCACGCCGGTCAAATCGCCGTGAAAATCAAAACGCAGGTCGTCAGCACTACCTCCGAGACTAAACATCTCGGCCAATGGCAAACGCTCGTTACCGTGAAATATTTCAAACTGCCCAATCTGGGCCAGCGTTTTTCCGCGGGCCCAGGTGGGCGTAAGCCCCTCGATTTCAACCGGGACGGAAGTTTCAGCTTGGTAGGTAAGTGTCAGCGGCATAAGGCGATTCTTCGTATAATCGGATAGCTTGAAGCACAGGGTACCATCTGATTCGTGGCTGGACAGGACCAATGAGGCAAGGCGCAATAATTCTTTGTGGCGGGAAGTCGTCGCGGATGGGAACGTCCAAGGCGCTCCTGCCCGTTGGTGCGGAAACAATGCTCCAGCGCGTAGTGCGTTTGGTAAGTGAGGTCGTTCCCGCCGAGAATATCGTCGTGGTTGCCGCCGCGGAACAACGTTTGCCAACCCTTTCCAGCCGAATCCTGCTTGCGCAGGATGGCCATGAAAACCGCGGTCCGCTGGAGGGTCTGGCCGCGGGACTGGAGCGACTGGCTGAACGCGTCGATGCGGTTTACGCCACTGGCTGCGACGTGCCGCAGCTCGTACCGGCTTTTATTGAGCGGGTATTCGAACTGCTCGGCGACCACGATATTGCCGTTCCTGCCGATGGCAAGTTTCGCCATCCTTTGGCGGCCGTTTATCGCATGTCGGTACTCGCTCATGTGAGGCAACTCCTGGCAGCGAATCGGCTGCGGCCTGTTTTTTTGTTTCAGCAGCTCGACACTCGCGAAATACCAATCGATGACCTGCGCACAGTCGACCCCAATCTTGCGACGCTCGAAAACATCAATAGGCCGGAAGACTACTTAAAAACCCTGCAAGCCTTGGGCCTGAAACCTACGGACGGCCACAACTAACTTCGCATTCCCACAACTTCTGGATCGTGCATGTAACTGAGATCCACCGGGTAATTGCGCCAGCGAATCGAATAGTACTTTTCGAACCAGTCTTGAATATCCGGCTCTAATTCCAAGTCGTACTCCGGCGCAACGTAAAGTGTTTTGCCAACGGGCGACTCCCGCATCTCACCTTCCTCGACAATCACCCGACCGGCCTTGATAACCAGTCGCGGCATTTCAAACATGATTTCTTTGTTTTCGTGCGGCGTGTAAACCGTGATGTCAGCGTCCGCCCCCGGCCCAAGATGGCCCTTGTTCTTAAGTCCAAGGATTTTTGCCGGACCGGCGCGGGTAATAATCGCAATTTCGCTTAGCGTGTACTCGCGGTCAATGTCCGCCAGCGTAGAACGCTTGCCCACCAGTGGATGGCATGTCTTCAGCACGTCCTGCCGATACGTACGATCCATCAAGTAACGAATAATTTGCGGATAGGCGAGAAACGAAGCCCCATTGGGATGGTCGGTACTCATGACCACCCGCCAGGGGTCTTCAACCAGCAGATACCACTCCAGACCAATCGCCCACTGCAGCGCGTGCACGAGCGACTTGTTCTTGTACTTGATGGGAGTGATGCCGCAGCCGGATTCCATCTCGGTATCGCCGCTAAACCACTTCTTCCCGTAGACGTTCGACAAAAAATATCCCAATGGTCCGTCGCCCGTCATACTTGTCGTTTCGCCAAACAGCACCTGGCCAACATCAACCGTGACGTTGGGGTGCGAATTGACGTACGCAGCCAACGGAACAACTTTGCTGTTAAACGTATTTTCGTCTCCGTCACCGCCTCCGTAACTATGGAACTGGATGTGGGTAATGTGTCCGCGGCGGCCTTCGAGAGCTTTCATCGATTCGAGCGTCGTTTCCCAATTGCCCGGCATGCCCAGATTGTTGCAATGGATATGCACGGGGTGAGGCAGGCGAAGCGCCTCGGCCGCCTGCGAAACCTGACTGATGATCTGCCGCGGCGTAACGTCAAAATGGTCGACCATCGAATCGATACCATGCACGTTGCCTGCTTGCTTTTGCTTCCAGACTTCTACGCCGCCTGGGTTGACCAGTTTGGGTGCAAAACCCTTCGCCGAACCGAGGAGCCACGCCACAAACGCCTTCAGCTTTTGCGGCTCGTTGTCCTTGATGGCCTTCATCAAGTAGTGATTGTTGCCCATCAGGACGTAAAAGCCCTTGTCCAGACAGGGCGTATCCTCAAATTCCTCGTGGGCGTGCCGGGCGGCCAAGGGCGGAATGGCGGCGTCAAAGGCCGTAGTATAGCCTAGGCCTGCGTACTTGTAGCCCGTGGCAAACGTGCTCGGAACGCTGCCCATCGTGCCGCTGTGCGTAATCGCCGTGCGCTTGACGCGCTCAGCCCGGCGTTTTTCTTCAGGACGCATCTTCCTCGCCACATTCACCTTGGGGCCAGCGATGTGGCAGTGCATATCGATGCCACCCGGCATCACCACCATCCCGCTGGCGTCAATCGTTCGGTTCACTGGCGCCGACGGGTCGCTCGCCTGTGCGACGATCTTGCCCCCCTCAATCCACAGGTCGCGAACTTCGCCATGGATGCCATTGGCCGGATCGTAGACCGAGCCGCCGTAGATCTTAATGAGGTCAGACATGGCACATTCATTCTTCTCGGGTCATCGAAACGCCTGCTTACCCCTGCACGCCACGCAGCATCTTGACGCGCTTTTCAATATTCTCGAGCACGACTAAATCGCTCGGATGAGGCGACTCGAAAGCCGGGCGCAGCGGAATGGGGACGTCGTCCATGCGGTAGACGGTGCCACCCGTGTTGATACCGTAGGTGGCCACTGTGAAGGCGACCGCCGCGGCGCGGGTGGTTGGGGTTTCTTTGGCGTCGAGTGCAATGTAGGGAATAGAGCCCAGATGCTCGCGAGCCGGCTGCGAAAAATTGGCCATGGGGTCACATGCAATCATCATGCCGCAATCGGCCTCACCATTGGCCAGCGTGTCGGACGTGGTGTACTCGCCCGGGTTGAATCGCGGGTAACCGCGATTGTGATTGACGCCAAAGGGAAAACCCGTGCGCCATGCCACCACGTTGTCAGCACCCGTCACATTGCCATGGCCCCGATTGGGCTTGGCGACGAAACGTGTGTGGCTATTCATGTCGCGAGTCAGGGCCAAGAGTGCTTCGCTATTGGCGTGTTTGCCACGGGTCATCGTCAGGCCCATCCCAAAGAAAATCGCGCCAAACTTGGCCGCCTTCATGCGCTCCATGAGATCTTGCCAAACAGCCAGTTCGATGCCCGTTTCTTTTTGCACTCGGTTGGCATCGAGTTCGATGTCTTGAGCCAGAGCGCGAAGGGTCCACAGGGCTTCGAAATCCTTGCGCGGTTTGATCTGCAAAAATATATCGGCCGCCTTGGCGCTCTTGGTTTTACGGACGTCCACAATCACACAGGTACGATCCTTGCGACCATTAGGCAAAAACATTCCCTTAGGCATCAGACTGTACTTGGTAAAATGCCGCGGGTGGCTCTCGGCCGGGTTCGAACCCCAAAACATGATGAAGTCGCCCCGGTTGGCCACTTCACCCAGAGTGCAGGTCACTTCGCCGACACCTTGGAACGCCATGCCCGACGGGCCGTGACAAACACTCGTGGTGGTGTCGATGGTGCCATCCAGCCAGTCGGCAATGCTCACCGCGACGCGCTGGGCTTCGCTGGGCGAATCGCTGAGTCCGTAGATAATCGGGTACTTGCCCGCCACAAGAATTTTGGCCGCCCGGTCGTAGCCCTCCTCGAGCGTGGCCGGCTGCCCGTCGACGAGACAAGAAGGCTTGTCTTCGATTTCGTGATTCAGAAACCACGCCTTACCGAGCACGCAGGCGCGCTGGGCCTTGGTAATGTGGTTGTTCTCTACAGTGAGATCGATGTCGTCGCAGACGCAGCCGCAAAACGTACAAGTGGCGTCTTTAACAATCTTAAGATCACCCGACGAGGCAGGTGCTTTGCTTTCAACAGTCGCCATGGAAGGGGCCTCCATGGCACGATTTTCTAAGCCGTCTCGCCCATCCACAGTCGTACCGCAGGCAGAGGGGCGACGGGAGCTGCCGCCCCAGTCCGCTGGCGTTCACACGCCAGACTCTTATTATGTCGGCAAGAGGGGGGCTTTTCAACAGCCGGAGTCTAGCGACCATCGTATCGGCCAGCAGGGTCCCCCGGATTCAATTTTAATGCCCCAGGCCCTCACGGCCGCCTAATGGACTGAAAACGACTGTAATTGACGGTTAACCGGCCGTTCGTCCCTGGTCCTTGGATTTCGCCATCGGGCCATTGCTTTCCTTGACCGCCCGCCCAACCGGAGCCTGCCCCAATGAGACACCCGCATCCGCGTTTACGCGTGGTGCCCGCCAAGGTCTGGGGACAAGTTCTTGAGAACTTCTAGCTCCACATCCATCCCCTTGCTGGTCGGCATCCCCGACCCGTGCGTATCGCCCCCCATCAGCCGGCTGGAAATGTCACCATAAGCGATAAAGAGCAAGCCCTCAGGCAGCTCGCCTTCCCGGGCCTTGATTACGGCCACTTCGACCTGCTGACCATGCTCGCTTGTTAGCCGCACAAAATCGCCAACCTCAAGCCCCAGCCGCTCCATGTCGCCGGAGGCAACCTGCAACGAGTTGATTTCTTGCTGATACTTCTCTTGAAACTTTCCTTCACTAATACCGCAACCTTGATTGCTCGTGCGGCCAGGAATGAGAATGAATGTTTCGGGCATGATAGTATTCTGGCCGGAGGCAGTAGGGAAAGCAAGTCTGGGTCAGGCGAGCCCGACGCAGACTCATCCGTAGGTACTAGCCTCGGGTTTCTGTGCGAGGGCGGTCCGGTCGTTCACCCGCGGCTACCGCCGACGGCTGTAGAGGTGCACTGGAAACTTCATTCATTGCTCGTTTCCCCCAACTGGGTATCCATCTGGCGACCAGCCCCTCGCTAAATTGTATGCTTCGACTAGGGCCTGCAGCCGCTCAGGCGAAAGCTGTGCGCGGGTGTCGTCGGGCAAAGGTGAACGGAGCATTCGCTGCGGCAGCGTATCTTCGTCCGGGGTCCAGCCCGCGCGTATGTTGAATTCTTTTTTTTTCGTCACGATGCGCCGCGCGGTCTCGCGAAGTTCATCGGCCGCAACCTCCCAACCGGTGACGAGCCGCAGCATTTCGGCCGCTTCGGCGAAATAATCGACAAACACACCTCGCAAAAATTTGCAGAGGATGAGCGAATCCATGATTGCCCCTTTGTCTTCGGTTTCGACGGCCAAGACGGCCGCTTCGGGGCCCACATTGCGGCGATCCACGGCCTCGGAGAAATCGACCTCGTAGGCTCCCGAACGATTGTGGTCGGCTCCGCGAGCGCCCACCGCAAACCCCAGGGCCATCGTTTGCAATCCACGAGGATCATAGCCGGGTATTTCCAAACCCTTGACTTGCGGGGCAAAAGCAATGGTGTCCTGCCCTATCTCCAGCGCCAGCCGACGGCTGCCCTGGGCCAGTCGGACTCCCAGGCCTGTGCCCGTCGCCATTTCGTCCAGCGCGCGAAGCAGCGCCGAGCCGTCACCGAATCGAAGCCAGTCGGCATCCAGATACCCTCGTTCCGCGCACTCCATGGCAAACGCGATCGTGCCGCCCGCGCTGATCGTATCGAGGCCTTGCTCGTCGCACACTTGCGAGGCGGCAAGCACGACATCCGCATCGGCAACTCCGCACAATGGGCCCAGGGCGAAGAGGTTTTCGTATTCGACTCGGACCTTGGCCTCATGGCCATCGCGTTTGTCTCCTAGGGCGTAGATATGTTCGCAGCCGATCGTGCAAGCGGCACAGGAGGACCGGGTCCGCTCGCGGCTGATGCTGAGCGTCTCGGGTGCGATCGTGGCGGCACCCTCAAAGCTTCCCTGCTGAAAATTCCGCGTGGGCAGCACGTTGAGCCGGTTGAAGGCCAGCAAGTTCGACGCTGTGCCAAGTTCGCGATACTTGGCCGTTGCCGGGCCGAAGGACTTTTCGGACAGTTCCTTGGCTAGGCGGGTCAGTGCCTTGGGATCGGCCCACTCCACTGGCTGGCTGCCGCGAACGGCCACGGCCTTGATGTTTTTGGAGCCCAATACGGTACCGCTGCCACCGCGACCCGCGTGCCGGCCGTCGTGCGAGATGGTCGCGAAGCGCACTTGCCGCTCGCCGGCGGGGCCAATAGTGGCCACTTGAAAGTCGGCGCCCAACCGCTGGCGCAGGCGGAGCTGCGCTTCGCCGTTGGACAGACCCCAAAGCTGTCCGGCGGGCTCAATGCGAACCCTATCGTCGTCGACAATAACGATTGACGGCTCCGCGGCTCGCCCCACAAGCACGATCGCATCATGGCCACTTTTTTTTCCGGAGATCGCAAAACCGCTACTGGCAAGCGAATCGTTGATCCGCTCGGTCAGCGGGCTCTTACTCACCACCGCAAACTTCGCGGAGGTCGTCAGTGGACTGCCAACAAGTGGACTAAAAACAAAAGCAATGGCCGCCGCAGGCGAAAGCGGATCGGCCTCTGCGGTACCTTCCTCGAGCAACAGCTTTACGCCCAGTCCACTGCCACCCAGATAATCGCGCAGCACCCCTTCGTCCAAACCAACCGATTGAGCCTCTTGGGTGGTGACGTCTATGCGGAGGTAATTGAAGTGGTAACCAAACATAAATGCTGAAACAAACGCGGCGGCCCATGGTCATGGGGACATTGGTTATTTCGTTTCCTACCCCCCCGCATCCAAGGTCAGTAACAATATCGTGTCGCCTGAATTTAATTTCGTCTCTGAATCGGTAACAAACTGCTCGCCTCGCAAGTTGACCGTGTACCCGGGGCGAAGGCGACGACCGTCAATACACGTTTCGGCCAAACCAGGAAATTTCTGGGCCAGGTCCGCCAGAACATCCCCCAGGCGATCACCATGGACGATCGTCTTCGCCACACCAGCCCGCGCGCGGGGAATCCCAAACAGTTCGACATGAACTTCCATGGGCAAAAGACCCTCAACAAGGGGGCAGGGCTCTTGGATGAGCAAAAAACGGGCAGGCGGCTTGGTTCAGACGGTCCTTGGTACACTTCCGAAAAAGATACTCCCGACCAGTTAACAATAGTGTGACACTTCAACCAATTTTCAAACGGTTTGGAGTCTCAATTCTTAGAGATCTTGCTGCCGGCTGATGGTTTTGAAATGGGTTCTTGTGGATTGGGTGTAGGTAAGGCATCCTAGGTAGGGATCATTGCGCCGCCAATAGCGCCGTGCCACCGCTGGCTAAAACGGTGCCTTCCGCCAAAAACGGGGGGGCAGTGGCCTATTCGCAGCGCAAATATCGATAAACTTTAAGTTCGCCATCCTTGAGCAGCCAACATCCGTAAGATTCCATGTTCCCCTATTCTACTCGCTCGGGTTGCCGATCGACATGGCTTCCGACCCTTTCGCTGCTGCTTTCGGCGACCTGGTGCGGCTGCGGTGGCGACGATTTGGCCAGTCGCCCATCGCTCAAGGTCGGCACGACCACCAGTGCCCGGGATTCCGGCATATTGGACCAGTTGTTGCCCCCGTTCGAAGCACGACAGCACGTTCGCGTTGATGTTATTGCTGTCGGCACGGGCAAAGCGCTAAAACTAGGCGAGGCAGGCGATGTTGACGTCTTGTTGGTACACGCCCGCGAGGCCGAAGATGCGTTCATGGAAGCTGGCCACGGCACGCGCCGAGAAGATGTCATGGAAAACAGGTTTGAACTACTGGGCCCCGCAACCGATCCGGCAGCTATTCGCGGCATGGACGCCCCGGCAGCCATGCAAAGGATCGCCGCCGGCCGTTTTTCGTTTGTCTCTCGCGGCGATGACAGCGGCACTTACAAACGCGAACTTTTACTCTGGAAGGTGAGTGGCACAGAGCCCGACTGGCCCAAATATATTGAGAGTGGACAAGGCATGGGCGCCACGCTCACGATCGCCGATGAGTTGGCAGCGTATGTGCTGACCGACCGCGCCACGTGGCTGAATTTCCGGAACAAGGTCGATCTGGTTCCGCTGGCGACACAAACGGCCAAGCTGCGCAATCCGTATGGAGTGATTGTCGTCAATTCCAAAAAAAAAACCAACAAAGGAGCCGCCGTGCGCGCCGAAATGGCGAACGCGCTAGTTGACTATCTCACCTCACGCGACGCCCAGAAAATCATCGCCGATTTCCGTTTAGCGGGCGAAGCACTATTTGTGCCGCTCCACCTGCCTGCAGCTGATTGACGGTGCCCTTATGGATCTAATCTGGGAAGGTTTGCAGGAAGCCGTTCGACTTGTGCGGAGCGGGGATCAGCTCATTCTGGATGCGGCTGGCTTAACGATTTGGGTGTCGGCCCTGGCCGTGACGCTGGCGACCCTGGTCGGCCTGCCCCTGGGCGTTTGGCTTGCCAGAGCCACCTTTCGGGGAAACTACTTGATCGTGCTCGTATTTCGAGCCGGAATGGCACTGCCGACCGTTTTTGTCGGCATGCTTTGTTATGCTTTGTTATCGCGCAGAGGCGTACTCGGACCGCTAGAGTTGCTCTATTCGCCAGGCGGCATCATCTTCGGCGAGTTACTGTTGGCAGTGCCGATCGTCGTTGGCATCAGCCATGGCGCCATCAAATCGCTCGACCCGCGGGTCGGCGAAACGGCCCTGACCCTGGGAGCTACGCCCCTCCGTCGCGGCCTGACATACCTCTCTGAGGCGCGCTTGGGTGTAATGCTGGCAGTGCTTACGGCATTTGCCCGCTGTGTTACCGAACTGGGGATTGCCATGATCGTGGGCGGCAATATTAAAGCGCGCACCCGCACACTCGCCACGGCCACAGCCCTGGAAACGGGCAAGGGTGAGTTTGCCCGCGGGATGGCGATGGGCACCATTTTGCTCGCCATCGCCCTGATCGCAAGCTGCCTGATTGGACTGCTCGGCCGCGAGCAAAAACGGTAGTGCCCCATGATCGACATCAACCAACTCCAGGTCATTCGCCAACAGACAACCATTTGCCAGGTCGACCGTTTCCAGGCTAACCCGGGCGAGCACGTTGTCGTAGTCGGCCCAAACGGCTCGGGCAAGACCACCCTGCTGCGGATCCTGGCGGGGCTCGCTACCGACTTCACGGGCCAGTGCCAGGTACGGGTCAATCGTCGGGAGCGAACCTACCTGCACCAGCAACCGTTGTTGTTGCGCGGTTCGGTCCTTGGCAATGTCCGCTACGGGCTACGGGCCAGGGCAGGGGGGGAGGCTTCGGCTAACAAGCTGCTGGACCGTCTTGGCGTAGGATCGCTTGCTCACAGATCAGTCGCAACCCTCTCCGGTGGAGAGATTCGGCGGGTTGCTTTGGCCCGGGCACTGGCCTGCCAGACCCAACTGCTTCTGCTAGACGAGCCACTGGCCGATTTAGACAATCGGGCAACGACCAATGTTTGCCAAATTCTCAATGAGTTCTCTCACACAACGATCGTGGTTGCCTCGCCCGTCGATCCACCCCAAGAACTCGCTTGCCGGAAGTTTATCCTGGACCCGCCGGGGGTGTAAGGCGGCTTGCAAGTCTAAGCGGCTTTCCGCTCGGCATCCACAAGCGACCTAGCGCCAGCCCCCGACCAGCGGCGAAGTGCCACCACCGCCAGATGCCCGGCGCGGGCGAAGTACGCGTGCGGAAAATTTTTAGTGCAAATCGCTTAGCGATCGAGGCTAAAGAATAGGGCCTAGACGCTAAAGCACTTATTCAACGATCTCGAACGGGACACTCGCTTGGCCGATTTTATGGCTCATCCCATCGGTGATGATGACCCGAAGCTGGTACTCTCCCGGATAGATGCGCGTGGGAAGATCGATGCCAAACTGCATGTGGAAATCGCGGCGGAGTCTTTGGCAACAATCCTCCACATCGGGAAACTCACGGCCATCCACTCGCTGACCATGGAGGTCTACGACTTCGTAGCTCGAGCTGATTTTCGTACAGTAACCCTCCTCCTTGGACAAGGTACTACAGAAATTCTCGACTTCGCCGTAAAGTGAGACATGCTCACCCGGAAGGAATTGGGGCGTCTTGCACTGCTCGTAGACGCCGTAGCCACCTACCGAATCAACAAACGCTAGGTTGCGCACCTCGAGGGTTGCCAACTCTGCAAGTTCGGCGCGAGCCTGATCTAGGTGAACCAGACTGCCGGCCGCTCGCCTTTTGTCGTCAGGCTGCCTGCGATTGTCGAAAAATGTGGCTATGGTAGATATCTGCTCCGCCCAATAGTCTTGCAGGCCAGGCGGAGCGCCGCTAATCGGTAACATAGCCCCCTCCTCCTGGCCGGCCAGTTGTTTCAATAGCCGCAGCCGCATGTGCGCCTGCAACTCGTCGGTCGTACCAGGTATTAGTTGAGTCGATTCCTCGAGTCCGGCGATCGCCAAATCAAGATGCTCCTGCCAATTTGCCGGATGCGTAATTGGAGTGACGTAGCCGGCTTGTTCTGCTTGAATCGGGCCCTCTACCACAGCGACAGCTTGATGCGATTGTTGTCCGAGTCCGACAACAGCCGGTTCACAAAGCGCGAGATGTGCCGACGCGGCTTCCGCCATCGGGCCCGACCGCAGAGCCTCCACAGCAGGTAAGTCCGGTTCGACCCGGTCCTCCGGCGCTTTGCGCTCCTTGGCGGCCAACTGCTGGCGATAGGCCAGTCCAGCTTGGAACTGCCGGACGACGACGAGCCAGTCTTCGGGCTTCGCTGCACGCAAGTCGTCTAGTAATGCTTCTTTGGTCGCCGAATCAATAGGCTCAATCTCGAGTACGTCGACCATCGCTTCTTCATGGCTCGCCAGCGTAGATCCAGTTCCAGGATCTGGCTGCTTGTCGGGGCGGGCCGTCGTTGGGCCCTCCTGGGGCTCCGGCCGAGCGGTCGGCTCAGATTGCCTTATCAGCACTGCGGACAACGGACCGCGACATCCGCTCGCGCCCACCACGATCAGCACCAGTGCAGAAAAAACGATCGCAGAGGGAAAGTGTAATTGGGATGGCTTCATAAGTAAGTTGTCCGAAAATCTTGCCCAACGATGGAATCAAACAGAAAGGCTACAGACACACCCGCCATTCACTCCCAGCAGCGCAGCCCTCAGAAAACTGGAAGGGGCGAATGGTAGAAAACCGGCTGAAAACCGACAAGTTCAGTAAGGGCCGGAACTCGCAGTGGGCCCGCCCGCCGTGCCGTGCCCATCTGTCGAGCATAATGGCCAAGATGAAAGGAGCAAAAGCAGCTGCTATCTGCCAACAGCGGCCGGCGCGCTCATGGTTTTCGAAAGCCTCACGATGAGGGTCTCCAGTACCCGCCGGGCTCGCTCATCCGTGGAGTTGTGCCCTTTGAGATCCAAATCGGCTGCTAGCAACCACCCGTACAATTGGGCGGCCCGCTGTCGGCCAATCTGGCGAAGCTGCGGCTCAGCGTCCTTCAACTTGAACGGCTTCACCCCGCTCTGCTGGAGCGCAGTCCGCAATGAAATCTTTGTTCCGGTACGCTCTGATTGTCCGTAGATCCGCGCAGCCGCAGCAAAACGGCGCAGCGCTGACGCCATTTGGGGGAGCAATGCGTGAGGGTGCTCACCGGCGATCAGCAACCGGTCCAGTTGCTCCAAAGCATCAGCCGCGCGGCCGTCGGCCACTGCGTCGATCATGTCCCAAGTCGTGCGGGTTCGCCAACCACCCACGTTGTTGCGCACTAGGTTCGCGTCGATCGACTGGTCGTGCTCCACCAGCAAAGCAAGCCGGGCAATCTCTTGACACAAGATGCCGACCTCGGTTGGCATCAAATCCAGTAGGACGTCAACCGCCGCCCGCTCCAACTTGACCCCGTGCCGCAGCTTGGCCAGTTGGATCAACCAATCTTTTAATTGCTTGGTAAACTCCGTCAGCTCGCGCCCGCCAGTGGGCACCTGACAGCGAATTGTCGTCCCACTTTGGGCGACCGCCTTCGCCAGGCGGGTATTGCCAGGCCAGGTTTTTACTTCGAGCACCAGGAGAGCGTCGCGAACGGGCTTGGCGACGTAATCTTCGAGCTGCGCGCGATAGAGCTTCACAAATGGGTCGGCCTCTTCAACAACGACCACTCGCTGATCTGATCCGAACAGCGAGCGTTCGCGAATCCTGTCCAACACATCGCGCAGTTCGGCCGTCTTGCCATCGCATAAAAGTAGCGTTGGCTCATCGGAATCGGTCCCTTCCGAATTGGCATCGCTACTGGTGCACTGCAACGACGCCCGGACCTCGCGGCGCAAAAAAGAGTCGTTTCCCACGACTGCGCAAACCGCCCCACGGCGACATTGGTCCGGCGATGCCAAAAACTTGAGGGCCTGCACAATGGAAGTCGATGGTGCTTTTGCCATAGAGTCTCGGCCCGTTCGCTGCTTAGGAGACGAATGCGAAGTCATTCTACCGACTAGCCATGGGTTGGGCGAGGCAACGGCTACCGAATCGATGTCGTTCTACCCAGGCCAAACGAAAAACCTGACGCATCGATCGCAGGGCCAGTCATGGCAGGCCAATCGTGGCATGCTGCGGGCAGGGGAGGGCCCCTACGCAAAATCGTCGAGAACGCCCGCAAACGGCCCCATGCCTTTGCTGGCCTGGGCGGCACTTACCGCTGATTGAGGGGCTGCGCCGCTCGTAGATCAGTCGGACTGTTGTCCACAGGCCGCACATTGCGCAATTTTCCGGTGGGCTGCGAACGGGGCAATGAAATGGGCGAATCGCTTTGCAAGGTCGCCATATTGCCCGCGATGTCGCGAACTTCGATGCGGAGGTAAAAGCGGGCCGGCATATGGCGTTCGATGCGCCAGCTATATTCTCCGCTGTTCTCCAGCCCCGTGGCAATCGTCGACCAGCTGCCGACCGGTGAGGAGCTGAAGAACAACCCGATCGGACGCGTTTCCAGATTCGTATCTGTCGCCCGCCACTTGACTACCAGATGACCTGCCAATTCACCCTGGCCCAACTGGGCGCTGATAAGTTCCACCGTAGGGGGCGACAAATCGACGGCGACGACCAACTCGGGTTCTTCGCCCGCAGGGGGCTGTTTCGCCGGACCTCCATTGGCTCCATGGACCAGAATGCGAAAACCATACACACCCGACCCAGGTACCGTCACCCGCAGGGGACTTCGATTGTCAGGATCGACGCCATAGCTCTGCCAGCTATGGCCCCCATCGTGGGTTCCCCAAAGTTCGATCTTCGAAATCCCCCATGGTCCGACCGAAACTAGATCGTACTCCACGTCAAACGTGCGAGAATTGACGCTACGTATACTCGCCCCCGCGCGACCGGCGGTCGCAGTCCAACTGCTGTTACCATCGGGCAGCCTCACGGAACTGGTGGCAGTGTCCGCCTGCGGTGTACTTTCGGGATTCAGCCGGGTGATGTCCAGCGAATCAGACGACTCAGCCGATGGATCCACCGGCGGTTCGCGACTTCCACTCGCGATCAATTGAGCCGGTGTTTTCAGCATGCCCCCCCCCTGAACCGCGGCAGCATACGCATTGTCGATCGGCGGTGCCACCACAGAAGATGCGCCAGAGGGACCCAAAACTATCGACTCGGGCGACCCATTGTTCAAAACGGGCGTCTCCAGAAGATTGGTTGTTGGCCAATCACGTGCAGGCAAATGGGGCGCCTCCCGAGTGACGATGCCTGGGATCCCGGCCACGGCTGTTGGAGCGGCAACCCGCGAGGGCAGTGCCGGGCTGGAAAGAATCACTTCAGTGGTTGCAGTGGCCTGACGTCTTGCTAGGTCAACGACCCCCGCGCGCAGATCAACCATCATGGCATCGGCGGGCGGCTGCCAGGTCACCTGACCGACCAACCTATCGGACTGACTTACTTCGGGTATTCCAACGGCAATCGGCGCCCATGGCTGCCGTCCCACGCGCGCCTCAACAACCAGACTGTTGGGACTGAGATTTGTATCTCGCGCCTCGTAGCGCACGACAATCGCACGACCTACGCCTAAAACCGCATTTAATTTGATTTCGGGAGCCTTCGTATCAACAACGATGCGCAACTTGGGTTGCAACGCGGGATCGTTCCGCGCGCGGCCAAAACGATCTTGGTGTGTTAAAGCAAACCAGTATTCCCCGTCATTGGGAGCATGGTAACTAAAGCCTTTGACGTTCGGCTGCGCTTCTTGCAGAACGTGCCAATCACTTACACCGTCGCGAGACAGGAGAAGTTGGACTTTTTTAACACTCTGCAACGATGCCCGACGAGGGTTGGCCTGGTAAGGAATGTAGAACATCTTCTCTTGCCAGTAGATGGGCGCCGGGGCCGAAGACTTAGCAGCCGCGCGTCCGCTCCCGGCTACGGCCCAAGCAGCCACTAGACTGATCTGCAAAACCATCAGCAGGGGCTTCGTACCGACCAAAGCCATAACCTGTGTCCATCCACGAATGAATTCGGCGCGCGGCGAAAATGCCTGGAAATCGGCGCCCGGTGTCCGGTGCGTTCCCATCGCCCTTCGAGCGCTTTATGCGTATTGCGACAGCGTTTCCCCGGAAATACTATTAATATGCCCTGGGGCAACCTGCCTGAGGCGCGCAACGATACCTACTCCCACTTCATCGGACCCGCTGCCCCTTGGCGTCGAGTCACCCCCAGGTACCTTCCGGTTGCAGCAACTAGGTAGCTTACGGTGACCTGGTGTCTTAAACGGCCGTATGCCAATCTTTACGCGGTCAACGACCAATGGGCCTCACCCGCGCCGCGTGTGTTTTGCAACTGATTGTCAACAGGTAGGCACGGCGCGCGGATGAGGTTTGAAGCGAAAACTCTCAAGAAACATGGGGTAAACTGGCCATTTCTGGACGCGTGACTTGATTCGCGTCATAATAAAAATGACTGGGGAGGCCCATTGGAGGGGAGCCCGCCGGTAGACTGCCCAATAAGGCAGGCGCAGCAGGTGCAGCTCAGAGGCCAACCATTCTCTACAGTGAGTAGTCCGCGGCCCAGAGAGTGGCAGACGGTTATGTACGACCATTTCGAATCGCTAGCAACAGCGGCGCTATTGTTTGCAGCTATTTTCGTCATGACCGCGATAGGCATCGCCGTCGCGCGAAGCTATCGCGGTAGTAAGGCTGACGACAGGTCAGACACGCACGACATGATGGCAAAGTTCCGAGAACTGCATGCCGAGGGTGGGCTTAGCGACGAACAATTCCGAACAATAAAAAAGAGGCTGGCAAGAGAGCTGAAGGCAGAGTTAAACGATAACAGCAACAGCGGTTAAGGTTGATTACACCGGTCAAGTTGACTGCAAGGGAGCAGTCTGACTACTCGGGTTATGGGGCACCCCCAAAAGGGGCTGGATGCTGCCACCTGGAGAGACCGATGAACGACCTTCGTTGAGGCTGCGTACGGTAGGAAATGGTTGCGATATATTATTGGCAACCGCTACTTATCGTTTGCAACGGTTCAACCGCTGCCAACTGCTCGAACTGGAGCGGACAAGGACGCCCCGCCAGGTATCAAACTCGAGCGACACCTAGAAAATGATTCACACGGTAATTGGGTCGGCGATGCCCCTCTCACTGTGCACACTCCCGGAAGGAAATTTGCATGCCCTCTGGCAAAGAACTCAGCGGTAGACGTGGCGGGACCACGAAGAAAAACGCCTTCTGCTCTTTTTGTCGTAAAAGTTACCGCGATGTCGGCCCGTTGGTCGAGGGACCAGGCGACGTCTACATATGTGGCGAGTGCATCGAGCTCTGCCAATCCATCCTGGACCAGGAGCAGAAGCGCCGCGGCTCAAGCAAACGACTGTTTACCAAAATCCCCAGCCCGCGGGAGATTGTTGCCCAACTTGACGAATACGTTATCGGTCAGGAAACGGCGAAACGGGTACTGGCAGTGGCGGTCCACAGTCATTACAAACGTCTTGTCGTAGCGGAAGCGGAAACCGATATTGAAATCGACAAGTCGAATATCCTGCTTGTCGGCCCCACCGGTTGCGGCAAAACGCTTTTGGCTCGCACGCTCGCCAAAAGTCTCAACGTTCCCTTCGCCATTGGCGACGCAACCACGCTGACTGAAGCCGGCTACGTTGGCGAAGATGTCGAGAACTTGCTTCTCAAGCTCCTGCACGCCGCTGATTTCGATGTGGAGTCCGCCCAACGAGGCATCCTCTACATTGACGAGATCGACAAGATTGGCAAGACGAGCCAAAACGTGTCGATCACCCGTGACGTTTCGGGAGAAGGTGTCCAACAGGCGCTACTCAAGATGCTAGAAGGCACCACGGCGAATGTTCCGCCGCAGGGTGGGCGCAAGCATCCTGAGCAGCAATACATCCAACTTGATACAACAAACATACTATTCATCGTGGGTGGTACGTTCAGCGGCATCGAAGACACGATCAGCAAGCGATTGGGTAGTCGCTCCATCGGCTTTGGCCAAGCCGGAGACGCTGCCACAGAGATGAGCCTCGGCGAAACACTCGCGGAAGTCACCTCGGACGATCTTGTCGAATACGGCATGATTCCGGAACTTGTGGGGCGACTGCCGGTAGTGACCGCGCTACAGCCCCTGCAATCAGAATCGTTGGTTCGCGTACTTCAAGAGCCCAAAAATGCACTTGTGAAGCAGTATCAGCACTTATTTGCAATGGAAGATGCCAATCTTAAGTTTACGGAAAAAGCACTGCACGCTATCGCCGAGCGCGCCGCCAAGCGAGAGACAGGCGCCCGTGGACTACGTTCGATCATCGAAAACGTCATGATGGACATCATGTTTGAGCTACCGGATCAACCGCGCGGCAATCATTACATGGTGACCGATGATATCGTCGAGGGTCGAACCAAAATGTTCAACAAGGAATCACCCAAAATAAAGAGCGCGTAACGTTCAAGCTCGCGGTGGATGAAACCACCGTGGGGGTCAAGTTGCGTCTGCCAACCCTACGAGCCCGGTCGTGAAAACTTCCGGGCTCGTTTTTTTGACGCCCCCGAACGAAAAAACATCGACCGCGCCAGCAATTCCGTCAATCGTCACGAAGCAACAATTGAAGATAGGCGCCACCATGATTTGATCGACGAGAACAAGCCGATGTTGACGATGTGCCCGCTTCCTTTGGTGCGCATCGACTCGAGGATGCTACGTGTCATCAGGAAAATCCTGTGTAGCAACACGTCGACGAAACGGCCCCATTGGTCTTGCGAAAACGATTCCAGCGGCGCCACAACTTGAAGGCCGGCGTTGTTGGCGAGAACATCGAAGGGACTGATCGTGAGCAACTGTCTCCGAATTATGGCCAGAGACCGAAGTCCGGAGACACAGTCGAAAATACGCGACATTTTGGAGACTCGCTGACAGAGTCAGGTCCAAGTTTTCGGTTTGCGCGTCATGCGGGCCAAAATACGAACCAGACCCCGCCCACTTGTACTCGATGTTGTCTGGCATCATTCCCGGGTTGCTAGGTGCTGCGTCTGCGGACTTCTATGGGTGCAGTTTTTTTAGCACGTCCAGACCGCGCGCAATTGTTTCGGTACTCGCCGCATAGGAGATACGGAAATGCGTGTCGCGGGCACTGAAAACATTGCCAGGAATGATAAGTAGATTCGCTGCGATCGCCTGGGTGACGAACTCCGTACTGCTGGCATAACCAGGTGGAACCTTCGGAAAGACATAGAAGGCTCCGCCCGAGGGCGCCACCTCATAGCCGGCTTCCCGCAAGCCCGCGACAATCATGTCGCGGCGCGTACCGTAGTCGGCCGTATGCGCACTCATGTCGGTCTTCAGTGCTGCAAGCGCGGCCCACTGCATGGGATGCGGAGCGCAGACATAGGTATACTGCTGCAACATCGCCAGCTTTTCGATGATTGCCAATGGGCCGTGAATCCAGCCAACTCGCCAGCCGGTGACTCCGTAGGTCTTGCTAAATCCGTCGACAATGATCGTTTGGTCATTCCAAGTCGCGGGGCTCGCAAGCGGTGCGTCGTAGCAATACTCTCGGTAGATTTCATCTGAGATTAATGCAATATCATGCTCGGCAGCCAAACCCGCGAGCGCTCGCACCTCTTCTTTTCCGGTTACGCCCCCGGTCGGATTGCAGGGGCTGTTGAGGACAATCATCTTGGTGCGTGGCGTAATCGCCGCCGCAACACGATCCACATCGATCCGAAAATCGGGATAGGTGTCGATCGGAACCAATATTCCTCCGACCATTTTGACGAGGGCCGGATACGCCACAAAGTAGGGATCGAAGCAAATTACCTCGTCACCTGGGTCGACCATCCCTAACATCGCGAGTACCAGCGCGCCGCTGGTCCCCGAGGTAATGAGGACACGGCGATTTGCGTGTCCATACTTAGCATCGACGCGCTCTTGGAGCGTTTCCAGCAACTGGGGAATTCCTTGCGTCACGCTGTAGCAATTCTTGTCTTGCTGAATCGCCTGGATCGCTGCGTCCTTGATAGAATCGGGGACCAAGAAGTCAGGCTGGCCAATTGAAAGATTGATCGGATCAGCCATCTTCGCCGCCAGATCAAAAACCTTGCGAATGCCAGAGCTGTCGAATTCGAGCGTGCGTCGTGCGAGCCAGGGGGAAGGCATGGGAGCAGCGAGTAGCAAGGATTTGGGGTGAGAAACGGACGGACAAGGGTGTTCCCTAGAACCGATTGCAAAACCACCGATCGGCGACAAGATCCATGAAAATCGTGTCCTGAAAGCCAGGTTTCGGAACTGGTTCTAGCCTTGAGTGCATAGTTTACAGGCCGTGTACCCTCGCCCCCAAATCTGGGCATCCGCGAGTTTCGCCAGACCTGCGTGCGTAGGCGAGACTCAGTTTGAGCCTTTGTTTCTAGGGTGTCAACGAATTGGGTTTAAACCCACAGAAAATGTTTGCAAGATACCCATATTACAGGTTGGAATTTACGGCATACCACTGGGTGGACTACGTAGAGGGGAGTAGCTAATGATGCGTGTCGACCTATTTGTCGTATTTGCGCTACTTTTTTAAGAATGTTCTCATGACCATGCAAAATCGAACCAAGACCGTTTTGGCCCTCGCCGCCGCGGCCTTTATCACGTTAATCGGGGGTGCCCGCGCACACGCCGCGACCATTCGTCCGACGATTGAGTCGTCATTCGGGTTCTTCTCCGCAGCCGGGAATTCTCCCCTACAGCTTGTCGACGGCCATGACCCAGGAGGCACGATTGCCGGCTTCGTTGGGCAGCCAGGAAACGTTGGTGTTGACGACGCCCTCAAACTACATACGGCCAGCGGTGGCGGACCGGATTTCGGTCAAACGTTCTTCAACGGCGGCGGACTGCTAGACGACGGTAATTCGGCGACGATCACCAACGCTGCTTCGACCGACGGCGGCCAACGCGCTAGCGTGTTTCTCGACAGCTTCTCCATCACCAGTGACGGCTGGAGTGCCGGTGATCTGATCGCAGGAACCACGGCCACCGGGATGGCCACTGCCAGCGGTACCTCCTTTTCCGGCACGGTGAGCTTTAACGAATCCGGAAGACTCAATGGCACCTACGGCGGCACGCTCTCTGCTACCGCAAAGAAGGCGGCGGAGGCTCTTGGGGCCATATTTCATCGCGCGAGTATTCGCAGGGCACAAGAAAATTCTCTGTCACCTTATTCGCAAGGTGATCGAAGGGTCATTGATCGGTTGAACACGATCCTAAATCCTAAATCCTAGGTCCTGGAGAAGTGTTCCTGGATTTGGAATTCTGGAGCTAAGATTCTAGATCCTCGCTCCTCGCCGCCCCGCCGGCACCCCATTGCACCAAGGCGACCATTACCAGTACGCCGAGGATGGCCAGTACTTGGGTTGTCGTTAGAGTTTCGCGGTCGTACTGTCCCCACAAGATCGCCTGCAGCGGTACGACGTAAGTCACCATGCCAGCGAAAAGCGGACCCTGTTTTTTGATCAGCCCCACGAAGAGGACTATCGCAATGCCAGTGCTGACAACGCTCAAAAAGGCGATCGACGCGATCGCTACCGGCCAATCGTACGGCTCGGCCGGGGCGGCCAGGCTCAACGCGGCAAGCGTGGTCGGCGAAAGCTGCAGCGGCAACAGGAACAACCCGCCCACGCCCAGAAACATTGCCGTGAGCGGTAAGGCTGGGACGTGGTCTAGCTTCCATTTGACGTAGGCATTGCCGACAGCATAAGAAACGGGCACGGTAAGCGCCAGGGCGAGCAGCTCTGCCGACATGCCTCGCGCCGAACCATCTTGGACGGCAAGCACGATACAAACCATGCCACCAATCACGCCGACCAGTTGCCTCCGCGTTGGAAAGACACCGAGCATGGGTATGGATGCCAAGATTGTCGCCAGTGGCACCAGGGCTACAAGCATGCCAAAATAAGCGTGCTCCCCAGCCTGAATCATCGTGTAAGGCTGAACAACAAAAGGCCAGGCATTAGCCAGCACGGCAACGACCAGAATATGCCGCAACTCGTTACGCGTGAATCGCATTCGCGTGCGGGTAAGGACCCAATAGACGCCCAACACGAGCGCCCCGCCGAACAGGCGATAAAGACCAATTTCAACCGGCCCTAGGGCATGGGACGCCCGCTCCATCACAATGAAGCTTGCGCCCCATACAGCACAAATAAATAGGAAGGAGAGATAGGGCATAGGTAGAGACCGAACTCAGTGCATGTTGAAAACCGACCTGATTGACCGGTGTTCTCAGCTTACCCAGGGTGGATTCAAGACTTTGCGGTACGCAAAAATATTTCTTTCGCTCAACGCTTGAAAAAAACCAAAGGGGAGCTGGACTGCCCTGACAAACAGAACCAGTTGTTAAGTTAAACTTTGTGTCACCGTTAGGCCAGCCACTTTACGTCGTGGAGGCGCAGCCGAAACGAAGCAAAATGGCTGTAAACAATTTACCGTAGGCGGGAGTCTGAACATTGCTATATTCACTACCTACGGCAAGTTGCTCTATGATCCGTATCCGTTGTCGCTAGCATCGGTCGCAATAGGTCAAACTAGTAACCGAAATCCATTTCAAACCTCTGCTAGGTGCCCAAACAACCGGGTTTTAAAAAAGGGTTCTTATAAAATTAACGAACATCGGCCAGGAGGATGTACTATGCAAATTCAGCGAGGTCATTTGTCGACCGCCCTACTGCTGGCGTGCTTCGTGGCGATCACTACGGCCCGGTCGCCAGCGTCTGCGGCGCCGCTGCACGGTGGCGTGGCGGCGGTGGACGTAACACCAACACAGTTTCCCGTTCTGGTAAACGGCTATTTCAACCCGCGCTCTGCCGAGCGCGCGCACGATCGTCCGATGTCGCGGGCCATTGTACTTGATGACGGCAGCACTCGGTTGGCGATTGTTGTCGTCGACAGCCTGATGCTACCACGGGATTTGCTCGACCGCGCGAAGGAAATGGCTTCACAGCAGACTAAGATTCCGCCCGAGCGGATGTTGATCTCCGCCACGCACAGCCACGCGGCGCCGGCCGCAATGGGTTGCTTAAGCGGTCAGGCGGATCGGGCGTACGTCGAGTTTCTGCCCCCTCAGATTGCTCGCAGCATCGTGCTGGCCAACAAGCGTTTGCAGCCGGTCAAGATTGGTTGGACCGTCTTGGAGGATCGCAACCATACGGGTTGTCGGCGTTGGGTGTTTCGCTGGGATCGCCTTACTCTCGATCCATTGGGTGAGAAATGGAATCGCGCCGGAGCCCAAAATATCCGCCCGGGTGATGCGCACCTGATGGGGCCGGCTGGGCCAGTGGATTGCGATCTTTCATTGGTCGCTTTGCAAACGACCGATGGCAAACCGCTGGCCGTGCTGGGAAACTATGCCATGCACTTCGTCGGCGCAGAGCCGGTATCAGGCGATTTTTGCGGGCGGTTCGGAGAGGCCTTTGCTCAGGAGATTAGAGTCGAGCATGGGGACGGTGCGTTTGTTGGCATCATGTCGCAAGGCACCAGCGGCGACAGCCAGGCCCATTGGGGCAATCTAGCACTGGTAGGGCTCGATGCATATACGCAGGCGGTGGCAAAGATCGCGGCCGAGGCTTATGCGAACATTAAGTTTCTATCGGATGTGACCCTAGCGATGGCGGAGACCAAGATACGTTTGCAACGGCGCGTTCCCAACGACGGCCGCCTGGCCTGGGCCAAGTCGGTGCTTGACGGCTCGGACGACCCGCAGAGAGCGGTTGGTTTCCGCTCCTGGGGGCTGCACAAGATTTACGCACAAGAACAAATCTATTTGCATGAAAAACCCGAGGTCGAGCTGAAGGTGCAAGCACTGCGTATCGGCGATCTGGGAATTACCGCCTTGCCCAACGAGGTCTACTCGATCACGGGGTTGAAAACAAAACTACAAAGTCCGCTACCGACCACGTTAAATATCGAATTAGCGAACGGCGCGGAAGGCTACATTCCCCCGCCCGAACAACATGCGTTGGGCGGGTACACGACATGGCCAGCTCGCTCAGCGGGCTTGGAAGTGGAAGCGGAACCCAAGCTGGTTGATGCAATACTGGACCTACTGGAAAGAGTTAGCGGCAAGCCGCGCAAGGCTTTTGCAGATCCAAAAAACAAATACGCTACGACCATACTGGACGCGAAGCCATTGGCTTATTGGCGGTTGGGAGAAATTGCGGGCAATCGGGCGGCTGACGCTTCGGGGAACGGGCACGATGCAGCTTACGAGCCCGGAACGGCGCGTTACTTGCCAGGGCCCGCAGGTCCCGGCCTTTCGGCAGGGCCGCGAGGCAATCGCGCGGTTCATATTGCCGGAGGGCGAATCCGCGCGGAAGCAGAATTGGGCAATGCGTACAGCGTCGAACTGTGGGTCTGGAACGGCTTGCCCATCAACGCCCGCGCAGTAACCGGATACTTTTTCTCGCGCGGTCCGGATGGCGACAACAACGCTGCCGGTGATCATCTAGGTATTGGCGGCACTGATCAGCCGGGTTCGACTGGTGGTCGATTATTCGTATTCAACGGCAACGAAAAGAACGAAGTGCTTGTCGGCAAGACCTTAATCCCACTGCGCAAATGGAATCATATTGCCATGGTTCGTTCCAATTCGCGCGTGCGGGTCTATCTGAACGGAAATCCAACACCCGAGATCGACGGTGAATTGACATCAACTGTCCCCAAGGGCTCGAAAGATTTTTTTCTGGGCGGAAGGTCTGACAATACATGGCATTTGGAAGGCAAGCTCGACGAAGTTGCAATCTACGATCGTCTGCTCGGCGCTGAAGAAATTGCCGCCCATTTTCGTATCGCGTGGCCCGACGCAAAATCAAGTGAAATCAGTCTACAGCCTGTGCCACAAGCTGCGCCATCCGAACCACAAACCGATCGCACCTGATTTTGCGTCGGGCCTAGGTTGTCGCCAACTGATAACGGATGCCTTTCTACTTTGAATCATCAGTTCCTCGTTGTACAACCAGTGCTGTCGATGGAAATCAAATTTCCTATCAGTCACCGGAACGGTCTCGAGCAAGTTCATAGGCTTGTTGCAGTAGGCCACTTGCTTCGTCTTCGCTGATTTGTGAAATATATGCCATGCAAAAAATCTCCAAGGCTCGTTGAGCCTTCTTCTTAAAATCAATTTTCTTGGTTTAAATACTCGAGCCGCCGCTGTACGAGCGGTTCGTGGGATCCTTTAATTTTGGAAGAATCCAATTGAAAATCGTAGCCGTGGTGGTCACGTAGAAACACGACGGTATTAAGTGTGATGGTCGCGACCGTGCCGGATGGATTGTTGGCTAGAATGTTATAAATCGTACTCTGTGGATCGGTGTGGCCAATGATCGCCAAAAATTCTGTTGCCCGTAGTCTAACTAGATCGTCTTCATCATTAAGTAGTTCTTTCGCGTTGTTTGCGAATCTCGCGGCTTGCTTGGCAAAACTAGTGCAGGCAGTCAATGTCCAATAACGCACTCGGGGATTGTTGGATTTTAAGCCTTTGGAAATTTTTCTGCTAGCGTCAGCAAAAGGGATTAGTGCAAGGTCTACGGTATCCACCAGTGTGCTGATTTCCGTGGCATGTGCTTGACCGAACCCAGCACCATCGGCGATGGCAAACTCGATCATTTGATTTTCCGGGTAGAAGCTGAGATCGTGTGTTTTTTTAACGTGTGTTTGCAATGCACTTCGCAGTTGCAACAACGTTTCTCGATGCGCCGGGTCACCAGCAAGGTTGTGGATTTCGTGAGGGTCGCTGGAAATGTCGTATAGCGATTCAACTGGTTTGGCTTTGAAAAAATTGGATTGTGCTTCGTTGAGTTTGCCTTGGTTGAAATGTTCGCGCCATTCTCTATAGGAGAGCATGCGATAGCGGTAATTGTTTTGTAAGGAGTCGGGGTAGAAATTTTCGTAGTTGCGAATGTACTTGAAGTTCCCCTTTCTGAAACTGCGTACCAATTCATATCTTTCATCAAAACGATCAGCATAGCCAAATGCCTCGTCTTGCTTGTCGATTAGGCTCGCGTTAACTCCCGTTCCTAAAAATGGAGTGCCGTCCATGGTGGCGGGTATTTTTATACCCGCGAGGTTCAACACCGTTGGTGCAAAATCGATAAAAGATACAAACCCATTTACGCGCGTCCCAGCGGGCCATATGTTTGCTGACTGATATTTGGGAGGCACTCGAATTACTAAGGGCACATGTAATCCGGATTCATACAGATAACCTTTACTGCGAGGTAAGACGCCCCCGTGGTCACCGAAGTAGAAGATGATTGTGTTTTCATAGAGTCCATCTTCTTTGAGACGGTCAATGATAGTTCCAATTGCCGCATCGACAACGGTTTGGCGATCGTGATAACGAGCAGCGGTATAGCGGGACAATGCGGTGTCTTGATGATACGGGAATATATTCACTTTAGTGGGATCTGTGTTTAGTGAGGTGACATCGATTGCCGGTTTAGCAAAATGTAGTGACCCCTCATGGGATTGAGCAAAAGATTGCATGTGAAAAAATGGTTGTTGTGGGTCACTTCGGTTTTTCCAAGATGCTTTGCGTGATGATTCGTTCCAGACGTTCACATTAACTGCGTTGTAGTCAGTTTTTACATTGTTTGTGCAGTAGTAGCCGGCTTTACGTAAATAGACCGGAAACATTTTTGCACCTGGTGGTAAGTTGGTTTGGGTGATCTTGCGATGGTATTGAAATCCAATGCGTGGGGCGAGCATACCGGTCATTAGTGTGGTCCGAGCGACCGAGCAGACAGGACTGTTGGAAAAGGCATGCTCAAACGTAAGCCCGTCCTTGGCAAGTAATGTTAAGTTGGGTGTGGGGCCGTGCTTGGCGCCGTAGTGTTGCTGGTAGTGCACCGAATTATCTTCAGACAATAGCCAGACGATATTGGGTCGGTCAGCGGCTTTAACGGTAATGAATCCGAGGGCAGTTAGTAGAAATGGTAGTATTGCAAACTGGGCGATTCGTTTCATGATGGGTTTTTTGTTCTTGTGAATGTAAACGGATGATAGAAATTAGAAAAAGGAAGGCACGTCAATTTCGATAGAAGCTGCTTTTGCGATCGGCGATATATTCGACGTCCAAATGTGGCGTCTGCAATGCATGCCCGAGATGTAATGAGGTTAACGCTGATTGCACCATACCGCTAGTGAGCAAGGTGCGTTTTACATTGTAGGGTGCCTTGCCTGTCATAAACATTTGTTTGGCGTTGTCCATCAGCGCAGCGGAGTAGACAACATTGGGATTGGGCGGCAGATAGAACATTGTCGATAAGGGAGGTTTGCGTCGGCGTAGTTGAGCCGCGAAAGTAAAGTCTGTTACGAGCCCATTAAGCAATAGCATTGTCGCGCGAGTGCCGTCGCGATAAACAATGCGATACGCAATCGGATCTTTTACGAATTCTTGCATCTGTTGTCTTGTCGGATAGCGGTGGCTGAAATTGTTACTTTGAGCGAGCGTTTGGCTGCGGGAGAGACACGCTTCGAAGAGTTCGCCGGACCAACCACCTCTGGCAAAGCTGCCAGCGTCAAGCATTTGTCCGCAGTGCGGTGGCCAGATGAAGGTCGTGTCGTTCATTGAACCACCACAGTCGGACGTGATCGAAGAGGTCT
>JAKVCC010000070.1 GCA_022448265.1 Pirellulales bacterium
GCGATCATCCCCCGAGGTCGAAATCTGATTGTTGAACTCGGGGATCGACTCCCTGAAGAAGGCATAATGCGCGTCCGTGTGCGCGCTTCACGCGCCTCCGTAGAAGAGACCGGCACCCCGAGCCTGCAGCTTGAATTCGGCTGGCGCGCAAGTAACGAAGGTCGAGCCAGGATTCCAGTGAGCACCCAGGATATTCCTGTAGAGGCCCCGCCGGAACACCCTCAAATTTATCAGTGGGATGTTCCGTTGGGCGAGATCTATCCGCGAAATTCTGTGCGGAATGTATCGAAAATGGGCGCGATGCCGAGCCCCTCGGAATACATCCGGTTGATCAATAGCTCGGTTTCTCAAGGGGCGATTCAGATCGACTATGTGGAGGTGGCGACACCGGTGCATGATCTCTGGCCACCTGCCTCGCACACGAGAATTTTTCTGGAGAGCGAAAATCGATCCGACGAAAATCGCTATGCTCACGAGGTGCTGACCCACTTCATGTCTCGGGCCTGGCGTCGAAATATTTCCCAAGCTGAAGTGGATCAAAAAGTTGCCTTATTTACTGCGATCCGAGTGCAGTGTGCCAGTTTTGAGGAAGCGATGGTCGAAGTGTTGGCAACCGTTCTTGCCGCTCCACAGGTCCTCTACCTGGCACAGTCCGGCGTTTCTTCTCCGCCGACTGAGCAATCCGCTGAGCCAACCCTTGCGGATGATGAGTTCGCAACGCGTCTGTCGATGTTCCTTTGGAGCAGCACCCCCGACCAAGAGCTATTGGAACTCGCTACCAGTGGGCAGCTGGGGAATGTCGATATTCTCGATCAGCAGGTCCAACGAATGCTTGCAGACCCTCGGTCAGAGCGATTTTCAAAGCATTTCGTGCGACAGTGGCTCGACATGCAGCTGCTAGATTTTTTACAGGTCGATCGCAAGATTCATCCCCAATTTGATCCGGCACTCAAGCAGGCCATGCAACAGGAGCCGGTGGCCTTCTTTCGTGAAGTCATGCAGAACAACAGCAGCGTGCTTGATTTTATTCATACCGATTACACCATGGTCAATGAACGTCTCGCGAAGCACTACGGACTCAAGGAGGTGCGAGGGAACCACTTCCGCCGTGTGAGTTTTGGCCCTGAGCAGCCACGAGGTGGCTTACTGACCCAGTCTGGACTCCTGGCTATGAATTCGGTCGGGGCCGATTCCCATCCGCTCAAACGAGGAATCTGGCTCCTCGAGAGTCTACTCAACGATCCGCCACCTCCACCTCCTCCGGCGGTTCCAGAAATTGATATTGCCAATCCGGAAATCGCCAAGCTCACCCTCAAACAACGAATCGAGGATCACCGCAACCACGCTGCCTGCATGTCCTGCCATGCAAAAATCGACCCCTGGGGGATCGCTTTCGAAAATTTTGATGCCCTGGGCCTCTGGCGAAATGAGATTCAAGGACAACCGGTTGATGCAACGAGCCTGCTGTTCAACAGTCAGGAACTGGACGGTATGGATGGATTGAAAAGGTACCTGCTGGAGAATCGCCAGGACCAATTTGCACGTGCCATGGTTTATAAGATGACCACCTATGCTCTGGGCAGGCCCTTAACCTTTGCGGACCACTCGGATCTGGAGCAGGTTACAGCGGATCTTCGTAAACAGGGAGATGGACTTGCTACAATGGTTGCACTCATTGTTCAGAGTGATCTGTTCCGAGCAAAGTAGATTCAATAGGATCAAAACACGATTTATTGCCACTTTTTACAGACTGCGCTACTATGACCATAAATTTCAATGCATTGGATCGTCGTCGTTTTCTTCGTGGTACGGGCGTCGCGCTCGCTTTGCCGGTATTTGAATCTTTTTCAAATACAATCACTGTGGCGAGCGAAGCGGATAACCCCAAACGTCTGGCATGCTTTTACTGGCCCGACGGAGTACCGATGCCGCTTAAAGAGGATCCGGCCTATCAGGATTGGCAATGGTTTCCACATGGAAGTGGCGACAATTTTACTTTCAGCAAGTGCTTTG
>JAKVCC010000071.1 GCA_022448265.1 Pirellulales bacterium
CCTCGCGTTTCAACTGGTTGATGTCGGCAGGCTGACCTACGACGTTGCCGTAGTGACAGGGAATCAGCACTTCGGGCCGAATGAACGAGGCGGCCCGCGCAGCCTCTCGCACGCCCATGGTGTAGACACCACCCACGGGAAGAATGGCGATCTGTGGCCCATGCATTTGGCTGATGAGCTGCATGTCACTGAAGAGGCAGGTGTCGGAGGAGTTGTAGACCGTGATACCGTTGTCGAAAGCAAGGACGAATCCGCCCACGCCACCGTCGGCATGAAAATACCCATTCTCGGGCGCTGCGCCCCGGGCGAGTGTTGGTGACATCGACGTCGAGTGGTGGGCTGGCGTCATGGTCAGGGTCACGTCCTTGATCTTCGCTGATCCCCCGGGATTGATCCCCACGATCTGCCGGGCGGGTTTCAACCCCTGGCTCTCGGCCACGAGGGTCATTTCATAGCTTCCCACGAATTTGGCGCCCGTCTTCTGGCAGAGGGCCAAGGCATCTCCAACGTGATCCATGTGGCCGTGGGTAACTACGACGATGTCGGCTTTGCGCACCTGGCTCAACTTTGTTCGCGTTGTTGGATTGTCATCGAGCCATGGATCGAAGTAGATGGTGGTCCCCTTTTCGGAGATGAAGCGGAACGAAGCGTGGCCGATCAGGGTGACTTTCAACGAGGCCATGAGTGTATTCCTTGTATCGGGTGCGGTCGCGGTGAACAATTTGATGTTGATCTTTTAATGAGTTGTCGTTCACTGCCGTATACGGCATTCTTATCGCCATCCAAAATTGCTTGTTCATATTCCAGGCGACGACGAGAATAAGGGATCGCTTGCTTGACTTCCACTTTTGGCGTGAAACCATGGTGCCATAATGCACCCGATGGGTTCCTCTGGTGTGGCAGGTTGAATATGGTATTTGCTTCTCAGTGACGGTATCCAAAGGTTGTTGCGCGGCGGGTCTGAGGTGCCCGTTTGGAAATTCCATTTGGTTTTTTCAGCCCACGAAACAATTCGAAACGCAAAGGTTGCCGGGAGGAAAATAATGGTTATATTTTACACCACACCGGTAATGTTCTTGTGGTGAAGATGTGGAAAATATCTCCGATTGGTTCCACACGTCCATGCTCGAAAGACGAAATAATCGTCGCTCCATGCGTGATGAAAGGCGAGCCATTTGTCATGGCGATGGCCATCATAATGGCCCCACCGTTTGCGCTGGCACCAATCTCGCGGTGAGCCGACCTTTCGGATTTTCTTTGATCGAATTACTCGTTGTCGTGAGCATTGTGGCGCTTTTGGTCTCACTGCTCCTGCCAGCCCTTGGCGGAGCTCGGGAGGCGGCCCGTGCGTCCCAACCTGGGGATCTTTGACGGCCGGGGACGGTTGATGGGCGTGGTCCCGCGCTACGGTTTCGGTGCCGACGTTGATGGGGACGGTTTCGACGAACTGATCTCATGGACCCAGTGGCCGGATGCGGCGCCGACGATTGAGATCTTCGGTCAGGACTACGGGCCGGAAGAACGTGGCGTGGCGATTTCGGCGGCGGCGAATCCGTTTGCGTACAACGAGCCCGATTGACCGGGTCTCGCCGCGAGGTTGCGGGGCCAGTTGCGAATTCAAGAGCCCTCCTACGAACGAGCAGGAGCCGTTTGACATGGCTGCAAGTGTGTCCAGGTTCAGGGGTCAGGTGGACTTGCCGGTATCCGCGGACAAGGCCTTTGCGTGGCACGAACGTGAGGGTGCCCTGGACCGACTTTTACCACCTTGGGTGAAAGTCGAGATCCGCGGGCGGGGCAATGGCGTGTGTGACGGCTCGACGGTGGAATTGCGTCAGCGTTTGGGTCCGTTGGCGTTCCGATGGGTCGCTGAGCACGAAGCGTACGTGAAGGGACGGCAATTTTGTGACATTCAGCGTCGTGGCCCCTTTGCCTACTGGGCCCATACGCA
>JAKVCC010000072.1 GCA_022448265.1 Pirellulales bacterium
CTTCAATCACGATGCCTCGCTTGCCACCGAATCTTCTTTAGAAGTCTTCCCGATAGTTGTGGGTGATCAGCGAGTTCGCCTCGGGGACATTCGTGACCTTCAGGTTCTCGGCATCCCACTCGAGTCTTTGACCTGGGAAGCGATTGGCGACGACGCCTAGCAGCAAGGCTTCGGTGAGCGGGCCTGCGTAGGAAAAATCTGCGCTGGTTTTACCTTCGCCCAAGCAGGCGTTGACCCACTGATGATAATGATTGTTATTGGGGACCTCCGGACGTTGGTAATCTTTGAAACGCTCTTCCGGGAATAATCGAGCCTCACCAACATGGGGAAGCAAAAGCGTGCCCTCTTCACCAATGAAGAGAGAGCCTTGACCCGGGAGGTTCAATCCCGCAGGCAAATCGAGATCTTTAGGCGGTGCGTCGGCACCGTCATACCAGGTCCAGATTAATGTGTCTGTCGTAAAATCCGTTCCCGGAAATTCGTATTGAACAATGTTGCGTTCCGGATGACCAACACCCGTAGGTGGCCGGCATGTGGTTTCAGCCCAGTTGGGAGCGGTCAGCGCCAGAGCATCATAAGGCGTATCAAAAATATGAACGCCCATGTCTCCAAGCGTGCCTGTACCGAAGTCGATCAGCTTACGCCAGTTGCCAGGATGGTAGACACTCGCATGATAGGGCCGCATCGAAGCCGTACCGAGCCACAGGTTCCAGTCCAGGTGCTTCGGTGGCGAAGACGGATCACCTAGTTGGCTCTCGTAGTTGAAGTACCGGCCCGGGTTCGGTGACCCCGTCCAGCAGTGGGCTTCAATGGCCTTGCCCAGGAGCCCACGGCGGAGGATCTCCACGGCAGCGCGACGACCTGGGTAGACCATTCGTTGGTTCCCTAATTGAGTGACCAGCTGAGGGCGTGCCGCCAAGGCCCGCTCCATCATCACCAACTCCTCCAGCTGTTGCACTAGCGGCTTTTGCCCGTAGACGTGTTTGCTGTGCTGCATTGCGGTCAGCATGATCGGGGCGTGGGAGTGGTCGGGGGTCGACACGATCACCGCATCGAACTTGTCGCTGTGGGCGGCGAATGCCTCTCGGTAGTCCTTGCATGTGAAGGCTTCTGGCACCTGTTCCTTGGCCTTGGCCAGGGCGTTGGAATCCACGTCGCAGAGGCCCACGATCTCGGCGTCCGGGTGACTGGATATCTGGCGACGATCAGCTGCCCCGATGGTGCCGATGACGCCGATGGAGAGGACGCGGAGCTTGGCCGATGGAGCGCTCCAGAATCCGGGATTGGCACCAAGGGTCGCCACACCCAGGCCGGCGGCGGAGGTCTGCAGGAACTGACGGCGGTTCGATGTGCTGGTCATGATTGTCTCAGGTGTTTTGCCAGGAAGGCCGCTGCTTTTCGCCATGCGTCAGCGGCAGCCTTGGTGTCGTAACGGCGGCTAGAGGGGTTGGCGAAGGCGTGGTTGGCGTCGTACCGATGAATAACGTGGCCCACGTCTGCGGACTGTAGGCCCTTCTCAAATGCGTCGACCGTGGCCGGGGGGATGCTGCGGTCCGCGTTGCCGAAGATGCCCATCACCGCCGCCTTGCCGGAGATCACCTTGGAGACGCTGCCGCCATAATTATCCGAGGCGCGCGCGAAGACGCGGTTGAAGCCGCGGAAGAACCAGCCGAGCGCTTTTTCCAGAATGAGGGTCAGCCGGTCCTTGGGCTCATCGTGGCCCTTGAGCAGCAGCGCCGACAATGCCGGCGACAGCGTCAGCGAGTTGACGGCGGAGATCACCGTCGAGATCGCGATCGTCACCGCGAACTGGCGGTAGAACTGGCCTTCCAGGCCGGCGACGAAGGCCAGCGGCACGAACACGGCGCACAGCACCAGGCCGATCGCGATGATGGGCCCGCTGACCTCGTGCATC
>JAKVCC010000073.1 GCA_022448265.1 Pirellulales bacterium
GATCCACCCCGTCAGATTCCTCTGATCGGACCAGCCCAACTGCACCACGTGCATTACAAGTGCACCGTGTACTACAGCGAAAAAGTACGGGTCGGTTGGCCAATCCCATACACGCTGCGGGACGATGATGCAGCCGAGGTGATTTACATCGACAAAGACCACTTCCACATGGTCGGCAACGTGAACACAGGAGCCGATTCTTACTATTAATCCTGAATTTAGCGTGAGAAGTGGTTTTGTCCGCCGCAGCAAACAAGCTTTTCATGGTGAGTTCATCGCGAATTTATGGCGAATTGATAGCGAAGAAAAGAAAAACAACACACCTCGCCCAGGGAGTACAGGCTTGTCTTAACCCAGGACAAAGTCGCTCCCTGGGCTTTCGGGATTTTATGGGGGCTTGATCGCCCAACGCTCATCATGCGGGCGAGGACGGTCATGCAGGGGAGGCATTTCGATGCAGCGAGTTACGATCCTGCTTTTGATGGCGGCCTGCGGGCTTCCAGGAATATCCGGAACGGCGTACGCCAAAGAAGGCGACGATCTGATCGCCTTGGCCGCAGACCATTATGCGGAGCAACGATGGGAGCTGGCGGCTTCCTCTTTCAAGTCATTCCTGAAGCAGCACCCGCAGGATGCCCGCACCAACGATGCCCACTACTATTGTGCAGAAAGTCTGCTTCAGCTTGGGCGCTATCCTGAAGCGGCTCAGAGATACGAAAAATTTCTGGATCACGCCGGGACAGAAGACCCCCGTCGCGTAGATGCCACCTTCCGTATCGCCGAAGCAGCCTATCTTGGTGCACGTCACGCTCAGGCGATTGAGCATTTCAAGCCGTTCCTGGACTCGGCCCCCGAAGGATCACAACGAATGCTGGCCGAAACCTATCTGGCCGGTGCCCTGTTGGCAGTGGCCGAACAGGCCTCCGAACAAGCAACTGATTCCGAACAGAAGCGCGGTCAGGAAAAACTGGAACAGGCCCGAAAGCTTTTTACCTCCGTGCTTGAGGCGGAGGATAACGAAAAACTGGCGACAACATGCCGTTTTGGCCTGGCCCGGTGCGAAGACTTACTGGGCAACCGGGAGCCAGCACAGCAAGGCTACACCGCCTTGCTTGAAAATACCGAACCCCAGATCGCAGCCCAGGCCCATTATTATCTGGGAAGAATCGCACTCGCCGAGGACAACGCGCTACTTGCGGCCGCCACCTGGGATGCGCTGCTGGAACAATGGCCCGACACGCCATGGGCCGATGAGGTGGTCGGCGGCATTACCCATGCCCACCTGCTCGCAGGCGATGTTGAAAAAGCGCGTCGCGGCCTGCTTCGTTGGCAAAACGTGGAGGGCGGCGGACCCACGCCCGGTCAACTCCGCCATCTGGCACGGATCGCTGGAGAGCAAGGTCAGACCGAGTGGTCACTGCAACTCTATGCACAGCTGGCAGCAGAGACTCGATCGCAAGCAAGCCGACCCGCGGCGGTGCAGCGACTGGCGGCGGCTCAAATGGAAGCTGGTCGTGTGGCTACTGCCGCTGAGACGCTCGAGGCGTTGATGCAATCCAAGTCGCTTGACCCGGCGGCGGCAGCGGCGGGGCTGCAGCTGGCGGAAATTTATCAGCAACTCGACCAATCCAATCAGGCGTTGGAGACCTACCTCTCCGTCGCCGACCGCTGGCCCGATTTACCGAGTGCACACGTCGCACTCAGCCGCGCTGCCACCATCGTGGTCCGCGACGGAAAATATGCCGAGGGGGCAGCGCTTTATAAACGCCTGCTCGCCACGAAACCCGACGAAAAACAGCGGGCCGAAACACTCTATCGGCTGGGATGGGCATTGCACGATGGAAATCAGCCAACCGAAGCAAAACGTCAATTC
>JAKVCC010000074.1 GCA_022448265.1 Pirellulales bacterium
GGTGGGCGTCGACCCCACTCAAGACGCTGGCGAACTGGATACGGGCGGCCAATGCCAGGAGGCTGGGCGAGGTGGGGGAGGTAGGCAAGCAGCAGCCGGCAGCCAGCGAAGCGGAACTGGAGCTGGCCCCGCCTTAAACGTGAGCCGGCCGAAGTCAGGATGGAGCACGTCCTGCTAAGAAAATTTGCGGCGTACTTCGCGAAGGAGTCGCGGTGAAGTACCGGACCATGGAGGAATTGCATCACCAGTATCCGCTGTCGCCGATGTGCCGGCTGCTGGGCGGTCGGTTAGCGGGTATTACACCTGGCACCGTTATGCACCGCCTCGGCGTGCACAACGGGAGCCGCGGCTGGAAGCGGAAATCCACTCTGCTCACCGGCGCACCCGCGAGACATGCGGACTGGAGCGGCTGCAGAAGGATCTGGTCGGGCATGGCGTGCAGCTCGGTGTGTATCGCATTCGACGTGAGTGCAAGTCTGATTGTGGTGTTTAACGGTTTGCGCTTGGTGAGGAATTATGCTGCCGAAGATAGTGGAACCGGTCAACCATATTCGGCATCTTAGTTAATGCAATTTTGAATGGAGAGACCTATGGAATGCCCTGTCTGTAAAGATACCCAGCTCGTCATGACCGAGCGGCAAAATATCGAAATCGACTATTGCCCAAAATGCCGCGGTGTCTGGCTTGACCGAGGCGAACTCGATAAAATTATTGAGCGCAGTCAACAATATGAAGCTGCAGCAGCTGCTACCCAACCACAATCCGGATCGTTCCTAAATCCTTCACAACCAATGCCAGTTTCTCCTCCCCAGCCACAACCCTACGTTGAATATGGCGAAGGTCGGTTTGGGCACAGCGGGGGCGGTCATTATCGCGACGAGCATCATGGATCTGGCCATGGCTCCAATCAAGGGCGTGGGCATGGAGGATTCCTCAAACGGTTATTTGACTGAGCCTGAGCAAGTCTGTCCCGAAGCACAAGTCAAAAATTTTGTTGAGGCTAAGATATACGGCTTGCAAAGCCATGCTGCTGCAACGCCCGTGTTGACCACCTTATTTCATCTGCGCAAGGAACTGCTCACGAGTGACACAGTCTTTCAATATACTGGTATTCACGCACTTGAAAAAACCCAAGCTTAATCCGCGTTGCTTGAGGTGCGGCAGGTCAATACATTCTGTCCACGGATCATGAATGCTACGCTTTCAGTACATGGCTTGGACCGATGTCTTTTCCCTTCTCGTAGACATATTGATCGCCTATGTTCTGGCCCTACCAATCGGATGGAATCGCGAAGCGGCTACGCGGGGCGGAGCTGGCATCAGGACGTTCCCCATTGTGGCAATGGCGAGCTGCGGATTTGTTCTCATCGGTATTGGCGTTTTTGGCGAAAAGTCGATTGGACTGGCTAGTATTTTGTACGGCCTAATTGTCGGTATCGGATTTATCGGCAGCGGTACGATTTTCAAGAGTAGTAGTGAGATACGCGGGAATACGACCGCTGCCAGTATCTGGGTGACTGGTGCAATCGGCGCTGCCACCGGCTTCGCCTTGTACGACATTGCATTTGTAATGAGCCTTGTTACATTTATTACATTGCGAATGAAATCCCGCCTGTGATGCGGGCTCTGACTGACGAATCCGCCGTCTAGTCTCGCGGGTGAAAGATTCTTACTGCGAAAGATTTTTAAATAACTCGCTGATCTCTTTGTACTCACTCACCGCCTGCTGCATCGAAAACTCATATCGGATCGCGGCATCCGTAAACACGGTTCGCTCTACGTCCAGGTCAACCGTATTGCCGTCAACGCCTTGCTGCATGGGCACTCGATAGAGTAGCGTGGGGAATTTTGAGTCG
>JAKVCC010000075.1 GCA_022448265.1 Pirellulales bacterium
AAGGTGGCCAGCCTCGTTTGGTGACCTTCTCCGAACTCGGGAAAATATTCCCCACCTGGCGCGAGCTGCCGCAATACGACATGCAGCCAGACACCGTTTACGCCTACGTCGGCCAACTTTGACAGCAGCCCTTCCGGAAAAGGATCAGCCTGGTCGTTCAGCAGTGGATCTCCAAAAGGTGCAAAATAGGAATAGATGAATCGCAAACCCCGTTTCATCCGTTCGGGGTCAACTGGTTTGCGTACTTCGTTGGGGTCGATTTGCGACAGCTGCTCGACAAAATGGAACCGTGGTTCACCAGGCTCTGTTAGCTGATTTCCGAAATACTGTTGCAGGAGCTGTTTGATTTGGGCTGCTCGCCGGCTCGTTTCTGCAGTAGGCGGAATGTAGCGCAGTATTGCGCACTTTGGCTTGAGACTGCCAAGCTTGATAAAGAGAAAGTCATCTTCATGCAGCGAGAAAGCAAGTTCCTCCGCCGATAGATCCAACAGTTGTAGCAGTTGTTCGTAAGGCAGGAGGTGCCAGTTGCGGCGCAGGATCGTGATGTAGGCCCGTGTGGTGGTTTCCGGGGAAAGAGGTTGTGACTGGGGGAGCCCCATCGATGTGGCAATGGCGATCACATTCTCAACGGGCGTATCGAGGACCTCGGCCAGGCGCTTTGCCTCGACAAGCGACCAGTTCCTCCAGACGAAGGCATGGACTCGATCGGGAAAGTGCGGAAAGGAAAGCGCATCCGGATGGGCCCCAATCGGCAACTTCGCCTCGGCAGCCAGCAGAGGAGAACTCGCAAGCATACAGATGCCAACACACATAGCATGAATCGTTTTAGACATACACGTGTTCCCAGGTTGGATGAGATGCCAGGTTCAGCAGCCACCGAAGGGACGTCGGCCGTTACAGCACATTTTGCAGGACATCCAGAAATCGTTCCACATCGTCCCCCGTATTATAGCCGTGGATGGCGATCCTTAGGCGCCCTGCATGGGACATCACGTGAATCTGGTTTTCGTCTAGCGCGCGATGAATCCGCCCGGCGTCGGGATGGCGAAAGGCCACAATTCCAGCAACCGCATCAGGTTCATCGGGAGTGATTAATTCGACAGGCAATTTTTTGAGACCATCCAGACACGCACGCACCAGGGGCCGCGCGTGCGCATCGATCGCCGGTACGCCAATCGAGTGGAGGTAGCCCAGCGCCGCATTGATGGCATAGACGGCCGGGTAGTTGGGCATGCCAACGGTAAAACTGGCGGCCCCCGGTTTGCTCACAGCCCGCTCGAACCGATCGTTTTCGAAGGCATTTTGTAGATGGAACCATCCTCCGGCCGGTACGGTCCACTCCCGGGCACGCGGTGCCGGCACGCCTACCAATCCACCGCCATGTGTGGCAAGTATCCACTTATGGGTCGAACTGACCACCAGATCAACGCCTGTCAGATCGAGGGGAATTCGGCCCAGAGCCTGCGTTACGTCGAGCGCCAATAAGGCATCGGAATGGTCTCGGACCGCCTCGACAACGCTGGGTAAGGGGATTTTGTAGCCGTTGAAAAAACTCACAAGCGACACCGTGAGCAGTCGCGTTTTTGGTCCCAACAACGGGACCAGATCCTCAACCCGCAGGGCGCCTTCCCGAGATTGCCACACTTTCACCTTGGCCGGACAGGTTGGTTGTAACCAGGGAGTTGCTCCGGCGGGAAAGTCGAGATCATTGATCACGACCTCGTCCCCTTCTCGCAATCTCATTGCCAAGGCAGCCAAGTTGTACGCTTCGGAAGAACAGGAACAAATACTGACCTCGTCAGCAGCCAGGTT
>JAKVCC010000076.1 GCA_022448265.1 Pirellulales bacterium
GTACATCAAATTTCTGGTCCTTCTGGAACAGCGACGTGTCGTCTGTGGCAGCAAGGTATGGCACCTCCGTCAGCTCGTGAGAGCGCGGTAGTGATTACACGCGGGCCTCTGGTCCGCGGCCAACAAAATGCCTGTTCCACGGGCTGTCCGACCAACTGCAATAGTGGTTGTCGTACGGTCTGTCAAACGATTTGCCCCGCAGATTGCCAGCCTAAGCAAGCACAGCAGATTGCGGTGCAACAAGCAGTTGCCAATTCGCCACAGCGTGGAGTTGCTGTACAGCCTTTAGCTGTTGGCTTGCCGGCTGCGAACTCCACGGGCAGACAAGTTCAGTATCAAGAAGCAGTCCCGCAGGTCCCGCAGACTGTCCAAGGCCCCCCAGCGGGTCCCTATGCCCAGCCTCCGATGGGCACGGGCTTTGAAACTTGGGGATGGAATCCACGTGTGCGGGATATTCTGATTGCCTGTGGTATCGCCGCTGCAATCGCAATCCCGATCGCCATAGCGAATAGCGGTAGCAGTAGTTAAAACCGCCTCGCTGATGATGGCTGAACGATCTTCGGCACAAAGCGTCTGGCTAGGTTTGCAGATAAAAGCGATGGGCAATCTGTTCAAAATGGAACAGCATCTGCTCGGCATGCGTGTATTCGGCGTGCCCCATGCCGCTTCTCCACCAGCGTCCGCCAGGAAGGCCGTAATCGATTAGCAAGGTCTGCCCCTCTTCTGGCACGCGCATTCCGAGCCCGATCCGACGAGGCAGCGATCCAAAGTGGATTCCCGCCGACAGTTGCTTTGCCAGTCGCCTGTCGCTCCTCCAGAGGGGGCGACTAAGGGGCGTGGTAAAATTCGATCCTGCGATGCCGACTTGGTGAATATAGTCACCGTGGTGGGCCGTGAGCATTTCGCCCAGAGCGATGGGGCCAGCGAATCGGTACTCAGGCCGGAGCTTACCGGGGCGATGGTTGATAAAATGGAGCAGATTGGCATAACCACTCGTCTCAAAACCATAGCGAATAGGCGTTCCGAGCGTGACCAAATCGAGTGGATGCGTCGATGCAAGTTGGGGACCCTCCCCGACGCGATTCGCATGTGTATCCCAATGTGAATCGTAGGTGCGGGCATAGCCGGCCACCGCATCTACAAACGGTCCAACGCCAATCTGGTGCGGCGAAAGCAGGTTCGTTAATAAAGCCAGCACGTTGCCTCCATGGCTGTGACCACAGAGCAAAATACGTTTACCAGGTGGCAGCGACAACGCGCTAAGGGTGCTGAGCAAACGGACCGCGGCGACCGCTCTTCCCACGTGGTTGTTCATACTCGACCAAAGAAAGCGAGAAACGGGAAACGGAGAGGCGCCACCGAGCATTTGTGACAACTGCGCCACGTACTGGGCCGGAAAGTTGCCGCGATCCTTCATCACCCGGTCGGCCAGCCTTTTCTGCCAGATGCAGGCTTTCCGAAACCAGGTGGGCCGCTTCCCTAAGATCATTGCAGCAAGACCCCAGGGGTCGTCGCCGACAAACGTTCCGTGAATCAAAACGATGGCGCCTACATCGGCACCTTTAAAAATGTTGCCGACTGCCAGCATTCGTTCCCTATATTCGGGCGAGTCGAATTTTGGTGCTGCAGCGACCCGCATCATCTCGTAAGCAGCCTGAGGGCGACTTGCCGCATACGTTTGATGAGCAAATTGATTACCTGTCGGCATGACTGGAAACCGCGCGGACCTACATTTTCAACAGTGACCGACGGGGACTCTCTGCGGGGCGATGCATTGCAACCCTTATTTTTTTGGACTGC
>JAKVCC010000077.1 GCA_022448265.1 Pirellulales bacterium
CCGGGCCAGGTATTCCTGCCCATGCACTTCTCCGTCACCAACAAGCTCACACTGGCCCACTTCGACCCCTACTCCAGACAGCCCTCTTACAAAAACTGCGCCGTCCGTGTGCGCAAGGCGGAGCCTGCGGATGATGTTTGAGGAGATAAATGAATGACCGAAACCCACAAAAAGAATCTTGTTGTCATTGGCAACGGCATGGTAGGGCACCGCTTCGTCGAAAAGATGATCGAATTCGACCAACACAAGCAACATCGTATTATCACGTTTTGTGAAGAGCCTCGGGCTGCGTACGATCGCGTGGGACTGACGTCTTTTTTTGCGCATCGTGACGCAGAACGACTGATGCTGGCGCGCATCGACTGGTACCAGGAACACGGCGTCGAGCTGCATATCGGCGACCGCGCCAACTGCATCGATCGAGAGAGCAAGCAAGTCACCTCCGAAAAAGGCACGGCCGCTTCCTACGACACCGTCGTCCTGGCTACCGGGTCATATCCGTTTATCCCTGAGGTAGAGGGCATTCACAAACGTGGCGTGTTTGTCTATCGGACCATTGCCGACCTGGAGAAGATCATTGAATACGGCAAATCGGCAAGGCGTTGTGCTGTGATCGGTGGAGGCCTATTGGGACTAGAAGCTGCCAAAGCCGCTTTTGACCTGGGACTGGAAACACACGTCGTTGAATTTGCTTCCCGACTCATGCCCAGGCAAGTGGACGAAGCGGGATCCCGCATTCTCATGCAGAAAATCCAAGCCCTTGGAGTTCAGATCCATCTCAACAAGTCCACCCAAGAGGTGCGTGGCCACCAGTCTGTCGAAGAAATGGTGTTTACCGACGGGGAGACACTCCCAGTCGACATGATCATTGTCTCAGCCGGGATCCGTCCACGCGACGAACTGGCAACGGACTGCGGGCTCAGAGTGGGACGACGCGGGGGCGTTGCCGTCAACAACCATCTGCAAACATCTGACGAACAGATTTATGCCATTGGCGAAGTGGCTTTGCACGAAGGCATGCTCTACGGGCTGGTAGCCCCTGGTTACGAAATGGCCGAAATCGTCGCCGCAAATCTCTGTGGCGCGAGACAAATATTCACCGGCACCGACCTTTCCACCCGACTGAAGTTGCTCGGTGTCGATGTCGCCAGTTTCGGCGATTATGACGCCGAAGGCACGCAGCCACTGGTGTTCGAAGATCCGTTTGCTGGCATTTACAAAAAGCTGCTATTTGACCGTGCTGGTACTCGCTTGCTGGGAGGCGTGCTGGTGGGTGACGCGTCAGACTACAGTCCCTTGGTGTTGTTAGCCAAAAGCGGTGGCCCACTACCTTGCTCCCCCGCCGAATTAATGGGCGCGGGCAACAGCATGAGTGCGATACCCGGCGACGTATCTGCGATGAGCGATGAAACCCAGATCTGCTCGTGCAACAATGTCACCAAAGACGCCCTTTGTACTGCCATCGCCAGCCAGACCGCGCCGTCATTGGACACCATCAAGTCCTGTACCAGGGCCGGTACGGGCTGTGGAGGGTGCTGGCCCCTGGTCACCCAGATCTTTCAGTCCGAAATGGCCAAATCGGGTATCGAGATGACCAACCATCTCTGCGAGCACTTTGCCTATTCCCGGGCCGAACTCTTCGAAATTATCCGGATCAAAGAGATCAAAGACTTTGCAGAGATACTGCGCTCGCACGGCTGCGGAGCGGGCTGCGAAGTCTGCAAACCTGCCGTCAGCTCGATCCTCGCCAGTTTATGGAATGAAAACCTCGCCGCCGAACAGCACCACACCCT
>JAKVCC010000078.1 GCA_022448265.1 Pirellulales bacterium
CGTTCCCAGTTGGCAGATGCGACCGTACTCGCGTGCGGCGGCAACCGTCTGGCGACCTTCCCATTGCGAATGGGAGAGCGGTTTCTCGACGTAAACATCCTTGCCGGCTTCCATCGCCCAGATCGCCGCCAGGCAATGCCAGTGGTTGCAGGTGGCGACCACCACCGCATCGATCGATTTGTCTTCCAGCAAGCCTCTCAGATTGGTCCAGGTCTTGGCCTTGGGGAAGCGTTTGCTCGCTGCGCCGACCCGATCCTTGTCCGGGTCACAGAGGCCCGTGATGTTGACCCCGGGAATCCTGCTGAATGTTTTCATGAGTCCGCTGGCACGACCACCACAGCTGATGAAACCGACTCCAATTTCCTCGTTGGCATTGGTTGCCCAGGCTGAACGGGTTGGCAAGGTAGCTGCGGCGCCTGTGGCCAGTGTAGTTTGGATGAATTGGCGACGATGAAGGCGATTCATAGCGATACTCCTGGAGGAAAATCCGGTCATGAGCTACCGATTGTATCGGACAACAGTATCCCATGGCAAACCGTATTACGGCAGAAGGCGCCGGTTCCAACATCGATCCAGCAGGCCTGGAGAGGCCTTAGCGGGTGGCAGCGGGACGTTCCACTTTTCGATAGAGGAAGGCATCGGAGGTGACCAGCGAAGTGATCAGGGCATTCATGCTGCCACCACTCTCCTTGTAGGCCCGATAGGCGTCCTGTAGGACCGGGCCGTCGTGGAGAGTCTCGTTACGGCCCATCCAGTAGCGGAAGGCATGTCGTACGAAGACTTGCTCCGCCCGCTTGCTTTCCGCGAGTCGCTGAATCAACTCGATGGCATTGGAGACCTTGCCGTCGAGTGTCGGATCACCCGAGTCGATGATCTCACCACTCGTTTCAACGGGTTTGTTGAGTTCCGTAGTTCGATAGACACCAGCGTGGTTGTACATTTCGAATGGAAGGCCCAGTGGATCCATCTTCTTGTGGCAAGTCCAACAGTACGATTCGCGGGTGACTCGCATACGCTGGCGAAGCGTGTTTTCCGGCTCATCCGGCAGCATGGCATCGACCGTGATTGGCACGTCGGGAATTCCGCCGCCGAGCAGGCGTTCGCGAATCCAACGGCCGCGGAGTATGGCATGGTTGTCCATGGCGTCGGAATGTGAAACGAGCCAACTGGGGTGTGTCAGGATACCGAGGCGTTGACCTTCGGGTACCGTGGCCAGGATGCGGTCTGGTTTCATCGACCCGGCCCCAAAGCTGCGACGACTTACACGGACGTACATCTTGGGCCCCGACAGCTTTGCTTCGGCAATGTTATTGTTGCCACTGGCACGCCTTTTCTCTGTTGCTTTAACCTTCCGGTTGGCTGCCGTGAGCGCTTTCTTTTTTTGATCCAGTGTCCTCTGTGTCTGGTTTGCCTTGATGTCGGATTTTAATTCGGCCTCCAGCTGCGCAATTTCCTTCTCCAGCATCAAGACACGTACACGCTCCTTCTTGTCCTGTTCCTCTGAGCCCTTTTTCTTGGCAGCCGCCAAAGCTTTCTTTTTTTGGTTCAGCTCCCTTTGCAGTTGCTTTGCTTTGGGGTTGGACTTTAATTGAGCCTCCAAATCCGCAATTTCCTTTTTCAGGGATGCAACCTCGGCCTTTTCCTTGGTGAGTTGGTCTTCAGTTGCTTTTTTTGCGATCGCAGCTGCGATCGCCTTTTCGTCCCTAGATCGTAGCTTGCCGAAATAAGCCTTGTCATTGCCGGTAGCGACGACCTTGTTGGTAGTCAATAATTGTCGGAAAACGT
>JAKVCC010000079.1 GCA_022448265.1 Pirellulales bacterium
AGACTGCCCCCGGGAATTGAGGGCGTTGGGGTCTGCGCCATATTCCAGCAGCATTTTGGCTGTCGCGATATTGCCCACTGCAGCAGCCCTGTGCAGAGGCGTTCCGCGACCGCCAGCATCGTGGTTCACATCTGCCCCCAGTTCAAGCAAGACAGCGATGTTGCCTTGCCAATGACCTGACCGGGAATGAAGAGGCGTTTCACCATAGCTATCGCCAGAAGTCAGATCAGCTCCTTGCTCGACCAGCCACCGAGAAAGATCGTCAGGGCAGTCGTTAAAGGCCAGCGCGGATTGCTTGAATACCCCGCCGTGCGCATTCACATCGACGTTGTCGAAGACCGCTTTCAATGCTTCCATACCCGATGCCTTCAGGAGTTCATCGAAGTCCTTTGGCAACGTCTTTCGCTTCGCCTTGGCCATCGGTACTCCATCAGCAATTGCGAGTGTCCATGCACCACCCTAGTGTTCGTGCGTTGTCCGCTATTAGCAAGTGCAGAGATAGCTCGCTACCTCCGCAATTGGGTCGTAAGCAGAAATTCGGCTTTTGCCGCTGTCCTCGGCAAAGCGGCCAGTATGAAAACGGTCCAATTGGGGCCGTGGCCAAATGGCGTAAATTTGGGGGTGAAAGCGGGCATTCGACAGTCTAGGCTGATGTGATGGAAACTCACAAAGAAAATGTGCGTGCCGATGCGTTTCTTGCTCACCTTCGGCGGCTAGCGCCGGACTTGCGCGCCGAAAAAACACATGGAGAGTATGCAGTGGTGGCCTCCTATGTCGCTGAAGATGACAGCCGCATATTCAGTTTTTGTGTGGATGGCCTATTGCTCGATCCTGACCGCGAGGCGCGGTATGTACCGTACTCGGAAATCTCGATGACAAGCTACTATGGATTCGACGAGCTCGAGGCTGAAAAATCTGGTCAGATGTCTCGAGAACTTACGCTAACTCTCAGCGACAACGAGACAATCGTATTGCCACTAAGGGAGAAGGATGACCGATACTCCGAACGCCTAAGAATCGGCGGCTTGATCGAGCAGCGGGTCCGCCTAGCACGTGCTAGATAGGGGCTGGCTCATCTCAAGATTTGAACATCAGCAACTGGGTCGGTAGCCGAAGGCCCGCTAGTGGGCCGAGCACGAAAAACCCGCATTTGCGCCGCCGTTTGCAAAGCGCTCGGTGCAATTTCAACACGCAACCGCCGAATTGGCCGCGCTTAGCACGGCGCGCACGCTCGCGGTGGCGACGTCCTCGTCAATGCCGCAGCCCCAGATCAGCCGCTCGCCCGACTGGCACATCAAATAGGCCGCCGCGCGCGCATTGCGGCCCGAGCCCAGCGCGTGTTCGGAATAATCGAGCACTTTGATATCGAGATCAAACGCCCCCTCAAGCGTGCTGACCACGCTGGAGATCAGGCCATTGCCACGCCCCGATACGCTTTGCTCGCCCCCTTCGACCGCGATCTTGCCGACAAAGATACGGGTGCCATCGGCGGCGCGGTTTTCCTCGTAATCGACCAATTGGAACGGTTTGGCATTATCGCCCAGATGATAGGCGCTTTGGAACGCGTCCCAGATGTCGCCAGCATCCAGCTCGCGCCCGAGATGGTCGGCCATGGTTTGAACGTGTTTGGAGAAATCGGCCTGCATTTTCTTGGGCAGTTTGAGCCCCTGATCCTGCTCCAGAACCCAGGCAAAGCCGCCTTTGCCGCTTTGCGAATTGACCCGGATGACCGCCTCGTAATCGC
>JAKVCC010000008.1:0-42576 GCA_022448265.1 Pirellulales bacterium
GCAATAGCCCTGCGGGCCAGCATATTGATGTGTCCGACTAGCAATTCGTCCGGGTGTTTATCGTCGCTGCAAAGCATTGTTTCGCAAGGATACTCCGCCAGAAGCGTCACCAGGGCTTCAAAGTTGCGTGCCGCCGAGCCCTCGCGAATCGCGATCTTGCAGCCGGCAGCAAGTTTATCCAGCGCCTCCTCCTTCGTAGAACATTCGTGATCGGTGCCAATCCCGGCGGCAATGTATTTGGCCGCATCCTGTCCGCGCAGCCCGGGTGCGTGACCGTCCACCGGCTTGCCTCGGTCGTGTGCCGCTTTGATTTTTTTCAGGCACTGCCGATCGCCGGCAAGCACACCGAAAAAATTCATCATCTCCGAAAGATATAGAATTCTCGGATCGTCAAGCAAGGTTTCGACTTCGGCTAGGGTAATCTCTCCCCCGGCCGTTTCGAATGGGGTCGCCGGCACACAAGATGGGGCTCCGAAGAAAAACTTAAAGGGCGTTGCAGATGCATTGTCCAGCATATAGTGGACGCCGGCCACGCCTAACACGTTGCCGATTTCGTGGGGGTCACTCACCGACGCCACCGTCCCGTGCGTGACCGCAGCGCGGGCAAACTCTGTGGGCACCAACATCGAACTTTCCACATGCACGTGGGCGTCGATGAAGCCGGGCAACAAAAAAGTGCGAGGCTCGGAATCACTGGGGGTCAGCGCAACGATTCGGCCAGCCACGACGGTGACTTCGGCGGCAAAAACACGGCGGGCCCCAATATCCACCACGCGGGCCAATATCGTTTGGGAGCCGGCAGTCATGCCAAATTCCTTGGGTGCCTCAGCTCTTATTCAAGCTGCCACCTCGTCCTCGACCGCCGCGACTGCGACCACCGCGACTGCGACCACCGCGACTGCGACCACCGCGACTGCGCGAAGAGTCAGGTCTGCGGGGAGACTTGCTGTGCAACTCGAGATTGGCATCGACAATGACGCCTATTGCATCGGACCAGGTCGGTAAATTGCGATGCGAGGTTCGCGACTTCACCGTGGACCCCGACTCCTCGCCCATAGCTGAGGCGTCTTCCCTCGGCGCCGCTCCGGAATAGTTGGCCTCGTCCGCGCCGAGATCATCCAAATCCAGGCCATCGGCAAGCGAGCCAACCGACTCGCTCTTGGGCTGACGAGGCGTCTTCTGCTCAGCGCCTTCGGCCCGAGGTCGGCGGCGACCCCGGCGCCGGCGAGGCCGCTTCGCCCCTTCCGACCCGCCCGTTTCTTCCGAAAAACCTTCTTTGCCATCCAACAATTCGTCCGACTGCGAGCCTTGTCCGGCAGCGGAGCGCTCGCCCGTCGTTCCGCCGTCGCGCCTCGACCTTCGACCTCCGCGCCGACGGCGAGGTCGCTTCCGTTTAGCAGTGGGTGACTGCCCCTCACCGGATTCATCATTGCCCGCGGGGGCCGCGGCACCAGGATCTCCTTCGACACCAGCAACCCCTTCAACTCCTCTGCCCGCCGGCCCGTCGCCAGGCGCTAACGCATCGTCCGGTCGCAAATCACCGACAGACGATTCGTTTTCAGACGTATCTTCGCTGCTCTCCAATTCCCGCGGCTCCCCCGACAATGGGTTCTCTCGTATGGCACTACCCCATGCAGAGGCCCCGATCGAAAACAAGGCGTCGAATGCGCTGCGGGCCGCATCGCCCGTCATACCCAGCAGATTCTTCTCGGCCACGGGATTGTCATTTGCCGAATCGGGAGTCGAATCCGGTGAATCTCCCGGGTCTGACGCATCTGCAGAGTTGGCCAGATCATCGGAGGTACTTGACTCGCGAGACTCCGCCGCAGCACTTTCGTCTTGCAAGCCTTTCATCGGCCCCAGGTCCACCTCGCCCGACCGGAGCAAAGAATCCTCAGCCCCACTCGGCCCTGTTTCGGTCGCCGGCACAGCCGGCCTTTCGATAGCCGCAGACCCTTCAGAAACATCAGCCTGTTTAGAAGCAGGAACACTGCTGTCAGGCTCGATATCCACGCCGAGATCGCCAGCAATTACCTTCCAGTCGCTGGGAGCCGTCTGGGGAGGCTCCACCTCAGGCCCCGCCGTCAATGACAATTCAACATCGGACGGTTGATGACGTTCGAAAGCCTCTGGGGTCGGCTCGACGCCCAAGTCTTTGGCCAGAGAATCCCAAGTCGTTTTTGGTGGGTTGGAGGCCATGTCTTACCAAAAAGAAAAGATAGGTCATTTGAGTGGAAGTCCTCAATATACGGTGTCCGTACAAAATCGAAAAGGCATCCCTCTGATGCGGTAGGGAGGGGCCCCATTCATGCGGCGGACCAGGAATTGCCGCCGTGAGCCATTAAGGGCTGCCAACTTTCGGCTAAAGGTCGGCTTTTAGACAGACCGCAGGTGCCTGGCGCCAACGGTGCCCACCGCCACCGGGACTGATGTCGCAACCGCAGACCCCCAGAATTGCCGGCTCCCCGCAAAGTCAGCCTCTACGAACAGACCTTCGCCGGACAGAATTCCTCGGGCATTTCGCGCGGGCCGCTACAGGCCCAGACCTCCCGACTTCTGGCACCAACCACAAACAACCCCGGGATGTAACACGATCTCCTGCCACCAACTACCTGTTTTTGGAAAATTCAGCTTGGACTGCTCAGAATTCGTGGAAGAGGTCGAAATTCGAGGTTACACCATCGATAGCCTTATCCTGCCCAAAGTGTTCGAGAATGCACGAGGAATTGCACAAGCGGGGCTACCAGCCAGCGGAGACGCCACTGGGCGAATTCGTTAAGGCGGGTGCGAGGACCAAATGCCTGCCCCTCTGCCTCGACGGCAAAAAAAGGCAGCTTGGAAAAATTGAACAGGCTTGCTATTGCGGGCAAGTCTCCTTAGCCAACGCACTGATTTGCTTAAACTCCGGTGTCCCCGCCTGGGCGCACCACTCGAACAGGGCCGCTTCAGTAGTCGAGAGGAGCGCGCCCGACGCCTCCATGCGGCGCAAGGCCATCTTGTGATCCATGGCATGGCGCGCACCGACTGCGTCAGCCGCCACCAACACTTGAAACCCATCTGCCATGAGATCTAAAACTGTTTGTTGCACACAAATATGGGTTTCGATACCACAAACCAGTACGCGATGGATGCCGACCGAGCGCCACTCCGAAAAAATATCGCTGCAGGCCGCACAGCTAAAGGCGAGCTTTCCAGCTGCCGGTAACGCCAGCCTCTCCGCCAGCAAAGGCGTCGTCGGGCCCAGCTTTTCCGGGTATTGTTCCGTCGCGGCGGCCCGTACGCCAAGAATATTAGCCCCGTCCAGCAAGCGGCGAGCATTCCAAATCAACGTCGCACGGGCGGGCTCTACGGCAAGCAGCTGCTCTTGCAGATCGACCAGCAGCAACCCAGTATCGGCGGGTCGCATTCGCTCCGGGCTGCGCGAGTGCGCGGCGGGCGGCGGGGATTTAGGTGCCGACACGAGTTTTTCCTGATGCAACCAAAGGATGTCTATGATTTCCCAATGATAGGGAGCCCCAGTCATCTTTCCCAGGGCCCCACACTGCTTTCATCCAACAGAAATCCCGCATCACCACTGATTCGACCCCCTATCCCCTGTATGCCTCCTCCGCGACAATAGGCTCCAGCCCCAACGGTTTCGCGCGTCTCCCAACTGAAAATCCCTATGAAAACACGTTCCACCACGATTCTGACGGTTCGCCACAACGGCCAGGTTGCTATGGGCGGTGACGGACAGGTCTCCCTGGGAGAAACCGTCGTAAAAGCCGATGCGGTGAAAATTCGTCGGCTGATGGACGATCGCATTCTCGTTGGCTTCGCCGGCGCGGCGGCCGACGCGTTTGCCTTGATGGAACGCCTAGAGGCCAAGCTCAAGGACTATCCCGCCAATCTGCCGCGTGCGGCGACCGAACTGGCCAAGGAATGGCGCACCGACCGCGCGCTCCGTCGACTTGAAGCGATGGTCGCCGTCGTCAACGAAGAGCACACCCTGCTCGTCTCGGGTACCGGCGACGTGATTCAACCGAGCGACGGAATTCTGGGGATCGGCTCGGGAGGTCACTACGCCCTTTCGGCGGCCCGCGCCTTGGTGGCCCACAGCAGCTTGTCGGCAGCCGAAATCGTGCAAGCCTCGCTGGAGATTGCCGCCGATATTTGTGTCTACACCAACCGCAACCTGACCATTGAAAAACTGCAGTGAAAAACCTGACTCCTAGAGACATCGTAGTTGAGCTCGATCGACACATCGTCGGACAAGCTGAGGCCAAGCGCGCAGTGGCCGTAGCTGTGCGAAACCGCTGGCGCCGCCAACAGCTCGAAGACGAGATGCGCAAAGAAGTTGCTCCCAAAAACATACTCATGATTGGCCCCACAGGTGTGGGGAAAACGGAAATTGCCCGGCGCCTGTCGACATTAACCGGAGCGCCTTTTATCAAAGTCGAAGCAAGCAAGTACACCGAAGTGGGCTACTACGGGCGGGACGTCGAAAGCATGATCCGCGAATTGGTCGAAAACGCCATCGGCCTGGTCCGCGAGCGGGAAATGGCCAGCGTCGAGGAGGAGGCCCACCGGCGGGTCAGCGAACGGCTGCTCGACTTGCTGGCCCCGGCCCCAACATCCTTTGACGTAGGGGTCGCAAGTGAGGATTCGCCGGAGCGCTATGAGCGGACCCGCGAAAAGATGCGGGCCATGCTGGTGGGCAAGGAGCTGGAAAACCGCAATGTCGAGATCACCATCGAGCAAAAAGCGCAGGCCATGATGATCCCTGGCATGGGCGGCCCTGGCGGCGAGGGAGTCGACTTTGACATGCAGGGCATGCTCGAAAAGATCCTGCCCAAAAACGTAGTCAGCCGCGAGATGACTGTCGCCGAAGCGCGCCAAGTGCTATTTGATCAGGAATGTGAAGCGTTGATCAACCAGGAGAAAGTCCATGCGCTGGCCGTCGAATTGGCAGAGAATAGCGGGATTATTTTCATCGACGAAATAGACAAAGTCGTCGCTAGCGAGGGGGGCCGCGGGGCTGACGTGTCGCGCCAAGGTGTCCAGCGAGATCTATTGCCCATCGTGGAGGGAACCACCATACAAACGCGTTACGGCTACGTCCGCACGGACCATGTATTGTTTGTGGCGGCAGGCGCTTTCCACAACGTCAACCCGAGCGAGTTAATGCCGGAACTCCAGGGTCGATTTCCGATTCGGGTGGAACTCAACGACCTGACGAAAGACGACTTTATCCGCATCCTCGCCGAGCCGCGCAATGCCCTTACCAAGCAATATGTGGCCCTGATGGCCACCGAAGGGGTGCGCATAACGTTTCAGAAAGATGCCGTCGAAGCACTCGCCAGTTATGCGCACGACGTCAACCAGACAACGCAAAACATCGGCGCCCGACGACTGCACACCATCATGGAACGGCTGCTGGAAGAGCTGAGTTTTGAAGCACCCGACATGCAAATGGGCCAGGTAGACATAGGCGCCGCCTACGTCCGCGACCGCCTCGACAAGATTGCCGGCGACGAGGACCTTAGCAAGTTTATTCTATAAGATCCGATACTCCAGAAAATCGCGGGAGTGCGTGATAAACAGCCACTGAACTTGCGCCAGTTGCTCGGGCGAATAATCGCTCGTGTGGTCACTACTCATCGCCATTTCCTGCCAACATCGTACCACAAGGCTGAGTTTTCGGGCCTCAAGTACTAGATGACACTCGGCGGCTCAGACTTAACAAAAATCTGGGGAGAATTTTAGTAGAGTGTGGCGGTGAGCAGGCGGGAGTGCCGCGACCTCTACTCCAGCACGAAATCGATCTGGTTTTCGATATCCGCTTTGACCTCGACCAAGAGATCAGAACGGGCTGGACTTGCGTAGCGTTCAGGTACCAGCTCCGCCGCGGCTGCGTAGACACATTTAAGGGCTCAGGCCTCTTTGTTTGGTCAACCGAAGATCAAAGAGACCTGCGCCCTTTTTTCCTCCCAGCGGGCCAGGCCTTAATTCTTTTTCACTTCGACAACGCGAAGAATGCCGCTGTGATGCGGTCGCCCGGGTGGACCTCGTGTCCCAACGTTGTCTCACTGTTGTACCGTTTGGGGATCTTGCGATTGGGGTGCGTGATCTCCACGCGATAGACGCCCGGCTGCATCGCGTCGAGACCTCTTTGGTCTGCGGGCAGCTTCGCGTCATCCACGGCCAGTTGTGCCTGTCCATTGACGTCGGTGACTCCCTCGGCCGTCAGCACGGCACCGCCGAGGAACTCTTCGGGAATGAGCCGAACGGTCGCGCCAGACAGCGGCCGACCTCCGACGAGGACCGAGCATTGACGTATGGTCAGTCCGACGCCGCCAGAATACATCGATGCCAACCGCGAGGATACTTCCTCTTCGCCGAGATGCCGGTCGCCATTGGTATCGTACTTGGAGATCGACACAAGCAAGCCAGGGCAGCCGACCAGTTCGGTCCGACTCAGCTTGCCGTCGCCATCTGCGTCATGCGCTTGGATCGCAGCCTCGGCGGCGCCCGCCGGATCGACCGACGGCGGCTTGATCGCCGATCCGCCGCCCGGCTGGCAGCCGCACAAGGCAGGCACCACAACGAGCAAACCATAGAACCTAAAGATACGCATCGCGCTGCCCCCTTCAACTTCCAGTGGATCGTCCCATTATTCACACACCGCACCGTCGCTCCGATTTGCGAGGCACTTGTGAACTAGCGGGTCGATGTCGTAACTCCTGCCCTGGACACTGCCATCGCACATGGCGGCATACCAAATACTGGTGTGGGCGCTGCCAAAGCTCCAGGAATCTTCGAAGTTGGAACGATCTCGGCGTGGGGGCCGTGCCGCATTGCGGAAGTTGTCGTTGTTGTAGCCGGTACACCACGTCTCGTTGTCGCCGCCCGACCATCCGTCTAGGTAGTGCTCAGGATTGAGATAGCGTTCGCCGATCAAGTAGGTCTTGGAGGTGCCGTCGGTGATATTCTCCACGGCGATTTCACTCCGCGAAAAACTGACACCCGTAAGAGTGACCCCGCACCTTTCGATCTTGTTGCCCTTGGAATCGCTACACCAGGGAAAATCGTCGGCGAGGCCGTAATCGGGCTGCGGGGAACGGTCGGTGGTGGTGGGGAATCCAACGGGAGGATACTCGTTGTGCCCTAGGTCGCCGCAATTGACTGCGTAGTCGCTGCGTCCCGCGACATTCTCGCCAGGCGGATTGTTTGCCGCATTGAATGCCAGAAACAGGCCGTCGCTCGGTTTGTCGAACGTCAAGCCATGGCGCCGCGTGGGGCAACTGACCATGGCAACTGGTGACACGATCGCCTCTCGCGCCCCTTGGTGTTGCCCGGTCGACATCGTGTCGAACGCGCCATCTCCCGCCGCGTCGTGCTTAGCGGATTCTTCGATGAACGGCAGCACGTTGTAGATCCATCCGCCCGGCTGCTCTTTGCCGAAGCCCCGATCCGCGTCACCAACCCACCACCATCCCCAGCCGCCGGTCGGGAAATGGCCCACCGAAGCAAGGTGATTGTTGCAGCCCAGGGCAAGCTGCTTGAGATTGTTTTGGCAGCGGGTGCGCCGAGCTGCTTCGCGGGCCGCTTGCACGGCGGGCAGGAGCAATGCCACCAAAAGTCCAATGATCGTTATCACGACCAAGAGTTCAACGAGGGTAAAACCTCGTGGTATGCGGCGGAACATCTTCGACTTCTCGCAAGAACCCATGAACCGGAATTTCCTTTTTAGGTACTACTTCGCGCGCATTTCGCTCCCCCTGCTATATACCCCCCCTATATTAAACCATAGCAAACCCGTGATTTTTGGCATTTCTCATGCGTTGATGGATGGCAGACAGCTCAAAAGACCGTGAGTCGGACCATCACGTTTCGTCCAGCAGATCAACGCTCGCAAACGACTTGCCTTCCAGCATCTCCAGGCTCGCCCCACCGCCGGTAGAAACATGGCTGACCTGGTCGGCGAAGCCCAGTTGCTCGATTGCCGCAGCGGAATCGCCACCTCCGATAATGCTGGTGCTGCTGCCCGCGGCAATTGCTTGGGCCACCGCCTTGGTGCCCGCGTCAAACGGTTCAATTTCGAACACGCCCATCGGTCCGTTCCAAATCACTATCTTGGCGCCGGCCAACAGGTCCGCATAGAGCCGGGCCGTCTCCGGCCCAATGTCGAGCCCTTCAAACCCGTCGGGAATTTCGCCTGCCGCAACCACTTGCTTCCGGCAGTCGCCACTAAATGCGTCGCCACAATGAGTGTCGATGGGCAAGACAAGCTTGTCCCCACCTTTTTCAATCAGCATGCGGGCAAGATCCACCTTGTCGTGTTCGACCAGAGAATCGCCAACCCGTCCGCCCTGGGCTAGCGAAAACGTGTACGCCATAGCCCCGCCAATCAGAACCTTGTCGCAAACGCCAAGCAGATTATCGATGACATTAATCTTGTCGCTGACCTTGGCGCCACCCAAGAGGGCCACAAAGGGACGCTCGGGATGGGCCAGCGTGTCGGCCAAATATTTAATTTCTTTGGCGACCAGATCGCCGACAACCGCCGGCTTACCTTGCTCCTGCATCGCTTTGGGCACCGCAAACATAGAGCCCTCAGTACGATGACAAGTCCCAAAGGCATTGTTGCAATAGATGTCGCCAAAACCGGCTAGTGTGGCAATATAGTCGGCGGCGTCTCCATTTTTTTCGCCGGGGTGAAATCGCAAATTTTCGAGCACCAACACTCCGCCGACGCCAAGCGATGCGACCTTGCTGGTCGCATCCTTGCCTACCGTATCGGCCGCCAAATCCACCGGTGCCTCAATCAGCTCTGCCAGGGCGGCGGCTGCCGGCTGGAGACTGTATTTAGGATTCACCTCCCCTTGGGGGCGCCCCAAATGGCTCATCAGCACGACACTGCCACCCCGGTCCAAAACATCTTGGATCATTGGCACAGCCAGCCGCACGCGGCGATCATCAGTCACCTGTCCCGCATCGTCAAGCGGCACATTAAAATCAACACGCATCAAGACTTTTTTTCCGGCCACATCCAAGTCGCCAATCGTTCGCTTCGCCATCAAAGTCTCCGCAGAAACAACCCCGATTTAAGAAAACCCTATTGCCCGTAACGCACCAAGAATTAAAAACCCATTTCAAAACCATCAATCGGTGTCAAGATTTCTGTGACTGGTGTCCAATCTCTGGATTTTGAAACAGGGCCTACTCTCTTGGCAACGGTCGGCTCACATAGCCAAAAACTTCCGGCATTCCGTGCACGAACACCGCAACTGCAAGACTAAGGACGAGCACGAATTGTTTGTCGTCGGAAATTTCGGGTTCAGTCGACCGTGGGCTGACCTTTGATTGGACCGCATTCTACCTTTCAGCCGCAACCCTTCGCTCTCACTTCTCGCGTTCGTACTTGTCAGGCAAGTTATTATTGGGCTGATTCTCCACGACCATCGATCGACCCCTGGGTACGCCGGAACGTGGGCTGTTTTCGGCGGAACACTACTGCGATCCTGGTTGGTCAGCCGCATTTACGCGGGCGTGGAGCTTCTCCAGAAGTGGGTCAAGCGCTGTTGTACTGCCAGTAACAATTATTTCTCTGCTCGCTTCGGATAGGACGTCGATGCGAACGGTCAGGTAATCTTCCGGCAAGCAGTCCGTGACGCGGTCCGCCCATTCGACCAAGGTGACCCCTTCGCTGTTAAAATACTCTTCAGGCCCTAATTCGATGAACTCGTCCGTACTCGGCAGGCGGTAGGTGTCCAAATGATAGATTGGCAAACTCCCGTCCAGATACTCGTTTACCAGCACAAAGGTAGGACTGGTAACCTGCTCCTGCCCTACGCCAAGCGCAGTGGCAAACCCCTGCACGAAGCGGGTCTTGCCAGCTCCCAAGGGGCCCACCAGCGCGATAACCGTTCCCCCGGGGAGGATCGCGGCCAGGTCGGCACCCAAGCGCGCGGTGGCTAGTTCATTCTCAGCGACCGTGCGAAACTCCATCATGATTTATCTCCCTGGTGCTCGTAGCCGCAAGGCTCAAGCGGAATGGGCACTGCCCCAGAACCGACTTGCCACAACCCAGGGTCCGCGACGATTTCGCCGATACGCGTCACTGGAACCTGCAGGGGTTGATCGGCGAGAATCTGCTCAGCAACCCTCGCGGGCACTGCCAGTAGCAACTCAAAATCCTCGCCGTCCGACAGGGCATGCTCTACGGCGGATCGGCCGTCACGCTGGCTGAGCTGCTCGGCAGCCGGAGCCAAAGGAACTTGGCTGGTGTCGATGAACGCTCCTACACCACTGGCCTGGACCAGGCGCGACGCATCGAGGGCCAATCCGTCACTAATGTCGATCCCCGCATGAAGCGAATAGCGCTCGTTGAGCAGCAGCGCCTCCTCGATACGGGGCTCCACCTGCAAATGCCTACCCAAAATGCTCCCACCCAAACGACCGGTCACCAGCAGTTGATCGCCCGCCTGGGCCCCGCAACGCGTCAGGGGGCCACCCTCGGTGGTGTGCCCAACGGCAGTCAAACTGAGGGCCAAGGGGCCATCCCATGAGTTGGTGTCCCCCCCCGCAATGGAAATATTAAATCGGGCGGCCAGAGGCAACATGCCTGTGTAGAGCCCGATCGCTAACTCCAAGGGACTCTGCGGTGGACTGCCACCACGCGGCAACACCAATGACACAAAGGCGGACACCGGTCGCGCGGCCATGGCCGCCAGGTCGCTCAGATTCACTGCCAGGGCCTTATGCCCCACCACCTGCGGCTCCACTTCGGCAAGCAAAAAGTCAACGCCATCATTGAGCATGTCGGTCGTAATTACCGTATCGGCCCCATGGCTGCGCGGCAGCACCGCCCCATCGTCTCCGAGTCCGACGGTCAGCTTTGGATCGGGCGGCAAACGGTCGTGCAGCCAGGCAAATAGTTCACTCTCCAAACTCACCGTAATTCACCCTAACAGACGAAACCGACTCAAAACCTGACCCAAAACGCGCTTTCTACCCATTCCACCAAGCGATTTGCACTACCTGTTATGCGAACAAGTTCCTTGCAATCCGTCAATCGCCCCACTAACGTAGCGTGCAGCGGATGCGCGGGCGCCCGCGGGCCAACGGCCGTGTAAGAGATGTATTGGTGCCCGTAGCAGATCACATGGGCAGCGGACCGTAAGCCGCGCGCTGGCGACACACGGAGTTAGCAAAACACTAGGGTTAGCAAAACGGCGGTTAAAGAAACGGAGTTCACAACGTGCTGGTTGTATCCCGAAAAGTTGGCGAGCGCATTCTTATCGGCGACAACATTGCCGTGACCTTGGTCAAAGTGGGCAGCGGCAGCGTCCGAATTGGGATTGAGGCGCCTACCGAAATGGCGGTCATCCGAGAGGAGTTGGCTGAGCAATTGCGTCAGGCAACACAGTTGGCGATCGACGAGGCTAAACGGTCTTCGGTAGGGTAGACGCGGGCAAACTAGTTGCCGGATGAGCGGTTCCTGAAAAAAACGCCTGAGAAAGATGGGCGACGCGCTTCACTCTTCTAAAAAGAGAGCTTCTTAAAAAGGGGCCTTCCTACTTCATAACCTCTTGGTCTTCAGTAGCCTTCGCCGCCTGTTTTACCGCACTGGGCTTCTTAACGTTTCGCGGCGTTATTTCCAAACCGTGACGAACGTCCACGACATCCGGACCGCGGGCCGAATCCAGCGGGCCATAGCTAGCGACACATTGGCGCAAACGTCGAAGTTTTTCCGCCAAACCACCTTCTCCAGGGAGTCCGACGCCCGGCGCGGCACCCCAAACGATTCGCGTGCCGCCGCGCGAAATCAAATGAAAGACGTAATAGCGATGCTCGCCACGAATCTCGGGCCGGGCCGACGGGAGAATGTCGACCAGATGCAGTTCTTCCCAGGAATCAGCGAGGCAGACAGCCAGATCGGCCGCTCCCTTCACGCGCTGGTCGGCCCACCGCTGCCCTAAGGGCGGACGGGCAGCTATGCCACCAATCCGCGGCAAATACTGCCGCCGAATGTCGGGCACGTCTTGGGGCGGCAGATGCACGGTATCTCGGTCGATAGGCACAAACTCGACACCCTGTTTGTAGGCCATCTCTACCACCGCAACGGGTCGCCGGTAAGTCAACTCAACGTGTACCCCGGGCGGAAAACTCTTGGTTATCTTGTCTACCGATTCCACCCACGGATGCAACTCGAAGGCGTCTTTCACCACCTGCGCAAAAGTGTCGTCGAGTACCGACAGGCGCCGCTCCAGCCCAGCGTTGTGCACCACCTCCGCCCGCACGTCACCCAAAATCCACTCGGGAAGTGGCGAAATCGTAATGCCACTGTCGGTCAGAATATATCGATCGCGGTGGATCACGGTAGGCGCCACGTGTTGCCAAACCGTGTGCAAGCCCCAGCCCAGCAAGACTACCACCGCCAGGGCTAATAGCACTCGCACTCGGGACAAAAAAGGCCCTCGCGTAGCGCCGTTCACGGTAGACGACTTGCCCCTCGATATTTTCCTCTTCGCCTTGGCCATCGCAACACCTTCCATGGGTTTTCCGGCGTCAGAGGCTAGGCCAAAGCTACCAAGAGGATCTCTCTCAGCGGCTGGCTTCGCACGACTGCGATCAGCGCCAGTGGCTACCGCTTACGCCCCAGTCCTTGCGCCCCGTTCTAAACTGCCCGCGTCTCGTGCCTCATAACTGGCGGCCCTCGCTACCATATCTCCAATTCCGTCTCCAACTCGACCCCCAATCTTTCCGCAACTCGGCTGCGAATCATGTCGATCAAACGTAGCACGTCCTGACTGGTAGCCCCTTGGTCCGCGACCACGAAATTGGCATGGCGCTGGCTGACTTCCACGGCCCCCACGCGCGTGCCCTTGAGCCCCGCCTGATCGATTAGCGTGCCGGCGCTCATGCCACGCGGATTCTTGAAGAGACTGGCCACATTTTGATGCGACAAGGGCTGAGATGCCTTTTTAACAATCCACTGCTTTTGCATCCGCTTAGTGAGTTGCTCTGGATCATCTTCCTCCAACTGGAACTCCGCGTTGAGGATCACCAACTCGTCGAGGCTACTTTGCCGATAGGCGAATACCAGATCCTCGCGATTGCGCTGCAGGATCTCACCTGCGCGGGTCATGACTGTGGCCCGATCGGCCCATTGGCCAATGTCGCCACCGCGACTACCCGAGTTACCGTGCAATGCCCCACCCACCGTACCCGGAATTCCAACCAGAGGCTCCAGTCCAGCCAGTCCCGCCCGGACGGTTTCGCTAATCGCGTGCGCTAGCTTCGCGCCACCGCCGGCTTGCAGCCGATGCCCTTGAACCTGGATATCGGTGAAGCCACCGCCCGTAAGACCCACGACCATCCCCGCGACTTGGTCATCGCGGATCAGCAAGTTAGAGCCACCCCCTAAAACGCGGACAGGGACTTCTTCTTCGCGACAGCGCCTGACCAGAGCGGCCAGTTCATCGACCGATTTCGGCTCTGAGTAAAACTCGGCCGCGCCTCCCAGTCTGAGCCAAGTCCGATCGGCCAACGGCTCTTGCTGGCGAACTATTTTTTCGAAGCCACTAACTAGGGTCATTGCAAAAACACCTTAAAAGAGCACGCTTTATGGTGACTAGTTTGCCGGTCGCCGTCAATTCTCGGGCCCTATTTTGTGAGATCTCCGCACCCACAAGAGTAATCACTATTCCGCCCAACACGTTACATCGGACAACCGTTTCGCCGCCTCAAACAGAACTCGCGAGGCACCGGTCATGCCAGGCGCCGCGGTAGAAACGAGGCGGAAAAACAAGTCGAAACACCGATTTTACTCAAGATCGAACGTCCCCACACTGCTTTAAGGCTTCGTAGGCGGCCACAGCAACGGCATTCGAAAGATTCAGGCTGCGAACGGCACTGCGGGTAGGAATCCGCAGACACTGCTGGTGTCCGTCTCGGAGCATCTCGTCAGGCAACCCTTTGGATTCGGATCCGAAGACCAAAACATCGCCTTCCGAAAAATGGGCCTTGGTATAAGCGACCACTCCTTTTTTACTGAAATACCACCGCTTGGACTGCGGCAGGCATGCGTCCAGCGCTTGCCAGTCGTCGACTACCTGCCACTCCAGATGCTGCCAATAATCGAGACCGGCGCGGCGAAGGTGGTAGTCATCCACGTGAAAACCCAGCGGCCGGACAAGCCATAACTTCGCTCCAACCGCCACGCAAGTCCTACCGACACTGCCGGTATTGTCGGGAATCTCCGGCTGGTAAAGCACGATGTGGATGCGGGGGACGTATTTGGGCATAGGGAGAACAAGGGGCTAGACTATGGAAACCGAGCCATGGATCTTACGCCGGCTGGCGGTTACGGATTATCATACATGCTCATTCACCTGTCACCCATCACCCATCTACCATCAAAAAACTAACATGCCCTTGGGATTTGCGATCGTCGGCACGGGCATGATCAGTCGGTTTCACGCGCGAGCCATCAATGCGGTGCGCGGGGCGAAATTGATCGCCTGCTGTAGCCAGACGGCAAAGCGCGCCCAAGCCTTTGCCGAAGAAGTTGGCTGCACGCCCTATCACAAGATGGTTGATATGCTGGCGGATTCAAGAATTGACGTGGTCACCATCGCCACGCCCAGCGGTGCACATCAGGAGCCGGCGGTTGCCGCGGCGCGAGCCGGCAGGCATGTGGTCGTCGAAAAGCCGCTCGAAATCACACTTCAGCGCTGTGATCGCATCATTCGCGAATGCGACAAACGGGACGTCAAACTGGCCACTATTTTTCCCTCTCGATTCCACAAAGGCGCGATTCAAATGAAGCGTGCGGTCGACCAGGGGCGGTTTGGCCGTTTGACGTTGGGCGACGCATACGTGAAGTGGTTTCGCTCGCAAGATTATTACGACAGCGGCGCCTGGCGTGGAACTTGGGCCCTGGATGGCGGTGGCGCCCTGATGAATCAGGCAATCCATACGGTCGACCTGCTGAGTTGGCTAATGGGACCGGTGCTAGAAATCCAGGCCCAAACCGCGACGCTGGCCCATAAACGGATTGAAGTGGAAGACGTTGCCACCGCCACGGTGCGCTTTGCCAATGGGGCGTTGGGTGTGATAGAAGCCACGACCGCCGCTTTTCCAGGCTATCTCAAACGGATCGAACTTCATGGCAGCCAGGGTTCAGCCGTGCTGGAGGAAGAAGATATCAAGGCCTGGGACTTTGCCAAGGAGGTCCGTGGAGACCAAGCTATTCGCAGAGCCATGTCCAACCGCAAGAGCGGCGGCGGCGGCGCTGCCGATCCGGCGGCCATCGGCCACCACCCCCACACCGTGCAATTCCGCGACTTTGTCCGGGCGATCCACGCCGACCGCACACCAGCGATCGACGGACACGAAGGCCGCAAGGCAGTCGAGATTATCTTGGCAATCTATAAGGCGGCTCATACAGGAAAGACGGTGAAGTTGCCGCTGAAGGGCCGCTGAGGCGGGAGTTTGGGAGGCGCGTAGAGCGAGCCCCCCGTTCGGGGTCTCTCGGGCCGCGCCACCTGTACTCGCCACAGCGATGCTAGCAGAGGCATCTGCCTTGGCGGATACGTGCCCACGCGGGTAGGAAATACTTGGACGCAATTTTTGCCCGGCCCCGGTCGCGATTCACGAAGCTTGCAGCTCTATCCAACCCCGACCTCGGGACTGGCAGCGTCTCCTAACTGCCCTTGATGGCGTGGCGCCGCTTCACCGACAATGGCCCTTTCCAACACACACTTCTCGGGAAGGAATCCCCGTTGTCCTTCAAGTTCGTCGCTGATTACGTGGTCTACCTAGTGGTGCGGCTAATGATCTGCACAGTTCAATCGCTGCCGTTAGGGATTTGCCTGGCGATTTCTCGGCGCGGAGGCTGGCTTTGCTGGGAAGTGCTGCGTTTTCGCCGTCAGGTCGTCGAAGAAAATCTGCGAATTGCCTTTCCCCAAGAGTCGGTAGCCAGGCGGAATCAGATTGGGCTGGAAATGTGGCGGCATCTGTTGTTGATGATGATAGAAATCGCGCATGCGCCACGTAAGATCACACGCACCACCTGGCGACATTATGCGTCCATTCCGAGCATGAAGGAGATACTCGTCCGCCTGATCGACGACCGCCCGCTGGTAATCATCTCCGGTCATTTGGGAAATTTTGAGGTAGGAGGTTTTTTGCTGGCTTTGCACGGTTTTCCCACGCATACGGTGGCACGGGAACTCGACAATCGGCTGCTTGACAAGTTTGTCAATAAGTTCCGGGGGGCAAGCGGCCAATTCATGTTGTCCAAACATGGCAGTCGCGACCAAATCGCGGCCGTCCTCGACTCCGGTGGCACACTCGTCCTGCTAGGCGATCAGTTCGCTGGCCAGGGCGGTTGCTGGGTTGATTTTTTTGGTCGTCCAGCTTCCACGCACAAGGCAATGGCCCTGTTTACGCTTGCCAGCCAGGCACCCACAGCCGTTTCGTCGGCCCTGCGTCGAGCAGGACCTCTCACCATTGAAATGGACGTACCCGACATCGTCGATCCTGGGTCGAACACGTTTTCGCTGGGATCGGTCCGGCTGCTTACCGAGTGGTACACCGCGCACCTCGAAAAAATGGTGCGCGGTGCCCCTGAGCAATATTGGTGGGTCCACCGGCGCTGGAAGGGAGATCCAAATGGTCGCCGGCGACGGCGGCCAACGAAGCGCGAGCTGGCGGCGTGAGGCGGTGCCCGACGAAACCAACAGCCAGTCGTAAGACAGACTGCCGACAAGTGGAGGAGTTCATAGGCAGCATGGCGGCTGTTTCGCTCACCCGACAGGCTCCACTTTCGCCGGATCGCCGCCTTGCAAGGGGCGGCTGGACGTAGATAATCAACGGTCCCCTCCCCCGCCTCCCCCGCCTCCCCCGCCGACCTGCCGTGTATTGTCTTCGGCCGTTCCGCAATAGCGATCCACCGCATCTGGCGGAGATCTGGCGTAGCCAGCCTCCCCAAAGGGGAATTCTGCAGCCAGTCTCAGCCCCACTCTTGGAATACGCCGTCTTTTCGAAAATGCACTTCGACCATCGTGGGCTGATCGTAGCTACACGTGACGAAGTGCCAACTGGTTTTGTCCACGCGGGATTTGGGCCCAACGAGGCAGGGACCGCCATGGACACCAGCATGGGTACGACCCATTTGCTGATGCTCCGCGCTGGCCACACAGATGAGAGGTTGGCCGACGATCTGTTGGCTGCCAGCGAACACTACCTTCACAGTCAGGGCGCTAAGGTGACCTATGCTGGAGGCATCAAACCGATGAACTCCTTTTACCTGGGTCTCTACGGCGGCAGCGAAATTCCTGGCGTGCTGCAATCCAACCATTTATTGCACGACACCTGTCGGAGGCGAAATTACGCCGAAGCAGGCCGCGTTTCGATCTTGCATTGCGATTTGGTCCAGTTTCGGGCGCCGGTCTCCCACAAGGTGCGACAATTGCGTCACTCAACCCGTGTCGTGGAAAAGCATGATCCGATTGCGACTAACTGGTGGGAGGCGTGTGTCTGGGGGTCGCAACAACGGGACTGCTTCCAGTTGGTAGAAAAAACTACCGAGAGGGTGATCGCATCCGCTTTATTTTGGGACATTCAGCCACTTTCAGCGTCCTGGGGCATTTGCACAGCAGGACTATTCCAGTTGCATGTTGAGTCAGATTGGCGGCGCAAGGGCTGCGCGACCTATCTACTGGGTGAAGCATTTCGATTGCTTCGCCGCCGTGGTGTGGCCACCATTGAGGTGCAAACCATGGCCACCAATGACGCTGCCCAGGACCTGTATCGCGGGCTGGGATTTGTGGAAGTCGACTATGGACTCGTCTTTCGCAAAAACGGCGCGGACCAAAACGGCACGGTGTAGCTGCGACAAGGATCGGGTATCGCACAGGTACACCAACTAGCTGGTGTCTGCTGGTTCGAGGCGCAAATCACTTGGTCGCTCGACACGGTGCGCCTATCACAAACTGGCGCTCAGCAGCTACAATTCGTTAGAACCCATTTCCAAAGTGAATTAGTCGGCCCGAAGACCCCGAAAAATGGTCACCCTGTAATCAGGTTTTGAGACGAATCCTACGAACTTTGCCCCGCCTTTTTCATCCCTAACTGCAGAGGGAATTGCCATGGACACCGTCAGTCAAAAAGTCCCTCGACCGCAAATTCGTCAAACGGATTGCTTTATCGGTGGCAAATGGATTCCATCGGCAAGCGGCAAGATCTTCGAGACCATCCACCCGGCAACCGAGGAAGTTATCGCGCAGGTTGCCGAAGGAGATAAGGAAGATATCGACCTCGCAGTCGATGCAGCACGTGGACAATTCGACGGTGGGGAGTGGTCCCGCTTAGATGCTCGCGAGCGGGGTCAACTGATGTTCAAGTTGGCCGACCTGCTTGAGGAACATGCCGACGAGTTGGCCGCGTTGGAAACGCTGGATAATGGCAAGCCGGTAAAGGACGCCCGCGCGGCAGACATCCCGCTGGTTATCGATTGCATTCGCTACTACGCGGGTTGGGCCGACAAAATCCAAGGCGATACCATCCCCATCCGCGGCGACTATTTTTGTTACACGCAGCGGGAACCGGTAGGAGTGGTGGGCCAGATCATTCCGTGGAACTTCCCCGCGCTGATGGTGGCATGGAAGTGGGGCCCGGCGCTTGCGGCCGGCTGTACGATCGTGATGAAGCCGGCCGAACAAACGCCCCTCTCCTGCCTGCGAATGGCACGACTGGCTCAACAGGCGGGCATTCCCGACGGTGTGATCAATGTGGTCCCCGGCTACGGCCCCACGGCAGGCGCTGCCTTGGTCCGACACCCGGGCGTCGACAAGATTGCCTTTACCGGGGAGCTGGCCACGGCAAAAATCATCCAGCGGGAGGCGGCCGACACCATGAAGCGACTTACCTTCGAACTGGGCGGCAAGAGCCCGAACGTGGTTTTCGCGGACGCCGACCTAGAAGCCGCTGCCGCGGGCGCCCATCTGGGGCTCTACTTCAATCAAGGTCAATGCTGCTGTGCCGGCAGCCGATTGTTTGTCGAGTCCAAAGTTCACGATGAACTGGTGGAACGGTTGGTCGAAAAAAACAAGCAACAAGTCATCGGCGACCCGTTTGACCCTGCAACCGAGCAAGGCCCGCAAGTGGACGAGGCCCAGTTTGACAAGATTCTCGACTATGTCGGCTATGGCAAGCAGGACGGAGCTCAATGCGTTACGGGAGGAAAGCGATTTGGGAACCAGGGATATTTCGTGGAGCCAACCTTGTTTACCGGCGTCACCGACGACATGCGCATCGCCAAGGACGAAATATTCGGCCCCGTGTTGAGCGTACTCCGATTTGACGATGTCGACGAAATTGCGCGACGGGCGAACGACACGAATTTCGGTTTGGCCGCCGCCGTTTGGAGTCGCGATATCGGAAAAGCCCACCGCTTCGCCAGTCAACTTCGCGCGGGGACCGTGTGGGTCAATTGCTACGACGTCTTCGACGCCGCCGCCCCCTTCGGTGGCTTCAAGCAAAGCGGCTTGGGCCGCGAACTGGGCGAAGCCGGCTTGGCAGCCTACACCGAGTCGAAGACAGTCACCATCGCGGTCAGCTAAGGGTGAGAGGCGGGGCTCAGCGCAGCGTCTGGGATCGTCGCGCCACCGACATATGTCCGAAAAACGTTTCCTCACCGCGGACAACATAAAATTTCACCTGGCCGGCTCGAGCCAGCGTGTCCGCACGCTCGACAATAAAGCGGAGATCTTTTTCCGTCACGGTAGTCCAGCGGTGCATCTTTACCAACAGGTCGCCCGCCTGCACACCCTGTTTAGCAGCCGAACTGCCCGCACGTACCGAAACCACCTGCATTCCGCCCCGATAGGGGACCCCCAGTTTGCGAAACGTGGAGGAGGGCTCTGCCCTGAGTTTCAGCCCCAGCGTTTCCCAGGCCGCTTCCGCCAGTCTGACTGATTTGCTCGATTGAGAATTGGTGGCCTGATGGGACTGCCTACTAAAACGATTTGGCGAACGGCGGGCCAAATTCAGGTCCAGTTGCAACGTTTCATTCTCGCGGCGGACCACCAGTGGTATCCGCTGGCCGCGAGGCCGGCCCAACAGGGCCCGCTCCACGTCCATAGGCCGGTGAATGTCGGTATTGCCGATCCGCTCCAATTGGTCTCCACGCTTTAGTCCACTCCGCTCCGCAGGGCTTTCACGATCCATGCGGGCAACGGTCACCGGCCCGGTCGGACCATCGAGAGCCAAGGCGGTCATACCGTGCCAATGATTGTCCAGTTTCTCAATGCTCAGTAGTCGCGTGGCGATCTCGAGAGCTTTGTCCACTGGTATCGCAAAGCCGATTCCCTGGGCGCCGGCCCGCACCGCCACATTCACACCAATCATTTCCCCGTCAATGTTCAGCAGCGGACCACCTGAATTGCCCGGGTTGATACTCGCGTCTGTTTGAATCAAATCGAGGTACTGCTGCGACTCGTTTACCTGAACATTGCGGTGGAGCGCACTCACAATTCCCGTTGTGACGGTGTGTTCGTAGCCAAACGCGTTGCCCACAGCCACCACGGTTTCTCCCGCCATCAGATCTTCGGAAGTGCCCAGATGAATCACCGGTAAAGGTGAAGGCGTACGAATTCGAATGATTGCCAAATCACTCTTTTTGTCGTATGCAACAATTTTGGCCACGTAGGTTTGACCGCCCGCCAATGTAGTATTAATCCGCTTCACGCCGTCCACCACATGGTGGTTGGTGAGAATATAGCCGCGCGAGTCGATGACGACACCCGTCCCCATGCCATTGACTTGCCGGGGCGAAGTGAGTGTCCCTTCCACAGTTTCGGAAATCGATTTTTGTCCTTGAATATTAACGACCGCTGGCCTAGCATCGCGCACCGCTCGGACGATGGGGGTCAGCCGCTCACTCGCCTCGCTAAAGCGAGGCTCAAGACTGGACGCAAAAATTGCCACCACCAGCAATAGCAGCGTAGACGGCGCGCACGCGATGACGCCAGGGCGGGAGCGCAATTCATGCATGGTGGGTCGTTCCAAAGTCAAGCGCGCGCCGTGAAAAATACGGGCGAGAATAGGCGGCGCGGGGTGTCCAACACGCAAGACCTATACAAATACCAAAAAAATGCTGCTATTGCTCGCACCCGGGTGCTGGCACTCCTGGTAAATGAATAGGTTCTTACTAGGTGCTAGAAGCGAAATCGGCCCGCTCTTGTGACCGGCTTAAGCATCGTCACCGCCTGCCGGTAGAGTCGGCCTAGCTTGTCTGAGGAAATAGAAAGCATGGCTAACGATTGGGCGCCTGGCGGGACCTGGGCCGCCTGCGGGGTGGGCTGCGACGTCGATTCCATCAACCCCGGCCTGACGAAAAACTTTAGCGATTAAGCAAAAGCTACCAGCTCAAAAGCATGCATGGTCCGGATGACACCTGCGGCCTGGTCAAAGTCGAACTTGCTCGGCAACTCTCATTTCCCGCGCGCCAGTAGCGTCGAGACGAGGCCGCGGGGCGTTTATACGTTGAAGATCGAGTCGGCCGAGCAAGCTACAGACCGACTGGCGAAACGCAGCCCAATACCCAAACGCGCAGACCAACATTTAGCAGTATGCGCGAGCCTCATAAGAAATGCACGACCCGCACCGTCCGGGGCGTGCTACTGCCCCTTTGCCCCGCCATCTCGCCCACGACTCTCGGACTGTAAGGGAGTCAAAAAGAATTTGGGCACAAGCTGCAACAGCAGGAATAATGCCAGCATGGGCAACAAAACGTGCGGCCAATATTTGGCCACCGGGATGCCAAGTTGCCCGGCCAACCAGCCCAATGCCAGCAAGCATGGCACCAGCACCACAAGAACACCACAGCTGAGTGCCGACATCGTACCCTTGAACGCCAATTGCTCGGTCAACTGCTGGGGATGGATGTCGATCATCCGCCCGCGACGAAGACTGATTTCAATCGTATCGGCCAGCTCCATCGCGAGCAGGGCCGCTGGCCAAGTCGAAGACGGCCCGCCACGCTTCTCCACGGCGTCTGCAAACCGCTCCAGCGCGGCTCGGGCGGCGGGCACTGCCTGCGTAGAAGTCGATGTGGACGTCTCCCCAGGCATGGTTTCCAGCCGATGGACCAGCCCATGGTTTGGTTCGGACACCTCAAAATCGACCACCACACTTCCCTGCTCAGCGACCAATTCCAATCGCGGAGCCTCCCGGTCGCTACCGGGCCCAACCGACCAGCGGACAGGCACCTGACTGGCTCCCAACAACTGCACACTCAATCCTGCATAGGTTGAATCCTCTTTCGGTGAGCCCAGCGCTCCCAATTTGTCGAGCCGGCCACCTACCCGGCTCAGGAGTTCAACATCGCGGGCAAACTGCCGCAGAACGCGGGGCCGCGAGCGCTCGGCGAGGGGCCGCTCCCAAACAATTTGCTCAACACGGCCCAGTTGCGGATGGCCATCGCTCACCCAGGCCGCACACGTGTCAAGAATCGGCTGCTGCTCGAGCAGTGGATTGAAATGGTGCAGTACAGCGCCACTTTCGGCACGCGCCATATCAATTTCGTAGTATGCCAAAACCGAGTCGATTAGAGGAAAGGCGGCCAGCACGGCCACGCCATTCTTGGCCAATTGAATAAGCTGTTCGGCGCGCATCTCCTCGCCTGCGCTACCTCGCCCGAGAATCACGCCATCGCAGAAGTCGTGGTCCATAAGCACCTCCCAGTGCGTACCCGGCTGCTCACCGGCCAGGCTCGCCAGGCGCCCCGCCACCTTACCCGGCACGTCTGCAAACCAGGTTAGCTTGTGCCCCAGCTCGACGGCAGCCTCGGCCAGGCACACGCTTTCGTCGTCCCCTCCTAGCAATGCAAATCTCATTCGTGTGAACGTAATCGACCGCGCGCAAGACTACAACGGGGTCATATCCGGCCCAAAAAAACGCCGAGGAATTGCCCGTGAGCCATCGGCAAGAAATGCTACAATGTAGCGGCACGGGCTCGCAAAACAGCGGGCTGGCTGCTCCGCGACTTTGAACGCCGGTTCGGACCCATTATCTGAGTATTTGTCGGGATGAATCTGTTGCTTGGCCCACTGCAAGTCACCGCACAGCGGTGCAGACCAGGCCTTTTTCGCCTTATTCAAGATCATGCTCTCTTGCCTATCTAGCTGTTTGAGCCTTGCATTTTCCTGCCGTCTCCGCCGTGATACCGGGACGTGCAAGTTCATAGTTCTGCTTATCGCAGGACTACTGCTGTGTGGATGGCCCCTCTGCTGCACCGCCCAGCCGACAGAGCCCCCAAAAATCGTCGAGGATCTAATCAAGCAGCTTGACTCCAACCGATTTGAGGTACGTCAACTTGCGGAGCGCCGACTTGCCGAGATGGGCATGCCAGCCCTGGCTGCCGTGGGAAAGTCGGCTGCGTCAGGTTCGCTGGAAAGTTCGACACGTGCCCTGAATATTATGCTCGCCTGGCTGGAGGGATCCGATCCACAGCTCCGCATGGCGGCTTTAGACGAGATTGCCAAACTCGCCAACCGCCCCAAGGAAGCGGCGATTGCCGCAACATTGCTAAGCGATGCCCGTGAACAGGTGGCCCTGCAAGCCATCAAGGATTTGGGCGGCTATTACGGAAACGACGTACAAATTCGTATCGCTGCCTCTGTTCAGGTTGTTATTGGCAAGCGGTGGAAAGGGGGCCTCGAAGGCTTGAAGCACCTGGAAGATGTCCACAGCGTGACAACCCTCAGTCTCCACTCTGCGCCCCTGGATGAACGGGCGCTGGTGTATCTGAAAAATCTGCCCAATGTGCTGCGATTCGAATTCTACGGAACTGCGATTTCGGCAGGCGCCCTGCAAGAATTCGAGGCGCAGGTCACCGCACAAAGGGCCGCTGCCAATCTCGCAGCTCCGATAGTTGTCCGCCGCAGCGGCGCCTGGCTAGGCATTTCCGGCGATGTCCAAACGCCCAACCCGGGAGCAACAGTCAGAGGCGTTCATCCCGAGGGTGCGGCGGCCAATGCAGGCATTCGTGCGCGAGACAGGATTACCCAAATCGATGGCGAAGATGTAGCTGATTTCAAGGCCCTGACTGATCGCATCGCCATGTATCGTCCTGGCGACACCGTTACATTGACAGTCCTGCGCCGTCAGCAGTCACTACCGGTCAAGGTCACATTTCAAGAATGGGGAACGAATCTCCCCATCGCCCCGCACAACCGATCGGTCCCGCTACCCAAGCAATTTCGTATCGAGCGGCGCTAGCCCTGCTGAACCCCCAGCCGGCTACCTACCAAGCGGTGTCCACAAAGCTAGCCGGAGTTGGAGTCAGAGGCAAACCTATTTCAACCAATGCATCCGGCAGAGGCGTTGGAGACGAAGCAGCTCGGGCGCGACAAGTCCCCCATGGCCTATGCGGCCAACGACATGTTGATTTGCGCTAGATCTAAGGAAAAAACGTTCTACAGCCGGCCTACGAACATCGACCCATTATCAGCCACAGAGAACAAAGGCCGGAACGGACTGCGGCAACCGCGGCGAGCATTTCGGCCCATGTGCCAAACTAGGCTGATACCAACATTCCACGATTCCTGCTGCACGGCAGCCGGCCCCGAGGGCTCGTCGGTAATCAGGTAGTTGAACGTTGATCGCACCGACCAGCGATCGTTCAGCGGGGCGAAAAATTCCGCGCCGACTATGCCCTCGCTGTCGGACGTACCACCGCCCCAAAAGCGGGCTTCGTAGCTATTGTTGAAGTTGAGGCGGAAGAAACCGACAAACTGATCAACGGTTGCAAAGGTGCCACCCAACGAAGGGCTCGAATTGGTACTAGTGGCCGACCAAAACCCGATTTCGCGACCGCGCGGGCTTTTTATACTGACTTCTGCGCGAACCTGTTGCAGATTGACGTCCCTATTCAAATCATCGTCCATGTAATCCCAAACGGCACCAAACTGGAGTCCCGTCTGGACACGCCGAAAAAAACCGGCCGTGACAAACTGCTGCGAACGACCCTCCGAAGAGGTGAGTGTTCCGTGCAGGCGGCTCTGCACCGCCTGGTATCCAAATTGCGAACTCAACTGGGGAAAGAGAAGCCCAAGCAGCGGCGCGCGTCCACTCACCTGGACGCCTTGATGAAAACCGAAACCAGAATTACTCTGACCGGCAGGGATAAAATCGCGTGGCCCTCGAAAACCCTGCACCCCACCCCAAACAGACAGGTCCTTGAAACGCGGCAGACAAATGGGAAAACACCAGTAATCAGGGCCGGGACGTCCTACACAACTGCCACAGCTGGGTGCCATGCCACAGCCCGGATCGGCACAGCCGCATGTGGCATCCACAATGCAACATCCAGGCTCAGGACATCCGACACAGGGGCCGGTACAGCCGCAGCCCGGCTCACATAGACCACAACCAGGCTCGCACATACCGCAACAAGGATCTCCAATGCCACAGCCAGCTTCGCACATGCAGTCACCGTCGCAGGAGTGGCTGGCCAATTGCAGACCGGTTGACGGCAACTGGGCCGATAAATCGGAATCGTACTGCACCCTTTCGCTACTCGCCAAAGACCTCTTGGAATCGCTTTTGATCACCCCTTGGGCGTCCGGTGGTGTAGGCTGTTGGGCTTGGGAGCGCAACGCGTCACCCGACTCAGGTTTGCTAGCAATCGTCTTTTTCTTGGCCGACTTGGTCGGACGGAGTGGATTGACCGCTTGCCCGGTAACTTGGGTAGCATCCAGCGGCACCTCGCGCGACGCTGAGCGCTGCTGCGCCTTAACGGATGGCCGGCGAAACTTTTGCTTAGTCTCGGCGGCAGTAGAGGAACCCGGCCGTTGAAATTGAAGATTGCTGCCACCAGCCGCTTGGGTCAGGCTGGCTGGCAACGCCAGCGCACTAGACAACAGTATCAGGTAGGCTGCAACAGCTCGTTGCCTAAACCATGGGAAGCTTTTCATCGGTCGACCCTCAACAGCCACGTTCAGCAATTCGTAATTGCTCTCGTTGGCTGCCGCCTCAGACATCGACATGAACTGAAAAGGACGGCGTTGCGGCAAGCCCGCTTTCGCACGTCTCAATTCAGCACGTCTCGGGAGCCCCCCCGAAAAAACCACTTGCAATCCTTATCGGCCCCGCAGGCCCAGCCCAATCAGAAAAATTGAAATAACCGGAAAAATTTACCGAGATTCTTCCTGCCAGCACCCAGTGGCGATAGCAATGTTTGCGACGCGGTCCTGCAGGGTCTGGATCTACAGGAGAGACAACACCGAAACAGACCGCACGCATGTCCTAGCGGACTACATGGTCCACTGCTCCGGGCTGCTAGCCCGCCCCCGGCAAGGCGGGCTCGGGATTCCGCTGCCCCAAACTGTTTGGCGGTGCTGCAAGAACTTGTCTGAATAAGCCAATCCCTTGGAAGATGGGTCTCCTGAACAAATCCTAAGCCACAATCAGAAAACAACTTACTGCTTGCATTCGGATTTCTCGCTAGCTTGCAGCGGCAACTTGCATTAGCAGACAATTCCATATTGCCGGCCATCGTATGTGAAAATACTAGAGGCCAAACAGGACTCGAGAGTTTGCTGTATTTTTTTTTAGCGGCACCTCTTCGCCGCATGTAGGGACCTACAGCGAAGGCCCGGCAACCTACATCCAAAGTCAAACCTCAGCGTCCTTTGGCAACCTTTGCTTAGGGATGTACACTCTGGCATGCGATAGGAGGTGTAGCCTCTGAGATACCATCGGAGACGTAGCTGGCCACAACGCGCGCGTCCGTCACCCTCTCTAGGATGGCTCAAGGGTTGGTGAACTTCCCATCGCTCCGCAATGAGAAAGCCAAGTCGCGCGCCACCACAGTTCCGGAGATAGCAGCAAGCACCACCTATGCAAATGCGCAAGGACGCGATTGGATCGTCGTTGAAATCGAGTCGGAATAACCGCGAGAGAGATTCGTTGAAAACACATGTGCGTAAACAATAATAAAGGGCCCCTTTTATCTCCCAGCACCCTAAAAAGAATAATATCTGCTTTCCTAGCGAAGGAGTGCACTCAGAGCCAGCGGAAGCAAGATTGCTTAGTTCGTGTCTGAACGACAGGATCGCGACCAATTTCGACGCAAAAAAATGGATCGGTGCTTTCGAAGAACACCTGAATGTCGTCCACGATCACCTTCTGGCCACACCGAGATCAGGCTCAACAGCAGGATGGCGGCACACACACTCAACATTGCAACGGCTTAGCGCCTACTGCAATCAAATCACTAAAAGTGGTGGGCAACAAATTCCATTCCAACACATCGTTGATTAGAAAGTACATCATCAATGACCTCGGCTATCAAAGACGAAACTGCTCCGTACATAACTCGCGAAGGCAATGAGTACGTCCTTCGCTCCAGCCAGCGGTTTCCAGGATCTCCAGAGGAGATCTTCCCCTTCTTTTCTGATGCCACAAATCTTGAACGCATCACACCCGATTCCATCAAGTTCAAGATCCTTACGCCATTGCCTATCGACATGCACGTAGGCACGCTCATCGACTATTCGCTTCGCATACGCGGCATGCCTATCAAGTGGCGAACACTAATCTCTGAGTGGGCCCCTCCCTTCAGGTTCGTCGATGAACAACTCAAGGGCCCCTACCGCCAATGGATCCACGAACACAGGTTCACCGATGAAGGACCGACCACATTGATGGAAGACACCGTTCGATACAAGGTTTACGGTGGCGCACTCATCAATTCACTTTTTGTTCAGCCCGACCTTATGAAAATCTTTACAAACCGGATCAAGGTTCTCAGGAAGCAGTTCCCGATTGCCTGAAGAGAAGGATTTCACCAACGTCAATTGGGATACTGGCACTTCGGAATGGGATAGCAACGGCCTCAAATGCTTTGGAAATCCCGTTGGCGTCATCCACTCAGTGAAGCCGTACACGAATCTTGAAGTTGCCTAAGAATGGCGACATATGAAAGATGTTGGAAATTCTGCATCTTCTTCTGGCAACCAATCGAAACCCTTGATCGACTCCAGGGGCCAGGACTTCCCAAAGGAATTGAATGCCGGGTTCTTGATCTGGGCTATACCGATACGCATGTGAAACAGACTGGCAATCAGCCGGACTGGTCCACCTGTGACGGCTTGCTGCCGGTTCATCTGGTGACAACAACGCCAAACTTACAATAACCATCCGTCGACCGTTGGTCATTTGGCCACCCGTTGGTCGCCCACGAATTCACGACTTCAGACTCTAAGCCCCTTACGACCCCAGGGAGATTTGTTACGATGCGAAAAGAATTCTGAGACATGACTCGCCTGTTCTACTCACTCCGCACGCAACATGAATCGCCCCACTACACCTCATCAACCGGCCGAGTGTTCGCTGCAGCCCGTGGCGGGCGGCTGGCACTGCAGCCATCTCTATTACACGTGGGACCGCGGCACACTCGCCCGGATGTCAGCGGAGCAGATCACTGCTGGCCATGCCGACGTGATTGCCCAACTTGATCCTGCGGGTAGTGAGGCGCCGCTCCGCTTACAGGTCTCAACCGTAAGCGGGCACAAGGCCGATTTTGGTCTGATGGTGATGGACCCGGACCCCCTGAAGGTCGATCGTGTGCATCAGCGATTGATGGCAGGGCCCCTTGGACCCGCACTGACTCCCGGCTATTCGTTTGTGTCGATGACAGAGATCAGCGAATACGTCCCCTCTGTAGAAGACTTTGGTCGGCAGTTGCTCGCAGAAGGGGAAACGGAGGAAAGTCCGACCTTCGCAAAAAAAGTAAAAGCTTACGAGGACCGCCTGGTCGGCATGAATCGCCAGCGACTCACGCCCGACTTCCCGAACTATCCCAACACCTGTTTTTATCCGATGAACAAGAAGCGGAAGGTGGGAGAAAACTGGTTTCTGCTAGCCAAAGAAGAGCGCAGCGCCATGATGAGCGAACATGCGCGCAGCGGGTGGGCGTTTGCTGGGAAAGTGAGCCAACTAATTTCGGTCGGCCTGGGCTTCGACGACTGGGAATGGGGGGTTACCTTGTGGGCAGCCAACCCGGAATACCTAAAAGACATTGTCTATCGCATGCGATTCGACGAAGCGAGCGCCCGCTACGCCCAGTTTGGGCCTTTTTTGGCAAGCTATGTCGTGACGGCCGAGGCAATGCTGGAGCACTGTCGGATTGGGGCTTTGGCAGGAGAGCCTGCGCGTGGGCACTAGGTGGCGTCGTTTCCTTCAGCGGCCCCTGCTTCTCACCGCCTGACCCAGGGCTACAATGAGGGAGGACTTAAACGCGAGCTGCCGTTTGCGCTATCGTGTGCTATGAACTCGTTAGTCAATGCTTCACATGTCTTCTGCTTCCCCAACTGCCAAAACTTTGGCACCCTCTATGCCCGCTGATCCATCCCCGCAAACCGGGCCGCCACCAGCAAATTGCGTGCACGAGGTCCGGCACCCGCTCATCCAACTCCACTTGACCCGACTGCGCGACAAAACGACCACCGCCTCGCGATTTCGCCAATCTGTCCGGCGTTTAGCGACTTTGTTGGCCTACGAAGCGACGCAAGACCTGGCGGTGAAGGTAACTTCCGTGCAAACACCCCTAGCAGAAACAGCTGGAGTCGAATTGACCCAACGGGTGGGTCTGGTCCCGATCCTGCGAGCCGGACTCGCTATGGTCGACCCGGTGCTCGACCTGGTTCCAGAAGCTGAAGTCTGGCATTTGGGTCTGTACAGAGACGAAGCCACGGCAAAGCCGGTGCGTTACTATGACAAGCTCCCCAATGGACAGCCCGTCGACGTGGCAATTGTCTTGGACCCCATGCTGGCTACCGGCGGATCAGTGATAGCGGCCCTGACGACACTTCGCGATTGGGGCGTCAAGCAGGTGAAGGTTGCTTCGCTTATCAGCTCGCGCCAAGGTGTGGATTTGGTCGCCGCACAATTTCCAGAAGTGCCAATTTTTGTTTGTCAGATCGACCCGGAATTAAATGATCAAAAGTTTATTGTGCCGGGCCTAGGTGACGCAGGAGATCGCATTTTTAACACTATTTATTAGTGCGAGGAATACCTAGTTCTCGCGTATGACTGTTGCTGGGAGCATGCCTGGTTGGGATCCCTCCGTGTCTCGGCGACCGCACTATTCATCCGCTGCGCGCAACCTGTGGATCAATTATGGAGCGCTACACCGGTCTTTTGGGCCTGGCGGTTATCATCGGCCTGGCATGGCTGATGAGTTCGTACAAGCGTAGTCTTCCGTGGCGGGTAATCTGCGGTGGCCTCAGCTTGCAATTCATTTTCGCTCTTTTGATCCTGAAGACCCCCTTGGGACAATATTTTTTTGCCACGCTGGGTAACTTCTTTCAGGCAATTATCACTTGCACCGACGCCGGAGCCGCATTTCTTTTTGATCTGCACGAGCGTCCCGGCGATGACCCCTTGCCCCCCAACTACACACTGTGGCGGTGTTTTGCCTTCGGAGTGCTACCTACCATCGTGCTCTTCTCCTCGCTTATGGAGATTCTCTACTACATAGGAGTGATGCAAAAAATTGTCAGGTTTTTTTCCTGGCTCATGCAGAAAACCCTGGGAACTTCCGGCGCCGAAACACTATCGATTGCTGCAAATATATTCGTGGGCCAAACCGAGGCTCCGCTCGTTGTCAGGCCTTATGTGAAAGGAATGACAATCTCCGAGTTGAATGTTGTCATGGTGGGCGGCTTTGCCACGATTGCGGGAGGCGTGTTGGCGATTTTTGTTCGCATTGGCATCGATGCGGGCCATTTGATCACCGCTTCGGTCATTTCGGCACCCGCCGCCTTGGTGATCGCCAAGGTCATGCAGCCGGAGACAGAACACCCTCAGACAACTGGCCACGTGGAAGTCGCAGTGGAAAGCCGTTATGTCAACATCTTGGAAGCCACCGCAGAAGGCGCTGCGAGGGGCATGAAATTGGCGATCAATGTAGCGGCCATGCTCATCGCCTTTGTTGCCCTGGTCGCGCTGGTCGATCTGTGTTTAGGTGGGCTCGGCTGCTTGCTTGGATTTGAGGGAGATGCCTCCTGGTCACTCAACAAGATTTTTGGTGTCTTGTTCGCCCCCTTCGCATGGCTGATAGGAATCCCGTGGCCTGAGTGCTCCACGGCGGGTAGCCTGTTGGGTACAAAAATGGTAGTCAACGAAGTCCTGGCCTATTATCAGCTAACCAATAGTGTTAGGGCTGATTTGCTTAGCCCACGTTCGCACGAAATAATGACCTATGCCCTCTGCGGGTTTGCCAACTTCAGCTCGATTGGCATCCAGCTAGGCGGCATCGGCGGCATCGCTCCCGAACGCAAGAGTGATTTGGCCAGACTGGGCCTACGCGCAATGCTAGGTGGCACGCTGGCTGCCCTAATGACCGCCTGCGTAGCCAGTCTCTTGCTGTAAGCAAAGGCACGTCTATCGCTGTCGTCGAAGCCGGTCTATTGCTATAATCTGTAGACAATTCAAATCGGCCCGACGAAAAAAAAAGTTCTAGACACTCCAAGCGCAGCCTAACAATCGACGAAAATATAAGGGTGAAGCTCCCCCACGCGCCTGCGCACCTGCCGTACAAAAGGTCTGCCGCGATGAAGATTCTACTCGACAAGGAAGCCCTTCATGATGGGGTCGCCCAAATGGCCCAGCAGATCGAAGTGGCCTTCGAAGGCCGCCAGCTGACCATCGTGGGCATTCTTACGGGCAGCGTGGTCTTGATGGCCGACCTGATCCGGAAAATTGACCAACCGATGCGAGTCGGCGTGATCCAGGCGAGCAGTTATCGAGGCGCGACCACCCAGCGTCGCGAGCTGGTAATCAACTCGGAATTACTAATCGACATTTCCGGCCGCGACGTGTTGCTGGTCGATGACATTTTCGATACGGGACACACGCTCAAGAGCGTGATTGAGAAGATGCAAGAATATGGCCCTAGCTCGATTCGCTCGGCCGTTCTGCTAAAAAAAGAGGGCCGCCAAGAAGTCGCTTGTGAGCCCGACTTCACTGCATTTAGGATCCCCGACGAATTTGTGGTCGGCTACGGACTGGACTATGAAGACATGTACCGCAACCTGCCCTACTTAGCCGCCCTGGAATCGCACGACCTAAAAAAACACGCCCAACTTGCCACCGAAAACCAACTGCCTTTTTAAAACCAGTTTCAAAACCCGGTTGGGGGGCGCAATTCTCGGACATCTTGACGCCCACCGATGACATTGAAATGGGTTCTTGTCAATAAATCCGATCGAGCAGAAGCGGTCCCAGTTGAGGCGGCTCATCCGATAGGCAAATGCTAGCCTGCAGCTTCTCGCGCCCCGCATAGGCAACGTCGTCCGGGGCAAAGACGCGAGCCAACGGTTGGCCCATATCGACCTGGTCGCCCAGTCGCACGAGCATCTCAAAACCCGTTGAATAGTCCAGCGGGTCACCCAACTGTCGACGGCCGCCGCGCATCGCGATGACAGCCTCACCCAGGCGCTCTGCGTCGATTTCGGCGACGTGTCCAGCACGGATCGATATTACCTCACTGGCGGGCGCTACGATGCGACGTGCGTCGAGATCGCCGCCCTGAGCGGAGACCATCTGGGAAAATCTTTCTCGTGCGGCGCCGGAGGAAATCGTTTTTTGCAATTGTTGACGTGCGCTATCGATGGCGCTGCTGGCTTCTCCCCTAGCCGGTCCCTGCAAAGGAGCGGCCTGCCCCTCCCCCCGCGCCGGCGTCGGCGAGAAATCATCTTCCACCGAGACGAGCAGCTCCACTCCGAGTGCCAGGGTAACTTCCATCAGGTCGTCTGGGCCACGACCTTCCAGCACTGCAATCGCCTCATTGACCTCTACGGCATTGCCCACCATGCGGCCCAGAGGTTGGTTCATATCCGTAAGCAGGGCGGTGGTCGCCACGCCCATTCGCTGGCCCGTGTCGACAAGCGACTTAGCCAACATGCGCGCCGCATCGACAGACTTCATGAATGCGCCGCTGCCAAACTTCACGTCAAGAACCAGTGCGTCGAGTCCCTCAGCCAACTTTTTGCTCATAATGCTCGCGGTAATCAGCGGAATCGAGGGAACTGTGGCGGTAACGTCCCGCAAGGCGTAAAGTTTTCGATCGGCGGGAACAAGGTCTGGCGTAGCGCCGCTGATGACGCAACCGACTCGATGGATTACCTCGCGCATTTCATCCATCCCCAAGTCGGTACGAAAACCCGGGATTGAATCGAGCTTGTCGAGCGTACCACCGGTGGATCCTAATCCGCGTCCCGAGATCATCGGAACCTGCACGTCACAGCAAGCCAGCATGGCCGCCAAAGGAAGCGAAACCTTGTCGCCGATTCCCCCTGTGGAATGTTTATCGACCTTGGGGAGGTCCCCCGCTGTCCAGTCAAACGTTGCGCCGGAGGCCAGCATGTGATCGGTCAAGGCCGCGGTTTCGTCGGCAGACATCCCGCGTAAGTAGATCGCCATGGCGAGTGCCGACATCTGATAGTCGGGAATCTCTCCAGAGACATAGCCGCCAATAAAGGCCCCAATCTCATGGGCCGAGATTTCGCCACCATCGCGTTTGCGGGTTATTGTCCGGACGGGATTCATGACAACGAAACGTAATAGATTCTCTACAGGGTGTCGAATGATCGATAAAGCGCGGCAGCCGAACAATACGCTCTGGTTGCCGATGGGTTAAGTGCCTTCTCCGTATGCCCCATGCACGGCCCAGCGTGGATGACTACTTGTCCGGAAAATGCCTTATGACTCCTCGAATAATTGCACTAAGTTTGCTCGCCGCAGTGGCAGCAGCAGCATTAACGATGTGGCCGGTGATTTGCCTGGGCGCGTCGGGCGATCCGATGTTGGTGATCGTTGAAAGCCCCAGTACGTCGAGCCCCACATGCCGGGCAACAATCACCTCAGGAACGGTAGACATGCCTACCGCATCGCCTCCCAAGATCCGCACCATACGGTATTCGGCCCTCGTTTCGTAAGTCGGCCCCAGCAGCGCCATATACACGCCCCGATGCAACAAGAAACCCTCTCGACGTGCCGTCTCGACGGCAAACTCTTGCAAGTGCGGATCGTAGGGAGCCGACATATCCGGAAAACGGGGCCCGAGGGCATCGTCGTTGACGCCCACCAGCGGATTACGAAACATAAGATTGATCTGATCTTGAATCAGCATCACGTCACCGACGGCATAGTGCGGGTTCAGCCCGCCAGCGGCATTGGAAACCACCAACATGCGGGCGCCCAGGGCTTTTAGCAACCTCACCGGCAACGTCGCCTGCTGGGGTGAATAACCTTCGTACAAATGAAATCGACCTTGAAAGACCACCACCGGCTCGCCCGCGAGACAGCCGCACACCAGCCGGCCGGCATGCCCTAGTGCCGTCACCTGTGGGAAATGCGGAATGTCGGCGTATCCAATTTCACACTCAATGTCGATCTGATCGGCCAAGCCCCTCAGCCCAGAGCCCAAGACAATGCCCACACGTGGAGTCACCGGCCAACGATCGTGTACCACCTGGACAGCCGACTCAATTTGGGCAGCAAGCTTTAGCATGCAACAATCGCTATTTTGAACCTTCGTGGGCCAGCACTCCCAAGACCAGCGACCGCAGCCTGGGTTCGGCCGAACCGGCCACCGCGATAATCTCCTCGACATTGGCAGGCTTCAGGGCATCGGGCAGACACATGTCGGTAATCACCGACAGACCAAAGACCCGCAATCCACAATGGACGGCAACAATCACTTCAGGCACCGTCGACATGCCCACCACATCAGCGCCAATAGTGCGCAAAAAACGATATTCGGCCCGGGTTTCCAGGTTCGGTCCGGTGACGGCGACCATGACCCCCCGATGGGCAACAAAATTCTCTTGCCTCGCCGTCTGTTGTGCTACTTCGATCAGCTCAGGTGTGTAGGGCGCCGACATATCGGGGAAGCGCGGCCCTAAAGCGTCATCGTTAATTCCAACCAGCGGGTTATCACCCATCAAGTTGATCTGGTCGTCGATAATCATCACGTCCCCGGGCCGGTAAAGCGGATTCATCCCCCCAACCGCATGGGTCACCACCAGCAGCTCCGCCCCGAGTCGCTTCATCACGCGCACGGGCAACGTAATCTGCTTAAGAGAATAGCCCTCGTATTGATGAAATCGTCCCTCCATTGCTACGATGGGCAAGCCCCTGAGAATGCCGCAAACCAGTCGCCCCCGATGACTCGTAGCGGTTGATTTAGGGAAGTGGGGAATGTGCTCGTAGTCGATCGCTACGGGCGACTCGATGAGGTCTACAAGTCCGCCCAAGCCCGTGCCCAGAATGATACCCGCGCGAGGCGTCTCACCCCACTCGGCCCGAATTGCCGCCGCCGCCGCTTCAATTTTTTCGTTAAGATCCAGCATTCAATTCTTTCTATTGTCACCCGGGATATCTGGTCACTCCCGTTTCAGAGTTACTCAGGCAGACTTCGTGCGCTGATCCTGCTAAACCACGGTACTTGAACCATGCCCCTTCAATAGTCCCCCCGACTCTCCACCTGCTCGCCACAGGCAATCGCCTCGGTACCACTGGTCCCGATCCGGGTTGCTCCGCAGGCAACAAACTTCTTTGCATCTTCAAACGTACGGATGCCACCAGAAGCCTTCACTTGCACTTTGCTGCTGCAGCTCTTGCGCATCAGCCGGACATCGTGTTCCACAGCACCAGTTGCGACCAAGGCTCCATGCGCATCTTTAACAAAACCAAAACCGGTCGATGTTTTCACGAAGGCAGCGCCCGAACGTTCGCAGATCTCGCAGAGCCGCCTCTTGATCGCATCGCTCGGCAGCAGTCCGGTTTCCAGAATCACCTTAGTAAGAGCCCCAGCGGCGTCAGCCGCATCGCAAACAGCCCGGATGTCGCTGGCAACGGACTCCCAATCTTCCTGGAGGACACAGCCAATATTCACTACCATATCGACCTCTTGTGCGCCAGCGGCACAGGCTGTTTCGGTTTCGTAAACCTTGCACGCCGTCGAAGTCCCGCCGTGCGGGAATCCAATGACGGTACTCGGAACGGTCTTAGTTCCAGCCAGCAATTCGGTAGCCAACGAAACCATGGCCGGCTTAACGCATACGCTCGCCGCCCCAAGATCAGCACACAGCGAGCAGGCTTCACGTACGTCCACATCCGTTTGCGTTGGCTGCAGCACCGCGTGATCAATGAGAGCGACAAGTGACATGACTGTAAGGCCGCCTCCTAACGGCTCGGCAGCATAAGATCTACCACAACCGCACGATGGTCAGAGGTTTCCAGAGCGACACTGTGAAATATAAATGCGCGCATCACGTAATCCATCAGCTCCTGGGGCAAGAAAATATGATCAATCATGGTAAAAACATCGTACGGATCGCGGGCCCCATTCTCGTTCCGATCCCAAAACGCCGTATATCGATCGGCTTGACGAGGCATTCGGACCGCGACATTCACCAACTCGTCCCCCGGCTGCTGGGCATCAAAGTTCTTAATATCCCGCACCACACCGGTCAGCGTATGGCGCGCGTCGTCACGATCAGGGACATCCGGATCGTAGTCATTAATATCACCCAGGACGATAGGCAAGTAGCCTTTTTCGACGATTTCCTGTTTAACAATGCGCTGCACAATTTTTGCTTGCGCTGAGCGCTGAGCATTGGCATCATCGCTACTTGGGTTTGATTTCAGGTGCAGTCCAAGAAACCCCAATTTGTATCTACCGACCGAGAGGCAGTACACCGAGTGGCGACTAATACTTGCATGGCGTGTCGATGCCCGACCCTTTCGATCCCGAGTCTGATAAGATTCCCGCCAGGTGGGGTCGTCAATATCGGAGTGAAAGATACGAATCTGCGCACCCGCAATTGCGTCAGGGACGATTTTGCTAATGAGCGCCACATCCATGCCCGTGTACCTATCGAGGCCTTCCACGTGATAGCCGCGATAGCCTCCGAGCCCCTTCTCGTGCAAAATCTTAACGAGCAGATCGACCCCTTCCCGGGAAGTCACTTCAACCAGGTTCAGCACATCCGGATCGAGCGCTTCGATCACAGCGGCAACCCGCTCAAATTGGGCCTCTCGCGCGATGTCCCAACGGTACTTTTGTAATTCGCCAGCTCGGACCCGAGGTGCCGTCAAAATTTCTGCGTTAAAGGTTACGATCCTGAGTGGAGTGTCTGCAACAGCCTGCTGCCCGCTCGTCAGCAAACTCCATACCAGGGCCATCCCTAAATGCACCGCTCGCAACCGCCCCTCGAAGCAATCCATACTTGACCTCTCCTCGAGTTAGCGCCGAGTCGCTCCCGGCTGCCCGACCCACGCACCACACCTGAAAACCTGCTACACAAATAAACGGGCGACCCGCTATTTCTATCACAGGTCTTGCATCCTACCTCAAAAAACGCAGCGATTGCAATGGACCGCCCAATCACCCGACATCACGATGGCAATCTAATCGAAGGCAACCTGCGCACAAACCTAGCACCGACACCCAATGCCAGACACGGTTATTGCGCGGGTCTATTGACTTAGCGCGGATCGACTGCGCGATCGGCTGTTACCGGACCTACTAGGGACTCACTTCGCCACCAGCCATAGTCAGGCCCGCCACAAACACGTTGGGGTCAATATGTTCAGCGTAGAAATGGACAGAACCGTCCGCCGAAGATATGAGGATGCCACTCGGGTGAAATCCGAACGGTTGATTGACATTGTTGCAATTAACCATTTGCCCCGTGCCGCAAAAGTCGTTGATAGTCATCCACGTACTGGGACTTCCCCAGCGAAACCGGCTATTCGCACTACGATCTTCCTTACCCGAATACAACACAGGTTCCGGATCGCTAGACTTCTGATACTCGCCAAAAATGAACGGTTTGGCCACCGACTCAAAATACATCCACGTGTTCGACAATCCGTCCAACACGTGCCCCGCTCGCACCTTCCTGCGATTGGTCAGGAGACCGTTATTGACATTGAGAAAATCTCTCTGGAGCATTCCATCCCAAGCGGTGTCGCCGTCTTTGGTGCCGTTCTTGCCGTCCAGCAAGCCGTTAGCGATCAAGGGAGCCAACGACGGAAAACCCGACACATCCACCCGGATCGCCGCATGATAATCGGTGGCGTGGCGATCCTGCTGAACGACCGCGCTCGACGGACAGATAAGAATTCCGCCCAAGTCCTGCTTTGTATGGCCTTCGTTATCGGCCATCAAATTCTCGTTCCAATCCCAATCGAGGTCGATCTTCTGAAACGTGTTGCCTTGTTCGAAGTAAGGAAGCAGCAGGGTCAGGCCATTGTGGCGGGCAAGTTCCGGAAGAACACCACTATTGGTAGTCGGAAAACCAGTGCGCATCTGGGTTGCGGGGGCAAAAAAGTTGCGCCTCGATTCAAAGTTGAGTGCCGCCAGCGCGAGATTCTTGAGATTGTTCTGGCATTGGCTACGCCGGGCTGCTTCGCGTGCCGCCTGCACAGCGGGGAGGAGTAGTGCGATGAGGATGCCAATAATGGCAATCACTACGAGCAACTCCACAAGGGTAAATCCGCCCTTCGCACAAAATCCTTCTGCCGTCGCCTTGCGCTGTCGCTTCATGAAGGCTATCTCCGGTATGCACCTGAGAAACTATGCGGCGTGCCACCCCCATCACCCAATCATATCGCCTGTTCCCCTCCACTTCATAGATCAATGCGACGCCATCGATCCACCACCGAGCAATCGGAATCGCCGTAAGGACAACATACCCGTCAGCACCGCCACCAGTACCAGTGTTGCCGGTTCTGGAACTGCAGCGCCGCTCGCCAGGTTTGAGGCTCCGCTACCAAACTGCAGTTGCCAGGCAAAAAAATCAGCGCCATTGGAAATGCCGTCCCCGTTGGCATCGGACCCCGGGCCGCCGTAGTCGCCCTCCCATTGGAACAGATCATCTGCATCAACATCTACATCGTTATCAAAGTCTGCCGTGAATCCGCCCACCACGTCTAAAGACGTGGTCGTGCCAATGGAACGAAGCTGCCAGCCAAGACCGGCGGCAAGCGAGGGAAGGATAAGCGTATCAAACGCGCCGCTGGTCCCATTCTGCGCATCTAAAAATCCAAACGAATCGCCAAGCTGTGGCTGAAACACTCCGCTCTCTAGGTCGATCAAACTTACCGCCAGATTGCCACCAAGCGCAACGACCCCACTGACATCGATCTGATCAAACTCGCCGGCGCGGTTACCGCCAATTTCAATCTGCAGATCGCTGCTACCGGTGAGCGTAAGATCGCCGTCGATCGCCAATGTACCGGCCGTCGAGTCGCCGGCGGCGATCGTACCTGAAATAGTGAGATCGCCGGCCAGCGTGCCCAACCCCGTAAGCGCGGAAGCTGCGTCCCAGGAGGCAGTGCCTGCAAGGGCAAGTGTGGCGCCGCTGGCAATGCGCACCGCGCTGCTGACGCTGCCACTTCCCGCCAGCGATAGGGATCCAGCTTGAATATCGGCCGGCCCGCCGAGATCGACCAAGCCGGTTATTGTCACCGGACCGGAGGACGTTTTGACTAGACCGGCCGTGCCAAACACCGTATTGCCGCCAAGCACTAGCGAACTACCAGCCCCGACCTCCAACGACGTCTGGCCAGACCCCCCGTCGAAAGCTCCCGAAATGACCGCGCTGCTGCTGCCGCTGACACGCACCGTCGCGCCGCCCGCAGCGATGGTCACGACTCCCTGCAGCGTAGCAGTCGTACCGCTCGCAATTTGCATGGCTCCGAAACCGTTACCATTACCGGCAAGTACAAAATTCTCGCTAAGCACTAACGATGCAGGTCCAAAGTCGTCGTCCTGCGCAATAAAGAATCCTCCCGCCTCAATGACGGTATTCCCGGAAGTGCTGCCCAGCGCCATATTATCGGTCGGCTGGATCGAACCACCCAGTTCCACGATCGTTTGGCCCGTGTAGCTATTGTTGCCCAGAAGGGCCAGTTCTGCCACGGCAACTATGTCGCCGCTGCCACTAATGTTGGTAACTGATTCAAAGTCAAGAACACGGATGATGCCATTGTTCACTACGCTGACGGGGCTGTTCGGAAACACATCAGCATTGCTTGTAGCGCTGCCAATCTGCAAAGTCCCACCGGGCTGGATGGCAAAGGTACTGCTATTGCCACCAGCTGGTGAGGAATCCATGATCACCGTACCACCGCTGGCGATAGAGATTGCGCTAGTCATCGCCGAGGTGTCGCCGGAAAAAATGAGCGTTCCTCCATTGATTTGCGTGGGTCCCCCATAGCTATTGCCAGAATTGGCGATTTCGACCGCGCCGGCACCGTTGAGGGTGAGACTGCCACCGGTCAACGCTCCCGCGCCGACAAACGTATAGTCACCAGCCGCATCCACGACGATCGCAGCCGGGCTCAAACTGCCCGACAGGTTAACGATCTTCTCTTGTCCCGTGTCGTCAAAGGTTACCGTGTCCAGGTTTGCAAACACGTCCACATCCGAACCGTTGTTAAAGTTGGCCGTCGATTGCAAGTCCCACACGTCGCTAATCTGGCCGGTCCAGAGCAGGTTTTCCGCAGGGCCCGCCACCGCCACCGTTAATTCATAAAGCTGCACATCGTTCAGAGAGCCGGCCACTCGCGTATAAAACGTGCCCGCCCCCAACGACATCGACAGTGACTCGGTGCCTCCTGCTCCCGAGACGCTGGAGGTCCCCAACACGCTCACACCATTGGTACCAAACAACGTCAACGAAAGGTCGTTGAGAGAGGTAGCATCGAGAGTGGCCACCGTACCGTTTGCGGGCCCTGTCAGATACGACGCGCCCTGGGGCCGCAAATTGATCGAAATGTCGTGCGGTTCACTAAGGGTAAAACTGAAATAATCAACATCCGAGTCGTCGTCGATGCTGATGAAGTCATTCTGATCATCCAGAATAAACGTCGCACCTCCATTCTGGCCCAGGACGGCCGCCTGCAGTTGGCTAATCTGCCCAAGTGAAGTGGCAGACAAAAAAGTGTTGTTGCCGCCATTCTTTTCGTAAACGTCGCCATACTGCCGCTGCATGCCAAGCACGTCGTCCAACTGCGGTCCATCAAATGCCGTCGTAATCGACGGCTCCAACAAAAAGCCAGAACTCCCAGCGTCGACATGGTTCAGGCCCACCCCATGCAAGGCCTCGTGCATGATCATATTCCGAAAGCCGAGAAAGTTATTTGCCTCGTTGTCAAAAAACGCGCCCTGATCGGTGTTGATTATCATTTCCCCATAATCGGGAAAAAAATTCGAAGCCAATGTGGTCGACCCCGCCCCGTAGGTGCAGCCGCCAATGCGCACGTCGCCACGAACACCTAAGCTGCCGAACATTTCAGTCGAAAAGTTGGCACCGTCGTCGGCGGACACGTACGCATAGTCAAGCCCTGCCAACTCGCCAAGCCGATCGAAGGAATCGGCAAAGATCGAAAACCAGGGGCGCAGCACATAATTGCTTCCGCCTGGCCCAGCTCCAAACTCTAAGTCAAGCATCGCGATCAGATCGCTTTCGACCACTGCAGCGCCATTCGGAACGCGGGTGCCGTCATCCGCGAAGCTCCACGTCAGTGTGATCGGCGTACCAGTGGTACCAGTACCTCCATTGGTGGCGGTCGTATTCCACCGATCGGTAGCCTCATACGCTCGAAGTCTGGCTCCCCAGGTCGACAGCAGCGCGCAGAACGATAACAGAATGATCCGCCGCACCATGGGCGCTACCCTTACCAAGAAACTATGCCAAAACCCCTCGGAATCCTCACTGCAGCCAAGATTCGCCGAACCCAAGATTAGCCCCTGTAGGCCAGATGCCCGGCTATCGCGAGTTAGACATAGACTCCGCGTGTTCCATCAAGACAGGCCGGCCGCCTCCAACGATGATTATGAGCAAAATGTGGCAAACTGGCAAACTTTGATCAGCACCGCGCCGGGTAACCGCCGGTGGCCAGCATGCTCGCTGCGAGGCCCCTCCCGGCCAGCTGGCTCCACTGTGGGCCATCGATCCAAAATTGGCAGGCCGGATTTTCTGACAAAACAAAGCGACACCTGGGTACGCTTATAAGGGTTATATGAGTTACAGACTGATCATCTGATCCACGCGTTTGATTAGTGGCCTAAAATAGCCGGCCCTCAAGAGCGAGACACAGTCCTTCAGAGAAATTCAAGGCGATTGGGTCCATGCTGAGAGCAAATAAATTAGTCAGCGTGATGGATTTTTTACACGGGTAGCAGCACACAGCACGGAACTACTGGGCGGCTTGGAAATCGCTTTCTTTTTTACGCTCCCCGAGCGCGCATGCCCATCAGAACTGCACCCCGCCACCCCTGATCGGTGCTCGCGCTCCATACGATTTCGCAATTACCCGGCTCGCTGTTGAAGCACCGCTGAGCGTTTGTCTCATCATAAACGCGCTGGACAACCTGTAGAAACCATGCGCGCGCTGATTCAGACATCTCTGTCAACCCGCCGCCAATAACAAACAAATTAGGATGCAAGACGGGAGCAATACTAGCAAATAAGGCGCCAATCATGATCGCCCAGTCTT
>JAKVCC010000008.1:42586-142776 GCA_022448265.1 Pirellulales bacterium
TCCAGCAACCAGCGGCAAAAAGGATCTTGATCGCGATCGGCATGACTGCGTACTTCGTAAGCCGCGCGCCGGGGACTCAGCTGATAAAGCCGCTTCAGTGTCATGAGCACATCCGCATTGACGCTTTCTTCACGGCCCGCGAGATCATTGCGAATCATCGCCGTGCCGGGCTCACTGAGAGCCCAACCCAAACGGCGTATGAGCCCCGTCAAAGACGCCCGCGTTTCCACACACTGGTAGCCACCACAGCCACAGGCTGGATTGGGATCCGCCTCAAACCGATTGGCGTGCGAAGCAGGCACGACAACCTTCAAGTGGCCTAGTTCGCCAGCCTGGCCAAGCCCATAAAAAACGCTGCCTCCCGAAATCACACAACCTCCCAGGCCCGTGCCGGTAGTAATAAAAACGCTGGTCCGTGCATCTGATTTATGCCCATAGCGGGTGAAATCGTCGTCCTGCCCGGCGGCATTCGCATCATTACAGGCAAAAACCGGAATCGAGCAGGCTGCCCGTTCCCGGACAGCGCCCGCGAGCAGCTCACCAAACGGAACCTCCCACAAATGCTTGGTTTCCGGGGTACCCAGGTTGGTAACCTCGAGGATGGCGCCGCCAGCCGAACAAGGGCAAGGAACCGTAACGGCGATGCCGGCAATGTGTGTCCAGGCCGCCCCCAATTCCTCCAATACCCCCTGGATACCCGCGACGATCTGCGAAATCGTTTTCTGCGGTCCTTCCTCGGTAAGACTGGGAAGTTTAATCAGGTCGGGCCGCAATATGTTGTCTGCGGCCAGGTCAGTGGCGCCAAACTTAATGTCGCTACCGCCCATATCTACGCCCACGCGCAGGCAAACTTCGCGACCATCCAGGGTTTGTTTCGTCAACGTTTCAAGACTCAAGATCAACTGCGCTTTCTTCAAGTCGTCGTTATCGTTCGAGTCCCAGATCGACGCCGGTCGCCGGAGGACAGACCCATCATAACGACGCAAACGGTGGACTGCCTAGAACCCATTTTAAAACCATCAGCTGGCGGAAAGGTCGCCAAAAATTGTCCCGCCATACCAGATTTTGCAACTGGTTTAAGGTCTCTGCGCCGCTTGCCAGGGCCGATTCCCGTGGGGATAATTTCGTTCGACAACACGTGCCCTGCTCCTTCACCTTAGGAAAACGCCCTGCATGCAACACCTCGCAACAAATACCAGTGGAATGACGGCCAAATGGATCGCACGGGGAGCCACCCTTACTGAATTGCACGTACCGGACCAGCGGGGTGTATTGGCCGACGTCGTATTGGGGTTTGATGAGATCGCCGGATATGCATCCCCCGCGAACCAGTACTTTGGCTGCACGACCGGCCGCTATGCCAATCGAATCTGCGGGGGCAAGTTCTCACTCGATGGCAAACAGTATCAGTTGGCAGTAAACAATGGTCCCAACCATTTGCACGGGGGCCCTACACGCGGGTTGGATAAGGTCGACTGGCAAGCGGAACCATTAGATGATGGGGTTCGTTTCACTTATACCAGCCCAGCGGGCGAAGAAGGATTTCCCGGCCAGTTGTCATTGGCGGTCACATATACGCTCACCGACACAAACGACCTGGAGATCGATTATCAAGCTACAACTGATGAGCCGACCATAATCAATCTAACCAATCACACCTACTTCAACCTCGCTGGCCATGGATCGGATAGCATTCTGGATCACGAGCTTTGGATCGATGCCGATCGCTACACTCCAACCGACCAGCACGCCATTCCGACTGGCGAGCTGGCGGTGGTGGAAAACACGCCGTTTGATTTCCGCCACCGGAAACGTATTGGAGAGAATTTCGCCGCCGTCGCAAAAACTCCAGCCGGTGGTTACGACCACAACTATGTACTCAACAGCGAATCCGATGTACTACGAAAAATTGCGGAGGTCTTCGACCCCACATCGAGACGCGTGATGCACGTTTTGACGGATCAGCCGGGCGTACAATTCTATACGGGCAACGGCCTCCATGGCCAAACTGGCAAGGGTGGCAAGACCTACACCGCGCAATCGGCCCTCTGTTTAGAAACACAGCATTTCCCAGATTCGCCGAATCAGCCAGACTTTCCGACCACAGTGCTGCAACCTGGAAATACCTATCGCCATCGATGCGTCTACGCCTTCTCAGCAAATTCGTAAGATTTTGTCGGGGCAAGCCCCTCAACTTGATCGACTGGATTTGCAATATCGCATTGAGGCAATGCCAACATAGCAACGTGATTCATTGCTCTGCACCGCCGAGAAGAACCATGGATTGGTCCCGGAAGGAGAAAGCCATATGCGCTAGGCTGCGCGGACAGCGTGTACCTGCAAAGCCCACGCACCTATCGCGATTTGGGGCAGATGGTTCCACTGTTTAGACCAACGGCAGAAAACTAACGAACACCTGCAAACTGGCTTACAGCAGGAAGCCAGAAGACTGACTGAAATCCCAGCTTGGGAAGCAACTAATCCTCAAAGCGCAATTCCAAGATTTCAAAACGATTGGTACCGGCGGGAACTTTGATCTCTACCTGCTCACCCACTTTTTTCCCGAGAAATCCCTGTCCCAGCGGCGAGGTGATCAGAATCTTGCCAACGTCGTAGTCCTCTTCGCCTGCGCCCACTAGCGTAAATTCCTCGGTGTCGCCAAAGTCGAGGTCTTTGACTTTGACCGTTACTCCAAACACTACCTGGTCTTTCGGCAATGTGGCGGTATCGACAATGTCAGCTCGTGACAGTTTGTCGCGGAGGAGATTGATTTTTGCCTGCAACAAACCCTGACTTTCGCGGGCGCCGTGGTACTCAGCATTTTCGCTCAAATCACCTTCTGCACGAGCCGCCGCAATCCGTTCTTCGATCACGGGCATCTCTTCATTTTCTTTTTGGTTAAGCTCTTCCTTGAGCTTATCGTAACCGGTGCGAGTCATCGGTACACGTTCAGACATGATGGCCTCACCCATAAACCAAATAAAACGGGTCCCCCGCGCGGCATAGACGCTCACGGAAGACCCAGCTACCAATCGTTGTATGTTTATTCTCTCGATCAACGACCTCCTGTAAAGATCGCCAATCCATCTAATTTTCAATAACCGTTCACACCCGATGTAAGCAAAAAATCGGGGGCGCCCCGTCGCTGCCTCCGGCCCAGGCAGAACGGGCCGCCGCGTAAGTGACCCTCTGCCACTGCGTCCGGCATTTCTGAGTCCAAGAGCTTGGCCAAAAAACCACTTTCCAGGCAGGATTTCCGACAGATTCAAAAATTCTCGGGGAAGGGTAAAATCGTTGTGTCCCGGCAGTCCTTGCCCGACTCACGTTTATGCTGTTTACGCTGGTTCACTCGGCGTTGCCCGCAGCATGAACAGTTACCATTTTTTAGACTTCGGCCATATAGAGCAGGCAACCACAGGATTTGCAAAAAACGGGCTTGGAAAGCAATAGCTCATTTTGCATATTCAACGTAATCTGGTAGCCGCACCCTTGGCAGGTGCATTCGGCGGCCGCCGCCATTCCTTCGGAACCCTTGGCTTGAATGATCCGCTGGTAATCGCTCTTGATATCTTGCGGCAATTCCTGCTCGGCGGTGGCCAGTTCGCCTTCCAGGCGTGTCATGTCGGCCTGAATGACCGCTCCTTCCGCAGCAACCTCCTGCCGGCACCTGTCGAGTTCCTTCTCCGCGGCCGCCATCTGGACCCGCGATTCAGCGACGGCGACCTCCAATTGGTCGACTTTTTCCATTGACTCGAGCGCCTCGTCTGCCAAAACGCTATTGGCCATCTCCGAGGCCGCGATCTGCTCCAACAAGGTCTGATATTCCTTGTTACTACTGCAAGTATTGAGCTTCCCTTTGAGGTCCAGAATCTTGTTTTCACCCGTCTTCAAGTCAAGCTGCTTTTGATCCACGTTTTTTTTCGTGTGCTTGACCGACTCCTCAATCGTGCCAACCGTCTGCTGCTGCCGCGTGACATTAGCTCCATGCGCCTGAACCTTGTGCGGCCCACGCTCCAACCGTCCCCGCAAGTCACCCAGCTGTGAGTGGATCCGATGCAACTCACGGAGTACCGTGGTAGATACCGCCATTAATTCTCCCCTGCAAGTCATGCCTCGCCGTGGCGAGCGATTACCCAAAGTCAGGCAGTGCTGAACAGTTCAACCATCCTCCCTCCCCCTAATTGTAACGACGATTTCATTTTCCATAAGGTACTGCGTACCGCCCTCCAACCCCGGCCCCACCTGTGGCCCCACATCCGGCCGAAAAACTGCCAAGAAAACGCCAGAGCGGACCGGGCCGGGTGCCCCATCTACTAGGCCGCGGCCAACGTGTCCTCCGAAGTCAGTTCGCCCCAAGATTCTTCCTCGACAGGGATTGGGCTATCGACGACATATTCGGATAGCTCGGCACTGCGGACCGGGTGTTGGAGCTTGGCGACCGCCTTGGCTTCGATCTGCCGGACGCGTTCGCGGGTGACCTTGAAAATACGGCCCACCTCCTCCAAGGTATAGCAATAGCCGTCCGCCAACCCGTACCGCAAACGGATGATTTTTCGCTCGCGGTAGGTGAGCGTCTTCAACAACTCGTCGATTTTTTCGCGAAGCATGCCGTTGTTAGCCAGGCTCAGCGGATTGTCGACATGCTGGTCTTCGACAAATTCTCCAAAGCTGCAATCTTCGTTTTCGCCAATCGGCCGATCCAGACTGACCGGCGTGCGACCGATGTCAAGCACGTGCAGGGCCTCCTCAAGATCGACCCCGGCGGCATCGGCCGTCTCTTCATGGGTCGGCAAGCGACCCAACTCGTGCTGCAAACGCTTGGCGGTCTGCTGCAGCTTGCTCAAGACATCAATCATGTGGACGGGAACGCGAATCGTTCGCACCTGGTCAGCAATAGCACGGGTAATCGCCTGACGAATCCACCAAGTCGCATAGGTCGAAAACTTGAAGCCTCGACGATATTCGTATTTGTCCACCGCGCGCATGAGTCCCGTGTTGCCCTCCTGAATTAAATCCAGGAAGCTCATGCCCCGGTTACGGTATTTTTTGGCGATAGAGACCACCAATCGCAAGTTTCCGCTGGAAAGTTCACGCTTGACGCGATCGAATTCTTTAAGCTGTGACCGCAAGAGGGTGCATCGCTTTCGCAAGCTGCTCGGCGTCTCCAGCGTTTTCAGCATGAGTGCGCGCATCTCCCTGCGAACCGGCTCAAGGCGCGTCGGGGCTGCGCCCTCCGCCCGCAACTGATCGCGATGTTGCTGCAGGTGATCCATGCGGCGAGAGAGTTCTTCCAGATCTTGCATTAAGGGTTGTACGCGTCGCGTCCGCAAACTGAGCTCCTCAACAAGTGACAACATTTTTTCTCGATTGCGCATGTATGCCTGCCGTGCCTGCTGCTTTTCTTTTGCAGATGCACTACGACGAACGAGCGTAGCAAACAACCGGCGCTGCTGTTGGATCATATTCCGAAGTGTCGGGAAATTAACCGGCATTCGCGCCGAAATCTGCTCCTTGGTTAGCCGCTCGGTAAGCGACACCTTAACTGTTCGATCGAACGGCAAATCGCCCGCGTGGACCTTTTCCAGAGTTTGACACGTCGCGTCCAATGCAAAAAACGAACGGAGCAGGTTGCGACGAAACCGCTTGCGGGTAAGTTCAATTTTTTTTGCAAGCGTGATTTCCTCTTCTCGCGTAAGCAGAGGAATCCGGCACATCTGTGACAAGTACATCCGAATCGGATCGTCGGTCAACTTAGGAAGCTCGTCGGCAAACAGCGCCTCGCGATTGTCTTCCCCTGCGATAGCCTCATCAGACTCCTGCTGACCCGAAGGCCGCCGGCCTTCCCCAAAACTAACACCTAAACAGTCGGCCACATCAAGCAGAATATTAACTTGCGCCGAGTCGGAAGCTTCATCCGGAAGAAAATCATTGGCCTGCTGATAGGTAATAAAGCCCTGCGACTTAGCCAGCGCAATCAGGCGGCTTAGAGGCATCTTGGGGGCGACCGACGGGCGAGGGGCGAGCGTTGCATCTTTGGCGCAGTCACCTGAACCGGCAGAACTTATCGCCACAAGGGGTTTCGCGGTGGAGATTCTCGTAGCCGAGGTTTTGCTCGAGAGCGTTTTAGTCAAGGGGGTCATCACAAACTCCTCCTGCACTTCCTGTGCAAATGGAAAAGTACGGGAACCATCCAAGCATTTCACCCGTCCGTGGGTGAAGAACATGCCTAGCGGTCATTCTTCTGGGGGGGCATCAACTCCTTAAAAAATTGACTTAGCTGCTTGTCTTCTTCTTTCGGGTGGAGAGATTTTTTATGGAAGACGGCCTTCTGCTGATTGCGGCGAGACTCTCGATGATGCTCATCAAGTCGATCCAACAAGTCGATGGCTCGTTGCCGCGCGTCGTTGGCAACTTTTTCGCGTCCGCGCTCGTCGCACTCAACCAGAACATTCTTTTCAGCGCTATCATCGGTGGCCAGTATCAATTGCTCGAACGACGGTGTCTGCCCTCCTCGATACAACCGAACCACGTCCTGAAAAGTCCTGCGACAAAACGGATTCTCGATCTGTGCGGGATCAAGGCGGTCGGCAAGCAGTGGCACAACATCGGCATGATGGATCAATAGCTCGATAAGTTCTCTTTCCCAATGCGAGAGTTGGATGCGGGAAGGCGGTACTGTCGCCGCCTCGCCCGCCCTATCCCGCACACCGACACGGGCGGTGTGCTGCCGCGCCGTAATTTCGTGCCGCCTGGCTACAAGCCGCGTCCGCAGCGTCTCTTCGGCGACACCAAATTGACGCGATAATCGCGACATCACTTGCTGTTCGCGCACCAACGCTGTGGACGTCGCGGAACTCGCACTGGGCATTCCGCGGGCCAGCGTATCGAGAATCGCCTCCACCGCTTGGGCTGAAGCGTGCGTAGTTGGGGCTGATGCCAATCCGTTGGTCACAGCAACAATCTTGTGTTCGAGGGCGTCGACCGCAGTCGACAACTGATGCCTAAATGATTCGCTTCCTTGCGAGGCAATAACATCACATGGATCGGCCCCCTGAGGCAAGGTCAGAATTCGTAAATCAATTTCCTGCGACACAAAGAGTGCTAGCAACTCATCCAAGATCTGCATGGTCCGCTTTTGTCCGGCGTCGTCGCCATCGAGCACCAGCGTGATGCGATCCGTAAAGCGGCGCAGGAGAGGCACGTGTTTTTCACCAAGTGCCGTGCCCAAGACAGCCACCGCATGGGTGATTCCGTGCTGATGTGCCAGAATCACGTCGGTGTACCCCTCCATCACAACAACAGTTTGCTCACGGGCAATGCCCTCCCTGGCAAGATCAAGCGCGTAAAGCTGGCTACTCTTACTGAACAAAGGTGTCTCGGGGCTGTTGATATATTTTGCTTCTGGACGATCGGCATCGTTTGCAACCTGCCCCGGAAGCACGCGCCCACCAAACGCAATCGGCCGGGAGCGAGTATCCCGAATCGGAAACATTAGCCGTCGGCGAAAGCGATCGTAGTAGCCCTGTCCGCTCTGCCGGGAAGCGACAAGCCCCACCCTCTCCAGTACTGCCGGTGACCACTCAGTCTGCCGCGCCTCGGTGAGCAGCCAGTCCCACCGATCCGGCGCCATTCCCAGGTGAAATCGTTCGGTCGTATCTTGGCTAATTCCGCGGTGGCTGAGATAACTTCGCGCCACCTCGGCCGCCGGATCAGCCAACAAGTAGCGATGGAATTTCTCTTCGGCCCAGGCGACGGCCTGATACAAGTTGCGACGCTCGAACTCGCTGGACTGGCCCGACGCTTGCCGGGAGGGGGCCAACGTAATGCCTGCCCGATCGGCCAGCATTTCCAGCGATTCTCTGAATTCCAGCCCTTCGATGCGCATCAAAAAACTGAAGATGTCGCCACCAATATCGCAAACCCAACATTTGAACGACTGCCGTTCGGGGTTCACGTGCAGACTGGGGCGCGAGTCGTCGTGCCAGGGACAAACGGCTACATAGCCTCGGCCCTGGCGGCGCAGCGCCATGTAACTGCCAACCAGATCGACAATGTCAACCGCCTGACGAACCTGCTCTTTGGCATCCTGCAAACTGGAGAGGGACATAGGGGGGGGGCGGGTTAGGGCAAGGGGCGGGGGTCAAACTTCAGCACAGGGCGGGGGGAACTGTTGGTGCCGCCTCGACACTAACCATTATTCACCTCGCAACGTGGGTTTCAACTTAGCGCAGCAAGCAGGCTATTCAGGGCTACTCGGCGGCAACGAACCACAGAGATCGAAGTTTAAACCGCTGACAGCCCGCCAGCATCGTCGGGCCAGGCGGCTAGCCCTCTCGGTACGCATCGCCAAACGGGGATGCGATACTATTGTTCATTCCTTGCCCCCTCCGGGTGGCGTCCCTCACTAGTTCGTTGGCCGTGGCCGCTCGGCTACTTTTACCTTAAGCGTTAGTTGGTCCGGACCGTCTTGCCCGTAACGTATGATGCCTACCGAAACAATTCCGCCTATTTTGGTTGCGGCTATCGCCCGGCTCATAAGCGTGGGATCTGAGTATTCGACACCGTCCCACTTGAGGATCACGTCACCGACCTCCAAGCCGGCTGCAGCAGCTGGTGTATTCGGTTTGACCTCCACAATCAACACGCCCTGTCCTCGGTCTAAGCCCAGGCGGCCAGCAACCTTGTCGGGGACCTCCATCGGCTCCACGCCCAAAAAACCCCGGCTAATGTAGCCGTCTTTGCGTAACCGCTCGTAGCTTTCACGTGCAATGGCGCTGGGGATTGAAAAACTGATACCTTGGTATGATCGGCCCACGATGGCCGTATTGATGCCCACAATTTTTCCGTCCACGTTAACCAACGGGCCACCACTATTACCCGGATTGACAGCCGCGTCAGTTTGCAAGAACTCTTTGTACACACCCGATATACCACGACGCTCCTTGGCGCTAACAATACCGAAGGTAATACTTTTTTGCAGTCCAAAGGGGCTACCGACCGCCCAAACCAGGTCCCCAACGTCCAGGCTATCGCTGTCACCCCACACAGCAGGAATCAGGTCGTCAAGGTCGGTCTTCAAAACCGCTACGTCGGTGCCCGGATCCCTACCCACAACGGCCGCTGAACCAATGCGACCGTCGCTGAGCTGTATTTCGACAATTGCCACACTGCCGACCACATGGTCGTTGGTGATAATATAACCGGCTTGGTCGACGATCACTCCCGAGCCCTGCCCAATGCCTTGTCCGCCTCTCCGACTGCGCAGTGGGTCGACGTTTACCACACGCACACTGACTACGCTAGGCGCAACATACTGGGACAGTAGTCGCGATGCATCGGAAATTGCACCCAGGTTGACACCCGGCAGGTTTTCCTGCGCCATGTCATACTTAGCGCGCTCTTCTCCCGCAGTCAACGAATACTGCACGCGCTGAATCACATTGGGAGCAATGAACAACGCCAGGAGCAATCCAAAAATCCACAACAATCGCTGCAGTCGCGGCAGCCGCGGCAAGTCATGCTCCGTCACGGGCTGCGTAACCGGCGAGGGCGGAGTCGATGGCAGCGTCAACCCTCGCTCCGGTTCTTGTGCCAGAGCCTGCGCGGAAAGTACCTCCTGAGATACTGCGACAACGTCGCTGGGCGGGTTTGGTTCGTAGTGCATTTTACCTTTCCATCACACCATCACAATCGCAACGGAGCTGCCAGTCGACTTGCATCCGTTGTGACGAACGCGGCATCCGGCTAGCGGCCACACGCTTCCGCTGCCAACCACACCATCTTGACAACGGGGCAGCTGAAATTGCTGGCTTGTATAATACCATCTTTAGGGCAAAATTGTCCGATTTCCGTTCCGCTTCCGTGCCCTCGAAGATTTACCGCTGCTATGCCTTGCTCCGAGTACTTTCCGCCACCCGCCGATTCGTCCCGCGACGGCTTGGTCGCCGTAGGCGGCGAATTGAGTCCAGAACGGCTGCTCGACGCCTACCAGCACGGGATTTTCCCCTGGCCTGGATATCCGGATGATCCGATGCTTTGGTGGTCGCCCGATCCCAGGGCCATTTTACCCTTGGACGGCCTGCGGATTTCCAGGCGTCTCCGGAGAAAACTGCGTTCAGGAGTTTTTCAAACAACTTGCGATACTGCTTTTGACGAGGTGATCCATGGCTGTGCCACTGCGCAGAATCGCTTGCACAATACCTGGCTCACCGACGAGATGGTCGCCGCTTACTGCCATATGCATACACTGGGCCATGCGCATAGTGTCGAAGTTTGGCATCAGGGCGCGCTGGCAGGCGGCACCTATGGCCTGGGAATCGGCGGCTTCTTTGCCGCAGAAAGCATGTTCTATCGCCTGCGCGATGCGTCGAAAGTCGCTTTGGCTGTTCTTGTAGCCCATTTGCGAGCCCGCGGTTTCGTGTTGCTGGACGTCCAGCAATGGACGGCTCACACGGGGAGACTCGGCGTTGTCGAAATTCCGCGGGATGCGTACCTGCAAACGTTGGCCGATGCTCTACCAGTAAACGTAACGTTTGGCGAGCGGCTGGAAGGGCTGAACTTTGCCTAGCCCGCAAATTTCATATGCCTACGCTGAATACCAAATTTTAGCAGACCACTTGCTTCACTGCCGACGTCGGTCTGATTTGCGGCAACGAGCGCACAGGGCCCTAGGAGCGACTTTAGCCCTTCTTCGAGGCGATGCCTACGATTCTCCTCTGCGGCGACTCAAACAATCAGGCCGCGCAGCACATTGTAGCTGAGCTGCAGCGACAGGCACCGGCGCTCCACCGACCCTTCGAACGCCTGATCTTCCACCTCGACACAAACGGGGCCGTCGTACCCCACATCGGTCAGCGCAGCAACCCACCGGCCCCAATCGATGTCGCCCAAGCCAGGTATTTTGGCCGTACTGCGCTCCATGGGCGGCACCAGCGTTCCTACATCGTCGAGCACCTCGACGTCGATTCGCATGTCTTTGGCATGGGCATGGAATATACGCTGGCCGAATTCGCGAATGGGGGCAATCGGATCAACAAGTTGCATCCGCAGGTGAGACGGATCGTAATTCAGCCCGAAGCTGGACGAAGGAATCAACTCAAACATGCGCCGCCAAGTCGCAGGCGTGCAGGCCATATTCAAGCCAAAGGGCCAGGTGTGCGCAAAAAGCATTGGACAATTCTCGATGCCGATGCGCACGCCCCGATCTTCTGCTTGACGCACTAGATCGGGCCAATATTTCTTGAATAACCTAAAATTATCGTCAAGCGAAAGCAGATGATTTGCGCCAACAAATGTATTGACAGTCGATAAACCCAACAGGGCCGCCGCATCGAAAACCTTTGGCAAATGACCCCGCGCGGCGCTACCCTGCTCGGCATCTGCGGACAGTGGGACTGAATAATATCCCAGCGCACTGATTTCAACACCGTGCTTGTCGCAGAGGGCCCGCACATCGTCGGCCTGACTGGCTGTGAAATGGGTGACATCCAGATGTGTCACCCCGCCGTATTTGCGGTCCGGCCCCTCGCAAGGCCAGCACATCACTTCGACGCAGTCGTAACCAATCGAGGCGGCGTGCTCAAGAACCTGTTCGAAGGAAAGGTCGCCGAAGATCGCGCTGACGTAACCAAGTTGCATGGCATTCAAGTGGACGAGAGGATAGGTGGGCCAGTGTGGACGATGTAAAAACAGCCAAAAGCCCCTGGCCAGCCTAGTGTGGCCAGCCGCCTACGATAAACCAACCGTGCGCGAAGTCCCGTACACGGAAAGTCCGCGTTACAGAACTCCAAAGGCTCCTTCTAAATCCTGCTGCAAATCTTCGTAGGCCTCCAAACCGACCGATAAGCGAATCAGGCCATCAGCGATACCGTGTTTTTTTCGATCGGCCGCATCGTAGCTGGCGTGCGACATCGAGGCCGGCTGCTCGATCAGCGATTCAACCGCGCCCAGGCTGACCGCTAGTTGAAACAGGTGCGTCGCTTCTACGAATCGTTTCGCCTCCGCAAATTCGCCGCGAAGTTCAAAGGAGAGCATGGCTCCAAACGGGCCCCCCTCCATTTGACGCCTAGCAATATCATGCCCCGGGTGGTCTGGCAGTCCCGGGTAGTGGACCCGCGCCACGCGGTCATGCGACGACAGCCACGTTGCCAACTCCAGCGCAGTACGACTCTGTTCGCAAACCCGCACCGCAAGCGTTTTCAAACCGCGCGAACACAAGAAAGCCTCCCAGGGCCCCATGATCCCGCCGGTGGCATTTTGCACAAAATAAAGTTCGTCCCACAGCGACGGGTCGCGAACAACCAACGCCCCGCCGACCAGATCACTGTGACCGCCGATGTACTTGGTCGCCGAATGCATGACCAAATCGGCGCCAAGTTCCAAAGGGCGCGTAAGCACTGGGGTCGCAAACGTGCTGTCCACGCCCAACAGCGCGTCGTGGCGATGGGCCACCTCGGCACAAGCACCGATATCGGTGATGGTCAGACGCGGATTGCCGGGGCTTTCAATCCATAACAACCGGGTCGCCGGCGTGATGGCCGCCTCAACGCTGGCCAGATCCGTGGTATCGACCAGCGTCACCTGGATGCCAGCACGGCTGGATATTTTGTGGAGAAGCCGGTAAGTGCCGCCATAGATGTCACTGCCCGCCAGAACATGGTCGCCCGCTTTGAGAAGGCCCATCGCACAGTGGATAGCCGCCATGCCACTGGCAAAAGCCAGCGCACCACAACCCGCCTCCAGTGAGGCGAGAGTGCTCTCCAGGGCAGCGCGCGTGGGGTTGCCGCTGCGCGAGTAATCAAACTCACCCCACTCGCCCGCGCCAGGCTGTACGTAAGTCGCCGCGAGATGCAGCGGCCGGACGACAGCGCCGGTTGCTGCGCACTTTTCGTTGCCAACGTGGATCGCCCGGGTTTTAAAGTGCATGTGGTCGCTCGGTGTAATTGCGCTCTGTCACTGCGCTAAGGCATTTCCAGAGCTTGCCCAAGATCGGCAATCAAATCTTCGGCATTCTCGATGCCGCAAGCAAGTCGAATCATATTGTCGGGGATGCCAAACTGACTCCGCTCTTCAGGCGTACACTGATAGTAACTCATGACCAGGGGCTGCTCGATCAGCGACTCCACACCGCCCAAACTAGGAGCGATGCGCGGGATCTTCACCGCATCGACAATATCGGCAGTGACGCGCCAGTCGGCATCCTGTATCAAAAATGTGACAAGCCCCCCAAACCCGCGCATCCAGCGTTTCGCGATTTTCGCGTAGGGATGCGAGGCCAACCCTGGGTAAAACACCCGCTCAACCCGTGGATGGCTCTCCAGGTATTCTGCGACGCGTTGTCCGTTTTCGTTGTGCCGCTGCATCCGCAATTCAAATGTTTTCAAACCGCGCGCGAGCAAATACACGTTTTGTGGACTATTGACCGCGCCCATAATGCCCCGCAGGTTGCGGACCGACTCCATTTTCTCTTTGGTTCCGATCACAGCTCCCGCCAGCAGGTCGTTGTGCCCACCCAGGTATTTGGTAGCCGAATGCAGTACGTAATCGATCCCGGAATCAATGGGTCGCAGATTATACGGAGTGGCAAGCGTGGCGTCGATCAAGGTATCGATACCATGACGCCGGCCAATATCGGAAAAACGTTCCAGATCGATACAACTCATATGCGGATTCGTCGGCGATTCGCTTATGAGCATCTTCGTATTGGGCGTGATGGCCCTTTCCATGGCTTCATAATCGCAGGTCCGGACCTGACGCGTCACGACTCCGAAACGTGACAAATGCTTGGTGCAAAATTCACGGCTCCGGTGGTAGCACTCGTCGAAAAAAACGACTTCATCCCCCGCGCGGAGTTTTGACATCAGCAGGCCCACCATCGCAGCCATGCCGCTGGAATAGAGCACCCCGTCTTCGCCCCCCTCTAGCTCAGCCAGCTTGCGCTCGACAACCCTTTCGCCCGGATGCCCATACCGGCCATACTCTTCGCGAGGTTGTTCCTGCTGAATGAAGTCGATAATCGCCTGCGTATCAGCAAACGTGTAGGTCGAAGCGCAAAATATGGGATCCGTAACCGAATCGCCCGGCTTCTGACGCGCCTCACCGGCGTGGACCGACTTGGTAGAAATATCGTTCAAAAACTCGGCAGGCAAAGCCTTCACGTTCGGCTGGACCGCTTCGGACGGATCGCGGGGACGCTGTTTCGCCATTTCAAGGTGATTCATAGGGGAAGCAGGGGCTGGGGACTGGGGCGGATTCGAAGCTCGTACCTGGTAATTCACAAAAAAAACCGCACTTACGCTCGGTAAATGCGGCTTGTGAAAGCTGCTTCGAATTCCAATGGCCAACCAATATCCTGTCGCCACCGAACTCCTGTTGCCATGTTTGCTACCAGACGCCTTCAGGTGCTTTGCGTTGGCAACGTTTTGGCTCTTTAGCAGTTTCGGCTGCAAGCGGCCACAAATCCCGAGTTGCTGTAAGTTTACGCAGCAATCCACCAGGATGCAAGCACGTTTCGCGAAAGGCGAAGTTTTCCTGGCAATTTAGCTGTCCACCGCCAGCGCCAGCAGTGCATCAGTTCATTTTTCTCCAGCGGCGCACCAATGAGTAACTAGATGCACTTCCCTGAACCTGTTGTCGATCTTGACCCCATCCAGGTCACTTGAGAATATCCGCGCCCCGTACTTTTTCTCACCCTCCCCCACTTTGCTGGTGTTTCCATGACTGGTCCTTCCAAACGATTCGTCATGCGCCATCTAGCTTGTGTCGTGCTACTTGCCTGTACGCTCTTCGCCAGTTGCCGCTCCCCATATTATGCCGACCGGGGGATCGGCCTAGGCGCACTCACAGGTGCGGGCGCAGGCGCCATCATTGGCAATGCGACCGGCGGAAACGCTGGTAGCGGCGCGTTGATTGGCGCGGGCCTCGGCGCACTGACCGGTGCGGCCGTTGGCACGGAAATGGACGCGCTTGCTGCTCAGAATCGGGCAGCGATCGCCGCTCAAATGGGCCGCCAGGTGCAAGCCGGCGCGGCAAATATTCAAGAAGTGATCGCAATGACCCAGGCAGGAGTAGATCCTCGGCTCATCCAGAACTACGTGAGAACGTCGGGCGTGGTCGCTCCTTTGGCGGCAAGCGATGTAATCTATCTGCACGAACAAGGCGTTTCGACCGACGTTATCCAGGTGATGCAGAGCCCACCGATGGTGCAGGCGCCGCTCGTGGCAAATCTTCCCCCCGTAATTGTCGAAGAGTACTACTACGGCCGACCCGCTTGCTACACCCCCCATTTCGGATATCACCACGGCTACCACCGGGGCCGCCGTGGCCGTACCAGCTTCGGCTTCTCGATTTCGAAATGAGACAGGGACAGCTGCGCGGCGCGGCGACGGCACGTCCATCTTCTCTTTGGTGACCAAGCGTTTGCGCTTCGCACCAGCCTCGCGCGGCCTAGTGCTGCCGCGGCTATCGATGACAGGGGAAAAATCGTTATACTTACCTAATGACCAAGCTCCGTCTTGCCGCCGCGGGTGTGAATCAAACACCCCTGGCATGGGAAACCAACTGCAACAACCTGCTGGCTGCTATCTCGGCCGCGCGCGAGGCGGAGGCGGGGGTACTATGCTTGCCGGAACTCTCGATCACTGGCTATGGCTGCGAAGACACCTTCTTTGCGACCGGCGTACAAGAAACCGCGCTAGAAATTCTCGCCGAAATCGTCCCCCAGACGCAGGACCTAGTCACAACCCTGGGCCTGCCGCTGGCCATTGACGGCCAACTCTACAATGTGATGGCCCTTTGTTGCGACGGGAAGCTGCTGGGCCTGGTTGGCAAACAGCACCTAGCTGCCGACGGCATTCACTACGAACCTCGCTGGTTTGCGCCTTGGCCAGCGGGCCACGTTCGGGAAGTTTCAATCGGAGCGTCCGCGTATCCGGTCGGCGATTTGCTGTTCGATTGCGGCGGTGTGAAAATCGGCATGGAAATCTGCCGGGATGCCTGGGTCGACGACCGTTCGGGGGGGCGGCTGGCCGCTCGCGGTGCGGATATTATTCTCAACCCCAGTGCCAGCCACTTCGCCTTTAACAAACAAGAAATCCGCCGCGAGTTCGTCCTTCGGGGTTCGCGCGAGTTTCACGTCAGCTACGCCTATGCCAATCTATTGGGCAACGAATCGGGGCGCGCGATCTTTGACGGGGGAACACTCATTGCCAGTCGGGGAGAGATGCTGGCCGCCGGGGCGCGCCTCTCGTTCGCCGATTGGGTAATGGCAACTGCCGACATCGACGTAGCTGCCTCGCGCCGCGATCGAGAGGGGGCATCCCGGCCGCGCTGCGACCTGCAGAGCCTGGGCGGCGCGACGATCGAGGCCCAGTGCACGTTTCCGCCCCCGACGGCGCCGCGCACGGCCACCCGCCCGGCCGCCTGGGATGCTTCACCGGCCTCCAAAGCCGAAGAATTTTCCCGGGCCGTACCGCTCGCGCTATTCGATTATCTTCGCAAGAGTCGCGCCGGCGGCCTGGTGGTCTCGCTGAGCGGTGGAGCCGATTCCTCAGCCATAGTCACGATGGTCTGGCTCCTGGTAGAGCTGGCCATCGCCGACATTGGCCGGGAAGTTTTTTTGCGGAAGCTCGCCCATATCCAGGGTCTTGCCGAGCAGCCCAATAACGGGGCGCTGGTTGGCCGGCTACTGACGTGCGTCTATCAACGAACCCGCAACAGCAGCCAAGTAACACACAGCGCTGCGGTCCAGGTCACCAAAGCCGTGGGAGCAGAGTTCGTAGAGTGGAATATCGACAACCTAGTGGATGGCTATGTCGATATGGTCTCGCAAGCCACCGACCGCCAACTTACGTGGAAGCAGGACGACCTGACGCTGCAAAACATTCAAGCCCGCGTACGGGGACCGGGCGCATGGCTGTTGGCTAATATGCGCGGGGCCCTGCTGCTGGCCACCAGCAATCGTAGTGAGGCAGCGGTCGGCTACGCCACCATGGACGGCGACACGTGCGGCGGGCTCGCGCCAATCACCGGCATCGACAAAGCGTATTTGCTCGAATGGCTCCAATGGATGGAGCGGGCGGGGCCAGCTGGCGCCGGTCCACTCGATGTGTTGGCGGTAGTCAATTGCCAAGAGCCGACGGCCGAACTTCGCCCGCCAGGAGAACATCAGACCGATGAAGGCGACCTGATGCCGTACACCGTTTTAGATACGATCGAACGGGCAGCCATTCGTGATAAACAGATGCCCGTTGAAGTACTGCAAACGCTGGAAGCCCGCTTTGCAGATTACTCACAAACACAGTTGGGACACTGGACAGAGCGATTCTTTCGGCTCTGGTGCCGCAACCAGTGGAAGCGAGAACGCTACGCCCCTTCGTTTCATCTTGACGATGAGAACCTCGACCCCAAGACATGGTGCCGTTTCCCCATCTTGTCGGGCGGATTTGACCGTGAGCTGGCCGACCTGCGTGCGAGAACAGGGGCGGACAAGCAGGAATAAACCGGACACCAGCCGATAGGCTCATTCTGCTGCGACCCCCCAGTGCTTTTTCGTCGGCAGTCCGTCAGATCAGGAAAAGTCAGCACGCCCCGAGTGAAAAAGTATCGCTCCGACGCGCGGGCGCCGAACAAGATCAGCCTCCAATCACCATCCGCCAGCACCGGTGGATGCGCTTGTTACGGAAGTCCTCCGGCACAGTCTGTTTACTAATTTCTCGCAAGCTCACTCCAGCCAGTGCCCCTTCGTCAAGTTTGAATCTCCTGGAATTGGTAGAAAAAAATACAATGCCGCCGGGCGTCATGCAATGGATAACCTGATGTAATAAGGCCACATGATCGCGCTGAATATCCCAATCGTGTTCCAACTGGCGGCTATTGGAAAAGGTGGGCGGATCGACGACCGCCAAATCGAATTTTTCTTCACCCACAAGCGAGCTGAGAAACTGGCCAGCATCGCTCCGCACGTAACGGTGTCGCGGTGAGCCAAATCCGTTGAGCTTGAGATTTTCGGTGGCCCATTCCTGGTAAGTCGCCGACAGATCGACCGAGGTCGACCGAGCCGCCCCGCCGGCGGCTGCATAAACCGTAAATGCCCCAGTGTAGGCAAAAACATTGAGAAAATTCTTGTCCGCAGCCGCGTCGCGGACCATGGCCCGCGTCCGGCGGTGATCCAAAAACAGGCCCGTGTCGACATAGTCGGATAAATTGACTTGAAAACGCAAACCACCCTCATGCACGACGCGCAAGGCCTGCAGCTGATCAATCCGACCGTACTGCGCATTCGCCCGTTGCCGAAGCCGCTGCTTGACAAAAACCAGTTCGTGCGGCACCTCCAGAGTTTTGGCAGCAGTAGCCACCATCGCGTCGAGCCAATCTGCGTGCTCCGCCGGGGTGCGGGCATGGGGCCGCTCATACTCGGCGATGTGCAGCGCCCCTTCGTAACAATCCACGACCAGCGGAATCTCGGGTATGTCACGATCGTAAACCCGATAGCAACTGATTCCTCGTTTCGAGGGCCAACGGCGCAGGTGCCGGGCAAGCTTGCGCAATCGATTGGCAAATTCTTCGGATTGGCGAGCGGCCTCTTCGCGGAGCCCCCCAAACGCCGGACGCTGTTGCTCTTGAGGCGCCCGCGGCGAATCCGAAGTCTCGGCCAATGCCTGCGCGCGGGGCGGTCGTGGACCATGGAACTGAAAATAGGTGCAGGCAATTTGCCCATTGAACAGCTTACGGCGACGGTCGGCCTGTTGTCCCACCAGTTGCTCGAGGTCTGTCTGGGCCGAGAGGATATAGTGCGACCAGGTCTTCAAACGCCTTAGCACTTCGGGCAGAGTGCGATAGAGGGCTTCCACCTCCGACTGATCACCCAAGCGTAATCCGTAAGGCGGATTCATAATGGTGCAGCCCCATTTGCGCTGCGACTTGAGATCAGCAAATGCCCGCTGCTGAAAATGCACATCCTTTTCCACCCCCGCGCGCTCAGCGTGATAGCGGGCCAATTTGAGCGATTCGGCTTCGATGTCGGTACCCATTGGCCGCTCAGCCAGGGTCGGCAATCGCAAATCGTCTGCCTCTTCGCGCGCCAGCTGCCACGGTTTGTCTGGCACAGCCGGCCACTGCTCGGCGGCGAACGCGCGGCCGCACCCAGGGGCTTGGCGCCTCCCCAACATGGCCGCCTCAATCACGATGGTGCCCGTCCCGCAAAAAGGATCGATTAGCGGGCGCTCTGGATTCCAATAGCTGAGTTGCACAAGAGCCGCCGCCAAAGTTTCCCGAATCTGTGCAGGGGCCGAGAGGGTGCGATAACCGCGCCGATGTAGACCATCGCCCGAAGTGTCCAGCGACAGCGTGACTTCATCGTCTAAAAGGGCAACCTCCACCGGCACAGGCGTACCTGTCTCGGGCAGGGCGACGACCTGATGCTTGCCCAGCAAACGTTGGACGATTGCCTTCTTGATGGTCCGCTGGCAGGCCGGCACGCTGCTGAGCTGCGATTTTCGCGACCGGCCCCGCACTGGAATCGCTGCGTCGGGGGCTATCCACTCTTCCCAAGGCACAGCGCAGGCTGTTTCGAAGAGCAGATCGAAATCAGTCGCAGAAAATTTTGACATCTGCAGGAGTACGCGGTCGGCCGAGCGCAACCAGAGATTGGTCCGACAAATGGCCGCGACGTCACCTTCAAACTCAATACGCCCCGGACGCGCCACGCGCCCCTCGTAGCCGAGGTGGTGGAGTTCGCGCACGACGATCGCTTCGAGGCCAAACGCGGCAGTGGCGACAAGCTGGAACAAGGGTGGAAAGCTGAAAAGGGAGGACAACGGGGAAGGCAGCGTCATGTGAAACGCACAAGATAGGACGGTTCCATCATGACCGTCCAGGGATGGAACCGCCAGTCCACATTCCTCCGGTGGGCTAAGAGCGGGCGTGGAGACTTTTGGTGAGCATCACTTGTAGCGCGTTGATGCCGTTGGGGGCTCACTTGCAGTTCGATCAACGTCCTACACTTCTCACAGCATCAGTCCACTTGCTTGATCGGCGGCGCGAGAACGTCGAAGTCGGCTTCGACCCCGCCACCTCCCAAATCAACCACGCCTTGATTAGTGGTCCCCAGCGTAATCGTCGCCGAGCGGTCCACAACGCCAAAGACACCTGCAGTTTCCGTCAACAAAAAGTCCATGCCACCCGCCGTGGCCGTGTTTCCTCGCAAGTCAAGGTTGATACGTGCTGCCGCACTATTGGACTCGATGGCAACCGCATCGCCACCGGCAGACGAATTGGTAAAGCTATTGGCATCAAAAGGTGCTACTCCCGTTTGATCGCCAATAGTGGCATTAAGAGTCCGATCAGTCGTCACCAAGAAATCGACTGTCGCGCTGGCAGCGCTATTGTTGGTGATACTATTGTTCTCGATCAGGAACTGAATATCACCCGAGCCCTGACTAATATCAGCATGCAAGGCAAAGCTGTTGTCAGCTGCGATCGTGTTGCCCTCAATTCGAATATCCACTTCACCCGCATTGGCCTGCGTATTGAAGTCGAATGCCACCGTATTCGAGGCAGTCGTATCGAGCGTGCTATTGCGGAGCACAAAATCAAGTTCTCCCGTCCCGCTGTCGGTCACGACGACCCCGTCCCCAGCACCAGCCAGGCTGATCAGCGACAGATTATCAAACACGATTGCGGAGTCACTTGTGTTGAGATTATCGACCGTGACGGTACTGCCGGCCAGGCTTTCAGCCGTTACATCGTTGAATACGGCGTCGGCGACTTCCGTCACTAGGATGGCGGTCCCCGCAGTGCTCAGAGTACCGCCGTCGCCGTCGGTACCCGTGGCCGTGCCAGCCCCCACGCGAATGCGCGCTCCGACGATTCCAGTGGTATTGTTCAGCACGATGCCATTGGTCGACCCGTTAGTTACATTAACTGTGTCGAAGCTTACGCCCACGTTCTCAATAGTTATGCCGTCGATTTCTACACCGACACCGCCGGTGGTATCAATGGTATTAGAGTTGGTGGCATCAGTGGGTCCCACCACCAACAAATTGCCGCCGCCGATGGCACGAAATGCTGTACCTTGGTCGGACCGCAGATTCACTCCCGTGAAACCGATCGTCGCCCCTGGGTTTGTGGATAGGTCCACGGCATGGTTGAAGCCGGTAACCGTAGAACTCACCAAGTTACCAAACGCAATCGTGCCGCCGGTGTTACCCGTGACCAACAACCCATTCCCGGTCTCGTCCACGGTGCCACTAAAGGTAATAGTATTACCCGTTCGATTTTGAATATCGATTGCCCTGCCACCTCCACTATTGGTCACGTCAGCAGCAATGGTCACGGTAGCATTATTGGCTGGATCCGGATCACCGTCGTTTTCCACGGCACTGCCAGTTCCGTTATTCACAATTGCGCTGGTACCGTTAATGTCGTCAATATTGACTGTACCCCCGCCGTCAATAAACAGCGTGCGACCGCCCCCCGCTGTTGCGATCAAATCGTTAAAGGTGATGGTGGTACCAACATTGTTGTTATCGATGACCACAGCGTCACTGTTGCCCGTATTGACGGTTGTCGTGTTGGTAATAGCTACCGCCGCATCTACATTGTCCCTGATCACAACCCCACCATTACCCGCGCCGCTATCTTCAACCAGGCCGGAATAAGTGACCGTACCGCCCGTACGATTCCGAATATCGAGCGAAGTACCAACAGCGTCGCGAATCGTTGCCGCCAGCGCCAGGTCTGTAAAGCCGCCATCTACAACAAGACCTCGCAGGGCATCGACAATGGCTACAGTATTTTCAACTACGGGTGTGCCGGTGACGTTGCGGAGCACCACCGCATCGCCCGAAGCATCGGTGATGTCAAGATTCGCCAGCGTCGGTGCCGCAACTCCATCAGCCATTATTGCCGTCACGGCGTCGTCGATCGTCAAATTGTTGACAATATTATTGTCGGCCATGGTAATCACGTTGACGCCGCTGCCAGTCGCATCGACCATGGGCCGCGCGAGCCCCTGTGCGCCGGGCGCAGTTTCGGGCAGAACAATCACATTGAGTTCATTTGTATCGACCAGGTGAGCGATCGCGTTGCCACCACTGTCTAAACCTTCACCCAAAATCCGCTGTCCGTCCTGCAGGACGATTTGCCCTTCTCCCCCTGCGAACGCCGACCCCCCATGCGCGAGAATGATGGAGTTCTCTTGGCTAGTGGTTCCTGGTGCACTGTCGACTTGGGTTAAGGATTGGAAGGGGTTTTCAAAAGTTCCATCTCCGCCTAGGCCCGCGGAACTATTGACGTGCACAATATTGAACGCGTCGTTGGTACCTTGTATGGTGAGCGGATCACCGGCGGCGCGCGTTCGCCTTTGACTGGTGGTGGCGATGAAGTCGTTGCGCAATACCGGCTCGCGAAAGCGGTCGAGAATTGTTCCGCAAGGGCTGTTGTAGCGATTGGTGCGGCCCACAAACCAGGTAATTCCAAACACCACGTTCGTTGCATACACGCTGTCATCAGTTACTTGCAATGACATGGCGACGTCGGGTACCGCATATCCGCGAACACCCATTCGATAGCCGGTAGCGTCCAGCGATCCGCCCCAAATATGATACGTGCCGAAAAATGCCCATGCCTCTAAATCATCCGTGATTCGCTTGGCAAACTCGCTGTCGACGACAGTATGGGCCGTATCGACATAAAACGATTCTGCCGCGCCAAATATCTCGTTGCCTCCAAAGACCGGCAATCCTGCAGCACTCAGAACCGCAGCACTCGTCTTGGTCCGATCCAAGGGGAAATGGCCGTTGACGCGCATGTCATACGAGTCGCCCAGCGACTCCAGACTAAAACCGAGTTGCGTGAAGAAATTGTCGGCAGAGGTGCTCTGCCCGTCCGTCCAAAAGCTCAGCCCCATAATCCTTTCGGGATCACGGCGCATCAACGGCGAAGTGGAAAGGGTGTGTTGCCGATAACCAACTCCCAGGTTAAAGCCACTGCCAAAACCGTCGCTGAGAGTGCCTTGGCCATCCAGATACCAGATAGCCCCCTCTTGGCTAAAAACCTTCATCGCACCCAACGAGAGTACGTCATCTCGCGTCCCATAACCTTGCGTGTGGTAATTAAAGCGTAATGCGGTACCGAGTTGGCGATTGAAAAAACTCCCTGAACCGTGATAGCTGGCAGGGATTACGCCTCCTTCCTGGGCGCAAAGTGGCACACCGCCAATCACCAGAGCCAGGCAGATCGCGGCCAGTCGGTTACCCAAGAGTAGGTGGCGCTTCGGTGTCCTCATCCAAGGAATCTCCCGTCAATAATCTTGCACGCAGCTTCCCTCACCCGGTGGATCGCACACGCCCGCAATGGGCTGAAACAATCCACTCGCGTCCACGAAGATTTTGTGGAGCGCTCCGTGCCTGGGCAACGGTCACTCATATGTTCGAGACTTTTTGATAAGATTTTGTAGAAGATCGCCCCCAGATTTCCCGAGGCGGAAAGATCGTAGGAGGCGCCCCATTCCCTGGCAAGGGCATTTTCAACACCCAATAACGTGTTGCCAGGCGCAAGCATCCCCGCAGGAAAATACGCCGTCTGGGGAAGGCCCAACGAAATCATCGCGCGGGATGAGTCGTTCGCTACATTGCCAACATCTCAAACACAAAATGCATTCAATAGGCAATCTTGCGACGCGTGACCGCGGCGATAAAGAGCAAGACGCCCACTGCTATCATCAGCGAGGACGGCTCAGGAATGCTCGCCAAGGTTACGCTGGCAACCGGAGGCGTCGGCTGAAAACCGCCGCCTGGGAGGAATGCTGCGACCGCGGCAGCCGCCTCCGGGACTGGATCGAGGACGAACGCCCGTTCAATAAAAACCAATTGATTATCATCCAAGATAGGAATATTGCTGCTCCCGACGCCCCCGCCCGACAGGCTGGCTGTCTGCAGGCTACGAATCAAGTCCACCGTCGCAAAATCTAAAACCCGGGCAAACGGAACGAACTCACCGATACTGCCGCCCGGATCTAGGCTCGGTATGTCATCCAAATTGATAAAGAAGCTGCTCGTACCACTATTAGCCCCTGTGCTGGAGAGCGCGAGCGAGACCGTTCCGCGCTCATTGGTCAAGCCCGTTGTATCGAAGTCAATCAGCCCGTCGCCGTTCAGATCTGTCACGACAGGATCAAATGCGGTTATCGGAGGGAAGTCGCTAAAGGCCGCAGGAAGCTCGAAACCAGGCAATTGAAATCCTCCCATCTGCAACACAAAGTCGGGAGTCCCTTCTGCGGACACCTCGTTATTTCTATTGATGACCGTGCGGTCATAGCTGCCTGAAGTTACGTATTTGAGCATGTTGTCAACATGCCCTTGCAAGTTCGGATTCCCTGTTGGATTTAGTTCCATGTCGAATGTTCCCACATTGGTGTCGAACCGAACCGTCTCGGCGACCACGGTGGGGACGAACAACAATAGAGCAATTACAGTGCGTAAGAGTCTGAAATGCATGGACAAACCCGCAAGATTCCAAGGATAAAAAAGTGGGGCGGCCGCGCGGCCTACTAGTGAACCTATCCAAAAACACCCAGCGTCTACTAGCAACCGTGATAGGCGCCCCGCGTACATTTTTTTTGGGGGGGGGATTCTAAGTGCATGGGCCTCTCATTTCACGTTATTTGCATCCTCGGCAGGCGTCAAGAAAATCACTGCTGCGCGCCTCTGCGAAAGTCCTACCAACGGAAAAATCGTTACAAGTAGCAGCACGTGCTACGCGCTGAGCGCTACGTGCCAAAACGGCCCATCGAACGGCTTGCCTCCGGATTTGCTCCCTGCGGAACTCGGACCTAATCTTGCAGAATAGGTGTCTTCGAACTGTCGCAGCGATTCGCGCCGAGAGCACACGTATGGATTCAGACCAAATAGCTGCGACAACGATGTCGCAAGATCCAATTTCGGGCTCTGAAAACGATCTCGATTCTTTGCTCACGCGCATCAATCAATTGACCGCCGGCCAGGATCCGGCCCCGCCAGGCCCCCCCTCGCCCAGCCTGACAATGCCCGTCCCCGCACCTGGTGCAACCGCCCCACCCGCAACGGTGGACCACACCCCGTCACCAAACTCGGTATGCGCCCTAGCCGAAGACAGGGAAACCGGCGCGTGGCAGCCGCGAGAACTGGAATCCCTTGACGAAGCGGGGATCAGCGAGGGTTTGCTCGAGCACCTCGCGCTCCGTTGTTTGGCCGCGGCAGGAGATCAGTCTGGCCATCAGTTGGCCGAGCAACACGGAATTCCGTTCCGCCTTATCGAACCGATACTCAACGGGCTAAAACAGGCGCAGCTCGTCGCTTATCGAGGCGCAGCTCCGATGAATAACTACGTTTACCAACTGACAGATCTGGGACGTGAAAGCGCCAAGAAACTGTCGCATTTGTGCAGCTATTTTGGCACCGCCCCGGTCACGCTCAACGCTTATATCGAGAGTGTTTCCAGCCAAACGCTGACCAAGATGCACCCCACACTCAAAGACCTGAAGCTGGCCTTCTCAGACCTCCTGGTCAATCAGAAGATGCTCCACCGCTTAGGTCCCGCGGTCAACTCAGGGCGCGGTCTGTTCTTATTCGGCGCCCCAGGCAATGGCAAGACGAGTATTGCCGAGCGTGTCACCAAGGCCTTCGGTGACACGGTTTGGGTGCCGCGCGCTGTTGTCATTGACGGAGAAATCCTGCGTGTTTTTGACCCCGGACTGCACGAAGAAGTGCCGGTGGAAGAAACAGGGGGCCTGCTGCAGACCAGTGCCGTAGATAAGCGATGGGTCCGCATCCGCCGACCGACGATCGTGGTTGGCGGTGAGCTGACGATGGATGCCCTCGAAGTTGCCCCCAGCTCAGGCAACAATGTCAGCGAGGCACCACTGCAAATAAAAAGCAACTGCGGAACGCTCGTTATCGACGACTTTGGCCGACAACGCATGTCAACTGATGAGCTACTCAACCGCTGGATCGTGCCGCTAGAGAAACGCTACGACTTCTTACAACTGGTAAGCGGAAAAAAGATTCGGGTACCCTTTGATCAGTTGATCATTTTTTCGACCAACTTGGAACCCAAGGACCTAATCGACGATGCCTTCCTTAGGCGTATTCCGTACAAGATCGAAGTGCCCGATCCTAGCGAAGCGGAGTTTCGCAAGCTATTTGAAATCATGGCCCCTATCGTTGGCCTTCCCTACGATCCGGATGCGGTCGACTATCTCATCAACACGCACTACAAACCGATGGGCCGAGCTTTCCGCTGCTGCCAACCGCGCGACCTGCTCCTGCAAATCCGCAACTACTGCCACTATCTCGACGCCCCACCGCTAATGTGCAAAGAGTATCTGGATTACGCAGTAGAGAACTACTTCGCGATCATGTAGAAGCCTCCCTCAAAATCGGTAGCTGGGGACAACAAGTCTCGCGAATCTTGTCGGCCACCGATGGTCTTGAAATGGGTTCTAGCCTGAGGCGTGCGTTAAAACGACAGAATCCAGCCGACCTAACTGTGCGAGCGCTCCAGCCCGAAGTCCAGCGGTAACTGCGGGTCGTTGCCGTGCTCAGGATCCAGTTCTTCGAACATGAGGCTCGGCTGGATATCGTGGTTGTGCTGGTACTTGCTGGAGTAACCTTCGACTTCACCAACGAGCTCGTGATAGATGATCTGGCATATCTCCGTGCCGGCGTAAATACGGACCGGCTGGACGGCAAACATTTCCAGTGTCCAGTAACCGGCAAATCCCGCATCGCCAAATCCGGCCGTCACGTGGACGAACAAACCCAGGCGGCCCACGGACGAACGGCCCTCGATCTGCGGCACAAGGTTTCGGGTAATGGTCCGTTCCACCGTACGGCCAAGATAAAGCTGATTAGGACTGAGGACTATTCCTTCTGCGGGAATCGTAATACGCCGCACCCGGTTGGCCTTGGCCATGTCAAGGACCACCTCCTCGTACACCATCAACTCGTTATGCAGCGATAGATTATAACTATTGGGATTGATTCGCGCGGGGTCGAACGGATCGATGTCGATCTCGTCGCCCATCCGCTTCTGAATCTCGTTTCCTGACAGTATCATCCGGGGGTTCTCTCCTTAGTTATCGACCTCAGGGTATTTGGGCCCCTCCCTAACCGGACCCTTCACCATCAGACCATTGAAACGTCCAAACCAATTCGAGGACAAAACCGCCTCATCGAACAATCGTCGCAACGGGGCCGTCGAGCAGAACAAATAGCACGCCCGTGATGGATCATCCGATGCGAAAACACAATCCACTCCTTTTTAGGCAAAAGGCGCATCAAATCACGCTCGACCCTGACCGCATCCCGTTCGCCTGTCAAACCCAGACGGCGACTCAAACGGCCGACATGCGTATCGACCACCACACCGGTCGCCAAGCCGAACGCGGTACCCAAAACGACGTTGGCAGTTTTGCGCCCCACGCCGACAAGTGAAACGAGCGCATCCATTTCTTGGGGGACCTCGCCCTCAAATTGCTCAACAAGATCCGTACTACAGGCCTTAATGCTTTTGGCCTTGTTGCGAAACAATCCGATGCTTTGCACACTTTTTTCGATCTCCTTTAGCGATGCCCCAGCAAAGTCACCTGGTGTCTTGTACTTGCGAAATAAGTCTTTTGTAACCAGATTCACGCGATGGTCAGTGCATTGGGCGGATAGGATGGTGGCGATCAAGAGCTGAAATGGTGTCTGATGCACCAGGGCGCACGGTGCCTCGGGATAATCTGCCTTCAAACGCCGTACGACCTTCGCCGCCAGGCTCTTCGTAGCTGTCTCGGCAATCTTATTTTTGCGAGACGTCGGGCGCGGAACGGCCATAGATGACTTCCGATACCAACAGACGTAAAAAAGAAACCACTAACAGCAAGAAAACATCTAGCAAAAAAACCACCGAGAGCCAAAACATCAGAGTTAACAATCAACTAAAAAAAGCAACGAGCCGACAATCAAAAAACTAATGATCGATGCCAGTAACGCAGACCGCACCACCTAGCACGGCGGCCGCCGGGCGTTATTGTGTCGGACCTGTGGAGGGTGTCAAGGCGCAGAGGGGCCAACGCCGCATCAGGCCAAAGCGGGCCCCGACTGGGGCTAGGTGACGCAAAAAAAGAATTCCCCCGGCCCGAATCCTGGCCACCGAGCCCGTCGCCATACATTTGCACCGGGGTGAATGGGCGTCACCCCCAGCGGTGGGCCTGGGGTCATGTGCCAGGGATCGTAAAATGGCATGCCCATGGCCCTGGAATTGTCCTGCAAACCACCGGCTTTAACTGGTCCTCCCTCTGGTACCCGCCTATAATCTTATGGCGAGTCCCCCTCCCCCTCCCCCTACGCCTACAGTTGTTGCCTCTGCATGCCATGCCTCTTTCCCGTCCCCATGCCGGCCCAAACGCTGACTTCAAGCCCTGACTTCAACACCGGCAGCTCCAACGTCCTCCACACGCCTGCCCTACTAACACGAGCGCACACCGATGCCTACCGCCCCGCCCGACCGCAGTCCGCTCTACCTTCAAGGTATCCGCTACTTCAATGAATGCGACTTTTTTGAATCGCATGAAACCTGGGAAGAACTGTGGACCGAATACCGGGGAGAAGCACGTCGGTTTTACCAAGGCCTGATTCAAGTGGCCGTGGCCCTTCACCATTTTGGAAATGGAAATATCCGAGGGGCAAAAAAAGTTTACTTGACCAGTCGTGCTTACCTCGAAGAATATCCGGCCACCTACGAAGGACTCGACCTAGAATCTTTTTTAAAACAGTACGAAGCGTGTTTTGCGACCGTACTTGCCAGCGACGAAGAGTTTCCGAAGATCGAAATCGATGTGGAGTTAATTCCGGAAATACATTTGGAATGACATAAAAACGGACCAGAAAGCAAAAGGGCTGCGGGACAAGCGACTGTGGAACTTTGCGGCCATTGAATTACAAGATACAATTGCGAACACTTACTCCTATGCTCTTAGCCCACTTGGTGGTACTCTCCTTTTGACAGTCAGTCTTCCTATCCACAGTCGCCACTTCTACACTCTCCCCACTCCCCAACAGGCCGGTTGTCTATGTTGCCCTGGAACGCTGAAGATTTGACCTTTGACGAAGCCCGATTTCACGGCAAGGCCCGGTTATTTCCGGTGCCAAATCTGGTCATGTATCCGCACGTAATGCAGCCTCTCAATATCTTTGAACCTCGCTATATAGAAATGCTAAACGAAGCGCTCGATAGTGACGGACTGATCGCCATGTGCGTGCTGATGCCCGGCTGGGAGAAGGACTATGAGAATCGGCCGCCCGTGCACTCCTATGCATGCTTGAGCCGCGTTGTAACCCACCAAAGGCAAGAAAACGGGCACTACAATATCTTGCTACTTGGAATGCGACGTGTGCGCATTGAAATGGAGCTAGACGCGGCACGGTCTTTCCGAGAAGCCCGTGTGGCGTTACTCGATGATTTCTGCCTGACAGAAAACGACGCCGAACGGGTCGGATTGCAAACGGCGCTGACGCAGCGATTCCAAGAATGCCTGCCCGAGCAGAAGGCGATCCATCCGGCCTCGGCGGAAATGCTCTCGACGGAAATCCCGCTCAGCGTACTCACCGACCTGGTAAGCTTTGCGTTGCCCCTGGATCTCAAAACCAAATGCGAGTTGCTCAGCGAAAACGACGTCGATCGTCGGGCCTGGATTCTGCTGGACGCATTGGATCGCCACGCCGACGAGGATCGGGGCGCCGATCACCCCAATAATCCGTTCGCCCACCGTCCCGCGTCAGGCGGTTATTTCCCCCCCTTCAGTGAGAATTGACTCGTTTCATGCCTTCGACAAAAAAAAAGAACCCGGCGCCTCAACTGGATCACGACTGCGTAACCGGTAGGCCCGATTCAGCCGCGCATGCCAATGCGAGCCACAAGGTGGATATGCCACGCATCGAACGGGCTGTTCGTGAAATCCTGGCCGCGATCGGCGAAGATCCCGACCGCGAGGGATTGCAGGATACCCCAGCACGCGTCGCCCGGATGTATGCCGAAATGTTCAGCGGATTGCACAGCGATCCGCGGATTCATCTGCAGAAGTTTTTTACGGAAAAGTATGACGAAATGGTGCTAGTACGCGACATCGCGTTCAATAGCATGTGCGAGCACCACATGCTCCCATTCATTGGCAAGGCACATATCGGCTACGTCCCCAACGGCAAAGTTGTAGGTCTCAGCAAGCTGGCCCGTGTGGTCGAGGGAGTATCGAAACGCCCCCAGGTGCAGGAGCGAATGACAGAACAGATTGCCGACTTACTGATCGAGGAATTGGAAGTCAAAGGCGTGGCAGTTGTAATCGAGGCATCCCACTCGTGCATGGCGATCCGCGGCGTCCGCAAGCCGGGCAGTGAGTGCGTGACGTCGGCGATGAAGGGTCTATTCCGCTCGAATCTGTCGAGCCGCTCGGAAGTCATGACACTGATCTACGGCAACCGCAGCTAACACATGGTTGCGAGGTGCCAACCACGAGGGGTGAGTTTAGATACTTTCGATTAATTCGCGCGGATCGACAACGAAAAACAGACGACTCCACCGACTATGTCCCTATTAATCCAGTTCCTGCTGCGGCTCACCTTTGGGCTGGCAGTGGGAATGGGAATCACACCTGCTCGCCTGGTAACCAGCGGCTATTTTCGCAATCATCTCTATGTGACACTAAGCCTGTCGTTGCTGGCAGCACTGCTCTCCTACTCGTTTATGCCCGCGGCTTTCGGGTATGCCATGGGGGCGGCGATCTGCAGTTATGTGGGATCCGTCTATTGGTTGTTCGAGAAACCGGGCCCCGGAAAATTGCTACTGCTACTGGTGGCCCTGGCTGCCTGGACGGGAGCTTCCAGCCAACCGCCAAGGCTTGTCGATGCGAAAAAAAAAATCATCGAGAATGTGGTCTACTCAGATAACACAGTTAGCCAAGCGGTGTCTGCAGAAAATACTGACAAATTTCCTCGGCGATTGGTGAGAGGGCAACTCGGCCAAGGTTTCTTGTCGGCGGCCTCAGTGGTTAGCTCGGGCCTCTTATTGGGCATGACCATGGCAGCTATGCTTTTGGGGCATTGGTATCTTAATACACCCACCATGGAATTGGTGCCGCTCAGGCGATTGATTGGGGCCATGGGCGTGGCGGTCTCGCTGCAAATCGTCATTTCGACGTTGGGGCTGTGGGGTGAAATCGCCGCTACCGACCAGCTTTCCGTGCCGTGGATTCTATTTGTCATCCTGCGCTGGACCTTCGGGCTCTTAGGAGTTGCGGTGCTCACCTGGATGGCGTGGCAAACATTGAAAATTCCCAACACACAAAGTGCCACAGGCATTCTCTACGTGGCCGTTATCGGCACGTTTGTCGGGGAAACAATGGCCCTGCTACTGTCGAGCGAGTCACTATATCCGCTATAATGGCGGGGCCAATAACCGGGGTCGCACGATCCAGGACCTAAACGCTGCCGAGCCGACCCCCAGCTTCCTAAACCGCCGGTCGTCGCTGTCCCCTGGCCATGGGTCCCTGCTCATGGGCCATGCTAATCCTTTAGCCGCTTCAAATGAGGCCCCACCGTGAACGTCACCTACGCCTGTCCAGCATGTGAAGTTGGTGTGCGACTAACGTTCGACAGCAAAACGCCAGCGCTGGTTTGTCCACACTGCGGCGAGCGACTGGCGATTTCCGGCGATGCGGTTGCCGGCGATTCTGTCAAGCGTTGCCTGAGCTGCCCCAGTACTGACCTGTACGTACGCAAAGATTTTCCGCAGCGGGTCGGCATGGCTTTTGTAGCAGCCGGGGTCATCGGCAGTTCAATCGCCTGGTACTACATGGATGTCTACTGGACGTTCGGTATACTATTCGCGACGGCGATTGCTGATTTCGCGCTCTACATAGTGGTAGGCGACGCACTGATGTGCTATCGCTGCCAGTCGCAATACCGTGGAGTCAAGGAAATGAATAGCCACGACAGCTTTGATCTGGAGATGCATGAACGATATCGACAGTTGGCGGCACGGCTCGAGCAGTAATGATGTACGAAAGTAGTTCCGACCCTCGGTAGTACCCATGGACGTCGAACAACAGCGCATCGAAGAAGACCTACGGGGACAGATTGCCGGCGACGTGTATTGCGACGACCTGTTTGTGCAGCTCTACGCCACCGACGCCAGCATTTACGAAGTGCCACCGCGAGGCGTTGTCAGGCCGCGAACCGTCGAGGACGTTGTCGCGACCGTGCGCTATGCGGCCGAGCACGAAATCACTTTGCACCCGCGGGGCAGCGGGTCGGGCCTGGCGGGAGAGTCGCTAGGGAGTGGATTGATCGTTGATTTTTCCAGGTACATGCGCCGCATCGTCGACATTTCGGATGATAGTGCGCGGGTCCAGGCAGGGGTCGTCCTCGATCAACTGAATTCCAAACTGGCCGCCCGCGGCCGCGTTTTTGGCCCTGATCCGGCCACCAGCCAGATAACGACTATGGGCGGTGTGGTGGCGGTGGATGCCGCCGGAAGCCGCTGGCCCGCCTATGGCTCAGCCCGCAGTTACGTCCGGTCGCTGGAAGTGGTCTTGGCCAATGGCGACGTCGCTCGCCTCGCGCTGCACGATCTTCCGCCTCCCGCGCAGGGTAGCGAAGAATCGTCGCTCGCTCCGCTACTGCGCGGACTGCATACGATACTCAATCAATTTGCAGAAGAGATCCAGAGCAACCAGCCTCGCAGCCTAGTGAACAGCTGTGGCTACCGGCTCGATGACGTGCGAATCGAGGATCAGCTCCACCTGGCGCGCTTGTTTACGGGCAGCGAGGGAACCTTGGGCCTGATTACCGAGTTGGAAGTCTCGACCTGCCCCATACCTAACCATTGCGGCAGCGTGCTTTTTTTCTTCGAAAGCCTGGAAAAGGCGGCCATGGCGGCGATCGAGCTACGTTCGCTGGGACCGAGCGCATGCGATCTGATGGATCGACGGCACTTGAGCCTGGCGCGAGAAAGCGACCGGCGCTATGAACTGCTGATCCCCCAAGGGGCTGAAGCGGTCCTCTTGGTTGAACAACAAGCCGATTCCCCGACAGAACTTCAAGATCGATTGGCGGCGATGGTCGACCTCGTGCAGCATCAATCCGCGTTGGCGTCGGGAGCGTACGTAGCGGCCGATACTTACGATCATGAATTGTTGTGGCATTTGGCTATGCATTACGTCCCCACACTATATCGCCTGAAGGGTTTTACCCGTCCTATTCCGATTATCGAAGCTATCGCCTTGCCACCTGAGGAGCTGCCAAAATTCTTGCACCATCTGCAGCAAACACTGAAGCAAGAGCAAATAATCGCGTCGCTTTTTGGGCATGTCGGACACGGCCAACTTCACATCCGCCCCTTTCTCGACTTGGGCAATCCGGACGACGCAAAAAAAATGGCATCGCTGGCCGACCACCTCTATCCACAAGTTTGGGACTTGGGCGGCACCATCAGTGGTCAACATGGGGATGGCATGAGCCGCACGTCCTACGTGGCAGCTCAGTATGGTCCATTGGCCGATGCCTTCGGCAACATCAAAGAACTATTCGATCCGGAGTTGATTCTGAACCCGGGAAAAATTGTGGCCGAACAAGGCGCAGGCATCACCGAACACTTGCGCCAAGTTACCTACCCACTGCCGGAAAAACTTGACCTTGCCGACGAGCGGCCCACGTCGCCAGCCGACCCCATAATTGAACTCCAGCTCGATTGGCGGCCGGAGGAAATGCTCCAATCCGCGCGGGCCTGCAACGGCTGTGCGTCCTGTCGCACCCAAAGCGAAAATACTCGCATGTGTCCCATTTTTCGCTATGCGCCGCGTGAGGAAGCGTCGCCGCGAGCCAAAGCCAACCTAGCACGTGGCGTGCTAACCGGGGCACTGCCCGCCAGCACTGGCCTGGAAGAGGCATGCAAAGAGATTGTCGATTTGTGCGTTCACTGCCACATGTGCCGACAGGAGTGTCCAGCCAATGTGGACATCCCCAAGCTGATGGTTGAAGCCAAAGCAACTTTTGTTGCAACCAATGGTGAAAGGGTCCATGATTGGCTAATCGCGCGAGTAGACAACTTGTGCCGGATTGGCGCAAGTTTTTCTCGTTTGGCCAACTGGACCCTGCGCAATCGATTCGCCCGCTGGCTGCTGGAAAAAATTCTGGGCATCGCGCAGGGACGCAAGTTGCCGCGTTTTAGTCGTCGACCTTTTCTGCAACAGGCGGAGAATCGCCGCTGGCACCGTCCGCAACATGATTCGAAGGACAAGGTCCTCTATTTCGTCGACACGTATGCCAACTATTGCGACACGCAACTAGCACAGGCATTTGCCGCCGTTTTGCGGCACAACGGTGTCAACGTGTATGTTCCCGGAGGCCAGCGGCAGGCCGGCATGCCGCTCATTTCCCGAGGCGTGCTGGAACCGGCGCGGCAGGCCGCCGAAGAAAACGTGGCCCTTCTGGCGGAGGCGGTACGTCAGGGACACAAGATCGTAGCAACCGAGCCATCGGCCGCACTGGCTCTGACGCACGAGTATCCAATCCTGCTCCCCGGCGATCACGATGCGGAATTGGTGGCGAACAACGTTTTCGAAGCATGCCACTATCTTTGGCATCGGCACCAGCAGGGCAAGTTGCGTCTTGATTTTTCCCCACTGGAGCTGACGATCGGCTACCACCTGCCTTGCCACACCAAGGCCCTGGCGATGGGCACGCCCGCAGTGCGCCTGCTCGAGTTGATTCCCGAACTTCAGATCGAGCGACTGGAAAAGGGATGCAGCGGCATGGCCGGTACCTATGGCATCCAGCGCGTCAATTACCGCAACAGTCTGCGGGCCGGACTGCCCTTGCTCACGGCAATCCGCAACGGCAATTTCCAACTAGGTGCCACCGAATGTAGCACCTGCAAGATTCAGATGGAGCAGGGCACCTCGCGGCCTACGATCCACCCGATCAAACTGGTCGCTTTGGCCTACGGCCTGATGCCCGAGATGCACACATTGATCGATAGCCCTGCGGAAGAACTGGTGGTAACATGAGAGTTGTCGTGAAGCTATTTGCTGGGGCCCGCGAAGCTGTTGGCGACTCGGAGATTTCCACTGAAATCCCTGACAACTCTTCGATACGCGTGCTACGGGAATCGTTGTTAAAGCGCTACCCGACCCTGCAGCCGCTACTGCCGCATGCGATGTTTGCCTTGAACGCGGAATACGCGGGCGACGACGCCTCGATACCGGAGGGTGCTGAAATTGCCTGCATCCCGCCGGTCAGCGGCGGCTAATCACAACCCAAATTATTCTGTGCCTCTCTCATGATTGAGCTAACCCGCGATCTCGTGGATGCCAGCGCCCTGGTGGAACGCGCAACGTCGCCCAGGGTGGGCGCAGTGCTGATGTTTTTAGGCGTTACGCGGCAGTTTGACGAAGATCGTGAAACGGCATCGTTGCAGTACGAGGCTTATGAGAAAATGGCCTTAGCGGAGTTGGCCCGGTTGGAATCCGAAGCGCGCCGAACCTGGCCAATCTCGGAATGTTTGATTGTCCATCGGTTAGGCCTGGTTCCGCTTGGGGAAGCGAGCGTGGCGGTTGTGACGGCCAGCCCGCACCGCAGCGAAGCCTTTGCTGCGGGACAATGGCTGATTGATACACTGAAAGAACGTGTCCCCATTTGGAAACAAGAACACTGGGTCGACGGGACCAAAGATTGGGTGCATGCAACAGAGCTAAAGAAATGACACATGACGAGGGACCACAATTCGAAAATGCCTTAATCGACCGGTTGGGTCGCGTGCATACGAATCTGCGATTGAGCGTGACAGATCGGTGCAATATTCGCTGCTTCTATTGCATGCCAGCTGAAAATGTCGAGTATCGGCCCCACGAAGAGTTGCTCCACTACGAAGAAATCGTGCGATTCACGCGTGTCGCCACCACAGTCGGCATCAACAAACTCCGCATCACAGGCGGAGAGCCGCTGGTACGTCGCGACTTGCACACGCTCATCGCAGAATTGGCCAAGCTTCCAGGCATTGAGGATCTCGCCCTGACCACCAATGGCATGCTGCTGGGCGAGCAAGCTGAACTGCTCAAAGCGGCGGGACTCAAGCGGCTGAACATTAGCCTGGACACCCTGCGTGAGGAGACCTTCCAGCGCATTGCGCGCCGCCCGGGCGTGCAGCAGGTTTTGGACGGCATCTTGGAAGCGCAGCGCGTGGGCTTCCAGCAGATCCGGCTCAATGCGCTGGCCATTGCGGGCCTAACTGAACAGGATGTAGTTCCGCTGGCAGAGTTTTCGCGCTCGCACGGTTTTGAATTGCGATTCATTGAGTTCATGCCGCTAAGCGCCGAGGACGTGTGGGACTCCGAACGAGTCCTGACCGGAAAGACGCTGCGCCGACTGCTGGAAGAGGCGTTTGGCCCGCTCGTGCCGGCGAAGCGAAACGATCCGCATCAGCCCGCAGTGGACTACCAATTTGCTGATGGTCAGGGAAAAATAGGCCTGATCAATCCCGTCAGCGAGCCCTTTTGCGGCAACTGTAACCGCTTACGATTAACGGCCGAGGGGCAGATCCGCAACTGCCTATTCGCCACTCGAGAGTGGGATGCCCGGGCCATACTACGAGGCGAAGCGGACGATGACGAGCTCCGGAAACTTCTACGCGATTGTGTCGCCGCCAAGCAGCCAGCCCACGGCATTGGAGCAGACGACTTCGAAAAGCCACAGCGGGCCATGTATCAGATCGGCGGATGACGAGAACCTATGTCAAAACCATCAGTCGGCGATAGGGTCCCCGAGAGCTGTGCCCCCAAACCGGGTTTGGAAACGAGTTCTACAACTCTGCCCCAGTCGCGGTGGCGGATCTACTTGGACAATGCTGCCACGAGCTGGCCCAAGCCGGCGACCGTCTACGACGCTGTCGATCAAACCCAGCGTCACTGCGGCGCGGCAGCCGGTCGCGGCGCCTACCGGCATGCCCAGCAAGCCGAACAGTTGATTGCCACGGCGAGAGTCGCTTGCGCGCGCTTGCTGGGCGTAGAAGCCCCCCACCAGATCGCGTTCACCGAGAATGGCACAGCTGCTTTGAACCTAGCCATCCATGGCCTGCTAAGCCGTGGCGACCACGTGGTGACCACCGTCTGCGAGCACAATTCGGTCCTCCGACCGCTCACCACCCAACGCGAGCGCAACGGTGTCAAAGTTTCCTACGTGGGTTGCGATCCGGTAGGGCGCATCGACCTGGACGCCTTTCGGGAGGCTCTGGGCCCCCACACACGGCTGGCAATTGTAACGCACGCATCGAACGTTACGGGGGCGCTGCAGCCCATCGCCGAACTTGCGTCAATGGTCCGCGCGCGGGGTGGGCTACTGCTGGTGGATGCAGCCCAGACCGCCGGCTGTGTGCCGCTGAACACCGAGTCGCTCGGAATCGATCTACTGGCCACTGGCGGGCATAAAGGCCTGCTTGGCCCTCTGGGCACCGGAATCCTCTACGTGCGGCCAGGCCTTGAAGCTCAATTGCACCCCCTTTTCCAAGGAGGCACCGGCACGCACAGCCAAACCGATTCGCAACCCGCCGAAATGCCCCAGCGTCTGGAGGCGGGAAATCTGAACGTGCCTGCCCTGGCAGGATTGGCAGCGGCCGCGAATTATCTGCAGCAGCACACCGTCGAGGCCATTGGTCAACAGATTGCTAGGCGGTGTGCCGAGCTTTGGCACGGACTCCACGCTATCCCGAAAGTCCGTCTGGTGGGCCCCGATCCAAGCCAGCCCCGAGTGGGCGTTGTGAGCTGCCGCGTTGAGGGGTATGATCCCCAAGAGGTCGCCGCGGGGCTCGACGCGACCTACGGCATCCAGTGCCGGGCCGGACTGCACTGCGCACCTCGAATGCATCAGGCCCTGGACAGCCTCAGCCTGGGAGGGCTGGTCCGCTTTAGTCCCGGCTGGGCGACGACGGCCGACGACATTGAAAGCACGCTAAATGCCGTCCGGGCGTTTGCGGGCGGGTAAGAAATCCAATGACCAAGTCCGCATCAAACCGACCAGAGGCTGCATCGGAGCAGCCCTGGTATCGCGATGGCCTCCGCTTCGAGTGTACCGGCTGCGGCAACTGCTGCACGGGGGCGCCAGGTTACGTGTGGGTCAACCAGGCCGAGATCGAGGCCTTGGCCGAGCGGCTGGGAATGCCTGTGTCCCGTTTCGAACGGCGTTACGTGCGCAAGATCGGCATTCGGCGTAGCCTGAAAGAATACGCGAATTTCGATTGCGTGTTTCTCGACCGCAAGACGCGTAAGTGTACCGTCTACGAGCAGCGACCACGCCAATGCCGCACCTGGCCCTTTTGGAAGTCCAACCTGCGCACCCCCCAAACGTGGAAAGCTACCTGCGAAGTGTGCCCAGGCAGCGGCCAGGGAAAGCTCTACCAGCTGGAGAAAATCGAGGAACAGGCGGCCGTTGTCTCGGTCTGAGGGGCTGCTGGAATGTCAAAATGTACGGGATAGGTAAAGTTTTTGGGATTCCGAGACGATGGAATAATTGGGAAATCCCATCCAATGTGGTCCACTCCCGCGTCTGAGGACGTCGCGCAAACTGCTTAAGCTTCGCAGTTTTCTGTCGTCCGGTGGCAGCTCTTTGACAATTGACTTTTCCCGAAAAATAGCGTTGGTAACGCCTGCAGGGTCCACCCGCAGCCGGTGTTTTTGGCGCCGTGAGGCCCCGCTTTCAGAGGCCACAATGTTGACACTAATGCTTATGCCAATTACACTTGGGACGAGAGCGTTGCCTCGCAGGCAGGCTCCTCCGCACCCCTGTGCGACGCACCAATCCTTCTTATCGTAGGGGAGCTCGTCGTGACGAAAAAAGAAATTGTAAAGACCATTTCCGAAGAGATCGGTCTGACGCAGCTAAAGACCAAGGAAATCGTACAAAAGACCTTCGACGCTATCATCGACACGCTGGTGGAGGACGAGCGGATCGAATTGAGGAATTTTGGCGTCTTTGAGGTAAAAAGGCGGGCCGCACGCAAGGCCCGCAACCCGCGTACCGGCGAGAAAGTCTTTGTCCCAGAGAAGTTTGTCGTGACCTTCAAGCCAGGCAAGGAGATGGAGGAACGCGTCAAGGAACTCGAGCGACGGGCTGCGGCCAATGCGGCCGCATCGGACCACTCTCCATCGGTAAATGGCCCACCTGCTCCTGGTAGCGGCCCTGTGGCGGGGATGACGACAGGAAAACTTCCCTCCGGCCAGGAGGCCCCCCCCACCACGACCGGTGGCGAAAGCTACACTCCTACCACGAGTTAGGAGTCGGTTAAGGCCCCAGGTGTTCTCAGTCACATGAGTCCCCCTCGCATGAGTCGACGCCCACACGGGTCCCCCGAACTATGCGAGGAATCGGTAAATCCTCTTCTCAATCAAGCAATTTCCCAGCGCCGGTGGCTCACAATCAACCAGAACTGCACTGCAATTGGGCAATTTGGAAATTACTAAGTTGCCAGTTTGGCCTCGGCGCGGCAGGGCCCTTTCGCTAAGATTCCGCACCTTTTCTACTGGGCGCGGCCAAACCGTATCGGTACGCCGTCCCATGAAGACTTTTCGATTCGCGAGACTGTTTGCAGGCGGTAGGCGAGTGTTTGCGCCTATCAAAGTGCACGTAATTGAGGTTTGGACTTGGCAGCCCTGGGCTGCCAGGAACCGCTTCATTGCTCAAGGAGGAGCTACGCTGATGCGTAAATGGCTCTTAACTTTCGTGGCAATCTGCTCGTTGGCGAGTAATACGGGTTGTTTATTGCCGATGTACTCGGCCGATCCAACCCGACGCGCCCAACAGCTTATTTACACGTCGGAGAACCTGCGCGCCATATTGGACGAGTGGGAACGGATCTGGTTTCTCGACATGCCGTCGCATCTGACACCACACAGCACGCATGGCGGGATTATCTGAGAGGGGTTCCCAACCGTTTGCCAGCAATTCCTTGCGGCAAGCCATGCTACCGGTGCGCGCGGGCTGCAAGGCTCTGGGGCACATCTCGACTCAAATCGGACTCCAATCCGGGGCGAGGTAGCCGGGGTAAGCGGGCAATTTGAGAAAAATCCAGGACTCAGCGGTAAACGGCATCGACCCGGCCAACAACCAGTCTGCTTTCAGCGGCCTCTTGAGGCTATGACGGTTGCTTGGCGAAAAAAGCTTCCCCCCCCCTTAGTGGACCCTATTGGTGCCCCCCAAGGTACAGGTAGATTAGATCTTGGCCCCACCTTTGGTGCCACTAGCCTTCCCAAGGCTGTATCTCCACACACCTCACAGATCTGGCATACTCCATTGTCCTCTACTTCCAACCACACGGCACCGGTTGATTTGAGTGTCCAGCTCGGGCGGCTACGGTTGGCCAATCCGGTGATGGTCGCCTCGGGCACGTTTGGGTATGCCCGCGAGATGGAATCGCTGGTCGATATGTCTCGACTGGGAGGCATCGTTCCCAAGACCATCACCTCACAGCCGCGTAAGGGCAACACTCCTTGGCGAACCGTCGAGACCCCGTCGGGAATGCTCAACTCCATTGGCCTGGACAACGACGGCATCGACGCCTTTGTAGCACATCATTTACCATACCTGAGTGGCCTGAACTGTCCGGTTTTGGTGAGCATCGCGGGCCGGACTCATGAAGAGTTTGTCGCCATGGCCGAGCAACTTGCCGGCGAGCCGGGCGTCGCTGCGCTGGAGCTGAACATCTCTTGTCCCAACGTTAGCGGCGGAGTCGATTATGGTGCCGACCCGGACATGTGCCAACGCTTGGTAGCGGCCTGCCGCCAACACTGCCCACATCCGATCATCGCCAAGCTCAGCCCGAACGTAACCAGCATCGCCCTTATTGCTCAGGCGGCTACCGCAGGCGGAGCTGACGGCATCTCCCTGATCAACACCTGCCAGGGCATGGCTATAGATTGGCGGCGAAAGCAGCCCACTCTGGGAAACATCATCGGTGGTCTCAGCGGTCCGGCGATCAAGCCCATCGCCCTGCGCGCAGTTTACCAGGCCGCGCAGGCGGTCGAGACGCCCATCATCGGTATCGGTGGCATCGCCACCATCGATGACGTCATGGAATTCCTGGTAGCCGGGGCCACGGCGGTTCAACTTGGGACGGTGAACTTCTACAATCCAAAGGCATCGACAGAAATCCTGGACGCGCTCCCGGCGGCCCTGGCCGCACTTGGAGCTGCAACCGTAGCGAACGTAGTCGGAACACTACAAACCGATAGCGGATGACCAAAACCGGCCCTCGACGCGTCGGCACACAGCGTCGGTGCCCCACGCATCGTGGCGTAGCCAATCGAACCGCCTTGCGGTACCAGCCTCCAAACCCACAACTCGCATCCTAAAATCCCATGAAAGTTCTCAGCGGCATTCAACCCACGGGCCGACCCCACTGGGGCAACTATTTCGGGGCGATTACCCAATACATCGCGTTACAAGAAGCTGAGCAAGCGTTTTACTTTATTGCCAACCTGCACGCGCTTACCACCGTGCGCGACCAACAGCAGTTGGCTGAGTACACACTCGACTCGGCCATGGATCTGCTGGCCTTGGGACTCGACCCGCAGCAAGCGGTCCTCTTTGTCCAATCCGACGTACCCGAAGTGAGTGAGCTTTGCTGGCTGTTGCTCACCAGCACACCGATGGGCCTGTTGGAACGTTGTCACGCTTACAAAGACAAGAAGTCCAAGGGACTAGCGTCAGGGGCGGGCCTGTTTACTTATCCAGTTCTGCAAGCCGCCGACATATTGGCCTACGACAGCGATACCGTGCCAGTCGGCGAAGATCAGGTCCAGCATATCGAGGTCTGCCGCGACATTGCCGGCAGTTTCAACCACCAGTTTGGCGAAGTGTTCGTGTTGCCCAAGGCCAAGGTACTCGACAGCTCTGCTCGAGTTCCCGGCACCGACGGCGAAAAAATGTCGAAGAGCTACGACAACACCCTGGACGTTTTTGAAGATCCGGGGCGGCAAAAAAAACAAATCATGCGGATCGCTACCGACTCCCGGCCGATGGACCAGCCCAAGGAGCCCGCCGACGACATCCTCTACCAGCTCTATTCGCTGGTTGCGCCGGAGGATCAGCGGGAAGAAATGGCCCAGTTGTATCGCCAGGGCGGTTTTGGCTACGGCGATGTCAAAAAGGCTCTGGCTGTAGCGGCAGAGGCGTTTTTCTCCGAAGCCCGTGCTGGACGCGACGACTGGGCGGCCCGGCCCGACGACGTCCGCGACATCCTGCAAATGGGGGCGGCTCGGGCCCGAAAAAAAGCCGGCCAAGTTCTCGACCGCGCGCAGCACGCCTGCGGACTCAAGGGCTACTGAGAGGTCTATCCCATGGCAATGCAAATCATCGGTATCGGCACCGACATCATCGAGTGTTTGCGAATCGGGCAGATGATCGAACGGCACGGAGAATTATTCATCCGCCGCGTCTATACGGAACACGAGATTGGCTACTGCTCAACGAAGAAGTCGGCTACGCAGCACTATGCCGGGCGCTGGGCTGCCAAGGAAGCTGTGCTAAAGGCCTTGGGCACCGGCTGGCGGCGCGGCATAAGCTGGCGGGACATCGAAGTGCGCAATCAGCGGAGCGGCGCGCCGTCGATCACCTTGCGCGGTGGTGCGCGAGAGGTGTTTGAGGAGCTGGGCATTCGTCAAATCCATATCAGCATTTCCCACTGCCGCAGCCACGCGACTGCCACTGCGATTGCCGAAGGCCATGCGAGCTAGCCCGCCCGCTCCCTGCGCCCATCTCTCACCCTTGCCGCCACTCGACTTCTCCTTGCCTCAACGCGACCACTTCGCCACCCTACCGAAAAGGGCAAACCATCTATTCGCCCACAGCGGTTACAACAATGCGACGCGTGCGCGGCCGCACATCGCACTCCAAATGAAAAATCTGTTGCCAAGTGCCTAATACTAGGCGGCCAGCCGCGACGGGGACCGTCAGCGAGGGGCCCAACCAAGTGGCCTGCAGATGCGAGTGGCCGTTGCCATCCTGCCAGGCTTTTTCGTGGCCGTACTCATTGTTAGGCGGGATGAGTTGATCGAGGATTTCCGGAAAATCTGCTTGCAAGCCGGGCTCAAATTCGATGGTGCCAATGCTCGCGGTACTACCCACATTGAACACATTGACCAGCCCCGTCTCCAGACCGCTCCGCTGGAGAACCTCGGCTACCAGCTCGGTAATATCTTGTAGATGCCGATGCCCGCTAGTTTGAATCGAAATATTTTCTTGGTACGCCATGAGTGGTGGCCATAGGGGGTGGGAACTTAGGGCCTATCCCTTAAACGGTACGCGGGACGCCCCTGTCACGGTAGCGATCGTAGGCTCCTAGTATTTTGGGGTAGATTCTTAGCCTTTTTGCCGTGTCACAACGGACGCCTGGGGTTGCCGGCGACCGAGAAAAGACTCGCCGCTACCAGATGACAGCTGTACTCAGGCAGAGCATCTCCAGGTCAGCAATCGGTTGCTCCAACTTGGCAGGGCCCCGGTAAAGGATTGCCAATTGATTCTTGCTATCAAACAAGAACGACGAAATAAAGGCAAGTGGCTTCTCGAAACATCTTGCGCGACCCATCGGGCTAACGCACGCGGGGCCCAACGGACTAATAATCCGTTTCCGATAGCGGCAGGGGATACTGTGCCGGTGAAGCAGAATCTGCGGAGAGGGGTGATGCTATGCTAGCCCGCAAGCGCCGGCAACGGGGGGGGCGCCTTAGCGATTCTTCTTGGCCACTCGCTTCTTGGCGGTCGATTTCTTTTTGGTTACTTTCTTTTTGGTTACTTTCTTTTTGGTTACTTTCTTTTTGGTTACTTTCTTTTTCGCAACTTTTTTCTTGGGTGCTGATTTTTTCTTGGCACTTTTTTTCCTCTTCGGCGCAGGGCCCTGGGCCGCCTTGTCCGCGAGCAAGCTAACCGCCTCGTCGAAGGTGATCTCTTCGACAGTCATGCCCTTGCGAAGCGAGACGTTAGTAGCACCGTCGGTAATATAGGGACCGTAGCGGCCGTCGAGAATCTGAACCGGCTTTTCGGTCACTGGAGAGGGGTGGTCGTAGGTCCGCAGGGGCGGCTTTTTGGTTGCCCCACGGCCACGCGTTTTAGGTTGGGCCAGCAGATTCAGCGATTGCTGTAGCGTGACGTCGAGCGGCGAAATTTCCGCCGGCAGCGAACGGGTTTCATCGCCACACTTAACATATGGACCATATCGCCCGTTATACGCCATCACCTCCTGGCCGCTACGCGGGTCAGGTTTTTCTTCGCCTTCTTTATTCCTAACCGGCGGCATTGGCGGATGATCGCCAAGATTTCTCGGCAGAGAAAGCAGCTTGAGGGCGGTTTCGAAATCGATCTCCTCGGGATTCATGCCCTTGAGCAGACCCGCATTTTGCGGTTTCTCTTCATCCTCCGTCGAACCTCGCTGGATGTAGGGGCCAAAACGTCCGGTTTTCAGATAGACCGGCTTGCCCGTCTCGGGACAAGAACCTAGCGGCTCATCGGCCAATTGCGCCTGCTTCAGCAGTTTGAGCGCCGCCTCCAGCGTCACTTCGTCGGGCGGCGTTTCGTCCTTGAGCGAGGCGGTACGATCACCCTGTTCGACGTAGGGCGAGTAGCGCCCTACGCGAACGTAGACCTCAGGCCCCGCCTCCGGAGTACCGATGTAGATGCGGCTGATTTTGGCCGGATCGATCTCGTCAATCTTGTTCTCCAGTTGTTTCTTCAGTCCCGGTGCGCCATTGCCAAAGTAAAACTTATCCAGGTACTCAACATGCCCCTGTTCGCCGCGGCTAATCGCATCGAGATCATCTTCCATCTGGGCAGTAAACTGATAGTCGACCAGCCCGCCCAGGTTTTCTTCCAGGAGCGTGACAACGGAAAATGCAATCCAAGTTGGCACCAGCGCCCCGCCCTTTTTGAACACATAGTTCCGTGCCAAAATCGTATCGATAATGGAGGCATAGGTACTCGGACGTCCAATGCCCCGTTCCTCGAGCGCCTTGGTGAGTGCCGCCTCGCTATAACGTCCGGGCGGTTGTGTGCTGTGTTCCTTGGCCGCTAGGGCAGTGCAAGTGAGCCCATCGCCGACCTCCAAATTCGGCAACGATTTCTCTTGGTCGGCTAATTCGGCATTGGGATCGTCCGATCCCTCGACATAGGCTCGCAGGTAGCCGGGAAAGTCAATCGTCTTGCCACTGACCTGAAAAATACAACCTTCGCCCTCGATGGTGACAACGATTCGCCTGCCCCGCGAATCGGCCATCTGGCTGGCAATCGTCCGTTTCCATATCAACTCAAACAGCCGGAATTCATCGGTCCCCAGGCTCACCTTCATCACCTCGGGTAATTCAAATGGATGTCCGGCCGGACGAATGGCTTCATGCGCCTCTTGGGCGTTCTTGACCTTCGACTTGTAGGTACGCGGCTCCGCGGGCAAATAGTCGGCGCCATAATTTGCATCAACGAGTTTGCGGGCATCTTCGACCGCCACCTTAGCCAGGTTGGTCGAGTCGGTACGCATGTAAGTGATGTGGCCGTTTTCATAAAGGCTCTGGGCCACCTGCATCGTGCGCCGCGCGGTGAAGCCGAGTTTCCGGTTCGACTCTTGCTGCATTGTACTAGTGGTAAATGGCGGGTAAGGCCTGGTGGTATACGGCTTCTCTTCAATCGACTTTACCCGAAAATCTCCGCCTCGAATCCGTTCGGCTAGACTGTGGGCGGCGTCGCCGTCAAGCAACATTAACTCAGAATTTTTCAGTTTGCCGGTCTGCGAATCAAAATCCTTGCCGGTAGGGATCTTCCGGCCTTCCACCGACATCAGGGGCGCGTCTAGCGCCTGGCCACCCGCTTTGGCGAACGTGCCGAGCAAGTCCCACCAACTGCCCGAAACAAACGCCATTCGCTCCCGTTCGCGCTCAACAATCAGCCGCACTGCCACGCTCTGAACACGGCCTGCCGAAAGCCTTGGGCGCACTTTCCTCCAGAGCAGGGGTGAGACTTCGTAACCGAACAAGCGGTCGAGAATGCGGCGCGTTTCCTGGGCGCGAACCAATCCCTCGTCAACATCGCGGGGGCCTTCCATCGCAGTCTGAATCGCGGCCTTGGTGATTTCATGAAAGACTAGCCGGTGTACGGGCACTTTGGGTTTGAGCAATTCCAGCAAATGCCAGCTAATGGCCTCTCCCTCGCGGTCTTCGTCGGTTGCCAGATAAAGGGCACTTGATTTCGCTAGCTTTTCTTTGAGCAACTTGATGTGCTTGGTCTTACCGGGAGGGACCACATAGATGGGCGTGAAGTTGTCGTTCACGTTCACCCCCAAATTCGACCAGGATTCGCCTTTGTACTTGGCCGGAATCTGTTTGGCCCCTTGCGGCAGATCGCGCACGTGGCCAATACTCGCCTCGACCACAAAACCCTTACCCAGGTACTTGGCAATGGTCTTGGCCTTGGCAGGCGATTCAACGATGACTAGGACTTGGCCACCCGACTTTTGGGCCTGGGCCGCTTTCTTCTTTCCCATATTGTTATCTTTCCATCTTCCTTTTCCCCAAGTTCCTATTTTCCCCTGGCCCTGTTCCCCCTGGTGCTATTCCCCTGGTGCTGGGCTGTGTGTTAACGGCAATTTGGATTTCTGCCGGTTTTTGCCTCTACGCCTGTCCACCACTCATTGGGATTGCATTTAGGCCGATCTGCCATAGAATCACGGGCCGCTTCGGTAAGCGCACATTGGTTCGTCAATCATTACTGCTGCACCGGTTGGGCTGTCAAGTGCTTCCAACCGGACAAAATCGGTCCCAGAAGCCTGTATGGCCAGCCCATTTTACTATTTTCGCAAGCATCAGAAGGCTTTTTTAGCAGTTGCAGCGGTGCTTGCTATGGTGATCTTCGTTTTTGCGGACCTGTTGAGCAGTGCCGTTTTATCTTCTCGCGGAAAAGACCCCCGCTCCGATATGACGGTGGCCACCTGGAATGGCGGCTCGATGACAGGGCAGGAATTGCATGGGCTCACGCAGCGTCGGCTTTTCATCAGTCGCATACTCACAGATTTGAAAGAATCCGGAGCGCGGCGGGTGTTTGACAAGGGTGGAAGTCCCATGGAGCCGACCGTTCCAAGTTTTATCCTGCCGAAAAACGCCACCATAGACAACATAAGCAGCGTTTGCATATCTAACCGCATTCTAGCTCAACTCGCGCAGGAAGCCGGTATTGCGGTTAGCGATGATCAGATCAATCACTATCTGAAAGAGATTAGTTTTGGCCAACTTGGCGCACAAGAAATCCAGCTCGCGCTGCGCAGCGGTCGTCAAGGCGATCTGCGGCAGTCGGAAGAGTGGCTGTTTTCTGGCCTGCGAGAAATGCTACTAGCTAACACCTATCGCTCCAGCTACTCCTCAGCCCTGCGTTGTGTGACGCCCGAACAGCGATGGCAGGATTGGCGGCGCGTGAACGAGCGCATCTCGGTGGAAGCGGCCATATTGCCAGCGGAACATTTTGTCGCGATGGTCCCCGAGCCTGACGAAATTGAAGTCGAAGCGTTCTACGATCAATACAAGAATGAAATAGGCGGGGGTCAGCAACTCGTAATGGGGCGCCCACTCCCCACCCGGCAACCAGGATTCAAAGAACCTCGCCGCGTGCGACTTCAATATCTTCTGGGCGAGCTTGCCCCCAAAGCCGAAGAAGTTTCCGACAGCATCTCAGAAGAAGAAATTGTCGACTACTACGAAAAAAACAAGCAACAGGATTTTGTCGAACGCAAAGCTCCGGCAGCCGAGGACGTAGCGGAAACCGTGGATGCGACCGATACGAAAACGGACGAAAGCAGCGAAGCTTCGACCGACACCAAGGTCGCCCCAGAGACCGGCGCCGGGACTGATTCGGAGACAGATTCACAGCCTGACGAAGAGACCAACGCTGCAACTGATGAGGAAAGTGGCGCTGAAGTCGGTGCGAAGTCTGCAGAAAATGCTGAAGACGGTCCACCAGCCCAAGACAACTCTTCGAGTCGCGTCCGTCGCGCCGGTCCGTTCCGATTGGTGGCTACAGAGGACGAGACGGATTCAGACAGGGAAGACGCTGACGAAGAGGGGGAAACCCGTGTAGCAGACGGGGCACTAGAATCCGACTCCGATCAACCACCGCCGGCGTTACCAGACGCGCCGGTGACGCCAGATAGTGAAAACGCCAATAGCGAGAACGGCGGCGACAGCGGTGGCGCCGTGGAGTCGCCTGCCGATCAGCCGGACGACGAAGCTGTGGAGTACGTCCCCCTGGAGAGTGTTCGGGATCAAATTCGCCGCCAGTTGGCTAACAAAAAAGGGGCCGTAGAACTCGAGCGAATTGCCCACCGTGCCAACGGCCGATTGGAGACGGAATACCAACCCTATGGCCTCCAGGTAGCCGAGGCCAAGGACCAAAAGAGCGATCCGCCTCCGCCTCCACCAAATCTTCAAGACTTGGCTGCCATGGCAAAAGAAATGGGGCTTGTCCACGAAACAACCATATTGCTTTCGTATCGCGCGCTAGCCGACACCCACGTCGGAGCAGCAACCGATGCACAAGGACAGGCCTTAAACAATGGACAAAGACAAGCCTTAAGCGTCAGGCAGGCCGCTTTCACAACATTGGATTTGTTCAAGCCCTTTCTTGCCAAAGATCTGGACGGCAATTGGTATGTGGTGATCAAAACAGAAGACCGGGCAGCCCGCGTCCCCCCGCTTGACGAAATTCGTGACCAGGTCGTTGACGCCTGGAAAAAACGTGAGGCAGCCAGGTTGGCGCTGGAGGAGGCAGAGCAACTTGCAAAAAATGCAGAGCAGGCGGGCAGTACGCTCGACCATTTTTTTGCCGGCAAAAAATTCAAGACTGTGACCACCGACATGTTTAGCTGGCTGACCTTTGGTCCGATCCCGCTGGAGTATCAACAGCGGCCGCCTCAACTAGGCGAGGCGCCGCCTTTGCAATCGGTGGGGACAGAATTCATGACCAAGGCTTTTCAATTGGAGTCGGAAAAAGTCGTGGCCATGCTCAACCACGATCAATCCCAGGCCTACGTCATACGGCTTGCCAGCCGTGAACAGACCTTGGCACAGCTCCGCCAGCAGTTTCTTGTCGATGCCAACAGTTCGATTGCCAGCTACATCATGACGGGTTTGCGCGCCCGAAATGCGCAAACCTCGCTGGAAACACGACTGAGAGATCGTGTGCAACTCGACGAGAAGCTGAATGAGTACCTTCGGGGGGATGCGGAACCGTAAGGGGCCGCGACTAGCGCCAACGGCTCAGGCCCCGAAACCCTGCTGTGCCTACCGTTCTACTACAATTTCTTGCTATTTCACTCTTTCTACTGGGTTCCCGCCGCAGTACGTTTGGCAGTCTGGCGTGCCACACAATACGGCAGTGAGATGCACGCGGACTCGACTCAGTTACGCCGACAATGTTGGGGTGACGTCGTGTGCGGTGTTAATTGCGTCCCCCGCCGCGCGATCACCGAAACATGACCCGAGCACAAAGGGCAAGAAGAAACGCCTCAAGATTGCTAGTGATCCAGCAGAAAGACTCCAAACGCTTTCGGATTGAGACAGATTGACTAGCAATGCCTCATGGCGCCACTAAAATCACACACAGGTCCAAAGCGGGGAAATGGGGCCCCTCAGTTGGGCATTACAAGTGAATTTTTGAAGTTTCTAAAAAAATACCAAGCTAAGGTATCCGGCCGGGAAGCACCAGGTCCTGGCGGGTCCACTATTATCCCTGGCAAGTGCAGATCGATGGAACTGGTGAGCTCGCGAAACCGTAGCCCTGGAGATGCCATCCACTTGGAAGGCTTCAGACGCGGCGTGGCTTGAACACGCTCACCGCCAGTGGCGGAATTGTAAACTCAGCCGAGAAGGGGCGGCCGTGGCTTTCTTGCTGCACGGCTTGAACACCGGGGCCGTTACCGACGTTACTGCCGCCGTAGCAGGTAGAGTCAGTATTGAAGATTTCGTCGTACCATCCCCCCTCGGGGAGGCCGAGGCGGTAGTTGTTCCGGACGACTGGGGTAAAGTTGCATGCGACTATCACGAAATCGCTTGGATTTTTTGCGCGGCGAAGATACGCCAGCACACTGTCAGTATGATTTTGGCTGTCGATCCAATCGAAGCCCTGATCTTCAAAATCAACCTCGTGTAGTGCCGGTTCGCGCCGATAGATCCCATTGAGGTCGGCGACCAACTTTTGCATCCCTTGGTGGGATTCCGACTGAAGTAGATCCCACTGCAGTTCTTGATCACAATTCCATTCGTTCCACTGGGCAATTTCGTTACCCATGAACTGCAGTTTCTTGCCAGGGTGTGTCCATTGGTATCCATACAGAAGCCGGAGATTGGCAAAGCGCTGCCACAAGTCGCCGGACATCTGTTCGAGAAGCGAGCCTTTGCCATGCACCACTTCGTCGTGGGAAAAGGGAAGTGCAAAGTTCTCGGCGAAAGCGTAGACCAGCGAGAACGTCAACTCGTCGTGATGATAACCTCGGTGGATTGGCTCATACCGCATATAGCGGAGAGTATCGTTCATCCAACCCATATTCCATTTGATGCTAAAGCCGAGTCCGCCCACGTAGGTTGGACGGGAAACGCCTTCCCACGCGGTTGATTCCTCAGCAATAGTCAGCGTCCCCGGGTATTGCAAATGAACTTGCTCGTTGAATTCCTTGATAAATGAAATGGCGGCCAAATTTTCCCGGCCACCATCTTCGTTGGGTATCCAATCTCCGTCTTCACGGCTGTAGTCCAGGTACAGCATCGAAGCGACCGCGTCGACGCGGAGCCCGTCAATGTGGTACTTGTCGAGCCAAAAGAGGGCGTTGGCCAGCAGGAAGTTACAAACCTCGTTGCGGCCGTAGTTGAAGATTTTAGTTCCCCAGTCCGGATGTTCGCCCTGCCGCGGGTCGGCATGCTCATAAAGAGCAGTTCCGTCAAAGAGATCCAGACCGTGGCTATCTTTGGGGAAATGGGCCGGGACCCAGTCGATGAGCACCCCAATTCCGTTTTGGTGGCAATGATCGACGAAGTACTTGAAGTCGTCGGGCGATCCATAACGACTTGTAGCAGCATAGTAGCCGACGGTTTGGTAGCCCCAACTGCCGGTAAAAGGATGCTCGCTCACCGGCATGAGTTCCAGATGCGTGTAGCCCAACTGTTGGCAATACTCGACCAACTGGTGGGCCAATTCTCGATAGTTCATCCATTGGCCATCGCCATTGTGGTTGGACCGCCAACTACCCAAATGCACCTCGTAGATCGACATCGGGGCATCCAGTCCATTATTGCGATTGCGCGTAGCCATCCATTCGGCGTCCCCCCACTGGTACGCATTCAGGTCCACTACGATATTGGCGGTTCGCGGCGGGACCTCGGCGGCAAATCCATAGGGGTCGCATTTCTCGACAACGTTTCCGCCACGACTCTTCACCGAAAACTTGTAAAGCGTTCCGAGGGGGAGTTCTGGGACAAACAACTCCCAGATGCCACCAGTACGGTGCTTTTGCATCGCGTGCGTGCGACGATCCCAATTGTTAAAATCTCCGACGATGCTAACGCTTTCGGCGTTGGGAGCCCACACCGCAAAGTTGATACCCGTGATCCCGCCAACATCTCGGCGATGAGCGCCCAACCGCTCATAACAGTCCCAATGCCGCCCCTCACCCAGCAGGTGCAAATCGTAGTCTGAAAGAAGCGGCGGAAAGGCATAGGGATCGTGCATAGTCGACTGCTCGCCTACTTTGTTGATGGCCCGAAACTGGTAAAAGGGGCCTGAACTCGGATCTTCTATTCCTGGGGTGCATATCGCTTCGAACAACCCGGCCGGATGGATCCGCCGCATGGGCTTTGACAGCCCGCGTTTAGAATCCACGAGCCACACTTGCTGCGAGTCCGGCAGGTAGGCCCTCACCGCCACAACCCTGCGACCATCCTCGACGATTTCATGCGGCCCCAAAACCGTGCCCGGATTCTCGTGGTATCCACCGATCAGCGGGGCAATTGTCTTGACGTCAACCTGGGTACGCACGGCACTGGCCCTTGCTAGCAGTCTGTTGTACTTGAAATGCTGCTACTTCGCCCGTCAAAAATGGAGTCCGAGCTGTTAAATCGCGGGTTCCAAACGGGAGCATCCTCCGTTTAGGCCGAGGCTCCCAGCGCCTCCCGCAACGACCGCGGAAAAATTCGCCAGCGCGAAACGTTGTGACCAACTCCCCGATGCAAGGAGGAAGGACGTCTGTCCCTGACAGAAATTCGCGCGCGCCCCGCAGGAATCACCGCCTCTGCCACAATGGGCTCCGGTAATGGATCGAGTGACGAAGCGGAGCAATCCAATGCGGCGTCGTCAAAGTGCCAGGCCTGGCAGTCGACCTGATGAAACTCCGAGGCACGACTGACCCGCTGCCAAAGATCGTGATCGCGGACGTTGACAATTTTCCCGAACCGCTCCCACCGCCAATTATTGGCTCGCCACTCATCAAGTCCCAATTTCATGCCGCGACTCACGTAGCGGCTTTTGGTTACTAGCGTAACGCGGGCAGATCCCTCAAGTGCTTCGAGGCCGCGCACCACCGCCAACAGCTCCAGCCGTTCGCCGCAGACGGCCTCCTCGGTGTCGGACGCCGAAAAACGGCGCTGCGTATCAAGATCCTGGAGTACAAACCGCCAGGTTTGGCATGTACGACGATTACGGCTTGCTTCGGCAAAAAGCAAGTAGTGGGGAGATTTGGACATCATGTGCATTGCACACAGCGCACCAGCGCTGCGGTCTTCATTGGGCCGGGAGCATCAAGCGTCAGCTGCTTCGGTACTCCACTTCGAGGATGAATGCGACACGCGTCCAATGCGCGCCCGGACAAAAACCTTGGTTCTGTCCGAAATAGTTCATCGGTAAATTGCCCGCAGCTTCTCCAGTTTATAATGGCCCGTTTTTTTCTTGACTTTCCCCCTTAGACCGGCTGGCTTAGGCGCGCTTCGGTGTGCCCAGCCACAGAAATGCTTCTTTCGTCTGGGTAGTCCTATCGTCGCTATTGCTGCGACTAAACTACATTGACGTCTCGGTTGATTCGCTTTTGAGCCTCATTGAACGTGACCGGTCAGCAATTTGCTGTCGACTTAGTGGCCTCAGTAACCAAAGCCGGAAGGTCGTCGAGTGCGGCAATGTCTGCAGCGATGCGCGGATGCGCGAAGATGCGGACCCGTTTTACATAGTCGTCGAATTGTCGCCGGGCAAGCGTTTCGACCACAGGAGAAATCTCTCCGAGCGGGCGGTAGCAATCCTCCTTTGCAAAATGGACGCCGATTTGGAACTGCACCTCCAGTTTGACGGGCGGGGCATCGAACAAAACCTCGTGCGGGGCAACCTTCCGTCCCAGGGCACTGGCGGCAAGCTGCGCAACATTGGTGGCACATCGGACTAACCACGTAAACGGCTTGCGCGCAAGTCGCTGGTAGAGCTCGGGCTCTTGGAACAAGCTGTACCCGGCAACCCTTTTGTAGAGTCGCCGGGAAGGGCCAAACAGACCGTCGAGCAATTCGTAAGCCGGCCCCTCGCCGGCACTGGCCAGCATCTGATCGATGAAGGGCCGCTCGGTCAATGCAAACAAAGATTGGGGTTCAAGTCGGTCGTGGAGCAGCACAAAGGCCCGTTGGAACATCGCCGTGGCAGAGCGGACCGCGTGATGCCAATAGACCTCGCTAAACATGACGTAGCGGGCAAATACCATCATCTCTGCTGCGGTCTTGCCCTTTTCCGAGATCGCCAATCGATGGGCATGCTCGTCGAGACAAAGGCTCTGAATCAGGCGGGCTTGGTCAAAATTTCTGCCATAGGGAACGCCTGCATGAAGACTGTCGCGCATCAGGTAGTCCATCTTATCGACATCAATGGGACCCGAGAGCAAACTCTGCAAAATCTTTCCAGTCGGCCCTTTCCCCTTGCCAGTCAGCATGGCCAAGACTTCGTCTGGATCGATTTTCCATTCACGCACCAGCACCTCGGCGATTTCGCCTTCCTGCAAAAAGCGCCGAGCAAATTCCTCGTGCCGCGGCAATCCCGGCAGCGCCATATCTTCCAGCGGATGACAAAAAGGCCAATGGCCTACGTCGTGCAGCAAAGCCGCAACCAGGAAATGCTCGGCGTCGCGAGGCTCGACCACTGCCGCAAAGCGAGAATCCTCTGCCAGACGATCCAGAAACAACAGCGCCATCCGGTAGACGCCAAGCGAGTGTTCAAAACGCGTATGGTTGGCCGCAGGGTACACAAGGCTTACCAGCCCAAGTTGGCTGATCTGAGCCAATCGCCGGAACGCCGGTGTGTCAATCAGATTTCTGACCCTGGGTGTCACCGGTACGTCAAGTTCGGGGGGAATGCGCAACACTCCGCAACGGCTACGCAACGCGGCAATTTCAGGAATGGTTCGCATTGAAACTACGTGATTTGGTCGGCTGTAGTCACATTCCTGGAACCAAAGGTAAATTCATGACAAAGCGGAGACCAACAGTGATGAGAAAGTACAACGCACAGTGGAAAAATGCGGTGCCAACTTCCAGGTCGAAGCAGACCAGCGCGGCAAATGTGCCGACGCCCAGCACAAATAGTCCCAAGGCAATAATCTGAAGCGTATTTAATCCTTCTGCGTAATTCGCAAAAAGTTGCGATCCCAGGTACCAGTAAATACCCCACAAAAGTGCGTACACCAGACCGCAGGCGAGGGAGCGAACCAGCACGGTCGTCCCTTGATAAACACCTAATTCATCGTCCCGCAGAAACGTGTAGCCCGCATAGGCCAGTAGCGGTCCAAGCAATGCGGCCCCGCCCGCCAAAGCATAGATACGAGCGTCTCCAAGGTCACTTCGTCCGAACAACCAGGCAACCGCCAGGGCCAGAATGCCAATGCATACCACGGCGACCGTCACGTTTACGCTAAGAGTGGCCTCCTTGCGTTTGATTGGCTTAAGTACCGATCGCCCCCGCGCGTCCTTAGCCCCCGCTTCCAGTTCCGGTGCGTGAATGACAACTTCGTCGCCCGCTTTGGGAATTTCGATGGGGCCTTTGCACTTGGGGCAAGCACCTGTTTTTCCGCCATGTTGATCACCGACTGAAAAACGGGTGTGGCATCCGGGACAAGTGACTGATATTGGCATGATGGTGAACTCTAGTCCCAATCCTTGAGATCATCCTCATGAACAGAGCGAAACCCCTTGTCCGCCAAAGTATCTAATGCCATTTCAATGTTGTCGACCATCAAAGCCACGGCCGGATTGCCGTTTGGGCGCGCCAAGAGCGGGTAAACCTGCGAGATGTTGATTTCCGCCTGCAGCAGTGCCGTACAAACCTGGAGTAAGGGTTGCGGGCTGTCTGGCAATTCAACGCCAATTAGGTCGGACTCGACGATCGCCAGACCGGCACGCTCCAACACCTCGCGGCCTTGTTCTGGATCGCTAAGGAGAAAGCGGACAACGGCGCATTCGGCGGAGTCCGATATCGTCAGGGCCACGATTCGCACGTTGCTCCCTTCGAACCGGCGGACGACCTCCAAGAGTTGTCCTACCCGGTTTTCCAGAAACACCGTAAATTGACGAATCGAAGGATAGTCACGACCGCGCATCGTCGCGAAGTCGATTCCCGAACCCTCGCTGCCCGAATGGCCTTCAGAATGCATGACCTTAACTCCCTACAACGCTCATCAGTTCACAACGTAAACCACGGACTAGTATAGGGTTATTGATTCGTCCTTGCAATCTAATACGACCTGCCGTTCACGAGTCCATTCAACAATCTAGCCGATATTCCCGGGTCTTGCGGTCAGCGGCACTCAGTTCGGCGCGGGGATTTTCAGACGTCAAGCGGAACCATAAGTAGGCACTCGCCCGGCTCATAAAGAGCCCAGCGCAGACCAGCAACTATGGAATGCCCAATCCGATTGGCCGCCGCCCCTAGTCCCACTGCAGCCCGCTAGGCCAGCCAGGACCGATCGACTAGGATAGGCGAACCGCACCGGCTTTGGCCCTACCCCAACCATCGGCGACGCATGCAGCACGAATTCGAAATTGAAGTCCGCTACTACGAGACAGATGGCCAGGGTGTCGTTCACCATTCGAACTACTTTCAGTATTTCGAATTGGCTCGGGTCCATATGCTGAAGTCGGTCGGCTACGACTATGCCGACTTTGAGCGAGAAGGATATTTCCTGGTCGTCCATAGCATCAGTTGTCGTTACATACTCCCCGCGCACTTTGGCGACACGCTACGGATGGTCACAACGCTGGAGCGTGCCACGCCCGCGCGGCTCAACCATCGCTACGAAGTATTCAGAGAGGAAGTCTTATTGGCGGAAGGACTTAGTACGGTTGCCTGTATCGACAGACAGGGAGTGGTCCAGCGCATCCCGGCGGCGCTGCTGCGTACCGACTTGCAGGTCCGCCAAATGGATTCGTAGCGAACAACTTGCCACAAAGAAAGGCAACGGACTGGTTGCACCATGAATGGCAGTGCGGCAACCCGGCGCGATCTCTCCCGTGTGGTCGACGAAACGTGGATGGACCGGGTTCATTTCTTGCCAGAGGTTGATTCCACCAACTCAGTAGCGCTACAACACGCACGGTCGACCACCACCAACCTGTCCGAGCTGTTTTTTGCCGACCACCAGCGTCGCGGCCGCGGCCGCAGTGGCAATACCTGGTGGTCTGCAGAGGGGGCACTGACATTCTCGGTACTGCTCGGTGAGTTGCCTATCGGCAACGCGCAGATTCCTCAGGTCTCGCTAGCAGCAGCGGTCGCAATTTGCCGGGCGCTGGAACCCTACGTGCCACAGGCCGAGCTAAGATTCAAATGGCCTAACGACGTTTTTCTGAATCAGCGCAAGGTCGGCGGCATTTTGATCGAGTCGCCAGCCCGCCGGCCACCGCGGCTGGTGATCGGCGTGGGCCTCAATGTCAACAACCCGATCAGCGTCGCGCCGCCCGCGATCCGTCGGCATGCGATCAGCATGATCGAGGTGGCGGGCCAGCACTTGGATCGGGTAAACATTCTGGTCGATTGGCTTACGCAAATGGACACGTGTCTGGAAATGCTGACCTCGGGCGATCCGGCTCTTCCCAAACTATGGCGGACCTACTCACTCCTCACGGGACAATGGCTGCGGGTCAAAACATCTCCAGCGGAAATAACTGGAACCTGCCTGGGTATTGCCGACGACGGAGCACTGATAATCCAAAGTGATACAGGAGCCAATCCGGGTCTGCAAACCTGCTCCAGCGGTGTGGTAGCCGAATTCCGGCCCACGCGTTAGGCGCGGCTACATGGTAGACAAAGTGCACAGGACTTCTAGCTTAGCCTACAATGCAAAGCCTCCCATCTGCACCTAAAGGTAGGGCTCGTCGAAAGGTGGTTATACGTTTCCCAACTTTCAATCTTGGTTGCGACCGCTCCTCGGACGGTCTGCGTTCACCCTTGTTGAATTGCTGGTGGTGATCGCGATCATCGGCGTGTTAGTCGCAATGCTGCTTCCCGTCGTGCAGGCGGCCCGCGAAGCGGCCAGACGCGCAAGTTGCACCAACAATCTTAAGCAGATCGGGCTGGCCATCCACCAGCACCATGATACCCAGGGTTTCCTGCCGCAGTCGAAGTGGAACCAGAGTTACGGCCACTTGCCCAAGCTCTTGCCGTATTTGGAGATGCAAAGCGCCTACGAACGCGGCGAAGTCGCTGAAAACCCGGGACCCCATCACCCCGGCTTCCGCACCCTGTCGAGCCTGGAAGTTCCAGCATTCTTTTGCGCCTCCGATGGTTCGCCGCGAACACACGATTACGTATGCTCCTACAATCCTGACGTCTTCGACGAGGGTGCGATTACAAACTACGTCGGGGTTGGCGGCGCCGGGCATGGCCACCTCTACTCGAATCATGAGGATGGCGGGTGGGAACTCGCCACCGACTACCCCTATTTTGACCCCAACTGCAACGGGGATAGCACCGACAACGGCCAGGGGTTCTTCTATCGCTCCGACTATCACTTCTGCGGTAAGCTAACTTTTGCCATGGTGGAGGACGGCCTGAGCAACACAGTGATGATGGGAGAAATCCTGCCGGAAAGGACCCAATGGTCGCAGTGGGCTTTTAGCTGCCAGGGTATGACTATGGCGATTCCGCCCAATGCGCGTAAAGCAGATGGCTCGTTCTACGACCGCAATGATTATGCGAATGTCTGGGGAGCCCACAGTAGCCACCCCGGCGGGGTTCAGTTTGTCTTTGGCGACGGCCACGTCGAGTTTGTCCCGGAATCGACCTCTGACGCTGTTTACCGTGCCTGGGGGACGATCAATGGTGGAGAACCGGGTGGACAATGCATCAAAACTCCATTCGAACAACTAGAAATAGGTTCAAAACCCGGTTGTTGGGGCAACTTCTCGTAAACTTTCACGCCTTCTGGGGATTTTGAAATGGGTTCTAGCATCATGCTTGGATGGCGACGCTGTCGGCTGAAATTGCTAGTTGCTTCGCGCGTGAGGTGACGCAATCCTAGCCCGGAGATTTCATCAACCTCGTCGCGAGAGGCCGAAAAGTGCGGTAGCTGCAAGGCAAACAGCTTTTCTGGGTTTAAGTCGACCGTGCAACGAGCATCCCAACCTAAGGCCTAGCACCCGCTTTTTATGCCGGTGCTAGGCCTCTGGATCTCGCTGCGTTTCCTACGAGGGAAACCCCTTGCTGCTACAAAATAAACGACTCACGCCACTAGGCTCATGGAGTGGCTCGACTCAGCGACACCTAGAAGGAACTCTTCAAATATTCTTGCGTCCAGCGCCGAAGCGGTATCGGCTTCCGGATGAAATTGGGTCCCCATCGCAAACCAATCCGACATAGTGCTTTCAATGGCTTCAACCACTCCATCGGGGCAACGGGCAGTAACCGCAAAGCCCGGGGCGACCTCATCAATGGCCATGTGGTGCATGCTATTTACGCGCAACTCGCCGTCTCCGTAAACGCGATCCATGAGCGATCCGGATGCAATCTCCAACGTGTGGCGATGGGCAGGATCGAGTGGATCCTTGTGCGGCAGTGCCTCGGGAAGATCTTCCGGAATATGCAGAAACAAATTGCCCCCTTGGGTTAGGTTGAGCAACTGCATTCCCGCTCCAATACCAAATACAGGCAGACGTCTTTCAGAAATTTTACGTGCCATGCATCGGTCGAAAGCCTCGCGCCGCGATTCTTGCAGACGCACCGTTGCGTGCAGCATCCAGCCGTCGCGGCGGGGATCCAAATCGGCTCCGCCCACAAGCACCACACCAGCCAAACGGTCGAGAACCTCGTCGATGTCTTCTTCCGTTTGAAACGGTGGGATGATAATCGGAACGCCACCTGCCTCGAGAACCGCATCGTAGTAATTCGCTGTGACAAACGTGTACGCCGGGCTATCGCCCTGAGCTGATCGAAAGTCTGCATTAATCCCAATTAGTGGCTTCGTCATCGTTTCGCACTCCCTTTCGGACGCGTTTGATCGCGTCATCAATGACTCCCTTCAGAGTGTCGCTGCCAGAGGAATAGATACAAGGCGAAACCGACGGCCCCCTCCAACTCGGACCAGCACCCCCGACTACTGCAAACGTTTTCAAGTGCGCAATTAAAAGATCCAACACGCTCATGCTGAGATCCAAGACTCTTACGCAGAAAACCAAGGCGGCAGTTGGCCACCCCTGCTCCCGCTTCGAGGGAGAGCTACCTGGAAACAAACTCCAGGACACACTGGGGGACTTACCAACTGGGACTTGCGCAGGGGGGGAAGCCAAAGGGGACGGCCAAAGGGGGCACTACATAACCCACTAAAATGAAGACCGTCAGATCGATTTCCGTATCGCTCTAGCCTCAATAGACTCCTAGGAATGGTGTGGCCGTGTCACGCAGCCGGTGGGTAATGCAAGTCAGTCGGGAAATTAACCCATCTGAAAAAAATGGCAAGCCGATCGCACATTTTGGGTCAAACGGACTGGTGTTGGCACAATATCATTGTGAGATTGCCGATGGTCTTCCGGTTGGTCAGTTTTTGCACAATGGCTTCATCACTTCCCCAATCTGGCAACTCACATCAACATATGGTACCCGATGGTAAAAATCGCTGCGTCGATCAGCAGATGACTCAACCAAGGTGCCAGCAGCGATTCACTTCGATGGTACAGCCATGCCCAAAAGAAGCCGCCACAGGCGACCGCTAAAGAAAACAGCCAAGTTGAAAGCGAAAAAAAACCGAAGTAGGTGCCGAGGACGATCACGTGATGGGCCATGAATCCAAGCGCCGAAATCGTGGCGGCCGGCCAGCACGATAACAGCGACTTGAGTTGGGCAAATACGAACCAGCGCCAATAGTATTCCTCAAGCAACGAATGGCAAAGGCTATAGAACACCCCCAGGGCGATAAACTGCCAAGGCTGGTTTATCCCCAGCTCGGCGACTTTGTCGCGGATGGGCTGCTGGCCCAGCAGAAAAAACTCGCTCGTCTTCAGCCAAGTGTGATAGAGGACTACTCCCGCGAAAAAGACGATCAGCCCAAAGCCGACTCCCAGCGCAACGCCACGGGAAGAGAACAGATTAAATCGCAAACGTTGCCGCTGCACCAGCGCCATCCAGAACAGGGGAAAGGCAAATTGCACTGCCTTGGCGATCGAGTAAGTTGCCTGCTGCGCGCCCGCCGCCAATCCCTTCGCCCAGACGAAATAGGCCAACGTTACCAAACTTGGCAGCACCATCGCAAAAACGACTGCCAGCCAATTCCAACTCTTCGTGGAGCGGCCCCAACGGTCACTGGTCATTTCATCATTGATCATTTGCTGCACCGGTTTACGGCATCCAATCCGCCCTGTATTTTGAAGACATCACTCCACCTGGCTACGGCAATCGGCTGACAAATACTAGCTGTTTTCTTCCATGCGTTATCGTAAAGTTTACCTTGAATCCTTCGGTTATACCCTGCCGGACGAGGTCGTTACCACCGACGCCTTGGAGCGGCGCCTCTCGCCCGTCTATGAGCGTCTGCAATTGCCTCATGGCCGCTTGGAATTAATGACCGGCATTCGTGAGCGGCGTTTTTTCCCTCCCGCGACATCTCCCGGTTCGATCAGCACTGTGAGTGGCGAGAAAGCCATTGTTGCCAGTGGCATCGATCGGCAGCATATCGGGGCACTGATTCACGGTTCGGTTTGCCGCGATTTCCTCGAACCGGCCACTGCCTGCAGCGTCCATCACAACTTGAGCCTTACAACCGACTGCCAAATCTACGACGTATCCAACGCCTGTCTGGGCCTTCTGACGGGCATGGTTCAAATCGCCAATATGATTGAACTGGGGCAGATTCGCGCGGGATTGGTTGTCGGTACCGAGTGTGGCCGGCACCTAGTTGATAGCACTATTGCACGGCTCAATACCGATCTGAGCCTCACGCGGCAGAGCATTAAGCACCTCATCGCTTCGCTCACCATTGGCTCGGGTAGCGCTGCGGTATTGCTCTGTGATGAGCAACTGAGTCAAACACGCAACCAGGTTTCTGCTGCCGGATATCGGGCCCACACCGAGCACCACCACCTCTGCCACAGCGAGGGACTCGAGAGCTTCATGCACACCGACAGCCAGCGACTGATGCACGAAGGCGTTGCCACGGGCGCCGAGACCTTTGTGCATTTCCTATCGGAAACAGGTTGGCGACCGGAGGAAATCGACAAAACGGTGTGCCACCAAGTAGGCGTCGCCCAACGCAAAATGCTTTTCGAAAAGCTGGCCCTTGATCCGATCATGGACTACACAACACTCGAAACCCTTGGCAATACGGGAGCGGCAGCGCTACCGTTGACGATGGCGCTGGCGCTGGAAAACACGCACATATGCTCCAACGATCGGGTAGCGATGATGGGAATCGGATCGGGAATTAACTGCCTGATGATCGGTGTGCACTGGCAAGAAAGCCGCGTGCTCGGTCAACTTGAAAGAGGCCCCGTTGACACTACCGATCCGGCATGAGAAGCCCCGCTGTCGGCTCCTATCAGAAACACCCTGTCGGGAACCCCGTCACAAGCAACCCGTCGAGTCCAAGCCTCATCATGGAAACTACTACGACACGTCATCCACTTCCACTCAGGGCCACCACCAAAATCACTCCTATCACGACGAGTAGCGCTGCACCGATCCCCACATACAGCCAGGGAGAGGGACCGTAGCTAGGCCCCATGTAACCCGGTGGGCGCAAGGGATTGATTTCGCCCGGCAGCGACCGAAACCGGGCCGCCACTTGCTGCTCGGCCTGCTGCCTTTCTAGCGTTTCTTCAATCAATGACTTTTGCGGGCCATCTGCGACCGTGTCCTGTATCGCAGGTGCCAGATTGTCCGTCGAACTTGCCAGATCGCCAATCTCCACCGACTCTTCATCGGAAACTGCTTCTTCCTCCAGCGGTGCCAGGCCAATATCTTCTTCCTCTTCAAATTTTTCGCCTGCGGCTACCGCAGCATCCTTGTTCGCCCCCTGGTTAGAGCCATCGTCCAGTCGAGTACCACCTCCTCCGATGGATTCGGCAAATCGGCGATAAACGTTGCTACCCATTCCTGAACCGGGACCCGAATCTTTGCCGCTACCGCCTACTTCTCGGCCGTGATCCTCAAGCCAGTCGGTCAATCGATCCACGACATCTTGGGCAGTTGGATAACGGTCGGCAGGCGACTTGGCCATCATTTTTCCGCAAATGTGCAACAAAGCGGGCGGCACATCGGGCCGCTCCTGAAGAATGCTTGGCGGAGACTCGGTCTGATGCTTCATCAATCGCTGAGAAATCGATCCCTGCGGAAAGGGCGGATGTCCGGTCAACAGAAAATAGAGCGTACAACCCAGACTATAGATATCAGACCTAGCATCGGCATCATGACTTTTTAGCGCTTGTTCGGGCGCGAGGTAGTCGGCCGTACCCAGCACATTCTCGCTGTTTTCGAGCGTCAGTGAGGCTTCATCATCGGTAATGCGCGCCAATCCCATGTCGAGCAGTTTGACGACTTTTTGATCATCCAGCAGACAGTTTGCAGGTTTGATGTCGCGATGTATCAATCCCATTTCGTGGGCATGGACTAGGCCCCGCGCAGCCTGGGCGATGTAGTCGGCAGCGGCATAAAAATCAAGCGGGCCTTGCTCCTTAACCAGCAAATGCAAGTCTTGGCCCGGCACAAATTCCATGACCAAAAAGTGAGTATCCCCTTCCTGGTCGATGTCGTAGGCCCGCACAATATTCATGTCATCTAACTTGGCGGCGGCACGCGCTTCAATTCGAAATCGCTCGAGATAGGCCGGGTCTTCAACCCGATTGCGCGGCAATACCTTGATTGCACGCGGCGCCCGCATCAATATGTGCTCAGCCAAGTAGACCGTACTCATGCCCCCCTTGCCAATCTCGCCAAGCAATTTGTATTTTCCAAGAATAAAACCCCTGTGCTTCCCCGCCAGAAGCTTACTCGCCTGCCACTGGGTTATCAGGCTGTCCTCGACAAGTGCCGCAGCAAGTGCCTCCTGCCGTTCGGGCAACTCGCCGTGACGCTGCTGGTAGTTCTTCTGGAACTTGGATAGTTCGTCCTCTTCAACCAACTGGCTGCGTTTCACTAGGTCCAGAAAACTTTGAGTTGTTGCTTTTGACATGACGTGTCGGGATCAATCTATTTAGCTAGAGATTCTGGGACGAAACATCAAGGCTTGGACGACGAGCGGCCGACCGGCTGCCATGGAACGGGGCCACCTTGCCAGGGCCCAATGGGCACGATACACACCCCATCAGCCCCATAGCCAGATGGCCCAATACGAGGCGACGACAGAGCCTGGGGAGCGAGACCAGTATTCTCTGCTGCCCCTAGAGTCTGCTGGCCACCGAATACCCTCAAAAAATCGGTCGGCACCTTAGAACTCGTCTCTCCCTTCCATAATAGCATCTTGGACTCCTAGCTACCAGAATTATGGTGTCCGACCGCGAGAAATGCCTGCATTCCGGAGATTAGCGCCAGCTCGGCCAAGTTAAGCCGGCCACCACCCAACTAGTCACCACAACCGTCTCTAAAACTATCAAGCCGTGCTGAGTTCCCCCTGTCTCGCCGTCCAAAAGCTGGCATGGAAACAGGGCCTAATAATCTTTGCACGGCAAATGGCCCCGTGCCGCCGCTGACTAAAACGGTGCCTCTCATAAAAAATCAATCGGGGAGTCGTTCATTAGCGGCGCAAAGATCCGTTGAAACCCAGTGGGAAACCTTAGTCAACCCAAGATCCCCGAGAATCTTGTCCCCTAGGAAGATCGAGCAGAATCCTGCCCACCATGTAAGAAATTCTGCACGATTTCCTGATCGAAGTAGTTGACCTCCATTCCGGCATCGATCACGAGCCGCTGGGCATTGACTCCGCTCGAGCGGGGACTCAAAAGGAAGGCAACCGCTGCGGCCACCTCCGCAGTTTGAACGGCCCGTCGACGGAGTGTCACCTGTTCGGCGAATAGATACGAATCAACATACCCGGGAATTCCCGCCGAGGCAGATGTCTTCAGAAGCCCCGGAGCAACAGCATTAAAGCGAACCTCCGAAAACTTGCTAAACGACTTCGCCAGAAAAGCTAGGCTAGAGTCGAGGGCGGCTTTCACGGGACCCATGAAGCCATAACTCTCGCTGGCCATGCGCGTCGTCGAAATCGAAACAGTAACTACTGACGCGTCGCGAGCCAACTGATCCTTCAGTGCGTTGGCCAGAGCAACCAGTGAATAACACGAGATATCAAATGCCTTCAGCATTTGCTCCTTGCTCGTCTCATGAAATGGACGCAAGCCACCGGAGTAGTCACCGAAGGCGATCGAATGGACCAAGCCCTGAAAGCCATCATAACGGCCTTGCAATTCCCCAGCCAAACGGTCAATCTCGCCCTGATGCTCCACATCGCAGACCAAAATATCAGCCGGCTCTAGCAACTGGGCGACCGTTTCCCTCCGCTCGGGACTGCGGACAACATACACAACTTCTGCGTCCGCCTCGATCAGGGCCTGACCAACGTGGTAAGCCACGCTCTTGCGGTTGGCCACACCAAAAAGCAGGACCCGCTGGCCGGCAAGTTGTAGGAAATCAGCAGGCATTTTTCCGGATAGGTGGTTGAGGGTTGCTGCTCGGACCTAGCGTTTTTGGACCGTTTTCGCCGCCGTCAGGGTACACGCAAAATCAAAACGCAGGGCGACTTTGCCCTCCACGGTTATCTTCGCCCTCATAAAAAAAGCCTTTGCGAGCCGCTCTGTCAGCTCAACTTCGATCTGAATAGTGTCGCCAGGCCGCACCATTTTCTTGAACTGCACATTGTTGGCCCGGGTGGCGACTGGCACTACTCCAGGCTCGTGCGCAACATGTGGTGACAACATCACCGCCCCCGCCTGCATCGCAGCTTCGCACAAGAGCACACCTGGCGTCAGCGGAAAGTCGGGATAATGCCCTTGATACCAAAACTCATCGCCGGAGAACGTCTTGCTACAGACGATTCGCTCGGCCCCTTGCTCGACAATCTCATCGATCAATAGAAACGGTTCACGATGGGGTATGGCGGCTTTAATAGCGGATAAGGTCATGACCGATCGCCGGATCTACGCATGTCGAACAACCAATAGCTGCCACCCTCACCAACCAACCTACACGAATTAGGTGACTGCTTTGGTGGTGGCGTGGGCAGGTGCGGCGGCCAGCAGGTTGTCGACATCGCTGGCAACCATACGGCCGTAATTCATTGCGCCCAACCAACCGGACATGATAATCCCGACGCTGCCAGCGTGATAGAGGCCCTCGATTTGTTTGGGGATGTCAAAGCTCACCTGCAAACCTTCAAACTTCGTGCCAAAACTGGCCCCAGCAACATGCTGCGTGTAGTGCTCAAATGTGCGGGGGGTCGAAGCCTCGATATGGTCAATACGTGCTCGAACGTTGGGCACATATTTGTCGAGCGCATCGAGAGTGGTTTCTATTAAATCCTGCTTACTTGCCTCGTACTCTCGCTCTGACAGACTAGCCCAATCTGCGTAGTTGGCATTCGTACTGGATACGATCAGCGAGCGGGGCCGCCCTGCCGGACGTGTGCGAGGGTAGTAAAACGAATAGGTCCGGCTCGTGATGTCACGACTGAGCAGCGACTCGGTCCGAAACGTAGGGGCTGTGGAACTAAACAGCAGATCGCCCGTTGACTCTTCGATCCTCTCATCCGGCTTGAGCGCCATATAAACTTGTGTGCTCGAATTATTGAGCCGCACCGCGCGGGCCTCCTCGACAAACTGTCGATCAAAATATTCTTCGCCCACCAGGTTTAAAATGGTGTGCTTGAGATTGGCATTGGACACCACCGCTCGGGTTTTAATCTTGCGGCCACCCACCTCCACCGAGCGAACGCGGCCGCCATCGCAATTGATTTTTTTTACGTCGCAGCGAATGCCAACATCAACACCACTGCGATTTATCTCGGCCTCCATCAACTGGATCAAACGATCCGTTCCACCTTGAAAGGTAAATACTCCCTTGGACATGAAGTTCGAAAAAACGATCCCGTAGCTGATGGCCGGGTCTTCGAGCGTGCTGCCATTGGCATAGGTAATCGGTTCCATTAAGAGGCGGATGACATCTTCGCGACCGGGAAAAAATTCGTCGAAGAGCTGTCGCGTGGTCAACTGCTGGTCATCCTGAAAATCCATCTTGCGCGCTTTGTCAAAAAAACCTTCAACTGCCTCCGCCGCCACATTAAACTTGTCCGTCAATAGCTTGGTAAAATCGTGGCGGTTGAAGGTCGTGGTCAATGAAAACATCGGATTGTCAAACCGGATGTTTTTCAATTGCACAATCGAGTCGGCAATCTCTTGCGTCCAGTAGCGGCGACAGCTTTTCAACATCCCATAAGGAAAACCATGTAGGGAGATGTCGAAAATATGGCCGCCGGGACGCTTGAACCAAGTGGCCATGCCACCCAGCTTGTAATGCTGCTCCAAAAGCAGCACGCGGTATCCACTGCGAGCCAGCATATTGGCGGCCGTCAATCCGCCCAGGCCGCTGCCGATGACGACCACGTCGTATTCGTCTTTGGCATGCTTGAGAAAGTCTTTGGGCATGGGGGAGGGGAGAGAAACCAGGGTTTAGGTGCTGGGAGTAAGGGGTTCAGAGGCAGGGGACGAGCCGGTGCCCAGATTTCATTTTAGCAACTCGATCCATAAGCATCGACTGGGCCCTTATTTCTCGCCCTAACTAACCCTTGAGGCAATGCCTATTTGCCATGCTAATCCCACTGACAATGCTACCGACGATGCCCACAAAACCCTGATCGGTGCCGCAGACAAACAGATTATCCAAGTGTGTGCGGCCATCAAACTGCTTTTCGGGCGTACCGTAAATGGCTCCGCCTTCGTGGCCGGTAAAACGGACAACGGTGGCAGGTGTAAACATGTCAGTATCGATCACGCGATGGCGATAGTCGGGAACGAAGCGTACGCCCGAGTCGGTGATGCGGTCGTACCAGCGGAGTTTCTCCATCTCGTAGTCGTACTCTGAAAGGTCGTTCCAATAGTCGAAATTTGCCAGCGCTGTAATCCGCATCGTACCCTCTTCGAGTCGCTGACCGCCGTAATCAAAATTATTTGGGCTACAGATCACGCCACTATGAACGTCACAAGGCTCGTCAGGCTTTTTCCAGGAAAATTTCTTGGAGTCGTTAAAAAACGTGATCGTGCTGCGATGGCCTATTTTCTCCGGCTGCACGTCCAGCGTGGCGATCGTTTCACAAAAGCTGAGCTGCCCAGCTCCGCGATGCGACACCGGCTGGCCGTCGTCGCACATCCGCATCGTTTCCAGCCAGCCCGCCGACGAGAGCACGCGGTCTGCCCTAAGCTCTTCGCCACTGTCCAAAACAACGCCGCAAACCCGGCCCCCCTCCACGGCAAGCCGCTCGACTCCCGAACGGAGCTTGAGTTCGCCGCCCAACCCACGAAATTTTCGCACCAAATGCTTCAGAATCAGCCGCACGCCGGCATACGGTCGGCCCAAGCCCTCCATAAAAATACTGCGAAACATTATCGAAAATTGGCCCCAATCCATGTCGTGCTCTCGGGCCGACCCGTAAAACATGAGAGGGCAAAAAAACATTTCGATCAGCAGTGGCTCGGAAATAATTTCGCCCAGCTTCTGCCGAGCGGAAACCGCCTGGTGCGACTCGTCCAGATCGTCATACTCCACGATCTCACTCACCACACGCTCAAAATTATCGATTTGCTGCGGAAACTCACGTGCAATTTCAGCGCGAAGCAACTCAAAATCGTTGCTAAAGCGCAGCCGCACGCCGGGAAAAACCACTTCGGAACCAAGTTGGGGCGCGATTTGCAGTTCGTCGCGAGTCAGACGCAACTGCTTGAGCAAGCGGGCCAACGGTCCCCGCTTGGTGCCTCGCGGCGTAATATTGGTAAGGGCATGCAGCCCCACGTCATAGTCACGGCCACGCATGCGATAAAAAGAATTGAGCCCGCCAATGGTCGTATGGCGTTCCAGGATGCAAACCCGCTGTTCGAAGTACGCCAAGCGAATCCCCGCTGCCAATCCCGACATACCCGCGCCAATGATGATAGTATCGTACATGGGCCATTTTCAAGGTGCGAGCATGCGCAGTAGCGGAGATTGTGTAGCCAACTCTGCGACACGACTGTTGAGGCAAGAACTGGACCAAGTCGCGCGCTAGCTCGCGCCCTCCTCACACTCTCTCGATGTCCTTCATCAGCGGCTCAAGAAACGTAACGGTAGATTTCATGCTGGCCAACTGCACGTAATCGTCTTCGGGAATCTGGATACGATGTCGCTTGCGGAGTTCCATCACGATGTCAAGAAAGTCCATGCTGTCCAACTCGAGTTGATCGCGAAAGTTGACCCCGTCGTCAATTTGGGTCAGGTCCTCATCGGGAGCGATGGACTCTAAAATGTCTAGTATTTCTTCTCGAATATCACCTTCAGTCATGCTGATGTCACTCCTGGGATGAGGTTTTGGATTTGCGGTTTTTCCCGGCGACAATCGACGGCCAATGCCTGGAACCATCACCGCATCGCTGATCGCCGATCGCCATTCGCTAAAATTTCCTAATAATCACAGCCGAGTTAATCCCCAGCATGCCAAAGCTATTGTTGAGAATGGTCTCGACCGATTCTTTCTCTCGCGGCTCATTGATCACCAATCCGGTAAGCGCACACTCGGGATCAAGGTTGTCCACGTTAATCGTAGGATGGCACACGCCATCGTGGAAGGCCGGCAGGTTGCCCGCCAGCTCCAGCGAGCCGGCGGCGCCCATCGCATGCCCGATGTAGCTCTTGGTGTTATTAATAAGTGTGCCCCGGGAATTGCCAAACACCCGGCGAATCGCCTTGCATTCCTGAATGTCACCACTGGTCGTAGCCGTCGCGTGGGTGCTCACAATATCGATATCTTCAGCTGAGAGGCCCGCGCGATCCAGCGCGAGCCGCATACAGCGAGCCTGCTGCTCTGGATTGGGCAAGACAAAGTCGCTGGCATCGCTCGTCATGGCATATCCCACCAGCTCGCCATAGATATTTGCGTCGCGGCGCGATGCATCGCTCAAACGTTCGAGCATAAATAAGCACCCCCCTTCAGAGACGACAATTCCGTTGCGATCGCGGTCAAAGGGGCGGCTTGCTCGCGCTGGATTCGCATTATTGGCCAACGCGCCTTGGCTGGCGAATCCGGCAAATATGCCAAAGGTGCGAATGCTTTCGGAAACTCCGCCCGCAATCGCCATGTCGCACTCGTCCAGACGCAGCATCTGCGCCCCTTGGATCAGTCCCGCATTGCCGGCCGCACAAGCGGCGCCAATCGTGTAGTGCGGCCCAGTAATCCCCATGTTGAGCGTAATCTCGCCAGCCGGGTTATTGGCCACAGTGCGCGGATTATGATGATGCGACCACACGCGGGTGTCGAAGTCGAAGGCTTTGATCTCGTTGATCTCATTTTCGGTTTCGACATTGCCATGCTCGGTCACCCCGACATACACTCCAACACGCGAGGTATCGATGGTGGACCAATCGATTCCCGAATCGGCCACCGTTTCGTTGGCACAATAGATGCCCACGCTACCGGCACGCGTTCCGCGCCGCAGGTCTTTACGTTTTTGGTGCTTCAGCTCGTCGAAATGACATTCACCGGCAAGCGTGTCGCCCACATAACGGACGTGGTACGTGTCGACGCCACTGCGTCCTTCCAGGAGACCCTGCCGATAGTCGGCTAGGTTGTCGCCATTGGGAGCTGTCAGGCCGACGCCTGTGATCACGATTCGCTGGTCGTCCGACGCGCTACGGATCATGGGAATTTTTTGAAGCCTGACGATACAAAACCGCCGGCATTTGAGGGGCGAAACGATAACAAGCGAATCCCTGAGGCTACTCGTTGGGGCCCTTCGACACAACCCAAAGAGCAACGCCCTACCGGTAGACTTGCCAATTGGGGGCACTCCATAGCCGATGACCCCATCGCCAATAACCCATGTCCTGTGACCCGCACAGCCGCTAGTCGTATCTCATGGTCAGGGGTACGCTCGCCTGGACGGTTTTTGAGTTGCGATAAGACGAAAAAATGGGATTATACTTGCTCCCCGCCGTCGCGGGCAGCATGGCCCGCTGGAAAGGTCGCTGGTCGTAATCGGCCAGCCAGCGGATGTGTGGACCCAAGGACTGTGGACAAAAGGACGAGCCACCTATGAGTGTATGTATTGGCATCGACATTGGCACCTCGGGCACCAAGGCGCTGGCGATAAATTCTCTGGGAAATATCCTGGCGGAGGCCTCGTCCGGCTACCCCTGTTACCACCCCAAACCCTTGTGGAGTGAACAAGATCCCGAAGACTGGTGGCGGGCGACCGTGCGCGTTGTGCGCCGCGTCGCTAAAGCCGCGCGGCTTAAGCCGGCCGACGTTGCTGCAATCGGTCTCTCGGGCCAGATGCACGGCAGCGTGTTCTTGGACAAACACCAAAAAATAGTCCGCCCCGCCCTGCTTTGGAACGACCAGCGCACCGAGGCCGAATGTCGCGAAATCGAACAGCGAGCTGGGGGGCGCAAGCGACTGATCAAGATGGTCGCCAACCCGGCACTCACTGGTTTTACGGCACCCAAAATCCTTTGGCTCCGTAATCATGAACCGCGCAACTTCGATCGCACGACCAAAGTACTCTTGCCGAAGGATGAAATTCGACGACGGCTGACCGGTCAGTTTGCCACCGAGGTAAGCGACGCGAGTGGCACGCTACTTCTGGACGTTGTCAGACGCAAGTGGTCTAAACCGCTGCTCAGCAAACTGGATCTTGACCCAGACCTGCTGCCGCGCTGCTTCGAATCGGCAGAGGTGACCGGCACGCTAACAACGCAAGTGGCCAAAACATTGGGGCTGACGACCTCGTGTCGCGTTGTGGGCGGCGCTGGCGACTGCGCGGCAGGCGCGGTGGGTACGGGAATCGTACGGAGCGGACTCCTGGCCACATCGCTGGGAACCTCTGGCGTGGTGTTTGCGCACAGCGACCGACCCCAGTTTGACCCGACTGGCCGACTGCATACGTTTTGTCATGCCGTTAGCGGCAAGTGGCATTTGATGGGCGTCACGCTCACCGCCGCAGGCGCTTTGCAGTGGTTTCACGATGCAGTCTGCACGGCCGGAGCGAAGCGTGCGACCCGGTCTCTCTACGACACCATCACAGCGGAAGCCCAACGTATTCCCGCCGGAGCCGAGGGGCTTCACTTCCTACCCTATCTGGCCGGCGAGCGCACGCCACACCTCGACCCGCATGCCCGCGGGGCCCTCATTGGAATCACTCTCAAACACTCCAGGGGCCACATCGTGCGCGCGATCATGGAAGGCATCACCATGGCGCTCCGCGACAGCTACGAGATTATGCGCGAATTGGACGTTCCTATCCGCGAAATACGTGCTTCGGGCGGCGGTGCGAAAAACCCGTTCTGGCGTCAGATGCTAGCCGACGTATTTGGCAAGCGGGTCACGGCCATGGCCGCGGATGAGGGGGCCGCCTACGGTGTCGCGCTGCTTGCCGCTGTGGGCGCGGGCAATTTCAAAAACATCAACGAAGCTTGCCGGGCCACCCTCCGCAGCGCCCAGCAAACCCGGCCCGATGCCAAGATGCGCCGCACTTACAATTCGAGCTTTCCCGTATTTCAAGACTTGTACCATGCGCTACGAGATGAGTTTCCGCGGCTGGAGGGGTGATGGCAAAACTGGCAGCCGCAGGAAGCGATTCTGGCAACAGGTCCGAGGACCGGTCCAAGTGGCTCGAAATCGCCCTGATCTTTGCCATCTTTTTTGTCTTTGGTGGGGCGCCGGCACCGCATGTCAACGAAACCTACTATCTCACCAAAGCCAAGCACTACTGGGAAGCGGATTGGTGTGCCGGTGACCCCTTTCTCGAGTCGGCCGACGCCCATTCTGTTTTTTACTGGTGCATCGGCTGGCTAACTGGATATTTTTCCTTGACCACTGTCGCGTGGATCGGACGCGTCGTGGCATGGCTACTGTTGGCGGTTGCCTGGCAACGACTCAGTAGCCGAGTCTGCCCCGGCCGCTGGCGCGGGGTACTCACCGCGATGATGTTCGGAGCGATGCTGGAGCACACCACCTTCGCCGGCGAATGGGTGGTGGGCGGCGTGGAAGGAAAGTGTTTTGCTTACGCATTTGTGTTTTTCGGATTGGCGGCCCTGGCCGACCGAAAGTGGCCAGCGGTATGGCCATGGCTAGGATTAGCCAGCGCGTTTCACGTCCTGGTAGGTGCCTGGTCGTTCGTGGCCGCAAGCTTGGTCTGGATAACCCGATCGCCGGCGGAGCGGCCGCCGCTCCGGCAAATACTGCCCCCGGTCTTGCTGGGCGCAGTGCTGGCCTTGCCCGGATTGATTCCAGCACTCTTGCTGACCCACGGAGTCGATAGCGATAGCATCGCTCAGGCCAATACCATTTATGTTTTTGACCGCTTGCCACATCACCTGGCCCCACTCAAACTGCCGCACGATGAATTGGTTGGCAAGGCAATCCGCCACGAAGGGCTACTGCTCGCGCTGGTGCTGCTGTGGCTCTCGTGCAGACGCAACATGGCTAGCCACACCGCCCACGGGACGCACGCGCGAAATCTCGAACGGATACTCTGCTTCGCCGGATGGAGTGCCATGTTTAGCGCAAGTGGACTCGTCTGGCATGCGCTCACGTGGGATCGACCGGTTTTGGCGGCAAGAGTGCTCAAATACTATTGGTTCCGGTTGGGGGACATTGCGGTGCCCCTGGCCGTCTGTCTGGCGGTAGGCTGGTTGACCCATTTGCTCATGGCACAACGTTCCCGCTGGGCGCCACTAATGATGCTCTTGGCTGTGGTGCTCCCCGGCTGGCAGCTACTGGCTACCAGTAGCCAGCGCTATACCGATGCACGGCCGCCTGCCGATCTGGGCATGCGTGACACAAAATCGTGGCAAGACGCGTGTGCCTGGGCACAAGCAGCCACACCTCCAGGATCACTTTTTCTAGTGCCCAGGAGGGCCCAATCATTCAACTGGAACGCCCACCGACCCGATTTAGTCACCTGGAAGGACGTGCCCCAGGATGCGACTGCCCTGCTTGCGTGGCGCGAGCAATTTTTCGACGTGTATTATGATACCGACGAAACGGGCCGGCGATTGGCCTTCCGATCGCTGGCCACACAAGGAACCGAACGCATCAGCAAGCTGGCCAAGAAGTACGATATTGACTACGTGGTCACTGAGAATTTCCCTACACTTCAACTGCCGGTCGCCTACATCAATGCCCACTACACCATCTACAACACACAGGAATCGGCACTCTGAGATAGCCATCGGACCAACAAAAAAATGACGCATGACTCTTTGAAAATTCCGTTGGATCGCCGGTTGCAGGCGGTTGTCTTCGACCTGGATGGGTTGATGTTTAATACCGAAGACCTTTATCAACAAACGGGCAGTGAAGTCCTGAAGCGGCGTGGCAAAGAAGTATCTGATGCGCTAATCGATCAGATGATGGGAAGAAAATCGCTAGAGGCATTACAAGTCATGATCGATTGGCATCAGCTAGACGATACGGCCGAGGGGCTAGCCGCCGAATCAATGGAAATCATGGCCCAGCTTATACCCACCCAACTCGCACCCATGCCAGGACTGCTGGCACTGCTGGCCACGCTGGAAGGAGCCGACATTCCTAAAGGCATTGCCACCAGCAGTAGCCCCGACTTCGTCACGCAGGTGCTCGGCCGTTTTGGACTCGGCCCTCGTTTTTCGTTTGTGCTAACCTCCGCAGACATTGTCCACGGGAAACCTGCCCCAGATATCTATGAACTAGCCGCCGCCCGGCACCATGTCTCGCCGGCGGAAACGATGGTACTTGAAGACAGCCAAATCGGTTGCCGAGCCGCCGTCGCCGCTGGCGCGTATGTGGTTGTCGTGCCCAGTGGCAAGCGCGTTCAATATAAATATGACGGCGCAAGCCTGGTGGCCCATTCGTTGGCCGATCCCCGCATCTGCGAAGCGCTGGGCCTGGAATCTCAAGCTTAGCGATCCGCAATGCTAGCTAGAGGCACATCGTCCGAGTGCACCTGCAAACTACCGAGTTCAGAGTATGCTAGCCGTGAGAGAAGCAAAATTATCTCACCGCACGCGTGGGGAAATGTCGATGGACTGAGGGTTGTCTTTTCAAGGCGCCCTTCGGGGCACCCACTTATACTCGTCATCTCCGCAGTGGAATGGCCCAATCGATGACCCACGGGCCAGACGTCGGGCCAACTGGCCTTCGCCATGGAGTCTATAGGTCGTGAACCCTAATTTTCCGATCATCTACACCGCTAGAACAACCCGTTACGCGCGGGTCGGTATGCTATTGCTCAGCCTCGCCTGCAGCGGATGCCACATGTGCGACAGCTGTTGCGACTATCTGCCACCAGTCTTGGATGGCCCCTACTCGCCCCCCCTGACGCGCGCTGGAAGCGTGTCACGCAGCTATACGCCGATTGAGCATCCCATTTCTGAGAAGACGATCACTCACGACTCTGAACTGTCGCCCCTGAATCCGGAGGAATCGCCAGATGGTGAGGAATTAGGTGCCCCCAGGGATCTAAACGTGCCGGATCCGGCTGATCCGCAGCCGCAGGAAGATGTGAATCTCTGAGCGTAGGGGGCTCGGGTGCGGACGGGGATGCGGAGACGGCAGCGTAACGGTCGTTGAAGGCGCGGGCATCAAATGGGTCGCCCTGCTGGTACCCAGTGAGCTGAATCGGTTCAGCGACCGGCCGGGTTGCTGAGGGGACCGACTCCAAAGTTTTGGTCTCACGGGGTTCCACGGCAAGCGCTTCGGTGACACTCTTTTTCTGGGCCAGCGCCATTTGTTCGACCCACATCTGTAAAAGGGCCAATTTATGAGGTGGCAAAGTCCTCCACTGCTTTCCATCTGCTCCGCCATGGGCGGAGAGCGCCTGTTGGAGTAATCGACTCTGCTCGGGTGTTTCCCAATCGATTTGCGAAAGAGTTGCTGACAAATTCCTCAGAGTGACTTCGGGATGCCCCGCCCCTTCAACTGCCAGACGGTCCAGCGGATAAAGGCCATCCGATGCCTCAGGCTGATGGCAGCCCGAGGTTGCGCACGACTGGACCAGGACAGGCTGCACCTGCCGAACAAATAGCGCTCGCGCCCATTTTGGCGCTTTTTCCAGGTCGCCGGTTTCCGCCGGAGCGGGTTCAACCTCACCCTCCCATTCTTGAGATGCATTTGCCTTCGCAGGTACAGCGGCCAATCGCTGGGCCCTGGCGGCCAGCTTAATCAATTGGGCAAGTTGCCGCTCCATGAACGGAATTCTCTGATGGTCAGGATCGATCGCGCGGGCGTCATCCAATTCCCTGCCCGCGTGGGCGTGCAATTCAAAACGCATGCACCAACGAGCCAACTCCAGATGCGTATCAGCACTCGAAACCACGCGACTTGCCCGGCGCTTCTGGTAAACCTCTTCGAGACTCTGGCAGATCATTTCCACCTGCTCAATACGAACGAGCAATTCACCGCCAGGCACTTCCACGCGATAGTGGTCATCCAGACGTAGCACCTTGCCGCGGAGCAAATTTCCGTTTTTGAGCACGACCACATCTGGCACAGAGCCACCCTGGTCACTCGGTTCCGCCCGCGCTGTTGGCGTCAGCAGATTGCTGACCGCAACCGCCGCAAGAAGCATAAGCTTGCGTGATAAAAAATTCATGGCGGGCGAAGAGTAGGCAAACTGACAAAAGGGGTCAATATGGCTCTTGATCCGGGAAGAACAATAGTACCACTCGCAAGGACCAGCCCTACCAGGCAAAGATTCTCGCGGGGCCTCACCACAGCCCAACTCGATCCCCATAAGAAGGCACAAAAGATGGATTGGATCCAACGAAAGGCAAGCCAGATCCATAGCTGTGCTCACGCCCCAAAGGTCGCCCGACCGACAGGCTGCCTGCCATCCCATTCCCCCAACGGGTTTGCCAGCTTTACTATCCGTTATTAGTTTAGTATGGTAGCAAAACCTTAATCGCCCAGGGCGACCAGCGGCAGTCCGGTCGCCCAGCCCGACTTCGTTGTCACTTTTTTTCTGTCACCATGTATTAGTTGCCACTTATCGCTGGTGCCACGTCTTTTGGTCATCACGTTTTTTGACTGATTGAGTTGGCCCTCCGCATCTGAAGATATTCACCCCGACTATGTCCAATCTAACTGTCTGGCTCACACCTATCTGGCTGCTAGCGGTCGGTACTACCCTGGGCGCCCTGGTCCTGTTGGTCGGGTGGGCCGGGTGCTGGCTCATCCATCCTCGTACCGGACGATCGATAGGTTCGACCGTCAAACAGGGCGTGCTACTGCCGATTTCCTACACCTTGCTGGCGCTAGCCGTACTCGCGCTGGTCTCGATTCAGGTGATGCCCGTCGGCCGCTTGGTTTCCTCCCTACAGCGCTTGCCCCACGTGGGATCCGTTTCCTTTGAGCAAACGGTCGAGCCGGGCACCGAGGCCTCGGTGTCGGTCGCCTTTCGCCCCGACGAGCTCCAAAGCTACACGTTCGAAACGGAACAGGACATCGCCGTTCACGTCGAGCCCGACAAAGGCTTCGCCGAACCCTTGTTCATTGTTGAAGATGGCCGGCACCACTGGACCCCTGTCAGCGACCTGCCGCGTGGTTTCGACGAAGATGTCATAACACTTTATCTAACTAACGAAAGCGAACTGTCCACGGTCGTGCGGGGCACTTTTCTAACCGACGTGGAGATGCCAGAAGTACATCAATTGGTGATCGCTGCGAGCGGCGTCGTCCTATTATATCTGCTGTACTTTCTGATTCCTTGGCTCTCTCCCAGTATCGCAGTGATCGCCACTGCTACTGCCAAAGAGGCCGTTTCGCAACCTCTCTACTTGCTCCTCACGCTGATTGGTGCGGTTGCGCTGATCGTCTTCATCTACATTCCCTACAATACGTTTGGTGAAGACATTAAAATGCTCACTACCTCGGGCATGACCACGATCAAAGTGCTGGCGATCATGACGGCGCTCTGGACGGCCAGTGTGTCGGTTGCCGAAGAAATCGAAGGTCGGACCGCGCTGACCGTACTCTCCAAGCCCGTAGGCCGGCGACAGTTTATCCTGGGGAAATTCCTTGGAATTGTCTGGCCCATCGTGCTGATGTTTGTGATCCTGGGCATTATTTTCCTGGTCACCGTCTCCTACAAGGTTGTCTACGATGCCCGCGAATCCTCGAAATCGGTTCCTGATTGGCAACTTTGCTATGGGGAGGTCGTGCGAATTGTCCCAGGTCTTGTCTTGGCCTGTTGGGAAGCGATTGTCATGGCTTCGGTAAGTGTGGCGATTTCAACTCGTCTGGCGATGCTGCCAAACCTTGTGATTTGTGGTTCTATCTACGTATTGGGACATTTAGGACCGCAGATCGCCAAGACGGCCATCGCTGAGAATGTTTTCGTGGCCTTTATTGGCCGGCTGATCACGGTGCTATTGCCCGTACTCGAGCACTACGAAATTGAAGGCGCAATTGCCGGCTCTTCAACGGTGCCACTGGAATACTTGGGCACGGCGCTCGTCTACAGCATGCTCTACTGCTCGGCCGCAATGCTCTTGGCATTGATATTGTTCGAAGATCGAGATCTGGCTTAAGAGTCGCTAGCGGGTCCACAAATAGAATCCGCCAGTAAACACCGTACCTCGGCCACCCGCGCTACCCCGCTTTACGGCGAATGATCACCGTATCATCATTCGACCAGGAAGCATCGCCCGAAATCGCCTCGTCCCCACGCGACATGGCCAGTGGTCCACGGCGAGACCCTTGCGCACCGTCCCAGCTGTGATCGCAAATCTGCTCCAAGATCTGCTCGGCCACTGCTACAGCGTCCCGACCGTCGCTGCCCGAGACTAGGGGACTCTGGGCAGAGCGGATAGCCCTAGCAAAGTCGAGTTGCTCTTGCTCGATCGCATTGACATCGAGCACGGGCAAATCCCGTTTTGGGAGCACCTCGGAAAACAGATGCTCCCGCAAGTGGTCTCTCTGGTCCTGGGACAGGGCTTCAATCGGAAACTTGCGCTGCAACACTGCTGCAGTCGGATTCACCAGGAAAGATCGCCTCGCAGCAAAATCGATGGTTGCCGAACAAGTATCAGTAAAAACTTGCATGGACCTCTCGGGCGCATAGCTCACCCGCGAAGCCGTGAAATTTGCCACACATCCAGACGCAAACTTGAGCCGCGCGCTGACCATATCTTCCCGGTCGCTCAAAACAGCAACCCCCAGAGCATCAACCTGCTCCACCGGCGACTGGACAAGGCTTAGCACGATGTCGATGTCGTGAATCATCAGATCGTAGACAACACCTATATCGGTCGAGCGAAACGTAAAGGAGCTGCAGCGGCGTGCTTCGATGAACTTGGGGTCAGACAGCTTGTCGCGAACTGCAGTTAGCCCAGGATTAAATCGCTCGACGTGCCCCACTTGGAGCACCAATTGTTGCCTCCGGGCGAGTGCGACCATGCCTTCCGCTTCTTCCAAGGAAGCCGCAAGAGGTTTTTCGACCAGCACATGCACACCACCCTGCATCAGTTCCCGGGCGATCGAGAAGTGACTTTGGGTCGGTGTCGCGATCACTGCGGCGTCGGCTTGTCCAAATAGATCGCGGCAGTCACGGAGCGGCTTGGCGCCGGTCTCCCTGGCAACCTGTTGACACAGGACTGGGTCTGATTCGACCACGGCCACCAATTGCACTTCGTCCAGCGCTGCGGCCAATCGAGCGTGAATCCGCCCCAAGTGCCCTGTTCCGATGACTGCCAGTCGTAAACGGCTCACGCGGCCTTCCTTATCGCTTCCCGACCGCGACCATGTTTACCTGCCGCTTGAATCTCGATAAAAGAAAACAGATTTTCGACTTCTGGAGTTATCTGATCCTTGGATCGCAAAATCTCGCGGGCGTGCGCCAGACCAACCTTCGAGCGATAAAGGAGTCGGTTCACTACGGCCAAACAATCGATGCTCTTACTCGAAAAGTTATTGCGTTTCAGCGCGACAATGTTGATGCAACGCGGTTTAGCAGCGACCCCTTCCACCAGCATGTAGGGCGGCACATCATGGAGAGCCCGACTGAGTGCTGCGAGGAATGAATAACTGCCTATCGTTACAAAATGCTGGATGGCGCAACCGCCTGAAATCGATGCGTAGTCGTGCACATGCACGTGACCGGCCAATAGCGAGCCGTTGGCAATCACGATATGGTTCCCCAGGTGACAATCGTGAGCAACATGAACACCAGCCATTAGAAAATTGTGGTTTCCCAAGCGGGTAACGCCATCTTCTTTTTCGCTAGCACGATTAATGGTCACCCCTTCACGAATCGTGTTGCCATCACCGATGTCCACGCAAGTGTCTGTTCCTTGATAACTAAGATCCTGAGGCTCGGCCCCCAGCACCACGTTGGGGTAAATGAGGTTTTCCCGGCCGAGCGTCACGCGACCCATCAGGGTTACGCTGTTCAAAAGACGGCTGCCGCGACCAATCCTCGCTCCAGCACCGACTGTGCAGAAGGGACCAATTTCCACGTCCTCATCGATTTCTGCTCGCGGATCAATCCAGGCGTTGGCTGCTATGCTTGTTGCCATCTCAGTTTTCTCTTGCCCCCGTTTCGGGTATAGCTGAATCTGTAATAAACGCCTGCCGCAATCAGGCTGTCGCGGGTAACGGTGCCACGGTGGCAAATCGGGCAACTAGCTCACGAGCCAGCGCCCCATTAAGCTGATGCCCACTACGATGGGCTACAATTCGCCCAGCAATCTCGCATCCGGTCAGAGCCATGTCGCCAATGACGTCAAGCACCTTGTGCCGGGCACATTCGTTCTCGAATCGCAATACATTATCCACTGGGCCCACGTCGTCAAACACCAGCAAGTCACGAGGCGTCACGCGTTGGCCCAACCCTTGTCGCCTTATCGCATCCGCCTCCCTTTGCAACACGAATGTGCGGCATGGGGCTATCTCAGCGCGAAAGCTTTCCGGATTGACTTCCAGCGAAGCCGACTGCCGTCCCACTGCCGGATCGTTGGGATAATCGAGGTGAAATTCCACGGAGTACCGACCCTCGGGATCGGGATGCGCTTCAATCCGCGAGGCGCCACGGGACAGAATAACCGGCTCAGTAATATTGAGTCTTGGGGCAGGCGAGTCCTGCTGGACGATGCCCGCAGAATCGAGTGCACGAACAAAGGCGATCGCAGAGCCATCGCAACCCGGCATTTCAACACCATTCACGCCCACCTCACAGTTATCGATCCGCAATCCGGCGAGCGCCGCGAGAATGTGCTCGACCATATCGAATTCGATGCCGCGACAATGCAGATTTGTGCGTCGCGAGACATCCAGACGATACTTAGCAAGAGCCAGCACATACGCAGACCTGTCCAGGTCATCACGGACAAAGCGAATTCCGGCATCCGCCGCCGCAGGCCGGAACTCCACCCGCACGTCGCGCCCACACCAATAACCGAATCCAGATACCGCCACGGGTCGGGCAAGCGTACTTTGAAAACGGGGGAAAGACATCCGAACACTCAACTGAAACTATAATTGCCAGACACAAAAAACTGCGGAGCGTTAACGAGCCCCCTATCCAAATGAGCGGTTGGCGGCAAACTCCTGGAGAATACGCGCCCAAAACCTGCTGGTCGAACTGGGAGCTACCGTATAACGGGCTGGCGACTGCTGGCCGTCGGCGCATTCCCAATCGCATTGTCACGATTCAGCAGCGCGAGTACGTCGGGCGTGATATCGATGCCGTTTTGATGGACCACGACCTTGTTGATGCCTTGCAAGATGGCTTCACGACGATTGGGATCAATCGGATCACCATTGAAACGCAATACGAGCCCTAGCTCGCGTTGCTGGGCATAACTCTGGACAACCTGAATGACTTCCATGTAAGTCTGGTAGTAAACCTTGGCCTCGCGTTCCAAAAACTCTTTTCGAATGCGTCCCGCCTTGATGTTGAAATCGGCCTTAAGACGGACTGTTTCTTCTTCCAGCTTTATGAACTCGGGCGCGGATTCGTTGAATCGCTTGGCCTCCTCTTCCTTCGCCTGAATGCCGTCGCGTTCACCCTTGAGCTCGGCCTCTGCTTTTTGCATCTCTTTCTTCATGCCATCCATGGCAGTCGTAAATCGACTGTATTTCTTGAATACGTAACTTACATCGACAACTCCAATACCGAATCGCGAGGCATTGGCGCTCGGACTAGCCGGCTGTGCGAGCGCAGGGATCGTCGTGGCAGCAAGCCCGAAGACGATAGCAGTTAACAATAGCGTTCTCATGTCAGCACTCCTTGCTGAAAGAGGTCGTCCATGACCCAACGTAGTGAAACCGGCCCGAGTGTAATAACGTGATCCGTTTGATGCGGGATAACGGGCGGCAGGTAAATTGCGGGACGTATTGTGCCGACAAGCCCCACTGGCGTAAAGAGCATTTCCCCGGATGCCACCAGCTGTCAGCTATCTTCCGATAGACGCCGACTTCCCAGGCCCCCAGGCCATATTCCGTTTGACAGTCCCTATGTCATCACCTAATGTCCCGCTCCGCTTTCGGTCGTGCTATGACCAAATGCGTCCTACCCACAGTCCCACCAATCGATTCCGAGGAGCCGCTCGGTTGTCCGTCCCTGCTCGCGTACTGATTGTCGACTCGTCTCGCGAATCGCGTGAGATCCTCAAAACGCTCCTCGAACGCCAAGGGGCCGCCACGCTCGAAGCGGCCGGCATTCGGCGCGCCACCGAATTGGCCGAGCAGGAGCAGCCCGATCTGATCGTGCTCGACGAAGATTCCGACACAGGGCCGAGCGACAGCGAACAGCCGGATTTAGAGTTTGTCGCATCCCGCAGTGCCATCCCAATCGTTGTACTTGGCACCGCTAAACGGCACAAAACACGCATACCAACAGTCCAATTGGTCTCGAAACCCTACCATTACGGGCCGCTAATTCATAGAATTGAGGAACTCCTGGGACAGTAAGGTCCCAGCCTCGTCTATCGGAGTAGCACGTTCAGTGGCATCGCTATTTGTCATTCGCGGACGCGATCAGGGAAAGCGTTTCCTGCTCGAAGATCCCGTACATACCGTGGGCCGCACTCAAAAGAGTTCTGTACGGCTGCACGACACGGAAGTTTCGCGCGCCCATGCCGAACTCGTACGTGGTGGCGCATCGTACTTTCTTCGCGACCTAGGCAGCTCCAACGGATCGTTTGTTAACGGCCAGCCAGCCCGCGAACGTGAACTTGCCAGCGGCGACCAACTGCAATTTGGTCGTTCGCTAGTTCTCTACACGGGTTTCCTGGACGAACCGCTCGAAAACATTGACGATAAAGTTAACATCGTAACGCGAGCCGACAACAGCAACGATTCTTGCATCGTTGCTTCAGTCAGTCATTCGGAAGGCAACGACTGGCTCCTGTCCGATGTCAGCAGTTCTTCAAGTCCCTGGCTGGCACGCGCGCGGAGCAACCTGCAGATCATGTACCGCACAGCCCTGGCCGTCAGCCACACGATGGATATCGAACAGTTGCTGGCACGCATCATGGAAATGATTTTCGAATGGGTCGATGCCGATCGAGGCTGCATCATGCTCAAAGATGTCGAAACCGACCGCTTGGTACCAAAAGTGCGCCGCCACCGGCGAGGCATGCGTACTGATGGAAAGATAACCATCAGCAAAACCATCCTCGATTATGTTGTGCAACACAACGAAGGCGTATTAACCTCCGACGCCCGCGACGACAAACGGTGGGATCCCGCCCAAAGCATCGTTAAGCTGGGAGTTTGTGAAGCGATCTGCGTGCCAATGCAGGGCCGTTATAACGTAGTCGGAGTGATCTATATCGACACGTCGACCTCGCCACAGAGAATGCTAACCGAGGAAGGCAGCGCCGACCAATTTACCGAAGAACACCTTCGTTTGATGATAGCTATTGCACACCAAGCCGCCCTGGCCGTGGAGGACACCTCCTATTACAAGGCCATGGTGCAGGCTGAGCGGTTGGCAGCGGTGGGGCAAACGATCGCCTCGCTCTCCCACCATATAAAAAACATTCTCCAAGGCGTGCGCGGAGGGAGCTACCTCATCGAGCTGGGCTTGGGCGACTATGACAAAAACAGCCGTAGTAAAGACGTCAGGCAAGGCGGTGACGCATGCGAACACGAAGGGCTGTCAGGAGAATCATCCCCAGGGACCACCGCAGAGAATGAGGCGGAGCAGGCCGACACCGCAGTCGAAACGATCCGCAAGGGCTGGGGTATCGTCGAGCGGAATCAGGAACGCATATCGTCACTAGTCATGGACATGCTCACGTTCAGTAAAGATCGGGAGCCCGAGCCGGTCTTGGCCGATTGGAATGCCGTGGCATCGGAAGTCGTCGAACTCCTGCAAGCCAGGGCCCAGGAATTGGGCGTCGAGCTCAAGATCGAGCTCGACGAAAACGTGCCCACATTTCTCTTCGATCCCGAGGCCATTCATCGGGCGATTCTCAATGTCTTAGGCAATGCCATCGAAGCGTGCGAAGAAGGCAATGCGGGCCAGGTCACTGTGCGCTCCGCATTTTTGAGCGAGTCGAATATTGTCCACCTGATCATCGAGGACAATGGCCCGGGCATCCCACCCGACGATTTAGAAGTCATCTTCAATGTCTTTGTCTCGCGCAAAGGGGGCCGTGGTACGGGTCTGGGACTTCCAGTGAGCCGAAAGATCCTAGAGGAGCATGGTGGGCAAATCCTTGTCACGAGCCAGCCCGGCAGGGGCAGCCAGTTTACGCTGCAGCTGCCCATAAACTTGCACCCGCGTCAGAAGGCCGCCGATCCACCCGCCGGCGGGCAAACCCTCACGCCCTAACCTTCAAAATCGGACGACAATCCCACGTAGGGATTGCTGCGTTTTTCCTCGCCTATGGTTGTGGCGGGACCATGGCCGGGCAGCACAATCGTGTCGTCTGGAAGAGGATAGAGCTTCTCGACGATCGAACGTTTCAGCTCCCCAAAGCTACAGCCTGGAAAATCGGTGCGCCCTATACTCCCAGAAAAGAGTACGTCACCACCAAAGACCATCGCTGGACTCAATCCCAGCGTCAAAAAAACCACGTGGCCAATAGAGTGTCCAGGCGTATCCCGCACCTCTAAACAAAAGCCGGCCTGCTCTAGGGAATCACCGTCCCGCACGATCTGATCGGCGGGCGGACTGACTAGGTTGATTCCGAAACCGGCCGAAAGATTGGCATCCGGATCCGAAAGTTTGGACTCGTCACCTGCACCAATAACAAGGGGGCAGGCGGGCCAGCGCTGCTTAAGTGCTGCGGTACCCGCAATGTGGTCGGCATGCCCATGCGTACAAAGAATCGCCGCAGGAGTAAGCTGCCGCTGGTCGATCGCCGCCAGTATCTTGTCCGGTTCTAATCCCGGATCGACAACCAGACAGTCCGACCGCTCCTCAAAGTAGGCAAGATAGGAATTTTCTTCAAATGGAACGGATAATATGGATTCGATTATCGGGCAGCGAGGTACCATAGGACTAGCAATTCCTAAGCAAGAATAACGGGAGCAAAATCAACGGCCGAAGCACTGCGGCAACTCGGTAAACAAGTTTCTATTCCCCTAGGCTGGAGACTTGGCTACGATTCCTATCCTCACCAGTGCGGTTGCCCCGGGGGTGAACGGCATGTCCAAATAGGCAGCTTAGGATAAACCGGTTACGCAGGAAGGTTGAGCCGCACCGATGATTGTAATTGTTTCTCCTGCGGCAGGCGATAGTTACCACATGGCTAACCTTTCTAACGACCGGTCCGCCTGTCTTGTTCGGCGACACATTTTTCGCTGGATCCGAGGCGAGGCGCCCGTTGCGATGGCGAAGGTTATGTTGGGTACGGCCTATCCATGGCCGCGCCCAATCGCACGCCCGCGCCTCGGTATACCGTTTGCTACACGAATCCCTGTGTACACGGATCAAAAAGAAACAGATCACCCGACCTTAAATCACTCCAGCTGCTGGCAGTGACAGCAGCCTATGACGGACCGCGACGTTGGCAGGAGAAGAGCCCTTATGCGTAATCGCCTCCCGTATTGTCTCACCGTGGCACTGACCGCCGCCCTGGGCCTAATAGCCATCTTACCTGGACGGCCCCTCTCCGCTCAAGAGACGGGGCAACTGGTCGAGCCGATCTTTCGGGTAGTTCACGAAGAGCCCGCCGGCAAGGCACCCGAGGTCGCGCGGCGAGCCACAATAGCGCACGCAGTGCCCCTACCGCCCTTTGATCTCGCGCAGCGGCCTGGCGAGCACCCGCTCATGCCCGCCCTGCGCATGGCGAAATCAAGTCTGGAAACGTTCGACCGCGAAGTGCAAGATTACAGCGCCATGTTGATCAAGCAGGAACGCATCGACGGAAATCTCGGCGAACAAGAAGCTGCCTACATCAAAGTTCGGAACCAGCCGAACTTCGGGGTTTATATGTTCTTTCTAAAACCACACAAGAGCCAGGAATGCCTCTACAGTGAAGCCACAGACAATGTCGCAACATTGTATGCCCGGGGAGCCGGCATGGCCAAACGCCTCGGTGTCATGGAGCTTGACCCACACGGCCGCCTTGCCATGCGGGGACAAAAATACCCCATCACAAAACTCGGTCTGCGCAATTTAATTACTGAGCTTATCGATGTTGCCGAAAATGACGTCAACTTCGGCGAATGCGAGGTACGAACTGCCCAAAGCAAAATTAACGGCCGTAAGACAACTCTCATAACAGTGGTCCACCCACAAAAACGCGACAACTTCCGTTTCCATAAAGCGGAGCTCTTCCTGGACAACCAGTTGCGGTTTCCGATTCGCTACGCCGCCTATCTCTGGCCCGAGATTCCGGGCGAGCAGCCCCCACTGGAAGAGGCCTACACGTATCTCGACTTGAAGATCAACAATGGCTACAACGACTTCGACTTCGACAGGTCAAACCCCACCTACTTCAAATAAACGCAGCCAAAAACGGTCACGGGACTCTCACGCCTGAATCCTCGCACCTGGCCCGCGCGTCTCAGTAAGCCATCGATGCCGCAAATAGGCGTTTCGAACACGTTGCCCAACGGGCAAACCGTTAATCTAGTCTCAGCGGGCGTGCAATATTTTAAAAACAAAAAAGGTGGGCACGAAATAGGCCGGCACAGAACAAAACTTATAAATTCAGGTTAACAATGGGCAAAAGGGCTGGTCGCTTGAAAGCCTCTACTATTCGGATCGCGGCCGGGCGCGATCCATTCCTGCGATGAGAATGGCGAGAATCCTCCCGGCTACACCTTGCGCGACGCCAAAGGCCTGCTATTGCAGTGCTGTGCGTGCCAAACGCCGGCTCTCGTCCGCGGCGGAGCGTGTGGGACCAGCATAGCGTTTGCGGCAAAGCGCGGGGGCCGCCCCGCCCTCCCCCGCCCGCCCTGAGGCAAGTGAGCACCCTTGCGGCGGCCTTTGCGTCCCTAGGGGTTTCCTGCGGGAACCTGAGGCCTCACCCTTGCGTCGAATCTTATGCGGGCACCGGACTTGATCTCTGTCGGGTAGACCGGGGGTGCCCAGCTCGCGTAGAACAGGATGATTGAAAGTTCCTGCGGGCGCCGACACCATGGGACACACTAACAGCGAGGCGCGAATCCGATGAGACGTAAAGCCATCGCCCTATTGCTGTCGAGCGTAGCGGCTTCCGGACTCGCTTTGCCCGTGAGCGTGGTAAACGGGCGCGACAACCCGGACGCCTGGAAACGCGCCCACAAGCTCTACCACGACGGAAATTTCCGTGAGGCCCTGACCGCATACGCACCCCTGTTGGCGGAAAAAGAGGCACCGACACAGGAGTTGGTCTCCGGTTTTCAACGGGCCGCCCAGTGTTTGCAACAACTCAATGAGCTCGACAAGCTCGACGAGCTGCGAGAATCGGTTGTCGCCACTCAGTCGTCGCACTGGCGGGTCTTGGCCGCCGTGGCGCAAAGCTATCTTTACATGCCGCACCATGGCTACCGAATCGCGGGAGAGTTCCGCCGCGGACACCATCGGGGCGGCGGTGATGTAGTTCATGCAGCGGCGCGCGACCGGGTGAGGGCACTGCAGCTTCATTGGCAAGCCTTGCAATTGGTTCGCAGCCAACCCGGTCGCCCCAGTGTCGCGGAATCGCGCTGGCTGAGTGACCAGGTTGCCGCCGCAGTCCTGTTTGGCAACACATACTACCAAGGCTGGCAACTGCAGATTCTGACTGATCTCTCGAAGCTCCCCGATGTCGAAGATGGGTGGGGTGATCACAGCCTGCGCCCGCTAGGCGCGCCGGTGGACGCTGAGGGCAAACCGATTGTCTACGCGTTGCCCAACACTTGGGAGTCCGCCCAAAGCGATGGGGAGCGCTGGCGATGGCTTCTCGATCTGGCTGCCCAATGGCAACCCCAGCGCCGCAGCCACATAGAAATCGCGCGAGCTCGTTTTCTTCAGTCACAATTTGGCGTCGAAACTCTGGCTAGCTTCGGCAGATGGGTTGGCACCAGCCCGCAAAAGAACAACTCTGCCGAAACGGGCACCTACGCGCTGCACACGCTGGGCGAAAACGAAACGATGGCGCGGCTGGCCATCGGCGTGCGGCGCTTCGAATTGCCAGCCGAACACAATCCGGTGAAGATCTACCAAGAAGTCCTGGCCGGCACGGTGCAGGCAGATCGCTACTCTGCCGCCGAAGCATTGGCGACGATTTTTGAAAACCGCCGTCAGTACGATCGAGCGGCCAAGTATTGGCAGCATTTCTTGCAGGGCCAACCCGATAGCCATGCCAAACAGCGACTCAAACAGATCACGGGCAACTGGGGTCGCCTGGAGCCGGTCATGTCGCAACCAGCCGGTGAGGGAGCCAAGATCGACTACCTATTTCGCAACGGACGGCGCGTAGAATTCACGGCTCAGCGGATTGATGTTCCCCAGTTGCTCTCCGATGTGAAAGCGCATCTCAAAAACGGCCTCCCCAAATGGGATTGGAACCAGGTGCAGATTGCCAACCTGGGTTATAGGCTTGTGGTTGAAGAACAAGAGAAATACCTGGGCGAAGAAGTCGCTCGTTGGAGCCTCGACCTGGATCCGCTGGCAGCACATTTGGATCGGCGCATCACGGTCAGCACGCCCCTGCAAAAGCCAGGCGCCTACCTGCTGACTTCGCATATGGTCGACGGCAACAAGACCAGTGTTGTGCTCTGGCTAAGTGACACGGCCATCGTTAAGAAACAGCTCTCGGGGAAATCACTCTATTACGTTGCCGACTCGGTAAGCGGGCAACCGGTCGCGGATTGCAACGTGGAACTATTCGGCTTCTGGCACGAGAATGGCCGCGGTAGAAAAGGGGGCGAAATCCATACAAAAAACCTGGCGGAGCTCACCGACGAGCGCGGTATGGCTGTGCTTTCACACGCCGACGAGAACCGTCGCCATACATGGCTTGCCATTGCGACGACGCCGACGGGGCGCTTTGCCTATCTCGGTTTTCAGGCCGTTTGGGCTGCCGAATACCGTGACCCGCATTACGAACAAGTCAAAGTCTTTGCGATCACCGATCGCCCCGTCTATCGTCCCAAGCAGCAGGTGCAATTCAAGTTCTGGGTTCGCCGTGCCCGGTATGATGTGGAAGACAAATCGCAATTTGCATCCAAATCTTTCCTGATCGAAATTCGCGACCCAAAAAACGCGAAGGTCTTTAGTGGCCCGTTTACAGCCGATTCCTACGGTGGCCTAGCCGGAACGTGGGAAGTGCCCGACGGGGCCCTGCTGGGCCAGTACCGGATCAACGTGGTCCATCATGGTGGTGGGACCTTTCGGGTAGAGGAGTACAAGAAGCCCGAGTTTGAAGTACTGGTAGATGCTCCGGCCAAACCGGTAAAACTGGGCACACCTTTCACGGCGACTATTTCGGCCCAGTACTACTTTGGCGAGCCGGTTGCCGAGGCCAAGGTCAAGTACACGATTCTACGGACCAGCCATGAACAGGCTTGGTTTCCGCCGATGCCATGGGACTGGCTCTACGGCGCCGGTTATTGGTGGTTTGCGCAAGACTACCCGTGGTACCCGGGCTGGGCACGTTGGGGATGTCGCGCGCCGCTTCCATGGTGGGGCTGGCGCGGTTCCGCGCCCCCCGAGATCGTCGCTCAGCAGGAAGTTGCCATTGGAAAGGACGGGACAGTGGCCCTTGAGATCGATTCTGCGGTTGCCGCCCAGTTGCATCCCGACCAAGATCACCGCTACGAGATTCGAGCCGAAGTGGTCGATGCTTCCCGGCGAACCGTTGTCGGCACGGGTCGTGTGCTCGTAGCGCGACAACCGTTTCGCGTGTTTGTGTGGACCCAGCGGGGCTACTACCGCGTCGGCGAGACAATTCGTGTCGGAGGGGCGGCCCGCACACTCGCTGGCGAACCGGTCCAAGGGTCGGGCTCGCTACGTTTACTCAAGGTACGCTACGAAGATGCCAGGCCCGTGGAAACCGAAGTTGGCCGCTGGGACATTGCGACCAGCGAACAGGGACTAGCCGAGTTGCAAATCAAAGCTTCGGAGGCGGGCCAGTATCGCCTGTCGTACGAAATAGCCGACGATGGCGAGAGCCGCATTGAAGGCGGACACGTATTCACGATCACCGGGACTGGCTCTGACGGCACCGAGTTTCGCTACAACGACCTGGAATTGGTGCCGGAACGCCGCGAGTATCAACCGGGCGAGAAAATCGCACTGCAAATCAATACCAATCGCGCTGGAAGTGCGGTGATGCTATTCTTACGCCCGGCGAATGGAGTGTACTTGCCGCCACAACTTGTACGGCTGCGCGGCAAGAGTACGATCGTTGAAATCGACGTCACCGCCAGCGATGCGCCGAATTTCTTTGTCGAGGCAATCGCGGTTCACAGTGGCAAAGTCCACACAGTGGCCCGCGAGTTGTTTGTACCCCCCGTCCAGCGCGTACTCAACGTCGAAGTCGTCCCCTCCGCCAAAGCCTACCTGCCCGGCCAAGCGGCCAAGATACTGCTCAAGCTTACCGACGGGGAGGGCAAGCCCTTTATGGGCTCGCTGGTGCTGGCAATCTACGACAAGGCCCTGGAAGCCATCGCAGGGGGTAGCAATGTGGCCGAAATTCGCGAGTTCTTTTGGAAGTGGCGCCGCAGTCATCGACCGCAAGGAGCGACGAATCTGGAACGAACAGGGCAATCGCTTGTAAAACCCAATCAACCGGCCATGCGAAACTTGGGCATTTTCGGCGCGTCGGTGGTCGATGAAATCGACCCACGCCAGCGCGCGTCGGCGCCTCGCATCGGCCGCGGGAAGTCCGTTTTTGAGTCAAGCCCCCAGGAAGACCAGTTCGACTTACTGCAAAGTCAGGTCTCGGGCGTTGCCGCCGAGCTAGACGATGTAACCTCCGGCAGCGACAAACCCTTGGTAACGCCGACCGTACGTGAAAACTTTGCCGACACAGCCCTTTGGTTGGGTTCCCTGGAGACCAATGCCGAAGGTCTGGCCGAAGCCGGGCTCAACATGCCCGAGAATCTCACCGCTTGGAAGGTGCGGGCGTGGGCTATGGGACATGGCACGCGAGTCGGGCAAGGGTCGGCGGAGGTGGTCACCCGCAAGAACATCATTTTGCGGATGCAAGCGCCGCGATTCTTTGTTGAGCGCGACGAAGTCGTGCTGTCGGCCAATGTCCACAACTATCTCCCAGTCGCCAAGCAAGTGCGAGTGCGGCTGGATCTGGAAGGTGACACGCTGATTGGCCCTGAGCCCCTCGTGCACTCTGTGCAAATCCCGCCGGATGGCGAGGAGCGGATCGACTGGCGCGTGACAGTTGCCCGTGAAGGAACGGCTACGGTGCGAATGAGTGCGCTCACCAACGAAGAATCCGACGCGGTGCAAATGAGCTTTCCGGCGGTGGTGCATGGCATGCTAAAGACTGAATCGTTCACAGGAGTACTGCGATCCAGAGATGCAACGCAACAGGAAAAAAGTGCCTTTACCTTCTCGGTCCCAGGCAAGCGGCACGCCGAACAAACAAAATTGGAGATCCGCTATACCCCGACTTTGGCGGGCGCGATGGTCGATTCGCTGCCATACCTGATCGACTACCCCTACGACTGCACCGAACAAACGCTTAACCGCTTTTTGCCGGCGGTACTTACGCAACGGACCCTGCGTAAAATGGGGCTCGATCTGGCCAACATCCAGAAGCAGGGCACCAAGCCGACGGCCGACGACGACGGCAGTACCCCAGCCTGGCGACGCAAAAGTCCCAACCCTGTCTTCGATGATGCCGAACTGGCACGCGTCGTCAAAGCCGGTGTCAATCGACTCACAGAGATGCAACTCACCGACGGTGGATGGGGCTGGTTTAGTGGGCGGGGCGAACATAGCGCGCCCCACACGACGGCCGTTGTGATGCACGGTTTGTTGCTTGCTAAGAAAAATGGCGTGGCGCTCGTGCCCAGCGTCGTCGAACGCGGCATCAGCTGGTTGAAAAATTACCAGGCCCAGGAGCTGCGTCTGTTGGAAAACTGGGGCCAACAACAAGATAGAGCGATGCAACAAGGTCGCAAGCAATTTGCCGACAATCTCGACGCGCTGGTTTACATGGTCCTGGCGGAGGCCGAACACGAAGATCCGCGTATGCGGGACTATTTGTACCGCGATCGCACGAAACTCGCCGTCTACGGCCTGGTGACCTATGGCCTGGCGCTCCACCACCAGGGCCACGATGAGAAAATCGCGATGATCATGCGCAATCTGGGTCAATACGTCAAAAAAGATGACGAAAACCAGACTGCTTGGCTAGAACTCGCAAGCAACCAATGGTGGCATTGGTACGGCAGCGAATACGAAGCGCATGCCTACTATCTCAAACTGTTGGCGGCCATCGAGCCCACGGGAGAACGGGCACCGCAGATCGTCAAGTATTTGCTCAACAATCGCAGGCACGCTACATACTGGAACAGCACGCGCGACACGGCCCTGGTCGTTGAGGCATTCGCCGATTACTTGCAAGCCACTGCAGAACTTGCCCCCGAGGTGAGCGTTGAAATCTGGATTGACGGCCAGCAGCGTAAGGAGGCGACGATCAATCGCGACAACCTTTTTTCCGCCGACCACACGCTAGTCCTCACGGGCGACGAACTTGCCGCGGGACAGCATACGGTCGAAATCCGCAAGCAGGGCAGGTCTCCCGTTTACTACAACGGCTATCTCACCAATTTTACCATGGAAGACGACATACAGGCCGCCGGTCTGGAACTGCGAGTCGAGCGGCGGTATTTCCGCCTGACACCTGTCGATAAGATCGCTGTGGTCGCCAGCGGACACGGGCAAACAGTCGACCAAAAGATCAAAAAATTCAAACGATCTGGCCTGGAAAATCTGGACCAGCTCAAAAGTGGCGACCTCGTGGAAGTGGAATTGGTAGTCGACAGCAAGAACGACTACGAGTACATCCTACTCGAAGACATGAAGGCCGCTGGGTTTGAGCCGGTCGACGTTCGCAGCGGCTACAACGGCAACGAGTTAGGCGCTTATATGCAACTGCGCGACGATCGGGTAACACTATTTGTCGCGCGGCTGGCCCGCGGCAAACACAGCGTCAGTTATCGCCTGCGGGCCGAAATTCCGGGGACATTCAGCGCCCTACCCACAAGGGCGTCGGCCATGTACGCACCGGAGCTGCAGGCGAATTCCAGTGAGATCAAGTTGGGCATTGAGGATTGAGGAGCCATACGATGGGTGGCGCGTACCAAAGTGGGTAGCCGCACTACCATGTAAAACGAGCTGAGAAGAGGGACGAGTAGCCACCAGCGACACCCAAATCGGGCGTCGCGTAACGCCCCTGACAAGTGGGCCCAATTTGTTATGCTAACGGGAGTCCCAGCACACGCATGACCGCCCCGCAACCCACAACTCCCGGCCCTACGCTCCACTTTCCTCGCTCATCCGTGCTCCTTGAAAGGATTCCTCATGTCAACTGTCACCCAAGAGCGCGTCCTCGTCGTGCCCACCAGTGAGTTTCATGCACTGGGACACTTCCAAGGTTTCACTGGCGACATCGACACCTATCTACCTGCGCTCCTGGAAAGCAGACAGCTCAGCTACCGGCCGCGGGGCGAAATGGAGCAGAATCCCGACTTCAAGCAATTGATACCTTATGTACTATTTCGCTTTAACGAATCCGGCGCATCTCCACAACTCTTTCAGTACACGCGTGGTGGCGGGCAGGGCGAAGCCCGACTGCACGCCAAACGGAGCGTTGGCATCGGCGGACACATTTCCAGCGAAGACTCCGCAGCGGGTACCGCCCACGACGTCTACTGCGAAGGAATGCAGCGTGAGCTCACCGAAGAGGTCATTATCGATACCCAGTTCTCCCAGCGATGCGTCGGCTTGATCAACGACGACGAGACTCCCGTTGGCAAAGTCCATCTGGGAATCGTTCACCTCTACGAGGTCCTCACGCCTCAAGTTCACCCGCGCGAAGTCGACATAAAAAACGCAGGTTTCCAGCCGATCGAAGAAATCGTTGCCGAACTCGACCAGTTTGAATCCTGGTCGCAGATAGTGGTGCCAGCATTGTTTGCGTAGCCCAGGGCGCCTCACATGCTCTACCTTGACAACCACGCCACAACGCGTGCCGATCCTCGCGTCGTCGCGGAGATGCTTCCGTATTTTTCCGACCAATATGGTAACTCGGGAAGTTCGGGCCATCGATTTGGGGAAGCAGCGCATGTGGCAGTTGAACAGGCCCGCAGCCAAATCGCAGCTTGCCTCGGCGCGCAAGCAGAGGAAATCGTTTTCACCAGCGGGGCCACCGAAAGCAATAATCTTGCAATTCGAGGGGTTGCCCAGCGCCAGCGGAGGCGAGGCAATCACCTAGTCAGCGTGCGCAGCGAACACCCGGCGGTTCTGGAACCGCTGGCCAGCCTGGCAAGGCACAAGTACGAAGTGACGCTACTCGACATAGAAGCCCACCCGCGTCCGCAAGCAGGCCGGCTCGATCCGCAACAGGTAGCGGCTGCCCTCCGCGATGATACGCTGCTAGTGAGCGTTATGCTGGCCAACAACGAAATTGGCGTCATCCAGCCGCTGCTAGAAATCGGCGCGCTGTGTCGACAGCGGGACGTCCTCCTACATTGCGATGCGACCCAAGCAGTAGGGAAAATCCCCATCGACCTCAAGCAACTGCCGGTCGATCTAATGAGTTTTTCGGCACATAAAATCTATGGCCCCAAGGGCGTAGGCGGATTGTTTGTGCGCGGCGCGAATCCCCGGGTACGACTGGAACCGCAGATCCGCGGTGGCGGGCAAGAGGCTGCCAGGCGAAGCGGCACACTCAACGCGCCAGGCATCGTAGGGCTGGCAAAAGCATTGGCGATTTGCGTCGACGAAATGCCCGCGGAGTCCCGCCGCCTCACGACCCTGCGTGACCGACTTTGGGAAGGACTTGGCCAGGAACTTGGCGAATTACAACTGTGCGGTCCGGCACTGGACGCGCGCGACAATCAGGGGCAGCCCCTGCGTCTGCCGGGCAACCTAAATCTGTCGTTTGGCGATGTAGACGGCGAGGCCTTAGTGATGGCCATGGGCGATCTGGCAGTCAGCTCCGGAGCCACGTGCGCGTCGACCCATCCGGGGCCCAGCCACGTATTACTGGCACTGGGAATGGGAGAAGATCTGGCACGGAGCAGCCTGCGATTTGGACTCGGCCGTTTCAATTCCGAGACCGACGTGGATCAAGCCATCGAAATCGTCTCCTCCGCAGTCAAAAAACTGCGAAAGCTGGCCTCTTCCTAAGTCACGTTTGGCTGGGGTCAAGGGTTTAAAAACATGGCAAACGACCCTCGCCACCCCCAGTTCGACTTTCCCCAGACGACGGTTTGGTATAACCTAGTAGCAGACGGGTAGCCATTGACTTCGGCCCTACCACATCAGCCCTTGGGGCGAGGTGGACCGGCCTGGGGGTGAAGGCCCGATCGACGCTAAGCCCTTAAGGGCTTAGCCCATCACGAAAGTGTCACCAGCGATTCGAGGATCTTGAAATGAGTGTTGTCCTGACCGAGAAGGCCGCCGGCGAAGTGAAGCGAATTATTGAAGATCAAAAGCTCGAAGAGGGAACGATCCTGCGAGTCGGCGTTGCTGGCGGCGGCTGCAGCGGGTTTAGCTATTCGCTCGGCTTTGACCGCAACTTCGACGAAAAGGCCGACGCACGCTTTGAATTCCACGGAGTTCCGGTTGTAGTCGACAAAAAAAGCGCCCTGTATCTCGATGGGACTACGGTCGATTTTTATGACGGAGTCGATAAACGCGGCTTCACCTTCGACAACCCCAACGCCGTCAAATCCTGTGGCTGCGGCCAATCGTTCCAGGCTTAATCCACATATCCGCTACAGTTGGCACCAAGCGAAGCAAGTCGCCGCGGAGACGTACTTTGGTCGCCCCGGATTGCCAGCCTTGGCAGCCTGTGTGAGATAAGCTTTCAGCAGTAGGGACAGAACTGGCGAATTGCAGGGGAGAACTGCCCCAGGTTCCCGCCAGCCCCCTTATCTGGATATGGCGCTCTAGCATGGCGGATTTTCTATGATGGATTTTTTAAAGCGACTGGTAATCGACGAAGACGGACCGACCTCGGTCGAGTACGCCGTTCTGCTCGCACTGATCGTGGCTATTTGCATCAGCTCGGTGAATTTGCTTTCGAACCAAACTGCCGCCAGCTTCGACAATTCAGCCGCCGAGCTGAGCAATGTGTTGGGTTCTTAGTCCGTATTTCTCGCCACTGTGCCGCTGCGATTCTGCAAGTTGTTTGCTCGTGCAGCATCGGCCTGCGCAATTCGCTCCATCGACTTATTGCCAGAAATTACCACGCTAGAGTATTAGCATCGCGTCGCCGTAGCTGTAAAAGCGATACTCTTCGCGGATCGCCTCATCGTAGGCGGCTCGTATCAGATCCGACCCTGCGAAGGCTTGGACGAGCAGGAGTAGCGTGGTCCGCGGAAAATGAAAATTTGTGAGCAGGCCGTCGACGGCCCGATACGCATACGGCGGCCGAATAAACAGATCGGTTTCTCCCTTCCAGCCGCCCAGTTGTGGCAATTTGCGCGGCGTATCACCGGCAGCCGAAATGGCGGCAACCGTTTCCAATACGCGGGCCACCGTCGTGCCCACGGCGATTAGCCGCTGGCCTCGGTTTCGCGTGTCGTTAATTTCGCCCGCAGCAACATCTGAAATTTCAGCCCACTCGGAATGCATCGGGTGTTGGTCCATATTTTCCACTTCAATCGGCCGAAACGTACCGCGGCCAACATGTAGAGTAACCGCTGTGAAAACTACGCCCGACTGCTCCATTGCTTTCAAGAGGTCGGCCGTAAAATGCAATCCGGCCGTCGGAGCCGCCACGGCCCCTGGCGTCTGGGCAAACACGGTCTGATAATCGCTCACATCATTGTCAACCATATTGCCGCCACGAATGTAGGGTGGCAATGGCACGCGCCCAATCTGGTCCAAGAGTTCCAGCGCAGGCTGCTTCGACTCGGGCCGTGCCAGCCACTCCCCGAGTGGCAACTGCTCGAGCAACCAGAGCTTGGAATGCTCTCGGCCATCTCTATCGAGCAAAGCAATGCTTTCCATCGGTTGCAGGCGACCGCGCGTCTTGCATACCAATTTCCAATCGTCCTCACCTGCCAGCCCAAGAAACAGTCCCTGCCAGCGCCCGCCCGTACTCGTGCGCACGCCTCGCAATTGGGCGGGGATGACCTGGGTGTCATTGAGCACCACCCGATCATCCGGCTTCAGCAGCCGGGGCAAATCGCGAATGTGATAGTGGTCGAGCGACTGGCGCTTTCGGTCCACGAGCATCAGCCGCGCATCGGCCCGATGCTGCAGCGGCTCCTGAGCGACCAGCTCCCTGGGCAACGTGTAGTCAATCCATGGTTCCATGCAAGTCAACCTACCAAACGAAGAGCAATACCGTCACCTCACAAAAACACCAATGAGCCACTATCGATCAACACTTTGTGCTGGGCTGTAGGCGGCAGGCGCGCACGTGACAAAAAAAAAATTACCATGCAGCGACACCAGACGCTCACAGTCTGCTAAAATAATCGGTCGCAGCGCTAGCCCCTGGTTCCAATCTCCTGGCACGTCATAAACGGGGGCCGGCGTTCCAGAGCTGATCTGCGCTCGACCAGTCAGGCATTCCATCAACAGGTCGCTAGCGCCGACAGCTCAGAACTGCTAAACCACCAAACCCCTAGCGCGCCGTGTCCGAGTCGACGTGTCATATTCCTGTGATGCTGGAAGAAGTAGCCCTGTGGCTCCAAGCGGCCCCGGGGAAAACTCTGGTAGATGGCACGCTGGGAGGAGGAGGCCACAGTGCCGAACTGGCGAGGCGTGTCGCACCTGCCGGCAAGGTACTGGCAATCGATATCGACCCGGAAGCCATAGAGAAAGCGCGTCCTGCCATCGAAGACCTGCCAGTTGAAGTGGCCATTGGAAGCTATACGGCGATTCCTAAACTGCTCCGTCATCAACAACAGGTGTGCGTGGATGGCATCCTGCTGGATCTAGGCCTTTCCAGCGACCAATTGGCGGACGTCGAGCGGGGCTTCAGCTTTCGTAGCAGAGGACCGCTGGACCTGCGTTTCGATCGGAGTCGCGGCGAACCTGCTTGGAAGCTCCTGGCGCGGTTGGACGAAAAAAACCTGGCCGACATCATTTATCGATTTGGCGAAGAACGGCTGAGCCGCCGAATTGCACGGCGTTTGGTGGCAGCGCGGCACGAACGTCCAATCCGCACAGCCGATTCGCTGGCCCAAATAGTGCGCAGTTGCGTACCGCGCAGCCGTGGCCACGCAATTGACCCCGCCACACGGACTTTCCAAGCATTGCGTATCGCCGTCAACCAGGAGCTGGCTTCTCTCGAACAAGCGCTGGCCCTCCTGCCCGACTGCTTGGGGCCCGGCGGGCGGTTGGCGATTATCAGCTTTCACTCCCTGGAAGATCGGCTCGTCAAACATGCCTTCCGCGCCGACCCACGACTCCAGGTCCTGACGCGACGTCCGCTCCAGGCATCGGCCGATGAAATTGTCCAAAACCCCTCTGCAAGAAGTGCCAAGCTCCGAGTAGCCGAGCGCATCGCCCCCTAAAACGACCGACTAGCTCGGATATATCATCAACTTCATCGTAAGAGGCCGAAAAGTGTGGTGGCTGCAAGGCAAACAGTTGTTTTGGGTGTAAAGCATGTGAGCAACCCAAAATTACCGTTTAACGCAGCAGACGCAGTACTTTTCGGACTCGCAGCAGAGGGAGATGAAATAACTGGGCTAGATCCCCACCGCTACAAGCCTTGGGCGACCATTCCCGCTAGCCCTCTTCAACGCACCATAGGCAGCGCAACTGGCGACGTGCCTACCGGGGCCTGAGCCATCTGTGCTGGAACGGCCTGGTAGCCCCGACCTGTGGCGGATGTCGACGGGTAGACCGCCCCTCCCATCAGGCCTGACCCGTGCTCATTGGAGGTCGCCATTTGGCTGGGAGCCTGGGCGGCACGACTGTCGATTTGTGCAAACAAAGTTTGTGCTTGACCCAGCTGTGGGTCCATCTGGGCCGCTGCAGTCAGGAATCGAGCTGCCTCACCGCTGCGCCCACGTTGGTGCAGCAATACGCCCAAATTATATTGGACCACGGCAGGAGGATGCACTGCGCTCAAGTGGGCTGCGGCCTGGTCCATATAGTTCATCTCGAGCAACACTTTGGCAATGTTGTTGCGATAAAGTTGTTTTTTGGGATCCACGTGAATCGCGTTCTCGAGCACCTGCGCTGCCAAATGCAATTTGCCTTGCCGAGCGTGGCAAAGTGCCAGATCATTCATAAGCTTGGCATCTCGGGGATGGGCGGCCGCGGCTTGCCGGTAAATCTGAATGGCCACGTCCAAATTGCCCTCGCGATCTTCTAAACGGGCTAAACCCAGCAGTGCTTCGCGATGACTCGAATCCACCGAAAGTGTCCGCCCATACATGTTTCGTGCATGGCCTGTGTTGCCGGCACGATCACTCATCTGCGCCATCGATAGATAGAGATCGGCATTGGGCGGGCCGGTGGCAAAGCCAAGCGAAATGGGATCCGTTTTATGAGAGGCTGGATTGCTCGTTGCCGCATTCGGCTGGGGGGCACCACTGGCGGGCGAGCCGGGGGTTATGTAATCCAAGAACCGCTCAGTCAAGCCCGTGTCAGATTGCGGGCAAGGGATACCAGCCGGCAAAATCGCCATTTGGGGTCCACGAGCGTCTGGCGTTCCGGGGATGGCGCAACCCGTCACCATGGCAATGGTCGCGAGGCCAAATATCCAATACTTTTGCACAAGCCCGCCCCGGGGGGGGGGGGGGGTGCGGGGGGGCCGGGGGCTGGGCGGTGGGGGCGGGGGGCGGGGCGGGGGGCCGGGGGGGGGGGGGGGGGGGGGGGG
>JAKVCC010000008.1:142786-202329 GCA_022448265.1 Pirellulales bacterium
CCCCCCCCCCTTCTCCCTGAATCTTTCCGCTCGGCATCCTGCCAAACGCTTCGGTGCAAACGACGCACGTGCTTCTAAAACCGGACAATTACTATTCGGAGCTCGAGCCGGTTTTTGCCGGCAACACGGGCAACGGCTTGTTGGCCTGGAAGCCAACAAACGTGCTATCGACCGAACCGCCGAGGTGACCTTCGGCGACGATGTGGGTGTCGTTGACGTCAATAGGCCCGACAGCCGGACTCAGCCCGGCCGCATTGTCATGTACAGCAGCGATGCGCGCGACCGTCTCCTCTTTGTTGAGACCTCGCTCCACGAAGACTCCGCGATGCTGCACCGGTGCCTGCGACAATATCCACTTCACCTTTCGTTTCCCAGCTTCGTTCAGCTGATTTGAGGTGGGATCAAAATGATGCTGTCCCAGCAAGTTTTGCCGCCTCCAGCCATTGTGGACCATAGCGGCATAAGTCTGGAAGACGGCCCGCCGGCTCGCCGGGATATAGGCTCGGGGCCAGGCGACGTTGTTACCAGCGCGAAATGAGCCAGTTTTTGTTGTCTGATAACTATGGTTTCCGTGGCCGCCGTATTGGGCACTCGCCTCGGAGGCCATGGCAATCAAGCCCAGCAGCGTACTCGCCATAAAGTAATGAATCTTCATAACGGAGTCCTAACGTAACGGGGATGAAAGAGGTGCCTCGAAAGCTTCAGCGGCACATCCAACGTCAGTATCGTCAGGAACGTTTGGCAAGCTGCGTTACTTCTAGAGTAACCAGACTATCTCACCTAACTTCACTAGCCGCCATTCTGCATCGACGGAAATAGCTCATTGACCATGGTGATAGCAGCGGGGCCGACCAGCACGATGAAGATCGCGGGAAAGATAAACAGCACCAAAGGAAAAATCAGCTTTACAGCAGTCTTGGCTGCCTTTTCCTCGGCCATTTGCCGCCTTCGAGTCCTCATCGAATCGCTTTGAACCCGCAAGGCCTCGGCCACACTAGAGCCGAATTTATCGGCTTGAATCAAGATGGTTGCCAAGGCTTTCAAATCATCAACACCCGTGCGGAGGCCCAAGTCGTGCAAGACATCATTGCGCGCCCGGCCCATTTGTAGTTGAAGATTGCATAGGGCAAACTCCTCAGCAATCACGTGGTAAGACGTCTTCATCTCTTCGGCCACCTTCCGCATGGCCTGATCCAAACCCAAACCAGCTTCAACGCACACAACCATCAGGTCCAGCGCATCGGGAAGTCCATAGAAAATATTATCTTGGCGACCTTTGGTAATGAGCCACAAAACGACACTTGGAACGAAAAACATCATCAAGGCAATGGCACCCGCGTAGGTAATCGAGTCGATGTCCATCCCTCGGATCAAAATAACCGTACCGCCACCAAGGAAGAATCCAGCCGCCAATCCCAACATCTTTAAAGACCAATAAACTTCGGTGGCGTTTTCACCACGAAAACCCGCTTTATTGAGCTTCTGCCTAGCCGCGCCGATCTCTTCGTCAGTCTTAGGCTGCAGCGGTTTGGCCAAAGCGGGTGAGGCCTTTTCCAGAACGCGGCTCATTGCTCCTGACTTGCCGCCTTTGCCATCGCGCCATAAATCAGCTCTTCGCGAGTTGGGTTCACGAATATCTTGCAACCGCTGATCAGTGCGCAAATTTTTACTAGCCATGGCGTCCAGCAGCCACCAAACCACGGTGGCAACTCCGCCTACGACGGCTAGCTGAATCACCAACGGTGAAGACATTACGTTTGCAACCATTGCAGGCATGTCAAACTCGGATGTTGACGATCTTATGAATTACGAGCGCACCGACCAACTGGCTAATGACACCGGCGACGAGCATCTTTTTTCCCAGGTCATCGGTAAACAGTAGTTGGATGTAATCGGGGTTCATGCGATATACGGTCACAAAAAGCAGAGGAGGCAGCGCCAGGAGAACGATACCTGACAGACGGCCTTCACCGGTCAACGCTTGCACTTGCCCCCAAATCTTGAATCTCTCGCGTACTAGGTGGCCAATTTTGTCCAAGATCTCGGCCAGGTCACCACCGGTCTTCCGCTGGAGAATGACGGCCGTCACAAAGAACTTCAGATCCAGGTTCGGCACGCGCTCGGCAAGACCTTCGAGTGCTTCCTCAAAAGGAATTCCGAGGTTCTGCTCCTCAAACACGCGGCCAAACTCACCGGCGATGGGGTCCGAACCTTCTTGGGCGACCAGATGAAAACCGGCTGCCAGACTGTGGCCCGCTCTCAGTGCTCGCGCTACCAGTTCGAGTGCCTCGGGGAGTTGAGCCGCAAATTGGGCCAAGCGCCGCTTCCGCCTGAACAATACCCAAAAGAAAGGCAGGGTGCCAAACACCACGCCGACGATGGGGGCTATCATCAGATTGAGCCCGGCAAAGCCACATAGGACCGCCGAACCGAATCCGAGGCCCACACTAATCCCTAAAAACGAAACCACGGTCATGGTAACCTGGGCCTGTTCGAAGAGCAGGGTCAGGTTAAACCATTTCGTCAGCGCCACATCGAGCGAGTTCTTGCTCTCTTTGTCTTTGGCCAGAATTTGGGCCACTTCTAACAGCCCCGACGCGTTACTCCTGCCATCTTTTCCAGTAAGTGAATTGAGTCGATCCTCCATTTGCGAGACCGACTTATCGCGTAACAGCATAGCCACCGCCATGATGGCCGCGACCACGCCGATGAATACAGTGACACTGATTATTACACTGGAAAGCATCATCGACTCACAAGGCAGGAACAGCGATAGTTGCCCAGTAAAATAAAGCTCGCCGGAGCCCCCTCTGTCTTCTCCGGCAAGCACTTAAAGTTAGTCGCGGAGCATGATCCGTTCGCGAAACGCACTTGCCGGAATCCGGATTCCATGCGATTCCAGCCGCGGGAAAAAGCTGGGGCGAATACCGGTAGAAACAAAACTCCCGGTCGCCCGACCGTTTTCGTCGATGCCTTCTTGCTGGTAGCTAAAGATGTCCTGCATCACAATCGTGTCCTGCTCCATTCCCATCACTTCGGTAATGGCCGTCACCTTGCGGGGACCACCCGATAAACGATTGACCTGCACGATAAGGTCCACGGCACTTGCGATTTGTGTCCGCATTGCACGAATAGGCATCTCGAAACCGCCCATCATGATCATCGTTTCTAAACGAGCAATGGCGTCGCGTGGTGTATTGGCGTGACACGTTGTTAGCGATCCATCGTGCCCGGTATTCATTGCTTGCAGCATGTCCAGAGTTTCCGCACCTCGACATTCACCAATAATAATGCGGTCCGGACGCATACGAAGGCAGTTGCGCAACAGGTCCGTGGCGGAAATTCGGCCCTTTCCTTCAATATTAGGTGGCCGCGTCTCCAGGCGGACAATATGATTCTGCTGCAACTGCAATTCTGCCGCGTCCTCGATTGTTACGATTCGGTCTTCGTTAGAAATAAAGCTAGACAGTGTGTTTAGCAGGGTTGTTTTACCCGATCCCGTACCGCCTGAAATTATGATATTCAACCGCGACTTCATCGCTCCTTCCAGGAGCATCACCATCTCAGGTGTCATGCTCTTGAAGTTGAGCAAATCTTCGAGTTTCAGAGGGTTGGAGCCGAATCGGCGAATGGTCACACTCGGCCCATCCAAAGCCAAGGGGGGAATGATCGCATTCACACGCGAACCATCGGGAAGCCTCGCATCCACCATGGGACAGACTTCATCCACGCGCCGTCCCACTTTAGAAACAATGCGATCGATGATTTGCATCAAATGCTGGTCATCCCGAAAAGTAACACAGGTTTTTTCCAGCGTCCCGCCATTTTCAACAAAAACCGCCTTGGGACCGTTGATCATAATCTCGCTAATGGCCGGCTCCTTCAACAACATTTCGAGCGGGCCAAGACCAAATGTCTCGTCAAGCACCTCGTCAACCAGCCGTTCGCGTTCAGCCCAATTGAGAAACGTGTTTTCCGTGTCGTAGAGATGCTCGACCACTAAGCGGATCTCGCGTCGAAGCACGTCGCCCTCAAGCTCGCCTACGTGTGCTAAATCGAGCTTGTCCACTAATTTGGAGTGGATACTCTGCTTCAATTTGTCGAATTCGGCATCCTTGTCCTGGGCGCCGATCGACGGCATCGTGCTATTTAGCCTGGTCATTGTGTAGACATCCTCTAATATGTCCATCTCGCTGACTGCGAGTGGCGACAGACTGTCTTCGCGCACCCGACAGATTTGCATAACGCAAACATAGCTTATGGCCGGCGCAGTCGGAGCCAAGTCGCGCATGGCAAGGCGGTAAAAATACGTCGCCCGCACAATGTACGGCTTGTACCGGTATTACCGAAGGAAAAGGGCCAACTATTTGGCTGGCCAAAGACTGAGCCAGCGGCGGCTCTTACTGCCCGAGTCCACCCCTTCCGACTCGTCGCTAAACGTGCCGCACAGAGCCTCGCCCAATTGTTTGATGGAATTGGTGATGCCCGCCTTGGGAGCATGCTGCAATAGAGGCACACCGTTATTGCGAATTTCCACCATAACCCGGTAGTCGTTGGGAATTTGCCAAAATATGTCGCGGCCAATGGTCTCTTGGGCCCTTTTCAAACTGATCTGGCCACTATCTTGCCCCGCGCGATTCACAACAATTTTCACCTTGTCTCGCAAAGCTTCATTGTCATCAAAAGTCATCATGAGTCGAACGACATTTCGAAGACATGGCAAATCGAGCTGAGTCACCATCAACACGTCGTCAGCGATCTGAATTGCCTGCATGTCCAGGTCGCTGAAGCCCTTCGACGTGTCAAGAATAATGTGCGTAAACGAGGTTTTCAAAAGTTCGATCACGCGCTGCAACCTGTCGGGCGTAATTAGACTGGCCTCTTCCAACTGCACTGGCCGTGGCAGGAGGTGAACTCCCGAGGAATGTTTGGTCAACGACTTTTTCAGCAGCGTTAGATCGAGACGCGCCACATTTTGGGCGACGTCCGCCAGCGTGTACTCTGGAATAGTATCGAGAAATACGTCGGCATCGCCCAGTGCCACGTCTAGGTCAATCAGCACGACTGAATTATTGGGAACTTCGGATAGGGCACAGGCCAGATTGACAGCAATACTGGAAGATCCCACCCCTCCGGTAGCCCCGGCCACCGCTATGACCTTGCATTCTTGAGACGTTTGTTTCTCGCCGAAGTTTTGACGGTTGATCCGCTGCAGCGCCGCGGCAAAATCCTCTTCTTTAAGTGGCTCGGTAAGAAACTCCTTCGCCCCGGCACGCATCGAGTCCAAGATCAACCGTCCATCGGTCGAACCGCTGCTCACAAGCAATGTGCAATTGGGCGACTGGGCAGCTACTTCGGCAACCAACTCGATGGCCTGAGCCGAATCGCTATCCATCGCGACGAGCCCAATATCAGGATTGGTTTGCTTCACGACGTCCGCAAAAAACTCGTATCGCGAACACTCCGCCTCAAGCCAAACCGTGTCCAAACCCAAGAGGACCGCCTTGAGGCTCTCACGGGTCTCATCATTAGGATCAACAACTGCGATTCGAAGTACGTTAGCCATAATGCCGTTGCAGTTGAGCGCTCGATTGGAAATTGCAATAAAAGTCTCAGCCGTTGCCACCTGACAAATCTGCCAGAATTGGGTCACTGCGTCTCCCTACCATCGTAAATTGTCATTCAACATCATATCCGATGGGGCCAATCAACCCTGGCGTTGCGGTCGCACCGGCCTGCCATGAGGCTGTCGGATCGGCGCCCAAACTCTGCCCCGGGTATCCGCTATTGCCGGCGGGTTCCGACGGTTGCTTTTGCAGCTTCGGTTGTTTGAATTGCACAGATCCACGCACCCCTGGCTGGATCACTTCGACCGGAGCACCCTGCTGGATGCCGCTTTCGATCGGTAGCATTTCCACGCTGTGGGCACCGTAATCAGTGGAAATAGGATAGGTTGCGGCGGCGGTCTGCCCGCCGGCCGAATACGTTCCCTGGCAAAACTGGCAACCCACTCCGCACCCGCCCGAACCGCAGGGATCGGCGGTCGGAACTTCCAGATGACCACCCAAGTAGAGCTGGCAGTTGCTAGGCGACACGCTCTCCATGCCTGGGCCACACTTGGGAACCTCATGCGGGTCCATGCCGTCCACCAATTCAGGCGTCACAAGGATCAACAATTCGATTTCGTTGACCTCCTCGGTAACCTTGCGAAACGCTGTACCGATATAGGGCAGACTGCTAACAAACGGCAAGCCGCGTTCCTGGGCTTCAATACGGGTCTGCACAAGACCAGCCAGTGCTAATGTTTGTCCCGCTTTCAATTCCACCCCCGTATCAACCTCCCGCACCTTTAGCGCTGGGACACTGAAGCTACCTACGGTCACACTCCGGGTATCGTCTATCTCGCTCACGCGCGGACGGACTTCCAGGCGAATATTGCCGTTGCCCAAGACAATAGGTAGGAAATCGACCTGCGTGCCAAACTTTTTGTATTCGACCGTGGTTTGTCCCAAACCAGACGGGATAATAATTGGCAACTCACCCCCTACATTGAAATGGGCCGGTCGGCCGCTCACCGCCGTGAGCGTTGGATCGGCAAGCACCTTGGCCAAACTGTTTTGTTGCAAGGCCTCCAAAAAAGCGAATAACGCATTGTTCCCGTCCACGACGCCGAACTTGAATGTTTCCCCCGCTGCCGTCCCCCCTGACGTGACGGATCCGACACCGCCGCTAGTCGTGGCTGAAGTAATCAAGCCAGTAATTCCAGAAGCCACAATCGATCCGCCACTAGCAACATGCCCCCAGTCGACGCCGAGGGTGCGGAGCTTGGTACGCGATACTTCCATCACCTTTACTTTGAGCAAAACCTGCTGCACGCCACCGACGGTGATGTTATTAACGACTTTGGGCGCGTAATCTTCGGCCAATCTCAAGATCGGACTGATCGCTTCTGGCCGTTCGACAAAACCTTCCAATACCAGTGTGTTGATGAGGCGAACCACCTTCACGGAAGACTCTGGAAAGAGCTGCTTTAACGCATGCTGCAGCTCGCGCACGTCGCCATGAATCAACACGTCGACTGTGTAAATTTGGTCATCCTCATCCCAGAGATTAATTTGGGTGATTCCCGGTTTGCGCGCTGCCAATTGAATCTGGTTTGCGCTAATTGGCGTCGCAGATACTAATTCAGGATTATTGACGACCATCCGCGGGATACGCTTTTCCAGCGTTAGAATCCGACTGGAATTGACCATCATTTCAAGTCGTTCGGTAGACTGCGTGATGTTACGAATCACTTCCGGCTGCGCACTGGCATAACTACAGGTAGCAAGGAGCAACCAAGAAAAACCTAAGCAGAAGAGCGCCTTCACGAAAAGTGATCCTGGCGCGGAGCGTGGAATGGCGAAGGTACGGAGGAGATAATTGGCGTACATCCTTGTACTTCCTTCCCATTATTTACTAGACAACCTCCGCCAAAAGCGACAGGCAATCAGTCGCGTGGTAAGAGACGTCCCTGCCTCTCTACCGCTTACTCTTATTACAGTCTCAAATCGATGGGGAAATCCGCAGTATTCGGGATGCTCGTGGCGTCATCGTCCGACAAAGAATTGTCGCTCCCGACTCCATGCTTGATGCTGTTTACGTCGCGACGATGCTCGTCATCTCCGCGGCTCAGATCACCGGTTTCATTGAAAAACTTCACCACATCGACCTCATCCGGATAGATAAGTGTCATGCAGAACGGCTGGTCGCTACTGCCGGCACTCCCGGCGAGTGACCGTTGGCTAGAATCATTAGGCCCGCCGTTTTTATCCGACTCTTGCTCTCTCTCTCCATTGTTGGAGTCCCTTTTTCCAAACAGGAAATCCGTAGACAATTTGGCGTCGTTCACGATGCGCTTATCGTCTGGATGCCGGGGAATCAGGCTAATTTCGCCCAAGTTCTCCGCGGTCAACATTTTGTTTGCTTGTTCAGGAGTCACAATCAACGAGACAGTCTTGGCCACGGAGCGGGCTTCAGTCCCGTCGGCGGAACGCTGTACTGCCTGATCTACCGCAAACACACGAATATTTTGCAGTATAATTTTCGTAAACGGTTGAGAAATATTCTCGCGCTGATTTCGGTGAACAAAGATTTGGATGTCCACCCGGTCACCAGGGCTCAACAAGCCAGCAGCGCATTTGCGAGCATCCACCGAAACCGTCTTGAGACGCATTCCCTCGGGAATCGAGGCAATGGGATCTTGGCTCTGCCCTTTTTCAAGGAACTTACCGTCCAGAAGAGGCTCGCCTTGAAAGATCGTCGTGCGTGGCCGACGCTCCTCAATGTCTTCCCACTTGGTAATGGCCCCAACGGGCACCCGATCCTTAGGCCACTCCTGTAACGAAACCATTAAGTCGTCGACCGGATCACCCAGATTGATTTTCTGGAGGGCAACATAGATTGGCACCGACTCAACAGTGGCCCTGTTCTTGCTATTGGAGTCAAGAACCTGACTAATGCCGATCGACGCCACGAGGCCGCAGCCCAACGCTAGTGCCAACAATACTAGTGACTTCGGGCGCATCCACACCCCCCCTTGGCATGAAGCAGTACTAAGTTGTATCTGGCAAACCCCAGCAAACTGCCAGAGCACCAATCATGAGGCTCAAACAAGCCTCCCCAGTACACATTTCGTCGTGGATTTTGTTTCTAGTGGGGCAGGTCACTACGCGCATGGCACGCAGATCCCCTACCTTTTCGTCTTGTTCGGCATAGCGAATAGTTCCGATCCAGATAATTCCCATCTTTTTGAAATATCCAGGATGCGGCGACTGCTAGCAGTCGTTACAGCTGCATTCCGTGCCAGGCGAAATAGACGATCGAGCCGATGGCAATCGGAATGCCATAGGGCAGCAGAAACATCTGAGGCTTTCTCTCGGCAGCTTTCTCCGCCAGCTTTTCCGGGTCTTTGACTGTGAAAATCTCGTTGACGATCGCCCAGAATTGATTCTTATGTTTTTCCCATGATTTGGTCCAAAGCACCATGCCAACGGCAATCACAGCGCCGACAATGGTCGAAACGGCAAAGGCGTAGAACGTTACCGTACCCCACATCCACGCGCCGACGCCCGCCAGTAGCTTGACATCGCCAGCGCCCATGCCGCCAATCGCGTAGGCTGGCAATAGCAGGGCAAGACCTACGACGGTTCCGACAACGCTGAACCAGAGTCCTTCCCAGCCTGAATACGGAGAAAGCACCCCGCTGTAGACCCAACCGCTAATAATCATGGGGTAGGTAATCCAATTGGGAACCTTGAGTTGGTAGCCATCGATTACAGCGGCCACAATCAGGGTGACACTCACAAACCAAACGTGCCATGTATCGGCCAGCCAGCGGGTAATCTCTTGAGATTCAAACATTGACTTAATCCATATAGGCAAAAGGGATCTGCTAGGCGAAAAAACAATATTAGGCGTGAGGGATTGCGACCTGCCATGTTTCGCTTGGCTTAACCACGCGGAACAAAAAACCAAGTAAGGGCCGTCGTAATTGTTACCAGGCAGTAGCAAGCCCATTGGCAGGAGGCTATCAGCAACTCTTCGGGTATCAAATTAAACATGTTTTTGGTCGTCCCGGCTGCACAATCCTAACAAACACTAGCTTACGATTGGACTGAGCAAAGCTTGCTCGGAGCCAAAATCTCAAGTGCCGCCGTGAGGGGCAAGCCCTACAAGTGGTACAATTTTCCCGCATTCCTCCCCACTATTTCCCTACAAGCCTCTAGGTCGCTTGCTGGGTCTGCCTGCCTGCGCCATCCAATCTTCGATGATTGAACTTCCTGCGAGCCAAACGCGGGACACCAATAATAAAACCTCTCGAGACCCATTTGTCCCGAGAGGTTTTGATTCACACACATCTTTCCCTGATAGGGTGAGTAATCCGCCAGCAATTAACTGGGGGCAATCTGGCCGGCAACAGAATCAAACGTTGCAGCGGCGTTCGTGCCTACTGAACGGATCGCGGTAAGACATACGATCACAATCAGGGCGAGCATGACAGCATACTCAACCGCAGTCGGACCATCTTCCGAGACGAGGAAACGTTGTACCTTCTTAGAAAAATTCTTCATAGCATTCCTCCAATTCTCGATGCCACCCTCTGAGGACGACACCCTAACAGGTTGTCGGGAGATTCACACGATAACTCCCGTTTGACGACCCTGGCACTACACCCCCGAATCTTGTCGACTCGAAGCAGCCTGCGTTTTGCATTTCCCGGGTCTAAGCCAACTTAACTTTCTTTGCGCGTATCACCTCGTAAAGCCTTGCACGCTGAGTAGCGTAGGATATGTCCATTCGGCAACCGTAAGAATGACAGCGCAAATCCACTGTCGCTCCCGCGGTTTAGTACCTCGTGTCTCTCAATCCGTCTGCTAGGTTCGGAGGATGACAACGCAGCAGGCTCAATTTCTTGCCGCTACTCATTACCTGGACGTCCTTGAAAGACCAACATGCGGTCCTGGAGAGGAGAAGCTTTACTCGGTTCGCACCTGCAGCACTCACCTTTGGAGCCAGCTTGACAACCTGTCGTTCCGACTCCACTTGAAACCTATGTCACAAATCCCTGATGTCAAATAAACCAAAGCCATAGTCAAAAATCCTCTCCCTTAGGTCTAACAAAACCGATCCGACCTGCTTATCAAAGATCCGCTTCTTCCCGATCGAGCAGAAAAGCATCAGTCGTGTTGCCTCTTGGCAACCTTGGGTTGCGAAAGGCTTACAGAACTGGCCGTGCCACCCACGATAAAAGACGCAGGGCGAAAGCTAGCAGGACGTCCATAATCCTTTCAAGATTCTGGCCAAACCGAATCTGTGGCGATTGGGGACCGACCCTACGAGGCCCCGGCAAGCTGAGCCATGCTGGCGCTCCCCTGCTCTGCCGCAGCCCAGACTCAAATATCCCAGAAGTCGTTAATGGGGTCCTGGTAGGCCGAGACCTTTCCCGATAGGACGTCGTCATAGCGCACCGGCGCACGAGCGACGGCCGACTCGTAACACGACTCGCACAAGGCTTTCGCCCGAATTGCGGCCTCACCATCCATCTCCACCGGTTGTCCAGTGCGAATGGCGCGAAGAAAATCGTAGACTTCAATGTGAAATCCATTGGTCAAGCCCAAGGGAAAGAGGTGCTGCTCCTGCTCGGGCGAGAGGGAGGCCAAATAGGCTGCTTCGATTTCTTTCGACTCTTGTTCAGTACCGTCTGGCCGGGTGACCACGCCACCGTCCTCAAAGCAGTGGAAAGCGAATCCCTGGTCGTCGATTGTGCCCTGGGAACCATAGTACCTGCCCAATCGCACCTGATCTCCCCGAAAAACCCGCGAGTACGACCAGGTGACATGCATTCCGCTTTTGAACCGAATGACCGCATGCCAAGTGTCTTCGGTGTCGGCATCGATGTCGCCCAGTTTCGGCAACCCGGTTATCCGGGCGGGCTGGTGCGTGGCCATCGTGCAGAAAACCTCATCGACATCTCCAAACAACACTTGGATCATGTCGGCAAAATGAGCGCCGCTATCCATGAGCATCCCACCGCCGGTCATCAGCTTGCTACCCCGCCATTTCAGCCTGGGATTGGTGTAGTCATACGGTTGGTAGTCGATTTCTTGGATATGGGCGGCCAGGGGTTCGCCGAGTACGCCCTGTTCCCGAATGGCCCAGGTACAAGCGCGGGAAGGCAGACACCTCCGGACGTTCTCGGCGATGGACAAGACCCGCCCTGCCTTTTCGGCCGCAGCAATGATCGCCTGGCTCGCCTTTATGGTCAGGCCGAGTGGTTTTTCCACCTGGACATGCAACCCCGCACCGAGCAGGGCAATCGCAGTGCTATGATGAAACGCATGCGGCGTGCAAATATCGGCAGCGTCCGCAAGCTTTGCGTCGATCAAGCCATCGACGTCGGAAAAAGTCGCGGGCTTTTTTCCCTGAAAGCCCTCAATCACCGCAGCCGTTTCCTGGGCATTGGCGACCACCGGATCACAACAGGCCACCAGCTCAAAACTAGTGTCACCCTTTTCCTGCAGGATCCGATAGGCATCCACGTGTCGGCTGGAAATGCCGCCGCAGCCGACTAGGGCCAAACCGATTTTATCCGACACCTTCCGCCACCTTTCTGATTTCCCGCACGCATTCAGTCAGCGCAGGAACCGGGTTCTGCAGATCGCCTTCGTATTCCAGTATGGGCGCGCCCTGAAAATGAATGCTCTGGAGGGCCTTGATGAGTCCCGGCAGGTCCAGGTTACCCTGGCCTACGACCACATCCTTCGGTTTTCGAGCCTGATCAAAGACGAAATCTTTGATGTGGACTCCATATATTCGATCGCTGAACCTTTCCGTTAACTCGACCGGGTCCTCACCTGAATCCAGCGCCCAGGCCGTATCCAGCATGAGACCGATGCGATCGCTGGTCTGCTCCAAGACGTGGCCGAGCATGGTCGCGCAGCCTAGCCAATGACGGCCACCGTGATTATGGATCGCCAATCGCATGTCGAATTGCTCCGCCAGTTTCTCGGCGGTTCGATAGGCATCCGGAACGCTATCGACGCTAAAATCGGCGCTGATGACGCGGACCCCGGCGCGGTGCGCAAATTCAAAGAACTTGCGCTCGTTTTCGAGGTCGTTGTTAAACGGTTGCACACCGATACCAACGATCTGTACCTCAGCCCTCCGATATGTATCGATGACCGTGTCAAACGTCGACTCATCGGTGAAGTCCGCGTGCACCGCACAGAGCTCAATTCGGGACAATCCTATGGCGTTAACCTTGTCGGCGACCTCAGCATTGTCTTTGAAATCTCTGAAACAAAAGCTTTGAACCGCAAGGGATTCGAAATAGTTCACAACATTTCTCCATGACCGGCGTTTTCAGTTGTCTGCTTCCAAACCAAGGCAAAAACTCTATTGATCGCACCGCGACATCTAAAAACAAATGCAACAAGTGCGCTCATCAACAGCGGCGTCGAAAAGAGCGTTACCTGTTGGGAAATATAATTCCCTGGGGCCAACAATAGAAGTGCTCAACCCTTCTCAAGCAGGCCAAGACGAAGCCCCTCGCAATGGCCAGCAAAAAACAAAGCTACTGAAACATGGCCACATCATTGCGCCGCTGATATCGCTCCGAATGATAAGCTTCGCTCTTCTCTGTGTCGCACTCCCTCTCCGACCAGCCGGGCGCCGTTTGCCCCAAATCAGTGTCTTCGCGTTCCAAGCCGGGGCGGATCAAAGCCAACTGGGCGTCGGCCTCGTTGATGTAGCAGCCCGCGACATCTACCGAATCGACCACAACGCGGGCGGTTTCGTCAAGACGCTCAATTTCCCCAAAGCACCCTTCAACGTGCTCTTGTGATTTGCGCTGCACATGACATACGACCGAAAGGGGCAGAAGCCATCCGCGTCATCTTTTCAGCAAAACGCCGGTAGGCTCATCACCCAAGCATGTTCGGTCCGCCCCAAGAACGACCATACCAAATTTATCGTCTGAGTCTCTATAAGTCAGGGGCATCCCGCAATTGGCATCTCTGCGGTGGCGGGCCTCGTTGACGTTCCTGCGCTGGCGTCTTTGATACGGGCCTTCGGATGCCTGGCCCTGCGAAACCGCGGCCCCAGTTGGCTACAATTCGTCGTAAGAGACCAACGGATTGCTGGTCGTTGCCGCCATCGAATTGCAAATAAATTCACCGGTGGCCGGGTTGTACATCCAACCCGCCGCTACATTGTCGGCGGCCAGGGGATCCATGAAGGACGCCCGAACCAGCACGTTCAGATTTCCGACCGGGCAGATTGGGAAATCCCCGCGAATGTAGTCCTGCACTGCAATCTGAAAACTGCTACCCGGATCAGTGCAAGGGGGTAACGCACCCAGGTTGTCGGCCGCATACAACTCAATCGCATCACGGATCACCGACAACGATTGTTTTAAAGCGTTGTCCGTCGCATCTCCGGACATAGACAAGAGTTTCGGTACCGCAATCCCGGCTACAATCCCGAGAATCAAGATTACAACGACCAATTCGATTAGCGTAAACGCTTTTCGCTGTCTGTTCGACTTAGAGAACCTGTGTGTCACTTGTCATACCCATCCAATTTGCTTGATGCTGTAAACAACGTTTTAGGCCAACCGAAGGAGACCAAGGTGCACGCCAATCCAAGCCTACCATCGTCTGACAGCCAGTGCGCAGAGTAGGTTGTCGCATCCGGACGGATCTGTTGCCCTCATAACCACTACAAATGACATCGCAATTACGTCCAGCAGTACCCCCTATTGGCACGCCGACTTCGCTTGACTTCTTCGTTGGATCCAACACGGAACGCGACAAAAGTCTGCAGAAAGGGATGACGCAAAGCCAAGGCGATTGAAGGCGTGTGACCCTTGGAAAAAATAAATCAGAAACCGGGGCTAATGTATTAGCAATGAAAAAACTCCGACACGCCACTAGACCACAGGGCGCATGCGAGGCCACAGTCTCTCCCCACAAGTCTACTGACGACACTGGCATCAACAGGCCTGAAAAGGCTATTTATGAGTTCTAGCCGTCACGAAAACCAAAGGCGGACTGCGGGGCCGCGACTTTAAGGAATGTTGTTTGAGAACTCCCAACGCCTTCATATCAAACCGCGCGGGAAACGCCTCTGTCGAAGCAAGAGGAAGGAGGTATGCTATACGAGGTCGGTATTCACGACGTCGCTGTGGCTTGTGCACATAAGGGGCACGCATTTCATGAAAATTCTCGAACTCTTTCCACTCACTGTCTTCTGCCAGCCGATTGGATTCCCTGCCCCCGAGGGCCATCCGGAAGAGCAAAAGAACTCCTGGGTGCAACACATCCTGCAGATGCGAGAAGCATCGGACCCACCCCGTTCGGACATTTCGGCATGGACCGGCGACGTTAAAGGACACGAGTTTCTCCACAAAGAACCTATCTTTGAGCCTCTGTTCGATTCCATCGCAACTGGAGTTGAAACTTATCTCCAGCAAATGGGCCTCGATTCTACACAAATAAATCTCTATTTAACTCGGTCCTGGGCAGTGGTGGCCTACAAAAACGAAAGAGTCAATCGTCACGCACACCTGCAGAGTCACCTGAGCGTCGCCTATTACATCCAAAAGCCTCAAGAGGGGGGTCGCCTCGCTTTCTTTAGCTCGGGCCCTCCCAATGAATTTGTGCCCGGGCTTTTCGAGCCGCGGATGGGATCTCTATTTACCAGCCCTCGTTCGCCGGCAAATTCAGCCAACACCATTGTTGATGTCGAGGAAGGAGACATGGTGATCTTTCCTTCGAAAACAGTGCACGCTACCGAACCCCACCAGTCAGAAACGCCCCGAATCTCCATTTCTGCCGATATTGTCATCACCCTCAAAGAATCGAAGAACCATGAGTTTTTGCTGCCCGATTTTTCTTATTGGAAAAAAATGAACACATGACACCCAGCGCCTACCTTTCCCCTCAAGTGCTACCGCGAGTTTTTTCACTGGCCGAATGTATTGAGATGATCGAATTTGCGGAAACGAAAGACTGGTGTATCGATCGCGATTCGGTTGATGACCATCCTGCCTGGGAACTGAATGTACTACCACATCCGCTCGGAAAATCTGCGGCAGCTCACCTACGGCAAAGGCTGCTTGAGCAACGGCCTGAAATTCAACTTAAAAACTACAGCATCTACATCCGCAAGTATGGCCCTGCATCCCGTCCGTCTCTTGCGTTCCATGAAGACCGCAGCCTTGTCTCATTTACTGCCGCACTCAACGACGACTACGAGGGAGGTGCGTTTATTGCCATCGGCGATGACAATGAAGAAAAATGCATCCCTCTCTCGATCGGCGACGCGGTAGTCTTTGGGGGCAACGTGCTTCACGCCATTCGCCCGGTCACGACCGGTACGCGATATTCCATTGTGATGCATTGCATCTAGGCCCTGGCCTCTGCGACGAGCCCTCAAGCGTCGACAGCGTCTGCAGCCTTTACCTGTGCTGGGCACTTATTTTCCTTGCAGACTCACTGATGAAGAATTAGACTGAGCGGGTAAGATCATCTGCTCACACTGCGCCATAGGCAAACGACACATCCACCACTTTTCACAGAGGAAGGCAAATGCCGCACTACAAAGATTGGCATGGTCGGTTTTCCATAACCCAGTATCCCGACAATACGGATGAACATTGGGGTTCGTTCGAGAGCGCTGCCGATGTCACAAATTCTGCGACTGTTGTCAATTGGAGTGCCTACGAGTCCAACAATGCACCCGGCGCCTTCACTCAAGCTTTGTATGGCAACTTCTGGGACAACTACACCATTGCACGGCCAGACGCTTTTGCGATTATGGTCGATTCCACTTTCACTTCGGCTACCGAAACCGATTTCAATATCTGGGATGTTAGCTGGAGTGGAAGTGTCGGTGATATTGCCAGCAATATTTCGCACAAGATGACGCTTGCTGAATTGACAAACGTGAATTCGACGCCGTATTCCGCAATACAAAGCGTTTACTTCCAAGTAGAATTTACCGCCCCACCAGTACCTGAACCATCGACCGGCTTCCTTCTCGGTTTGGCGGCTGCCGGAAGCATGATGCTGCGAAGGGTGCGTCGGTTATTAGGGTTTTCTGTTGTCACCCTTTTTCTTCTTCTATTGATGTAAGTGCAGATTGAATTGCTGCCGCGGATTCTATGCATTGTAAGCTATTAGTCGATTTTCATCTCGCCCCTTGGACGACAATCAGCTAACTACCTACGGCGCGATACGCTGCCGCACCGCAGAGCGGCCCTGCGAGGCCTCGCCAGCTGGCAACACCGACAGCGCTGCCAAAGATCCAATGGCAACCTCGGGCGAATCGGGGTACTGCGATATTCTTCTCACTCGTTGCGCTGCGTCTGATGGCCGTTAGTTTGGCAAACAGAATATCCGCGCAGACTTCGAGCGGAGAAAACGTACAAGCACTGTTCACTTGAGAACTTCAAAGAAATGACCGGGGCGCGTGCCTGAAGGAATTGCTGGAAGCATTGCATCCTCTAATACAGGCTGCTTTGGCCAGAGCCACCATCGCATCCTAGCACTCCGGTGGTCTGCTTCTATTGCAGCGATGCCTGCCAAAATGCCAACGGATTGGGCCTTTGGCAACTAACAGCGTTACTGTCGCATGCCGGCCCAGAGGGCTTAATCGTATCCCACTCCAAAAAAACATTAATTGCCACGGCCCTTATGCTGACTAAGCAGCCACTCATAAAGCTCAGGCGAAATATAAGCCGGACCCCATGAACCGTGCCCCTCTTCAGGATAGACCGTAAACTTCACTTTAGTACTGCCGCCCTCTTTCAACGCATCAACCATCTCCTGTGACTGTGAGATCGGGACAACATGATCTTTTGCTCCGTGGAAGACCCATATCGGAAGATCTATTAATTTTTTTCTTGCGGTCCTTTTGTTGCCACGCCCGCATATCGGAACTGCCGCCGCAAATTTCTCAGGATGCCCCTCGATCATAGACCATGTGCCGGCACCACCCATCGAAAGGCCGGTTATATACAATCTGTTATTGTCGACAGCATAGGTATCAGCGACGTAATCACAAAGAGCGGCAAGTTCATCAGTCTGATCCCCCCAATGAAGGTCAGAAGGACACTGTGGCGAGACTATGACAAATGGATACTCCTTGCCTTGCTTAACAAGAGCTGGCAAGCCGTGATAGAGAACCTTGTGAAGATCGTCAACGCCGTCGCCGCGTTCGCCGCCGCCGTGAAGGAACAAAACCATCGGCCACTCTTTCTCCACTACACCATAATCTTCCGGCAGGTACAGCCAAAAACCAAGCTCGGCTTTTTTAGTAATTTCTTTTTCAAAAAACTGTGCGTGCTGACCCGGACCAGATACAACTTCCAAATGGTTTTTTTCCGACTCACCATACCCAACATTCATCACGACAAGCAGTAAAACTAAAGTGATTTTTTTCATCGATCCATTTCGCTCAAAAACTCAATTACAGTTATGCCCAAATTCTACCCAACCCCATGTGGCGACACCACAAACGCAGCGTCGGAAAAAGTGGACAATACATTGCCTTTTTTTAGCCGTCGAGGCTTGTTTTTGGTAAGCAGATGCCGAAAACCACCGCCTTGCTCATTCCCAATACGGCTCGCACTGAACTAGAATTACGATCGCAAACAATGTCGCAGTCCTTCGCCCTGTTCAGCGGCCTAAGCTTAAATCCGCCACAAACAGTCTGACTGAACATCGCCGGGGCGTTCCATCAAAAGAATTGCAGTTGGAATGCTACCGCCGGGCCACAATTGTATTCTTACCTGTTAGTCGTATCTCCGTCCCTAACGGAATTGTCGTGTGAAAACATATGCCATCTGGGCCCATCGTTCTGCAAACCGTGCCAAGCCTCAGCCCTGGAGAATGATGCTGTCGCTTTTGACAAGCCTCCCGCTTCTAGCTCCATCAGCAACCGGGGCAGAGCTCCAGGTGCTCAGCAATGCGATCAGCGACCAGCAGGTCGCCCAATTTGCTCGCCTAGCAATCGACAATATTCCTCGGGAGTTTCCCAACAAACCCTCGCACGTCATGGTCGATGCCGCTTCAGTGCAGCGACCGCGTGAATTGCACCCCGTGTTCTTCGGTTGCTTCGATTGGCATTCGTCCGTGCATGGCCATTGGATGCTGGCGCGACTGGCCAAGGTGCGCCCAAACGCAAAAGTTGTCACCGAAATCTGCCAACTTCTCGACGAGCAACTTACCGCCGAAAAATTGGCGAAAGAAGCCGCCTATTTTGACACAAAATCCAACCGCAGCTTCGAACGCATGTACGGCTGGGCGTGGACACTACGTCTGGCGACAGAACTCCACACATGGGACGCCCCGGATGCCAGGCGCTGGGCGGCTAACCTCGCTCCCCTCGAACAGAGAATCGTCGCGCTCACCAAGGGCTACCTACCGCGACTCACTTATCCAATCCGCACGGGCGTCCATCCCGACACCGCCTTTGCGCTGAGCCAGGTACTCGACTATGCTCGGACCGTGAACGACGAGGACCTCACCAAGTTGGTGGTTCAGTACAGTCGTGAAAAATACCTCGACGATCGCGACTACCCTTCACGATTTGAGCCATCGGGCCAGGACTTTTTCTCACAGGCCTGGAATGAGGCAGACTTGATGCGACGCGTGATGGGCCCCAAACGTTTCGCCCAGTGGTTGGACCAGTTCTTACCCGCTCTGGCAGACCCCAATTCGGACGCTGCCGTCTTGCTCAAACCGGCAGTGGTGTCCGATCCATCCGATCCAAAAATTGTTCATCTGGCCGGATTAAATCTTTCGCGAGCCTGGACCCAGCAAGGCGTGCTCAGCGCGCTACCCAACGACGACCCGCGCCGGCCAGCGATTGAGCAGTCGATCGCCGTTCACACCAAGGCGGGCCTCGACTACGTATTCAGCGGCCACTACGAGGGCGAACACTGGTTGGCAACATTCGCCGTTTACCTCCTCACAGGCGCCGGCTATTAGGGTTCACCGCAAACAGACTACGATTTTCATACTCGCTACAGCCGCAACTATAGGCCCAACGACCTGAGTCGTTGGCAAAAACTGTTGTGGACAATTCCCGGCTGGCGAGTGGCCAGCGGCACACGACTTAAAACTGGCACAGCTACACTTCCGCAGGCGCCTGACCGCGGCTCCGCTGGTGTCGCAACACCGGCGGGGCTAACGAGCTACCAACGATCCAATTGCAGCCTCGGGCGTTATCCAGCCAAGGGCCGTTTTCGCGGCAAAAAGCGCGGTTGGCGCGTGCTGTTGCAGGATTTCTGTACGTTAAACCTTTGCACCCCCCCAGGCGCTTATGTACGCTTAGTTCAGTTCCAACCTTTTGACGAACTAGCAAGCGAAGCCACAATTTGTGCCGGTTGCCGAAGCGGTGGACCCAGCGACATAATCCTGGAACAATTTTTCAGGGATAGTATTAATCACGCAGACAAAACATGGTGGCGGGGCAAGTAAGCTTTTGACTAGGAGAGCAGATCAATGACCAGGCAAGATCTTCGCCGGGCCCTGGGTTGGTGTACGGTGATCAACTTCGGGTTCGTGATGTTGTGGTTCTGCGGGTTCCTGGTGGCCCATGACTTTGTCTACCAAGTCCACAGCTCGATGTTTCCGGGGCTGTCACCGGAACGCTTCGATGAGCTTCACTACCAGCTTATTGGCTTTTATAAGCTGAGCGTCTTTCTGTTGAACCTGGTTCCGTACATTGCGCTGAGGATTATTGGCCGATCGTGAAGCACTTTTTCCTTCTCACACTCCTGGCTTCCACCAGTTGCTCTGGTCTCGGTTCGCAACACCGGCGGCCGAAGGGCACTGCCACGTACGCCCCGCCGCGGCGGGGGCCGAGATTGACTTGCAGGCGTTTGCCTCGATCCAAGACGGCGGCGGCAAACCAAGGTTTGGAGAAGGTGGTGGCGATGCTGAAGAGCCGCTAAATGCCTCCCACTAGCGGCGAACAACCCAGCGAAGGCGAGCACTCGCAACTTGAGAACTGGGTGCATTCGTTTCTGATGGCCGAAGCGCGCCTCGGCGGGCGACCCCAGCCCAGTCGTGTTGCAGCAGCTTAATTGAAACAAGTAGAGCACACCAAAGTGGAGGATACCGGGCTCGAACCGGTGACCTTTTGGCTGCCAGCCAAACGCTCTCCCAACTGAGCTAATCCCCCGAAAGAATGCCTCGTGCGCGAAACAGGTTAAACCGGTCTGTTCACTGGCACGGCAAGCTGGAAAACTATCAAGCTCCTCGGTGGTTGTCAACACGAGACGGTGCCTTCAGGCTCATCAATCCAGTCGTAACCAATACTATTGCAACCCATCTTGTCGCACCTCGATCTAGTCGATACTCAACCTGCCTAGATGAAAATCAACCTACCTCGACACCAACATCTACAGCCCTGCCGACTCTTTAATGGCCCAAATCCCCCCCCGAAAAACACTCCTGGTTACAGCCTTGAAGCTGCTTGTGGTCTTTGGCATCGTCGGCTATTTGCTGATGCAGATTCAGAAAGCAGATGGCTTTGCTCGGCTAGTCAGTGAGCCAAAGCATTGGGTGTATTTGCTGGCCACACAAACAATGGTACTCTCGGCCTTTGCATGTAGCTTTGTCCGCTGGTTCTTACTGGTGCGCGGCCTGCAACTGGATTTCCGCATTCAAGACGCGTTTCGGCTCGGATCACTCGGTTTTTTGCTGAATCAAGTAACGCCCGGGAGTGTCGGCGGCGATCTGTTCAAAGCGGTTTTTATTGCCAAAGAGCAACCCGGAAAACGAACCGAAGCGGTGGCGACCGTGCTGATCGATCGCGCGATCGGACTCTACGCGATGCTCGTCATTGCTAGCCTGGCAATGAGCTTTGCCGATTATGGAGGCGTTCCTTCGGCCACCATACGCACAATTCAATTCGTTGTTTGGATCGCTTTGGCAGCAGGAACTGTGATCCTGCTAGTCGTACTTAGCCCGCTGACAACTGCACCTACCACCCGCCGCCTAGTGAAGTACATACCGCTGGCAGATTCTACGTGCACACGGCTGATCGATAGCTTGGTCGTCTATCGCGATCGTCGGGGCTTTATACTAGGAGCTTTTTTTCTGGCCCTGGTCACCCATAGCCTTTTGGTAACTTCGTTCTGGTGTATCGGCCAAGGTCTCCCAGTTGGTCGCCTCACGTTTTTGCAAAACACTTCTATCGTACCGATTGCGCTGGTCACCGGCGCCGTACCGGGGATGCCCGGGGGATTGGGCGTCATGGAAGGCGCGCTGGCCTATCTCTACACGACCGTCGACGCCGCCCAATCCGACGGTGCCATTGTCGCTTTTACCTACCGCGCCATGACTTACGTGGTAGCAGCCATTGGCGCCTGTTACTACTTCACGGCCCGCAAGAAGGTCGAGAGCATGATGCACGACGCAGAATCACTGGCCGACACCATGGCCTAAGAAAAACTCCCGGAAATCGGCAGGATGCGGGGCCACCAGAAAAAATCGGCTTTTGACTCGAATCCGAGTCATCGTCCGCGAGTCGTTCTTTACTTCGTGATCGCCATCCTGCGGCGTGCAGTTCAAAGAACTCCACGGGGAATCGCTTTCCAAAAGCAGTTTGGCGTGAAGGCCATGTGGCTATCTTCGGCCGCACAAAGCCCATGGTCAGAAGATACCTGCGGCAAGGCTATCTCATCCGCTATAATCGGCTTGACCGGCCCAAGCGAGGGAGCACAATGGCGCGGGAAAAGTCTCGCCGGGCCACATACGACACCCCATTTAGCTGCGCGTCCTGCTCTTAATTCGAAATGGCTTAAATCAGGCTGGCCCTACCATGGCACTCCTAATCAAAAACGGACGCATCGTCACCGCGCACGATATCTTTGTCGGGGATATTCTTTGTGAAGGTGAAGTCATCACCCAAATCGCCCCCAGCGTTGTCGCGCCCGAGGGGGCGGATGTCATCGATGCTGCCGACAAATTTGTCTTTCCCGGCTTCATCGACCCCCACGTCCATATCACTCTTCCATTTATGGGAACGTTTGCCAAAGATACCTACGAGTCGGCCAGCCGGGCCGCTTTGGTTGGGGGCACTACATCACTCATCGAAATGTGCTGCCCTAGTCGGGAAGAGCAACCTCTGGAAGCTTTTGAACTCTGGAAATCCAAAACAGACCAATCGGCTTGTGACTATTCGTTTCATATGGGGGTCACGCGTTTCGACGAATCTACTCCGGACCAACTGCGCGAAATTGTCAACCAAGGTATCGCGTCATTTAAGGTCTTCTTGGCTTACAAGGGAGCCTTCGGCATCAGCGATCAGGAGCTGTTTGACACCCTATCGCTGGCAAAAGAATTGGGAGTGATTGTCACGGCCCATTGCGAAAATGAAACGCTGGTGGCGGCATTACAGAGCCGGTTGTTGGCAGCAGGGAAGACAGGACCTGAATGGCACGAGCCCTCCCGGCCGCCGCTGGTCGAAGCCAGCGGCGTGCATCACTTGATGACCTTTGCCGAAGTGACGGGAGCCCATGTCTACTGCGTGCACACGTCATGCCGTGAATCGCTCGAAGTCGTCCAAGCGGCGCAACTCCGCGGCGTAAACGCATGGGTGGAAACCGTGATTCCACATCTCACACTGGATAAGACCCATGCCGAGCTGCCAGATTTCGAGGGTTCCAAGTACGTGATGTCTCCGCCACTCCGCGACAAAAAACAACAAGCCGCGCTGTGGGCGGGGCTCCGCTCGCGGCTGATTAGCACGGTCGCCACAGACCACGCGCCCTTCGACTTCGCCAGGCAAAAAGAAATGGGTGGTGACGATTTCACAAAAATCCCTAACGGAATTCCGTCGATCGAGGAACGCGTGCGGTTGCTCTACACCTACGGGGTTGGTCGAGGCCATATCGATTTGCCGACACTCGTCGATTGTGCCAGTACGCAGGCAGCTAAGCTATTTGGGCTCTACCCTCGCAAAGGCACTATTGGAATTGGTAGCGATGCCGATCTGGTCGTTTACGACCCTCAATACCGGGGCAAGATCTCGTCCCAATCCCAGGAAATGGCAGTCGACTACAGTGCCTTCGAGGGCTGGGAAGTCGAAGGACGCCCGACGGTCGTTACGGTCCGGGGCGCGGTGCAAGTGGTCGACGGCCAGTTTGTGGGCACACTCGGACACGGGCAACTCCTCACTCGGATGCCAACCCACTTTTAGAAGTTTCGAGTTGCCACGCGCCAGTTGCCTTTGGCTGGAACGACGCGCGCATCGTGCCTGACTGCTCGCACCTACCTAGACTTCGACTAGCGCACGTTCGATCTCTTGCAGCTCTTCAGCTTCAAAACTGGTCTTCTCCAGGCACCCGAGGTTTTGTTCCAATTGCTTCACACTACTTGCGCCAATCAGGACCGATGTGATCCGCTTGTCCTTGAGAATCCAGGACAAGGCCATCTGCGCAAGCGTCTGACCCCGCTGCTGGGCAATGGCATTAAGGCGCCCTGCGCGCCCCCGATGGGCCTGGTCAACGCTATCGCGAGACAGGCACCCATGGGCCTTCGCGGCGCGCGAGTCGGCCGGAATGCCGGCCAAGTACCTGTCGGTAAGCAGTCCCTGCGCCAACGGCGAAAACGGTATGCAGCCCACACCCTCGTCCGCCAGCGTATCGAGCAGGTCATCTTCCACCCAACGCTCTAGAAGCGAGTACTTGGGCTGGTGAATCAAACAGGGCGAGCCCAGGTCGCGGAGAATCTGGCACGCTTCACGTGTGATGGCCGCCGGATAGTTGGAGATACCCACGTAGGTTGCTTTGCCTTGGGCAACTGCGCTGGCCAAGGCCCCCATCGTCTCGGCCAGTGGGGTCTTGGGGTCCGGACGATGGGAATAAAAAATGTCGACGTAGTCGAGCCCCATGCGGTCGAGGCTCTGGTCGAGGCTGGCCAGCAGATACTTACGCGAACCCCAATCTCCGTAGGGACCGTCCCACATCGTATAGCCCGCTTTGCTGGAGATTACCAACTCATCGCGATGCAAGGCCAGGTCCTGCCGCAGCAGCGTGCCCATCGTTTCTTCTGCCGATCCGGGCGGCGGACCGTAATTATTGGCCAGGTCAAAATGGGTAACGCCCAGGTCGAAGGCTCGCAGCGCAATCCCCCGCGCCGTCTCGAAACTATCCACGCCGCCAAAATTATGCCACAGCCCAAGCGACACACCCGGGAGTTGGAGTCCACTGCGCCCACACCGATTGTAGGTCATTTTTTCGTAGCGTTGGGCAGCAGGCTGATGCATGGGGCGGTCTCATCGAAACGTCAGGAATACGCAATACTCTAGCAGGCTCTCAAGAAACTCAACAGCCAGCTTACATTTTGCTCGGCAATTCCAGTCCTGCTGCCTGGACCCCAGGTACAGGCCCTCGGCAAAAAAAATAGCGACCCCTCGTAGGACAAGGGTCGTCGTTTGTCTCGTCACAGATTCCCCTCTCCCCAATTCGACACGCGCCAACCTGGACTACCCAAACGCGGGCCCGACGATCGCAGCGATGGCAACCAGTAAGATCAACGCATAGGTAATGCGCCGAAACAGGATTTTCGAGAGTCGGTGCCCCAGGTGCAGCCCCAACCACAGGCCGGCCAAAACAACCGGCATTACCAGCAGCGCAGTCGCGGCGGCGGGGAAAATCTTTTCGCCATGCTCAATCCAATAGGAAATGGCGGCCACCGGCATCGCCACCGCAGAACAAAAAAACAAAAATGCGCGGCTTTTGTTGGCCGACCAGCTTACCGCATTGACATACAAAACCATCGGCGCGCCTCCAATCGTGGCAAATCCCAACAAAATACCAGATGAGGAAAACGCGGCCAATTGCCAGTGGATCGGCAAGATGTCGCGGGGCACGACACGCAAACCCCACAATAGGCAGACCAATGTAATAAGAATCGCACCAATAAGCTGCTTGGCTTGTGCGGGATCAAAATGAAGATCTGCCACATACGCGAGATACGCGCCGAATGGGATCGCTAGCAACCGGACCGTCACCGGCACTACCAATTCCATCGGATCCAAGTGCGACCAAAGTTTCCAGGCCCCGGTGGCGTTCTGTGCACCGCTAGAAACTAAGTTGATCGTCGCCGCCTCGGGAATCGAAAATCCGCAGATCACCAACAGAGGTACGCCGAGCAATCCCGAGCCGAACCCAACGGCCCCTTGCACCAGGCTGCCGAAAAACATGATCAACCCGACCAAGGTGATCTCGGAAGGTGTAATGATCATTTGCGGGTGGACTTCACAACTTCTCGCACCTTCTGGCGCAACTCATCACTATTCCAACCGTGACGTTCGGCCGCAGCCAACATGCGCCGCTGCTGAGTATGTGGCAGGCGGGCCACCGCGGCGTGGGCCGACCAGGAAAGGGCTGGTCGACGGTTCTGGGCCGGCACCCGACGGGCGACTGATGCGTAGCGACTCACCATCTCGGTGGAGAGGGTGTGGCCGCACACTTCGGCAAATTCCTCGCCGTAGAGGTCTTCCCCCTTGTTAATCATATCGCCAATCCACCAAGGGCTGGCCCGCTGGCACCAGAGGGCGAATTGCAATGGCCCTTGCCAGTCGCCCAATGGAGGCCGGCCCTGGATTGTGACGTTGGCCGGGCGAAACCGAAACGACCCTAACTCCATTTTGGGTTCTTGCACGGACATAGCAATGATCTTGATGGGCATGTTAGAATGTAAAGGTGAAGAGGAGAACCTTGGCGAAACCTGCCGATCGCCAATCTTCCACCCTGCTTCGCTGAGGCCACCAACGACGGGGCTCACGTCTTGCAATCATTTTACAGGTAGATTTTACGGCTTCGGGTTCCGATAATGGAAGACCGATCGACAAAGGTTGATAAAACCGCCTGCTTGCCAGCAGAACGAGTCAAGATGGCAGAAAAACCCATTTCGGGCTCCTACCCCCAAACCCGCCTGCGGCGCCCGCGCCGCCAGAGGTGGTCGCGACGTTTGATGCGTGAAACACGCCTTTCGGTCGACGACCTCATATGGCCCCTCTTTGTGTGTCCGGGCGAGCAGCGGCAGGAACCGGTCGCCTCAATGCCGGGTGTGAATCGCCAGTCGATTGATTTCCTGGTCGAAGCAGTTGGCGAAGCGGTCTCGCTGAAAATCCCAGCTGTGGCCCTGTTTCCAGCCACGCCACCCGAACTTAAAACGTCCGAGTGTAACGAGGCAGTGAATCCTAATAATCTTGTTTGCCAGGCAGTGCGCGCTGTGAAGCGTGCACACGGCGCAAAAATTGGCATCATCTGCGATGTGGCCCTCGATCCCTACTCCAGCCACGGGCAGGACGGTCTGGTTCGCGACGATTATGTCGTCAACGATGAGACCGTCGAAATGCTTTGCCGGCAGGCGGTCGTGCAAGCCGAGGCGGGGTGCGATGTTATCGCCCCCTCGGACATGATGGATGGGCGGGTCGGGGCGATTCGCGCCGCCCTTGATCTGGCCGGTTTCCAGGGTGTGCAAATCATGGCCTATGCAGCCAAGTACGCATCGGCTTTTTACGGTCCATTTCGCGATGCGGTGGGTTCAGCGGGCAACCTGGGAAGCGGCGACAAAAAAACGTATCAAATGGATCCTGCCAACGCCGACGAAGCGCTGCGTGAGGTAGCGCTCGACATTGCCGAGGGCGCCGACAGTGTGATGGTCAAGCCAGGGTTGCCCTATCTCGACATTGTCGCGCGCGTAAAACAAACGTTTGGAGTGCCAACGTTTGCCTACCAGGTAAGCGGCGAATATGCCATGCTTTCTGCTGCCGCAGCCAACGGCTGGCTTGATCGTGATGCGGCAATCCTGGAGAGTTTGTTGGCCCTAAAACGGGCCGGGGCCAGTGGCGTGCTAACCTACTTCGCCCGCGACGCCGCTAAACTGCTCGGCTCGGTGTAAAACCATCTCAGAAGAAAACGCCGGCTAACGGCTTCCCAAATAGAAGCTGGACAAGAACCGCAATCCACAAACAGGCCAGGCCTGAGATTGGAAGAAGCTGGCTCTCTCGTCCAAGGACGTATCGGGTTCCCAGTCGGGCAACCACGACAACTACGATTGCTACCAGGGCCACCGAGAGAATCTCCGCTGGACCTAAGAATACGCCGCCGATCAAACAGCCGGCAATCAGGTTATGCGGATGCGTACACAGCGTGCAAGTGTGCTGATCTTCGTGGGCCGTTTTCTCACCGACCTGTTTCGGCCCCACACACATGCGGCCCATCCAGGCGCTGCCAAACCCCACTGCGGCGCCGGCCGCTCCACCCGCACAGAACGCGCCGAAACCAAACACGCCCGGAAGTTGCGCCCACTTTCCAAAAATTGCCGCGATCGCGCCCACCAATATTGAAAAAACCAGGAAGTTCCAGGACGCCTTCTCCCCATCCAAGTCCATCAGCCCAATACACATCAATAGACAAACCAGTACGCAGTGGCAGGCGTAAATTCCGATGACTTGCCACTGCGGATTCCAGACGACGGCACTCGCGCCGGTAAACTCACTCACCGGCCCCCTGAGCAAATTAGCTCCGCCGCTAAAGAGCTCCACCTGCGCCAACAAGAAAAAAGCCACCCCCACCAGCAGCTCCACCAGCGCATAGCGGGCCGCGATAGACTGGCCGCAGTCGCGGCAACGGCCACGGAGCCAAAGCCAGCCCAATACCGGCACGTTGTCGCGGGCTCGAATCGGATGGGAGCATTTTGGACAGTGCGATGGTTTCCAAACAACCGACATACCCAGCGGCAAGCGGTAGGCGACCACATTGACAAAACTGCCAACGCAGGCGCCCATAAACCCCAGCCACAATGCAGTTCCAACATCAATGAGCGAATCGGCTGTCACGGCAGCATTCCTGCTGGGGCTATTGGTCAGTCGCTGGCGTCGCCGCTACAATCGGCGCTGGTCGCTATCGTTGTATCGACCATCCTGCTTATTCGAAAGTGACAAAAAAAGTACTCACCCGGCAGAACCTGCCTACTGAACTTGGAGAGGCCTACCTTCGGCGGTTAAGATAGAGGCTGGTGGGGCCGATTTTGTCCAAAGTACCGAAGTGATCGATGGCAAGCGAATCTCGGTTGAAGGCTGAACAGCTTGTCGCCGCACCGCGCGAGCGCACTCTGCTTGCCAAGAGCTTTCTTGGCCTGCTGGCAACCCAATTCCTGGGAGCTACCAACGACAATATCCTGCGCTGGCTGGTGATCGGCATTGGCAAGCAGCTCGAACCGAACAACGTGAGCTTTATTCTGGCGGCCGGCAGTGCGGCCTTCGTGCTGCCTTATGTGCTGCTAGCCGCACCGGCCGGATATCTGGCCGACCGCTTTAACAAACAGCAGGTCATTGTCACCTGCAAAGTCGCCGAGATCGCCATCATGGCGTTGGCCGCCGGTGCGATAGCTTTGGGAAGCGTGCCGCTGATGTTAGTCGTCGTAACCGCTATGGGCGCACAAAGCGCCCTATTTGGTCCGTCAAAACTGGGCAGCATACCGGAAATGCTGGATGATGAGAAAATCTCTTCTGCCAACGGGGTAATGGAGCTAGTCACCGTGATCGCCGTGGCTCTGGGCATGGTGGTAGGCAACGTACTGACCGAAGCAATGGGCGCTGGTGGACAAGAGCACTGGTGGCTCGGAGCACTGGTACTAGTAAGTGTGTCCGGGCTGGGATTGGCCTCGAGTTTACTCATCCGCAAATTACCGCTGGCCAACCGGCATCGCAAGTTTCCCTGGGATATGACGCAGCAAACCTGGCGCGACGTCAAGTCGCTGGCCTCGGACCGTGCAATGCTGCGTGTGGCGCTGGGGATCATGTTTTTCTGGTCGCTGGCCATGATGGCCCAACTCAATATTGATCAATTTGCCTTTCAAGGAGGCGCGACAAAACAAACTCAGGTGGCCGCGTTACTCGTTGCGCTGGTGATTGGAATGGGGTTGGGAAGCGTCCTGGCAGGCGTCTGGTCGGGAGGACGTGTGGAACTGGGTATCCTGCCGCTGGGGGCGAGCGGGCTCGCCTTTAGCGCGGTAATGCTGTTTACCGTCGAAGGTGAATTGTATGGCCCAAGTAAAGATTGGACCGTTAGTTATGTGGCTGCGGTGGGGCTCCTTTTCTTGCTGGGCCTGTTTGCAGGGCTGTTTAACGTACCGCTGGCGGCCTACATGCAGCGGTACAGCCCTGTGAAGAACCGGGGCTCCATCCTGGCGGCCTGCAATTTTTTGACCTTCGCCGGCATGCTTATCACGTCGGGTGTCTATTGGATTACGACCAGTCCGATAATGAATCTGAGCGCTCGCGATCTCTTTCTGCTATGCGGCGTGGTGACGCTGCCAGTTTTGATCTACATCGTGGTCTTGATCCCGCAAGCTACCATCCGCTTTTTTTCCTGGCTTGTAACGCACACCGCCTACAAGGTTCGTGTGTACCAGCGCCACAATCTTCCCGAGAAAGGTGCTGCACTACTGGCGCCCAATCATGTTTCCTGGATCGACGGGTTACTGCTAATCGCCATTTCCCCACGGCCCATCCGTATAATCATCAGTGGCGATTTGGTAACCAATTGGTGGACCAGGCGATTGGCCCAGGTGATGGGGGCCATCACCATTGGGCGTCGAGCCCCCAAGGCGTCACGCTCGGCGATCGAAACCGCCCGCGAAGCGCTCAACAATGGCGAGCTGGTGTGTATTTTCCCCGAGGGGGGTATCACGCTCTCCGGCCACCTCCAGGCGTTTCGCCCGGGCACGCTTGATATTCTCCAAGGTACGTCCGCACCCATTGTTCCCGTCTACCTAGATGAGCTCTGGGGAAGTATCTTTACGTTTCGTGGGGGCCGTTTTTTGTGGAAATGGCCACGCCTTTGGTCGCGTCAGGTTTCCATTTGGTTTGGAGAAAAAGTAGAGCGACCCAAGGATATCCACCAGGTGCGCCAGGCCGTACAAAATTTGGGTGCCGACGCTGTAACTAGCAGAAAGGAACGCATGATGGTTCTTCCACGCTTGATGCTCCGCAAGTGCCGCAAGGCGCTATTCCGTTTTAAGATGGCTGATTCGCTGGGCAACGAACTCACCGGGGGCACGCTTCTGACGCGTACGCTGATCTTGCGCCGGCTACTCCTGCGGGAAGTACTCGAGCCAGACGAAAAATTTGTCGGCATACTGATTCCGCCCACGACTGGGGCAGTGGTGACCAATGCAGCGGTAACTTTAGCTGGGCGCGTCGCGGCCAACCTGAATTACACTGTTTCCAACGACATCCTAAACGCCTGCATTGGCAAGGCGGGCATTCGACACGTACTCACTACCCGAAAAGTGCTCGAGAAATTTTCTTTTGACATTGATGCCGACGTGGTGCTGCTGGACGACTTCCGCGACAAGGTCACCCGCACCGACAAATTGGTCGGGGCCGCGCTGGCCTACGCCACGCCACTACCCATTCTGGAACGACTACTCGGGCTTCATAAGCTGACCGGGAGCGATCCGCTGACGGTAATTTTTACATCGGGGTCCACCGGCGAGCCCAAAGGCGTGGTACTGTCCAACCACAATATCGGTTCCAATGTCGAAGCGATTGATCAGGTAGTGCACCTGCGCAGCGAAGACACGTTGCTTGGTGTTCTGCCGTTTTTTCACTCGTTCGGCTATATGGTCACGCTCTGGACCGTACTAGGCCTCGACGTGCGGTGTGTTTATCACACCAACCCCCAGGAAGCAAAACAAATCGGCAAGCTATCGCGCAAGTGGGGTGTCACCGTCGTGCTAGCCACGCCCACATTCCTGCGGCTGTACTTGCGGCGCTGCGACAAAGAAGACTTTGCGAAGCTGGACCTGGCAGTCGCCGGAGCTGAAAAACTCCCCATACCCTTATGCGACGCCTTTGAGGAAAAATTTGGCGTGCGGCCAGTAGAAGGTTACGGCGCGACCGAACTTTCGCCCTTGGTCAGCGTAAACGTCCCTGCCAGCCGCTCCCAGACGAGTGGCATCGATTGCAAGGAAGGGACGGTAGGCCGGCCCATCCCGGGGGTCAGCGCCAAAACGGTCGACCCCGACACGAAGCAAGACCTCCCGAGCGGCGATTCGGGCATGCTCTTGATCAAGGGGCCCAACGTCATGCAAGGCTACTTGGGCGATCAGGAAAAAACGGCTGCAGTCATGCACGACGGTTGGTACATCACCGGCGACATTGGGCTGGTGGACAAGGACGGTTTTATCAAGATCACCGGTCGCCTCAGCCGGTTTTCCAAAATTGGTGGCGAGATGGTACCCCACATCAATATTGAAGAGGCGATCCAAGCCTTTGTGCAAGGGGAAGACGACGAAGAAGTCCGCGCGGTCGTGACGGCCGTGCCCGACACCAAAAAGGGTGAGCGGCTCGTGGTATTGCATACGCCGATCGATCGCACGCACCAGCAAGTATGCGATCACCTGAAGGACTTGGGGCTTCCCAACATCTGGATTCCAAGTCCAGATAGTTTCTTCCCAGTCGAAATGATTCCCCTCCTGGGAACCGGAAAACTGGATCTGAAAGCCATCGCCGATTTGGGGCGGCAACAGGTTCCCTAAGTGCGGCACCAGGACATGGAAGTCGCATGCGGACGATTCCCGCTATTTTTTTTCTGCGCGGGCCACGCGCGGGATTGTGGCCCGTCTGTCGAGAGTTCGGCCGCTGCGCCGGGCAATGCTCAGCATCTCCTGCTGAAGCTGAGGGGAAATACGTGGCAATTTGAGCACGAGCTTCTCAACACTGGCCAAGTTTGTCGTGGAGGCTTGCGATAGATTGCTGATAAAACTCAGCGTATCCATAAAGTTGGCATCCGCCGTTTTGCCCACCCAGGGGTGCATCGCCTTGGCAAACAACTTGATGCTGTTCCGATCGATGCGCACAAACGTATCAAGTCGGGCGGCCACGTACTTTTTGCCGTCGGTTTCCTCAAACGAACCGCTTCGCAGCAGCAACACGCACTGCGCCCGCACGGCGCGTTTGAACGGCTTTCCTTCGTAGGCACCCTCGGCATACATGATAATACGGTTCTGGGCGCCAGGCTCACACTGCTCCTCGACGATCGACAGCTGAGCCGTCGTGCCCACGTTGTCGTTGAGGCGAAAATTGTTCGCGTCGACCCGCTGCATGTCGACACGGCTAATTCCCAACTCGCGCCAGATTTCCACCAGCATTTCAGGGTGTCGCATAAGAAACGTAAACATGTCGGGATCGCAGGCAACTACCCCCATCGGCAGGCGGCGATAGAGACTGCTATCGGCAAGTACACGCTGGACATCACGACGGTGTGTCTGCCCAACACGCCCCAGCGGAATGGCCCTGACCGCTTCTTTTTTGGCCTCCTGGGAAGTTGTTGCCTGAAGTAATCGCTCCGAACTAAGCTCGTTGGCTTCTAGAGACGCTGGCACAAAGGCGGCGACTGCTAGCGCAATACACTGCGCGCCCAGCCTGAATCGGCGGTGTCGACAGCGGTGCATGCATCCCCTTCCGAGCCATTCCCGCTTTTGAGAAATTGTGCGGGTTGTAGAAGTATGTCGGCTGGCCGAATGCCCCGGCCCCAACATTTTCTTGCCCCGCGCTGCAGATAAGTGCTGGCGGCGGGGTCGATCTTGTACGCATAGCCCAGTTCTAGACAACCTCCGCCGCGCTAGACTCCCGGTCTTCCGTGAGCCCTTTATCGTGCGCTACCCTGCAACACCCTGCGTTTTGGCGGGACGGCTAGCCCTGATTGCCTGCCGCTCAAGACAGCTAATTATCGCACGCGAGTTTCGATGGGTGAGACCCGTCCGGCCGTGACATGGGCCTTGCGGTACTCGGGTATGAATCCCCGGTTGCCATGGACGCCAATCTGCCGGCCAACATAGGGTTGCAGGTTCAAGTCAGGTGTGGGCGTAATAAACGATGTGACCTGGCCCTTATCGTCGACCAGCGCGTAGGGCGGGGCCTGTTCGCGCTGCGAGACGACCGGTTTAAGTCGCCCCACAGCATCGAAGAGCGAATTCTGCGCTGCACCGCCCGATCCCGCAGGGCCCGTTGCGGCATTGGCCACGCGGCGCGAGCCGCCCAAATCCTCCTGCACCCGTTGACGCACATTTTCCACCAGGCCGGAAAACCGGCTGGCGCCCTCGTCAGCATATGCCGGATGAGTTGGCAGTGAATCAACCGGACTATTGGGGCTATACGCAAATGGGTCGCGACCTTGCGCTGCCAGCGATCCAGACGCGGGCCGGGTTGTGTGCTGATACTGTTGCGCAACCCTGCGAAAGCGATCAATGCGACTAGCAAGCTCACGCAGTTGCACGCGCTCCGCCGTCGATTCCGCAAGGTCCACCAGCGCCAGAGTCTCAACATGAAGGGGTGCCAAATCCCAGGACTGAGGGGGACGGGCCACCATTTGCGACAACAGGAGTTCGAGTTCGGCTACGTTTTGCGATTTTTTTCCGAGCGACGCCGTCAAACCGGGAAGTCGAATACGAGGTGCGCGCGACAGACTACCCGCCGGGTCGCCCTGAACGCTGGACTCAATATCGCCTGAGGGCGATTTTGTGCCGGCCAAGGGGGGCGTCGCTAAACCGGTGCTTTGGGCTTGGTGCTGACCCAGCAGCATATCCACAGGCGAACCGGCAATCACGTCCACCGAGTCTGAATTTTGCGGCGCCGGCAGGACATAAGGTGGCGCCGCCTGCAATTCGGTACGGGCCGTCGCACTGGCGGCGTCCGGCGCGGCAGATTGCAGGTGATCAAACTTATCGGGCTCAGAATCGGGCGCCAAACCAACCTGGAGGGAACTGTCCGTCTGGCTTGCCCCGTTTTGCAACTTCGTGCCCTGGGCATGGCGCCATCCCTGTCCAGGCGGACGCACCGAATGCGATTCGAGCGGCGGACTGAGCGACAAATCATCGGCCGCTACCCAGCGAAACTCACCCGCGGGCGCGACGATGCGTAGCCAATGAGGATCGTCATCAGCATGGGCGGGCAGTACCGCCACACGTTCGCCTTTGGGTACCATGACCTGCACCGCGCTGCGAGCCGGCGAAAGGCTGCTGCCCACGCGCGCTACGACCTGGTCGACAATTATCTCAGCGACCTCGCGATTTACTCGGCGGACCTGATGGGCTGCGATCCAGCTAAAGCTCTGTTCGGTCGGACGGACCGCGCACCAACCTGGATCGTCATGTCGATAGACTTCCACTGCAAAACTTTGCGGCAATCGTCTGGTTGGGTAATAGCGTTGACCGGGCCCGCTACGCGCGTAGGTGCCGTTGGCCGACACGTAAGCAACGTACGGAAACTGGGTCTCTGCGTCCGAGCTGGAGGGAAACACCTGGATCGCAATTAGCGATGTTAGACACACGCAAAACACGCGCGCCCGGATCACACAACGGGCGGTTGCAAACCGCGACCTGGCCAGTAGCAGCCATTCCATGGCACCGTCCTTGATTACTGCAAAAAACTAGGGAAATTGAGCCCGACTTATAGAAAAACTGGCCCTGCGACTCAAGGGAAAGTTGCCGGACTGCTCAGCGCTAGCAGCAGTCTGGGATCGGAGGCGACCGTTGCCAGCATAAGTCTTGTGCCGTGGCAACGATGGGCATGCGCAATTCCCAAGTCCCACGGTCGCTAGAAGCAGCTCTGCTCTGCTAGCTCGTATGCCATGCCCTTGGTAGGATGGCAGTAGCGGTAAATTTGAGGCGGCTTGATCAATTACTGCCGTCCGCGCGCACTGCGGTCGTCGGGCGCCAGCCTGCAGTTTTGGAGCGTATTCGGCGATCGCAGCCGAGCCGACACTGGGCGGCTAGCTCGATCAACGGGCCGGTTTGCCGGGCAACCTTCCGCATCAAGATGGCTTGGGCATTTGAGGCGAACCATGCAATTTGAGAAACTCGGGCCATATCGGATCGGAAAGAAGATCTGCAAGGGAGGCATGGGGACCGTCTATCAGGCCGTTTCTGAAATTGCTGACGAATCACGGGGCTTGCAGGTTGCGGTTAAAGCGCTGAATCCTCAGTTGGCCATGGCCGATGGCTTTCGCGATCGGTTCGAAGCCGAAATCGATTCGCTCAAAAAACTTGACCACCCCGGCATCGTGCACCTGTTTGGCTACGGCGAGCAGGATGGAATTCTTTTCTATTCAATGGAACTGGTCGAGGGCACCAGTCTGGAAGAGGAAATCAATGCGGGCCGACGATTCGACTGGCATGAAACGTTGCAAATCGGCATCCAAATTTGTCGCGCCCTAAAGCATGCCCACGACCATGGGGTCATCCACCGCGACATCAAGCCCGCCAACCTGATGCTCACGTCCGAAGGCCAGATCAAAATTGCCGACTTCGGCATTGCGAGGCTGTTTGGAGGCACGCAGCTCACTACCGCTGGCGGCGTCTTAGGGACGGCCAATTATATGTCGCCCGAACAGGCCGATGGGAGCGCGGTTACGGAGAGTTGTGATCAATACAGCTTAGGGGGGGTGCTCTACGCGCTGTTGGCCGGTCGCCCACCCTTCCGAGCCAAGACCATGCCCGAAATGTTGCAAATGCAACGCTTCGCCGCGCCCGAACCGGTCAGTCACTATGCGCCCGACACGCCCGCCCAACTCGACAAGCTGCTCGGCCAACTCTTGGCCAAGGATCCCTTGAGCCGTTTTCCCAACGTGCTGGTGCTTAGCCGACACATGGAAGCAATGGCCAAGGCCCTCTCCCGACCGGCCGAACCAACCGACGACGAAAATGGCCATACCGGCGTAGAGGCCGCCTATCGTATCGACCTGGATTCCGAATCGAACCTGCAAGACCTGCCAACGCAAACAATTGACCCCACAGCGAGCGCGGCCTCTGTCGCCAAAGTCCAAGAGCTTTCGCCGGACGTCTACGAGGGGCGGACCCCACCCCGGTCGGACGAACTAGCTTCCAGCGAGCACCCCGAGCCGACCGGCGCAGACTTTGCTACACCGACCGAACCCCAGCCCCGCGCCACACACTTTACGACGGTGGACAACGATGTCCGCCAGCGACGCGAAACCGCACGCGAACATCGTCTGGCACGACTAGCCCAATTGAGTGCGCTGGCCCTTGCCATCGGTGCCCTGATTGGAGGAGGCTGGTACCTGACACGGCCGCAGAGCGCCGACGAGTTGGTGGCCACGATCCACGCTGAAATCGAGAAACGAGGGACAGACGATCTCCGTTATGTGGCTGACCCCCTGAAGGAATTTTTCACTCGCTTTCCCAACGATCCACGTGCCGCAAAGCTCATCCCCTACCGGCAACAACTCGACTTCCAGCACTTTGTGCGGGACATCCGCATTAAGTCACGGGTCGCCGGCCAAGCAGGGTTGTCGCCCGTTGAGAACGTTTATTTCCGGTCGATGGCCCAAGCCGAAACCAGCCCTGGAGACGCTGCGGCCAAGCTGCGCGCACTCGTAGCACTCTACGATCCCCAAAATGCAACATTAGATCCCGACACTGCAAAGTTTACCAGCGACCAACGACTGTTGATCGTGGCCCGCGCGCAGATAAAAAAACTCACCGCCAGCACGCAGCAGGCCGCAAGCGCTGAGCTACCAGCACTGCGCAAACGGATGGCCGCAGCAGCAAAAATACAACAAACGAATCCACGACTCGCCGGACAGATGTATGAAGCCATCATCGTCATTTATAGCGAGAAAAAATGGGCCCAACAGATCGTCGCAGAGGCCCGCGCAGCAGCCCAAGTCGTAGGGCCGACCCGAAATACAAATTGATCCGCTTTTCAGGAAAACCAGCGCATGACCGTGCCCGATGCTCGTCTCCATCACAGACGCAGTCAGACCGCCTTTGAGCGAGCGATCGACCTCATGCCCGGAGGCGTCAATAGTCCGGCCCGCGCATTTGGCGCCGTCGGAGGAACACCAATCTTTGTCGAACGGGCCGACGGCGCCTACATGTTCGACGTGGATGGCAATCGCTACGTCGACTATATCGGCTCCTGGGGGCCGCTGATTCTGGGACATCGGCACCCTGCGGTGGTTACCGCCCTGCAGCAAGCACTGGGGAGGGGCATGAGTTTTGGCGCGCCGACTGAAGCAGAGAACGAGTTGGCGGCGCGGATCGTTGCGGCGATTGCCAGCGTCGAAAAAGTGCGACTGGTCAACTCCGGCACCGAGGCCACTATGAGCGCCGTTCGACTCGCCCGCGGCTTTACGGGGCGCGACGTGATTGTCAAGTTTTCCGGAAACTACCATGGGCACGTCGACAGTTTACTGGTAGCGGCTGGCAGTTCGGCGGCGACGCTCGGGGTGCCTAGTTCGCCCGGAGTCACAACCGGCACAACAAAAGACACCCTTGTCGCCCAATACAACGACGTGTGTGGTTTGGAGGCGATGTTTGCTGAGCATGGAAATCGTATCGCGGCCGTTATATTCGAACCCATCGTTGGCAATATGGGCCTGGTACTCCCCAGCGCAGATTTTTGTGCGGCGCTAAGCGCGCTGACCAGAAAAAACGGCGCACTACTGATTTGCGATGAGGTAATGAGCGGTTTTCGAGTGGCGTGGGGTGGAGCACAGTCCCTGCTGGGCCTGGAACCCGATCTAACGACTCTCGGTAAGATTGTTGGCGGCGGCCTGCCCGTCGGGGCGTACGGGGGGCGGGCGGAGATCATGGACCAGGTGCTGCCTGCGGGCGAGGTTTTTCAGGCGGGCACTCTTAGCGGCAATCCACTGGCCACCGCCGCCGGATGCGCTACGTTAAAGCAACTTGAGGAGTACCCTCCCTACGAGCGACTGGAAGAGTTGTCTGCGCGTTTGGAGGCGGGGATCCGCGGCGCCGCCGACAGCGCCGGGGTGGCGCACTCGTTGCCGCGCTGCGGCAGCATGATGACCCTTTTCTTCCACGGCACACCGATCACGGATTGGCCTGCGGCCAGTCAATGCGATACAGAGCTTTACGCCCGGTATTTTTGGGGCATGATCGATCGAGGCATTTATTTGCCGTGCAGCCAGTACGAAGCCCTCTTTGTCTCCACGGCGCATACCGAGGACGATATTGATGCAACGATCGCCGCCGCCGAGCAAGTACTGGCAGAAGTGGCTTAGAGGTAGGCTGGCTCCAGTTTACGACGAACGTTTGCGGAGCCTTCGCGCCCCGCACATCGGCACACCATGCGCGCACTGGAGTAGAGGTCTGATTATTACGCTGCCCCAGATAGGGCCGCCGTGACCAGACAGCGTCTGGAATTAACAGTCCGCTTTTTCTTCCGCCGCGCTGCGGCGATAATACTGAGGCACCAGTTGCATCGGGTCGATGGCCTCCCCACGGTGGAAAGCAGCAGCGCCAAGCTGGCCCACCTCGACCGCGCGTGGCGCCCAACTTGCCGCCGGGCTAGCCACCACACCGGTCGGAAAACGCTCGAGAAGGCTGGCAACTGGGGGACCGCTTACCGTGTCGCCGGGGCACACCTGTTCCAGCCAACAATCGATGCTAAGTAGGCTGGTTGGCACTAGGGGCTGCGCCGACTTCCCAGGCAGCACAGAAAAACAGGCGGAAAAAAGTTCGCGCCGCTGCGCATCCAACACAGTCCACAGTCGGCCGCCGTCTGCACTTGCGCGAGCAGCGATCGCTGCCATCGTGGGCACGCCGACTAGGGAAGCCTCGGTAGCATAAGCGAGTGTCTTGGCTGCGGTCACACCGAGCCGCAGTCCTGTAAACGACCCGGGACCAGTACTAACACAAATGAGTTCAACGTCTGCCGGCCGCCAAAGACAGGAAGCCAACATTTCATTTATCGCCGGCACAAGGGATTGAGCTGTCCGCTCTTCCGGCGCAAGCGTCCGCTCTGAGAGCACCGAGCAGCGCGCGCGTTGGCCGCCGGATGAGTCATCGAGAATCGCTGCCAAAGTCGCTTGGCGCTGGCTGGTTTCTAAGGCAAGAACGCGCAAGTTTTCACTCTGGGAAAAACCGTGGGGGCGTCGGGCGGACCAATCCTCGAACGTATCAGGGGGCGGAGACCCTGGCCAGGGAGTACGACATGGGAAATGCAAACGGCCAGAAATTCCACTTTCCCAGGGAATCGGTCATTCTAGCTGCAATGGTGCCTGCCAAGGAATGTTCACGATCCAACGACCCTTACAGATTCCCAGGCTCGCTGGTAACGGAGGAGTTCCGTACAAAATCATTGTTCAGAGAGCTTGGGTCATCAAAAACCTATCCCAAAACACAAGGCAGCTACTCGACGGGCCAGATACGGGTGTTCCACCGACAGTTCTGCTATAGGCTCTAAGTCGCTGGTCATTTAATTGCATGTGAAGGCAAACGAACCCGCCAGCCCCTGCCAACCGTCCTTGACCCTCTGCTTACAGAGACTATAGACTATTTTGTCTCGCCAGCTCACGGGCCAGCCCCGCTGGAGCGCCGCCAGATCCGTCGGTTGTCTAACCGCGTGTGCGATCGGAGCGGCCAAAGCATGTGTCGAAATTGTGTGGCCTCGAATTAGCGCTGCCACTGCCTCCCTCCTATGCCGCCGAAACGTTGACAGGTCGATCCCTCGGTGAAACGCGCAGTCATTAGCGACATCCATGGCAATCTCGAAGCACTCGACGGGGTGCTTGCGCATATCGCCAGTCAGCAAATCGACGAAATATTCTGCCTGGGCGACATGATCGGATACGGGCCGAATCCATGCGAATGCCTTGACCGGGTTATCGAAAAGTGTCAGGTGTGTCTGCTTGGGAACCACGACCAGGGCGCCATGTTCGATCCAGAGGGGTTCAACAGCGGGGCGGAACGGGCGATTTTCTGGACTCGTGACCAACTCGAAAACTCTGGCGGAGGACGCGAGAAAATCGACCGCCGCTGGGACTTTCTGGGTACATTGCCGCGCATCCATCGCGACGATCCCTGGTTGTTCGTCCACGGTTCACCCCGCAATCCGGTGAACGAATATGTCTTTCCAGAAGACATTTATAATCAGAAGAAAATGGAGAAGCTGTTTGGGCTTGTCACCAAAGGCTGTTTCCAGGGCCACACGCACGTGCCCGGAGTTTTTCTGGAGAGCTTGGAGTTCATAACTCCCGAACAGACCGAAAACGTGTTTGTATTCGGCGACGAAAAATTCATGGTCAACGTCGGTTCGGTAGGCCAGCCCCGCGATGGCGATTCACGGTCATGCTACGTAGTTTTAGAGGACGACAAGCTTACCTACCATCGGGTGGAATATGATTGCGATGTGACCGCCAACAAGATTTATCAAATGCCTGACCTGGATAATTTTTTCGGCGACCGGATTAAGGAAGGTCGGTGAAGCGATCACGGGTTTCGGAAGTCCGCTTGCGAAATTCCCTGAACTGACAGCGCGACAACATTTTGCGGTAAGTGTCCATTCCCCTTCCCCCGATTGCCCGTAGCCCCCAAGGCCCCGCCCACGTGGAACAGCGTCGCATAGTTGCATTTATTTCGCTCTCGTTCCTTGTACTCGTGCTCCACAGCATGTTGTTTGCGCCCAAGCACCAACCACGCAAACAACTGGCACCCGCCGGCGGTGACCAGCAGGCCGAAGTCCAAGACCAAGCTGATGTTTTGGCTGCTGCGGGAAACGTTGCCCAAGGCGACGGAGTGTCAGATCAGGCCGAGGAAGGACCTGTAGCGGGTGCGGGTGACGACGTTCCGCCCGGCGACCTGGCGCCACCTGATTCGGTTGACTTGGAATACATCACGCTGGGCTCGGTGGCGGAAGACTCCCCATTTCGACTGCTGGCTACCTTGACCAATGCCGGCGCGGGTGTCCGACGCATCGAATTGGCCAGTGATCGTTTCCGCGATCTACATGATCGGGGCGGGTATCTCGGAAACTTGGAATTGATGGCCGACAGCACCGCCGGGCTGCTCGTCGGGGCCGTCGGCACCGGCACGCCTGCTGCGGCCGCGAACCTTCAGGTCGGCGACCGCCTGCTTTCAGCTGTGCATGCAGGCAAGAGGACCGTCCTGTCCGCACCCCCAGACCTCGCGCAGCTTCTTTCGCAGTCGAAGCCCGGTAAGCAACTCGCACTCGAAGTAATCCGCGGAGGCAGCCCGCTGGGAGAACTCGTCGTCACGCTCGCGCGACGACCGCTCGAAGTGATACGTCCGGAATCAGAAAACGTGATGATGCGAGCCGGAAAAATACCGCCCGACTTACCTGCGCCGCCATCGTTTCAATTTACGCTAGAGCGTGCCGGCAAGAGCAATCTGAGCAAACTAGAGAGAGCGAGGAAAGAACAAAGGCGAAGAGATGGGCTACCGTTTGATCCTAATCTCAAGGAACTTGAACTAGCTGGCGTGGAGCTACGTGACGCGAATTGGGAAATTCAGCAACGCAGCGACACCTCGGTCACGTTTCGTCAGATTGTGCCACGTTACGCTCTCGAAGTGACCAAACGTTTTTCTCTGGCTGAGGTTCCAGTCGACTCCCTGCAGGACAGGGAGTACCCAGGCTACGGCCTTCAGGTCGACTTAAAAATCCGAAACGTCGGCACCAGCGAAACGGACGTCGCCTATCGGCTCGACGGTCCCAACGGCCTACCGCTGGAGGGATGGTGGTATGCCAATAAGATTGGTCGTAGTTGGTCGGCGGCGGGAATTCGCGATATCGTTGCGCGACATGTCGGGAATGAAACCGTCCAGTTTGGACCCGCGGCAGTGGCCACCGGAGATGCCGAGCCAATGCAGGGGGGCCCGCTTGTGTACGCCGGAGTCGACGCCCAATACTTCTCGGCGGTGCTCTTGCCAAAAAAAGAGAACCTCGAACAGGTGTGGATCGACGAAACCCGCTCGGTATTGATTGGGCCGAATCCAAAGCGTCCGGCCGAAAGGCGCTACTGCAATGCAACCTGCCGGCTCATCACCCATGCCCACTCCCTGAAGGCCGGACAAACACTCCAACATTCTTACGATATCTTCACTGGCCCCAAGCGGCCCGACTTGTTGGCCCGGTATCAGGCGAGCGGAAGCCCACAGCATACGCTTGGTGATCTGATGTATTACGGTTGGTTTGGCTCCGTCGCCAAAGCGATGCTCGGCATCCTGCATTTCTTTTACGACATCATTGGCAATTATGGCATCGCCATCATCATGCTGACGGTGCTTGTCCGTAGCTGCATGTTCCCCATCAGCCGCAAGCAGGCCCAGAGCATGGCCAAGATGCAAGAGCTTCGTCCGGAAATGGACAAACTCAAGGAAAAGTACAAAGGCGATGCCCAGAAGCAATCGCAGGCCATGCAGGAGCTTTATCGCAAACATCAGATCAACCCGCTGGCCGGCTGCCTGCCCATGTTTATCCAGTTGCCGATTTTCCTGGGACTGTATCGCGCACTGATGGTCGACGTTGAGCTGCGCCAAGCGCCCCTGTTAGGCAACGCGATTCGTTGGTGCTCCAATCTGGCCGCTCCCGACATGCTTTTCGATTGGTCGAGTATCGTGCCCAACTTCATCGCCCACGGTACCGGTATGTTTGCGCTCGGTCCTTATTTGAATGTGCTGCCCCTGGTAACAGTCGGTCTCTTTTTGCTGCAGCAAACTATGTTCATGCCCGAGGCCGCCAACGAGCAAGCGGCGCTGCAGCAAAAGATAATGAAATACATGATGCTCTTTATGGGGCTGCTGTTCTTCAAAGTGGCCAGCGGGCTCTGCTTGTACTTTATTGCCTCCAGCCTTTGGGGCATTGCCGAGCGCAAGATGCTCCCCAAACCGGACGCCGCGTCTGCCACCTCAGCAAAAACCCCCATCAGCAAACCGCCACCGCGAAGCAGCAAAAACGGCCAGGCAAAGAACAACCGCTCGAATCGCGCCAAGAAAAAAAAATAATAGCCCCAATCTGGCGCCATGGCCTATGACCTGGAAGATACCATTGCGGCCCTCGGTACTGCGTCCGGCGGTGCGGCGCGCGGCATACTACGCATCAGCGGGCCGCGCGCAATTCCCTGTTTGGCATCGTGTTTCGCTGCAGATAATGGCCAGAAACTCTCCGCCGCCGGCACAAGTGCGTGTGTAATCTCTGGCACCCTGCGGGTCGGCAAGCCCTCTCTGGACTTGCCCTGCGATGTATTTGTTTGGCCTACCACGCAGAGCTACACCCGTCAGCCCACTGCAGAAGTGCACACGCTTGGCTCGTCTCCCTTGCTCGAGGCGGCCCTTCAAGAAATCTGTGCCCAAGGTGCCCGCCTGGCCGGACCCGGTGAATTTACGTTGCGCGCTTTTTTGGCCGGGCGTTTGGATCTGACCCAAGCTGAGGCGGTGCTGGGTATCATCGACGCGCGAGGTCAGCAAGATCTACAGAATGCGATTGCCCAGTTGGCTGGCGGGTTGTCGCAGCCTCTCACACAACTTCGCCAGCAGCTATTGCAGGTGCTTGCCGAACTGGAAGCCGGGCTCGACTTTGTAGAAGAAGACATCGAATTCATTTCGCCCGAACACTTGCGCTGCCAACTCAACGATGCCCGGAAGGTCGTCACCACAATCCAACAGCAGATGTCCAGCCGGACCAGCACCAATCCCCTACCTCGCGTGGTGTTGGTGGGCGCGCCCAACGCCGGCAAGAGCAGTCTGTTCAACACACTCACTGAGTGCTTTGCCGATGACCGTTCACATCCGCCTGCAATCGTTTCGGAAACTTCTGGCACGACGCGCGACTACCTCACCTCGGTGGTCGTGCTGGGGGGCGTGCCCTGTGAGATCGTTGATACGGCCGGAGAGGACCTGCGGACGAGCACCCATTCAATTCCTGGCGCGGCGCAGGAGATGACTCAGGCAGAGCGGCGCCGAGCCGATCTGCTATTGCGCTGCATTGATTGCACAACCAGCCAGTCCCTGGGAGAGCCTACTTCGGCGACTGAGCTACTCGTGTGGACCAAGGCAGATCGAGTTGACAGCACGTCAGATTCGACAAACGAGATCCTGCGATGTAGCGCCGTCACCCAGGTCGGCCTCGACGCACTGCAACGAGAGATTGGCAAGCGTCTGCAAGCCTCTCCGATTATTGCGGGAGGCGTCGTGGCCTCCACGGCAGGACGCTGCACCGATAGTCTGCGGCTGGCTGAACAATCGCTGGATCAGGCCGTACGGCTCGTCGACCAGTCGGGAGGCGAGGAATGTATCGCGGCAGAGCTACGCGCCGCCTTGCAGGAATTGGGCCACATTGTAGGGGCCGTTTACACCGACGACATTCTCGACCGCATCTTTGGCCAATTCTGCATTGGCAAATAGCTTTACGAGCCAGGAGTCGGGGGCTGAATGCCACCATCCTAGTCCGCGGGAAAATTCCACCTCGGTGACGCACGGGTAAGCAATGCGGACTCGCCAATCTCGAAGGAGACCACTTGAGAAAAAACCTTCCTGGTAGATCTCTATCGATTGGCCCGGGCAAGCTGGTACGTCTCCCAACCATTCGGCCGTTTCGTGCAGATTTCTGTCGCCGCCGGCCTGGGGCCGGGTATGTTTTTTGGGTATTTACCCGCCTGCGCTCCCCAGAGATTGGCCGATGCAGTTTCCGCCGCCCGTCGCCCGCCGTTACCCTTGGCGACGTTTCCCAGTCTCCGCCCAATCTTGGCTACAACCCAAGCGGGTTGTTTTTCTCGCGGCTGCAGTAGCAGTTTTTTTCGCCACGTTACCAACCCATTTCACAGCGGGCGCCGAAGAGAACTTGTGGCTGGATGTGGCCCGCGCTTCGGTCACAGCAGACGAACTCCTGCGACACGTGGGCGTGCTGGCCGACGACATATTCGAAGGTCGGGAAACAGGTTCCCGAGGTGGTCGGGCCGCGGCGAAGTATATTGCCGAAAAATTGAAGGAAGCCGGACTGCAGCCCGCAGGCCCCAACCAGACTTTTGTCCAACCCTTTTCTGGCAACTCGCAGAACTTGCTTGCCCTGTTGCCTGGAAAGGATCCGGATGTGCAAGGCGAGACTCTAATCATTGGGGCCCATTACGACCATGTCGGCTACGGCACGCGCCGCAACAGCTACGGACCGCGAGGCTATATCCACAATGGCGCCGACGACAACGCCAGTGGAGTGGCCGCACTCCTGGAAGTCATTGATGCGGTCATGCAAACCGGATACCAGCCACGGCGCAGCATGCTGTTCGCCTTTTGGGACGGCGAGGAAAAAGGACTTTTAGGTTCTAAGCATTGGGTCAGCTCTCCAACGGTTTCGCTGAAGGACGTGCGGCTGGCACTAAATATCGACATGGTGGGGCGGCTGGACGGGGGACGGATTGAAGTAGGAGGCACCCGCACAGGCCGCGGACTCCGCCACCTGATGAGTTCGCCTCAACTGAGCGAAACAACCTGGCTCGACTTTAGCTGGGAATACAAGGAAAATGGCGATCATTGGACCTTCTTTCAGGCCGGTGTCCCGTCGCTCTATGTCCACACTGGCTTGCACGACGACTACCACCGGCCGTCGGATGATGTAGAAAAACTAAACATTGAAGGCATGCGCGAAGTCACCCAGTACCTAGTTGAGCAAATTTGCGAGCTGGCCGATGCTGAGCAGCTGCCCGATTTCCGCAGCGAGGCTACATTGGACACCCCACAAACACGCCGTCGGCAAGAGAAGACTTTACCTGCTCTGTCGCCACGGCTTGGTTTCGACTGGAAAATACTTTCGGGAAAAAACACCGGACCAAGCGTGAAACGAGTCCATCGACAGAGTGCAGCAGGCCGGGCTGGACTGAAGCGGGGTGACCGCATCGTTTCGGCCGACAACTTGCCGTGCACCGAACCGTGGCTCCTGCCGGCGATAGCCCTGACAAGTCCTGCCGAGCTAACTCTGGAAATAGAACGGGCCGGAACCGACATGCCACTAGCACTCGTGATTCCACTCCAGGGCGCACCTATCCGGCTTGGCCTATCGTGGCGCGAGGATCCGGCCGAACACCAATCGGTTTACGTAACCCGGGTAGTACCGTACTCTGCGGCCGCACGGGCCGGCATCAAGTTGCACGACCGCATCTGCGCCCTCGATCGAGAATCGATTAACGGATCCAATGATCTCCTCGTGCGTATGCAAGCTCTCCTGGCAGAGGGCAGGGACAACATCGTTCTGAAAATTGAATCGCGAGGCGCTTTGCGTGAGGTGATGGTCCCGCTGGGCGCCTTCGAAACGAGTCGCCCGGACGCGACACTCTGATCTACAAGCCTGCGCGCAGCTCCCACAAGCGCTCCCACGTATAAAGGCCCGAGCTGTGAGAGTCGGACCAGTGAATACGCACTGCGTAGCTGCCGACCAGTTCCATCTTTTCGACCACGATATCCGGCGGAATCGACGCCAGCTCAAGAATCTGCTCACCCGTCCACTCATTCACGCAGTGGGCACACTGGCAGTGGCCACGCAGAAAAACGAACGGAAAATCCACCTGCTCGCTCTCCCAGCAGACTGTCAATACGCCCTGCTCACCAACTGCACGGATATCGCTTGGCACCTTAGTCACTACCGTCCCCTCCAAACAGTGCGGCAAAGCCGCTTTGTGCAGTACTTCATTGGGACGGCAAGTCCGCTCATCCCGACCGCCGCAAGGTATCATTGACAGCCGGAGTTTACAATTCTCTCACGACTTGCAACGGCCACCTAGCCGCAAGCCAGGACTAAGACTATACTTCTATCCGTGCCGTCGCAGGAAACTCCAAGGGGACGTGGCGGAATTGGCAGACGCGCTGGATTTAGGTTCCAGTTCCTTCGGGAGTGCAGGTTCAACTCCTGTCGTCCCTACTATTTTTGGTCAAACCAAAATTTCCGGATTGCTTTCGTGGCAATTCCATAGAGTGCATCATGAATTATTGCAGACGGCCGCAAAGATTTGTTTGACGAAAAGGGCTTCGGATTGCCAAGGTCCGTTGGGTCAATTGATCGTTTGAATTGAGCCCGTAGCTCAGTTGGTAGAGCAACGGACTTTTAATCCGTAGGTCCCGTGTTCGAGTCACGGCGGGCTCATTTTTTTATAGGATTTGGCTTTCGGCGACATGCCCTTCTTTACCTGAAACTTTACCTGACGCGACCCAAAGGCTTTTGGCTGTCGCTTCGGTGTTCTATCCGACGTAGCATGTCACAAGCCATCGGTTGACCATCTTTCCGCCTTGGCGTGAATACGTAGCCGTACCACTTCGGGCGCCAACGGAACTAGCTAAACCCCTCCTGGCTTTTGGGTGTCAGAATCGACGGCAGAGACGGACCTGCGGACCTTCAGGATGGCGCAATACGCCACTGGGTTTTTGATACCAGCGCATGCCGATACGAAGTCCCCCGGGCAAGCGAACGCACACTAGCGAACACCGCGAAAGAACCGCATCGGCGGAGCGACTTGGGCGTTTCGCACCACTGGGCCACCAGAGATCGCTACGGGGCTCTGCCCCTGGCCACGGTGGGCAGGACCGGCTGGAATCTCACCCAGGTTTGCGAAATGGTCGGTTTCGACCTGGGGCAATGCAAACCGGCGCGGCACTCTAACCGCAACGGTCTGTGGCACGGCACCAGCCATCCAGTGCGGCATGACCAAAGGTTCTGCCGATACTGCTGCTAAACTGGGCAGCGGCTTGGCCGCTTGTTTTGCTGGAGCAACCCACGGAAGGACCGATTCAGGCTGCCTGAGTTGCTGCATCAAGACAGCAGCCGAGGCTGACACGCCAAAAATAGAAAATGCAATGCTGGTGCAGATTGCGCGTGTGCAAATCAAATGATTCATAATTGCCGCCTCCGTGGGCAAAGATTCCTGTTGAACTCTTTAATTGGCCAAATTCCTTTCGACCGCGTCGCATTCCCTTGCCACCAGTCCCGGCATCGGCTGAAAAAACTGGCAACGTCGAATCGCACCCCAAAGGGTGATGCCATCGGCATAAGGTGCTGTTGTCCGTATGTCCGGTACAGGTAGCAAGCCAAAATATGCACAACCGGCCCAATCCGGCTCGCGAGATCGTCGCAAGGCGGTCTGCCCCGAGAATCAGGACAACCCTACCTGGATAAGGGCGGATAGATTCTGGGGACTGGTTTGGGAATACCGCTATGATCGCGATGGGCGGAACAGGTCGAATCATGAAAGGGACGAACCAGGGACTGGCAGGACCACCTGTTTTGACCTTTGACACTGTTATTGCGTGCCTGCCAGCCAATGGGCTAAACCCCAAAACAGACCAAAACTGGATCCTGCTACAGCCTGGCGACGGCGAGGCACGGGGAAATTTCTTGCGTATGCGGTCGGGCCAATCTCTTGGAACATCGTCCCGAGACCCTGTTTTGGCCTAGCGAGTTCTTCGGCAATGCTGCCTGTGGTTAGCCCGCATTGGCCTTGGCATTGGGCGGCGTTGCCCTACCCACGTGTCCTTTCGGTACCTGGCAAGTTTGCTATGTTGAGTTGACGGGCACCTCCACAGGAGCATGTTGTGGCTCTTGCTCCCGCAACCGCCCGCACCGGTCACTTTGTAGCTCACCTCTGCCGATCCTCTTCATCCTACACCCCCTCCCTGCCCTATGCCCTCGATCGCCGTCCTAATGCCTGCCGCCGGCGCCAGCCGGCGTTTTCACGACAAGAACTACAAGAAACCGTTCGCACCCCTAGCCGGTAAGGCGGTTTGGCTGCACTCGGCCGAGAAATTCTTGGCGCATAAAGGCGTGGAGCAGTTAATTATCGCTGTGGCTGCGGAGGACCGCGAGGAGTTTGATCGGCGATTTGGGGCCAATATAGCCTTTCTTGATATTACAATTTGCAGCGGAGGAAACGAGCGGGCCGAGTCCATTCGCAACGGCCTGGCGCTTGTCCGTGATGATATTGATCTGGTTGCGGTGCACGACGCCGCTAGGCCATGCTTGGCCGAGAAATCGATTGACGAGGTTTTTTCCGCCGCCGAGCAACATGGCGCCGCAATACTCGCGACTCCCGTGGCAAGCACACTCAAACGGGTCGACGAAGCGCAACAAGTACAGGCCACTGTCGATCGCAACGGGCTTTGGGCTACCCAGACACCGCAGGTTTTCAGCCGCGAGCTACTGGTCAGAGCCTACTCTGCCGGGAGCGCAAAGGGGGCGACCGACGACGCGGTGCTTGTCGAGGCCTTGGGCGAGCCAGTGGTTGTCGTGGAAGGCTCGCCGCTCAATCTGAAGATCACGACCAGGGCCGACCTTCGCCTGGCCGAGCAGATCCTTAAAGTGCTTCCCAAGCCGAAGGGTGCTGTGGGCAACCCCTTCGCAGACGACGATATGTGGCGATAGTCAGATTCGGATTTCCGATTTCCGATTGCAGAAGTATGATGACAGCCCCCTAGATGATCCCCAGAAAAATCCTGAAACTCTCAATTCAAGATCGCCAATCCGAAATCCCCGATCCAATATTCGAAATTCAAAATGTCCTTCCTCTCCGATCTCCGCTGGCGCGGCCTCATCCACCAAACTACTGATGATGCGGGAATCGAGGCCCAGCTGCAGCAGCCGCGCACCGTGTATGCCGGTTTTGATCCCACGGCCGACAGCCTGCACGTGGGAAGCCTGATGGGCCTTCTTGTCTTGAGACGGTTCCAAAGTGCCGGGCACAAGCCGATTGCCCTGGTGGGCGGCGCGACGGGCATGATCGGAGACCCGAGCGGCAAGAGCGACGAGCGCAATTTGCTTTCCAAAGAGGATTTGGATGGCAACGTCACGGGCCTCGCAGCGCAGATGAGCCGATTCCTGGATTTCGATGCAGGCAGCCATGCGGCTGAAATAGTCAATAATTACGATTGGACGGGACCGTGGACCTATTTAGAGTTTTTGCGCGACATCGGCAAGAATTTTCCCGTGAATGTGATGCTGGCTAAGGATTCAGTCAAGAGTCGCCTGGGCCGCGAAAACGACGACGGTAAGAGCGGCGGGATGAGTTATACCGAATTCAGCTATATGCTCTTGCAGGCCTACGACTTTGTGCATCTCCACAAAACGTATGGCTGCGAGCTGCAAGCGGGGGGCAGCGACCAATGGGGCAACATTACCGCCGGGATCGACCTTGCCCGGCGGATGGCGGGCGCGCAACTGTACGGCCTCACGTGGCCCCTGTTGACCAAGTCCGACGGGACGAAAATGGGTAAAACTGAAAGCGGCGCTGTCTGGCTCGACGCCGATCGCACCAGCCCCTATGCATTTTTTCAGTACTGGTTCAACGTCGACGATGCCGATGTGGGCGGTTGCCTGCGGATGCTCACGGAGCTTGAACCCGAAGAAATCGAAACACTCGACGCCGCTCGGCAGGACGATCCCGGTGGGCGGGCGAGCCAACGGCGGCTCGCGGAAGAACTTACACGGCTAGTCCACAACCCGGCCGGATTAGCGATCGCGACGCGAGCGACCGAAATCTTTTTTGGGGCAGAGATCACCAATCTCAACGACGCGCAGTTGGGCCAGATTTTTGCCGATGTGCCGAGCCGAGAGCTGGCCCAATCGCAGCTCGCAGACGGCAGCCTGACCATTGTCGACGCCCTGGTCGAGGCAGGGCTCGCCAAGTCGAAGGGTGAGGCCCGCCGGACCGTGGGGCAAGGTGGAGCCTACATTAATAACCGCCGCATCGATGGGATCGACACGGCGCTGACCAAGGATCACCTGGCCAGCGAAACAGTGGTCGTGCTGCGCAGCGGCAAGAAAAAATACGCGCTGTTGCGATTTTGTTAGATGGCAAGTTAAAGATTCAGAAAATTCATTTTGCAAAAACCTCAATCAATCGTCTCGCGCCGACCATCCCCCACTCGCTGGCAACTTCTTCTCCATCTCGAGTCGCCATGGCCCGCCACACCGTTAGATCAATGCCACTTGAAACGGCTTCGACCGCGCCGTCCATCTTGGCAACGTTCACGACATCGCCGCTGTGGTAACTGCGCGAAGTAATCGCGGCATAGGTACGCTTGGACACATCGAACCCCCCATCACCCGGCTGACGCATCCGCCAACTATTGTAATCGACGTCGTAAGTTTCACCGTCGTGTTGGTAGGGCACTCTGGTGTTCGGCGCAAAAGTAGCGGTCACTCCAGACTGGTGGCAACGGCCGTCAAACGATTCGGTATGCCCAGTTTCAGACTTAAAGGAACCCGAAAGGCCGAGACCGCCAATCGCTTGCGGCAAACTGGGATCGCCTCCGCCATCCCGGAGATAGGGTTGCCAGCCTTTCACCTCGGCTAGCATGAGCGTGTTGGAAAGTCCGTCGCCGAAGGACCGCGCAGCAAAACCTCGGTTCCCAGCGAAGGCCCCTGTGCCACTATCGGGATCCGCCGGGTCGTGCACCTTCCATACACCGCAATTGACGCCATAGTTGGTCAGATAGTCGCGCTCGGTTCCCGTGGCCGAATCAATGCGCGCTTCATCACGTATTTCGGAAGGACAAATAAGGGTCGGCACTCTCGCCGACTTTAGTAGCGGCTCGCCACTATTTAGGGCAGCGTCCTTATCAGCATAGACTGTTCCGCTGACACCAATCCGGTGGTAATCCACCGATAGGTCGATTCGGCCGGCCAGATTGGCTTCTTCGACGTAGGGCAAAACTCGGGCAAGAGCGCTCCAGCGGTACTGCGATCTTCCCATCATAATCGCAGGTGGAAATCTTTTATTCGACGACTCAAAGTTGTGCATCGCTAAGGCAAGCTGCCGCACGTTATTCGCACAGCTCATCCGCCGAGCTGCCTCGCGCGCCGCCTGCACAGCGGGGAGTAGTAACGCTACCAACACGCCAATGACTGCGATCACCACCAGAAGCTCAACCAGCGTGAAAGCGCACTGGCAGACCTGGCGATACATCTTTCTTGGGCTGGTAGAATCCATTGCTAGCTCCCTGCACCGATCGGCCAGAGACACAAATTCTCTAGAAAATAACTATAAAACGCACGCAACTACTACAGAGACTCAGTATCACTAGTGTGCAATTATCCTTGTGGCTAAGAGGCTGTCAATGGGGCCTTGGGGGGGAATTCGGAATGCTGGGCGCTAGCCTCGGGTGTACCAGCACACAAACCACTGCCAAAAATCCAAGGCTAACGCCTTCGGCTGAGTACGCCCGACGGCAACAACCCGAGGGCTAGTTCCGAGCCAGATGGGGGCAAGATCGCTTTTATAGGGGTAGGGCTCTTGGAAGCCGACGCCACGCTCCCTACTCTTTGCTATTTTTCCAAACCGGATCTTGAAAAGAATCGTCCGCAGACTCGAACCAGCGCGTGAGGGTCATTTTTTGACGTGTGTAGAAATGCACGCTTTCAGTTCCCTGGATGTGCAAGTCGCCAAAGAACGACTGGTTCCAGCCCGTGAAGGGAAACCAAGCCATTGGGGCAGGAACACCGACATTAATGCCAATCATGCCCGCATTGAAATGTTGTTTGAATTGGCGCGCGGCATAACCATCCCGCGTAAAGATCGACGCCCCGTTGCCATAAGGGCAGCCACGACCAATGGCCAGGGCGCTTTCTAAGTCGGGCGCCCGCATCACCGAGAGGACCGGGCCAAAGATTTCTTCTCGGGCCAGCCGCATCTGGGGTTGCACCTGATCGACGACGCAGGGCCCCAACAAAAAACCCGCGTCCGTAGTGTTTCTGCGACCGTCGAGGGCCACGTCCGCACCCTCGCCGGCCGCGATATCCAGGTAGCCTGCCACGCGTTCCAAATGCTCGGGACGGATGAGAGGCCCTACGTCTACGTCTTCGTTTTTGTCGGTCGGCCCTACGCGTAGCGACCCGGCATAATCGCATAGCTCCTTCACCAAAGGGTCGCCAATCTCACCGACGGCAACCGCTACGCTGCCTGCCATGCAGCGTTGGCCGGCGCAACCATAGGCACTGGCCGAGAGAGCCTTTACGGATTGATCCAAATCAGCGTCCGGCATGATCACAAGATGGTTTTTTGCCCCGCCCGCAGCTTGCACCCGTTTGCCCCTGGTGATGCCTTTCTCGTAGACCGCTTTGGCTACCGCCGTCGATCCCACAAACGAAACGGCCGCCACCAGTGGATGCTCAAGCAACCCGTCTACGCATGCCCTTCCGCCATGGACGATGTTGAACACCCCTGCAGGAAGCCCCGCTTCTTCCAGCAACTGCCCCATTCGCACCGCCGACAAGGGCACTTTCTCGGACGGCTTAAGCACGAACGTGTTGCCACACACGATGGCGACTGGAAACATCCACAGCGGCACCATCAACGGAAAGTTGTACGGGGTGATTCCCACGCAAACGCCCACCGGATGGCGCATGGTTTCGGCGTCTACATCGGTGGCGATATTGGGAAGCGTGTCGCCCATTAATAGCGAAGGAACGCCGGCGGCAAATTCCACCATTTCGAGTCCGCGCTGAACCTCGGCCCGCGACTCGGGCAACGTCTTACCATGTTCGCGAGTGACCAACTCTGCGAGCGCCTCGCACTGCTCTTCCATGAGTTGATGCAACCTAAACATCACCCGCGCCCGCTCGACGGCCGGCGTAGCGCTCCACTCGGGCAGCGCGCGAGCCGCGGCGGCGACCACCGATGCCGTTTCGTCCGCACCACAGACGGGAACGTGGGCGATGACCTCTCCCGTGGAAGGATTAAAAACATCGACCGTCTCGTCAGCAGAACTGGTTCGCCAGGTTCCGCCTTCCAACAAAGGCACGCTTGTACTCATGGTTTTCCGGCGATGATCAGATCGCCAGCCAAATAGGAACTTGTGGATCTAGCCAATCGCGTCCCCAGCGGCGACCGGCACCTCTCTCTGGTAGGCAGTATCACTGGAAATCGGTACGATATCAACGTTGGATCGGGGACATTCAGAAACTGAACGCCCCAATCCCCTCACTTGTTCTGGAATGCTGTCAGCCTATCAGGGCCTGGGGCGGGCCTCCGCGCTTCCCGCGCATAACAACGGTGCCACGGATCGAATGAACCAAACCGGGCCCCCACCTAACGTCGTTTATGGCATCGACGACCAGCCGCCCCCCATGCAGGCAGTGGTCCTTGCACTGCAGCATGTGCTGACAATGTTTGGATCAACCGTGTCGATCCCGCTACTGTTTGGCCCCGCGATGGGAATGCCGATCGAACAGATCAGCGTGCTCATCTCCTCGGTGATGCTATGCAGCGGAGTGGCGACCCTGATCCAGACAACTTTCGGTTCACGCTTGCCGATTGTGCAGGGCGTGTCGTTTTCTTTCATCGCTGCATTTTTTTCCATCATTGCGACTGTGAAAGAACAGGGCGGGTCGGCGTCGGAAATGATGCAGTATATCGCCGGTGCCGTGATGGCCGGCGCGCTTGTCGAGATGGTCATTGGCTTTTCCGGACTGATGGGCTGGGTACGCAAGGTCCTTTCGCCGGTCGTAGTCGGACCAGTTATCATGCTGATTGGACTGGCGCTATTTAAGCATGGCGCCCCCAAGGCGGGAACCGACTGGCTGATAGCGGGATTGACCATGGCGCTAATCATCGGATTTTCGCTGGTGGTGGCGCATCACAATCGCTTTTTTCGGCTATTTCCTATCCTGTCTGCCATTGGACTGATGGTTGCCCTATGCTGGCTTCTATCGGTGACCGGTGTGTATACGGTGGACGATCCATCGTATGTGAACTTGTCGGCCATGGAGTCGGCCCCCTGGGTGCGGACCGATCCCCGCCAAATATTCTTCCCTTGGGGACTACCCGCGTGGAATCTGGGATTCTTCGTGGCGGTGCTGGCCGGATACATGGCTTCGATGATTGAATCGTTTGGCGACTACCACGCTTGCAGTCATATGGCTGGAGGCGGAAATCCCTCGGCACGGCAAATTTCCCGCGGCATCGGCTGTGAAGGAATTGGGTGCCTGCTCACCGGCGTGCTGGGCGGTTTCAGTTCGACCAGCTACTCAGAAAACATTGGCCTGGTGGGGCTAACCAAGGTCGGCAGCCGCTACGTCGTTCAGCTTGGCGCGGTAATTTTGATAGCCCTCGGATTTCTGGGCAAGTTTGGCGCGCTGTCGGCAGCGATTCCTGAACCGGTGGTAGGCGGACTGTACTGCACGATGTTTGGTCTTATAGCGGCCGTTGGCGTGCAGCAACTGGCCAAGTGCGATCTGCACTCCGATCGCAATTTGCTGATTGCCGGGTTTTCGCTCTTCATGGGAATCAGCGTGCCCGATTACTTCGCTTCGATCGCGTCGGCCGACAGCTTGCAGCCGGGCCAGTCGCTTGCCATGTATCAGCCGACTGCCGAGACGTGGCTGGGCTCGCTTCCGGAGGGCCTCCGCGGGGTGGTCTTGTCGATCGGCAAGACGGGCATGGCCGTCGCCGCGATCCTGGGATTGCTGCTCGACAATCTAATTCCAGGCACCGCGACCGAACGTGGGCTCAAAGACTCCCGCGCGCCGGTTTCGGAAACCACCGACACACAAGCGCCGCACATCCCAGGAGAAGCCCCATGAAAGCGTCTTCCAAACCGCTCCAATTGCCTATCGTCGACCATCAGGCGACACCCTATGAAGGTCCTTCGCGAGACGAGGTCCTCGCCCTGCGCAATCAGTATGTATCTCCAGGTGTGATCATGTACTACCGTGAGCCCTTAATGGTCGTCGAAGGGCATATGCAGTACCTGTGGGACGACCGCGGGAGGCGCTACCTCGACGCCTTTGCCGGGATCGTCACTGTGAGCGTGGGCCATTGCCACCCCACCATCGTCGAAAGGGTTAGAGAACAAGTCGGGCGACTTCAACACACCACCACGATTTACTTACACCCGACGATTGCGCAGTTTGCAGAAAAACTTTCCAGCAAAATGCCCCAGGGCCTCACGCGCAGTTATTTTACCAATAGTGGTAGCGAAGCCAACGAAGTCGCCATTTTGTCAGCCCGCGAATACACGGGCCACCAGGACGTCGTGGCGCAGCGCAACGGCTACCACGGCGGCACTTCAACATCCATGAGCCTAACCGCCCATGGCACATGGAAGTTTCCGTCCAATACACGGGCCAACGTCCATCACACGCATGCGGGCTACTGCTACCGCTGCCCCTACGGCCTAGAATATCCGTCGTGCGATCTCAAATGCGCCTACGACATCAAGAGTGTGATTGAGTACCAGACGCCCGGTGAGATTTCCTGTTTTATCGGCGAACCCATTCAAGGCGTTGGGGGCGTCGTGACGCCACCGAAGGAGTTTTTCCAGATCGTCTATGACATCGTCAGGCAGCACGGGGGCCTTTGTATTGCCGACGAAGTCCAAGGTGGCTTTGGCCGTACGGGACACCACTACTGGTCGCACCAAAACTGGGACGTTGTGCCCGACATCATCACCATGGCCAAGGGAATCGGCAATGGGGCGCCGCTAGGAGCCATGACGACCACCGACGCGATTTCCGAGGTCATGACCAACCGCATTCACTTCAACACCTTCGGCGGTAATCCGATTAGCATGACACAAGGACTGGCCACCCTCGAAGTGATCGACGCTGAAAACATTCAACAAAATGCGAAGGACGTGGGCAACCACCTAAAAGCTCGCCTCTTGGATTTGCAGCAGCGGCACCCGCTGATTGGTGAAGTCCGCGGCCTCGGACTGATGCTTGGCGTCGAGCTGGTCACCGATCGGCAATCCAAGGAGCCTGCCTCCAAGGAGGCTGCCGAAGTCATGGAACAATGCCGGATACGGGGATTGATTATCGGCAAGGGCGGTCTGAAGGGAAATACGCTTCGCATCAAGCCGCCCATGTGCATCACCACCGACGATGCCGATTTCCTGGCGGATTGCCTCGACGAGGTGCTTGGCATCGTCGCGTAACACTCGGCAATTGACTCTAAAACCTAGCAGGCAATTACAACAACGCGCGCCTCGACACTGTTGCCGCGGCCTGGCCTTCGGCAGGCAACCTGCCAAGTGTACCGCTACATGTTTGATCACATGTCAAAGCACGCGGCCGCCTGGTGAGGCCAACACAAACGAGGGCAAATCGAACCGCAGCGCTCCGCGGCCGGATAAAGGATTAGCTACAACGCAACCATAGCCCAAACGCAGTCCCCGGACTTCCGCGAAGCCAAGTAATCAGATTACTTGTCGTAGGACATCAGAATCTCATCTGGCGACAAGCCGACAATGCTTTGAAAATTGCCGTCGGCGATGGCACCACCCAGCTCAGTAACTTGGCGGAAGTAGCGGTTGCCAGGGCGTTGACCGGTAAACTTTTGACGAAGTTCCTGGCAAAGGACGTCGGCCGAGGCCCGCACGATTTCGTCAGGTTGGCGGGCTGCGTAAAGTGCCGTGCAGAGAATGGTGATGAGATCCTGGCAGCGGGCGGATAGTTCTGCCATGCGGCATTGGCGGTCGGCCAGCGAAAGCTGGAACTTGCTCATCGTGGAGCTGATCTCCAACGACATCTTCTGCAACTGCACACAAGCGAAGGAGGCGTGCGCCCGAAGCTCACCTGGCATGTTAGGCAGTTGGCTTTGGGCGGTTGGCAGGAGGCGCCGCGCGACCACCCATTTCAGATACGGAAACACCACGCCTTTGAGCGCCCAAGCGTGCCGTGGATTGAGTGGATTGGGCTTGCGAATTCCAGCGGCCGCCAAAGCCTTGCCCACCGGCTCAAAGTAAGTTTTTCCGTGGTGTTTCACCAAAGACTTGAAGAAGGCCATCCCCAGCATCTCGCCTTCGCCTTCGTAGATACATGGTGCCAAGTATTCGTGTACGTTGTCGCCCAGCAAATGCCCATGCAAAAACGACCGTCCACCATGAGTTTTCATGAACAGCTCAATAGCCGCATGCTTTTGGGCTTCGCTGCCGACAATCTTGGCGATGATGCATTCCATCTCGCCCCGAAAACCACGATCGATCAAGCCCGCACACCAGGAGGTAAGCGCATCGCAGGCGGTGATCAAACCAGCAAGACTGCCTAGGCGGCGCTGCACCAGTTCTCGATTCGCAATTGGCGCACTATACGTCACACGAAACTTAGCCCAAGGGATCATGCTGGCCATCATGATGCGCATGGTGCCAGCCGCATTGGCACAGAGGGCGACCCGGCCCAGATTGAGACCATGGTAGGCAACGGTGAGCCCATCGCCGCGGGTCGGCACCAGCAAGTTGTCTTTAGGCACGCGCAGGTCGCGAAAAATAATACCCTGATTGTAAGTATGTTTGAGTGCCCAGAGGCCGTATTTGCGTAATTGGAAATGCTCGTTCTCCGCCGCCGGGAGTTCAACCACCAACACAGCTGGTTTTTCCTCGATGAGGCATACTAGGCCGATCGTACGTCCGGGCACCACATTGGTAATGAACAACTTTTCACCGTTCACTACGTAGTCGTCTCCGTCCAGAACTGCTCGGGTGCGAAGTTGGGTCAGGTCGCTGCCTGCAGACGGTTCAGTCAGCGCAAAGGCGCTCAGCCGTGACCCATCGGCCAATCCCGGAAGAAACCGCTGTTTTTGGTCAGCATTGCCAAAAGTCCTGACCGGATCGACAGCGCCAATACAACCGTGAACCGAAGCGAGCCCCGCAACGGTGGGATCGGCCATTGCCATCCGCGTCAGAAACGGAGCAAATGATGAAAACGGTGCGCCCGAACCACCGTACTCGCGATCTACAAGCAGGCCCCAATAGCCGGTACCTGCTAGATCCTCCATCACGGACTCCGTGATTTTTCCATTTTCGTCGAGCAGCGTCTTGGCCGCCCGATGCTGATGTACCACGCCAACCGCCGCGTCCATCACCTGCTGCACGTCGTGCGGCGTGGTAGGGTCCTGACTCTGAAAAAGCTCTGCGGGCACGCCCCGTTCCCAAACGGAACGATGGGCCGGGCTGCTGGCAGTTTGGTACTGGGCAGCAAAGAGGGCTTCGACCTGATCGTCGGCCTTGTCGATCGCACCCGTGCGACGCGCCTCGTCGTCGCTCTTGCCCCCGAGTTTCAGGGCAGTTTCAGCGAAAGAGGCTTCCTGGTCGCTATCGGTGGTTGGGGAAGGGGTGGTATTCATGAAGTGTTGAGGGAGCAACCGAGTACAGCCGGCTAAACGTCGACCGAGCGTAGGCGGTAGCTGTCCGTGGTATGGGTGTCGGTTGTGGGGG
>JAKVCC010000080.1 GCA_022448265.1 Pirellulales bacterium
CAGGTGATCGTCATGTTGCCGACCCGAATAGGCGCTTTTTCTCCAGATAACGGCGAGTTGATCTGGAGTTGTGACGGCTTGCGCCATGAACGTGGCGATTTGGCTTATTCGTCACCTGTTATTGCGGGTGATTTATGTTTTGTGACAGGTGGTTATCGGGGACCATCAATGGCTGTGCGCCTTGGCGGGCGCGGCGACGTGACAAGGACAGGCCGCCTCTGGCACGTTGAAAATAATCCGCAGAACATTGGTTCGGGAGTCCATGTGTCCGGGATGGTCTATCGGCCTAATGCAGAAAAAAGGAATAGCCTGCAGTGTATCGAAATAGCAACAGGCAAGATTCGCTGGTCGGCGCCGGGCGCAGGCCACTGGGGTTCTGTCGTCATGGCGGGGAAACTTTTGTACGCAACCGATCAGCAGGGGAACACGGTAGTGTTTCGGCCGAATCCAGATGAATACGAAGTCGTTGCTAACAATCCATTAGGTGAGCCGAGCAACTCAACGCCGGCGGTTTCGGAGGGGCAGTTGTACATTCGCACTGCCGCACACCTGTTTTGCATCGGCCACTAGCATGCATGGTGCCGTAACACAGGTGCCATCATATCAATAAGGCGTGGTTTGTCGTTGTAGCGAGACTGTCGAGGAAGGTTGCCCGCTGAAGCGAGGGGTGTGATAGCGTGTGGCGGAATTCGATCGCGATAGCATCGTTGGGATTGGTGACGCTGGTCACTTGGATGTTGGTTCGCCACCTGAGAAGCCGGCGCCAGCGAGTTCCTGGATTGGTGCCAAATGAGATACTTTCCATTGACATCGCTGCGCTGCCACTGAAAAGTCCTGTGGACAGAGGTATTGCGCTCGAGATTTATGGGGTGCCTACGGTCGTTGCGGTCCTGGTGCTTGCTCCTGCGGGAAGAGGTCTTTCGCTGCCTGGGAGAACAAGCATGGCCCAATTTATCGACAATCTGGTTCCCGATCTGATGGCAGTATTGTCCTCGCATCAGCCGCTTTTTCGACGCTGGCCGGAGCAGCTCAGCATTCGAGGATTTGTACACTCTGCCTTTAACAACCTGCCGCTTCCTGGAGATCGGGGCAGAGGAACCCCCTGGTGTAGTGTGGCTGGGAAATTCGACTCAGGTGGACAGCAGTATTTAGCGGCTTTAGTTTGCCGGGCTGAAAAATCGAATGCTCTAGGGCAGATCGAAATCAAGCACCCTGGACAGTGGGTTGACGTTTTACGTGTGCGGAGAGTTCATCGTGAATCATGACACTGACAAGTTGCGCGACGATGCGATTGGAATTTGGCAGGCGGGCGTGGATGCGGTTCGTAGCGAGCAACTCGTCACCCAGCATGTTGCATTGCGGGGAGACCAGCTTTGCATTGGAGACGATGTCGTTTCGTTGAACACGGTAAGAAGAATTGTTGTTGTCGGAGCTGGGAAGGCTGGAGCTGGGATGGCTGTGGGGTTGGAGTCTGCTTTAGGCAAAGACGTGATGCTCGAGAAAGGCGTGCAGGGGCTGATTAATGTGCCCGCAGATTGTTACCGTCCTACGGAGCGGATTATTCTGCATCCAGCACGTCCCGCAGGGATCAATGAACCGACGCAGGAAGGCGTGTCTGGGGCTGAAAAAATGCTGCACATGGTGCGGTCGTTGGGCCCCGAGGATCTTTGCATTTGTTTACTATCTGGCGGAGCTTCGGCTTTGTTGCCG
>JAKVCC010000081.1 GCA_022448265.1 Pirellulales bacterium
AAAGTAGCGGAGGAGGGACTCGAACCCCCGACACGCGGATTATGATTCCGCTGCTCTAACCAACTGAGCTACTCCGCCTTGGTTTGGTTGCCCCCTTTTGCACGGAAGTCACCAGCAACGACACGCTGGGCGACAACTGGCAAGGGCTGGCTTCCGTTGGGCACGTCATCGTGACGTTTCCGAGGATTTGGCAGGGGCCGTTGCGCCGTCAGACGGGCACGAAACAACTCCAATCCATCATTTAAGTCTATCGAAAAACAACTCTTAAACAAGGGCGCGAAGGTCCGGTGCGGCGCGAGGCGTTTAGCGTGCCGTGGGGCGCCGTGGTGCGATTGTGCGTGGCTGGATTGCGTTTATTCCGACTCGGCCGGGCGCGCCGTGACAGCTGTGAATCTCTGCACGCGCTCGCCATAGATCTCACCCACAAATAAATTGCCCGCTCGATCGGGCGCAATGCAGTGAATCCCGACGGCTTCGCCCGGATTGAGGCGGGTAACGTCGGGGTTGTCTTTGTCCTCGCCGATATCCCCCAGGGGTATCGACCAAACCTGTCGTAACTTACCGTCGGAGGTAAAACGCATGAAGATCTGGTCTTTGAACTCGGGATAAGCACCGTTGCGGCGCCACCAATGCGGTGACGAACCGCAGATCCAGATTTGATCGTCGGCTGTAATGGTGATCGCCCAGGGCATGATCAGGCCGGTCCACTGCTCAATAAATGTGCCCTGCTCGTCAAAAAATGTGTATGCGGCCGCTGTTGCGATCACCCACATAGACGCGTTTTTTTAATCGACCGCCACTGTGTGCGGTAAGACGAACTGGCCGGGTTGGCTGCCATAAATTCCCCAGGCGCGCAGAAACTTGCCGTCCTTGTCGAAGTGGACCACACGACGATTACCGTAACCGTCGGTGACAAAGATGTCGCCACTGGCGGCGATCGCTACGTCGGTGGGTTGGTTAAAGTGGCGCTCGTCGTTGCCGAGTTCGCCTTTGGTGCCCAGCGTGAGGAGATGCGTCCCAGTGGGCGTGTATTTCTGAATGATGTGCAGGCCGATGCCGGCGACCCAGATATTCCCCTCGTGGTCGACGCGAAGATGATGGGGTCGAACGAACTGGTCGTTGCCCCAGGAACGCAGTAAGGCACCGTCGGGCCGGTAGGCGCGGACGGGTTCCGCGGTCGTGTTGCGGAACACCCACACATTCTCATCCTCATCTAAGGCGAGACCCGAGACCCAGCCTTTCATACTTAGGTGTTCTGGTCGTTGCGGCCATTCTGGGTCGACGCCGTATTCAGTGATCACCGGAGTTTCGGCAAAGAAAGGCGGGTCCTGGCAAAAAGCCGCCCTGGGAATTGAGGCCACCAACAGACAGAGTGACGCAAGGAGCACTTGCAGTGGCTTGATCGGAAATCGCTCCCTGCAGAATACATTAAAAACAATACAACCAAAACATTGCCCCAGGGTTTGCGGGGACGCGGTGGGCGATCGGCATAGGGGTTCATGCCTTATATATCAAAGTGGCACGGTCAAGAGAGGTAGGCTGAGAGGTTCTGTTGGTTCTTCGGAGCGTGAGCAAAATACCAGCCGACATGGGCAGGCAGCTGAGAGCAAGGGAAGGATTAAGGGCTGGGCAGTAACAGGACTGCGGCCGCCCGGA
>JAKVCC010000082.1 GCA_022448265.1 Pirellulales bacterium
TTCTCACCCGTAAAACTTGGTGGCACAACGGCGGTGGTGAAGACGCGCGGCATGCGTTGACCTTCAAAACTTTCCACACCGGTAAGGCGGAATGCGCCAGTTTCGCTTAGGGTCACGGTTCGGTCACGGCTTAGTTCCGATGTTTCGCCGGGGGCCAAGGCTTCTGGCTCCCGTGAGGAGGTGCCCCAGCTTTGGATCTTAATATCTTCGCTGGCGAAAAGCTCACCTTCGATGACAAACAGATCGCCGTCCTGCAGTTCGTCGCCCGTGAGGCGGATAGCGGGTTGCTGACGCTCAACTGTTGAGAGCGAGGACCACCAGCCCGAGGCCAGAATATCGTCTAGCGATCGGAATGAGCTGACCAGAAGCCCGACGGTAGGAAAGAGCCACAGCAGCACCAGCGCTACGACGGAAAAATGAGTGGCCCAGACGAGGGCGGATTTGCGGCCTGCAATCTGGTCCATCAGCGCATCTCCCTGCGCGCATTGCGCACGTTCCAGACAAGAATTGGAAGTACCAGCAACATGATTACCATGGCCGAGGCAGACCCCACCCCGTAGTCAAAGGCCCGGAACATCTTGTCGTACATGTAATTCGCAAGCACCTGAGTGCCCCATTGTCCATTTGTCATCGCCAAGACGATGTCAAAGACCTTGAGCACCACCAGGGTGATTGTCGTCCAGACGACGACAATGGTGGGCATTATCTGGGGCACCTTGATGCGAAAGAAGATCTGGAAGGGCGACGCTCCATCAAGGATTGCTGCCTCGATAGTCTCTTCGGGGATGCCCCGCAGGGCAGCCGACAGGATCACCATGGCAAAGCCTGTCTGAATCCAAACCAGCACCACCATCAGCAGGAAAGAATTCCACGGGATCAGTGTCAGCCATGTTTGCGGCTCACCACCTAAGGCGACCCATAGCGCATTCAGGATGCCAATCTGCTCGGTACCTTCGGGGCGTGTGTCATAGATCAGCTTCCAGATGACAGAGGCGCCCACAAAACTGATTGCCATCGGCATAAAGATAAGCGATTTTGCTATATTACCCCACCAGATGCGATCGGTCAGTTGTGCGGCTAACAGCCCCATCGCCGTGGACATGGCCGGCACAATCACAAGCCACAGCATATTATTGCGGATTGCTTCCCAGAATTTAGGCTCGCTGATCATCTGGCTGTAATTTGCCAGACCCACAAATGCACCACCCGCGTCGCGGTCGGTGAGCGATAGCCAAAAGGTCGCCACGACGGGATAGGCAAGATACAACCCAAGCGCCAAAATGGCGGGGCCCAAAAAGAGCCAGGGGCGTATCATATTTGCACGGCGGATATTCGCTACGATATTCGGGCCTTTAGCCGGGAAAATGACCTTGTCGATCAGTAAGTTAGATAGGAAGAAATACCCAAGGCATCCACCTAATCCAAGGGCGATGGTCACAAGGCCTAAGACTGCTGGGTGCATTGGGAATGTCCTCCAAAAAGGGAAGGGCGGCTCGCAGGCGAGCCGCCCAGAAGGCTGATTACTTCAAGCCATCCCAGCTTTGCTGGATGTCTGCTGCCACGTCTGTCGCGTCCTTGCCGCCGGCGTAATCGACCATGCCAGT
>JAKVCC010000083.1 GCA_022448265.1 Pirellulales bacterium
CAAGTGCCGACAGTGTGACCCGTCACGTTTATTGTGAACAGCCTGCGCCGCCGCGATCTCCAATTGTGAACCAGAATCCACTTGCCGGTGCCACGGATGTACGCGAGATCAGTTATGTCGAGGCGGGGCACGAAGCGCTTTCTGAAGAGATGCGGGAGAACCCACATATCTTTGTGATGGGGGAAGGTATTGGGAAACGTGGTGGTAATTTCAATACGACGATGGGCCTGTACGATCTCTATGGTCCAGAACGTCTTTGCGATACACCGATTTGTGAACGGGGGTTTGTCGGTTTGGGCGGTGGGGCTGCCATGACTGGTGCGCGTCCGGTCATCGATTTCATGTTCGCCGACTTTATCATGGATGCCGTGGGTGAGCTGGTAAACCAGATTGCCAAGATCCAATACATGAGTAGCGGCCGTATCAAGATGCCCATTCTATTGCGTGGGTGCATTGGCATCGGTCATTCCGCGGCGACGCATCATTCCGGAAATTATTATCCGCTTTACGCGCACTTTCCAGGCTTTCGCGTCGTGGTTCCGTCGACGCCATTCGATGCCAAGGGGCTGATGAAACGGGCACTCAATTGTGATGATCCGGTCATGTTTCTGGAGCATCGCGAGCTGTTGCAAGTCAAAGGGCCAGTGCCGGATGAGGAGTATGAGATTGAATTCGGCAAGGCGGTTGTTGCCCGTGAGGGAACGGCCGTAACGGTGGTCGCGCTGGCCCGCATGGTGCACGAGTCGCTGGCGGTAGCTGAGGCGCTTGCTGCAGAGGGGATTTCCGTCGAAGTGATCGATCCCCGCACCGTTTCGCCTTTGGATACCGATACGGTCTTGCAGTCGGTTCACAAGACTGGACGGTTGCTGATTGTCGATGAGACTTTTGGGCCCTATAGCCTGGGAGCGGAGGTTGCAGCACGCGTCGCAGATGACGCATTTGATGACCTGGATGCTCCGATTCGGCGTTTGAACGGCGCTTTTACGCCGACCCCCTATAGTCCGACGTTAGAGCAGGCCGTGGTGCCAACTCAAGAGGCGATACGTGAGGCGATCAAGACGCTGGTTGCGGAGTGAGTGACGAGCGCGCATTTGCAGGGTAGATGGTGAGAGTGATCCCAATATGGCCATTGAAATCGTAGTGCCCCGACTTGGCTGGTCGATGGAGGAAGGTGTTTTCGGCGAATGGCTGAAGCAGCCGGGTGAGGAGGTCGTGCCAGGTGACATGCTGTTTGTCCTGGAGGGCGAAAAGGCAGCGCAAGAGGTGGAGTCCTTTGATGGTGGCGTCTTGTCGCTACCCGCAGGTGCTCCGCAACCGGGAGACACAGTTCAGGTCGGGCAACTCTTGGGTTATTTGCTTGCCGCTGGCGAAGCACCGCCCACGGAGCTGCCAGCTCCGTCCGCTGCTACTGCGTCGGAACCTGCCGCTGCCGGTCCGGCAGTTCGGCAGTTGGCGCGTGAATTGGACGTGGATCTGCAGCAGGTGTCCGGTACTGCGAGTGGAGGGCGTATTTCTGCGGCGGATGTACGGCAGGCCGCGGAGAAGACCGTGTCGCCAGCTGAATCGCCAGCCCGCGTCGGCCGGCGTGGTAAAGCAATT
>JAKVCC010000084.1 GCA_022448265.1 Pirellulales bacterium
GGTCACGGATCACTGAAACCTTGAGCGGTACCTTGGTGGCCAGCGACCAGGCCGTGGCACCGGATACCGACAGGAATATGGCCAGATAGATGAGCACCCGTGGGCGGAAGGCCCGCCTGATTGTCTCGCCCCGCGATGCCTTGCTGAGCACAGCATTCTCGGTTGAATAACGTATCAGCCCTCGGGGATAGCCCATTTTGTCCATGACCTGGTCGCAGGCATCGACACACGCAGCGCAGCCGATGCATTCGAGTTGCAAACCATCGCGGATATCGATGCCGGTCGGACAGACCTGGACGCAAATACTGCAATCAATGCAGTCGCCCAGCCCAACCGAGCGCGGATCGGCGCCTTTCGCCCGTCCGCCACGCGGATCGCCGCGCTCCTTGTCGTAGGTGATATTCAGCGTATCGCGATCGAACATCACAAACTGGAACTGGGCGTAGGGGCAGATGTACTTGCACATGTGCTCCCTCAGGAATCCTGCATTTCCGTAGGTGGCAGCGCCATAGAAGAGCACCCAGAAAATTTCCCAGGGTCCGAAGGAAAAGCTGCCCACACTCGACAGCAAATCACGAATGGGCGTGAAATAACCGACGAAGGTCAAGCCAGTCCACAGCGACAGGCTTAGCCACAAGGCATGCTTGGTGGTCTTGACCGCTATTTTGCGAGGAGACCACGGCGCGGCATCGAGCTTGATCCGCTTGGAGCGCTCCCCCTCCACCCAGCGCTCTATCCAGAGGAATATTTCGGTATAGACCGTCTGTGGGCAGGTATATCCGCACCACAGGCGTCCTGCGACCGCCGTAAACAGAAACAGCGCCAGGGCTGAAAGCGCCAGCAGAATGGCAAGGTAGATGGTGTCCTGCGGCCACAAAACGAAGTCGAACAGGTAAAAACGGCGGGCTTCGAGATCAAAAAGAACCGCCTGCCTGCCGTTCCAGGGCAACCAGCACAAACCGTAAAAAACGAGTTGGGTCACCCCAACCATGACCCAGCGCCAACGTTGGAAATATCCCTTGATTGAGCGCGGATAGACCTTCGCATCGACATCGAGCACGGGTTTTATCTCGATCACTCTTTTGCTGAGCTTGTTCTCTGGGAGCATTTTGGGGTTGGCAAGGCCGTAACGAGTCGGGATAGACTGCCAAAAGCGTACCACGGGGCACCAAAATAAGATGTATTTTTTTTACATCTTTAAGTGGCAACACCTAAATATATTTCGATCAGCAGGATGGCACCTATGCACCTGAGCACCTTCACCGATTACACGCTACGCGTATTGATGTATCTGACCATCGCCCAGGACCGGCTGGCAACGATCGCAGAACTCGCCAATGCCTACGGTGTGTCGCAAAACCACCTGATGAAGGTTGTGCACCAGCTATCCCGGGGCGGACTCGTCGAATCGGTACGCGGCAAGGGCGGCGGCATCAAGCTGGCACGTCAACCGGATCAAATACGGCTGGGGAGCGTCATTCGCGCCAGCGAAGGCGACGCCCCCATCGTCGAGTGCTTCTCGGCGAAAAAGAACGGGTGTCGCATTGCCCCGGCCTGCCGCCTGAATCGCATA
>JAKVCC010000085.1 GCA_022448265.1 Pirellulales bacterium
CGTGTTGTTCGTCGACAACGACACAGCAACGCCTCAGCACCTGGCCGCCATGCACGCCTTAATGACGGCCCTGCCCCCCTCCACCTGGGACGTTGAGATGATCACGGTCGCAGGCTGGCTGGGACCGGCCCTCAAAACCCAAAAGATCCGAGCCCGCTCCGGAATCAACATCTTTGACCTGCCGCTGGGACGCCCGGAAAACAGCTTTGCCGCCGATTCGCCGCGACCTGGCGTGACGGATGTGTTTCTGATCTGCCTGGCGCACGAACTGGCTCATAACATGCTCGATACAGTGGGCCGCCGGACTCGACCAGAATTATTCGAGAGAAAATTTGCTGGACTCGCACAGGCGGCCGGTCCTCAGGTCGTCTACCGATCGCCCAAATCGCGCGGTATTGATTTCGCAGCGACCAAAAAGAACTTCCGCAGTAGCGGTGCCTGGAATGGAGTGGAGGCGGACTGGAAGACTGCCTGGGCCACTTATTTTGAAGGGAAAGAGACTTTCGAGCGTGCCTACAGTCGCGGGAATATTCATTTTTTCCTCAACGCGCCCCAGGAGGCCTTTGCCACCCTCGCCAATCAGTATATTGCCGACAGCCAGCTGATGCTCGAGTTTTGCAAGGTTCGCTGGGATGCCGGGCACCGCTCGAACATCAATCAGTTTCTGCTGATCGCGGATTACCTGAGTGAAGGGAGTAACCAAGTGCGTTTTTTTGTCTTGCGTCCTGGCGGTGAACTGCGCACCGCTCCGGTGGCCCTGGCTCGTGATTCCCAGAGACGCATCATCCGCGTCCAGTCAGCCGACTCACGGGCAGAGTTTGATTACCATGACGACAACCTGGTGAGCGATTTCCATCTGCAAGCGGCCGACAGGTCAGACCTGATTCTGAATAGACAGCAGGAGGCAACGGTTCCCTAACAAATACCTGCCGCTACGTCGCAGTCCACGCTAGCGTGCGGCGCCCACTTCAAGCCGGAGTCGGCACCCACCTTTCGCAAGCCGTGGTTTCGTTGTCATGCTAGGTCGAACTTGTCAGCGAGATCGTTGTCCTCGGCGGTCCACGGTTTGGCGACCTTCCCCTCCGGGCGGCCGCAGTCCTGTTACTGCCTAGCCCTTAATCCTTCCCTTGCTCTCAGCTGCCTGCCCATGTCGGCTGGCATTCTGCTCACGCTCCGAAGAACCAACAGAACCTCTCAGCCTACCTCTCTTGGCTGTGCCACTCTGGTATATATGCGGCCCCGAACGGCCCCAAAGCCACCACGTGCCCCGTAGGCCGATCGCCCACCGTATCCCCGCAAACCCTGGGGCAATGTTTTGTTTGTATTGTTTTTATTGTATTCTCCAGGGAGCGATTTCCGATGAAGCCAATGCAAATTGTGCCTTGCGTCACTCTGTCTGTTGGTCGCGTCAATGCCCAGGGCGGCTTTTTTCCAGAACGCGCCTTTCTTTGCCGAAACTCCGGTGATCATTGAATACGACGTCGACCCAGAATGGCCGCAACGACCAGAACACCTCAGTATGAAAGGCTGGGTCTCGGGTCTCGCCTTAGATGAGG
>JAKVCC010000086.1 GCA_022448265.1 Pirellulales bacterium
ATCAAAACGATGACCACGATCATTAGAGAAATGGCTCGCACAGCGATCGTTCGCCGAAACCCTCCGAACGCTAATACGGACAGGCAATGCATGAGGGCCAGGGCCCCGACCAACGATGCGACAAAGAGAGCCGTGGTAACCAGGCTTCCTCCCATTACCGTTCGGCTCGCTGCAGGCCCCATCTCCAGGATAATCCAGATTCCCACTGGCAACTGCAGCAGTGTTGCCACAAGGGCTATTTGCGCGCCCCAGCGAGCCGGCAAATATGTCTGTTCAGTTGTTTCAGCCGAGCCACCTTTTTTGAGTGAGTAAATAACAAGCGTCATGCCACTGACCGCCACGGCGGCCAGGCAGAAATGGGCGGTACGAGCCATCACGTAACCATCGACCAAGCGGGCTCGAAATTCAGCGCTAGTCAATTCTGCTCCACTCGGGTTGAGTTGAGAAAAGATCAGAAACAAGGGTGGAAAGTGGTAAAGCAAGTTGGTGCCCGCCAGCAGCGGCAACAACCATCGCAGTCGTCGCTTGGCCCCGCAACAGGTCGTTGCATCGCGCCAGCTGAGACGATAGAGGATGAGCAGCACCAGCGAAAAGAGCCATTCCCAGACACCAAAATGGATCCGCGACGCCAGACGCATCAATTGGTCACGGTACTCGGAATTCCAGAGAAAGCATCCGGCGATCAGTCCTAACAGCGTTCCGACCAATAGGGCATGCAGCGAAGCTTTCAAGAGAAAGCGGCCGGCACGACCTGCCTCTTCGTCTCCACGCCCTTCTTTGCGGTCTAGCCAGAGGCAGACCAGTGGACCGGCAGCGGCCAGGTCAACACAGAGCAAATGCACTCCCAAGATCAATGCTACAATAATTTCGACGACCATGACTTCTCATTTACTTAGGTGGGACATGTTTGCGGGCAACTCGTTGGCTCCATCTTCCTAGCATACCGGAAGTCGCTTGATTTGTCGGGAGAGGTTTTCAGTTTCCCGGCTAGTCGCGGAGTCGGATTGACAACAAGTGGGTCTGATAATTAGCATTGAGGTTTGGATGTGGCGGTCAGTTGTCCGCCTGCATTTAGGGGCGATTAGCTCAGTTGGCTAGAGCGCCACGTTTACACCGTGGATGTCGGGGGTTCAAGTCCCTCATCGCCCACTCGTTAAAACCTGTCGAACCTTAAACTTAAAGGTCCTGCCGCTGCCGGGCAGCGCGACGTTCCTACTTACAGACTACTTACAGTTTGGAGGAATTTCGCCAGTAGCCCCAAAAACACTCAAGCATTCTCTCCACACAGCGAGTGGACAGGCTTTCGTCTATCTTGACCGCAGACCATCGAAATCGGAACTCTGGCGAGTTCCACCACGAGACAATCATGCTCAAAGGAATCTTCCCGGTCATTCCGACCCTGTTTACGGATGACGACACCGTTGATGCGGGCGCACTGCGAAGTGTTGTTCGCTTCGCCCTCGATGCCGGCGCACACGGCGTTGTCTTTCCCGGTGTCGCCAGCGAATACAGCTTTCTTTCCATCGAGGAGCGCGGCGAGT
>JAKVCC010000087.1 GCA_022448265.1 Pirellulales bacterium
AGAATGCGGAAGTCACGTTTGACAGAGGAGCAGATCGTTGGGATTTTGCAGGAGTATGCTGCGGGTGCCAAAGTGTCAGAGCTTTGTCGCAAGCATGGAATGTCCGATGCGACGCTGTACAAGTGGAAAGCCAAGTATGGTGGCATGACGGTGTCCGAGCTGCGGCGCTTGAAAGACCTGGAAGCCGAGAACTCGGAGCTGAAGCGTCTGCTGGCTGACGCGATGCTCGATAATGCTGGTCTTAAGGGGCTGCTGGCAAAAAACTCCTGACGCCTGTCGCCCGCCGGGACGCGGTGGTCACATTGATGACTGAACACCAATTCACGCAAAGGCGGGCGTGCAGGCTGGTTGGGATATCCAGATCGAGCCTGATCTATCAAGCGTGCCCGGATCGCCACGCGCGGCTCCGGGACCGTCTGATCACTCTGTCTGGAAAGCACAGGAGGTATGGCTATCGCATGCTGCATGCCAAACTGGTGCGCGAGGGATTCAAGGTGAACGTCCAAGTCGTCGAGCGGATTTACCGCGAAGAACGGCTGTGGCTGCGCCGTACCAAGCGCAAAAAGATCCCCAAGGAGGGCCGCGAAGGCGGCTGGTGCCCGATTGCAGCCAACCAAAGGTGGTCATTGGATTTCACCAGTGACGCGCTGGCGAATGGGCGCAAGTTCCGAACGGCCAACTTGAAAGATGATTGCACCCGGGAGTGCCCGGCCATCGAGGTGGACTTTTCACTACCCGGTGAGCGGGTCGTGGAACTGCTAAACCGGGTCGCCCGCGAACGCGGATACCCCGACATTCTGGTTGTCGATAATGGGCCGGAACTGCGAGGTCGCGCACTTGATGCCTGGGCCGATGTCAACGGCGTTCAGCTGTATTTCATCGACCCGGGCAAGCCGACCCAGAACGCTTACATCGAGAGTTTCAATGGCCGGTTCCGGGATGAGTGTCTGAACCAGCACTGGTTCACGAGCATCGGCGAGGCGAGCCAGATCATCGAAGACTGGAGGATTGATTACAACACAGAACGCCCGCACAGCAGCCTGAAATACCAAACCCCGGAAGAGTTCGCCGCAGCGCGGCCCTTCAACAAAACGCAATGGGCGCAGCCGCTTGAGCTACTTGAGGGCTACGCGCCCGCGCCCATTGCTCACGCCGCCGAATGATGGCACACAAATGGAGAGCAAACTCGATTTATGAGTGGCCCTGAAAACTGGGGCAGGTCAATTCCCACCGTACTTTTTCTTCCAGCGGTAAAACGTCTGTTCAGTCACACCAATCTGGCGGATCGCATCCAGGCGCGGCATTCCTTGCCCCGTCAGAACCTCAACCCGCCGTAACTTCGTAACAATCTCTTCCGGCTTTGGGCGCTTGTTGGCCATGGTCTTCCTCCGTTTTCCTAAACATAGCGAAGGACCACTTCAGTGGGGGAAGACCATACACGGACCGTCCGCGCGACACGGCAGCGCCGTCGATCATCAACGGCACCATGCGCCTGAACACCGGAGCAGCCCT
>JAKVCC010000009.1:0-21090 GCA_022448265.1 Pirellulales bacterium
CGCCATCGGCCAGATAATCGCCGACCAAGGTGAGAAGCTGATCGTCTGCATTGTAGCGTTGCGCTCTCTCGGCGCGAGAGTTCTTTCAGCGCTCGAAATTTTTGTCTCGATGCTGGCCGTGGTGCTACGCGACGACGTTTGGCACGGGATGCGCGCAGCGTGGGTCAAACCACGCGCTGGCGTAGCCCGCTGTTTTGCCGTGGCCTTATCGGTCGGAGCGAAGCAGCACCGGCGGCGACACCCGCGACCGTGTCACCGCTCTGCCGGGTAGCCCTGGGGTTACTGCAAACTCTGGGGTCACGGCTAAATATGGGGCCAGGGTGCCTGCAGTGATTGGGCCCGCCGAAGCCGAATAGCAACGGCTCTCCATTTTTAGCACAAATCGTGGCCAAGCGATCTCCTCTCATTGGCCTGTGTCGACTGTCACCTAATTACTGGTTTCAGGCGTTTAAAGGGCGCCTCTCCAGCCAACCACTCGAGAGCACTATGGACGCAATTCTAGAAAAAATCTCCTTACAAAAAGCCACTAACAGACAACTAGTGCTGGCTGCCCAGCAGGGAAACAATAGCGCTTTTGGTGAATTAGCGAATCGATTTGAGCAGATGGTCTACACCGTTTGCCGTCAGCGGCTGCGCGATTATGCCGAGGCGCAGGAGGTGACGCAGGACGTGCTGATCAAGGCGTTTGAAAAGTTACACCAACTGCGGGAGCCATTGGCATTTGCCGGATGGCTGCGATCGATTGCCGTGCGACAGGCGATCAACCGAAGTACGCGCCGGCCGCCAACGGTCTCAGTGGAGCCGCACAGGCTCGACCGGTCCGACACACGGCACGCGGCTCCCAGCGATGTGGTTCTGCAGCGTGAGCGGAGTGACCAGTTGCACGCTGGACTAGATCGTCTTGCTTCGTTGGATCGTAGTACTTTGGTTGCGTTTTACCTCAACGGCCGTTCGATTCTCGAGATGAGTGACGAGTTTGCCGCACCGGTTGGCACAATCAAGCGGAGATTGCACGTGGCCCGCAAACGGTTGGCACAAGAATTGGAGTGCCTGCAAGCTGTTTGATGAGTCGGAGTCGAACGATGCCTTGCCCGGGGTCGGACGTGGACACTACGCGTCTATGTTCCGGCCCCACAAGGAGCCTATCCGCAGCAGCGCCTCCTTGCAGCGGCTCGTTTTTGCGGTTGAGAAAACCACAACCTCCGTATCCGGCCTACGGTTTCGCGTACGGCCTCGAGCGGGCCCTGCGAATCTCAAACCGTGATCAGATCATGCGAAAAGAGATTGCAGGCCGGTAAGGGCGTTACTCAGTCGCGATACCGCGGCGTTCCTCTTCTTCTTCCTGAATGATGATATGCGGGGTTACCATCATCATCAGGCTGTCTGTTTCTCGGCCAATGCCTACGTTGCGAAACAAGCGGTCAACGTATGGCAGTTTGCTGAGCAGGGGCACGCCGAACTCGTTGCGGCCTTCGCGGAGTCGTTTGATTCCGCCGAGCAGGACTGTTCCCCCGTCGGGCACGCTCACGGTTGTAGCGATTGAGATAACCTCAAACGTGGGTAGTTGCACAGTCGTGCCGCTACGCACAATCGTATCCGCCGCGTCAGTCGATTCGTTGTTGCCATCTCCATCCTGGTCTGTCGTGTTACTGGAGGTGGTCGTGGTTTCCGATCCCTCAAATGTGAAGGTCTTCACGTCGCCAATCGTACTAAAGAACGGTACCAGTGTCAGTCGCACATAGCGGCGATCATCTGACACAACCGCTTGGACGGTGAGCATCGTCCCTTCCGAGAGCACGACGATTACCGGCTGCTGGGCGGCAGCAAATTCCCCGACTACGGGAACGACACTAATCACGAACGGTACTTGAGCCGCGTCGATCACGTTGGCCTGCTGGCCGTTGAATAGCGTCACTTTGGGAGCTTGCAGCACGTTGGAACGTTGATCTCCCTGCGACGCCTCGATTAAGAAAAACGCTTCGATATCACTCAGGATAGCAAAACCGAACTGACCCACCGTCTGGGGAGTTCCGAATGCGGGTGCCGCGAGGGTGAAGCTATTTTGGCGAATGGGCACGTCTAGGTCCGCTGTGAAAGTGCCTAAAGGCGATCCGAGCCCAAGGGGGTTGGCCGTTAGGCCCACCGTGGCACTACTTCGCCCTGGATCAAACGTGGAATTCACGTCGTTCAGATCGTTAATCTCTGTGCCGTCTTCAATATTGAAATCAAAGTCAATTCCGATCCGTTCAAAAAATTTGTCGGTCAATCGAATGAATCGAACTTCGATTGTCACCTGCAGATCCTGCAAACGACGCAACTGGGCCAACAGGTCGGCGATTTGTTCGTGTACATTCTGGGTTTGACTGATTACCAAACTGAGGTTGGTCGGGAACGGTTGAATTTCGCCCTCGCCTGTGCCGTTTTCCATCCAACTTTCGTGTTCAACGGTCGAAACAATCAAGTCAATCAACGAGTCGAAGTCGGCGTTTGCCGCACCGCCGGGACTACCGGGAAGGCCTCCGATGGGAATTGCAGAGTTGCCGCCACCGCCACCGATTTGCTGAGGCATGACGTTGGCGCCAAATGGCGCACCGGGCTGGGCGGGCTGATTGCCCGCCATGACTACCGTCGGGCCGTTGCCGCTGCTTCCACCTATTCCGACCGGCAAGGCGTCGTAGGCGTCTTCGAGTAAACCGGCCAGTCCCATGTTCGAACTGGGGACGAAATTGGGAATCGGAATGACTAAATCGGCCACATTATAGGTTTCGGTAACCAGTTCTCCATCACGAATTTGCTCACTGGTTATTTTGAGCACTTCGTTCTTAATGACATAGGTTAAGTGTAAGGGCTCCAGAATCAGTTCTAACGCGCTCGCCAGTGAGATCTCTCGAGGAAAGCTTAGGGACACGTGTTCGTCGCTACGCACGCCTTCCTGGCTGAGGCCCCGCGGGTCGAGGTGGATGTTAATGCCGGATAGATTTGAGATCGCGTCGATCACTTCCGTCAATGGCATGTCCTTGTAGCGAGGTAGCACTGGGGTACGTAGCTTGCGGCGAATTTCTAATTCGCTTTCGGTCTGGCGTCTGCTTCTGCTGCCGGATTTTTGACGGCGAGCCACAACATCGGGCCACGAATCGCCATAAGTGATTGGCGATGTCGAATCGGCAAGGGCATGTCCCCCGGTTGCGCGTACGTCCTTAATGACCTCCCACACGCCGCCCTCAGTGAGTTCGTCGATCTCTTTATTGAGCATTGTGCGGCGAAGAAACTTGGCGTTGGCCCAGATGGTTTGAGCGACCAGATCATCGGGGGCCATCTCATAGGCTCGCTTGGCAACTACTTCTGCCTGTGCGTAGCGCTGCTCGTCTCGCAGCGTACTGTACTCTTGGACAAGCTCAGCAAGACGCTGCTGTACTTGCAGGCGAACTTCTCTCTCGCGGTCGATATCGTCCAGAATACTTTGGTTGGTGGCAGATAACTCGAGTGCCGCTTGATTGTTGCTAATGTATTCTTGGGTCTCGGAGATACTCAGGCCAACTCTTCGATCGAGCTGCGCCTTCATTCCTGGTTCCAGGGATGATTCTTCGATCAACTTGCTGGTTGAGGTCAGGATTTCGAGCGCCGCCTGTGGATCCTTGCTGCGCAGCTGTGAAGCCTCGGTTTGGCGTTTTCCGACCTCCGCCGAAAGCTGTCTTGCCACAATAGTTTGTTCTTCGGTTGCAGCACTGATCAACGAATTGCTCGAATCCCGCCGCTCCGCTGGGATGCGCCGGCTGGATAACATCTGCAAGTGATCTTGCAGTTGTTGGCGGCTGAGCGGATCCAGCAAATCGCGCTGGGCGTGTGCAGAGCGGAAAATTTGCAGCGCCTCGTTGCGGTCGCCGCCTCGGAGGGCTTGTTCTCCCGCCTGTAATAAATCGAAGGGGCTGGACGGCAGGGGAAGCAGTTGCTCGCCCTGATCCACCGGACTATTAGATGGAATCTCAGTCGCCTTCGAGGCCTGCGCCAACTCTAGAGGTAGAGACTTGTCTTGCCCAAAACTGGGAATCGTCAAGTCGGCGCCGGTCAAATTTGAAGCGGAGATGCTCCCTTGAGGTTTGCCGTTTTGCCCTTGGGCAGCTGGGGGTGCTTGATACTCGGCTCTTTGTGCGTCACTGGGACTCCGAAGGCCTCTGGGTATCCCATTAGTGGTAGGTGTCCCATTGGCGCTGGTTGTTTTTATGTCAACTTGAGTCGCTGCGCTGGAACTTTGCTGCTCAGCGGGTAGCGCAGTTTGCAATTGGGGTGCCTTGCCGGTACCGGGTTCATTGAGAAGAAACGGATTTCTGGTCGCGGTGGCTGGTTGGTTCTTTGATGTGGGGGTGTTTGTTTGCTGTCCGGGTGCGGTGCGGTATTTTTTTATGTCGCGACGCAAACGGGCTGGCGTATCGCCGAAGTGGAGCACCGGGTATCGCACCTTTGCCTCTTCCGCACGTGCCAAGAGCTTTTCAGCTTCTTGTATTTTTCCGGCTGCCATAGCGGACCTGGCCTTTTGAAGCAGTTGATCCACATCAGTGCGATTGAGTGGCTCGGCCGGTGCGCGTCGCGCGGGTGGAGGTGGTGAATCCACCGCAAGCGATGCCGAAAGGGGACTGAAAGTCCCTGCGGCAAACACGACAATCGCGCAGGTCAGTGGTATGACTGAGCGCTGTGCGCGGGTCGCGGATTGGTGTGTGGATCTGTTCAACTGATTTCTCCTTGTGACTCCTCAGTCGGCCATTTTGGCTGCGTTGCGCCCTGGCGCATGGTGCACTCCTTAAATCGGACAATGCCCAGTTGTCGCGGATCGCGCCTCAGCAAGCCCTTCAAGTGAACAAGAAACTAAAATCATGAGCGGTTTGGTACAACGGTTCACACTCTGTCGCACAATATTGGCAGTCCCAAGGTATCGAAAGGATGTTGTTCTTCGGGATGATACCGGTTTCCATAAACGCCATCTCCTACGGCGGGAGGACGTTAAATACTTCTCGCCGAAAATACCGTCAAGAGCAGAAAACTAGGTACCGTTCTCAGGAGCGAGGCAGTAGGAGCGGCAAGCAATGGCCGCCTGCGCGGATCTGTGCTAGCAAAGAGAACGAGCTGCATGCGCATGGATTGAGAGTCGATTTCATCGAACGTGCCCCTAAGAAATTGAGAATGTGTTAGGGCAAAGACGCTGCAGACGCAGATGGGGCGTCGTAGCTGAGGGAACCGCCGCACAATGGGTATAGAACAAAACGGATCCACTGCCTGGGCTATTCAGCGGGGCCAGCAAAAGAACGCCCCCCTTGAACCGCGCTGTTGGCGACGCCAAAAAATCCCTATGTGCGGAAACCAGCCTTGGGATTCAAGCTTCAGGAGGCCAAATTTAAGAGGCCAGCTTGTGACGAATCCTATCTTCCTTCGCCAAATCCTCCTGGGCCGCCGCCATATTCGCTGGCCCCTCCTCCATATCCGCCTGGGCCGCCAAAGCCCTCCTCGGCGCCATAGCCCCCTGAGCCATAGCCCCCTGAGCCATAGCGTTGTCGTCGCGGGTCGGACTGCTTTTCAAGTGCTTCTTCGTAGTCGCCAACCGTTTCGGCATCTTCCAATTCGGACTGTACAAATAACTTGCCCGCCGCGTCCATCAGCAAGGCCCGCGTGGGCGCGAACAGATCCTTATTCTTGCTGTGCAGTTTTTCGCCACCCAGAAAATCCAGCAGCGTGATTCCGGTACGCAAATCAAATTCGGTGGAGTCCTCCTCTGGGTCGTACTCTGCGGCTTTAATCAGCGTGGGCTTTTCTCGCAAGTTGATCACGCTGCCTCGGATGAAGAAATCGGCCTTGGAAACTTCAGCGGCAAATTCGTTATTGAGTGCTTTGACCAATAACTCCAGTTTGGATTCCACGGTAAAGTTTGTCTCTTTGGCCGGTTTGGCGCTCATCAGATGCACCCGCGCGGGATGCGGGACACTGGCAATTCCGCTGGGTTTACTCCACTCGGTGTAGCGGTATCGGGAGCCCTTGGGCCCGCGACGCTCGGTAACGGTCGCGTCGAGATATTTTTCGGCTACGTCATGGTTTACATCTAGGAGCACCAATCGCACGCGATAGCGGTAACGGTGCCCCGGCAGGACGCCCTCGCTATGATCAAAAAACCGGAGCAACAGATGCGACGTCTCCTCATCCCAGGTATAAGTGTCCAGTGTGACGCCGCGGCCTCTACCCATGCTGCCAGATCCGCCACCATAGCCTCCAGGCATCATGCCCATCATCATTCCACCACCGTAGCCGCCGGTCCCGCCGTAGGCCTCGTCGCCGTAGGCTTCAGGACCCATCATGCCCATGCCCATGCCCATTCCACCCGGTCCTGCTCCGTACTCGCCTAGCCCTGCACCGCTTGCTCCCGGCGGTCCCGCAAAGCGACCACTTCCCCTCCGACCGTCCCGGTCAGTATCACGGTAGCCACGTTCACCGTCCCCAAATATATCCTCCTCCGTCGCTTCCTTCCCGGCCGGATCTTCTTCGTCCTGCTCGTTCTCTTGAAGAGCCATCTTTTCTTCAGGATCTAGTTCCGAGGCCAGAGGCATCAAAGAATGGCTAACGCGTTTATCCCACTCCCGCAAGATGAGCGGAGGCAGCGGATGGGTTAGGATGGGATGATTTACCCGAGGGTCGATGACATCCGGCACGTTCACAGGATAGGTCTCTATTTCTGATTCGATCGTACTGGCGGCGACTGGATCCAGCTTCTGCCACGGGCCCTGACCTTCGTCAGTGACCTCTGCCCGCTCGACTACGTAGCCCTTGTAGGACGGGATGTCGGCATTTTGCCGGTAGCCTCGAGCCAACTTGAGCGTATCCTCGTACTGCTGGTGCTGCTGCTGGATAGGCACCTGGGCCAGCACGGTTATCCACGATCGGGCTGAAATCTCTTCATATCCCTGTAGGCGTGCTCCCGTGCGGGGACGAATGACAACGGGGCCCTTTGGCGCACCTCGGTTGCCTGCCCGCTCGCGCGGGCCCTGCGATGCACCATATTCAGGGACACCGCCAAAATCTCGCGGATTGGACCCATCTCTTTGGGTTCGCTCGCGCGCGATTTCCTCTTCTCGGTCAAGGCGCTCTTGTTCTCTCATTTGTTCTAATTTCTTGTACCGGATAGCGATGTCATCACGATTTGCCGTCGCCCACATACCGAAGTCTCCGTGCGCCTCCACATCTTCTGCCGTAAACAAAAACGGATCTCGGCGGAGGGCGATCGGATCCAGGACCGGGCCGTTGAACAGGGTCTTGGGATGAGGGAAGTGAACCAGCGAAATTACCTTGATTTGCGCTTCGTCGGCGCTGAGCTCTTTTGCGATCAATTTTTCTTTATCAGGGTAGTCTCGGTACGTAAACCCGTCGACTTTATCCTCCGCCCGCGCCGACTTCGAGCTCAATTGATTGGGGGTTTGTGAGTCTTCCAATCGATTAACTCTCAGCCCCGACCAGGCAAGCATTGCGGCGCAAACCACGATGCCAACCATCCCGATTTTCTCTCCGTGGCAGAGCAACAGCCTGACGACGGCATTACCACTTTTAAGATTGGTTTTCATGGAGAGTACTCCGATTAGAAAAAGCAACTTGTCTAGCTAAGACTCGTCTTCCATTAGCTCCGACTCCTCGTCGCCCAAGATTTCAAGCTTTGATTTGTCCGGTTCGTTGTAAATGCAGACGACTCCCTGAAACTCAACCTCCACCAGTGATTCTTCGTCGCCGAGGGACTTCATGCCTCGCACCCGATTCCTGCGAGTTTGCGATCTCCCTGAACCGACGCCGGTGCCCGACTGGTCAGGATTGATGCGCAGTTTTTTTACTTCGACCGGTAAGGCGGCATTAGCGCAGTCAACCAGCACGTGGGAAATCCATTTCTGGTCCATCATCAGCACCATCCGAACGGGCACTTGCCGAAACTCGTCCCCAAAATCGGCCGTGTCTTGGGCCGCGATCGGTTCGCCGGTCTCCCGGTCGAGGTAGCGAAACGCCAGGATTGCATTCTGGCCCATTTCGCCCTCTCCGCCATACCCCCCTTCGCCAAATCCGCCTCCTTCACCAAATCCGCCTCCTTCACCAAATCCTCCTCCTCCACCAAATCCGCCTCCGCCAAATCCGCCTTCTTCACCGTATCCTCCCTCGCCGTATCCCCCCATTCCGCCCATGCCCATTCCGCCCATGCCCATTCCGCCCATGCCAAATTCACCATCGCCCATGGAAGTACTTCTTCCACTCGATGTCGGCGGTCGAATTATATTGCCACGGGTGCTTCCACCCTTGATCGCGCGTTGGCCTACCTGCAAGGCTACGATAGCCCTCACCGCTGTATTGTCGGGTCGGCTGGCACGGCGCTCCGTGTTGGTGTTGGCAATTACATGGAGCAGTGTTTCGTACACCCACAAATCTTCTTGGGTTACCCAGATTTCGAGTTCGGTTGGGCTTTTCTCGAAGTACAGCTGCCTGCGTAAGTCGTTCTGGTCGAGCCACTGAACCAGATAGTCCTGTTCAACTCTAGCGGTCGCGGTTCCGAACCCTCCTGCACCACGGTAGGGGCCCGCATCTCCCTCTGCATCAAAATTGGATCCGCCCGAACGACGGCGCGAGGATTCCGTTTTCAACGCTTTCACTATTTCCAGCAGTCCATCAAACCGTTTTTCAATGTAGTTCAAATAGTTGCTGCGCATGTTTTGCGATTTTTTTTTGGGAAAGGGATCGCCGAATTTTAGGCGTTCAATTTCCGCAATGAACTGCGGATCGAGAAGGGAAGGCCACCTAAGCACGACCTCGCGTTGACGATCATAGAGCTGCTGCCAAATCTGCAGTGCGGCCTTACTTTCCTGTTCGACCGCTCGTGTGTTGCCCTTGATGACATCGGCATTGGCATGGGGATCGGTGCGAGTAATTTTATCCATCGCTTCGAATGCCGACTTGATCTTCGCATGGTTCTTGGAGAACTGGGCATCCAGATCGCTGGACGCCATACTCCAGCAGGCCAGCGCTGCGAGCGTTCCGGCGATGCTCAGTACCCAAAATCGTTGATCCCAGAGGGTTGTCATAATCGCTCGTATCTGGTCCATGACTTGATATCTCCGCGTTGAATAAAACCGATTTTAAATCCCTCTACTGGGCAGTCGCACGCGGGGAACTTGGCACCGCATGGTAGTTTTGAACCGGGTTCTACTGCGTCGGAGCTCCTCGGGGACGTAGATCTCAGGGTTGGGTGGTAAGCTCTGCGTTGGCTGCAACTTCCGCTTCTTCATCCGCTTGCCGTCGCCGCTCCTCGGCCATGGCACGCCGGCTGCTGCGGGTGTTGGGCTGCCAACAAAACTGGACCACGAAATTGTAACGCTGGAGTTTGATTACTTTCGACTCTTCCTCCTCGGTAGCCTCATCCCTCCGTCCATACGGGTTAAATGCCCCACCAAATTCTCCAGCCGAAGCGGCATAACCACCTCGCGATCCTCGCGCTCCTGCTCGATTGCCAGCCAGCGCCGCCTCGGGATCGATTTCTTCGTCGATCAACCTGGATTGGTCTACGATCCACGGTCGGCTGATACCCAAGTCGGCGAGCGGTACCGGAATCAGCTCTCCATTTTCGCCGTCAGGCAGCTCAACGGATTTTTCTAGAAGATTTCGGATAAGTGTATTCTCCACAAATTGGCGGGTTTCAATATCGGAGCCGTTGTGATAGTGATACCCTGTCAATTGAACGACCATATCTTTCGGGCCCAGTCCGCGCGACCCCTCCTCATCCGAATCGCCGTAATCTTCCTCGTCACTGGCATCGGCGTAGCCTTCCGAATCGCCGTCGTCTTCCGTAGGACTTCCCGTGGCCTCGAGATAGTCGGATTTGATGATGGAAAAATACTCATTTTCCAAGTTGTCGAATTCTTGCATGTCCAGGGAAATAATGTGCAGTTCGTTGCGCTTACTAATGTCCTCAGCCGTTTCCTGACGCTCCTCGAACGGGGTCTCATCTCTCGGTAGCGCGGCCTCGATGGCCTTGAGTAGTTCCAACCAAAGCAAGCGCCCCTCGTCATTACTCAACAGGTTCGCACGTGTTTGCCGCACACGTTCAAATTTGTCATGAATTTCACTGTTGTCACTGGTGAATTTGGTCGTCGACTTCTTGACGCGGTCAGCGCTCGAGGTCGCAGTTTGCATCTGCTGCGTGTCGGTGGCCTGCCAGGCCGTCACATGGTTGAGGTAGTTGAAGCTCAAGCCGGCTAAAATGGCCGCGACGCCGGCAACTGCCCACGGTTTCTTGGCACGGACCAGCCGTGAGCGAACAATCTCTTCGGGCAATAAATTGGTGCGAATCTCGGATTTTTCCAACCCCTGCACGCAGAGTCCGTAGGAAACTGCAAAACTGAGCAAGTTATCCTTGAATTGGCTGCGAGACTTGGTGCTACCGGCCGATAGCCGCTGAAACTCTTCGACGGGGACGACTTCCTGCTCCAAGTTCTGCGACAGATAGCGCTGCAAGCCGGGCAACTTCATACCATTGCCCAGGGCAATTATGCCACCAATCTTGGCTGTCTTGTCGATGCTGGCGAAATAGCCCAGCGAACGTTGGATTTCCGCCAGCAAGTCGCTGAACACGGGCCGCATTGACTGGAACACGGCCTTGGGATCATCGGCCTGCATTGCATTGCGCTTCAGATGCTCGGCTTTGACGAAGGTGAGCTTCAGTTCGCGGCTTAAGACACGGGTAAAGTGACTGCCGCCGATGGGAATATTCCGCTGCCACACGCGATACCCGTTGGTGACCACTAGGTCCGTGGCGTCGGTTCCGAGCGAGATGACAACTGTCGAATCGGGCGGCTTCTGTGGATCGTAGGGCCGCGATTGTAATTCCTCGAAGCGGTCGAAGCACACATAGTTGTAAACCGCCAAGGGCATCAGCTGGATGAAATCTACCAGGATGCCCGCTTCCTCGAGCGGCTTGAGCGCACGGGCCACTTGATCGCGTTTCATCGCAAAGAGTCCGACCTCGGGCTCCAAGGCAAACCCGTCTTCTTCGCTCCCGCCGGTGAGCTGCTGGTAGTCCCAGACCACGTCTTCCAGCGAAAACGGAATCTGTTGGCGGGCCTCGTACTTGACGATGTCCGGAATCTTCTTGGACTCGACAGGCGGCAACTTGATGAAGCGGGCTAGGCCCGTTTGTCCGGCGACCGAGATGGCCACCCGATCGCCGGTTAAATCGTTGCGCGAAAGAAACTGTTCAAGCGCTTCGCGGATCAGCGCTTGCGGCTCAGCTTCCGGTTGTGAGAGGATCTTTGGGTATTCGATGTAGTCGAACGACTCGACCACAATTCGGTCGGCCTCTTTTTCGTGAGGACGACACCTCAACGCCTTCAAGGCGCACTGCCCAATATCGATCCCCCATACGGCATTGCTATTCGCCATATTGAGAGTCCTCTGTTCCAATTCCAAATACTATTTTAACGGTGCTTTTTTGCAAAAGTCAATCTTGCGGGGACGGCCTCACCCCACCCATTTTAGTCGAAAACCGCGATTTGTATAGAATTTGCCGTGCCGGACTGTACCGAGCACTCCTTGCCGGCTAGGCGCAGGGCCCAATCCGTCCGTTTTTTTGCAACTGGGAAAGGTCCATTGCGGTGGACTTCCCAGGTTGCAATCCAGCGTCATTGTTCGATAACAGGGGATTCATCGGATTCAGTTGGTGCCGCCAGAAATCGTCGCCAGCCTATCCTTGCAGCCCCGTTGCTCGGTCGTGGGTCGGGTTGTAGAGACGCAGAGACAAAACTACCCACACCGGGAGCGCCCCACAACCATGATAGTGACTATCGACGGCCCCGCTGGCGCGGGTAAGACCAGTGCGACGCGCGGGTTGGCCGAGAGGTTGGGTTTCAGATTTCTGGATACCGGAGCCATGTATCGGGCGGTTACGCTCGCGGGCATTCGCCAGCGCGTCGACTGGCAGGATGAAGCAGCGCTGGCGCGGATCACCGCGGGGCTCGAATTGGTCCTGACGGGTGACCGAGTTTTTATGAACGGTGAAGATGTCACCCAGGCAATTCGCACTCAGGAAGTGACTGGCTTCACGCATTATGCGGCCGACAATCGGTCGGTCCGCTTGCAGTTGGTTCAGCACCAGCGGGACATTGCTGCCGGAATTAACGTTGTCACCGACGGCCGCGATCAGGCGACCGACGTGTTTCCTGGCGCCGAGTGCAAGATTTTTCTGACCGCCAGCGACCAGGTTCGAGCTCGCCGCCGCTACGAAGAGCTACGGGGGCGGGGCGAGGAGGTCGCGTTCGAAGAGGTGCTCACAAAGCAAATAGACCGCGATCGTCGCGATCAGGACCGGCAGTTTGGCGGCCTGCACAAGGTCGCCGATTCGATAGAGGTCAATACAGACGGGCTTTCAACAGAGGAGGTTATCGACCGTTTGGAGAAAATTGTGAGAAAGCGATGGGACGGGTGAGGAGCGATGAGCGAGGGATAGGGGACATATGCACGACATTTCTGTGGGGCTTCCTGTCGTGAAGGCAAATCATCCCACAATTGGCCTTGTCCGCCCTGGCAGGTCCGATTGAACCTGATATGCCATTTTGCTACGATGACGGGCTTATCTCGCTCGCCCGTTTCCCTGGATGCGGCTCGCGTGAGCAGCGGGGCTGCGAGAGTTTCCTTAAACGCGGTTGGTGGCTTTTGTCGCCAATCCCAAATGGTTTTGTTTTTTCATGGTCAACCGCAATCTAATACGTGAATTCGATGTTTCTGAGGACGATTGGAATGCCGCTGTAGGCGAACTGGCACCGGACGACACCGGTTGGCTGGAAACGCCCTACGTCGATGTCAACCAAATTGTGGAAGGAAAAGTAATTCGGGTGGACGAAGAATTCGTCCTGATCGACGTTGGGTACAAGAGCGAGGGTACCGTTCCTTGTGACGAATGGGAAGAAGGTGAAGACCCGCCCGAAGTCGATCAAGTCGTCCGTGTCCTGGTAGAGGACGTGGAAGACACGCAAGGGCGTCATGACGATCGCGGCATGATCGTGCTTAGCAAACGCAAGGCCGAAAAAATAGAGAAGTGGATGAAGGTGATGGAGAGCGTCCACGAGCAGGACGTGGTCTCCGGTGAAGTGACGCGAAAAATTAAGGGCGGACTGCTCGTAGATATCGGCGTCAACGTTTTCTTGCCCGCGAGCCAGGTCGATATTCGTCGTCCGCACGACATTGGCGAATACATCGGCAAGACCATCGAATGCATGGTGCTCAAGATCGACGAAGCCCGTCGTAATATCGTCGTCAGCCGCCGCAGCTTGATAGAGGCCCAGCGGTCTGAGAAAAAGGCTGAACTTCTGAAGGAATTGGAAATTGGGCAGTCGCGGTCGGGCGTCGTCAAAAACATTGCCGACTTTGGTGCCTTTGTCGATCTTGGCGGCATCGATGGCCTGCTACATATCACCGACATGAGTTGGGGTCGTATCAACCATCCATCTGAAATGGTAAAGATCGACGATGAACTTGAGGTGATGATTCTCAACATCGACTACGAAAAAGAAAAGATCGCTCTGGGGCTGAAGCAGAAGAGTGCCAGCCCTTGGGAAAACGTGGGCTCGAAATACCCGGTCAGTTCGGCCGTCAAGGGCACGGTCGTCAACGTGATGAGTTACGGAGCCTTTGTGAAGCTTGAAGACGGCATTGAAGGCCTGGTGCATATCAGTGAAATGTCGTGGACTAAGCGGATTAGCCATCCCAGCGAATTGGTACAGATCGACGATGAGATCGAAGTTGTGGTGCTGCGGATCGACGAGCAGAAGCAAGAGATATCGCTCGGCATGAAGCAAACCCAGGACAATCCGTGGGAAAACGTGGCTGGCAAATATCCCGAGGGCGAATTGGTGAAAGGCCACGTGCGCAATCTCACGAATTACGGTGCCTTTATCGAAATCGAAGAAGGGATCGATGGCCTGCTCCACGTAAGCGACATGTCGTGGACCCGCAAGATCAGCCATCCCAGCGAGATGGTAGAAAAGGGCCAGGAAATAGATTGCAAAGTACTCTCGGTCGATCAGAACCGGCGGCGCATCGCCTTGGGACTGAAGCAAATGGACGAAGATCCCTGGGCCACGGATATTCCCAGCCGTTACCAGCAAGGGCAGCTTGTCCAGGGCAAGGTCACAAAGATCACCAATTTTGGCGTCTTTGTGGGATTGGAAGACGGCCTGGAAGGTTTGTTGCACATCTCGGAGTTGTCGGAACAAAAGGTGGAGAATCCCCAGGATGTGGTCAGTGTGGGCGACGAGCTTGAAGTGAAGATATTACGCGTGGACTCGGAGGAACGAAAAATCGGCCTGTCGCGCAAGCGGGTAGAGTGGGCTGAAGAAGATGAAGCCGCCGCGGAAGCAGCGGCAGCCGAGAGCACAGCGGATCTTAAAGGTGGTATCGGGTTGGATTCGGGACCTCTGTTCAAACCAAGTTCCGATGTGGCCGGCGAAAATCCGGCTGCGGAAGTGCCGGAGACGGGTGGCCCCGAGGTTGGCCCTGCTGGAACGGAGATGGCTACCGATTCTGAATCCGAGGGATGAAGCCGGAAAATCGGTAGAGCCGGTGCAATTGGATAGTTAGCCTAGCTTGATTTATTTTTAGCCACGAAGCAAAACTCCTAGACTATTTGAGGGCGCCACGGGTCATGACCCGTGGCGCCCCTCTTTTTGTTACGGTCCGAACGTCGGGCACATTCGCCCCACTGCATCGCAATTCACCGCCGCTGCAGGCTTCTGCGTCAGATCGACGATAGTCTATGGCAATGGCCCAGACACGTTTCCGCCCGCTCTGCCGCGGGAGTAGGAATCGCAAAATGCCATCGCTGTCCTCCCACAGATCAATAACGGTGTTTCTGACAATGACAAGCTCAACTTCCAGTTCATCGAAGCGAAATAGCTGCTCGGCGGTACAGACACCGCTAGAAACCTATCTTCGCGAAATCAACGAAACGGCCCTGCTCACGGCCGACGACGAAAAAACATTAGCCATTCGCATTGGCGAGGGCGATACGGCTGCCCGTGATCGGATGGTGCGGGCCAATCTGCGCTTGGTCGTAAATATTGCACGTGGATATTCGGGCAAAGGCCTGAGCCTGCAGGATCTTATCGAAGAGGGAAACTTGGGGCTGCTACGTGCAGTCGAGGGTTTCGACCCATCGATGGGCACACGATTTAGCACCTATGCCAGCTATTGGATCAAACAATCGATCAAGCGGTCTTTGATCAATACGGGAAAAACAATTCGTATTCCGGCCTACATGGTCGAACTGCTCTCCAAATGGCGCCGTGCCACAGTGCGATTGAGCGAAGAACTCGATCGCAGCCCAACGCCTGAAGAAATTGCCCGCGTGTTGGGATTGCCAAAGAAAAAACTACCAATCATCAAAAAGGCGATCAAGATCTATAACGCCACACCCCAAACGGACCAGACCGAAGCGGGCTGGACCTTGGGAGATATGGTAATGGACGAGCGACAGCAAAGTCCGGACGATGCCCTGGTGGAAAGCGACAGCCTGCGACACGTCATGGGCATGCTGGATACGATGGACGAACGCGAGGCAACCGTCTTGAAGATGCGTTTTGGTTTGCGCAATCACCAGCCGCGCACGCTCAAAGAGATTGGCGAGGAGCTTGGGCTTACGCGAGAGCGGGTGCGGCAAATCGAAACCGAAGCCCTTAGTAAAATGGCCGACAGCATGGCCGATCCGCGCGAACGCCACGCGCCGTAGGGTGAATCAATCTGGTGAGCAGGGGCACGGAAGACTCCGCGGTCGACTGCCCACCCCAAGGTTGTCGTAAGTCAGCTGTCTGACAGGCAAATGCGCCCATAGTCTCGGCGCCAGCGGATGTCTCGGAAGACCGGAAGAAATTGCAAACGCCGCCTTATTTCTTGCTTCCGATGAAGCATCGTTTATTACTGGACCATCTCTCGTTATTGAAGGAGGGTATACGTCACAGTAAGTAACAGTAGACTCGCCCTCATTTGTACATTTGACCTCGCCCTACCGCTGGAAAAGCGTCCTGTATGTGATGAATGGTTGGCCGCTTTTGGTTGGTTGGCCAAGCGACTTCCACCACGTCAAAGCGGCTGGCGTATTCCAGCAGATCATGGGATTTTAAGAATGCCAGTGCGGCGTTGGTCAAGCGGCTTTGGCGCCGGGCGTCAACCGCGTCGGCGGGGCGTCCGCGCGACGTATCGCGGCGGGTCTTTACCTCGACGAACACGACTGTGGAATCGTCGACAGCAATGATATCGACTTCTCCATAACGCATGCGGTGGCGGGTAGCGATGATTTTGTAGCCAAGCCGCCGGAGGAATCCGACTGCGGCTTGTTCCCCTGCTTCGCCCAATGGGCGTGGGGCAAACCGCTCAGTGATCCATTTCCGTAGGGGCATGCGGCACCCTGGCGGGCATGTGGCCGTACCGGCTGTAGCGACAACGGGATGGACTGCTCAACCCTTCGATTTTTCCCGGTCAACTCGCCGTTCTTTGAGTCGGACCGCCTTGCCGGAGCGCTCACGCAAATAGTAGAGCTTGGCCCGGCGAGCCATGCCGCTTCGCTTGACTTCTACCTTGGCGATTCGTGGGGAGTGCAGCGGAAACTTACGCTCGACACCTTCGCCAGCAACAATGCGGCGGACGGTGAACATCGAACTAGTGCCCGTGCCATTGCGTCCTATGACGACGCCCGAGAAGACCTGGACCCGCTCTTTGTCGCCTTCCAAAATCTTGGTGTGCACATCCACGGTATCGCCGATCGAAAACTCCGGCGGAGAAGCCTGCAGGCTAGCGGATTGCACTTTGTTGAGTATTTCTTGGCTCATGGCCGTTTCCTGTTTTTTGAGTTGATGTTTTGTCCGGCCCGATTGGGCCAATCGGGCCTTTTAGCCAATCCATTCGCTAGCTACGGGCCGTGGGAGCGGTCGAGTGGGTCGGCCAATAGTTCCGGCCGTCGGCTCTGTGTTCGCTCAATGCTATTTTTCTTTCTCCAATCGGCAATCTGGTCGTGATTGCCACTGAGTAATACCTCGGGAACACCGAGACCACGAAACTCTCGGGGGCGCGTGTACTGAGCGTGCTCCAGCAATCGGGCACCCTCGGAAAACGAATCCAACCGGCTGCTGTCCTCGTCACCCAATACTCCGGGTACCAGGCGAATGACCGTATCGACGAGCACCATCGCCGCCACCTCGCCGCCGTTAAGCACAAAGTCGCCGACAGAGATTTCGTCGGGTTTGAGGATGTCGCTAACCCGTTGGTCAAACCCTTCGTAACGTCCACAAAGTAGCACAAGCCGATCGTGCAAAGCCAGTTTTTCAACCCCTGGCTGGTCCAATCGGCGCCCTTGCGGCGTCAGCAATATAAGGTGTCCCCTTTCCTGGCTATCGGTTAAACGGGTATTTGACTGCTGGGTATCGGCCAACTCCGTATTAGGTTGTCCTGTACTAGGGTATCCCGAGCCCATCGCTTGCACGGCTTCAACCGCAGCGACGGTCGGCTCTGGTTTGATGACCATGCCGGGACCACCGCCAAACGGGCGGTCATCGACACATTTGTGTTTGTCGCAACTCCAGTCCCGAATGTTGTGTAAATGAATCTGTACGAGCGAGCGGTCGATGGCGAGCTTCAACAAGCTTTGTGTCATGTAACCAGAGAAGATCTCCGGGAACAGCGTCAACACATCGAATCGCATGCGCGCTTACTCGGCCGCTGACGGATTCTCTTCCTCCGGCGTGGTACCGCCAGATTCTTCTGCAGGGGTATCGTCCGCCGCCGCAGTCTCCGATACGGTTTTTTCGGCTTCTGCGGCAGGGCCTTCGGTGGCCACTGCCTCAGCGACGGGCTCCACTTCGGGCTCTTTGGGTGCCGACAGCGCGCCTGGATCGGGAACGGTTCGCGGGGCGGCCAAATTTTCTAAGGCCGCCTTTTGTTGCTCGGCATGGGTACCGCCCGTACCGTACTTTTTGATCAGTACCGCTACCTTTTCCGTCGGCTGCGCGCCGACACTGAGCCAATAGTCGACCCGATCGTTTTTCAAAATGGCGCGCGCGTCCGTATCGCGGATTCCAGTGTCGTAGGTGCCCAACTCCTCCAGGGCGCGACCATCACGGGGCGTATGATGATCGAATGCACAAATGCGGTAGAAAGGCCGGTGCGTGCGACCCATTTTTTTCAGGCGGATTCTAACTGCCACAAACTTCTCCTCAGAGCACGTAAACGAGCTAATACAATCGTGGCCGACCAGGCGGATGCGCTGTGCGACCTCTCGGGATATGCTAACGGACGGCCTTGGCCCGTCACTTAGGTTTTTGTTACTTATGTTGGAGCCCGAATTTTTCGGACACCATTGCCAATTTGTCTTGTGAACGATTTGTCGGTCTAATTTGTCGCTCCAAGCGGGAGCGACGGCCGCAAAGGATCTCCCATGGTCCCAGATTTTGGGGCGTTTTGGCAAGGGGGTCGGGGGTAGAAAGCCCCGTTTCGGACCCTCGGCGGGCCACTGGGTATCGCTGGCCAACGAGAAATCATTTGCCCCGCCCCTGTCGCTTACGACGGCGGAGCTCTTTTTCGCGATGCTTCTTCAGCTTGGCCCTTTCTTGCGGGGTCAGCCGCTTGCCGGTCGTCTGCTTCTTGCGGGAGAGCTGACCGTTGGGATTGGCCATGGTGGCTTGCATTTCCTTCACCATTTTCATCCGCTCACGCATTCCCTTGCCGGCCATTTGGGTCATCATTTGGGCCATCGCGTCGAACTGCTTGACCAGATCGTTGACCTCATTGGGCTCGACGCCCGCACCTGCGGCAATCCGGCGGCGACGGCTCTGGTCGATGATCTTGCTCGGTTGGCGGCGTTCCTCAGCGGTCATCGAGTCGATGATGCCGAACACCCGCTTCATGTCCTGTTCGGGATCGGCGTCCCCCATGGCGTCGGCCATCCCGCTCATGCCAGGGATCATGCCCATGACTTTTTGCATGGGCCCCAGTCTTTTGATTTGGCCGAGTTGTTTCTTGAAATCCTCCAGCGTGAACTCGCCCTTCCGCATCCTTTCTTCCTGGGCGACCATTTCGTCTTGGTCAAACTCGCGCTGTGCTTTTTCGACCAGTGAAAGAATGTCGCCCTGACCAAGAATGCGGCCAGCCATACGATCTGGATGAAATTCCTCGAGGGCATCAAGGTGTTCGCCGGTGCCGACGAACTTGATCGGGACGCCCGTGACTTGCTTGACCGACAGTGCTGCACCCCCACGGGCATCGCCGTCGAGTTTGGTCATCACCACGCCATCCAGCTCCAGGGCGTCGTTAAACGCCTTCGCGCTGTTGACTGCGTCTTGTCCGGTCATGCCATCAACCACTAGGTAGACCTGGTGGGGATGGCATTGACGGTCGATCCGTTCAAGCTGACCCATTAATTCATCATCAACGTGCAACCGGCCGGCGGTGTCTAGGATGACCACGTCTGCCTGAAGTTTTTTGGCTTCTTTCACCGCCGCTTTGCAGACGACAACGGGATCTTTTTCTGCGCGATCCGAGAAGACGGGGATTTCGATTTGTTCGCCCAGAACATGCAGTTGGTCGATGGCTGCGGGCCGCTGCAGGTCGGCAGCCACTAGCAGTGGACGGCGGCCGTTTTCTACCAGCAGCCGGCCCAACTTGCCGCAGGTGGTTGTTTTTCCGGATCCCTGCAAGCCGCACATCATCAGTACTGTCACGTCGGAAGTGCCCAGTAAATGCAATGAATGATCTACCGGCCCCATCAGGTTGATGAGTTCCTGGTGGACAATGCCGACAATCTGCTCGCTCGGATTGAGCGATTTAAGGACGCGGTCACCCAGGGCCTTTTCGGAGACGCGCCCCATGAAAGTTTGCACGACGGGAAAGCTGACGTCTGCTTCCAGGAGCGATTTTTCGACCAGCTTGAGCCCGTCCCGCATGTTTGATTCGGAGAGCTTGCCTTGGCCACGCAGCGACCGGAGCGCGCCGGAAAGACCATCCTGGAGTGTTTCAAACATGGAATACCGCTTTGGGGTGCGCGCCCGGCGACCGATGACCGCCAGAGCTAATGGGCGGATGACCGCTTCAGGGAGCGAAAACTGGGCAAAACGTCGATTTTACAGCAATCGGCCGCGCCTAGGCAATGCACGCTCGGCGGGAGCACAGCGGGTCCGTTTGCCTGCGGGGTCCACGTATTGATCTGAATCGGGCACGAGTCCTATCGGCGAGGTCATCCGGCGCGGCCCGTATGACCTGAACGGACAGCAGCTTTGCCAGAACTGGTGGCCAACTCTGCCGGATTCTCCAGCCGGTAAGTGGACTGCCGCAATAACGTGCCCCATGAATCTATAGGGGTAGTTTTGCGCAGGTTGCTTCGGGTGGTCGTGCGCCTTTCCGCAGGTGCCCCGAAACCGACTCCTTCCTAGGCGATGTTGAAATGGCTGATCCTCTGAGATGCTACTGGTTTTTTCACGAACCTAGAGGTCAGCGATCTGGTGGACGAGGTTTTTTTGCGGTGCATCCCCTACAAGATCGAAGTGCAAGGCTCCGACGAGAGCAAGTTTCACGGTCTGTTCGCCGAGATGCTCTAAGTTGTAATTCCCGCGTTGCTCATTCTCGATCGGCGAACTGCCGTGCTTGGTCCGCAATATCAACGCCTACCTGCCTCGACCAGGCGGTGAGTAGTTGCCGAAACACTTTTCCTGGCTTGCCGGTGCCCACGGGACGGCGGTCGAGTTGGGTGACAGGTAACAAGCAGCTTGAAGTGCTGGTGAAGAAAATTTCGTCGGCGCGGGCCAGTTCGGCGGGCAACAGATCGGCTTCCGACTGCGCAATTCCCAGCGGTGCGGCCAATTCGAAGAGCGCCTGTTGACTCACGCCAGGTAGTACCTTAGTGCGCCGGGGTGTGACGAGTCCACGCTCTGCAAAAAAAGCCACCACGTTCGCCGTGGAACCTTCGCCAATATGTCCGTCTTGGTCCAGCAAAATAGCACGACTGCCCGGCCAGGCCGCCTCCGCTTCCCTTTCGGCCAGATAGTAGTGCATCCG
>JAKVCC010000009.1:21136-198378 GCA_022448265.1 Pirellulales bacterium
CCTGCCGCGTGGCGACGATTCCCGCCCGGATTCCATGCTGATAGTTTTGACCCCACTCAGAAAAGGGTAGGGGGCGGCCATGGACGCAAACGGTTGGGCTAGTAGTGGTCCGTGCGCTGCCCGGCGTCACGAGACAAACAATGCCCCAATCGTCCCCGGCAGCGAACTGCGCGCTGTTGTGCTTCAAAAAATCCTGGATGGCCTGGGCAACCTCGGCGCATAGCGGCTCAGCTTCCCAGCCGACGATTCCAAGCGAGCGGCGGAGCCGGTCCAAATGGTCGTCCACGCGAAAAACCTGGCCGGCAAAGGTGCGCAATCGTTCGACAACAGAGGCTCCCAGCAAAAAACCGGCGTCGTCCAGCGGAATCGCCAGTTCGTTCTCCGGGAGCCAAGAGCCGCTGAAGTAGGCGAAAGGGGTGGGCATGGTATGGAGGGTGGGGGTCTGTTGGGCTTCTCGGCCGATGGATTGACTATGGCCAAATGATCAATGGCCAAAGTCCCTGCCGCCAGTAGCGGGGCATGTTGAACGCTGGAGGGGGGGCACGCGTCAGCCTATGGCACTAGTGCACCTAGGGCAACCGTTCCCATATAGTTGCCACGCGTTCCAGCGGGGGCTCGCTGGTTTCGGCCAATAGTTGGTGCCACAGGGTGCCCATCTTTTTAGAGGCCTTCAAGTACTCGGCAAGCCCATGGTTTCGGCCCACTGGGTTTGTGAAATTGACCTCTCTTACGCGAACCTTCGCTGGTCGTAAGGTCCCGGCATGCTCGATGCCCGTGCGGCCTAACGCATGCACTCGCCCGCGCCCGTTACTGAGATGGTAAAATCGCATGGCAGGGTCTTGTCTGTTGGTTGATAGTACCAAACGTTCCAAGTGGTTAGTGGACCGTCCGTATTCGTTGCCGGGCTGAATCCAGTCAACGTCGTAAGCCGCTGCGATGAGTGCTGCGCGGATGGCAGGCCGCTCGCGCCCACGAGGCGACGGGAGTCGCCGGTGGTCGAGCGCGCCTCCGCCGGCTAGGTGCAAGGCTCCGCTCACGATACGCGCGCCGTAGCTATAGCCTATCAGCGCAATCTGGGAGTTGCGTGGCAGTTGGTCGAGGAACCAGCCCAGCTGCCACGCTGCCGGCGCTGTGTAGGTGGCTTTTACGCGGAAGTCCTTGACCGGGCCGGGGATTGGAGTGGAGGGCCAGGACCAAATGATAAAGCGTATCGGGTCGGTTAGATTGCCATCTGTTCTTAGCGAACGATACACATTTAGCCCGCGGGCCTGGTCCTTGCCTGGAGGGACTCGATTTCCGTGCACGTAGATTATCGTCGAATGGCAAGGACCGGAATCTGCCAATAGGGCGCGCCAATCCATGGTTTGCCAGGTTGGTTGTCCGCGACCATCGATTTTCAGGCGTTGGCAGTGGAGCCCTTTGCGGAGTCGTGGTGGGTCGCAAACGGTGCCCACCGATCGGGTGCTGAGCAGGACAATCTCATCGCCGCGTGCGGCGGAGCTCAGCTCGCGAAATAACGGCTCGGCCGCGTTGCAGCTCGCCGGGACGTTTTGCAACGCCCCGAACAACACCCAGCTAACCACGAGGGCTTGGCGCCATCCAGTCAGGCGCCCTTCAATCGGACAATCTGGAACCGGGTTTTTTGCAAAGTTTGTATTCATCGCCTGCTGCGCGGGAATCATCCAGAATGGTCAACCGTGACAACCAAGTCCGCCAGATACCGGACACTGCTTAGGAGGCTAATGTCTTTGAGCGTTTCAAACGTCTAGACGTTTCTATAGCATCCGACCACGATGCACCTTCCAGGCGTAAATGGCCTAGCGTCAGGCGCACACTCCGTGTGGTCACAAGCAAGGGTAGCACATAATAAACACGCAGGTCAGAATTTTGTTGTAGAAAAAAAACGAAGTTGAATTTGCACATCATCTTTTCGTGTTGTAGAGTTGTACGACCTACCGTTTCGTCGTTGCTGCCTGCCTTCCTGGTACTTACAGTTGGTATAGGAAGCGCAACCGTTACCAGCCCCCGCCCCAGCACGAAACAAAAAGACGATCCACAAGTTACCAGTGAATCCAATTCCCGCACGACTCGTCTCGCGCGGGGGTGTTATTGGGCTCACAGCTGACCGTGCGGTCGCCTGAAAACCCGCCCCCCCCCCCGGGCCCGGGCGGTGCCCACCCCCGGGTGTGCTCCGTGGAGTTTGCTGCGATGCGCAAAACAGGAATTCTTTTGGCGCTGGCGATTGTGACGATCGCCACGAGCGGTTGTTGCCGAAGTTGCCGTAACTTATTCCGCCGGGGCGCCCCATGTGGAACGACCACTCTTACCCCGGCCATGATGGGACCCCTGAGAGCGTTGCGCGGTCCGATGTTCGGGCAACCCCGCGTGGGTCCGGGCGTGGTGCCTCAGATGTTCATGCCTCAGCAACCATGCTGCCCGGAGTCCATTACCGAGTACCCTTGCTGCGATCCATGTTCCCCTATTGGTATGCCGTGCAATCTCGGATTGGGTGTTCCCGGAGCCTGTGATTGCGAAGTCGTTGGCCAGGGAGAATGGTTTGGCGGCTATGGCGAAAGCAGCGAGGGCGACGCTAAGAGCGGGCCGCAGGACACGGAAACGCAGGCCGACAGTAATAAGGATCCCTATCCCGAGGGTGGCTGAGGCGCTGCGAGAAAATTAAGCCCTACTAAGCGTGGCGGATAATTATTCTGGCAGGGAGTACAAGCTCCCGCTTCCCAGCCACATGGGCCTGCCAGACTGGCCGCCGCGTGATGGAAAACTTTGGCGAACCTATTTTTTGTAACCGCTCGCGTCGTGCCATCCTGAACACGACCGGGCGGTTTTTTTTGTTTCGAAAACGGTGCACAGGTCCAGTTTGTCAAACTTTCTGGCACACCGTTGCGCGGCATGCGTTCATCATGCGGAGCATGATGTCTACAATCGCGCATCACATTTAGTGTATTGATTGTCCTGTTGACGGCTTTCGAAAAATATTGCAGACCGAGCGCCAAGAAGCGAATGCAGCTGTGGCTCATTAACGGTGCAAAGCTCTATAGACTATAATGAAGATGTCCCTGGAGTCCTCTCATGATCCGCCCCGCTGTGTTTACTGTGTGCGCTGCCTTGGGCGCCGGTGTGGGCATCTCCGCGGTGGCGCAAATCAAGTCCGATATAGACCCGTATCGCCGTCATGGATCGACCCAGGTAAGTGAGTATCGGGTGGGCGCTTCGATCACTGCTACCCAGGGCGCCATCAGAAATGTTGTGGCCATGGTGGCGGTTCCACTAGAGTGCGATGAGCAGGCCGTGCAGGTCGCCGCCGAAGATGTCACGTCGCACTGCAAAGAGGTCCAGTACCGGCTACTTCGTGAGGGAGGGGCTCGCCAGTTGCTGATTTCGATTCCCTATTTGCCGGCGGGTGAGGAAGCCCATGCCCTGATCACGTTTGAAGTTCGTACCAGTACCATCCTGCCACCCGCCGATACCTCGGATTTGCGGATACCGGTCAAACCAGACCGCGCGCTCAAGCGCTATTTGGGTCGTAGTCCGTACATCGAAACCAATCATGGGAAGATTAAAAAAGTCGCCCGTGCGATTTTTGCTGAGCTTGCCCCAGAACTCCCAGGGCAGGTGGCGGAGTCGCCTGCGGGGCCAATGAACGACTGGCAGCGCGTGGAAGCCATCTATGAGTACGTGCTTAGCCATGTCGAATACGTGGAAGGCGACGACAAAGGGGCCGTGCAGACATTGCAAGATGGTATGGGCGACTGCCAGAATATCAGCGCACTATTTATTGCCATCTGTCGTACCAACAAGATTCCGGCTCGCATCGTTTGGGTTCACGAGCATAGCTACGCTGAATTTTGTTTGCAGGACGGCGAAGGCCGTCTGCACTGGTTTCCAGTCGAGTCGGCCGGCACCCGCGCCTTTGGAGCAATGCCCCTGGCGCGCACGATCTTGCAGAAGGGCGACAATTTTAAGGTTCCTGAGCGCCGCAAGGCGCTCCGCTACGCGTCCAACTTGATGGTCGCCGAAGGCCTGCCGGGGAGCGGCAAACCGAGCGTGCGGTATATTCAGGATCAGCTTTGATTCTGATCTTTGGATTGGGCGGGTGGAGGATTTGAGACGTGTATTTTTTGGCGTTACCAGTAGGCTTTCATGTGAGGCCGCAGCCCCAGATGCTTTCAGCGAAGCGCGGCCAACTCCCGATCCAGTACGCTTTCTATGCCGCGGAGCCGGTGACTTGACCAGATGGCGCTGCCTCCCGATCCGAAGATGATTACCGTCGGATAGATTTGAATGCCCAGCATATCAAGTGTGGGGTGGGCGCCGTAGCCCACCGGCCACGTGAATCCGTCGATCGAGTCAACAAACTCTTTGAGTGGGGCGAGCTCTTGTTCCGAGTCGGGCGTGAGTCCCACAAAGGCCACGCCTTGTGGCTGGTAGGTGGCGACCAACTCGGCCAGGTCCGGCATGGCGGTCCGGCATGGGGGGCAATCCATGAACCAGCAGTCGACCACTACAATTCGATTGGCCAGAGCGCTGGGGGAGGGCAGGGTGGGCGCATTGAGCCAACCGGCGGCCAGCATCTCCGGGAGCGGCGTGCCCACTGGCACCGGCATCTGCCCCTTGGAGCCTCGCTGAATCACGATCAGCATGGCCATAACCGTAACGATAAATCCCCAGAACAGAAGCCCGCCCGCCGGGCGGGGCTGCGACTCTTCATGCATGGCCTATTCCAATCGAGCCCAATCCAATCAACACAAGTCCATTCAACGATTAACACGACCCAAGCCGCTGCAGCAGATTCCCACCAGGGCTAGCAGCAGAGCCGAAGGCTCGGGTACCGCTGCGGTGGATGCCACAGCCAAGCTGGGCGGGCCACCAAAATCTCCCAGTATTTGCATGAGATCCGCACCGTCCACGTCGTCGTCGCCATCCGCGTCGCTGGGCACGGGCGGAGGAGGCGTGCCGGTCAATCCGGAATTAGTTTCCCAGATCGCCAGGTCGATCCCGTTGACGATGTCATCGCCATCTAGCATCGCGCCCGGCAACAGATCGAACGCTGGAGGCTGGATCTCCGAATAAGGGTGAACGTCACCATAGATGTCGAGAATAGAATTAACAACCGGCCCACACAGGGAACTAGACCTCATTGATAGGCTCCGAGCCTGACTTTGCATGCGATTGTAAGAACTGAACTTGCCAATGTCTAACAAGAATTGCATTCGGTGGGGACGGATTACGAATCGGTATCGATCGATTCGAGTGCCGCGCGCAGCGGAATGTTACGCTGGCGGTTGTGCATGCGGTCAAACCGGGGGTAGGTCCCCTCGAACGTGCCGCGGAGCGCCGAGAAATTATTGGTCCCCTGAGGGTAGGCGAGTAGTAGCGCAAGCTTGCCGGTGTAGCTAAAGTGGTCATCGCCTTCGTCAGTTAGGGTGATGGTGCCGGTGAGTACCATAAGCCGGTGCTTGCCACGGCGGCCGGCCGGGGTGAGCGTGAGCGTGCCTTCGACCGAGGCGATCCGGTACGCCTCCTTGGTCTGTGGGTTGGTTCGCTCCATCACGCCGGGAGGGTAGACCTGACTGAGCCAGCCACTGAGATCTGCAGCGTCGAGGGTGCGCGCCTCGCTTGACCAGGCCAAGAGTTCACGCTGGCCGCCGGTGATCGGCACGGCCTCGACGGTTGGTGCGCTGTAGGCCAGCATGCGGTTGTCCTCGAGCGTACACAGGATACGGACCGCCGGCGCGCCCGCCAGGTCGGGGAGGACGACCTGGCGGACTCTGCGCCGGCGGTTGGTGAGGTTCAACTGTTTGGTGGCAAGCTGGATCTCGCGGGCAGTATAAGCCGCCAAAGTTTGCGGGCCACGGCCCGGGTGTTGAAAGCCATCGAACCAGTGCACCAGGTTTCCTTCGGAGTCAAGAATCGCAATATCCACATTGCTTTGCCGCTGGCGGTGTTCTTGTGGCGAGCGCGGCTCAAAAGTTTTTTGCTGTTGACCGGGGCGGGGTTTATAACCGGCGCGAAATTTTTGCTGCCATACGGTGCGTATGGCCTCGGGCAGATCGGGATCGTCTCGGTGGCCATGCCACGAGGTCACAATATAGGGCTGCAGTGCGCGCACCACGGCAGCATTGACAAGTGAGGTCCCCCGGACCTGGGTAGCAGTAGCTCAGCAATGTCCGGAGGTGATATCGCCGTAGCGGGCATGGATCACGATCAGGCATACCGGCCGGTTCTCAAGGAGCGCGCGGTCTTGGGCGGCCGTAAGCGACTTCGCCCAGTCGAGCCGGTACATAGCGAGCTGGTCGTCATCGGGGCGGATGGCATTGTAGCGGGCCAGCAGTTGCCCCACGTCTGGCTGATCGGCCAGTGCCGTGCCGGTGGTGAGCATAGTGAGCAGCGTGCAGACTATAAATCGCATCACGTTCTCCTTGGGCATGATTTGCGCGGGGAACTTCCGGCGTAGCGGTAAAACCAGCGCGCAGTGAGGCGGCATTAAATAAAACCCCGCCGAGCCCAAAAGGTTCCGTGGATTTTTGGGCGGGGACTCGAATGCCTCTGGCTACGATCGCGATCTCGTTCAACTCGTCGTGGTTCATGTCGCCCACCGCTGTCCAGGTCGACTCTGTCTTGTCCCGCTCAAAATTTGCCAGCAGCGTGCGGTGGATACGCGGGGTGGTCTCCGGGCCGCCGGGTCCGCAACCAGACGCAAAGATCAAAAAATCAGCCAAGACGAAAGTGGAAACAATTTACCAGTTGAAATGCCCAATCTCGGCTAATGCAGAAGAGGAGAAAAAAAGAGATGAGCAGCCCAGGCTGCAAGGTAACTTTGCAAGGCCCTGTACTCAGGGATTTAATAGAGGCCATTGAAATCAACGTACCTAGCCCGCAGGCACAGAAAATCCCTAGCAAGGTTGCCCAGCGGAGGCGCCTAAGCGTGAGTCAACAGAAAAAAAGCCAGTCGTTAGGCAGCCAATCAACACCATGATATTGGGCCACACGCGCGGTGTAAGCATGTATGGCGACTGGATCACTCGATCCGCCGCCGCAGGCGAATGGTGCGCTGGGCGTTGTGATCGGAACCTGGCTCAAATGCTGCAGGTATCGAGCGATCGATGATCGCAAACTCGCGTACGCGCTGGATATCGCCCGTGTCGCTGCCCGCCTCTTTGCCAAATTGGTAGCCATCTGGGTAGACACGGTGGTAAAGGTGCTCCAGCTCGTCTTCGCTGAGTGATGGGTGGGCCGCTCCAAAGGCTTGGCGATCCGGAGCCTCATCCACTTCAAAGAACCCGACGGTGACCCATGCGGCAAACACGTTGGACCGCGTGGTCGTTAAGTTGTCGAGTCTGGTAAGCGGCTGATAGCGGAAATGCGAATTGCGGTTGTAGTCGTTGTAGGGCTGTGGGTTGGAGCTGGCTGCAAACAAAGGTTCCCCGGCAAGCGCACCTTCCCTCAACATTGTGCAATTCACGCCTTCTTGCGTCATGTCGGTCGAGCCCAAGGAATCCAGCGGCACCAGATCGCCCGCATCTGCCGAGCGGAAGGGGTTAGCAAAAAACGTGGGGCTGGCGGGATCGAGTTGCAACAAGTCCCCCCCCGTGCCGTAGCTGCGGCGGCTGGCCACAAACGTTTCCCAGCCGGGCCCAGGATGGGCGACCGAACCAATACTGCGATGAAACAAGCCGTTGTAGACCGATTGCGACGAAATCGTATTGGAATTCACCCGGCCCGGTTCGCGATAATTCGAGATACGATTAAACGGGGGTTGGCGACGGTAGCGCGGGTCGCTTCTGGAGTCAACGACATTGCCGAAGTTTTCCGGATTTAACCACGTTTCGGTGTCTACAAACGGGCTGGGGACGTGCAGGTATTCAAGCACACGGTGCAATCCCACGATACCGGCGTTGGTGGCCGTGCCGTTATCCGCGCGGAAGAAATTCAGCAAGTGTCCGTGCCGACCGTCGACTTCCAGGGTCGGCTGCACCGTTGCGCCGGCAATGTTTAACTGTTCAAGCAGATCGACCGTGTCGTCTGCAGTTGGCGTATTGTATTTCTCATTGCGTGCCACTGCGCCACTATACGAAAACGTATGCAGTAGTTGCGACGAGCAATATGCAGGAACTTGGAGCAGTTCGTTGGCGCTGATGTAGGGCCGATTATTCCAGACGAGCCACGGAAAAGGAACCGGCTGCCCGTCCTCATTGGTGGGGACGAGTCGATCGGTTTGTGGATCGGTGACCGCGCGCCGAAACGGCTCATTCATATATCCTAATGTGCAATCAGGCACGGCTTCGAAGTAGTGATCGGGCGCCTGGTCCATCCCATCCCTCTGATTGGGCAAACACTTGTCGCCGTGGATCCGCTCAGTGGCCCACAGATTATTATCGTTTGCCGGCGGGGCTGGTTCTATATTCGGGGGCAAGCTCCGAGAAAAAGCCTCGTATGGTTGGGTTGCGTCGTTGTCGCGTCCCCGCTGCAAGCTGGCAAAGCTTGCAGCGGCGTAGATATTGCTGAATTCGACACTCCCGCGCTTTTCGACTTCGGACAGGCCATTGAATACCGTAACATTGGTGCCCATCGAGTCGACCGTCAAATAGGGGTTGGAGTCCTTGTCAAACGGCAGCAGGGGATTTGCCAAACGCTGGAGGTAGATCCAGCTAAAGGCGGGAATGGTCCGTACGTCCTGTTCGGCCAGCGGTAGTTTAAGGCTAAGGCGGATTTCGTCGTCGTCTCGGAGGTCGTCCAGCGGTATATCCAGGATGGGGTCATACTGTTTCATGTCCGGATCCCACTTGCTGACCGGATAGCCATCTGCTGGCTCCGACAGCGTAAAGCGGCGCTGTCCAGTTACCGTTTGATCGATAATCGCCACCGAACACATCGATCCGTGCGAGTCGCCGGCGAGGCGCGGCACGACCGTGCCATCGTCAGCCGGCGAAGTCATGGGGAAGGCGTCAGTGTGGTTCATGACTGGATTGCCACCTGCTCCCAGTACGGCCACGGCGTCGCTCACTTCTGGGGCAGTTTTTAATTGGATGCAGCGCTGCGAGCTTTGACTAGAGTTTTCACCGAACTTGGCAACGTATACACCGTTCGATGTTTGTTCACCCGAGCCCACCACCATGTAGCGGCCGGGTCGCACCGAAGGAACCGGATTTCCCAAATCGTTGAAAAACGCTACTCCGTCGTCCTCGTACGCTGGATCACGCCCAACAAAATAAACACTCCGATGGGCAACTCCTCGACCGGCTAGCGGGACGATTCCCTGCAGGTCGTTGTCGGGCCGATGCTGCGTGTTAGGGCTGTCCGGATCTTTTTCAGGGCCACCGTCTTTGTAGACCATCAAACGCCACACAGGCGAACCGGTGTCGGTAGTGTTGTGCGTGCGCGCCAAATCGATACCCATGTCGTAGTGATCCTGGCCATCAACCACGATGTCGTGCGTGTCGGCATTGGCCGCGGGATTGGCTGGCCAAGGGTTGTAGATTTCGATGAACGCGGCCCCCTGCGGGCGCGACTGTTGATCATAGCTAAGATCGTACGGAGGAGCGTCCTCATCTTCTGGATCGACCCCCACCGGCAGAACCTTGGCTTTCTCGTTGCTGTCGCTTTCCTCGAGCGAGGCCTCCTCTCCCTGCGTGTCGATCGTGCGCCGGTCGTGCCATGCGAGCGTTTCGGTGAGCACCAGCTCCGGGCGTTCAGCTCCCCAAACAACAGCGCGCTCGTTGACGTTATCTTCTACGCCATTGGGGCTAGTAGTGCCGGCTACGTCGCCGTCTACTTCCCAGCCGTTGAATGGATTTTCATCATATTCAAACGGGGTCATGCAATTGTCGGGATCCCGGAAGTCTACAACGTTGATAGCCCACTGGGCCAAGCGGCGGGTCCTGGCCTTGCCCTCGACGGTGGTCAAGTCGTAGGGATCCACCAGCGTCATTGCCAATACGTACAGATCCCGTGCCAATAGGTGCCGGCGATGATTTTGCAAGGTGGCCAGATTGGCAGGGGTATTGGTTGGGAAGAGTTCCCAGGGGTCGACGTGGTTGCCGTCACCATCGGAATCCAGTCCGTCGCGATCTAAGTCGTCGTGTATGCTGCCCTTTTCAGTGTCGGTAAATCTTTCCTTGGGCGAAGCGGGGTCCACCGGTGCCACATTGCCGTCAGCGTCTGTAAATTCCCAGAACGACGACTCCTGTTCGCCCGGATCGTCGACCACTCCATTATTGTCGTCGTCACGGTTATTGCCGACCGGGCGGTTGATATCCAACCGGAGACCATCGGCCAGGTCATGCGGCAGCAGCTTCAACATCTCACTGTGCAAGCGCTCAGCGTGTGTGACTGGCACGTCCTTCGGTAAACCTTGCAAGGATCTGGCCAGTCCAATGCGGAGTCGGTACTCCAGCAGGTCGCTAAAGCTAACACTGGTCGTCGTACGGGGCACATGCGTCTGTCCGTCCGCGGCTCTGTGTCCCATCACGTCGTCAAAATCGTCGTTGTTGGGGTTCTCCGGCGCATTGTCCTGTCCGTCGGCTCCCCAGATCATCCACGGCGGCAACTGCACGTTGGGCACTGGGAGGTCGTAGCTATCGGTGGTTAGCTGACTCCGCGACGAGAGGAGCGAGAGGAAATCGCCCAACTCCCACAGGCGCGATGGCAACGTGCCAGCATCGGCGTCGTAGGCGCGGAGCAGGCGCTCTAATTCAGCTGCTGAATACGGCTCATCGGCCGAACCGGACTGTTCGCCACGCGGACTGCCCTCGGATAATCGCAGCTCATACGGCGAGTCGGAGCCCAGGGACATGAAATCACCGATTGCCTCGTAAACGGGCTGGCCCCAGTTGTTGACTCCCAGTCGATAGCGGCCATGAAGATCGGGCGGCGACACGTACGCGCTCAAGCGGCTACGGCTGTTTACCAATCTGGGAATGCCTTGTTGCTTGAGCTGCGCTAAAAAATCGTGATCTTTGCGCGCACCGGGGGTCCGTTCTACCAAATCCGAAGGTGCGCGATTGGCCATCCCGTTGCCATCAATTCCATCTCCATAACGGCCTGGATAATTGCTGTTGCCCCGCAGCACAGCATCGTAACGCGATCCACTGTCACCAGTCAGGACCGGTGCCAGGCTGATGTCTGCCGGACCAAATCCTTGTCCCGTAGGCAATAGGCTTGAGTACTCATTCAGCAGTCCCGCAATTGGCTTGGATATGGGACGATTGTTGTCGGCCTGGACATGCTCAATCGTTCCATGGGCATTCACGTTCAAACGCCCGTCGAGATCCACCACCAGTAGCGCTGCCATGGGTTTTACGCGCCGCCCGTCGGGCAGTGTCATTGCCGGCGCGCCGAAATCTACCCATATGCTGTCGCGGACACCGTCGTTGTCGTTGTCGACGTCCCACGGGCCGTAGATCATGTGATTGATTAAGGTCTGCTGCGAATCGTTATTGTTTGTTGCAAGGGCCGCCGCGAAGTCTGGGTTGCTGCCGGTAAAATTGGGGTGGTCCATCCAGCTAGGGCGCAGCAATACTTTCCGCAGCATATTAGCATCGTCCAAGGCGTTTTGACTCGACCAGTAGTTGATTAGCGCCGGGCGATGGAGCGACGGAATCGGCACCATCGGCGGCGGGTTCGAACCTACAGCCGAGCCTTGCAAACTACTGGAGTTAAAAATACCGGTCGTCGGCTCGGTAGGATTCACCGGCATCAGTGCCAGTATCATATTTTGGAAGTCGACTGCGTCGTACGATTCGTCACTGGCGCCCAGGCCTGCTGGGCCTACCTCGGCCAGCCGTTCCTCCAACGCTTCAAGCTGCTCGTCCAGCGAAAGCCCGTAGTAGGTGATCAATTCTGCATCGGTGAACAAGAACTTAGGATCCACGCTTTCCGCATCCAGGAAAGCCGAGTTGGGCAAAAGGGCGATGGGCCGGCCGGTGCCATTGATCATCTCTTCTTCATTTAAGCGGGCAGTACCGGCCGCGGCCAAACGGTTGTAGCCGGCGCCGGTGCCGTTAAACGGCTGGCCATTAATTAGTGCGCGGGTGCTGGGCTGAAGGCCTAGCTCTGAGGATATTATCGGTCGGGTTGCGTTGAGCGGCAGCAGCGTAAATGTCGCGACGGCCGTGCTAACACCGGTTTGCTGGTAGTTGTAGTGTACGATGCGTGAGGTGAGTCCTGGGGCGGAGCCGCCCAGGAGTGTAAGCAGGCGGCCATTGTAATAATCAGTGGTTGACTTTAGCGTCGCCGACGTTGCCGCGAGGTCGACATCCACGCCTACCCAGAAAAACTGGTTCGCGACTTTATTTAGCATCTCCCCATCGAGTTCGACTGTGCGGTCGAATGCGGTGCGATCTACAAATTGGGCCGGCGCAGAGGGGCTGGGACCGATCTCCACACTGTCGTTGCCATACATGTCGCGCAGCAAGCTATGGTATCGCAGCACCGAGTGCTCGTTATTCGTATCGCGGATGAGCTGGTTGATCAATTGTTCCAGCAGGGCTTCTTGATCGATTTCCAGAAACGAGGTTTCCGTGGCCCGGGCCATGGCCCGGTTCATCTTGCGGAAGTGATTGGCCGAAACGATGTAGGCTGTGCCGATCATCAGAAACAGCGTCAGCATGCTGAGTACGACCAGCAACAGGATGCCGCGGCGAGGCGCGAGGCGCACACCGCGAGGCGAGAGTTTCGGGCTCTTGGGCCTAGAGAGCGCACAGTGCGGGCCTCGTGCATCGTACTTCGCTACTCTTGGCTTTTTATTTAGGATATTCATGGTTCTTACCTTCTTCTCTCAGCATCGAAGCCCCCAGATGATGCCTCTTGTTGCAAATAGGCCGTTCGGCATTGGATTGTTAAGGTATTGATCGGTGCCGGAGACGCCCCCACTTAGTTGCCCTCCATCTTCATCGTCCGCGTCACTACGCTGATGGCCCCTGGAAGAATGGCGGCACGTAGGTCCTTAATAACCCCGTTGACGGATCCGGCTGCGGGCCAGTCCGGCCCAATCAGGGTGGCCATACGGCCTGGTCGCTCGGCACCCAAACTGGGGATATCCGTCGTCGATGTTTTGTCGTCTAGCGACGACAGGCGATACCATTTCAGGGCAAATTGATTAGTCCCGCGATCGACACCCATCAGGCAAATCCAATGGCCCGGACGGAGTTGATCAACGGCAGCGTCTACGACCAGCGGCTCACCATTGCGGTCAAACAACACCAGGTCGCCACCCACCATCAGCTCCGCCTCAATCAGCCGTTCGCTGTCTGCTAATGACGCCAAGCCTCGTTTGCGAAAAACGACGACTGAAACGTCGTAACTATACGCATGGGATCCGCTATCCGCCGGTTGCAGGCCCATCAAAGAATGGGGTGTATTAGGCACGACGGTGGCCAGCCACGAGTAGTTACCCGTGTATTGGCGGGCCAGCAGGTTCTCGCCATCATCCTTGGCCCAAAGTTGCACGGCGGGCCGGTCTGCCTGCTCGGGGTACTCGACCGCCAGATCGTCGCGGAGCCGGAAAATAGACTCCGCTACACCAGTGCCCATGGCCGTTGTCGCGCTGGCGGTGGGTAACAAAGTCAGCCGCCTGACAGGAAATCGCTCCTCCGGAAATGGGCCGTTTGGTGCCCTCCACGCAGTTGGCATACTGACGTTGGGGCCGGCCGGATTCAGCGTGAGGTCTCCGAAGGGAAATACGTCGCCGTCTGCGGCCAATCCGTGCACTGCGGTACCCAAGGGATCGATGACGAAGGCCCGGCCCGGCCGGACGGCTGGGTCGGTGACATTAAACCGGTCCAATCCCGGGCCCTGGTGTTGGATGAAACGCGGGGGGGTGCCGGTGGTAATTTCGTCGCCCGGCGGATTAGCGCCATACAGCCACAACTCGGGACGCAGCACGCCGCGCACCTCCAGTTCTTCAAACGCATTTTGCGCCAGCAAGCTACTGGAATCGAATTTTTCGCCTTCGCTCATCATGTAGCTACCCACTGGAAAGATAGACGCCACACCCATCAGCCCAAACAGCAGCACAAACATGGAGATGAGAATCTCGATCAGGCTAATCGCGCTTCGCGAGGCGCCGGATGCGCGTCTTGAGGCGAGTTTGGAGGCGCGCACAGAGGACGGGCAATATGCTCCATACAACTTGCAATTTGCACCTCGTAATTTGCACCGCATATTATTCATCCCCCCCCTCCGCGTTTCATCTCACGGGCAAAGCGGCGGGCGTCGTGCATTTGCGCGGGAACCGAAGCCATGAGGAGATTGTCAAAACTAACCGGGTTGGGTGAGTATCTGGGGAGCGACAGGTCAAGGAAGGCGTTTTCGGCAGATACGATGCGTCCCGAACGAGAGCTAATGGCCACCCAGCGGCTGTCGGGGTTGAGCCAATTGACATTGTTGCGCAGCTCATCGCGATCTTCTTCTGATCTTGCAATCAGATTCCAATCGACAACCGTCGTGATAGGCGTTGGCACGTTCTCGCGTCGACCGACCAGCAAAAAAATCTGTCCGTTGATGGTTTCCACGTCGGCGGTGCCAAACTCGGGCGGGTTGTTAATATTGCCGTCGTTCCATATGTACTGGCTGACGGATCCATCGGATCCAAACATGACTGCGATGCCCACGTCGTTATTGGTTAAGTAGGGATTGTTCGGCTCGCCGCCCGACCCCCCGTCGATATTGACCAGAGGATTATGACAGCACGATGGCGTTGGCACCGTAGTAGATAAGCCAGAGCATTGTAAATCGATGCAGGTGCCGCTGGGCAGTTGATAGGCCGAGTTGGAGGCAAGCTGCGGCAGTCGGTTAATGGCGTAAGCACTTGCCGCTTGCGGAGGCAACAAGTTGGCATGCCAACCAATCCATTCGGCATCAACAGCCGGAGTGGGCTGCAAATAAACCGTGCCATTGTAACGGACAATTTTGGTGCTATCTCCGGTGTTATCTGTGTCTTCTCCCACATCGATTGTCGCGTCTGTCGGCAATTGATACGGGTCTGGATCATCGATGCGGAATCGAAAGCCGCCCACCTCGACAATATCGCCCGGCTTGATCATGCGCGGCGGAAACGAGTTTTCCAGAACCGACCCGTCAAAATTATTGGCCAGCCCAGTTCCAAACCTCAACACGACACGGTTGCCAACATTTGAGTCCTGCGTTACTTGCACCGTGGAATTCACTTCAAAGCCCGCAAAGGGAACGGGCTGGACGAGTTGGAACACTTCCAGGCATACGCCACGATCCAGATCGCTACCGGTATCGGTCGAAAGTTTTTTTAGCAGGACGCCCGCCGGGCGGCCATTGCGGGCGGCCTTGGCTTGGGCAACGGTAATGTACGACTGCAGCCCGCGGGCCGCCTCGTTGATCTTGGTGGTATCGTTATTTGGTGACAACAGGGGTACGACTCCCGCCACGAGTGTGGTGAGGATCACAATTACCACCATCAGCTCGACTAACGTCATCGCCTGGGGAGCGCAGCGTGGCAAATGCGTGGCAAGGGGCCAACGATCTGGTGGGTTTGCTGCCACGCATGGCACATCAGCGGGGCATCGACCCGCACGCAGTGCGCTATTGTGTCTAAGGTTCGACATCGATGGATCCCTTATTGGTTGTCCTGGAGATGATTGTGTATGTTGTCCAGGGCGTTAATCGTGCCGTCTTCATTCGTGTCTCCCACTGTGGCCAGCAGGTTGTTTTCGAGAGGCGGTCGGCCATAGGCCTCCGCGTAGGGGTCGATGCCCGTTACAGCTCCTGTATCGACAATCATGTCCGTACTGCCGTCCGGCCCCCGCGAATAAATGAGCGGCAATAGACGGAAGGCTTGTAAGTCGCGTCTGAAAACATCGATCGGGTCGTGATCTCCCTCGGGGTCACCCGTCATCAGCGCCGAATCGGGCGCAAATCCGGCTGGCCAGCGAATGAACTCAATCGACCGGCCCCAGCCATCGACAAACTCTAGCGCGCCATCGCCGTCAGTGTCGCCAATGTCCTGCTCGCCAAAGAGGGTCCGCGCTTCGCCATCTCCGGTAGCCAGCATAACGATCAGGTACAAACATTCGGCGCCTTGGTTTGCCTGGAGAATTTCTGCATCGTTCGTCTTTAGATTTGCGTAACGACGCAGATAGGACCTGCTTAGCGCTGGATACCGGACGGGGAGCGCGTAAAAACCAATGGGGATATTAGGCACAGGCGGTGCCCATCCTGCGCTGGGAGGTCGGCTACTAACCGACGTCAGCAGGATATCACTCCAGCGATCTGGCATCTCCAGCTTCATGGCCATCCGCGTCGCGTCTAGCCGAACCCTAGCTGCCTGCTGTCCTGGTAGGCCCGCTGGCAGATCCACACCCACCCGCCGCGTGGCATAGGTTTCCCATCGCTCCATCAGCAGGGTATGGATCTTGGCCACCAGCGCTTTGGTGCGTGACGCGCGGGCCTGTTCCATCGCGGCCGAACTGACGCCAAGAAAAACTGTACTCAAAGTGGCGATGATTGTAATCACGACCAACAGTTCGACCAAAGTCACCGCGGCGCGGTGCACGAGTTGCGATCTACGAGGTGCGCGCAGCAGCCGCAGCCGGCCATGCTTCGCATCGCGGCAGCGGCTTTCAATTAGCGCTTCGCGCTTGGTAGCTCGCAGCTTCGTCATTCTTGCTCATCCTCCAGCGCGCCCGTGACAAAGCTTGCCAGCGTGTCGGCGGTATCACCGATGAAAGGGCCTTCTGGGTAAAGCAGTTGTGGGATAAAGTTCCTGTTGGTGACGTCCAGTTCGCCTCCCGCACCTGTGCTATTTGAAAAGTCGCCCCAAGCATCATCCAGGCCACAGTGCAAAACCTGGCATTTTTTTGCGTTGACGTATTCCACATACTGGAGTGTCGGGCTGTCCATGTTCGTCAATTCCGGCGCGGCGGCCCGCAGTTGTTTGAGCGGGAAGACCTTACCTCCGGAATGGGGACTGGAGTAAAAGAACTCCGTCGTATCCCACTTGTCGACGATTTGCAGCGGACTATGGCGGGAGGTATCAAAATACACAAACGGTTCCTGGCTTCCGGACGGAAAATACTCGTAGAGTTGCCACTGGAACGGCACCGTGACGTTCGGCTTGCGGATAGAAATGAATCGCCGCGATCCGTCGGGATTTCGCGAAAAACGCAGCCGTCCCCGGTCGAAGTCGTAACGGGAATCGAAGGAGTCGATCGTGATGACATTTCGGGGGGACGTGCCATTATCATCGATCTGTGTTGGAGATAGATCAGGCCCGCTCAGCGGGCGGGTTGGGTCGTTGCTAAAGCCTTGCAGCCAGAACACGAGGGCCTCTGCCGGGGAAAGCCCTACATTAGCAAACGTATTATTAGAGCCCGAGGTGTGAGGCTTGTTTTGAAATTCGACCGCGCGGGGAAAAGCCTTCTTCAGCATCCGAGTCAGTTCCTGCGTGTTCGCCTCTTGGTCATTGGAGGTCAAACTAAGTTCCGCACTACCATTGGCAAACACGTTAGGCGGATAAGCGCCCATTTCTTGTTTGAATTGGTCCATGGCGCTGGCGAGCTGTTGCAGCTCCAGCGTAATCGCAGCCTGTTTGGCTTTGTTGAGCGCGCCCAACGCCGCGCCGGTAATCAGCCCAGCGAGGATGGCAATAATCGTGATCACGACCAGCAGTTCGGTGAGCGTGAAAGCAGTAAGAGCTGCCTGTCGTGAGGGACGGTTTGCGAGTGTAGGGTCCACAAATAACGGGTGTCGACTCGGCACCGGCGGCCGACGGCTCACCTGCTTGAAATCGTCCCGCAAAACTGAACATGGGCGGCCCATCTCAGGTGTCTCATTTTGATTCGGAAGCATAACCTTCTCTCCTAACGGTATTCTGGCATCTACATACTGCAAATTGCGTGCGCAAAATGGTTGGCAACGCTGGTCGTGGCGACAGCCGAGGCTCAGCGGGCCAAGAAGACTGCAAAAGCGTGCAGTAAATAAGGCTCAACTCACACCCCCTTCTGTGGAAGGGGGTCTCCAAGAAGCGGTTTTCCTCAGTCTAGTGGCCTTGCCGCCAGCTCGGCGAAGTGTATCGGTATTGAACAGTTGGGTGGCGAAAAAAGGGGATCGTAAGTGTTTTTTCTGCCCCTATCCCGACAGATTATTTATCAAGTCCACCAGCGGTACAAACAGGGCGATCACAATAAAGCCCACGGCACCGCCCAGGAAGATAATCAGCAGTGGTTCCATAAGCTTGGTAAGTCCGTCGGTGAGTACGGCAACTTCTTCGTCGTAGGTGTCGGCGACTTTGTAGAGCATCGTGTCGAGCTCGCCTGTTTCTTCGCCCACGTCGACCATGTTGACCACAATGTCGTCGACCACGCGCTGACGGTATTTCATTATGTAAATCAGGATGCCAATCGGGCCGCCGATAAAACAGAACCAGAAGAATAGGGCAACCGGGTGAAAACTTAGTTTGGAGTATTCCTTGAGCGGAAGAGCGATAGCATCGCCTTCCTTGATGCGGTCGGTGACCCGCGCATAGAGCTTTTCAAAAACGGCGTTGCCGCACGTTTCGCGGGTGATGTTGAGCGCTTCAAGAATTGGCACGCCGCTGGAAATCAGCGTGCCGAGTGTCCGCGATGTGCGGGCCATAATGTTTTTTTCAACGAGCTGGCCGAAGATGGGCACCTTGATGGTGAACTGATCCCAACCCATGCGGCCCGCCTTGAACTTGCGGATGAGCTTAACCGTCAGCCAGATGGTCAGTGGAATTCCTGGTATCAGGTACCAGTAGTCGACGCACCACTGCGATACGGCGACCAGCGCTAGCGTCATGTCCGGAAGCTCGAGGCCGAAATCGTCAAATATCTTTTGAAAGGATGGCACAATCTTGATCATGATAAACGTCAAGATGCCGACGGCCACGGTGACAACGACAATCGGGTAGATCATCGCCCCCTTCACTTTACGTTTGAGCGATTCGGCCCTTTCCTTGAAGTCGGCCAGACGTTGCAGGATGACTTCCAAAGCACCGCCCGCTTCGCCGGCCTTGATCATGTTGATATAGAGACGGTCAAAACACTTGGGCGCTCTGGCCATCCCTTCGGAAAGCGTGTCACCCCCTTCGATGGCATCGCACGTGTCTTCCAGCGAGTATTTCAGGCGTCCCGGCTTGGCCTGCTCGCCAAGGATCCGCAAGCTCCGCAAAATAGGCAGGCCGGCGTCTTGCAGGATCGAGAGCTGCCGCGTAAACGCGGTGAGATCCTTGGAACGCACGCCCCCAAATACTAGGCCGCGTTTCTTACCAGTGCTACTCGCCTCGGCCTTCTTCCGCGCTTTTTTGACGGAGATCTTTGTGACGAAGTAGCCCATCTGGCGGATGGTCGCCTGCGCATCTTCTTCGGTGGCAGCATCGATCACATCTTTGATCTCTGCGCCGGTTGAATCCATCGCTTCAAATTGGAAGGTAGGCATGACACATCGGGAGTTGCGAGTTGCAAAGCGCGGGTTGCCAACCCGAGTTAATAGTTTGGGAGTTAAGAATTGCGACTTATAACGAGCACGACCAACTCGCGTCTCGAAACTGGCCCATCCTAGGACTCAATGATAGTTTCTCGTATCACTTCCTCTGGGGTGGTTGTTCCGTCGTAGGCGGCGGCCATGCCGGCATCTCGGAGGGTGACCATTCCGTGTTTTTGGGCGGAGACCCTCAGTTCGTCGGCCGAGGCGTTTTGCATGATTAGTTCCCTCAGCTCGTCGTTCATGATCATCAACTCAAAAAGACCTACCCGCCCTTTGTACCCAGTATTGTTGCATGTTTCGCAACCGGCGCCGCGGGAAAACTCCCTGCCCTTCAAATCCTTGGCACTAAGCTCCAAATCGTCAAGCACTTCGGGTGCCGGCGCGTACTGCTCGCTGCACTGTTCGCAGACACGCCGTACTAGGCGTTGAGCCAGTATGGCCTCGACCGTAGCGGTAATCAAAAAAGTAGGGACGCCCATGTCTTTCATGCGGGTGATCGTGCTGGGAGCATCGTTAGTATGCAGCGTGCTGAATACCATGTGGCCGGTGAGCGACGCCTGCACTGCGATCTCGGCGGTCTCTAGATCGCGGATTTCGCCAACTAGGATCTTATCGGGATCTTGTCGTAAGATGGCGCGCAGACACTGCGCAAAGGTGTTGCCGATGGAGGAGTCGATCGGCACCTGCACGATACCTTCCATGTCGTATTCGACGGGATCTTCGGTGGTGATGAGCTTGTCTTCAATTTTGTTAAGCTCGTTCAAGGCCGAGTAAAGCGTGGTAGTTTTTCCTGAACCGGTGGGTCCGGTGACCAGCACGATCCCATTGGGCTTGGAGATGATCTCGCGGAAGCTCGCCATGATCTTATCGTCCATGCCGACTTTGGCCAGGTCGAGCGAAACGACTGAGCGATCGAGAACCCGCATTACGACACTTTCGCCAAACATTGTTGGCAATACACTTACGCGCAGATCGACCGGATGGCCGCCGACATTCAGTTCGATGCGGCCGTCCTGTGGAAGACGGCGTTCGGCGATGTCCAGATCGGCCATGACCTTGATGCGGGTGGTGATCGCAAAGGCCAGATGGCGCGGAGGCGGCACCATCTCGTAGAGCACACCGTCGGCCTTGATGCGGATGCGAAACTCGTCCTCAAAGGGTTCGAAGTGCAAGTCACTGGCATGGTCCTTGATGGCTAGCAGCAGCACCATGTTCAGCAGTTTGCGGACAGGCGCGCTGTCGGCCAGAGCCTCGACACTCGTGAGATCGACCGCTCCCCCCTCCGCGGCCGCGACGGCTGCGGCCAGCTCGGCGTCAGATTCCAGGTCGGAAACAATGCTTTCCACGCTTTCGGTGCTCTCGCCGTAATAGCGCTCCAACGCCGCAAGCACGGCCGGTTCGGTGGCCACTACGACACTGATGGTGTATCCCAGAAACGTGCGCAATTCGTCCTGCACCGCTAGATTTTGCGGATCGCACATGGCGACGGTGAGCGTATCGCCATCGAACTCGGTCGGCACGATACGATACATTTGTGCCATTGGTTCGGTGACCATCGCAAGGACTTCCGGCTCGATCGTAAGATCGCCCAGCGCCACCGTGCGGAGCGACATCTGCTCGCCGAGAGCCTGCACCAGTTGTTCGTCGTTGATGAGGCCCATGTCCATGGCCACCTGGCCAAGCAATTGGCCCGGGCGCTGCCCCTGCTCATCTAAGAGCAATTCAAGCTGCTCGTCGGAGACGTATCCGAGGTCGACGAGAATCTGACCAATGCGACGAAGAGCCATATGGAAGATAGGGGCTTGGGACTAGGGGTTGGATTCAGCGGCCGAGGATCATGACGAGTCTACATTTTTAGATGGCAGCGAAAAACTCACAATTGGCCATTCTTTTACTCTTCGGTTTCCAACTCCTCATCGAAGACTCCCCGTTCTGCCGCTGCGATTCGTTTGGCGAGGTCGTCCGGAGAGTTGGCCTTAGAGAGGACATCTTCTTTGGTTGCCAGCTCGTTTTTCCAGTGTTCGTAAAGGTGGTCGTCCAACAGTTTCATGCCATACTTCGAGCCAGTTTGGATAGATGAAGTAATACGGAAAATCTTGTTCTCGCGAATCAGGTTTGCAATACCCGGAGTGACGATAAGTGTTTCAAACGCCGCTACACGGCCACCGCCAATACGGGGCAGCAACTGCTGGGCGAGGATGCCGATAATGGATGCTGCAAGCTGCGTGCGAATCTGATCTTGTTGATTGGTGGGAAACACGTCGATGATGCGATTGATGGTGCCCGCGGCACTGGATGTGTGCAAAGTGCCAAACACAACGTGGCCGGTCTCGGCGGCCGTGATTGCCGCTTCGATGGTTTCCAGATCACGGAGCTCACCTACCAGGATCACGTCGGGATCTTGACGGAGAGCGCGACGAATCGCTTCGGCAAACGAGGTTACGTCCGTGCCGACTTCACGCTGATTGACCGTAGACTTTTTGTGGTTGTGGAAAAATTCGATTGGGTCTTCAATCGTAATAATGTGGTGATCAACCGTGTCGTTGAGATGGTCGACCATAGCCGCGAGCGACGTCGTTTTACCGGAACCCGTGGGGCCGGTCACTAAGATGAGCCCCCGGGGGCGCAAGATGAGGTCTTTGAAAATTGGAGGAACAGACAAGTCGTCCATGGACATCATCTTGATCGGAATCTGCCGCAGGACGATTGCCACATTGCCGCGCTGGCGGAATACGGAAACGCGAAATCGGGCTTCCGTGCCAAAGGCGAAACCAAAGTCGGTGCTGCCGGTCTCCTGGAATTCTTGCTGGCAACGGTCGGGGGTGATGCTTTTCATCAGACCCATCGTGTCGGATGCGTCCATCACCTTGGTCTTGAGCTTCTGCATCCGTCCGTTCAGGCGCAGCACCGGTGGCTGCCCCACGGTGAGGTGCAAATCGCTGGCCCCCTGCTTGACCTGGGCAGAGAGCAACTTGTCGATGAGAATGGTTCCCATGAAGATATCGCCTTCTCTATTCCTACCTCTAATTCTAACCTCTCGGGCCGCCGGTGTCCCCATTTCGAGGCTGCTCAGCCGACGTTCCGGGAAAAAAAACCATTCCAGCGTCAGGATGGTCCGGCTGGGTGGATGTTTGACCGGAAGGAGCCCGCTGCCCGGCCGCTGGCCGGCAGCCCCCTAGACATCCCTTTTCGCTACCCGAAACACTTCTTCCAGCGTGGTGATTCCTTGCGTTGCTTTGAGAATACCGTCCTCGTATAGCGTAGTCATGCCATTTTTTATGGCTGCCTTCCTGATCTCCACGGTCGAGGCCCCCGCAAACGAAAGCTCACGGACCTTGGAGTTCATCGTCATCAATTCAAAGATGCCGAGTCGGCCCCGATAGCCGGACTTGCCGCAATGGGAGCACCCCGCGCCTGTCATGAAGGTTGCCGAGGCCGCTTGTTCGGGTGTAATGCCGGCTGCTTCCAGTTGGCCCTGGCTGGGGGAGTGGGGCTGTTTGCATTTACTGCAAATGACGCGTACCAAGCGCTGCGCCAAAATACCAATCACGCTACCACCCACCAGGTAAGAGGGCACGCCCATGTCGACCATTCGAGTGACTGCTCCAGGAGCGTCGTTGGTGTGCAACGTGCTGAAGACCAGGTGACCGGTCAGCGAAGCTTGGATACCCATCGAGGCTGTTTCGTGGTCGCGCATTTCGCCCACGAGGATCACGTTTGGCGCTTGCCGCAGCATGGCTCGAATGATCAGCGCAAAATCAAGCCCGATCGTGTGGCGTACTTCCACCTGATTAATGCCCGCCAGATAGTACTCTACCGGGTCTTCGGCGGTGATGATTTTCCGATCTGGTCGATTCAGTTCGTTGAGCGCTGCATAGAGGGTGGTTGTCTTTCCCGAACCCGTGGGGCCGGTGACCAGTAGAATGCCGTTGGGACGCCGAATCAATCTTCGAAACTTGCGGAAATCGCCATCGGAGAGCCCCAGTTGCCGGACGCCCACTTTAATATTGTCTTTGTCCAATATCCGCATCACGCAGGATTGGCCATGACTGGTGGGCAGCATACTCACGCGCAGGTCGAGTTCTTTGCCGGCGGCCGTTATTTTGATGCGACCGTCCTGCGTGCGCCGGCGCTCGGCAATGTCCATACTGGCCAGAATCTTGATGCGTGAAAGTAAGGCCCCGAGCAATCGGCGCGGAGGGCTGTCGCGCTCCACCAGGACTCCGTCGATACGGTATCGAATGCGCACTCGCGATTCGAAAGGCTCCACATGAATATCAGAAGCGCGCAGTTGGACTGCTTCGGTGATCATCAACTGCACAAGCCGCACAATCGGAGCACTTGTTTCGTCGACAACGCCGTCGTCCTGACCGCCACCATCGTCGTCTTCGGTCTCTGTGAAGTCGATGGCAGTGTCCGTAAACTCTTGCAACATGGAGTCAGCGCTTTCGCCTTCGACCTGACCGTAATTGCGATTGATTGCCTCGAGAATACTTTCTTTCGCGGAGAGCGCTATGACGATTTCGCGGTTGAGTATGAATTGTAACTTGTCAAACGTTTCGAAGTCGTCCGGGTCGCTGACGATGATTTTGAGCTTGCCATCTTCTTCCGAAAAAGGAATCACAGCATTTTCACGTGCGACCGACTCCGGCACGAGTTCTACGATGGTGGGCGGAATCGGTACATTGTTCAAATCAACGAACTCGTAGTCGTGCATTTCGGCCAGCACGCGCATCACCTGTTCTTCGGTGGCGTAGCCGAGTTGGACGATGGCCGCCTGTAATTGGATATTGCGCGAGGAGGAAATAGTCTCGGCTTCCTGAAGCTGGCCGGGACCTACAGTTCCCTTCTTGATGAGGTAATCACCGAGCTTTGACATACTGTCGTTTTCTGCTGCTAAGATTGATTGACGCGACGTCGATTTTCACCCCGGGGGCGCTGGATTCAAGCCGACTGGTTCCCAAGGAATTGCATCCAGGAAGGGAAGTCAGGAACTTGGCGGCAGTACAGAAGTCCTCGTCCCAGAAGAGGTTACGAGGCGATGTTTTCGTCCGGCCGTCCAGTTCTTAGGCTAATGAGCCTGACGGCGAATGTCAAATTGCTAGAGGCCGGAGGCAGTGGGTCCGCCTGCCATCACCGCAGAAGCCTTGAAGAAAGAAAATGGAACAAGTCACTAGCCTCCCATTTCAACACCAACGGTTGGCGGCAACATACCCTAGAATTGTGGCCCCAAAATCAGGTTTTGAAAAATGGTTCTCACGACCAAGGCTCCACACTACCAATGAAACAATAAGATGTCCGGAAAATTAGCCGTAGTGGTCGTCGGTCATCTGGTCCCCCGTGCTTGAGCATCGCTTCGCTAGCGCTGACTTGGGGTAGTCGAGGTGTAAGTGACTAGTTTGCGGTAATGGTGACCGCAGCGGCCACGCGATCCCGCGCATCCTGACGCAGCCGTGCTGCGAGTTGGCGCAGCGCGTCGGCCTGGTCGTACAAGTCGAATTGCTCCAGGCGGTGCGCTGATGTGTCCAGTTGCCAGGACGCTTGGCGGAGGCTATCAACTGCAGTCGTTGCACGGCCGGGAGCAGTCGCAGGAGCGACCGGCGTGGCAGACGCCGCTACTTGGTCGGGACGGCGGGCAGGCAACGCGGCCAGTCCCGGTGAATTGCTGACAATCGATCCCCCAAACTGTTGTTGAAGCTGCATAATCTCGCGGGCCACGTGGTCCGCTGTGGGCGCCAATGGTTTTGGCTCAGCCGGATTGAGTGCGGCGCCGGTGGCGGCACCTTTGTCGGCTGCACGCATAGTCAGTGTGGATGTGCTCAACGCTGCGATTACAACTCCTACGAGCACCGAGGCACCGCGCGCAGACGGTCGCCCAAATCGTAGTAATTGGCGAGATAGCATGATGGCCACTTTTGGGTGGTTGCAGATTGGGGTAAAGGAAGCAGTGGTTGCTGGCAGGTGGGCGCTGTTGGTGAAACAGGTTGAGCGCCGAGTTCTAGAACGATTTTTTCGCCCTGTTCCCTCGCTGGGCGCCTCCTGCAGTCCGCTCAACCTCTCCGTTTTAATCGGCCCTCAGCGATGGAGGCAAGATCATCTGGGCCGTCGGGCCGCACCGTCGGCTCATTGGGGGCTCGGTCGCCTCTCCATTCGGAGGCTTCCGGTGGATGGCGATCTTAGGGGCGGTGTGCAAGGTGGCAATTGCTGGTATTGAGATGTTGTGTTCTGCTAGAATTGCCAGCAGCGCCGGTGCACTGCCTGTTTCGCATTCTAGCCTGTAGGTGGCAAGGAACGGAAAACTATGCACCGCCCGGTAGTCTCAATATGGGGGCCGTCTTCCTGGGAGCTATCCACCGACTCTGCGGAAAGGGTGCCGGTACCGACTGAGATCCTATCCAAAACTGTCTGCGGGATGTCCCTGTCACTGTTGCTGTAGTAGCCACGTGGTGTTTGAAGGTAGATTCTAAATGGAGAGGTTACTGTGTCATGCGTTATGAGTCATCTCTTAATCGCCGCGGTTTTCTGCGGTGGTCCGCTGCTTCGGTGGCCATTGGTCCGACGTTCCAATCATTTGCCGCCCGGATCGCGCGGGCCGATCTCAACGCGCTGCGGTCGCCCGGCTATGGTCCCTTGAAGCCGGCAATCGACGCATCCACGGGCCTCAAGTTAATCCAGCTTCCAGAAGGATTTCGCTACATGTCATTTGGCTGGACCGGTGATTCCCAATTCGACGGGACGCCAACGCCGAGCGATCATGACGGCATGGCGGTCACGCACGACCAGGACGGACTGGTCACGATGAGTCGCAATCACGAGATCGCTGTGCTGGGCTCGCCGCCGACCAAGCCGGCGATTACCTATGATCGGCGTGCCCTGGGTGGCTGCACCAACCTGATGTTCGATACCAACGCGGGGAAATGGGTCAAAAGTTGGACAGCTATCGCCGGCACTGTGCGGAACTGCGCGGGTGGTGCAACGCCTTGGGGTACTTGGCTTACCTGTGAGGAGACTACGCTTGGTCCGGGTGACCGAGATAACGGTCAGCTATTTGACTACGGCGAAACCCATGGCTGGATTTTTGAAGTTCCTGCCCGAGGAGACGCTGATCCCAAACCTCTAAAATCGATGGGCCGCATGTGGCACGAGGCGGTGGTGATCGATCCCATATCGGGCATTGCCTACGAAACAGAAGACCGCGAGGATGCCGGGTTCTACCGGTTTTTGCCTCATACACCGTCCAAGTTGGCCGAGGGTGGGCGTCTGCAAATGCTCCGGGCCAAAGGCAAATCGGTGCTGAAGAAAGGGCTGCGGGTGGGCGCCGTGTTCGATGTCGACTGGGTCGATATTGAAGACCCCCTGCGTGCAGATTCCCCTTCGACAAAGGACCGGCAAGGTGTTTATGACCAGGGTCGCGCGGCCGGAGGTTCAACTTTTGCGAGGCTGGAAGGGACCTGCTACGGACACGGTAAAATTTACGTTACGGCGACCGCAGGTGGAGATGCCGAGCGGGGCCAGGTTTGGGAGTTTGATCCCTATAGGCAAACACTCACGCTAATCTTTGAGTCGCCGGGGGAGAGCGTCCTCGACATGCCCGACAATATGTGTAGTAGTCCTCGCGGCGGCATCTTGTTGTGCGAAGATGGCAATTCGACTCCGCAGCGACTCCAGGGCCTCACCGAGGACGGCCGGCTATTTACATTCGCGGCCAACAATATCGACTTTTCGAACGTGTCCTACAAGAAATTCGAGAAAAAGGATTTCCGGTCAGCAGAATGGTGCGGGGCAACCTTTAGCAACAGTGGAAAGTGGTTGTTCGTCAATATTCAGCGCCCCGGGGTTACATTTGCGATCACGGGCCCATGGCAGGATGGGCTGGTATGACTTTGGCAGCCAAGTTCGCAGGAAAGGGGAATTACTTCCGATTACCGATCATTGCACATCTGGGCGCGTGATGCGCAGCATGATAGCTACAATGGGCCGTCACATTCGGTGTGATGGTCGGCTTATTAATCATTGCTTGGAAAAAATCCGACGACGACGATTCTCGGATTCGTAACGGATTTGGCGCGGCGCATATTGGTGTTGTGCGCAGAGCAAGACTTTCGAGTTTGCCAGGGATGCGCGTATTACCGACGTTTTAGAGTCGCCGAGATACTTGTTCTTGGTCGGCATGTTGTCATGCAGTTGGCGCAAATTTGCCAACATGGTTTCGTGACTACTGTGACGGGCCGAGAGGATTGCGGGATCGGTTGGCGGCCCGTTTGGCAATGACGCAGAAGCAGTATTTGCGGGAACGTTGTTGTTTGAGGTAGCGGAATCTTTGCACGATTTCGATCAACCTGAAAGAAGCAGGCAAAAAATCGCCAGTAGTGCGGCCGCGTTGAACTGTCGATCCACCTCGCGTCCTCAAAACAACATTCACAGCTACCGATGTGCTGCCATCCGCACTCAGTCTATCTAAGCGGTGTAGCTAAATTGTGTAGCGCATTCACAAGGGACCGGCGCCTTGGGATTTTTTCGAGCACCCTTAGCCTTCCGATTCTCCATCGCCGCGCGCGCCAAGCCGCTGATAAGTTGTGTAGTCGATGTTGTCTTGCAGGAAATGGATCGACCCGTCGCAGTAGACGAAGTTGACTCCCCCTGGGTGGAGAGACTTGAACCCCATCGAGGTCTGAAAAGAATATTGCCAGTTGTGGCAGTTGTATTTTACCCCTCTGGGCAAATCCATTGCTTCAACTTCTTCCGGATCGGTCAGGAAATTAAGCGGCGCCGTCGTGGCAAACCACAGGCCTTCTGACCTGGTCCATCCGTGGACCCAGTTGAAGAGAGACGCCGAGGGGCGAATTTCTCCCATCATGATTGTGTTGGAAGTGCCATCCTCGATTTCACGAAGGCTTGCCGACCAGGCAGAGCGGGAGAATACCCCCGAGATGGTGGCTGGGTCTGCACAGTCGCTGCGCACATTGCCTTGGCCTGATTGGTTATGACAAAGCGACGGTTTGTGGGTGACATTGAACCAGTCTTCGCCCGGGAAATATCTGTTTTCACCGTAGTAGCCGCCCGTGTAACCCACGATGGTTCGTATGTCGCACCTTGTCATGCCCATGAGTTGGGCGCCGATCGAGCCCGCATAACTGGTAGTGGCCACCGGGCCGTCCCATCGGATGTCAGACTTCCACACACCAATATGGCCGTTGTCCGACTCGACCACCCCCGTTTTGGGGTCGCTAGGGCAGGTGAGGGCGGGCACCGACAGTTGTTGCAGGGGCACGTCCTGTACGATCTGATCGGCGGGAACCAGCGGGGCCTTGGGATCCAGATCAAGCTGACCATACAGATTGGCCGCCTCCAGGTAGGGTGTCACCATGACAAGATGGGAGGCGAGTTCGCGCCGTGCAAGTCGATCGCCCTGGGTATAAATAAACTGCTCGTTTTTGGAAAATTGTCCCTTCGCACTTTCGTGATTGAGCTGTGCCAGACCCAGTTGCCGAAGGTTATTGGTGCACTGGGTCCGCCGGGCCGCCTCGCGGGCAGCTTGTACTGCCGGCAGCAGCAACGCGACGAGGACGCCGATGATGGCAATTACCACTAGCAATTCCACTAAGGTGAAACCGCCACGAATAACACGATGGTATCCCCGTACATTCCGGCTTGTTGTCATATGGGATTTCACCAATGTCGCAAAAGGCATGAGCATAAACAGCCTCCCTCGCTGATTCTGAAAAAATCTAGAGTTTGCCAAAAAATCTGACAATCCAGAAATAATTACTAGGCTATCGGTTAGTAGATAGATCTCAAAGAAGCCGGAAAAAGCAGGCTAGTATTTGGTTGTGCTTCTCGTTTATTGTAAACAATCGCCCGGGTGTCGCAAGAATAAAAGGGCCCTTGGTGTAGCCAAAATCTTTCAAGCCGAGAAGTGTTTTAAGTTCATGGGCGTTCGCCGATCGGCACCTTGCGATATCAGGTGTTGGCGGTAGCGGATTAGTTGTGTTTAGATTGTTTTAAGGAAAGGAAATTACATGCCTACGTCGCGCGAGCGTGTTTTGGCAGCTCTTAGGCATGAGGAAACCGACCGCATTCCCATCGACTTGGGCTCCCACGCGTCGAGTACGATTGCAGTGCTGGCGTACATGAAACTTCGCGCTGAGCTCGACCTGGCCCAGGATGAATTGCCGAAGATGTACAACACTTGGGGGCAATATTGCGACGTTCAAGACGAAATATTGGATCATCTTGGCTGTGACGTGATACCTCTTCATCGAGCTGTCTCCTCGTTTTCGATCTATAACGACGGAGAGTGGAAGGAGCGGACGCTTGTCGACGGGAGTCAGTGCCTGGTGCCGGCTGATTTCACTCCGGTCCAAGATGGTGAGGGAGATTGGCAATGGTTTGAAGACGATAAGATGATCGCAAAAATGCCAGGCGAGGGCCTTCACGGTTTTACACTCTTTTGGTCGCCTATGCAGGGAGAACCCACGAGAGAAAAAATCGACAGCTTGTTAGCAAGCGAAGGCAACAATTTTATCAGCCGCATCAAGACGTCCGACCGTGAGGTGAAATACCTAAAAGCGGAAGCTGCGCGACTGCGCAAAACGAATAACACGCGAGCCGTTCTGTTTCAGCATGGCGGGACCATCCTGGAAAATGCCCAAGGGATCTTCGGTTGGGATGAAATCTTTGTCCGCTGTATTACCGACCCCGATCTAGTCCATTATTTTTTGACGGCGCTGACAGAGATTCATTTGGATACGTTGAAACGCACCCTCGACGCCACTGGCGATGTGGTCGATGTTATCCAGTTTGGCGACGATCTCGGTATGCAATCGGCCCTGCTAATGGATCCCGAAATGTATCGGGAAATGTTTCTGCCCTACCATAGGAAGATGTTTACTTTTGTCCGCGAAAACTATCCGCATGTTCATGTCATGCTGCACTGCGACGGGGCTGTTTTCGAGTTGCTGCCGGACATGATTGAAGCGGGCATGCAGATCTTTAACCCGCTGCAGTCAGACTGTGCGGGTATGGATCCTGCTCGTATTAAGCAGGTATTCGGTGACAGGATAACCGTGTGGGGTGCCGGCAGTGACACGCACGGCACACTCGTGCGCGGCACACCCGGCCAGATTCGAGAGGACGTGCGGCGGCGAGTCCAGGTGCTTGCACCTGGCGGAGGGTTTGTGTTCAATCAAATACACAACGTTCTGGGCGACATCCCTCCGGAAAACGTGATGGCCATGATCCATGCGGCTCACGAGTTCGGTCAGTATCCAATCCAAATGGAAGCGCCGCTGGAAGAACTTGAAAAGAAATATGCCCGTTACTGGGAGGAGCCATGGAAGACGCTGCAAGAAGAAGGGATTGAGTAGGGCGGCCAACCGGGCGGCCAACCGGGCGGTTTGAGCGATCGTTTTGAGCCTATGTCAACACGCTCAGGAATAAGTACCTAGGGCTTGCAATCTCAGGCTGTGCTCCTCGCGGCGGCGCCCTAGCCTTGGAGGCGAAACCCCTTTGGCGTAATGGAACACGGAACCAATACCCCTTTCCTTTCGAAAAAAAAATGACATCGGGGCTAACCATCAGCCAGGACTTCATTCGGCAAATCCTGCTTCCGCTATTAAGACAGGAAATGCCAGATGTTTTCGATCGATTGGCCGTGGCCGTGGTGGGCACGGGCTCCGATGTGCTTGGGCTCGATGACGCGATTAGCCGAGACCACCATTGGGGCCCACGTGCCACTGTGATGTATGTGCGGGCGGATTCCCAGCAGGTCAGGCCCGCGCTGCAGGCGACGCTCAAAAAAGTTCCAGCGAAGTACGAGGGCTTTGACGTTCGGTTTGATGTCGGCAATCTCACGGGCGTATGCTGCTCGGAAGTGGAGAGTTTTTTCGGCCGTTTTCTGGGCACTGAAGACTTACCGGTGCGGGATCTTGATTGGCTGAATCTCTGCGAAGTGGAACTGTTTCACGTTACCGCCGGCACAATTGTTTACGATGGCGCGGGAGAACTGACGCGGCGATGCGACCAATTAGCGTATTACCCGGAGAACGTGTGGAAAAAGCGGATCGCAGACTGGTGTATGTATGTGACCGGACGGGACGCGCCGTACAATCTGCATCGTGTTTCTCGAAGGCAAGACGATTTGACCTGCGCCATCTATTTCGGATTGTGCCTCAAACGGCTGATGGAACTTTGTTTCGCCCTCAACGGGCAATACGCACCGTATACTAAATGGCTAAACAGATTGTTTCGCAAATTACCCAAATATGCCGACAAGCTGGCGCCTCTAATTGACCAAGCGGTTGCGGATTCGGCTTGGGACAAGAGAGTCGAGATTCTTATCGAAGCGAATTATGTGATTGCTGAGGCCATCAGCGACTTGCAGCTTGCGGACCAGCCCCGTCGTCGAGAGTTTGATGACGGCCTTACCGATCTTACGCTTTATGACTCTGCTAGGCAGATCTACGAAGGGCTTCCAGCCGAGTTGTTGGGGCCTAGCTTCAATTCCCTCGAGCTGTGGGAACGGGTGGCACGTGAAGTGCTTTTTGATGCGAACGATTATCTGAAAAATACCGATGACAACTAAGATCGAACAAGCCACCCGTGCGCTTCATCAAGGCAGTCCAGCAAGTGCCGATCGCCTGCTGACACGGCAGGAGCGGGCGGCCTTTGAGTCGCGGGATGGCAAGGCACTCAAGGTGATCTGGCCTGTTCTTGCCAGAGCGCGAGCCGAACGCCGAGAGCGCGCGGCGACGGGTCGCATCGACCTCCATACGCATACGACCGCATCCGATGGGGAAATGAACGTCGAGGAACTGTTGTGCGACCACTTTGTACGCGGGCAGATACTCATCGATGATCACAACATTATCGATTCGCTGTCCGCAGCCCGTCGTCTTGTTTGCGACAGGGATTTGGAACTCGACGTGTTTCTCGGAGTTGAAGTTATCTCAACGCACCAGCGCCGCGCGTTTGAGTTTCATGCGATTGCGCCGACGCTCAGCGAGGATTTTGTTGCGGTTTGCCTTCAGCACCGTAAGAAGTGGGATCGCGCTTGCGAACTGTTCCTGAACGAGCTGGCGAAGCGGAATGACTTGTTTCAGGACCCGGCCTGGCTGCAGATCATTGACGATTTTTCCATCGGCGGTCCCCTGACGCCAGTCCTCGATCGCTATCAGCAGGTGCGGGAGAAAATCACCCGCGATTCGTCGGCGTTTGACACGTTTCTCACGAATAACCAAACCTTCGACATGGGCAACCTTTGGCAGGCTTGGGGCCTGGGACGCGAAGGGGATCCCCCCATGCTGAGCCACCGGTTCTTTGCTTCCATGCGCTGTTACGCGATGAACGCGTACAGAGAGGAGTTGGGAAACTGGTTTGACTACGAGATGCTCGCCGGGCACTTTCGCCAGGTGGGCTGTTTTATCAGCCACAATCATCCCAATTATTGGGACGACGATTTTGTCGGGGAACTACCCTACGATCTGCAAACTGAATGGATTCGAGATTGGGCCCGACGCGGCGTAATCGACGCGCTGGAAGTATGGAGTCCTCCTTTTGCATCGAAGCGCGTGCCGCACTACTGGCATCGGATCTGCCAGGAGTTGCAACTTATTCCTATGGCGGGCACTGATTGCCATAGTGGCCGCGAACAGGAGTTCGGCGGTCCGGTCGAAAACCATCCCGAAATACCGCCGATGATCTATGCGAGGCTGGCCGCGCCGGCAATAGCAAATGCAATGGGCGAGGTGGAGATTTGGTCCGCGCTCGGCGCCTGGAGGAATGTGCTGGAGATCGATTACGCTAACGCGCATGCCCTTTCCGAGTGCTGTCGCCTCGTTGGTTCTCTGGAGTTGTAATTCTGATCATCTCAGGCCGGCCGTGCTACTTCATTCCCTTAAGACCAAGTGTTCGATTTCTTCCAGGGTTTTGCCTTTGGTTTCCACAAGACACTTCCAGAAAAAGAAAAAACTGCAGAGTGTCGCCATTGCATAAAACAGAAATATGCGGCCAACACCGTACTGCTCTTTTAGTATCGGAAAAAGGAAGGACGTCAACGCATTGGCGACCCAAAGTGAGAAACAGCTGACCGCCGTGGCGCGCGCGCGTATCTGATTGGGAAACATCTCAGAAAGGATGACCCAGATTACGACGCCCTGGGTCGTGCAGAAAAACGTCACAAATGCCAGCATGCAACCAAGAAGGTAGTATCCTTTTATTTCGTTCATGGTTCCGTAGGCGAACAGACTCAGGCATACGGGCATTGCTATGCCACCCACCATCAGCAGCGTCTTCCTGCCAAGCTTGTCAATGAGAGCCATTCCTAGCAGAGTAAATACAAGGTTTGTCGCGCCTACGGCAAACTGCTGTAGAAGAGCCGATTCTTCCGCGAAACCTGCAGATTTGAAGATCATGGGTCCGTAGTACATGATCACATTAATACCGGTAAGCTGGTTGAAAATACCCACTAACATTCCTATGACTACGAGCCCCCAATAAGGTCGGCGGAAAAGTCCCACTCCTTTTGATTGCTCCTGGTGTTGAAGCGACTCTTGGATGTCGGCCAGAACTGTATCAACGCCCTTCCCGGAATTAACCAACCTGATGACTTTGCGCGCCTCTTCGACTCGTCCGACTTCAACAAGCCATCGCGGACTTGGAGTCGTCATGAACAGCAAAACAAAATAACAAGCTGCAGGAATAGCTTCTGCCCAATACATGTATCTCCATGCATTGTCACCCAGACTTGCCAGCAGATAGTTGGAAAAGAAAGCAACAAGTATGCCAGTGACGATGGCAAGCTGTGCGGTTGATACCAGGCGGCCGCGCAGTTTTGCCGGCGATATCTCAGCGATATACATCGGCGCCATTACCGAAGCAGCGCCTACCGCTACGCCCCCAATGATCCTGGCGATAATAAAACCGTTATAGGTTTGGGCCGCACCGGTCCATATCGCGGATATAAAGAACAGCGCGGCGCTAGCAAAAAGCATCTTCCGCCTGCCGTATATGCCGCCAGGCTTACCTACGCCTAGTGCGCCGATAATGCAACCGACCAGTGCGGAGCTTACTGCCCAACCGAGCATCGCGTCGGTCATTCTGAAATAGGTTGTGATGCTTTCAGTCGTGCCTGAAACAACAGCCGTATCGAACCCGAACAGTAATCCGCCTATAGCCGCTATAAAAGCAAAGAGAAACAGTTTTGCGTTCATTGGTTGTCGGCTATTGCTAACCGTTCTCAGCGCAGATTGGCGACGCTTTCAGGGCGGTCGCAAACGCCTCGCCCTTGCCTAGCCATTTTCGAGCTATGGAGCGAATGTCTTCTAGGTCAGCGGGGTCGTCGTCAACACCGATGAGCGAGTAGTACACTCCACGTTCTGCTTCACAGTTGGTCAATGCCCAAATGTCTATGGCAGCCTATCGACTTCAAGGGCTTGCGAATCTGTGTGCTGCCTTGAGCAACCGGTAGAATTTTGAGTTTAAGCGGTCAGGATTTCAGGATGTTGTTGGTTCTTGGCCTGCTGGCTTATGGGTAACGGCTCCGCTCGCTTTCAGCGGCACAGACCTGCTCAGGTAGTGGGGTCGCTAGACGACGCCCCGTTATTTGCCACGTGAATTCCCGGAAGATTCGACCGTGTCGTGCTCGACTCGCCTGCCGTCAATCGTCCATTTTTCTGGGTAGAAGCGTGCGGCAAAGATCCCCACAATTTCGAATAGGTTTTGGTAGTGGAAGTCGTCCAGTTTGATGCGTGTACCGTCCCGGTGGACGAGATACGCTATAGACTGCGAGAGCCACTGGCTCATGTCAATGTCGATGATATCCTGCGAAGGCCAGTGGCTGCCGTGAAACGCCAGCGAACCGTCCTCCTCAAGTTGGAAGGCTTGGTGCCGCGAAGTGATGGTAAGCCACACGAGGTACGGTGTCAGCGGAATGCCAAGGAGAAACAGCCACTGCGCCAACTGATCGAATGTGTTGGGCGCGTTGGGCACGCCCATGCTGGCAAGGAGTTGGCTGGCCGTGCTGTGGGCGACCAAGCAGATATCTTGAAGCGGCTCGCCAGGTTGGCGGGGTCGCTGGAGTGCGCAGGCGTTGACCACTACGTTGCAGAACCAGCCGAATCTTGGGTCACCCCGCATAGAGTCGGTCATCCGTCTGGCGTCGGCCCGCACGTCACCCGGCTCCATTGATTTGGGGGGCGGGATGTTCTTGTTTGTATTGGCCAGCAGCAACAGAAGCCAGGAAGCGTAGTCCGGGTCCGCTGGTTCGCGGATCGCGGTGCCTAGCTCTGCCGACCTTTTCACCAGGATTGTCTGCAATTCCTGTTGTGTGGCCGACTGGGCTGCCAGCAGCAGAGGCTTGTAGGTAAGTGCGCTGGGGTCGGTATCCAGCACCGCCTTGATGTTCTTGAGTAAGGTGTATTGGTCCGATTGGCGCCGCTTCGCAGGCGCAGACACGGTGTAGTCGTAGATGCCCCACAGTCCGAGCAGAAGGCACGCCAGAGCGGCCAGGAGCAATCGTCTGATGCGGTAGGGTGCAATCTTGCAGGTAATGGGCATCTGGAGTTGGGAAGAAGGAAGTCGTGACGTGGAGCGCGACAAAGACAACGGCCATTAATATTTGTTGCAGGATACGTTTTCAGCGAAGAGCCATTCCCTTACGCCAGGATTCAGTCTTGTTGTTCTAATAACGAATTGAGTAGGAAATCCCATCAGAAAATTTCTCAGTGAGCAGGTCCGCAGAGGGGGCACGAGCGGTGCGCGGGGATTCGCTTTTCAAACTTTAGGAACCTCAACCGCCACATCATTTTCCAACTGTACAAGTGGTGTCGTGGCTTCGCTTGGCAACTCATCACTCTCGATCTGCTACGTATCGAAGACCCTCATCCATTGTAAATGTTTTGACTCACCGGGACAAACGCAAATTTGGCCTTCCGCATTGCTGAATGTTACCGCCGGCTGCATGGCGAGGGTCGTTGACTCTCTGTTGCCTGTTTCATAGGGTAAACCGATTGTCGGGCAACGAGCGAGATTCAGTTTTCTTAACAATGAATCGAAGCAGCGAGAATATGCGTTTTTTCAAATGTACGTTCGTGGTGATCTTGGCCGTCGGTGGAAGTGAGGTCCGTCCTGCCAGTTGTGCCCAGACTGCGCGTAGGCCGAATATTCTTCTCATTATGGCCGATGATCTGGGAGTGGGAGATTTGTCGTCGTTTGGCGCAGTCGACTTGAAATCCCCAAACGTCGACAAGCTGATTCAGGGAGGCATGCGGTTCACAAATTTTTACGCAAACTGTCCCGTTTGTTCGCCGACGCGGGCATCCACGCTAACCGGTCGTTATCCGGATCTTGTGGGTGTGCCAGGAGTCATTCGCACGATGGCGCGAGAGAACTGGGGCTATCTTAGCCCTCAAGCCATCACGCTTCCACAACTGCTTCGCGGGGCCGGGTATCAAACAACTCTGATTGGCAAGTGGCACTTAGGCCTAAGGCCAGAGAATCATCCGTGCAATCGAGGATTTGACTTTTTTCACGGATTTTTGGGTGACATGATGGATGATTACTACCGTCACCGTCGCCATGGAATCAATTACATGCGACGAAATTTCGATGAGATCTCTCCTGCAGGACATGCGACTGATTTATTTACGGACTGGACCATAGAAACCATCAAGACGCGATCGGGGAGTCGCGCGCCCTGGTTTGTTTTCCTAAGTTACAATGCGCCACATACACCGATTCAACCGCCCGACGATTGGCTGAAGAAAGTCAAGGCGCGTCGACCAGAAATGGATGACCGGCGGGCCCGGCTTGTCGCCTTGATTGAGCACATGGATGCCGGCATCGGAAGAATCATGCAAACGCTTGATGCGACCGGGGAAGCCAAGCGAACCCTGATAGTTTTTGTTAGCGACAACGGAGGGCAACTGGCTGTGGGTGGAAGGTGCGGTCCGTATCGAGGTGGCAAACAGGATATGTATGAAGGTGGAATACGCATCCCGGCTGGTATGCGATGGCCAGGTCGTATTGAGCCGGGAACGGAATCGGAGCGGATAACGCTGACTATGGACCTGTTGCCCACGCTGTGCGAGGCTGCTGGCGCAGATGTCCATCGGCAGATCGATGGTATTTCGTTCTTGCCGACATTGGAAGGCGCCCTGCAAGAGGAACCATTGCGAACTCTTTTCTTTGTGCGCCGCGAAGGCAATAGCCGTTACCAGGGCCAGGATTACTACGCAGTGCGCCAAGGCGACTGGAAACTAGTCCACAACAATCCGCATGCGCCGCTGGAACTGTACAATCTAAAATCAGATCCGAAAGAAACTCTCGATCTGGCGGATAAGGAAGTGGCCGTATTTAAGCGGTTAACGAGCGCCCTGCGAGTACAAATACAGCGAGCTGGCGCGGTGCCGTGGCAGTCACCCCAATAGCGGCATGGGCCCACAGGCCCGTGCGCACAAGAACTACAAAGGTGCTTTACCCGTTCGTCCTTGTGCACCCACAAGCGAATCCGTAGTGAGCGGGAAATAATCACCGCAGAAAATAGCCGGCGTTACATAGCGCCGCTAACCATCGCAGGAAAATAACGCGCAGTTATGTGCCGTTGGGACTTTGCAGTAGGGCGGCCGTCTCCTTGGCCTCTGCCAGAGATACATCCATGTGGGTCACTGCCCGCACCAGTTGTGGGCCCACAGGCAACACCCGTACTCCGTGCTCGCTGAGGCGGCTGCAGAATTCTACAGCCGTGCCATGTTTCGTATCAACCGTGAAGCAAACAATATTGGTGTCGACCTGATCGCCTTGGAGACAGAGCCCGTCTGTCTGGCGGATTGCATCGGCGAGCACTTGGGCTTTCGCGTGGTCTTCCGCTAGTCGCTCGATATGGTGGTCCAATGCATAGAGGGCGCCGGCAGCAATGACGCCCGCTTGTCGCATTCCGCCCCCAAACGCTTTGCGATGCCAACGTGCACGCCCCATCGCCTCACGTGTTCCGCAAAGGGCTGAACCCACGGGAGCTCCCAAGCCTTTGCTAAAGCAAACGCTCACCGTGTCAAAATGTTGCGCCCACTTATGCGCAGGAATTCCCGTGGCAACGACGGCATTGAATAGGCGCGCCCCGTCGAGATGGCGTTTGAGCCCTTCCGCGGCAGCCCAGTTGCATATCGTCTCGACTGTCTTGTAGGGTTGAATGCGGCCGCCGCCAAAATTGTGGGTATTTTCCAAACAGAGCAATCGTGTCTGAGGACTGTGCATTTCTTGGGGACGAATACGGCCGACAAGCTGCTCGGCATGCAAAATGCCGTTTTCTCCGGCCACAACTTGCGATGCAATTCCCAGTAGTTGCGCGTAGGACGCTTGTTCGTAGCGAATAATGTGGCAATCCGCTTCAGCCAGCAGCTCGTCGCCGGGCCCGCAATGCAGCCGAATGCCAATGAGATTGCCCTGCGAACCCGATGGGACGTAAAGAGCGTCTTCTTTTCCGAGCAACTCGGCAACACGATCCTCGAGTGCTCGCACGGTGGGATCTTCGAGGTACACGTCGTCGCCTACCTCGGCCGCAGCAATGGCCTCGCGCATGCCGTGGGTCGGTTTGGTAAGCGTATCGCTGGCCAGATCAATCCGAACGGACTGGGCACGTTTCATCTCTGGACGCTCCTGAGATATTATATGTTTGGTAAAGTTAAGTTATCTACTACTTCAGTCCAAAAACGTCAATGGTCCCCGGTCTTCAAAAGGTTACGTGACGAAGCGTACCAATTCGTTCCGGGGTAAAACTGCGCACAACGGATTCCCTCTTTGGCCAAAAACTCCCTGATGAGTATTTTGCTTGGTCGTGGTCCCTAGCAGACAATTTCGCCGTTGATCAATTTTCGATGCGCAGCCAAACATGGACGAATTGGTTGTGTTGACAAACGCCACAAGCCAAGCTTATGCCGTAGCAGTCAGCTCGCCACACTGTCACACTACTTCACTATCAGCAGTTATTTCCCAGTTTCCTGCGCAGGAATGACTTTATAGACGATGCGTCCTAGCCGACAGACAAATGAAGCACATTGACTGACAACTGAGAAGTTGAGACCACCGCCATCATGATTGCCGGATGCCTACATTGTTTTTGGGGTCCAGGCGGCGAATCGGCGAGAATTCCCCAGGGGCGCAGAATCCGGCGCAGTACGCACATTCGGAAAATCGCAGCAACTCGCACGAAGGCGGCACAAGCCCCGATAAGTGTGCCGCTTTTGCAGCTTCGTTCCAGACGCAACTTATCGCTGCAAAAGAACTTAGCGGAGAGGACAGGATTCGAACCTGCGGTACAGTATGACCCGTACGCCGATTTAGCAAACCGGTGCTTTCGACCACTCAGCCACCTCTCCGGAGGCGCGTCCTTGCGGACAATCCACAAGTCTAGGCGATTGGGCGGCTTCTGCAAGACCGAAGGCCTATTCAAGGGCCAGAGTGTAGTGCGTAGAGCAGCGGTGCGATGATCATGGCCACGACGCTGATCAATTTTATCAAAATATTGATCGATGGACCCGAAGTGTCTTTGAACGGATCGCCGACCGTGTCGCCTGTGACGGTGGCCTTGTGCATCTCCTCAAATCCGTTGCCCCATTTGGCGAGACCCTCGTCCTTGGCCTGTTTCTTGGCATTGTCCCAGGCGCCACCCGAGTTGGCTTGGAAGATCGCCAGGCAAACACCCGAAATCGTCACACCAATCAGCAGCCCGCCCAGCATGTTTACGGAAATTAATCCCACGACCACCGGCGTAGCCACGGCCATTACGCCGGGGGCCACCATTTTTTGAATCGCAGCGCCGGTGGCGATAGCGATGCAGTGCGAATAGTCCGCCTTGCCGTCGGCTGCGGCGATAGTCTTAGCCTCCTCCTCCGTTGGATCGCGTTCTTCGCTTTCCGCTTTTTGGGCGGCGACCAGGGCCGGGCGGAGTTCCGGTATCTCGTTGAATTGCCGCCGGACTTCCTGAATCATATCTTGCGCGGCTTTACCCACAGCCACCATGGCCATCGCCGAGAAGCGAAATGGCAACATGCAACCAATAAGCATTCCTACCAGAACATAGGGATCGGCCGCGTTGATGCTCACTGTTCCCTGCATCTTCGTGAGGAATGCGGCGGTGAGACTCAGCGCTGTCAGCGCTGCTGAGCCAATGGCAAAACCTTTACCAATGGCAGCAGTCGTATTGCCCACCGCATCAAGCTTGTCGGTACGGGCGCGAATGTCGCGGCCCATTTGCGCCATCTCGGCCACGCCGCCGGCATTGTCGGCAATGGGCCCGTAGGCGTCGGTGGCCAATTGAATCGCAATCGTCGATAGCATCCCCAACGCCGCCATTGCAATGCCGTAAAGTCCGGCACATTCGAATGCCACCAAAATGGCGGCACTGATTACGAGGATTGGAAACGTCGTCGAGTTCATCCCCACTGCAATGCCCTGGATGATGGTGGTCGCATGTCCGGTGCGCGAAGCATCAACAATGGAGTTTACCGGTTGCCGTTCGGTGGCGGTGTACCATTCGGTAAGCAACCCGACGGCTACGCCGGCGGCCAGCCCGGCTGCTACGGCCAATGCGATTTGCCACCACTGGTAGGTGGATTGGCCAGCGATGAGGTCGTCCACCGTCACACCACTGGCCGGCATCATGAATTTGATGGCGCCGACGGTGCCGAGCACCATCAAGGCACCGGCTACGAACGTGCCCCGATTTAGGCCTTGCTGCGGATCGCCGCCTTCTGGGGTGCTGACAAAAAAGAATCCGACGATCGACGCAATCACGCCGACCATGGCAACGGCCAGCGGCAGATAGACACCATTCATGCCCGAGCCGGGCTCGGCGTGGTTCAAGCTGACATACCAGGTTGCGCCCAAGATCATCGATGAAATAATGGCCCCCACGTAGGACTCGAACAGATCGGCACCCATGCCAGCCACATCTCCCACATTGTCGCCAACGTTATCAGCGATGGTGGCCGGGTTGAGCGGATGGTCTTCCGGAATACCCGCCTCAACTTTGCCGACGAGATCCGCACCGACATCGGCGGCCTTTGTGTAAATGCCGCCGCCGACCCGGGCAAACAGTGCGATCGATGAGGCCCCCAGCGAAAACCCAGACAGGATATTGAGCACAAGGCTCAGGGCGCTTTGGTCCTCCGTCGCGTTGGGGTACATTTCCAAATAGGCGACAAATAACCCACCCAATCCAAGTAGTGCCAGTCCCGCGACTGCGAGTCCCATGACCGACCCACCGGTGAACGCAACTTGCAGCGCCTGATTGAGTCCGTGCCGCGCAGCGGACGCCGTGCGTATGTTGGCAGCAGTGGCTGTCTTCATTCCGATGAATCCCGCCAGCGCCGAGCATAACGCGCCCAAGACAAACGATACAGCGATCAAGCCGTTGGTTTGTTGCGTGCCGCTGACAAAGGAATTCGACACTGCGAGCAGTGCGGCGACGACAATGACAAAAATCGCGAGCGCGCGATATTCGCATTTCAAAAAAGCCATCGCCCCGTCGGTGATCCATTGGCCGATATCTTGCATACGCTGGTCGCCGGGATCCTGACGCCGCACCCACTTGGCCCGAATCATGGCGTAAACGAGTGCCAATACGGCGATAGCTGGAGCAAAATAGGCCACTTGGCTGGTATTCACAGTGTCATTTCCTCTGAAACCCGACGAATTCTTTAAACTGCCCTACCGTGTAGCAAATCTAGCATACGTTGTGTGGTGAAGACGGCCATTCATCACCCAGCCATGGGAAAATCCGTTTTAGACCTCAATGCAGACCTAGCGACCGTCATGGAACCGCCTGACGGCCGTTACCGAAAACGGGATTCCTGGAACGGGCCCGGATTCTTTCCACTGCCGAAAGCACATGCGGATGGCCTAGGGCGCACCCCAGTGTGGGAGTCTACGCAAGAGGTGCGATTCTGTGAACAGGGAATTTGCAATTAACGACGTTTAAGCGCGCGATCGGAGGGGGAGCCTGCCACGAGAATGTCTGCCAGATCGTCCAGCCAGCATTCCAGCAGTGTCGCCTGGTTCGCGTAGCGATCCAGTGCGATTTCCGCTTCGAGACAGCAATCAATGGCCGCCAACGCAGTCTCTGCAGTCGATGGTTCCGCTGGGGGCAATCCAGCCAGGGAACGCGGTGGCCGTGCTCCGCAACCGGCAAAGAGCGCTTGCCGAAAATGGCCCCCTGCCAACTGGAAGACAAGCCGCAACCGTCGTCGCCGGTCGTTGGCTTCCTCACCAGCCTTGGCTTCCTCGCCAGCCTGGTTAACGAATTCAGTCAAGTCGGTGGTCAGTCGGCGGCTGTCAAACCGAGAGGTCGTCAGTTGTGGAAGCAGTCGCTCCCACCATTGTCCCAGCTGGGCATCCGCTAGTTCCGAAGCTCGCTCCATGCTACCGCCGCTTATTGAGGCCAGTCGTTCGGCGTCGGCTGGTTCGGCCACAATCTCCTTTTGCAAGAGCAGATTGCGAACGATTTCGGGCGCGAGCGGTTCAAATCGGATCACCTGAGTCCGTGAGACGATCGTCGGCAGTTGCCGGGCCCGGCTCGTGCCAATCAGGATCAGCACGGCCCCCGGGGGTGGCTCTTCAAGCGTCTTGAGCAGGGAATTGGAACTTTCGGTGGTGAGATGATCTGCGTCGTCAATAATTGCCACTCGGCGCTTGCCAAGCATGGGCCGCAATGACACGTTGTGACAGAGTCCCTCCTGATGGCGATGGGCCTGGTCGCCCACAAATAGCTTGATCGGCAGCTTACGCTTGCCGGCGGGCAAGCTTACTACGTCCACATCTGGGTGGTTGCCGACGGCGTGTAGCCGGCACGACTCGCAGGAGTCGCAGGGGGCGGCAAGCTGCTGCGGAGCTTGACTGCCACACAGGAGCGACTGGGCGAGCTGACCAGCAAAAAGTCGCTTTCCTACACCTGCCGGGCCCAAGAACAGGTAGCTCGACGCTAACCGATTGTGGGACACGCTCTGGCGAAAATGCTCAACGACAGAATCGTGTCCATCAATGCCTTGCCACATGAAACGCAACGTCGAGGGGGAAGGAGCCAATGGGAAAGGCATATCGTAGCAGCGATAACTCCGTGGCGACAAGCCATGGGGAATCGGCGCAGGTGATTCGGATTGCCCGCACGGACAAAATAAGGTCCTTCAGCACCACGTCAGGCGGATTCGAAAACCACCATGTCAAGAGCTTCTTGTGGACTGTTCTGGGATAGCTCGAGCCTAGGAAAAATAGCGGACACCATTGCGGAAGACGTGCAAGCCGCCTCCTGCGGGCCGCTCGGGCATTCGCGTCCACTGAGGATGCTGTGTGGGGTCGATAAATCGCTCAGGATGCGGCATGAGCCCCAGTACGCGGCCCGTCTTGTCGCACATGCCGGCCACGTCACCCACTGCTCCATTTGGATTATAGGGTTCGGCGATTCGGCAACCATTTTCCGGCTGGGGGCAGTATCGTAACACCAATTGCTCTGCAGACTCAAGTTGTGCGAACGATTCCGCATCGCGTGTAACGAACTTCCCTTCGGCATGCGCGATCGGCAGAAAGGCATCTTCGATTCCGGCCAGGAAAACACACTTGTCGTTCGTTTTCCGCAAGTGCACCCAGCGGGCTACATAACACCCCGAATCGTTCCAAGTCAGCGAAGCGGTCGGCCCCTGGCCATCGTCTGTGTCTAGAATCCCGGACTTGATGAGGACTTGAAAGCCGTTGCAGATGCCCAGCACCAGTTTTCCGGCATCGCAGAACTCTCGCATGACGTCACTCAGGTGATGGCGAATCTTGTTAGCGAAAATGCGCCCCGCCGCCACGTCATCGCCGTAGCTGAAGCCGCCTGGAATACACAGGATTTGAAAGTTTGCAGCGAGTTGCGGAGATTCCAACCAGCGATTTAGGTGGACGACTTCCGGCAGACCTCCAGCGCACTGAAAGGCATATGCGGTTTCCGCATCGCAGTTGGTGCCTGGGGCGCGAAGAATCAGGATGCGAGGCTTGGACATGTGTTCCGAGGTTCGAGTTTCAAGTTGTCTGTTGGCATTACCACTGCAAGGGCTGCTGCCAACATTTTTTCAATTTATCGAGTTGTTCGTCGATTACAGGTGCTTGTTCTTTTTTGGGGACAATTCGCAGGTGCGGTTGCCCAACTGTTTCGCCTACACGGTTGCAAGGGATGCTCGACATCGTTTGTTCAAATTGGGTCGCGTGGCTTGCACTCACCTCACACAGGAAGCGGGTATTCGATTCACTGAACAGGCGTGCGGCCACTCCGAGTGCCTCGCCATCCACGGGTATCATCGATAAGTCGATGTGGGCGCCAACATTTCCGCTGAAAGCCATTTCGGCCGCTGCGACTGCCAGCCCGCCTTCGCTCAGGTCATGGCAGGATGTGATTAGGCCGTTTCTGACTGCCTGATGCACGGCAGCAAAAGTTTGCCTGGCAAGCGCCGCATCGACGGTGGGTACCGAGCCGCCCTCCAGTCCGCTTACCAGAGAAAAATGCGAACCGCCCAGCTCGTCCTGGGTTTGGCCTACGAGATAAAGGTGATTATTTGCCGACTTAAGATCCATCGTCACCGCAGTGCGAACATCTTCGATCTGTCCCATCGCGCTGATCAATAGCGATGGGGGAATGGCAATGGTCTGCTTGAGGCCAGAGGAATCGAAGTAACTGAATTCGTTGTTGAGGCTGTCTTTTCCACTGATGAACGGCGTTTCCAAAACTAACGACATGTCGTGGCAGGCAAGGGCAGCCCGCACCAAGCTGCCCAGAGTTTCACTTTGTTCGCAATCACCCCAGCAAAAGTTGTCTAAAATGGCAATACGGCTAGGATCGGCTCCCACGGCCACACAATTGCGCACCGCTTCGTCAATCGCACTGGCGGCCATGGCGTAGGTGTCATAGTCGCCGTAGCGAGGATTCATGCCGCACGCGATCACGACCCCGCGCCGCGAGCTGAGCACAGGCCTGAGAATGGCTGCGTCGCCAGGGCCATCCATGGCGGCCCCGACCAAGGGTTTCAGCACGCTGCCGCCCTGCACCTCGTGGTCGTATTGGCGAATGATCCATTGCTTGCTCGCCACGTTATAACAGCTGAGCACACTGCAAAGGTCAGCGGTGTAATCGGGCCGGACGGGGGCATCTAAGGCTTGTTTTGGAGCGGCTTGGTAGACCGCCTCACGAATCACTGGCGGCCGGCCTTCGTGGAGCAATTGCATGCTCAGATCACAAACCACCTGATCGGTGTACTTGAGTATCAGACGTCCGGTCGGCTTGAACTTGCCGATCACCGTCGCCTCCACGTCCTGGTTGGCACAGAGCTGGCGGACCTCTTCCCAGGCGTCTTCCGGCACGCTCAGCACCATCCGCTCTTGGGCTTCGGAGATCCAGATTTCGGTATAGGACAAGCCCGCGTACTTGACAGGCGCCCGCTCGAGCCAAACCTCCGCGCCAATATCTTCACCCATTTCACCGACTGCGCTACTGAAACCGCCTGCCCCGCAATCAGTGATACCGTTGAATAATCCTTGATCGCGTATTTCCATCAGCACATCTAGCACTTTTTTCTCTTCGATGGCATTGCCAATTTGTACCGCCCCGCCAGAGACTGACTCGCTTTCGCTGGTGAGCTCAGCACTGGAGAAGGTTGCCCCATGAATCCCGTCGCGTCCCGTCCGACCGCCGACACTGACAATGAGATCGCCAGGCTCCGCTGCTTTGAAAGATTTGTCGCGAGGGATCAATCCGGCATTTCCGCAGTAAACCAGCGGATTGCCCAGGTAGCGCGGATCAAAATAGACGGCCCCGTTCACCGTTGGGATGCCCATTCGGTTGCCATAGTCGCGCACGCCGCTCACGACCCCGCGCATGACCTGCTTTGGATCCAGGACACCGCCTTGTAGCGATGCACTTGGAGTATCCGGTGGAGCAAAGCAAAAGACGTCGGTATTGCAAATCGGCTTTGCTCCCATACCCGTGCCGATCGTATCACGCACGACGCCACCAATACCCGTATTGGCACCACCGTAGGGCTCCAGCGCCGAAGGATGATTGTGGGTCTCAACTTTGAACGCCAGATTGTGCTGGTCATCAAAACGTACAATTCCCGCGTTGTCGCGAAAAACGCTCACACACCAATCGTCGTCGCCCCAGCGCTCGCGGAGTGTTTCGGTTGCCGCGAAGATTGTTTCTTTGAGCATGTTGTCGAAGTGGCGGGCCCCGTGCTCATCCTGGTAGGCGATGCGGCCGGCCAGCGTCTTATGGCTGCAATGTTCGCTCCAGGTTTGGGCGATCGTTTCCAGTTCGATGTCGGTGGGTGGGCGAGAAAGCTTCGCAAAGTGTGCTTGAATAGTCTGCATTTCAGCGAGCTGCAAATAAAGCTGACCCGTGCGGCTGAGATGCATCAGCCCTTCGTCATCCAGACTGTCGAGCGCTACCGTGTTGAGATCCAAAGTGTACGCGCTGCCCAATTGCAGTCGATCGAATGGCAATGGTCCTGTGACGACCTGCTCGATGGCGTCGTTGGCCAGCAGACGCGATCCGATAGCCTGCAGCTGGTTGTCGTCGGCCCCCTTTATCCAGTACTTGCGCACTGTGCGGACCACATCCACCGCCACACCAAAGTCGTCAACTGCCGTTTCGGCGCTCTGGGCGACAGGATCCATGACGCCCGGCTTCAGGAGTACTTGCATCAGAGTTGCGCCTGAGCCGTTGGGCGGACCGGGGGATTGCAGCAGTTGCTTGCTGCCAACAGCACCACAGACAAATTGCTCGACCACGACATCGGCAAACAGGTTTGTCGCTAGTTTTTGCACGCAGGCCGCATCCAGGCTCCCGCTTTCGATGAGAAAACCGCGTGCTGAACGCACCTCAAGTGATTGGGCTATGCCCATTTCATGGGCTTGGCTGGCTACCCGCTGGCCCTCGCGATCGGGGTGACTATTTTGGGGGTGGATGTCAATTTCCCAAAGCATCTCGAATCCGTTTCGCTTGGGCCAGGTGTTGTTCCGTTTGCGCCCAATCTGCGGCAACCAGCGACGTGCGCACCTGCTCCAAGCAGGAAATCATGCGGTCGAGAGCGGCCAGGAGAGGTGGTGTATTCTGGGAAAAAATCTGCGTCCAAAGGCCTGGGTCGCCGGCTGCCACACGCGTGGTGTCAGCCCAACCCGTGGCGGCAAGCGATAACCATTGTTCGGGCGTGGATTCCGCCAGGGCCGCCGCCACCAGGTGGGGTAGATGGCTTGTCGATGCTACCCCTTGATCGTGTTCGCCCGGTGAAACCTTTACAACACGGGCACCCAGCGAGCACCAAAGTGCTTCCACTTGGGTCGTCGTGTGTATGGTTGTCGACGCGTCAGGCGTCATGACGACGGTCTTTTCGTCGAACAGATCAACGCGGGCATTTTCGGGTCCCGTGCGATGGTCCCCGGCCAGTGGATGGCTGCCCACAAAACGGCCAGGGTCTGCAGCCTGTGATGCGATGCCACCGCAAATGGCCCCTTTGGTGCTGCCGGCGTCTGTCACGATAGCGTGTGCCGGAGCGGCCGCCAGGACCTGGCAAACATGTTCCACGATCTGCGCAACCGGCGTGCACACAATGACGAGGTCAGCCTTAGCAACGCCGTCGGCAAGATCCGTCGTGGCCCGCGTGATGGCTCCACGTGCCAGGGCCTTGTCGAGCGTCGCCTTTCGGCGTCCGATGCCGACGATCTCGATGGCCAGACGATGTTGTTGAACGGCCAAGCCGATCGAGCCGCCAATCAGGCCAACTCCGATAATCGCGATATTTTTTTGCGTAGGCATGGCAAATAGCCGGTTGAGGAAGGGCGTCTAAGGAAGGCCGTCCGCCAGGTGTGGGGCCGACCGTCCTTGATGGTGCTCGCCCGGCAAGTCTGTGTGCGGCGCGGCGGGCTAGCCGCAGTTTAGCACAGACGCCCTGCCTATTGCAGCGGGGCGGTGGCAACATACCTGTGTCCGGCAGTCGCCCCTGCCACCCGGGTGCCTGACGACACACTGACCCGCCGCGGGTGTAGATGCACCCTTTCCCTGGAAGCCGATTCTTACCGGTGGGGGGCGTTGCAAACCGCTTAATTGCCAAAGCAAGCCTGTTAGTCCAGGTTGTGCCGATCCGAACTGCTCTTCCCATTCCAGCACGAAATGCTGGAAAATGGTCAGATTGCCATTTGATTTCGAACAATCGCGGCACGCCTGCGGTAAAATACCGTACGTCGCTATTGTTGATACTGAACTTTCTGAACCTTGCGCTTTGATGAAAAGCTAGCCATGATTCGCTCTATGATTGCAGGCCTTCTGCTCTTGATCGGTGCTGGGGTCGATTCGCTCTCCGCCCAAGATTGGGCGGAAAAGATGTTCGAGGAGCGAGAGCATAATTTTGGGACAGTGGCCCGCGGAGCGGACACCGAGTATCGATTTGAGATTACCAATCTTTACAAGCAGACCATGCACATCACGCACGTGCGCTCGAGTTGCGGCTGCACGACGGCAAGGATCGAAAATCCGACCATAAAGACGCGCGAGAAGGGGTATATTGTTGCTAAGTTGAACACGCGGACCTTTACGGGACTGCATGGGGCGACGCTCACGGTATCGTTTGGCGCGCCCTACACGGCGGAAGTTCAGGTGCGCGTGCATGGCAATATTCGGGGGGATGTTGTCTTTGCCCCGGGAGCCGTCCAGTTTGGCAATGTGGATGAAGGCGCGACGAGCGACCGGCACGTATCGGTTGATTTTTCCGGACGTGAAAGTTGGCGGATTGTCGACGTGACCAACGACAACGACTATTTCGAAGTGGAGTTGGAGGAATTGAACCGGCATACGGGCAGGGTATCGTACAACCTTCTCGTGCGGCTCAAGGGGAATGTCCCGGCCGGTTACATCAAGGATCAACTCACGGTGGTGACCAACGATCCGCGCGCAGAAAACCAGCGCATACCTCTATTTGTCGAAGGCCGGGTGATGCCGGAGATTTCGGTCATGCCGGGAAAAGTCGTACTCGGTGATGTCGCGTTGGGAGCCTTGGTCTCGCACAAGGTGGTGGTGCGCGGCAAGAATCCATTTCGGATTACCGATGTTCGATGTGAAGACGATTGCTTTACGTTTGATGCAGACGATGCCGCCAAGACTCTGCATTTGGTGGAGATCCATTTTTGTCCGGAAAATACGTCGGGTCCGGTGAAGGTGCCGGTGCAGATTCTAACCGATTGCGGAAACAGTCATGGCGCAACACTGGTTATTTCAGCCAATGTGTTGGAGCCGGCCAGTTCCTCCATAATCCGAGCCGATCCAATGCTCGAGGTCGATGTGCAAGTGGACGAGACCCGTATTGCTGACGCCGCTAGCAAGTAGGTTGTGTATCTTTTGCCCAATTGCGTTTTTGCCCAACTGGGCTGGCGTGCTTTCAGTTTGTGGTCATGTCGAGCAGCGCGGTGGGCGGTGGTGTCCAATTTTATTACTTGCGGTAGCTTGTCCTGCGGTTCGAATCGCTCGACAATATTGCCCTGGCCGCTGACGGCCTGTCGACCTCGCATTCCGCTTCGCTTACCGCAGGAATCGAGTTGCGGCTCGGTCCCCCGTCCCCATTCGTACTGGCCCTGGCGATCCAGTCGTTGCATCTGGTAAGGTCGTCCAGAAGCGAGGCGCGGGTTGGTGGATTTTCGACGTGCGAGGAGCCCGTTGACAGGTCAACGGGCTCCTCAAAACCCGCGTTTCGTGGTTCGCCCCTGGCAACTCAACTAACTCGCAACTCCCCCCCGCCCCCCTCATTTTCCCTTGCCCGCCGAACCGTCAACATCCAGCCAGGCCCGCTACGCCGTGATTGGCGGCGGCATCTCCGGTTTGTCAGCCGCGTACCGGCTGACGCAGTTGTCGCCCGGAGCTGCGGTTGAGTTGTTTGAGGCCGGAGACCGGTTGGGGGGCGTGCTTCATACGCACCGTGATGGTGGGCTGCTGATTGAGCGAGGCGCCGACAGTTTCTTGAATAAGAACCCTTGCGCATTTGATTTGTGCCAGGAGATCGGGCTTGCCGACCAATTGATTCCGACCAACGAGGGCCAGCGCCGCGCATTTCTGCTCTGTCGAGGGGCCCTCTATCCGGTTCCCGACGGGTTTGTCGTCTACCGGCCTCAGCGTCTGGGACCGATCCTGCAGTCGCCGATTCTGAGTTGGTGGGGCAAGCTGCGCCTGCTGAGCGAACGATGGGTGCCCCGTTTGCCAGGCATCCATCGGGCTGACTTTGACGAAAGCGCCGCGTCCTTCGCGATACGGCGTCTCGGACGCGAGACGTTTGAGCGTCTCGTGCAACCCCTCTTGGCCGGCATTTACACGGCCGACCCATATCAGTTGAGCGTGGCGGCCACCATTCCGGAGGCGATCGAAGCGGTGCGGGAGTTTGGCAGTCTGCGCAGAGCCGCGCTGCGCGCAGGCGACCCAGAGAACGCGGAATCCAGTGGTGCTCGATATGCGAGCTTTCTTTCGCTCCGCGGCGGGTTAGTCCAGTTAATACAAGCTCTGGCAGGCCAACTGGATGCGAGCTGTTGCCACTTGAATGCGCCCGTACGTGCACTTCGGCAAGTGGAAAACCATAGCTGGTTGATCGAGCAAGACGATGGCACGCGCCGGGGGCCGTTTCAGGGGATTGTGATTGCCCTTCCCGCCCCGCGGGTGGTTCCGCTTGTTTCGCAGTTGGATGCCCGCCTTGGGGAGCTGCTCGCGCGGATCCCGTATGCAAGCAGCGCCGTGGTCAGCCTAGTTTTTCGCCGCGACCAGATCGGGGCCGACATATCCGGATTCGGCGTGGTGATTCCGTCAGTGGAGGGCCGCCAGATTGTCGCCGCCAGTTTCTCTAGCAATAAATTTTCCGGCAGAGCGCCGGAGGGCCAGGTGTTGGTACGTGTCTTCCTGGGGGGGGCGCTGCACCCCAAGTTGTTGCAGTTGCCCGATGACCAGCTGTGCGAAGTGGCCCGCGCCGAGCTAAGCGAGGTGCTTCATATTCGGGGGCATCCCCTGTCCACGGACATGATCCGCTGGCACGAAAAAATGCCCCAATACCACGTAGGACACGTCAAGCTGGTCGGCGAAATCGAAGCCCAAATCGAGCGCTGGCAGGGCCTCGAATTGGCGGGCAATGCCTATCATGGGGTTGGCATTTCCCAGTGCATCCAAAGTGGCGAAAACGCCGCTAGGCGAATAGTCCAAGTGGGGTTGTGAGGCCCGAGTTGCAAGGGGTCCGTTGTCTTGTTCGAGGTTGACTCGCGGCCCGTGCCATACGGTGCGCAACTCAAATAGCTGGCGAATCGCACCGTGGGGCCACCCCGGATTTCTCACCAGGTTTCTGCTACGAGTCCGAAATCCTGTTGGCTCGCGCAGCGCCGGCCGACGCATTCAATCCTCGACGTCTTGCACCCCGCCATGGCAGCCCGAAGTTGGCCGGAGTCAACCGCTAGTTGGTGGCAACTTTCCCTAGAGAGGCCTGCTTGGCTAGCAATGCCCGTTGGGCGATGATCTGCTGGCGGACAAAATGAAGATCGGTGCTGCTTAAGCGTCCCATCGGCACAGTTGCTCGACGTCCGTTTATCTTGAGCAGAACGATCGCCTCTGCCTTCGTTTGCAGCAGGCGAGCTTCACATCGATATTTCCCTGTGTTGTCGATCCAGAGCTTCGTCGCCGTGCTTTCCAGGCCACCGTTGCGACGAAGTTCTTGAGGCACCATTTGGTCGCCAAACAGGTCGTCAAAATCATTCGATTCTTCCTCCGACTCGGGCTGGTTGCCTTCGTCGGCGTCGCCGGAGGGCAACTCCTCTTCCGCGTCGCCTTCGGAGGCGTTGTCGTCGGATTCGTCGTTGTCGGCTGACCCTTCATCGGTGGGGCCAAACAGGTTGTCAAAATCATTCGATTCTTCCTCCGACTCGGGCTGGTTACCTTCGTCGGCGTCGCCGGAGGGCAACTCCTCTTCCGCGTCGCCTTCGGAGGCGTTGTCGTCGGATTTGTCGTTGTCGGCTGACCCTTCATCGGTGGGGCCAAACAGGTTGTCAAAATTATTCGATTCTTCCTCTGACTCGGGCTGGTTGCCTTCGTCGGCGTCGCCGGAGGGCAACTCCTCTTCCGCGTCGCCTTCGGAGGCGTTGTCGTCGGATTCGTCGTTGTCGGCTGACCCTTCATCGGTGGGGCCAAATTGGTCGCCTATGTCTTCAGTATCTGCGCCATCAACTAGACCAGGGGCGACATCCTCGGCAGGAGCGGGCGACGGATCCGCAACGGGAGCGGGAGAAATATCGCGCGCCTTAGCAGGTGGCGGATCAGTAAGCGGAGTTGACTCGGCATCGAAGATGCCTGAGTCATCGCCAGCCGCGCTTGGGACTGTGGGTGTCGTAGGGTGTTCGGGCGTATCGGCTCTATGGGTTGTGCTGTTGGGCGACTCCATTTCTTCTGACTCCGCCTCTAGCGGCGCGCCATAAATTACATCTTCTTCCCCCACGTCCGCAGGCACGTTGCCACAGCTTGTATCAACAATTTTTCCGCATGGCGCGCTCCTGCAGGGATTCCCACCACATGCCACTTGGCCACATCCGGCAATCGGTGCGGGTGAACAACCATTGTGCGACATTTCGCCACATGGCCCAGGGCAATCCGACCAGACCGCGTTTGAGTAAATTACCCGGGCACAATTACACGGGCGAAAGATATGGTAGTTGCAGCAACCGGCTGCAAGCGAAATTCCCGATAGGCATGGTGATACAGTTAAACAAGTGGCCAATAACACATTCAACAAGCAACGAGAAAACCACATCGCAACACCCTTTCTAAACTGCATATGCTTAAAAGACGCTATTTCGCGAGATCTTTACCAGGGAGGAATATCAAGGAAAAGACTATCAACAAAAAACGGCATAGAAAAAATAACATAGAAAAAACGATAGCGGGGTCACGATTGTTTTGCGATCTCCGCAGGCGTCCATTGTGCCGAAAATAGGTCTACCATGTTGTCCTAACTTTTCGGTGTGCCAAAAACATTTGTCACCAGAACCAGTAATTCAGTCTGAAAATGCCCGCAAAAACGTGGCGAGCGCTTCGTAGGTGTGTTTGAGATACATCAGGGCCACATTGCGTTTGTTGCGGACCAGATTTTCTTCCATGCGATGTTAGGTTGCCGCACTCGGCCACTCTTGCCAAAGCAAGTTAGATCTTCACTGAACTGTAGCTTACGGCAGGCAGGGTGCGGAGAAACCACTTCGCGTGCTCAGGCAATCTCGATGCAAAGTGAGGCTCGGACGGTCCGCGAGGATTGTGACGGCTGTATCGCCGGGTGGGCAGACGTTGTGGCGAGGGGGGCCGCGGGGATGCTAGCCCTTCGCTTGCCGCCGGTTTTCGCGACGGCGGTCGGATTCGGCTAGCAGAATTTTTCGCAGGCGAATTGAGCGGGGAGTTACTTCCACTAGCTCGTCACCCTCGATGTATTCCAAGCATCCTTCCAGCGACATTTCGCGGGCTGGTCGGACCTGGCTATTGTCGTCTTTGCCCGCGGCGCGAATATTGGTCAGCTTTTTGCCACGGACGACGTTAACAACCAAGTCGCCGGATCGGCAATGTTCGCCAACAACCTGACCTTCATAAATCTGGTCGCCTGGGCGTATAAAGAATTCCCCCCGATCGTAGAGGGCATCTATGGCATAGGCGGTTGCCATCCCCGATTCGCTTGCTACTAAGACCCCTGTAGCGCGGCGCGGTACCGCGCCGCCAATGGGTTGGTATTCGAGCAGGGTGTGGTGGATGATCGCCTGCCCTTGAGTCGCGTTGAGCATGCGGTTACGCAGGCCCATCAGCGAGCGCGACGGGATCCTGAATTCCATATGAACAAAGCCGCCGCCAGCGCCGCGATGGCTGATTTTTGTGGCGGTCGCGCGCCGGTTGCCCAGCAGTGCCATCACTGAGCTTTGACAGGACTCAGGACAGTCCACGACCAATTGCTCGATCGGTTCGCACCGCTTTCCCGCCACGTCGCGATAGATAACATCCGGCTTGCCCACGCACAGCTCAAAATCTTCGCGGCGCATGTTCTCGATCAGAATACCAAGATGCATTAACCCTCGGCCCGAGACGCGAAATTGCTCTTGGGTGGGGCCAGCGCTGACGCGCAAGGCAACGTTGGATCGCAATTCTTTTTGCAATCGATCGCCGAGTTGTCGGCTAGTCAGATGCTTGCCTTCTCGGCCGGCGGTGGGCCCGTCGTTGACGCGGAAGGTCATGTGAAGTGTTGGCTCATCAATGGCCACCGGAGGCAGAGGTTGGGGGCGACTCGGATCGGTGATGGTGTCGCCAATCTCGATCGGTTCGAGACCAACGAGCGCACAAAGGTTGCCCCCTGTGATTTTTTCTACTTCGACACGAGCCAGCCCGTCAAATGCCAGCACTTGACCAATCTGACGCGCAGACGCGTTACCGGACCGATCGATGACCAGGACTTGATCGCAACGGCTCACAGTTCCTGCGAGCACACGGCCAATCGCAATCCTGCCGACGTAATCCGAGTAATCCAGCGTGGTCACCTGCATCTGCAGTGGTTCATCGGGTAAACCTGTTTCCGGTGCCGGCACGTTTTGAGCGATGACCTCGAACAGCGGCTGTAGCGACTTGCCGGACGTGTCCAAGTCGAGTGTCGCCCATCCTTCTTTGGCTGAGGCATACACCACGGGGAAGTCCAAAAATGCGTCAGGCGCATCAAGCTCAACGAGCAGGTCAAACACCTCATCAACTACTTCAGAGGGCCGTGCGTCTTCCCGGTCGACTTTGTTTACCACGACAATCGGACGCAATCCATATTGCAACGACTTCTGGAGTACGAAACGCGTTTGGGGCATGGGCCCTTCAAATGCGTCGACCAGCAAGAGCGTGCCGCTGGCCATCCCCAGTACCCGCTCCACTTCGCCGCCAAAATCGGCGTGGCCTGGTGTGTCGATCAAATTGATGTGGAAATCCACACCTTCGTCCGACCGATATCGTACGGCGCAGTTCTTGCTAAAGATGGTGATCCCGCGCTCACGCTCCAAGTCATTGGAGTCCAAAATCAGTCCGTGCTGCCCACCTGCCAGTTTGTCCAACTCACCGGCACGAAACTGGCCTGACTGGTAGAGCAATTGATCAACCAGGGTCGTTTTTCCATGATCGACATGAGCGACGATGGCGACGTTACGGAGCTGGTTATTTGGGGTCGAGGCGTCGGCAAGATTCATGGGCTGCGGCTTTAGACGGCGGATCGACCTAGCGGGCGCTGCGGTGGCGGAATCCTATGTTGTACCGAAGATTGGCACCCGGCGGAGAAAGTTTATACGATTTCTGCGATTTTTCTGGAAGCGGACTCCATTGCTAGTGCCGGCAAAGCCGAAGTCACATTTGCACGCGCCCCGTGTCGGATCCTGTTCTGGCTGCGCTCTCGGATTTCAAGCAGGGGTGCCCATGCAAGCAAGCAATTTGGAGATGGCCCGCTTTGGATGGCATGTGAAAGGGCAGACTTCATGCAGAGAGCAATGGCCTGAAAACTTGTTTGCTAGCAGATTGCCGTTTATACTGTGGATGCGTCCAGGAGGCCAAGCCTAAACTTCCTTGGCTTCCACGAGGATCGCACCCTTTAGACAATTTGACACTTGGAATAAAACGGTGTCAGAGCCCATTGTGTCGCCACCATCTGCATCTTCTCAGCGAGACTCGTCATCAGCACGACCGAGGATCCTCTACCTGGGGGGGACGCATGACCAGGTAGTAGACATCCGTCAGCGATTCGGTAAAGACGTCGAAATTGTGGAGGTTCTTTCGCCGGTCAAAGCGCTTGTGCATTTCGCACGCGAAGACTTCGCGGCGGTCTATTGCGATGCCGACCATTTCGCGCGGGCGGCCGAGGTCGGACAATTGATCCGCAACGACCGTATCTTGCAGGGTATGCCCGATGGGCTGGTGTTGATTGACAGCCAGAACCAGATTCTTTGGGGCAACGGCCGGCTGTCTGAGTGGAGTGGCTGTCAGGAAGTCGTCGGCGAAAATTTCTACCACGTGCTCGGAAGCCCCGAGATCCTGGGGCCCGATTTTTGTCCCTTCCATACGGCATTGTCTACGAACCAACCGAGTGCCTCGACTTTACGGTGTGAGGAAAACCGCTATTTCCGCGTTCATGCTGCTCCGATACTTGAGGTCGGCCAGGATGCTCCGCAAAACCTCGTGGTCTCGATTCACAATATTAGCGCCGAAATCATGCACCAGCAAAAACTGGCGGCCATCCACCAGGCGGGCGTGGAGTTGGCCGATCTGACAACGGATGAAATTGCGAATCTCACCGTTGAAGAACGGATCGAGCTTTTAAAGTCGAACATCCTGCAGTGTACCCAGGATGTGCTGCAGCTCGACGTCATCGAGATTCGCATGCTGGACCTGAAAACCACGGAACTTGTGAGCATCATGTCTCTGGGAATGCACCCGGAGGCGTCCGAACGTAAGCTCTATAGCGGGGTCGAAGGGCATGGCGTGACTGGTTTTGTTGCCGCCATGGGCAAGAGTTACGTTTGCGAGCATACTTCCGACGATCCGCTGTATCTGGAAGGTGCGGAAGGGGCGCGCAGCTCACTGACGGTGCCGCTTATTCTCCATGACCAGGTTATTGGCACCCTCAACGTGGAAAGCCCGGAGGTCAGTGCATTTTCTGAGAGTGATCTGCAGTTCTTAGAGATCTTTGCGCGGAATGTCGCTGTCGGACTCAATACGCTTGAACTGTTGGCTGCGGAAAAAGCCAGCACGGCAGCGGCGAGCGTGGAGGCGATTCACAGCGCGGTGGCTCTGCCGGTGGATGACATACTTAACGACGCGGTCAATGTGATGGAGCGTTACATCGGCCATGAACCGGAGGTGCTCAAGCGGCTGCAGAATATTTTGCGGAACACACGTGACATTAAACAGGTCATTCAGAAAGTGGGGCAAAGTATGGCCCCGGTTACGGCCTCTCCCACGGCTGACGTGACCGCAGCCCGACCCCTGCTGGCGGGCAGGCGGATCTTGGTGGTGGACGCGGACGAAGGGGTTCGCACGGCAGCTCACGCATTGCTGGAAAGGTACCATTCGATTGTGGAGACGGCCCAAGACGGCAATGCCGCGCGTTCGATGGTCCGCAATCTGGGTCCCACAGAGGCCTACGATGTGATCATTGCCGATATTCGATTGCCGGACATGAACGGCTACGAGCTGCAACTCAAACTGAAAGAGTTGATGGAGCAGGTGCCGATGGTCCTGATGACCAGTTTTGGCTATGACCCAGGCCATTCGATCGTAAAGGCGCGCAAAGAAGGCCTGCGTTGTGTGCTTTACAAGCCGTTTCACCTTGACCAACTCGTCAGTGTTGTCGAGGAGATTGTCTCTGCTGACGTGGTAGCCCCTGCCGACGATATTGTTTCCTGAAACAAAGCAGCCCAGAGAAAAGCGCGTTTGATGTTGATCGTCGTCGCCTTGTTCGCCCTGCTTGGGCATGGGTACCTGTGGGTTGGCATCGTCAATTGCCTGCACGGGGGACGCTTGCATGGGGTGCTTAGCGGTAGGTTTGAGGGTGAGCCAAATCATTGGCTGGATCGCCTAGCCCGTTCCCGGGCATTTGTCTCGATTACGACCCGGTTTTGTTGGCTTGGCTTCGTGCTGCTTCCTGGGCTGATCATGTGGCGCTGGCCGCCTGAGGGTGTGGGAGCGTTGACGAAGCTGGTCTGGCCATCCGCGGGTTTATCGATCTATTTCTACGCTTCCGCCGTTTGGGGCGTGGCCAAATTGCTCATGTTGTGGTTGGGCAAAAAGATTGCGGATCTTCCCGACGTCTTGTTGGTGTGGCGACAGGAGCCCGTTGCGACCGACTTTTTGCCGGGTCGTGAAGTGTTTCTGGGCCGATACCCGCGCCTTTTGGCTCGTGTGCCAGGCAACCAGGCGCTGCGGCTGACTATCGATTTCAAGCAATTGAAAATTCCGCGACTTCAGGCCATGCACCAAGGAATCCGTATAGCGCACATCAGCGATTTGCACATGACCGGCCGACTCGGTCTCCCGTGGTATGAGGCGGTGGTCCAGCAAGTCAACCAATTGCAGGCGGATATAGTGGCGATTACTGGGGACATCGTGGAGCAGCAGGCCTGCTGGCCTTGGCTGTCTGGCTGTTTGGCCGGGTTGCGTGCTCCCTGTGGTGTGTATTTCATTCTCGGCAACCACGACACGTATATCGACAGCCAGCAGACGCGGCGTCTGCTGGCTGGCGCAGGCCTTCAATGTCTGAGTGCGAGCATGGTCAAGACAGCTTGGCGCGGCGCCGCCGTACTTTTGGCCGGCGACGAGCGTCCCTGGTTTCCGCAGGTCGCCGCCATCGAGCCCATATCGCAGCCTCCTGTGGCACATGATGGTCTGAGAATTGCATTGCTCCACACGCCCGACCAGTTCAGCTGGGCCTGTACGCAACACTTTGACCTGGCTCTGGCAGGCCATACCCATGGTGGGCAATTGCGGCTGCCGATCCTTGGGCCCGTAGCCTGTCCTAGTCGTTACGGCACCCGATATGCTTGCGGCGTTTTCCGTGATGGAAATACCGTCATGCACGTCAGTCGCGGTGTTTCCAGCAAGATGCCATTGCGCTGGAATTGTCCGCCGGAAATTGCCTTATTGGAATTGGTGTCAGGCTAATCTTCTCCGCAGTTCTTAGTCCTGCTTTCTGCAATGATTCGGCAACTTGCTTGCTCGCAGGAAGGGCGCGCGGACGCACTTCGCTTCCTCGAAGTAGTTTGCTAGCAGTTGCAATTGGTTCAAGTTTGAATCATTCGATTCCGAACTAAATAGCGGCGATGTGATGCGCGCCGATTTTTCTCTTCTTGCTCCTGATCCTTGGCTTAGGCCATGCACGCACCGGATACGACCGAGTTGATCGATGTCGCTTGCCGGCTCATTGTGACCGGTCGATCGATGGCCCGGCAATTGGCCGCCGCAGTGCGCGCCTACGGCTTGAGCGAGTCCGAGTTCCGTTTGCTCTGGATTGCTCAACGGTGCCCGGCATGCGATCAAAAACAGTTGGCCAATCAACTGGGGCTCTCGCCCGCACAAGTAAGCGGCTTGGTCGAGCGATTGCGCGCGGGAGGCAGCATTTTTCCATCGGTCGCTGTTGATGATCGACGTCGCCAGCTTTGGCAGCTAACTCCTAGCGGCGGCGCCATGGTCTCCCGGATTGTCGCTGAGCTTGCGTCGACCAGCGTCGCAGTGGAAGGGCGAGATTGGGGACTTTTGCCTCCTGATTTGCCTGGGGAGGCGGCGTGATCACAACACCTTTGCGAAAATCGAATGTGGTGCTGCTGTTGCTGGCAGGTTGGGCCACTGCTTGTCTCGCTGCTGGCTGCAATATGGCTTACTATCGGCGGCAGGCCGACCAGGAAACGAACTTCCTGATTGACCAAAAATCTGCTTCCATCGGCGTCGCGCCAGGCCAGTATCGTATCGATGTGGATCCCCGCTCGCGCATGTTCGACCCGCACAACCCGGACTGCGAGCCGATGCCTCCGGACGACCCGGCATCGAACAAAATCTTGCACTGTGTTGATTGCAAAAAAGGGGCTAAGTGCTGGCGCTGCCTGCCAAAAACGCTCTTTGTGGAGAACCCTGGGTGGCAAGAGCATTTGCCCTACAACGAAGAGGGTGAGGTGGCGCTCGATCTGCGTGGCGCTGTCGAGCTAGCGCTGATTGAATCGCCCCGTTATCAATCCCAGCTGGAGGATCTTTACCTGTCGGCCTTGGATGTAACTTTTGAACGCTTTCGGTTCGACACTCAGTTCTTTGGCGGCTCGAGCATTTTCGTGACGGCAGATGGTCGAGAGCGTTCGGGTACCGGCCAATCTTCCACGGGCTTCGAGGTGGCGCCGCTCAGTTCGGGCAACCGGCTGCGGGCCAGTCGGCTGACCGCTACGGGCGGTGAACTAGTGGTGGGTCTGGCCAATTCGTTGGTTTGGCAGTTCGCCGGACCCGACGACTATTCGGGCAGCACGCTGCTTGATTTTTCTCTAGTGCAGCCTCTCTTACGAGCGGGCGGGCGCAGTCGCGTGTTGGAACGCCTGACAATTAGCGAACGGGCCCTGCTGGCTAACGTTCGGCAGATGGAGCGATTTCAGCGAGGCTTTTATTTAAATATCGTCACCGGTAGCGATCCTGGCCGCGGTCCTTCACGGCGTGGCGGATTCTTTGGCGGAAGCGGACTGGAAGGGTTTAGCGGTGTTGGCGGTGGCGGGTTTGGACGCGTGGGCGTGAGAGCAAGCGGGAGCGGGGGGGCCGGTGCCCAAGGAGCGGGCGGTTATCTTGGTCTCTTGCAGACGGCCCAAGTCCTGAAGAATCAGCGCGGGAATGTGGTCGCCTTGCGCGACAGTGTCGATCAATTACGCGCTTCTAATGAAGCGGGCCGTATCGACCGTTTTCAAGTTGATTTGGCACGCCAGGCGCTCTACAACGCGCAGAGCCGTCTTCTGTTGTCGGAGGCCCAATATGGAAGCACGTTGGACGAGTTTAAGGTTGTTATCGGTCTTCCTCCCGAGCTCGAAATGAAAATCAGCGGTCCGCTACTCGACCGTTTCAACTTGCTCGATCCGGAACTCCAACAATTGCAACAGCAGATTGCGGATTCCTTGGTTGCACTGCGTGAATTGCAGGTTCACCCATTGGACCGGCCTGTTGTGGGCGAATTGGCCCCCGCCCATCAGGACTTGTCCGCCGACGGGCAAGCCGATCTCAAGCGATTTCTGACCGACGCCAGTCGTTTTCGATCCGCTACCCTAGAGTGCATGGCCGCAGTCAAATCCGATTTCGGTCAACTGGAAGTTGCCGTACCCCGGCGGTGCGATACTCTTCGGCAGCTTTCCGACCGCCCCGAAGTGCAGGGTGCGAACATAGACCCGCAATTGTTCAGTTCCGAGCAATTTGAAACTCGTGTCGCTGCGCGCCGCCGGGAGATGGTGGCACTGGAGAGCCGACTCGCACAGGCCTTGCTGGAGCTCAATCGGGTAGCTGTGGGGGCGGCGGCAACCGAGGCCAAAACCCTGGATGAGCTTATCCGTGGGATGACCCAATTGTCGGGACACCTTTTGGAACTGTCGCTTTTGCAGGCGAGTGTGCGATTGGAAGCAGTCAATTTCTCGCCCGTTGAGCTCAGTGCCGCGCAAGCGCTGGTGATCGCCAGCGCTTACCGGCGCGACTGGAAAAACGCGCGGGCCAGTCTGGTGGACGCATGGCGTTTGATCTATTTCAACGGCAACGATTTGCTTAGTAATCTGGACGTTGTTTTCAGTGGAGACTTGGGTAGTGTTGGAGACAACCCTTTCAGGCTCAATGGCCGCAACGGCCGCTTGCGTTTGGGTCTGGAATTCGACGCGCCCCTTACCCGCCTTGCAGAGCGAAACGTGTATCGTCAATCGTTGATCGAATACCAACAAGCCCGTCGAAACTATTACCAGTTTCGCGACCGTGTCTACCAGGACTTGCGGAGTACCTTGCGTCAGATGCGTTTGAACGAGGTCAACTTTGAATTGCGGCGGGCAGCTGTCCAAGTGGCCATCTCCCAAGTCGATTTGACTCAACTACGTCTCTCGGAACCTCCCAAGCCGGGTGAGACGTCGCAATTCGGCAGCACGACCGCCCGCGACCTGGTGCAATCACTGTCTGATTTGCTCAATGTGCAAAACGATTTTCTCAGTGTTTGGGTCAACTACGAGGTGCAGCGGTTGAATCTAGAATTCGACTTGGGCATCATGGAGCTGACTCCTCAAGGCCAGCGGATCGAGAATAGCATGCCATTGGAAACGTACTTGATCGACCTGCCGATCAATTCGGCCGATCTAGGATTGTCTGCGGAAGTGTGCGAGCGGGTTACCCTCGGAGAGGTGCATTCCGATTTTCACGAATCGGAACTCCTGCCGCCCCCGGCGGACCCAGACGGTGATGGAACGGGCAGCAAGCTGACATTTCCCAGTGCAGAATCTATAATGAAAGCGGTCGGCGACGCAGATCTCAAGTTAAAGGATTCGTTGCGAGAAAACGCCCATGTTCAATAACATTCATTTGTCGGTAGTGCGCCGAGGGGCGTTGCAGACGACTGTGCTTTTGCTGTTGCTGTTCGTTGGCCTCTTGATGGCCGGGGGCTTTGCCTGGCGATGGAATGCACAAAGGAGCGACGATGGTAGTGGCGGCGCGATCTTGCATTCGGTAGGCCGCGACGTTTTTGTGCTGGCTGTTACCGAACGGGGTGAAGTTCAATCAGCGGGTGTGACCGCCATTCGTTCCAGCGTTAAAAACAAGGGCACTTCGGGCTTAGCCATCATGCGGATCGCACCCGAGGGAACGGAGGTAGGGGAAGGCGACTTTTTGGTTGAGCTGGACTCCTCGGCGCTCGAAGAAGAGCGGACTAGTCAGCGCATCAATCGCAATACAGTGGAATCGCGTGTGATTGAAGCGAAGAATGTCTACGAAACAGCCCTTATTACAGAACGCGAGTACTTGGAAGGCACCTACGTTCAGGAACGACAAACGATCGAGAGCGAAGTCTTTGTAGCGGAAGAAAACCTCAACCGGGCAAAGGAGTATTACGCGTACAGTAAGAAACTGGCGGTCAAAGGTTATGTCAACGAGTTGCAGTTGGAGGCCGATAAGTTTGCCGTCGACAAGTCAGTCAAAGAACTCGAGGCAGCGAAGACCAAGCTAAGAGTTCTCGACGAGTTCACAAAATTGAAGACGACCAAAGAGCTGGAAAGTAATATTCTCATCGCCCAGGCCAAGTGGGAAGCAGACAAGAATAGCTTTGAATTGGAAGAGGAAAAGCTGCGCGAGATTGAAGAGCAAATTGCCCTGTGTACGATTCTGGCGCCTCGCGCCGGTATTGTTAAGTACGCCCACCAGCGCGATCGGCGTGGAAACAATGACTTTATTGTCGAAGAAGGGGCTGTCGTGCGAGAACGGCAGGAGATTATCCACCTTCCCGATCTGGGATCGATGCAGGTCGAAATCTTGATTAACGAGTCGCAAATCCAGTTTGTGACCGAGGGCATGCCGGCTAAAGTGGCTCCCATTGGCATGGGCGAATTAGAGCTGATGGGAGTGGTGGAGAGTCTCAGTGAGTATGCCGAGCCGAGTGGGTGGCGTAAGGCCAATGTCAAGGAATACAAGGCCTTCATAGAAATCGAGCACGCTCCGGCTGGAATGCGAGCTGGCATGACCGCTTCGGTCACGATCCAGTGCATGCGCATACCCAATGCCATGCTGGTACCCGTTCAGGCTGTATATGCGCACGGCCCGCAGTACTTCTGCCTGACGCACGACGAGGGAAAATGGCTGGCCAAAGAAGTCGTGTGTGGCGCGACCAATGACATGTTTTTTGTTGTCGAGAAAGGGCTGCAAGAGCGCGATCGGGTCGCGTTGAATCCTCGTCGCTATCTGAGCGAGGTTGAGTTGCCAGAATTGCCACCCGAACAGCAGCAGCGGGCTGTTCCCCAGGAAAAAAAAGTGGCTGAGCAGGCTGTGGCGGCGCGGGAGGTCGACGGGGCCGATGCCATCGATCTGGCTGGCTCTCAGGCGGCGAAAGCGGGTTGGCTGATCCGTTGACCATGCTTGGCCAAGCTGATTTTTCTGCCCGCGTCCAGGACATGCACAAGGATTATGTTCTGGGTGGCGAGACGGTACGTGCGCTGCGCGGCGTAACGTTCGATGTCCCCACAGGCGACTACATATCGATAATGGGCTCTTCCGGATCCGGGAAGAGCACATTACTCAACCTGCTTGGCTGTCTCGATCGTCCCACTTCCGGACGTTTTCTGTTGGGCGGGGACGACGTTTCCCGATTCAGCGACGATGAGCTTGCCGAGATCCGGGCTAAGCGAATCGGCTTTGTCTTTCAGTCGTATAATTTGTTGCCGGCACTTTCCGTCTTGGAAAATATCGAAGTGCCGCTTTACTACAGTGGTCGACGAACACCCCGGGCGCGCAGGCAGTGTCTAGAACTGGCTGAAAAAGTTGGTCTCGGAGATCGCCTGGATCACCGTCCGGCGCAGCTGTCCGGTGGTCAGCAGCAGCGCGTTGCCATCGCCCGCAGCTTGGTCAACGACCCGCGCTTTATTCTGGCCGACGAGCCGACTGGCAATCTCGACTCGACAACGACGTGCGAAATCTTGGAATTGTTGGGCGGTTTAAGCAGCGAGGGCCGCACGATTATTCTGGTCACGCACGAGCATGATGTTGCGGAGCAGACCCAGCGCACCATCGTCTTGCGAGACGGGAAGATTTTATCAGACGAAAGGCGCCGGTGATGACAACCTGGTTGCGAACCATTCAACTGAGTGTCAAGAACCTGCTGCTGCACCCGCTACGTTCAGCTCTGACTGTACTCGGGATCTTGATTGGCGTTGCGAGCGTGATCTGGCTGTTGGCGATCGGCGAAGGTATAGGCCAAAAGGCACAAGAACAGATCGCGAGCCTTGGAGCGCAGAATATTATCGTTCGCACCATCAAGCCCTCGAGTGATGAGGTGGCCGACGGCGGCTATGGGCTCACGCGCAATGATTATGTTTGCCTGGTGGCGACGGTTCCCACGATCGACGAGGCCTTTCCGATTCGTGTGCTTTCCCAGGAATTTCGTTTTAAGACGCGGCATTTTGAAGGCCGTTTGGTTGGTTGCACACCGGGATATGCCGAGGTGACAGCTTTGAAACAGGACCAAGGCCGATTTATTACCGACGCGGATCTCGACGGTGAACGTAACTATTGCGTGCTGGCCGCTGAATCGGCTGTGAAACTCTTTCCCGGTGGTGACGCTGTGGGGAAAAAGATCATGATTGACAAAGAGTTTTACGTCGTCGTCGGCGTCATGGTTTCGCGGGCCCCGTCCGCAGGTATTGGTGGATCGCTTGCCGCAGAGGATTATTCACGCGATGTCTATGTGCCGATCACAACACTATGGCGCCGCATCGGCGACATGACAATTGTTACCAAACCCGGCCAGTTTCAACGCGATATTCAAGAAATTAGTCAAATTACCCTCCGCGTCGATCAGCCGAGCCACGTTTTGCAGACGGCCGACATCATTCGCAACACCCTTGCTCAATCACACACCCTTGCCGACTTTGGTGTGACGGTACCGCTGGAACTGATCGAACAAGCGAACACGACGCGACTCATGTTTATTTTGTTTTTGGGGATGATTGCTGCTGTTTCGCTGGTCGTCGGTGGGATCGGCATCATGAATATTATGCTCGCTACCGTTACGGAGCGTACCCACGAAATAGGCATCCGCCGCGCGCTGGGAGCCAAGCGGGGCGACATTACTAGACAGTTCCTGGCGGAGAGTACCGTCCTCTCGGTGGCGGGAGGCATGCTCGGTATTCTCTGCGGCCTTGCTTGCCGGCCGCTATCCGCATTGATACGCAGTGCCCTTGAACGCTGGTTTCCCGTCCACATGGAAAGTTTGCCAGATCTGATTCGTACCGTTCAACCCGTGGTGGTAAATTGGTCCATCCCCTTGGCGTTTACAATTTCGATCCTTGTGGGAATCTTTTTCGGTGTCTACCCAGCCCTCCGCGCAGCAAGCCTGGATCCCATCGAAGCCCTGCGACACGAATAGCAACGGGCTAGGAACCGGCTGATCATACGAAAAAAGCGGTCATCCTACACGTCCCGATTGATCACTTTGTAGCGGTTGAGGATTGTCAGTGCTGCTCGGCATGGTTCGCGTCTTCATAACCTGCCAGTCGGCTGCAAATCGACTGCCGCCGTAACAGCAGAAGCTGGTGTTGTTTGTTGCTACCGATTCGAATTCCCTGGAACGTGTCTTGAACCATTCCAGTTAGCGCAAACGCTTCATCAAGTTTGCGGTAGGCGAGCAGCTTGGCGTTAGTTGTGATTTGGCTGCCTAAGAAATTTGCCCTCAAGCGGCTGTCAAAACGGATTCGCAAAGTATCGTTTTTTGCGTCATCCATTGAGTTTTCCTGTCACTGTGGCATGAAATGTGTCAAATCCCTTTGTTATCAAAGGGTTGCCGCAAAAGCACATGCCAAAGTGGGGTAACTCATCTGGAAATGCGTGTTGACTCCTTACTCATCTGCAATCACGAGCTTCTCAATCTTGTCGCCCTGTGCGATCGCGTTGACCACGTCTTGCCCGTCGCCAATGACTTTGCCAAAGACGGAATGCTTGCCGTCGAGCCAGGGAGTAGCGACATGGGTGATAAAAAATTGGGATCCGTTGGTGTTGGGGCCCGCGTTGGCCATCGACAAGATCCCGGGGCCGTCATGTTTGAGATCGGGATGAAATTCGTCCTCGAACTGATATCCGGGGCCGCCCGACCCGGTGCCGTCTGGACAGCCCCCTTGCACCATGAAGTCGTCGATGACGCGGTGAAACGTCAGGCCATCGTAAAATCCGTCGCTGGCGAGTTTCTCAAAATTGGCGACGGTCTTGGATGTTTTGTCGGCGAACAATTCCAGGCGAATCTCGCCTTTGGTGGTGGTCACTGTGGCAACTTTCATGGCGATAGACTTTCCAGTTTTGGGTCGAAGAAGAATTGAGGGTAAAACGTAGACCGGACAGTGGTGCTACGCCAGGATGGCAGGCTGATCACATTTTTGCAACCTCGGAGAGCACCGTGGGGCGAAGTGTGAGCGGGCAAGACGCGAGGATCCAGGCCCACAAGGGTCGACTGGCGCAATGCCTACAAATGTCGTCTCCTTCTCGCGCGCCGCTTCCCACTCCTTTTATGTCTGCAACGTTCGGCTCATTCCCACAGCAATCGGCAAAAAGACCAGGATCGGTAGCCAGGCAGCCAGTGTGGGGCGCAGCAGGCTGAGCCCGCCTAAGGACTGACAAGTCAGGATGACTAGAGAAAATGTTACGGCGACTAGCAGGCAAATTCCGATCGACAAAAATACATTGCGCTGCCGGCGCGAAAACATCAGCGGTAATCCGAGCATCAGTAGAGTTGTGTCGGTGAATGGTTGCATTAGACGGGAATGCACGGCGACGCGCACGTGGGCGTCCACGTCGGTGGTTGGATCGTTCAATTCGGTGACGATTTCGCGGGTCGAAGCATGCTGATGCCAGGACGAACCTTTGGCCAAACGTTCGAACGGCAATCCCGACACAACAAACGCTTGCCCGGGCTCAAGCCAAGGTGCGTCCATCGAAGTTAGCAGAATGGGTTGATCTTGCAATGCAAGTGAGCGTCGCGCATCGATCTTTGTGGGAGAGCTAACCTGATCGAGCAAGTAGCCTGCGGGGTGCTCCGGATTTGCGTCCAAATAGAATGCGTGTTCAGCGGCTAGCTGCTTACCGTAGCGGGCGAGTCGGTTGGGCAATACAAACATAGGATTGTTGATCTGCCTTGAATGGGCCACCAGAGCCTCGCCACCAATGTGAATGTCATTGGTGTCGAAACGCGCCTCCAAGTCGCGCGGCATCATTCCATCGAGGTCTTTCGTGTTGCGGTTGAGTTCTTCCCGAAAGTTGGGAATAAGAATCTCGCGATTGGCAACACCCAGCATGCTTACCGATATCGCCGCGCAGACCAACGGAATCGCTATCCGCGTTTTGGATACTCCGGCAGCTAGCATGGCCGTCATTTCCTGGTGCCGTTGGAGCCAGGTGACCGTGAACATGGCTGCGATCATTGCCAAAATGCCGCCTGTATCATCAAAAAAGTTGAGCGACTGGTAGGCGTAATACTTGCAGATAACGTTGAGTAGGTCGCCGCTTTCTTCGGCGTGTTTAGAAAATCTGTCCAAATGTCCAAAGGCGTCTATGACAACGTACAGCCCCATCAGGCTGAGAAAGCAAATCGCAAAGACTTGCATGAAATGCCGCAACAGGTAACGGTCGAGGATTTTCATGCGCAGATCGCGGGAGCGGCCGGAGTAGGATGGCAGAACTTTCGGTGGCAAAGACTACAGACGACCGTTTGCCAGGGTCAAGGGACAGTTGGTCACTGCCCATTCATGCTAGCATCGGCTATAGTGTTGAGCTCCCTTTCACTGACTGGTCGTCGTGTAGGAATCGCGCCTATGTTGGCTCTGTTAAAGACAGGTGCAAGTTGGCTTGGTGCGATTGGTAGGGGAGCGCAAGAGCTTCTTTTTCCGCTGACCTGCATCGCTTGTCGTGCCGAATTGATGCCAAGCAGTGCGCATCGAGGTTTTTGCGAGGAGTGTGTCAACGACTTGCCGCTGGTCCGTTGGCCGGTTTGTCAGCGGTGTGCAGCTCGTGTTCCTGAATTGCCCAAGAACGTCGCATCGTGCAGTCGGTGCGAGCGCGGAACGCTGGCCTTTGATCGCGTCATCTGCTTGGGCAGCTATGATGGCTTGCTACGCGATCTGGTGCTGCGGATGAAAAAGGATCGGGGGGAACTGTTGGCCTCTGCGCTAGGTGGACTGGTCCATTCCCACCTGAGCGAGACACTCAGATCGTTGCCACTTGACGGGATCGTGCCGATACCCATGCCATTCTGGCGCCGCATGGTGCGGGGCACAAATCCGCCCGCCGCCTTGGCCACTGTGCTCAGCCGCCAGCTGGCCGTTCCGGCCTTTACGGGCCTGCTCAAAAAGTCCCCTAAGGCGAGTCCGCAGCTGGGTTTATCGCGAGCTGGACGATTTCGAAATATTCAGGGCCAGATCAGCGCAGACGCGGGCTATTCTTTAGAGGACGCGCACTTGCTCTTGGTTGACGACGTATTGACTACAGGCGCTACGTGTAGTGAAGCTGCCAAAGTCCTTAAACGTTGCGGAGCAAGCAAAGTGACCGTGTTGGTCATTGGGCGCACACCGAACTACTAGAACTAGTTTCAAGCCCCGGATTTTGGGCGAACGATTCTTCGTGATCTTGTGACTGACGGACCGTCTTGTCATTGGTTTTCGACGATCCAATTCGTCTGATATTATGGTCGTGACGCGACCCATCGCAGGGTTTAGGAATTGCACTTCGTCTTGCCACAGTGGCTTTGAAGACGCAGAATAGTTGCCCATGGACATTCCCGAAGCAAAGACTGGCAAGAAGCGGCGTGCGCTCGATCCTTTCCGTCGTGCCGTGCTGCGCGGTTTGGCCGTCCTCTTGCCGCCGCTACTTACGATTGTGATCTTGCTCTGGGTGGGCAACACGGTTGCGAATTACTTGCTGGAGCCTTTCGAAGGCTTTGCCCGCCGGTTGCTCCTGGCCCACTTCCAAAGCGAAATCGTCTCGACGGATAGTCTCCCTCCCGATCAGATTGGTGACCGTAGTTCCGAGGCGCTGGCGCTGCCGTTTCAGCGAATCGAAGACGGCTTTGCGGTGCCAACCGACTACGTCAACTTCGTCCGCCGGGAAACAGGCAGGCCTTTACCGCCGACAGCAAATGAACTGGTCAAGGCGTATGTCGAGTGTCGTTTCTTGCGCCGGCACATCGTCATTCCAATCTTTTTATGCGTCTTCATCCTGGTCCTGTATTTGCTGGGGAAATTCCTGGCGGCCGGCGTGGGCCGATTTTTTTGGATGCAGTTCGAACGCATTATTAATCGTTTGCCACTGATAAGAAACGTTTATTCCTCGGTCAAACAGGTGACCGACTTCATGTTCAGTGAACGCGAAATCGAATACACACGCGTGGTGGCTATTGAGTATCCCAGAAAGGGGATTTGGACCTTGGCGATGGTTACCGGTGAGAGCCTGCTTGACGTTCGCTGCGCAGCCAATGAACCTGTTCTCTCAGTGCTTGTGCCGACTTCGCCGATGCCGTTTACCGGGTTTACCGTCACCGTGAAAAAGAGCGAGACGGTGGACCTTAATATTACCATTGACCAGGCATTTCAGTTTATTGTCAGTTGCGGCGTTGTTGTCCCGCCTCAGCAGATTGCCGAGGCACTGGCCGACCGCGACCGGGTACTCCCAGGCGTGTCGTCGCTGGCAAGTTCGCAGCGGGAGTTGGGGGCGTCGCAGGGTGAATCCTGATTCGGGCGGGCCCTATGGGCCGGATCCTTTACCCAGGTTTGCGGTTGCGCAACAATTGCCTCTGCTATCGGAAGAGTCTACGGTGATGACTGGTTTCGCGAGTCCCCCTTTCGAGTTCCCTTTCTGAGGTCATAGTGACCATCGCCCCGCTACGTATCGGAACGCGCGCCAGTCAGTTGGCCCAATGGCAGGCCCATTGGGTTGCCCAGCGTCTAGGCCAACAGGGAATCGGCGCCGAGTTGGTTGAGATTTCTACTACTGGTGATCGGCAGCAAAGCGATCCCATCGCTGAATTGGGACAGCCCGGAGTCTTTACCAAAGAAATCCAGGCAGCTGTACTGGATGGGCGCGTGGATGTGGCAGTGCATAGTCTCAAGGACCTGCCCACCGAGACAACAGCCGGTTTAACGTTGGCTGCTGTGCCGTCGCGTGCGGTGGCCAGCGATGCCTTAGTCACCCGTCTCGCCTCGACACTCGCCGGGCTGCCGCGGGGGGCGCGGGTGGGTACTGGCAGCGTGCGTCGTCATGCCCAACTTCAACACCTGCGCGCCGACCTCCAGATTGTCCCGATTCGTGGTAACGTCGACACCCGCTTGCGCAAGCTGGACGAGGGCGAGTACGATGCGCTCATTCTCGCTGCTGCTGGCCTGATGCGATTGGGCCTCGACGATCGAATCACCGAACTACTTGAGCCGCCGCGTATGTTGCCGGCGGCCGGGCAAGGGGCGCTGGGGATTGAATGTCGCGACCAGGACGCTACCGTGCGGGAGAGCCTTGCTCAGCTCGACGACGATTCATCCCGCCAGACCACTGCCTCCGAACGAGCGATGTTGGCACGACTCCATGGCGGCTGTTCGGCACCGGTAGGGGCCTGGGGGCGGTTAGAATGCGGTCGATTGGTTCTCGATGGGCTGGTGGCCAACCCGGCTGGAACACAAGTCTTGCGGGCTTCGGCCACGGGCAGTTTGGCGGCGGCGATTAGCGTGGGGCAAGAAGTTGCCGAGCAATTGCTAAGCCAGGGAGCGGCGGAGATTATTGGCGCGACGAGGTAAGTTTTTTAGTGGGCTACGTTCGTACCGTGTTCTTGTTGGGCAATCGACTTCTGAGCATTTATCTTACCGAGTAGACTGCAGTCGACTTGGTGATCAGGGCGAGCACGGGCGATTCTTTTACGATCAACGTTACCGGTGCCGACCGCAATTACTTGGAAATCGACAGCATTTTTGCGACGATCATCCGATTGTGCGAGGCACTGGCCATGATACGGACGCCAGCTTGACCAGCGCCAGCGGCCGGTCGCGGAACGGGCTTTTTCGAACCTCGCCATTTTTGCTGGCTTTCCCATCCGCCCTGAGACGATGAGTCTTATGGGACGGGTTCGTCGTGCGCTGGGAGTGCCTCGATGGGCTTGATTTTGCCTTAGTATGAGGCAGCTAAGTCAAGGAAGGCGTGGGCAGGCCCATGGATATTATCACCACACGATTTGGGACTTTGTCGGTCCAGCCGGTGGATGAATTGCTCTTTGCAAACGGTCTTATCGGTTTGGAGGATTGTCGGACCTGGGTTGTGTTGACCGATTCGAAGAATCCCGCGCTGGGCTGGTTGCAGAGTGCCGAGCAGGGGCATATCGCGCTGGGCGTGGTGAGCCCAAGGCGTTTTGTCCCGGACTACCAACTACGTGTAGATCGCGATGACTTGCGATCGCTTGATTTGACGACGACTGGTGATGCAGAAGTTGCAGTGATTGCCAGCCGGAACGATGCAGGGCTTACGCTCAATTTGCGTGCTCCGCTGGTGATCAATGTGGAGAAGCGTCGTGGCTGTCAGGTCGTGGCCAAAGATGCTCATCCGATACAGTTTCAGTTAAACGATCCGTCGATGGCCTTGAAAAAAACTGCCTGAGAGTATTAATCTGGCCAGAAAAAATTGAGCAGCGTGTAGCACTTCCGGAATAACACAAATCATTATGGCGGGCAATGGCCGGCCCTACCAGGAGAGACGGATGCTGGTTTTGTCGAGACAACGCGACGAGAGCATTATCATTGGCGACAACGTCGTCATCACCGTTGTCGATGTGCGCGGCGATAAAGTGAAGCTGGGGATTGACGCGCCTAAAGAGATCTCTGTCCATCGCCGCGAAGTCTACGAGGCGATCCAGCGCGAAAACCGCCAGGCTGCAATGCTCAATCCCAACGACGCCCGGCTCTTGGACACCAATGGCGAATCGGTTGATTTGCAGTAGCCGCATCGTGGAGCAATTCTGGCGTACCACGAAAAGGGCTGCTTTTACGAAAGCTCTGGAGTGTACCGTCCTGCGGATGTAACGGGGCGACGAAAAGTCTGTCCAGTGGCAGTGCGTTCAGCATCGCGTGCATTGGGTCGCAGTGTGACTGCTAGCCGTTTTGATAAGGATTGGGCTAAGCTGCAAAGCTGCCTGTCTTTACTCGACTGCATCCGGAAGATCCGGACTTTAACGTGCAGAAAGTCCAAAAAAGAAAATTTGATGATCGCGTCCCGGGTCGGCACGCCCCATATGCGATGGACTTCCAGAATGTTCATCGAAGGCATTTCGCTGGAGGCGTAGTGATTGGGCAGCGAGGAGTTGAGCTGTCGGCTGAGGCTTTTTCGGTATGGCCGCATCTGTTGTGGTGCTACTCACGGCTAGCCCCATCGGCTGAGTAGGATTTTAGGCTGATGCCCTTGTTCATTTTGTGAACTGGGTACACCTTCTGCGGTTGACTCTTCAAATCGTGAACTGCCGGCAATTGACGCGCTTATCAATTCGGGCCTATCATTTGAAGGGGCAGCAATGGGCTGGCGCCTTTTTGAGGCCGTGTCCTTTTAACGCCAGGACGCGTCCTTGATTCGCAAACAGGAGTACCTATCTCGTGACATTTGCTCAAACCACAGCCCAAACGAAACAACTTATTCGCGTGGGGCATAGCCCTGACCCGGACGATGCATTCATGTTCCACGCCTTGGCAAATGCGCACATAGACACAGGGCGTTACCAGTTTACGCATGAGCTGGTCGATATTGAAACGCTTAATCAGCGCGCGTTCTCTGGCGATTTGGAGCTGACGGCGATCAGTATTCACGCCTACGCCTACTTGCACGATTTTTACGCGATTTGCAGTTGTGGTGCGAGCATGGGTGAAGGCTATGGTCCCATGGTCGTGGCCCGCGAAGCGTGTGGCCTATCTGATCTGGCCACCCGGCGCATCGCCGTGCCGGGCAAGCTGACCAGCGCGTTCCTGGCATTGCGACTTTGTCTGGGCGAAGATTTTGATTACGTCTTGGTGCCATTTGACGAAATCATCTCGGCTGTCAAGCAGGGGACGTATAACGGCGAGGCGATTGATGCCGGCCTGATTATCCACGAGGGGCAACTCACCTACGGCGACAGCGACCTGCGTTTGGTGGTCGACCTGGGAGTCTGGTGGCACAAGATTTCTGATGGCCTGCCATTGCCCCTGGGCGCAAATGGGGTTCGCAAGGATCTGGGGTCAGAAACGATTGCCGATGTGCAGCGATTGCTCCACGCAAGTATTCAGTATGGGCTAGATCATCGCAGCGAGGCTTTAGCCTATGCGTTGCAATACGGTCGTGATCTGGACCAGCAAAAAGCTGATCAGTTCGTGAAGATGTATGTCAACGAGCGGACACTCGATTTTGGCCCGCAGGGACGAGCAGCCGTTAGTAAGTTTCTGGCAATGGGATACGAGCAGGGCATCCTGCCGGAATTGGTCGTGCCCGAGTTTGTGCAGGGGTAGGGTGTTCTGGTTTCATGGGTATCCGTGAACTTGGAAGCACTAGTTACCCCAGGGGCTTTAGCGGCTTCCTGGATTTCAGTAGATCCTGGATTGGAAAGGTTCATGGATTGGAAAGGGAAGCTCCGTTCGATCGTCTTGGAGTGCGCTCCAGAAATTGTCGCACTTCGTCGCCATCTGCACGCACATCCGGAACCGAGCGGTGCGGAATTGCAGACCAGCCTGTATTTGTACCAGTTGCTAGGTCAACAGAATCTTGACGTGCGGATGGGCCCCGAGGGCTGTGGCGTTGTCGCAGACAGCGTCGTTGTCGCTGGCGTCGGAAAGGAAAAGTCAGTGGTGGAGCCGCGGATCGCGCTGCGCGGGGATATCGATGCACTACGGATTCAGGACGAAAAGGAAGTCGACTATCGGAGTGCGAATTCAGGGGTCATGCACGCTTGCGGGCACGATGCACATGCTGCGATTGTTTACGGAGCGGTTTTAGCGCTGACAAAGTTAGTTGAGCAGGGCCTCAGTCCATGGCCCTGCTCCTACCGGGCCATCTTTCAACCCGCGGAAGAGACTGCGCTGGGCGCGACCCAGATGGTCGAAATGGGTGTCCTGGAAGGCATCAAAGCCATTTTTGCGTTGCACGTTCATCCCACGCGGAGGACCGGTGAGATCGCGTTGCGATCTGGTTCGATGACGGCCCATTGTGATTCTTTGCAGATTACGATTCGCGGTCAGGGAGGCCATGCCGCGCGCCCCCATGAATCGAAAGACCCCATTGCGGCGGCTGCCCAGCTTATCAGCGCGCTGTATCAGTTTGTGCCGCGCGCCACCGATAGCCACGATGCTGTGGTCTTGACGATCGGTCAAATTCAAGGGGGAGAGAATCCCAATGTGATTCCCGACACCGTTGAATCGTCGGGTACCATGCGGACTTTGGATTCGGAGGTTCGCACCCGTACCATCGAACAGATTCGGCAAGTTGCCAGAGGAGTTGCGGAAATCACGGAGACCGAAATAGAAGTGGCGTTTCGCGTAAGTATCCCTTCGGTGTACAACGACGCGGAGCTGACCCATCTGGTTTGGCACGAGGCCGAGGAAGTCGTTGGTAATGATAACGTGAAACTGATAGCCCGGCCCAGCATGGGCAGCGAAGACTTTGCTTGCTATTTGGAAAAGGTTCCTGGCGCCATGTTTCGGTTGGGATGTGCGTCGGATCTGGCCTCTGTGACGCCCCTGCATACGCCCAAGTTTGACATCGACGAAGCAGCACTGGAAATTGGCGTGCAGGTGCTGGCTCAAACCGTCGTCATGGCCTGCGAGCCGAAGTCGTAAAGAAACCCTGTCATGGCTACGATCGACTTTACTTCGAACCAGCGGCCGACGCTCGGCATCGAAATCGAGCTCGGATTGGTCGACCATCGCAGCATGGCCTTATCGAGTTCATATGCAGAACTGGCAAAGTTATTGCCGGCGGACGACGCCAATCAGTTCAAGCCGGAGCTGATGCAATGCGTGGTGGAAGTCATCACTGGCGTTTGCAATACGGTAGACGAGGCTGAAACAGATTTGCGAGCAAAAATCGCCATGGTGGAGAACGCTGCCGATCAGGTGGGGCTTCGCTTGTGGTGGGGGGCCACGCATCCATTTTCGCCTTGGCGTGAACAGCAAGTCACTCCTGACGAGCGTTACCATCAACTCGTTGAGCTGCTCCAGGAACTGGCTCGCCGACTTGTTACTTTTGGTTTGCATGTTCACGTGGGCGTTGATTCGGGCGACAAGGCGGTCATGATCTGCGACCGCATCCTCAGGCATCTTCCGACTCTTTTGGCGTTGACGTGCAGCAGTCCCTTTTGGGAAGGCCGGCAGACGGGCTTGCAATCGCATCGGTCAAAAATCATGGAAGGATTGCCGACGGCCGGTATGCCAACCTTGATGCGCAACTGGAGCGAATACGTGTGGCTCGTGAACCACATGGTGGGCACCGGATTTATTAACACAATTCGAGAGATCTGGTGGGATGTGCGGCCGCATCATAAATTTGGGACCGTGGAGGTCCGCGTGTGCGACATGCCAGGAAATCTGGAAGATACCCTGGCGGTGTCCGCTTTAATTCAGTGCCTTGTGAAGTCCCTGTCGGACGAAATTGACGGTGGAACCTATCAGCATGACTGTCACCCGATGATGGTTCGGCAAAACAAGTGGCGGGCGACCCGTTTTGGTACCGCAGCCCAGCTTGTCGATTCCTATTCCTATCAGGTTGTGACCTTGGCGCAGGCTGTCAACGAACTGGTAGATAAGCTGACGCCAATGGCAGCCGATCTGAAGTGTGAGCACCATCTCGAGCGGTGCTGCCACATTGCCGGATCGCCCAGTTGGGCGGACCGACAGCTTTCGATACTGGCCGAGACCGGAAGTGCCGAGGAGATCGTGCGGCAATTAACCGAGGGTTCGAGGGTTTCGCCGGTGAAGGCGACCAGTTATCCGTAAAGGCCGGGTCGCCCCGATTGGCAGTGTTCGTAAACTACCTTGGCGTAGGATGGCATTTTCATCGGTTCGCCAGCACCATGTGCAAAGACCGGGCCTCGGTGACCAAGGAGCATAATGAAGTCATATAATTCGTTTCCCCCGTGTTGGAATATCCTGATGGGCCAAACCTATGGTCGATCAAATGTCCGACTGCTATCCTGGGTCCTTCGTTGACAGTCGCATGACGATCCCCAATAATCTGAGTTTGTGGCAGACCAGTTATCGTGCTTCCCCCGCAGGGAATTCGTGCAATGAACCGCGCGGAATTTTTCCGCGTGTTGATGAACTGGCTCTGGAATGACTGGGGCGGGCGTTACTACGATTGGGATTTAGGAGAGACAACACAGGAGTTCAAGTGGCTATGGGTATTCAAGAGATTAACGACGAGAATTTTGAAGCCGAGGTTTTGCAGTCGGCGGATCCGGTGCTTGTGGATTTTTGGGCTCCGTGGTGCGGCCCCTGCCGGCAAATCGCCCCCCTCGTTGAGGAGCTTGCCGGCGAGAACGACGGTTCGGCAAAAGTCATCAAGCTTAATGTGGATGAAGCCCCAAATTCAGCGCAAAGCTATGGCGTAAGCAGCATCCCCACGTTGATGGTATTTAAGAATGGCGAAGTAGTAGATCGCTTTGTCGGTGTGCAGCCGAAGGCGCGGCTGCAAGAGGCCATTGATGCCGCAAAGGCGTAAAGCCAGTGGTTTGTGGTAGCGGCGAATGGGGGTGGTGACAAGAGTCTCCGGCCCATTGTGTTTTTGCGCTGCGTGCGTGTTGCGTTCTCTATCCCACTAGGCTTTGTAATCTGCTAGCAACCGATGGCCCTTTCAGGCCCCCTCTTGTCTTTGACGTTGTGCTAGCTGTTTTCGTTTTGCGCAAAAATGCAGTCCAGAATCAATTTCGGGCCGACTCTTTGCCGATGGGACGATTAGGGAATTTATTCCGTTTGCCCCGAGCGCGTTGGGCATTCGATTCTTGTGCAACGGTAGGCATCCCTATGGCAATAGAGGCATCCCAAGATCCTAGCGACTCCTCCCAGGCTCAAAGCCGCGAAATGCGGATCGATGCAGCCCACGCGATGCAGAGGCCGGGTGGATCGGATCCACGACAGAAACTTGTCGCCGCCGAGGCTCAGCTGAGCGACTCAAAGTGTCAAGAGCAAGGACTCTCGGATGTGGAAGAGACGCTTGGCCAATTGCTCAACGGCGGAGAACCGCCGGAGGCCATTGCCCGGCAGGCTGTCAATCTGGCCCAGCGTTTACAAGATCGATTAGCCGGTCTCGACCGTTGTCAGGCTCAATTGAACTCTCAGGAGGCGGATTTCGATTCGCGGATTCGCAACGCGCGGCTGTGGCTGGAAGAACGCGAAATCGAACTTGACCAACGGGATGAATCGCTGAGTCAGCGGGAGGTGGAGCTGGACGAATCCGCGCATCCGGCTGAGCAGGCTCTGAGCGGATCCCACTTGGACGCGCGTGCCGAGGAATTGGAGTCCTTGAGGGAGCACACGGCGCGGCAAAATGACGAATTGGAAATTGCGCAGCGGCAGTTGCAGGAAAACATCAGTGAACTTGATATTGAGACGGCCCTCTGCCATTCCAAGCAGCAGGAACTCAGCGCTGCAAAGCAGTCGCTTGAAACGCGGCAGCGCGAGCTGGATGCCCGCGAAGCGGACACCTACGATCAGCTCGAGCGCCTCGCTCAAGATCAAGTGACGCTGCAAGAACGTACGGAGAAAATCGAAGCTGCCGGCGCGCAGCTTACCCAGCGGCAATACGACTTGCGCGAGTGGGAGACGCGGCTTGGTGACAGGGCAACTGAAACGGAGTTGTTGCGTGCTGAGCTGGACCGGCAACGGCAAACTTTTGATTTCGATCAGGCAGAACACAAGGAGCTTCTGCGGCAGCTCAAATATCGTGAGCAGGAAATTAAAACTGCGCAGGAGCGTTATGAAAGACTCGGAATTACTGAGCAGAAAATGATTGATCTGCAAAAGCAAGCAGGCGAGTTTGACAAACGTGAGGCGGATCTTGCGCGGGCCGAGTCGTTGCTCGCAGATGGGCAGGTCCAATTGGCGGGACGCGAGGCGGAAGTGGAGCGCCGAGAATTGGAGCTGGAAAAACTTGTTACCAGCCATCAGCGGAATGTGCAGCAGCAGCAGGCCCAGGGGGCACAGCGGCTGGACCAGCGCGAAGAGAGTCATGACCGGCGCGAGGCAGAGCTTGAGCAGCGGCAAGCGGCCCTAGAGCAACTGCAAGAAGAGCTTGGTGCTGCCCAACGCGAGGTGCTCGAAATCCGGCTGGCCACGGAGGAGACGTGGTTGCAACTCCAGGGGGCGCTGGCGCCTGCCACCTTGTCACGCTCCATCTCCCAGGTCCGAATGCGGTTGGCCGACCATTTCCAGTTGGCTGCCGACAAGCTGCAAACGCGCCGTCAGGAGTTGGAATCCGTACGAATGGAGTTGATCGGCCAGCACCAGGACTTGCAAGAGCGTCGGCATGAACTCGATCAGCGAATGGAGCGGTGCGAGCGCGATATGGAGCAGCGCGCGGCTCGACTCGTGGCGCGGGAGAAGGAGTTAGATAGCCAACAACGGCAGCACGACCGAGAGGCGCAGGGGTGGAAATCGGAGCAGGGCCAGTACCAGCGAGAAATCCAGAAGTTGCTTGCCGAGCGTCGCGAATCGGCTCGAACTGCGGCCTAACAAAACGGTAAGAGGACCTTTCGTCCTCCCATCTTCCGAAAAGTCGAATGTATGGGCCAAGGGCCACTGTCCCATGCTCTTGTCGCTTAGCCCTCAACTTCTGCATCGGCTTCAAGTTCGGCCTTCGTGTCAATGGCCTTCGTTTCTTTTGCTTCGTAGGGCACTTCGACTGAATCTGTCGAGAGAGATGCTTCTTGATTTTTCGATGGGTTCCAATTCCGCCTTTTAATTTCTTGCCCGACTGTCATGGCCTCCGCACGATGCACAAGCATCATGGCGGCTTGGATTTCCTGGCTACTGAAATAGGGGCCGCGCACGACACTCCGAACGGTTCCGGTTAATTTGGACGCCAAATCGACCCAACTCACATGACTATTAATATGCCAGACTGCGGCCTGCGAAGCGGCGTGGGGAAGCTCGCCATCAGCATAAGCCTTCACGATTTCGATCAGTGCAGGGCTGTCAACAACATCTTCAATGGGACGGATCTCATAGGGCTTGCTTGAAGAAGGATCGCGCAAGCCGTGATTGAGGCATAGCAGCGGTACGTCGAGTCGGCCGATTTTTTCTGGGGCCACATTGAACATGCCACCGCCACCGCCACCGCGACCACCTCCACCAAAGCCACCACCTCCTCTACCTCCTCCGCCACCGACCGATTGCTGACCTCCACCTCCACCTCCACCTCCACCAAAGCCACCACCTCCTCTGCCTCCGCCACCCCCTCCAAAACCACCTTGCTTAAAGGCAACTGGGACTCCGGCAAAGGCTTCGGGAACGAGAATGCTCACTGGCTGTTTTGTCTGGTTGGTAAAGACCAGTCGCCCCTGCTTGGCATTACGAGCCACAAATTTGACGTCCACCAGTCCCTGGTCCATGGCATCAAACAGATCGACCGGTTGCGGGCTATTAGTGCCGGCTGCCTGCTCTGCGCGGGCGTCGAGGGGCAACCATCCAGCGGAGAAAACCGCCGCCATCAGAACCCCAGCAGCGAAGGACGCGGAAAACTTCGGAGAGCTAGTCATGATTTGAATTCGCCTTGCTACGAGCCTCGGATCTCTGCCAGTTGGGTGGGTGGACAGACCAAGCCACCATTCCTTCAGCATAAACCGAGCCAGTCCAAATGCCAAGGAAAACAGCCTGAAACGCCACACCTTGCGAACCCACGTTGCTTTGTTGGGGGCAAAACCGCAAGAATACGCCTAGCAGCTCTGGTGAACGCTGCGACGACCGTGTCGCGGGGACCAGCGCAGAGACTACTTCCCCGCCATTCTTCGTAGATAGAATCCTCGTGCCATCCTCGCCCGTCTCAGCCCCCCCTCTGCCACGTCGCCAGGCGTGGATTGTCTCTGCATGGTGGGATTTGTCGTACTTGGTCATTACGCCGGTGCTGATCGTACCGGTGGTACTCATTGTGGCTCGTCACTGGTCTACGCCAGAAGCAATTTCCCTGGCGGTGATTGCCTTTGCTTCGTTGGGGCACCATTTGCCCGGCTTCATGCGTGCCTACGGCGATCGAGAGCTTTTCGCGCGGTTCCGCACCCGATTTCTGCTCGTGCCGCCTCTGGCCTTTATGTTGGCCCTACTGTTTTCTCCGCCGCAGTGGTTGCAGACGGCTCTCCAGTTGCGCTGGAATCATCTCCATGGTTTGGAATTGATTCTACTTTTGTGGGGAACATGGCATGGCATGATGCAAACCTACGGTTTCATGCGCATCTATGACGTGCGACTGGGCACGGGCGACCGCTGGTCGTCCCGGCTAGACTATTGGCTTTGCGGAGCTGTTTTTGTTGCGGGCGTAGTTTTCAGTGACGCGCGAGTTTTCGCCTTGGTCAGTACCATGTGGCAGTCTGGCCTGCCATTATTTGGTCCCGAATGGATTGTGCGTGCCCGCTGGCTCGTTGCGACGGTAGGGTTTTGCGTGCTGGGCGCTTACGCAATCCATTTTTTTTCGAGGTGCCGACAAGGCAAACCTGTCAGTTGGCTGAAGCTTCTGCTGATCGGCATCACGGGCTGGTTTTATTGGTACACAGGAAGATTGTCGACCAATGTGCTGATCGGCCTGGCGATGTTCGAGATTTATCACGCCGTACAATATTATGCGATCGTTTGGATTTACAATCGGCGACTATTTGAGCGAGGTAGCCAGAAGTTTGGTTTATTGGGGTTTCTCTTTCGCGACCGCTGGTTGATGTTGGGCATCTATTTGGCTGCGATCGCAGCTTACAGCTCCATTCGTTTTTTTACCGTTGACGCCAATGAATATGTCTTTCGTGGTGGTAGCCACGATTCCTACCAATGGCTGGTCGCCCTTTTTGTCACTTCTTCGATTTTGCATTTTTATTTTGACGGCTTCATTTGGCAGGTAAGTGAAAAGAAAACCCAGCGAAACTTGGTTGACGAATGTTCGGCTACAGCTACTTCGGACCGCCGCGTTCCCGCCATGGTCCATGCGCTGAAGCTTGCGATGTTTTTTTCGCTGGCGCTCACGCTGGTATTCAGCGAGCAATTTTTTCTCTTCGATTCGCCGGTGCCAGAAGCCGACCGGGTCGTCGCCTTAGCGGAGCTGACGCCTGAATTGCCAGAGTGCCAGTCGATGCTGTGCCAGCATGCCCTGCAACAGGGCGATGCCGAGGCGGCTCTGAAGTACGGCGAGCGGGCACGTGTCATGCGACCACGATCGCACACGGCCCGTGCGGATCTGGCCCTGGCGCTGATCTTGGCGAATCGCTGGGATGACGCGCGTGATTGCTTGCAAGAAGCAATCTCCATGGCACCGCACCAGTGGACCTATCATGTCGACCTGGCCACCGTCTTGGAACGCTTGGGCGAAACGGACCAAGCCGAGCGCTTCATCAGGGAGGCCATTCGACTGCAGCCCGATTTGGCGTCACCTCGGCAGCAATTGGGCGAATTTTTCTTTCGTCAGGATCGGACGGCCGAAGCCGAGGCCGAGTTCGGTATCCTGGCAGAGCGTTTTCCCAACTCGCTCGCCGCTGAGATGCATCAGGCCAGGGTTCTGGTAGGTAGGGGAGAGTTCCAGCAGGCGGTTGAGCTGGCTTATTTTTTGGCGATCGGGAATCCGGAGAATCGGCGCGTTCTGCTGCTGCTCGGGTCTGTGCTCAATGCCATTGGAGATAGGGAGGCCGCCTTCGGCCCGCTGGAGCAATCGCGTCAAATGGGGCGTCCCGTAGCGGAAATCGACTATCAACTAGGGATCGCCTGGGTGCAATCCGAACAACCGGGCAAGGCGGTGGGCCATTTGCTCGCTGCACTGCGTACGGATGCGGACCATTTTGAAGCCCGCTTGTTATTGGCCAACACGTTTTATCTGTTGGCAAAATATGACCGTGCCGTAGCCACGTATGAGCACTGCCTGAAGTTGCGGCCTGAGGAGGCGAGAGTTTATGCCAACTTGGGCGGAGTCTATGCCCAACTGGGAAAGCTTCAGCAGGCCGAAGCGATCTATCGCCAGGGCATCGCTGTCGACGCGGACTCCGGACATTTGAGCTACAATCTAGGCCTGCTGTTGCTTCAGGCAGGCCACGGCGACGAAGCACGAAAACTAATCCTGCGCGCCCAAGAGCTGGGAATCGAGATTTCAGCCGAGGTCCGCGCTGTGCTCGAGCGACCGGGCACGTGAGGCTTGTGTGCATTGCAGAGATCGATCTAGTAGATTATCCGTTCTGGACACGCTGCGTCGGCCAGCCCAGCAGCCGGTGGTGAATTCCCGAAGGGGCATACCGCTATGCGATATGCGTTCATCACGCCAACCACGATGTCTATCTTGCCATCGCTCATGTGGCGGTTACTCATTGTAGGCATCACCGAATGTAGACATGAGTCTCCAATTGTCCTCTGAGTCACGTGCTAGTTAGCGCTGATGCGGCTGCGGGCCTGATGATCCGCTGGCAGAAAGATCGGCTCCTTCTGTGCCTCGGAAAGCGAGGTATAAAACTCTCAAGCGGTGGTTTCCGCTGGGCTGGGCGATGCGGAATCCGCGCATGCCTGGTGTGTGTCGAAGAGCCGTCGCCGAAGCGGCTCCGGCGACGGCAGCTCCTCCCAATTTAACAAAGTCACAGCGATCCATGCTCAAGTAATCCGGGCAACTCCGTGGGTGGTTTATGGGTCGGACTCAATACAAATCGAGTGCGTTTCGGAACCTATCACATTTGCGGGCAGAGACTTGAGGTAGTTTGGCAGCGTTGTTATTTTTCCGTGCAAGTGGGCGACGCGCCTGCGCGTTACGAATCGTTTCCCCGTTAGCTGATCGCAAGCAATCTATTCGATCATTTTCGCGAACTCCGCCTCCGTCAACACCGCCACGCCCAGTTGAGTCGCCTTCGCCAATTTGCTTCCCGCCTTCTCGCCGGCGACAAGATAATCCGTCTTTTTGGAGACGGTGCTTGCAGTTTTGCCTCCATGCTGCTGAACTAATGCGTGGACTTCGTCGCGGGTAAAGTCCGTCAGCTTCCCGGTAACGACAAAAGTTTTTCCGGAAAAGGCTAGATGGTGCGGCGCGGCATCAGGCTGCGACACGTCCAGCCGTACATTTGCTTCGCGCAATTCCTGGATGACGTGTCGCCCCACTTCGCTGTGCATAAACGTATGCAGTGATTTGGCGATTTCTGGCCCGATGCCGGACTCTTGGCCAGCGACTTGGAAGGACTGCATGTCTTCGACCGACGCGTCCATCAAGGCGTCGATTGAGCCGTAATGCGCTGCCAACACTCGCGCGGCGGTGGAGCCGACGTGGCGGATGCCCAGGCCGACCAACACCCGGTCGAGCCCGCGGGCCTTGGCCGCTTCGATGCCAGCCAATAGATTGTCGGATTTTTTCTCGCCCATCCGCTCCAGCTGTAACAGCTCGGCCCGTCTCTCGTGGAGCATAAAAATATCGCCAAAAGAGTTGAGGAGACTGGTGGCCACGAGTTGCACGACAACTTTCTCCCCCATTCCATCGATGTCCATTTGACGGCGACCGGCAAAGTGGATGAGTCGCTCTCGTAACTGGGCCGGGCACTCAGGGTTGACGCAGTAGCGCGCGGTTTCCTTGTCGTTTTCGTCGGTTTCCCTCTCCACCTCACCCTGGCATTCTGGACACGTTTCCGGCGCCTCGATTGGTGGTAAGCGAGGAGGCCGATTTTTCAGATCGACTCGGACGACTTGTGGAATGATTTCGCCGGCCTTCTCAATAATGACGGCGTCGCCAATCCGGATGTCTTTGCGAGCAATCTCGCCCAAATTGTGCAGTGTTGCGTGCTGGACCGTGGTACCGGCGACGAATACCGGTTGCATGGTGGCGCGGGGCGTAAGCTTGCCTGTCTTGCCGACTTGCCAGTCCACCTGCAGCAGCCTGGTGGTTGCCTGTTCGGCGGGATACTTGTAGGCAATGCACCAGCGCGGAAAGCGGCTGGTGGTGCCGAGCTGCCGTTGTAGTGCGTAGCGGTTGACGCGAATCACCACGCCGTCAACAGCGAATCCCAAATCAAATCGTTCGGTTTCAAACCTTGTGACGAAACTCCAAGCATCATAAATCGAGTTGCAATGTGACCCAGCCGGATTGACCCGAATGTCCCAAGCCGCCAGGGCTTCCAAGAATTGGCTATGCAATTGGAAAGGCTGCCCGACGAATTCACCTCGGCCATGGGCAAGAAACTCCAGAGGTCGCTCCGCAACCATCTTCGGATCAAGCTGCTTGAGTGTGCCGGCAGTGGCATTGCGCGGATTGGCGAAGGACTCTTCTCCCGCCTCGGCGAAGGCCCGGTTGAGTTTCTCAAACTGTCGTGAGGTCATAAATATCTCTCCGCGGACTTCCAGCACGTCCGGAACCGGCCAATGGGTGCTGGTAGCGAGGCGGAGCGGAATTGAGCGGATGGGACGGATGTTCTGCGTGACGTCGTCGCCCTCATTACCATCGCCGCGGGTGGTGGCGAGCACCAATGTCCCATGCTCGTAGCGCAAATTGATCGCGACGCCATCAATTTTTGGCTCGGCCAAGTAGCCGTCGGCCAGCGCGTACCCGTCTTCTGCGGCCGCGGCAAGGCGTGCTTCCCGTTTGGCTCTTAGGGCGTCGCGCTCCGCCTTTGCTTGCTGCCGTTTTTCTTGGCTGGGCTTGTCACGCTTGCCTTTGAGCCGCTCTTCCAGGGTGTCGATTTCACGGATTTTTTCATCGATGCGCTGTAATGCAGGATCGACACTTTCAAAGCAGCGCTTGGCCCATTTGGTGAGATGTTCAGCGTCGTACGTGTTATCGATCGATAGCATGGGTCGCGCATGGGGCACGGTCCGAAACTCCCCGAGCGGTTCTCCGCCAACACGTTGGGTCGGGCTGTCTGGGGTGATGAGTTGCGGGTGCGCCGCTTCGATTTGCTTCAGGCGATCCAGCAGTCGGTCGTAGTCGCGGTCGGCTAGCGTGGGGGCATTATCGATGTAGTAGCGCCGGTCGTGCGCGCGAATCTTGATGCGCAACTGCTCGATCTCTTGTTCAGGATCAGTCGTCACTTGTCCACCAGTTATCAGTTCCAATAGCTCCGACCGTGAGGACTGCCAAAACGGCCAACTCAATCAGAATAAGTGTCGTGCCATGGCTATTGAGCCAAACAAACAGCGGATGGTCCGCAAATTTGGCTGCGCCCGCTCGTCCCGCATTGACCATTTGAAAGGCCATAAATCCATACGCGACCGCCGTGATGCAAAACGCAGCGCCGGCCGGAATGAGCAGCGCGTAGAATGGGTTTTTCCATTGCTTTCCAGACATTCTTCCGGCCGTCTCCGGGTGGTACGCCGATGGGAGAATACGGTAGAATAATGCGTTTGGCCGCCTGTCGAAAGGGCGCGAGGGCTGAAGCCTGGCAGGACTTGAGGACCCAAGGACAACAGCCCTGGGGGGCAGGCAGATTTTCGGACTGGGGCGGCCGGGCGATTTGACAACGGAGTGGGGGACGGTGGTCCGTGCATTGCGGAGGGACGCGGCCGGTGGCGATAGTTTTTTCCGCCGCCTGTCCTCAACAGTTCGTCATCCTTGCGCTCGTGCGAAACTAGCCGCTACTCGATATACCGCGTCCCATGTACGACTCCACTCGACGAGCTGAAATCCGGTTGCGCGGTGTCGCGGTGAACAATCTTCGCCACGTCGACATCGATCTTCCGCACCGGCAACTGATCGCCTTTTGCGGTGTAAGTGGCAGCGGAAAAACCAGCCTGGCGCTGGACACGGTCTATGCCGAGGGGCAGCGTCGTTACATTGAGAGCTTTTCCGCTTATACGCGCCAGTTTCTGAAGCAGCTCGACAAACCGGCTGCCGAGAGTATTGACGGGATTCCACCTTCGGTTGCCGTTACGCGTAAGAATGTCAGCCGATCGAGTCGGGCCACCGTCGGCAGCGCAACCCAAGTCAATGAGCATTTGCAGTTGCTGTTCTCGCGCATTGGGCAGGTTGTCTGCCATGGCTGCGGCACGATCGTCAACCAGGATTCGGCAGAATCAGCTGCCCACGCTCTGGCGGAGCTGCCGCCCGGAACGCGCCTGATGATCGGATTTTCCGCGCAGCGAAGTACAGGGCAGGACGACCGCTCCTGGTTGGCCGACCTAGTTGCCCTGGGCTACCGGCGCTGTGTGCTGAACGACCAAATGATCGATTTGGAGCCGCGCACAGTGGGTGAGTTGGCCCAACGCGACGCCGTCGACATCGTGCTCGATCGGGTGAGTTTGTCGCCAGAGTCGCTAGTGCGCCTGTATGATTCTTTGGAAAACTCCATCGATGCGGGACGTGGATCGTGTCTTGTCTGGATCATGGAAGATGGTGCGCGGGTTGTTGACGCAGAGTTGACCGATGGCCAACTCATTGGGGAACATTTCTGGCAGCGGCGACGCTTTAGCCAGTTTTTTCGCTGCGAAGCGTGCGCACTGGACTATCCGGCACCGGAGCCGCAATTATTGAGTTTTAACAATCCGCTTGGCGCTTGTCCCGAGTGCGAAGGATTTGGCAACGTCGTAGACATCGATATGGACCGCGTAGTACCTGACCGTTCCAAGTCGCTCCGCGACGGGGCTATTGCGCCCTGGAATACACCGGCCTACGCTCACGAACTCGATGAGTTACTGGCCTTGGCCGCTAACTATAACCTGCCGGTGGATGTGCCGTTTCAAGAATTGAGTGAGGAGCACTTGCGCCTGCTGCAGGAAGGTGTTCCTGAACGCAATTTTGGTGGCCTGGCCGGTTTCTTTCAGTGGTTGGAGCGGCGCAAGTATAAAATGCATCTGCGCGTGTTTCTGAGTCGCTGGCGAAGTTACTATCCCTGTCAAGCTTGCCAGGGCGCGCGACTAGGACCCGCTGCACTGGCCGTGCGGGTGGCAGGGCTCAGCGTTGCCGACGTTTCCGCGATGAGGGTTCGCGACGCACTCACCTGGTTTCGCTCGGCGGAGCTAACGCCGTGGCAACAGCAGGTGGGCCGATTGCCAATGGAACAAGTTGTTTCGCGAATCGAGTATTTGCAGCGTGTGGGGCTTGGCTACCTGCAACTGCAGCGCCCGCTGCGCACGCTGAGCGGAGGCGAAGCACAGCGTGTCGCACTTACCTCGGCACTGGGCTCCAATCTGGTCGGCATGCTGTATGCACTGGACGAACCGTGCGTGGGGCTCCATGCGGCCGATATGCCTCGATTGGTCGATGCGGTTCATCAGTTGCGAGATCGGGGCAACACGGTTGCAGTCGTCGAGCACAATCCAGCCTTGCTACGGGCGGCGGACCAGGTTGTGGAACTTGGGCCGGGCGCGGGCGAATTCGGCGGTCGGGTGGTATTTCAAGGAACTCCCGCCGAAATGATGGATTGCCCGGAGAGCAGTACGGGGGATTGGCTTGCGGGCCGCCGCAGCTCCGGGCAAGGAGGTCGGCGGCGCGCTACCGACCAAGGCTGGTTGCGGTTGCGGGGAGCCAAGGCCAATAACCTGCAGAACATTCATGTTGAATTTCCGCTCGGGGTACTCTGCGTGGTTTCCGGCGTGAGTGGTGCGGGTAAGAGTACGCTGGTTGAACAAACGTTGTTCCCCGCAGTAGCTCGTGATTTGCACATCGACGTCGACCGGAGGGCGATCTGCGAATCCTTGGAGGGAGCAAGCCAGTTGGAAGATGTGGTGTTAATCGATCAGAGTCCTATTGGGCGTACGCCGCGCTCGAATCCGGTAACCTATCTCAAAGCGTTTGATTCGATTCGGGCCCTGTTTGCGCAGACCTCCGAAGCACAATCGCAGGGATTTAAGGCCAGTCATTTCTCTTTCAACGTGGATGGCGGGCGGTGTGAAGTTTGCGAGGGTGAAGGTTTTAAAAAAATAGACATGCGGCTGATGGCCGACGTCTACATGCGCTGCGCGGAGTGCAAGGGACTCCGTTATCGGCGCGAGGTGCTGGACGTCAAATATCGCGGCTGCAGCATCACCGAAGTGTTGGATTTCACAGTCCGCGAGGCCTTTGCTTTTTTTCGTGGCCAGCGCAAGATTCTCTCCCGCCTAAAATGCCTGATTGATGTGGGGCTGGATTATTTGCGTCTCGGCCAGCCGGCCAACACGCTTTCGGGCGGCGAAGCGCAGCGGCTGAAAATGGCGACCTACATCGGGGCGGCTCGCAAAGGACGCACGCTCTTTCTCCTGGACGAGCCCACAACGGGTCTGCATTTTTCAGACGTGTTGCAAATACTGGATTGCTTCGACTCGTTAATTGCGATGGGGCATTCGCTCGTCGTGGTGGAACACAACTTACTCTTGATACAAGCAGCCGACTACATTATCGATATGGGTCCGGGGGCGAGTGACGAGGGTGGGAATGTTGTTGCGTGCGGCACCCCGGAGGACATTGGTGCAAACCCCACTTCCGTGACTGGAAAATACTTGTTGGAACAGCAGCGTCTGGCGATCGAGCCCGCCGCACAAACGGAGTAATTACCCGGTTATGCCCCACCGCCATTTAGCATTTTGTCTTGGACATACTGCGCGCAGCGAAGCGACGGTCTACTTGCAGGCCCATCCAGACGAAGCCATTGTTTGTATCGAGGGCCGCTTACGTGGGCCCTATTGCAAGTGGGCGCGGACCTTGCCGGCGGAGTACGTTGTGAAGCCGCATGCGGAGTGTCCCTCCCGGGGAGGCCTGGCCCAAGTGCTGGTGCTCGAACCTTGCTACTGGACCCCGCACTTGCCTTTTCAGTACGAGCTACAGTTGTCGCTGCACGACTCGCGGGGCAATGCTCGGGAGCTGGCAGCCACCGTTGGGCTGCGCCAGTGGGGAGTTGAGGGTTGCAACTTGCTGCTGGATCGGCGCCGGATTGTGCTCCGCGGGATGAGCTCGGCGCCACTAACCCTGGAACGCATTGACGCCGCCCGCGAGGCCGAAACCGCTCTCCTGGTCGACCCGCCCAGTGTGGAACTGTGCGCGGCAGCCAGCCGGATGGGCGTGCCGCTGGTTGTCGATCTCCGCCATCTGGGCGCGGACTTTATTGCCGCCTGGCGCAGATTGAGTTGGTGTGCTTCTGTGCTGGTCGTTATCCTTACTGCAGATCAAGTTAACCGTACAAGGGCAGCGGGTGAGACGGGGACCCAAGCGTTGATTGCCCTCAGCATAACGGCCAACACCTCCGGCACGGCCGCAGCCCGTGTGGCATGTGATCTCTATGCGATCGATCTTCAGCCTGGCGAAAGGCCGCCAGCCTGGGTGGCTGATTGCCCGCTGCCGGTTTTTGGAATACGGCATGAAGCAAACGGCTTCCAACGAGGTTCGGAACGCAATAGTTGCGACCAATTGCAATCAGAATGGGCTCCCCAATTTGATTTGGCGGGTTACTTCCTTAGATTGGGGACCCTGTTATGACCGATGATGCGTCTTCCCGTGATGGCACCGGTCCTGCTGGCCGTTATGCGCGGCAGATCCGCTTTGCCCCGCTTGGTGAGACGGGACAAGAAGCGTTGATGGGCGGAAGGGTGCTGATTTGCGGCTGCGGCGCTCTGGGTTCGGTTGTCGCCGATACGTTGGTGCGTGCCGGGGCGGGCTTTGTGCGGATTGTCGATCGCGATTTCGTTGAACTCAATAATCTGCATCGGCAGGTCCTCTTTGACGAAGCCGACGCGTCGGCCCGGCTTCCCAAGGCTGTTGCCGCAGTGGACCGTTTGCGGGACGTCAATTCCAGTGTGGTTCTTGAAGCGGAAGTAGCCGACCTGCGCGCCGAGAATATCCACCGGCTGGCGGCCGACGTGGATCTGCTCATCGACGGGACGGACAATTTCGAGACCCGTTACTTACTTAACGATTTTTCGGTGGCCCAGAATATCCCCTGGATCTTTGCAGGTTGCGTGGGCGCAGAAGGCCAGACATTCGCAATTCTCCCAGGAGAGACGCCTTGCCTCTCATGCTTTCTACCTGAGCCGCCACCCTCTGCCGCCTTGCCCACTTGTGATACGGCGGGCGTGCTGGAGCCGATCGTCAGTGTCCTGGCGTCATTACAAGCCATGGAAGCGATTAAGATTTTGAGCGGCAATCAGGCACAGTTGAATTCGGATCTCACGTTTGTCAATCTGTGGGAAAATAGTTTCCGCTCGATTGGCATGGTTTCCGGGCGGCGCGAGGACTGCTTAACTTGCGGCCAGCGCCAATTTGTCTGGCTGCGTGGCGAGCGATGTGCTGCGGTCACACAGTTGTGCGGAAGCAGCTCGATTCAGATTTTGCCTACTTCCGACGAATCGCTGAACCTGGTCGCGCTCGCAGAAAAACTTCGCACTTTAGGAGCAGTAACCAGCAATCCCTTTCTCGTTCGCCTAGAGGTAGACGACCATGTGCTGACAATCTTCGCCGACGGCCGCACGATCATCGGAGGCACCGACGATCCGGCGGTCGCCCGCACACTGGTCGCAAAATACCTGGGGTGAGGTGAGCGAACCGTCAACAGCGAACCGTACTTAGGCAGAAAACTGTTCTTGCCGACGACGCCAATCTGTACCCCAAGAAAGATTCACGGCGAGAATCCTACTGCCAAATCTGAGCACATCAAGTCAGCCTTAATTTGGGAGCAGAACGAGACAGGGGTTTTTCACACCGCGTCAGCTGCGGCCTGTTAAACCCCGCCTCTTCTCTCCAGCTTAACATTCTCTGGCGGACCTTGCCGCTATCAGATCCCCTGGAGTAGAGCTTTGCCCTACAAAAGCCGATGGTGGGGTGATAAGCCACCCCCTCGACGCAGCAAGGACGCACCTCAAAGCCATGACACTCGTAGAGACTTCTCCAGCGGCCCGCGCTAATTTTGCGGATACCGAGCAACCACAGTCTGCCCAGGCGGTAGGCCGGATTGGCGCGTGGCAGCTAGTTCGCTTGCTGCACGAAAGTGATCTTACGCGCGTCTATCAAGCACGCCCGGCGGAGGCCGACGCTCAGCAGCCGGCAGGCTATGTCATCAAAATGCTCCGCAAGGAGTGGTGGCGAGACGGTTCGGCCATCGAAATGCAGCGCCGCGCCGCTTGGCTTGGTCAAAAAGTTTCGCACCCCCATCTGCTGCCCGTTTTGTCGGCCAATGTCAAGCAGGCTCCTTTCCATTTTGTGACGCCTAAACTGCACGGACATTCGCTGGCCGAAATCTTACAGGCTGGAGGCCACTCGCCAAATCAGCGATTGACGTTACCGCTGATGCTGTGGATTATCCGCCAGGTGGCTGAGGCGCTTTCCGCATTGCATGAGGCGGCTGGGATGATGCATGCGGATGTAAAACCAGCCAATATTGTCGTGTCGAGCGATGGGCATGCGACGCTGATCGACCTAGGGTTTGCCCACGCGCCGTCCGAAGCCAGACACTGGTCGTCGCGCGCCGTTGTTGGCACACTTGGATATACGGCACCCGAAGCAGTGACCTCGAGTCTGGCGGCGGCACCTGCCAGCGACCTTTACGGGTTGGGTGTGACGCTCTACGAAATGATCGCCGGCAAGATGCCCTTCGAAGCCAGCGCGCCAGACGATCTGGTCCGCATGCATCGTGAAACGAAGCCTCCGTGCGTGCGCCATGCAGCACCCCGCTTGCCGAAGCCGGTCGCTTCCCTCGTACACCGGTTGCTCGCCAAGGACCCGCTCCGACGGCCGGAGTCTGCCGCGGCAGTAGTGGAAGAACTGATGCGCCTGGAAATTGAGTGTTTTTCCGAGCGGGCTGCCAGCTAAGTGCCGAGCAGGTTTTCTTGGTTTTTTTGGGCCCCACCCAATGAGCCGCCACCCACTGTTCGATTCTGGGCGGGAGACAGCCTGCTATCTGCGGGGCACAAGTGTCTATACCGCGCAAAGATCAAGGTGTGGATGCGTAGGCATCGCGGAGGATTTGCATCGTGTGACGAACGCGGATAGGCGAGTCTTTGCTGGCCAAGTGCGTCTGCAACTGTGTTAAACAGCCAATGTTGCCGCTGGCCACGATGTCTGGATCGGCTGCCAACACGTGGGCCACTTTTTGTGCGCCCAAGGAGCCTGCGATTTCCGGCTGGTCGATGTTGTAGGTACCTGCCGAGCCACAGCACAGATGCGCATCGGCAATCTCGCACAGCTCGAGATCAGGAATCATGCGGAGCAACCGGCGGGGCTGTGCCCGCACTCCCTGGGCGTTGGCTAGGTGGCAGGCGTCGTGATAGGCCACGCGCAACTTTTCCCCCGTCGCGGGAACCGGTTGCAGACCGCCCAGCTTGTCCAAAAATTCGGAAACGTCACAACATTTTTGGCAAAACGCTGCGGCCCGTTCAGCATCGCCAGTTCCCGCGAGGATTAAATCGTATTCGTGCATCGCCGAACCGCAGCCCGCGGCGTTGGTAACGATGGCGTCCACGTCTTCTGGGAATGCAGCCAGGTTCTGTCGGGCGAATGCCTGGGCTTGGGGGTGGTTGCCCACGTGCCAACTGAGCGCGCCGCAACACGATTGGCCAGGCGGCACCAACACCTCCACGCCGTTGCGGGTAAGTACGTCGATGGTAGCCGTGTTGATGTCAGGGTCCAGGACACTTTGCGCGCAGCCGGTCAGCAGCGCGACGCGTGCTCGTCGCGTACCGATCGCCGGATTGATCTTCTGCCAAGATTGTCTTTGGGGCAAACTCGCGGGCAGCAAGTCGAGCATCACTCGCAGCGACTTGGGTAACCAACGGGCGAGTGGTTTGGCAATTCTTCCCATGCGCGCCGCCAGCCGAAAACGACTAGGATAAGGCAGTGTCGATTGTGCGAGCGTGCGGCGAAACCTTTCGGCAAGCGTGCGCCGTCGCCCAGGTTCGGTTAGCGCTCGAAAGGGGCTGATCAGATCGTGGTAGGCCACGCCCGAAGGACACGCGGGCTCGCAGGCAAGACATCCCAGGCAGGGATCGATGTGTGGAAGGGCGGTTTCCACGTCCAGCGTCCCTTCCAGGACTTCCTTCATCAACACAATACGTCCGCGCGGCGAATCAGCCTCCTGGCCCAATTCCTGGTAGGTGGGACAGGCGGCCAAACAGAAACCACAATGGACGCACTTGCTAACCGCCGACGCCATCCGCTGGCCCATGGGAGAGTGGTCATCTGCCTGGATGGTGTGTAGCATTAGTTCACCTGGGCCGGTGGGCGGGGGTGACGATACAAACTCAAAAACTTGGCAGGCGGGTCCATGGCTGCTTGAACGGCTTGCTGGATTTTTGGCGACTGCCAGACGCCGAGATAGGGCGTGTCATACGTACCTCGCACCACCAGCCCCGGGATGTTCATTACTTGAAGTTGCCTGTCGACCGCGGCGAGACCATCCGTGCTGGCGACCAACAGCCAGGCGACGTTTCCGGCGACGCTTCCATGCATTGCGATCGCCTCCTCGCCGGCGAGACCCTGGTGCAACGCGATGCACTGCGGCGGTGTGGTGGGCACCTTCACGGCCGCCGCCCCAGGCGCAGACCAGTTTAGTTCGTTGACCGACTGCCAAAAGGTATCCGCCAGAGGCAATTCGGCAACGTCCTCGCCCCAGGTGGTGCCAATCTCGTGATCGATAGACTCGATGGCCCGCGCCGGACCTGCCAGCCGTAATACCATGGATCGCTCGCCCGGGCGATAGTCGATCGCGTCCAATTCCCAGCGAGAACAAGCGGCTTTCGCCATCCGCGCCAGCGCTTGCGTGTGCGAGTCACACTGCACCCGTAACGTGCGGAGCGCGCTAGGTTTTGGAAAGACTTTGAACGTCAATTCCAGCAAGACGCCCATGCGGCCCATACTGCCGACCAGGAATTTTGGAAGGTCAAATCCGGCTGCGTTCTTGACGACCTTGCCGCCCGCGCAGATCGTTTGTCCGTCGCCGCTCACGAAGCGAGCGCCCAGCAAAAAATCGCGAATGCCTCCGTAGCGAAAACGACCTGGCCCGGAAAGGCCCGCCGCTGCCGTGCCGCCGATCGTCGCACCGGCTTCCACAAGCATCGGATCGAAGGGCAAGTATTGCCCCTTTTCAGCCAAGGCAGTTTGGATGTCTGCGATGGGAGTTCCGGCGCGGGCCGTAAACGTGAATTCGGACGGCTCGTATTCGATGATGCCGCGAAAGGCGCCCAGCGAAATCAGCGCCGCATCCGCGGAGGCTGAGAGCGGAGCCTTGGTACGATTGCCGACCGGCAGCACAAATTTTTCTGCGGCCATCATCGTTATCAGATCGTCTGCATGGGCCGGCTTCAGCAAGCGGTTATTCACGGCTGATCACCCCCGCTTTTTCCAGCGGATGCAAGCCGCTGGACGACAATACATCCGCTTCCTTGCCGGGAAACATCTTGCCGGGATTAGAGACCCGTTTGGGGTCAAATGCCTGTCGCATGCGGTCCATAAGTGCGATGGTTGGCGCGTCAAACATTTCGGGCAGGAATTGCCGTTTTTCCATCCCTACACCGTGTTCGCCCGTAATCGAACCGCCCATTTCAATGCAGAGCCGCAGCAGCCGGGCCGCCAATGCTTCGGCCCGCTCCAGCGCACCAGCTTGTTTCCCATCGAACATGATCAGCGGATGCAAATTGCCGTCCCCTGCATGAAAAACATTGGCGACGCGGAGGTCCGCCTCCTGCGAAAGCTGTTCAATTCGCACGAGGGCCTCGCCCAAACGGTTGCGTGGAACGACGCCGTCCTGGACCAGGAAATCTGGGCTCAAGCGGCCCACTGCCGAGAATGCGGACTTGCGGCCTTTCCAAATGAATAAGCGATCGGCTTCGTCGCGGGCGACGCGCTGCGCGAAGGGGTTTGTCTTTTTCAAGACTTCTTCCAGTTGTTCACGCTCCACGTCGATCTTTTCACGAGGCCCTTCCAATTCGACAATCAACACGGCCGCAGCACCCTCGGGATAGTCGCAGGCGACCGCTGCCTCGGCCGCCTCGATGGCCAGCGCATCCATGATTTCCAGTGCGCCGGGCAATAACCCTGCATCGATGACCGCAGAAACGGCATCACCCGCCGCTTGGAGCGATTGGTAGCCTACCAAAACCGTATGAAACATTTCTGGCTTGGGAAGCAAGCGCAACGTGATCTCGAGCGCGATACCAAACAGCCCTTCGCTGCCGCAGAAGAGACCTGTGAAATCCGGGCCTACCGATTCGGCGCTGGGACCGCCCAGCGTGACCACTTCGCCGGTTGCCAGTACGGATTTACAGCCCAGGACATGATTCGATGTCATGCCATACTTCAAACAGTGCGCTCCACCGGAATTGAAGGCAACATTACCACCAATGGTGCAAACACTCTGGCTCGAGGGGTCCGGGGCGTAGACCAAACCGTGTGGAGCGGCTGCATCGCTGACGTGCTGATTTACGACTCCTGGTTGTACCACCGCGATCCGCTCGGCCGCGCGGAGTTCGAGAATCTGGTTGAGGCGATTGAGTGCGATCACAATTCCATCGGCCACGGGCAGCGAGCCACCAGATAGACTCGTACCGCTGCCCCGCGCCACAAACGGCACCCCGTGGTCGTGGCACCACCGCACGGTGGCAATGACATCCTCCGATGATTCCGGGATCACCACCGCCAGTGGTTTGGCCCGAAAGGCGGTTAGACCGTCCGATTCGAACGCGGCTTGAAAGGCTGCGTCCCGAAGGAAGCGCGCGGGCGGATAAATCGACGCGAGTCCGTCAACAGAGCTCACTTGATTTCTAAGCACCTTTCAATGGCCGAGAGCAGGGTGTTGATATTGCGTCGTGTCGCGCTATGGCCCATCAATCCGATGCGCCAAGCCTTTCCAGCAAAGATGCCGAGGCCGCCACCAATCTCAATGTCGTAATCCGTGAGTAGCTGTCTGCGAATCGCCGCTTCGTCAATTCCATTGGGAACCGATACGCAGTTGAGCGTGTAGAGCGATTTTTGGGGAATATACTCCAGTCCGAGTCTTTCCAGGCCACCGCGTAGCAGCAAATGCATTTCGCGGTGCCGGGCCACTCGGTTTTCGAGCCCTTCCTCCAGGACGATCGTCAGCGCTTCCCGCAGCGCATAGACCATGTTGATCGGCGCGGTGTGGTGATAGGCACGTCCCGCGCCACCCATATAATAATTCTTCAGCAGGGAAACATCTAAGTACCAACTCTGGACCTTGGACTTGCGAGCATCCATTTTTTCAATAGCCCGCGGCGAAAACGAAACGGGCGAGAGCCCTGGCGGACACGCCAGACACTTTTGTGTTCCCGAGTAAACCGCGTCGATGCCCCACGCGTCGACTTTCAGTTCGTGTCCGCCGAGTGAGGTGACGGCGTCCACCGCCAGCAACATCTTTGCATCGTGCAGTATTTCTGCCAAGCCGGTCAAGTCTTGATGAGCACCGGTCGACGTTTCCGCATGCACGATACCGAGCAATTTTGCGCGGGGGTGCTTCTGTACGGCGGCAGCAATCTCCTCTTGCGAAAACGTTTCACCCCACGGCACCTCCAACGCATGCACCGTCGCGCCGGCGCGTTCCATGTTGTCTTTCATCCGGCCACCGAAAACGCCGTTGATGCAAACGATTACCTCGTCGCCCGGTTCGACCAGATTGACGACAACCGCTTCCATTCCCGCCATGCCGGTTCCCGAAACAGGGAAGGTGAGTAGGTTCTCAGTTTGATATACCTCGCGCAGCATCTGACAAGTTTCGTCTAGGTACTCAATATACTGGGGATCCAGATGTCCCAGCGTAGGCGCACCGATCGCCTGCAAGATGCGCTGCGGGACAGTACTCGGTCCGGGCCCCATCAAAAGACGTTCGCGCGGATTTAATGAAGCGATAGTGGCCATGTTTGATCTCAATTTTCTGTAGCGAGGCTCTGATTTCCGCACAGAAAAATTTTTCTATGTAGATATGGGCAACCCGCACGACTGAAAGGGGCAGATCTCAGTTTTCGGCGTGCACACCCAAGCGGCCAAGAAGCCGCTCGGCCAAAAAGTTAGACCTGATCAAAACTAAGTGACAGCCAATCCTAACACTCCGGCGCCAAAACGTTAATAGAAGAAAACCTTTGACGCTATCTACATTACGCCGCAACCGGTTTTTGGCGATCGAGCAGCATGTTGCCGGCCGTGGCACCGTTCCATTGGCCGCACAATTAGTATGAATAGAAATAGCGTCAGGCCCCGAACACCAAAATGACTTGGGTCGATTGGCCAATAAAAGAAGGGACGCGCCAGCCGGGGGTACAGCTGACGCGCCCCCGTAGGCGGGAGCCTACTAGGTGTGTGTGCGTCCGTGCTGCTGGGTGCAACTATTGGGTTTAATTCCCGCATTTAATTGTTGAGGTTCATGGGGTACGGGTTCGGCGCCATCCAAGAATCCAGACAGTGTCCTTGAACGATAGGGCGACTGCAGTTTGCGTACTGCTTTGGATTCAATTTGTCGGACACGTTCGCGGGTCACTGAGAAGATCTTGCCCACTTCTTCCAATGTGTAGGTGTAGCCGTCGGCCAGGCCGTAGCGGAGTCTCAGGATTTCGCGCTCGCGGTAGGTCAGTTCAACCATTACAGATTCCAAGCGTTCTCTGAGGGCCTCCAAATTGGTGTCGTACAGGGGGTCTTCGTCACGATGCTCTTCCAAGAAATCTCCGAAGTAATTGTTGTCGTGATCGCCTACGGGCTGATCCAGCGAGAGTGGCTGGCGGGTCATTTTTCCAATGCATTTGGCGTCTTCGACCGACAGCCCGGCTCGTTCGGCAACCTCTTCCGGATTGGGTTCTCGTCCAAACTCTTGCACGAAGTCGGCAGTCGCGGTGCGCATTTTGCTCATCGTGTCGATCATGTGCACAGGTAAGCGGATCGTGCGACTTTGATCGGCAATGGCGCGGGTAATGGCCTGGCGGATCCACCATGTCGCGTAGGTTGAGAACTTGTATCCGCGTGCATGCTCAAACTTATCCACTGCCCGCATCAATCCCATGTTGCCCTCTTGGATCAGGTCCAAGAAGCTTATGCCGCGGTTGCGATAACGTTTGGCGATCGAGACGACCAGACGGAGGTTGGCCGCTGAGAGAGCGCGTTTCGCAGCGTCGTAAGCTGCTTTGCGCTCCACGGTCCGTCGCGTCAATGTGGCCAAGGTCTGCGGAGTTTCCAGAGTGATTTGCATCAGATAACGGAGTTCTTCGGTAAACTCGTGTATCTGAACTGCATGTACCATCTGTTCGGGATGGCGTAATTGCTGTTTTAAAGTGGACATTCGGCTGTAAATTTGCTGGAGCTGTTCAAGTATCGGCAAGAGCTTTTGCAGGCGGAGGTTCAATTCTTCTACCAGTCGGATCGCCTTATTGCGCCGAACGATAATGCGATGCCAAGCGTCTTTTTTCTGCGATTGTGTGGCACGAGGACTGGCAACTGCGCGGAAGTCAATGCGATTCTGGGTGAGCAGCCGGCGAATGGTTTCCAGGTTGGGACCAATACGTTTTAGCACGCGTTTTTTTTCCGCCGTGTTGGTGACAGAGATCTCAATCGTACGGTCCAGTCGCAAAGTCCCGTCGGCCACTTTTTGCAAAAGATCAGCGGCCCCGTGCAACACAAAGTCGTTGCATAGCATCGTCCTCCGGAAGTGGTCTCGTGTCTGCTCAATCTGCTTCGCGGACGCAACCTCCAGCTCACGCGAAAGCATCGGGATCTCTCCCATTTGCATGAGGTACATTCGTACGGGATCTTCAATGGCAGGGCTCCCGGAGTCAGATTCTTCTTCGGATCCGGGGTTGGCGATCTTGTCGAATTCGTCGCTCGAGAGAAGGTTGGACTTGGCATCGTCCGGTTTTCGGCTCGCGACATCCGCGCCATTTTTTGAGGAAGAGGCTCGTTGGCCTTTGGGCGAGCCATTTCGGCGGGACGTGCCATTGGTAGGCGGGCGCTGGTGGTTCTTGTTAGACATGACGCTCTCCTCAGGCACAGGCTGATGGGACAGTTTGCTGAGGGCGACCTATTGCAGGCTCTATGCCGGGATTCGCCTTGCTGGGGCTATTCAAGCGTTAAGTTTCATGATCATATGGACTTGCGCTGCGACATGGCTGCGTGGGCGGAGTGGACTATCTTGCATGGATGTTGACCAGATGCCACAAACGCACCGGTGTTGTGATGCATAATCGAAACGTCGCCGAGCGCGGCCAACCTGGTGTTCGGCAGGCTCGGCCTGCAGGTGAATTGAACTGGTGTATATGCAAAGCGATCTGATCGACGTAAAGGTTACCGACTGCGCGGGGACCATTATCCTTAAGCGGCCCGATCACCAGAATAGACTGACCAAGCGGATGCTGGGCCAGTTGAGCGACGCACTGGATGATCTTTACCGTGAAAAGGCAGTGAGAGCGATTATTCTTGCCGGGGAGGGTGATACGTTTTGTGCTGGCAGGGACATGGTCGAACTGGGTAAGATCAATCGTTCGACCGAGAATCTGCAAATCGCGGAAAAGGACTGGGGCGAGGCTGTCTCAGCGTACCGCGACTTGTTGCTGCAGATGCTGGAGATGACAAAGCCGATTATCGCCTCAGTGAACGGGCCAGCCTTGTCGGCAGGCGCAGGCTTGGTATTGGCCAGTGACCTGGTGGTGGCTTCGGCGGATGCAAGTTTTGGCCTTCCCGATCCGTGCCAGGGACTGGTCGCGGGGGTGGTTGCTCCGCTGTTGTGTCATCGTATTGGAGTGGGGCAGGGCGGACGGATCCTGCTGGCGTCGATGACTCTAGAGGCGGACGAAGCCTACCGACTTGGCTTGTTTCACGAGTTGGTCGAGCCCGGAAAGGTTTGGGCTCGGGCGCTGGAACTCTCCCGGGCCTGTGCCGCTGGCGCTTCTGAGGCGATTCAATTGACCAAGCGATTGCTCAGCGAAACCATCGGCGAACACCTGGAAACGCAGCTTGCCACTGGGGCGGTGATGCAGGCGACCTCTTATACGACCGAAGCCGCCCAGGAAGGGGTTGCCGCGTTCTTGGAGCAGCGCCCGCCAGTTTGGCCCTAAGATATACCAGAGTGGTACTAGATCTAGTTATGTTGAGGACTGGGATGCGTCTGTCGAGGGGCTAGGGCGCGTCGCTCACAAAGACTTCCTGATACATGGGCATGTAGCGGTAATAGACTTCCAGTGTGAGAATGGAGAGCGCGGTCGTGTAAAGCCGCCCCCCATTGTTGCTCCACGCTTCCTGGAAATACCAGCTGCCGCGCTCGTGTCCGCTGGTTGCTTGTGACTTGACCAAGTACTCGCGCATCCGCGTGTTCCACCGCTGCCAGCCAGAACCGCCCATATGGTGGAGCGCCTGGCTGGCATAGTAATTGAAATACATATTGTTTTGGTGGGGCACCTGATCGGCAATGCGGGCCATGCCCTTCCGCAGGGGCGTGTGATCTCGCGGCCAGCCTAGTAGCATGCGGGAGAATAGGCCGACTACCGACATCGATCGCCGCTCCTTCGACGGAGATTTATATCCATAGGTGGCGCCCCGCTCGTCCTCGACACTATCCAGAAATTCGGCCGCCCGATACCAAATCGCCCGCGGCACCTTGAGTTGCCCCAGCGACGCACTTTTTAACGCGGTAAGCTGCCAACCGGTGACCGACGTGTCGCCGGGCTCGTTGGGCTCATAGCGCCAGCCGCCTTTTTCGTGCTGCGCGTGGACGGTGAAGTCGACCGCCTGTTGGGCCGGGCCGGCCAGATTTTCGTCGCCTGTCATGGCATAGGCTTCGCAGAGGGCCAGCGTGGCAATTGCGTGCGAATACATATCGCCTTGCTTCTTGGTCAATGGAATTCCATCGTCCTCGTCTGAGATAATCGAATTGTCGCGCAAGTCTCCGCCAAAACTGGTCAGCAGCATCTTGTTGATCAGATAGTACAGCCCCTTGGCAACCGTCTCTTGATAGGGACCTTCGTGTTGGGTGTAGCCTGCGCCCATGAAACACAGTAGCGCAAATCCTGTGGAAGCGGTTGTGGATTTCACGAACCCCGAGTTGCGGCATGCACCGCCACATTGGGGGCAGGTGACAAGGTCAAATCGCCAGCCTCCGTCAGCAAACTGATGGGTTGCCAGCCATGCTAGTCCTAATTCGACAGCTGCTTCGCTGCCCTCGGTTCCTCCGCCGGAGAGGGCGAGTCCGCGGCGATTCTGTGTAAGGCGTCCGCTCATGCCCCCGCCGCGCGGTGTAAGTGGGCGGCTGATGTGCTCGATCGCCGGACTCCATACAATCGACTTGCCCGATTCTGTGTGCAGATCGATGTGCGCACGATCAGTGAGGCTGTGCTGGGGCGACGTTTCCGTGATTGCCGTGTGTTGAGCCGGATTGTGGGGCACAACAAACTGGCCGCCTGCGGCGGCGTCCAAATCGTTGAGATCCAGGTCCAGGGCCGCCAGATTTTCTTGTTGCCAGGTACCTTCAAGCCAGCCGAGAGAAGCCTGTTGCGGTCGTGTGAATGCCAGCAGCGAGAGCAGCAGGACAGCTGCCGCGTGGACAGTCGCACTCGCAAGCCACGACCGTGCAGCACTATCTACTAGCAAATTGCCCAACCAGGCCGTCCATGGTCCGCGCAGCTCGGGTCGCTGTGGTGGCAAGTTGCTGGCAGGCGGATCAGGTGCCGTTTGAAGCAACAACGATTTGTCAGCGCAGGGAGCCAGATTGACCACATCGGCTGTTGGTACCGGTGGGTCAATAAGAAGTCGTGGATTTTCTGCAGGGTAAGGATGCACCAGCTCTGCTCGCAAGTCTGCGAGTTCTCTGTTCCGGGTTGAGCCTGAGTCGAGCCCCAGTGGGTCGTTGGCCGTGGCCTCGTAGGGGCCGTTTTCGGTCAAGACAGGGCCGATACCTGCTCAAACTCAAGTATAACTCCCTATTGCTATTTGCTGCGCGGCTATTTCAGCACTGGTTAAGGGGCGAAAAAGCCCTTAAAATATGCCGCTTGTGCCTGTCTTGCGGATGGATTTTTCCGTTCGGAAGGTCTTGGCGAAGGGGCCTTAGGGCGATTATGAGGCTGCGTTGAGCCTCTTCTCCATGGCCGCATTGGGTTTCAAGTTAGGTATTACATTCCGGCAGAACCAAGTTGAGCGAATACGATGGCTAAGAAATCGGGTGGTAAGCGGAAGAGGAAAGTGGAATCTGTATTCCTCGTCTGTGAAGAAACGGGTGACTACAACTACACCTTGAGGCGTAAGCTGGGCGGCGAAAGGCTGCGGGTCAAAAAGTACTGCCCGCGGTTGCGTAAGCACACATTGCATGTGGAGAAGAAAAAATAGGGTTGGCGGGCCACAGTCGAAGGGTCGCTGTTGATAGGTGACTGTTGCCGGGACCCTAATGATTGCGCTGGCTACTGCCAACTCCAACTGCCCCACTCTTCCTTTCCCTTGCGGACGATATGCCTAAGCGCTGGCGGGTTGCCCATTTCGATGCAGATTCAGTCGCTGAACTTCAGCGTGGGGCTGGTATTCCTGCAGTGGTGGCGCAGTTGTTGGTCTCTCGCGGCATCCGAGATGCTGGTGAAGCGCGAGGTTTTCTCGATCCTAAGCTAACCGGCCTGCGCGAACCGGCCGATTTGCCAGATGCCTCTGCCGCAGCCTCGCTGATCTACGCGGCGATCCAAGCAGACCAGCGCATTACGGTCTATGGAGATTATGATGCCGATGGCATGACAGCCACGGCAATCCTGTTACGTTGTTTGCGCCTCCTGCACGCCAATGTTGATTACTACGTTCCCCACCGGGTCGACGAAGGATACAGCTTGAACGGCGGTGCCTTGCGTCGTCTCGCAGAACAGGGGACGCAGCTAGTGGTGACGGTCGACTGCGGCGTCGCCAGTCTGGAAGAGGCGCACCTTGCCAAAAAATTGGGCCTGACGCTAGTTGTGACCGACCATCATCAGATGGCCGATTCCTTACCCGTGGCTGCGGCGATTGTGCATCCTGGTTTGCCGGGCGCTGGGTATCCCTTTACGGGTTTGTGTGGCGCGGCGGTCGCTTTCAAACTTGCCTGGGCACTTTGCCAGTGCGCAAGCGATGGCCAGAAAGTCACCGAGCGGCTACGAAATTTTCTGCTGCAGGCAGTAGGTCTGGCGGCGATTGGTACGGTGTGCGATGTGGTCCCACTCGTCGACGAGAACCGGATATTAGTACGTTTCGGGCTGGATGCTCTAAAAGCGCGGCCGGTGGCCGGAATTGCGGCGGTGATGCAGCGGACCAAGCTCGACCAAAAGCAGCGCCTTGAGGGTGAGGATATTGGTTTCGTCATCGGACCGCGGCTGAATGCTGCGGGCCGCATGGGGCAAGCGAATTTGGGCGTCGAGTTGTTGACTACTGAAAGTGCGGATCGTGCCAGCGCGATCGCGCAATACTTGGATGAGCTTAATCTTCAGCGGCAGTCGCTCGAACGGAGTATCATGCGATCCGCTGGCAAGCAGATCAAGGAGTCGATCGACATCGACGAAGCGCCTGCCCTAGTACTTGCCGCACACGACTGGCACGCTGGGGTGATTGGTATCGTGGCGAGCCGATTGATGGAGAAGTATCATCGGCCGGTCGTACTGATTGCGGGAGACCCATTGGGAGTGAAGGCGGGCATCGGTTCAGCACGGAGTGTTCCCGGCTTCAATATCCATGAGGGCTTGGCGGCTTGTACGCATTTTCTGGAGAGCCACGGCGGTCATGCGGCGGCGGCCGGTTTGAGAATCCGAGCGACCGAGGTCGACGCCTTCCGCACGGCTTTTTGCCAGGTGGCAGCCGAAAGGATTGCCGACGCCAATCAGATGTCGGAACTTCAAGTCGATGGCGAAACGTCGTTGCAGATGCTCACGCGCCAGACTGTGGAGCAGATTGAGAGTTTGGCTCCCTTTGGACACGGCAATTCTCGGCCCGTGCTATGCGCCAACGAGGTACGCCTATTGGGCTCACCCAAGCGCATGGGAGCGACCGGGCGTCACCTCTCGATGACGTTTGATCAACATGGCGTAAAGATGCGTGCTGTAGCCTTTGGGGGCGGCGACTGGGAGGAGGAGTTGTCTCGCATCGATGGTCCTATGACCATCGCCTTTCGCCCCGTCATCAACACATGGCGCGGCCGCACCTCCGTAGAAATTCATTTGGACGACTGGCACATAGATTAAAAGAGTAGGTGCCTTTTGGGCGATTTGGGCAATCTGTTTTTCTGGCTGGATAGCACCACAACAGACTTGGCCCTACCGAAAAATCCGCGGGGTTGCGGCTGCCGTCTCCGTTCCTCGCCCAGCATTTACTACGCCCCCAGCGAAATGTCTTTGACGAACATTCCGGGAGCCACTGGGTATGGGGCGTGCCTACCCTGGACGTGGTAGTGGGTTTGTGCTCTGCCGGCCAGGTGATAGCTGAGCCTTGCAAAACTACCCATTCTTTCAAAAAGGTACCCGACACCTTTTATTGGCGTTTACTGGGGTGAGTAGGATTCGTATTCTTCTACGACGTTGTTTCTTTCTTTTTTTGAATGGAATTCAAGCTATGGCTATTCGTTGTGATTTCCGGCTGGTGTGTTGTTGGTTGTTTGCCGCCCTCGCGCTATTGGCAGGTGTCTGGGACAGTGCCGCCGGTGGCCAGGAGTTGCGAATCGAAACTGATGTGTATGTGGGCGATGAGACCGAATCGAAGAGCCACCACGTGACCCTGTTTGATTCGGGCACGGTCTATGACTTTTCCGAGATGCCTGCACAGATCACCATTTTTCGTCCTCCCACAGCCACACGGCCAGGACAGTTCGTCCTTTTGGACCTTGAGACTCGCCGTCGGACGGAAGTGTCGACACAACGGGTAGAAACATTGATGGCGAAGTTGTCGCAATGGGCTGCCGGGCAAGACAACCCAATCTTGCAGTTTTCGGCCGAGCCAGAGTTCATAGAAACATTTGATGAATCCTCAGGGACACTGACACTCACACACGCGCTATGGGACTACACCGTAGCCACTGTTCCGGCGGAGGACACGGAAAAGTTGTCGCGATATCGCGAATTTACAGATTGGTACTCCCGCTTGCATGCGATGCTGCAAGGAGCCCTTCCTCCCGGACCTCGCTTGGAACTCAATGCGGCCTTTGAAAGGCATGGCATCGTGCCGGTAGAAATTCGCCGCACTGTTGAGTCTTCGAAGCCACAGCTGCGTGCGACCCACCTATTTTCGTGGCGATTGTCGCGTGCCGACCTCGCCCGATTGGAGGAAACTCGCAAATTCTTGACCAGCTTCGAGAAAGTAGACAACAAAGAGTTTCTCGCCCAGCGTGCGGACAAAGGCATTGTGCGCGGACAATCGCAGTAGGTGAGCGCGGGTTAGCGGGCGGCGGTTGCTGCAACGTGTCGCAGTTGAGAATCGCAATCCTACTGGTGCTCTGCAAGCACGCAGTGTGCCCTTTTTATTCGGCGGGTGGGCTAGCAGTTGGGGCCCATTGCTAGAGCAAGAAATCAGTTGGTTTTGCGCCACATTCTTGTTTCCGCTCCTGGCGCTCGGTTTTGGTGCGGTGTTACTCTTGCTGGCTGTGTATCAAGGGCCGTGGTCTGGTCTCTTCCGCAGTCTTTTCTTCGCTAAGATTTCTTGCGGCGCTGGTGTTGCTCCATTGGGTCGAGGAACTATCGCTCTATTTCAAGGATTACTGTGTGTACTGGCTTCTACGCTGCACCGAGCCAACTATGATAACACCGGCTTAGCGTCCCCCTTGAGCAGTCTAAGACCGAGCCAGATCGTGAAACTGATCTTTGAGATTGAGTGTTACCGGCCCCGGTCGGCCGCAGCCAATATCGCGATCGTCGACGCGCACCACCGGAATTACTTCAGCAGCAGTACCCGTTAAGAAACACTCATCGGCAACGTAGACATCGTGTTTGGTGAGCGAGACTTTCAAGACCTCGATCCCCGCGGTCTCTGCCAACTCCACAACGGCATCCCGAGTAATGCCGCCCAGGATTCCAGCGTCGAGCGGTGGTGTCATGAGCACGCCATCCCGCACCAGAAAAATGTTGTCGCCCGTGCACTCGGCCACCTCGCCCTTATGATTGAGCATCAGCGCTTCAACACAACCGGCCTTGAGCCCTTCGAGCTTTGCCAGAATGTTGTTCAGATAGTTTAGCGATTTGATGCGGGGACTGAGCGCGGCTGGATGATTGCGGATGACGCTGGTGGTAATGATCTCCAGGCCTTTTTCGTAGAGTTCTTCGGAATAGAGGGCGATCGAATCGGCGATGATGATCACCTGAGGATCGCTACAGCGGTTGGGATCGAGGCCCAGCGTGCCGGTACCTCGGGTAACGATCATGCGGATATAACCGTCCTGAATTCCGTTTGCCGCGACCGCATGATTAGTCGCTTTGCACATTTCCGCAGTGGAAATGGGTATCGCCAGGCGGATCGCTCGTGCGGATTCGTACAACCTGCGCACATGCTGCTCCAGGCGAAACACCTTGCCGTTATAGCTGCGCAAGCCTTCAAATACCCCGTCGCCATAAAGCAATCCGTGGTCGAAGACGCTTACGGTTGCCTGTTCGGAAGGGACCATTTCACCGTTGATGTAGACCAATCGCGACATTCTTTTTTTCGCTCAGAGTCGTCAGTAGGATGGACGCAGCATGGACAATTGGCCGTTTCAAGGCCAGCGGCCGGCTGCAAGATCCCAAGTCGTGCGACGCCCAGCCAGATTCGAAACGGGTACCGATTCTCGCAGATCCAGCGATTTTACGCTAATCCATTTATTTCAAGCTATGAGGCCTGAGGGCCGCTGGGGGTTCGCGGCCGACTCGAGCGGGCCCTCCGTGAGACGACCCTCCACCAGACGGACTATGCGATCCGCCTGATCGGCAATAAAAGGATCGTGCGTGACCATGACTATCGTGAGCCCCTGGTCGCGATTCAACCCACGCAGCATCTGCATGATTTGTTCGCCGGTTGAGCGGTCCAAATTCCCGGTCGGTTCATCTGCCAGGAGTACCTTCGGCTGCCGGAGCAGTGCCCGGGCAATGGCCGCCCGCTGCATCTCACCGCCCGAAAGTTCGCGCGGCTTATGCTTCGCGCGTCCGCCTAGGCCCACCATGTCTAACAACTCCATCGCCCGCAGTTGGTACTGCTTGCGGCGAGACCAATAACCGAGCATGCTTTCGCTAATGAGTGCTGGCGCGAGTACGTTTTCAAGCGTTGTGAGCTCGGGTAGCAAGTGGTAAAACTGAAAGATCATGCCAAAGTGTCGATTGCGCAAGACGTCGCGACTCGCCCCCGGAAGATGGTCGATACGATGGCCTTCAAAGTACACCTCGCCGGCATCAGGCTGGTCCAAGGTGCCCAGGAGATGGAGAAGGGTGCTCTTGCCGCAGCCGCTTTGGCCGACGATTGAAAGAAACTCACCTTGGTAGACGGTCATGTCGATACCTTGCAGCACCGGGATACCGATCGCCCCCTTCTGGTAGCTCTTGAACAATCCACGCGTGGCCATGTGTGCAAGTCCGGGCATGGCCGCCCGAGATTCGTTTTGCGAAGGAGTAGACGTCCGAGGTATGGCAGCCTCCACTAGTTTATTCATAGCGCAATGCCCTTACCGGATGCAAATGCGCCGCTCGTCTTGCAGGCATGACGCTTGCCAGAACGGCGATCAAGATTGCGCCGACACAAATCCAGGCGACGGTTACTGGCGAAACAATTGTGGGAATTTTGGAAAAGTAATACACCGAAGGATCGAAAACGGGTTGGCCTGTAATGCGGCCCAGTAGATCGGCGATTTCGTTAATATTTGCCACGAAGGCCAATCCCATCAGCATGCCGACACCGGCCCCGACGATACCCAAACTCAGGCCGTAGCCAAGAAAAATACCCATCACTCCACGACCCGATGCGCCAAGCGACTTAAGTATGCCGATGTCGCGAGTTTTCTCCACGACAATCATGTAAAAGATGGCTAAGATGCCAAATCCGGCTACCGCAATGATCATGAACAGCAGGACGTTCAGCACGGCCGTTTCCATCTGCACGGCGGCTAGCAGCGGACCCTGTTTGTCGCGCCACGTGCTGATCGAGTAGAGCTGGGCAGGAAAAGCATCGCGGAGTTGATCGCGAACAAGTTGGGCGTCCACGTCCGGAGCCAGCTTGATTTGGATCGATGTAAAGCGCCCAATCTTTGTTTCGGGATCGATCATCCCACGACTCGCCTGCAATTCCCGCAGGGGTACAAAAACGAAATTCGAGTCGTACTCGCTCATCTTGCTCTCGTAGACATCAACGATTGTGTAGGCTTCGTTAATGACTTTGGTAGGCAGCGAGGTCGTGGGGAAGCTTACCTTGACGTCATCGCCGGGGAGAGCCACGAAGTGGTCGCTACCGTCGGGCGCACGATAGCCACATGTGCCGATGCCGAGAACCACCCCCACATGGGTCTGGGTCGCAGGGTCAAAATCACCGGTTTGAGAAGTACCCGCATCGGCGTCGATAGAGCCTGCTATGGCTGCAAAAGGGTTAATCGCACGAACTGGCTGGTCCTTGGCCTTGCCGGGGTCGTAGGGAGGGTGAGTGCGTTGCTGAGATTGACGCTGCTTTTTTAGTCTGGCCATCTGCCGCCGATGCGGCCAGCCGGCCGTTTTCATCTGCCATCTCTCTTTAAGCTGGCTGACGTCAGAGGCTTGGGAGTCGTAAACGTCGTAGCCCCCATCGCGGAGTTTAAATTCAAGCTGCTCGCGATTGGCCGGGTGCTGCAGGTAGTGACCAAACTGGCTGACGCTGGCATAGCTTGCCTGGTCGATGCCGACCAGCGTGACTTGTTTGGTGAGGAGTTGGCCGCGCACGTCGATATACATTAGTGACGGTACATGTACTGTGGGCGAGATCCCCTGAATCGAATCGCCGGCGATCTGGTGGATCTTGGCGATGTGTTGGTCTGCGTCGAGGGCACCGTCGATGGAACGACATTCGAAGACCAGATCGCCCAGCATGCCGTTAATGCGCGCCTGCATTTCATGGGTAAAACCGGCCATCACGCTGTTGACGACAATCATCGTCGCGACGCCAAGTGTCACACTAATGATGCAAATCAGCGCGATATAGCGGGTGCGGAGATAGCGCAGGCAGAGGAGGAATTTGTACATGGTCGTCCGTCCGTGGAGCGGGGAGTTGTGATGCTCGATGCAGAATGTTCGATGGCAGATGTGAGAGGAGGGTGTTCTAACTTGTATCTCGCAACTCGCATCACTTGTCTACTTTCCTTCGGGGCGCAAGAGGGGAAACAGGATGACATCTCGGATTGACTGGGTGTTGGTTAGTAGCATCACTAGGCGATCGATGCCGATGCCTAGGCCGCCTGCTGGAGGCATTCCATAGCGGAGTGCGCCGACGAAATCCATGTCCATCTTGGCCATCGATTCGTCTTCGTCGAGCCCCGCCAATTGGGTCTTAAAAAGTTCTTCCTGCAGATCAGGGTCGTTTAACTCAGTGTAGGCGTTGGCGACTTCCATGCCATGTACAAACAGTTCAAAACGCTCGGCGATGGCGGGGTTTTCTCGCTTGCGCTTGGTGAGCGGGCAAATGCTGCTTGGGTAGTCCGTCACAAAAATCGGCCCCACCAGTGCGCCTTCTACTTTTTCTTCAAACACATCGTTCTTGATCACGTCGGGATGCCGATCGGCGATTTCCTTACCAAGCGAGGCGGCAAGCTTGGCGATGGCTACTTGGTCGTTGGGATCGACGCCCGCATGCTCACGAAACAGATCATCGTACGTGCGGCGCTCGAACGGCGGCGTAAAATCAATCTCCGTGTCGCCCCAAACGAGGCGGTACGCCTCCGGCGGCAAGCGGGAAGACGATTGGTTGCCAGCCGGTTGCTGCTCGGGGCTGACCGGCGCGCCAATCGCCGCGATAGCGCCCGCCACGCACTTTTCCGTCAGATCCATCATCGACTGGTAGTCGCCAAAGGCCTGATACACCTCCAGCATGGTAAATTCGGGATTGTGCTGCTGATCGATTCCCTCATTGCGATAGACGCGGCCCAACTCGTACACCCGTTCTACGCCGCCCACCATCAGCCGCTTCAGGTGCAGTTCCAGCGCAATGCGCAGGGTGAGGTTGATATCCAGGGCATTGTGATGCGTTTGAAAGGGCCGAGCGGCGGCGCCACCGGCAATGTTGTGCAACGTAGGGCCCTCGACCTCGATAAAGCCTTCGGCGTTGAGTGTTTCGCGAATCGAGCGCACGATCTTAGTGCGATTGAGAAAGCGTGGCAGCACGCCGTCGGTATAGGTGAGGTCGAGATGCCGCTGCCGCTGCCGTTGCTCGACGTCCTGCAGGCCCGCATGTTTGTCGGGTGGAGTTGCCAGCGACTTCGTGAGAAAGTGGATCCGCTCGGCGAAGATCGACACTTCGCCCGTATTGCTGCGGCCGAGCATGCCATCGACGCCAATAATGTCGCCCAGGTCAATTTGTTCTACCACCGACCAGTCTGAGCCGACTTGCTTTTGACCGACCATCAGCTGGATGTCGCCTGTATAGTCGCGGATATCGACGAAGCGGAGTTTTCCCTTGTTGCGGTGCAACACGATGCGTCCGGCGGCCCGAACTTGCGGGCCCACCATTTTTCCGGGGCCCTGGTCCGCCTTCCACTGCCTGAAATTAAAATCCTCGGGCGCGGCATCGAAATCCGGCATCGCAATAGCTTGGCCGGCTTCGGTCAGAAAGACGATTTCATCGAGTCGGGCGCGGATATCACCGATCAGGCAGCGGTTGTCAAACCGGCCCCCCCAAGGGTCGTGGCCTAACGCGATCAGTTGGGCCATTTTTTCTCGCCGCGCTGCTTCCAGCGGAGAATTGGCATCACCGTTAGCGTTTTCGGCTTCGTCGGTCATTACGGTGGCCATGGCACCCAAGGGCGCTTAGATGTAGTGCATAACGTCAAGAGAGGTAAGATTTTAGTGGATAGGGAACCTTGGTCAACTCCAGTGGGGGAGGGGTTTCTTTGCTAGCTGCTGCTGGCAGTGACTCGGTAGTTAGTTTCGTACTGCTCGAATTGCACATCGGAGCCTAGTAGCGCACCGTGCAAGCGAATGTGCTGGCACGAGTCGGCCCTGACCAAAAGCTCGTAGGTGCCGGAATCGCAGCGGTGAACGTCGCCACGGTCGTCCGTGAGTGGGCCCTCGTAGTCAAGGTAGGCAAGCCGATGATCGGGCAGGCGAACGACAGGCACCGTGTTCGAGTCGGTCACTGCCTCCACCCCGCACTGCTGGGCCCAGAGGGCAGGCAACTCCCTCAGCTCCCAAGTTTGGAGCGTACCGCCGGATTCCAGCATCAAATCCCAGTGGCTTGGCCTGCTGAAATTGGCTGGACACAAATGGCGCAACAATACAAAACGGGGCATGACTTGCCCATTGTCGCACGTTAGACCCATATCGCAAAGAGTACGTACCTGGCAGTTCGCGCCTCGCTATCGCACCGCTTCCACGCTAATGGTCTTTTCAATCGGCTGCTGCAGGGTCTGGCTGGATACGTTGACCGTGATGTCGCCGAAGCCCAGTTGATTGACCTTGGCCTGCACGGTGAACCAGAGGCGTTCATCTGGCCGAATCTGATTGATCGTGTCAAAACGCAGTTCGTTGCCCACCAGATTGGCCTGGACATTTGCATTGGTGAGGACAGTTGCCGGATCAGGCACGATTCCCAGGGGAAACTGCACGCGGAGATTCACCCGATCATCTGCCACCGCCGAGTTGTTGAGTACCACGATCTCGTACTTGGGAAACGTTCCCACACTGACTGGATTGTCAGCAAACGTCCGTAGGCCGAGTTGCAAGCCTCCACCCTGGGGCGAAGTCCGGGGCGACACATTGCCGAAGGCCGGGTCCCGCTTGGGATTCGGTGGCACGACATTGGAGGGAGGTTCCACGTCGCGGCTGGGCGGTAAAATCTCGATACACTTCCTGGCGGAGCTTGGAATCCGTCCCCGGCCCGCGCCGGCGTCCGCCGATACGTGTACGGTGGTGCAAGCACTACCCTTGGCTGCGACACACTGGCATTCCACGTCGAATCGTCGCAAGTCATTAACTTCAAGCCGAGGGATCTTCCAGACAATCCCATTATTGACAATTTTAAAATCTGGTTCGATGGGCCGAGGCACGAGGGCCGGATCGTATTCGTCCCTGATTTGTATGTCGGTGAGCGGTACCTCCCCAGTGTTCTTGACGGTCACGGTAAACAAGGCCGTCTGACCGATCACTTTTTGTTGGGGGCCCATTTTTTGCACGTTGATTTGAGCCTGTTTTTGGGGAGTTGGCTGCAACGCAGTCAAACACTTTCCCTCCTGGGCCTTGGCACCTTCACGGCTGGTGACAAAGACAGTGTGGCAGAGCTCGCCTGCGGTCAGGACGTTGAAATTAGGGTTTACCTTGCGGGAATCTCCCGGACTGATATCTCCGAGTGGCATCTGAATTTGCTGATACCCGTTTGGGTCTTTGAGGTGGCTGAGTCCCTTGTCAAACTGGTCGCGCACGACGATGCCGGTTGCCGTGGCAGTTCCCCGATTGTGAATTACGACCTCAAAGCGAGCTTGCCCGCCCACCGGCGCTTGGGATGGCCCCAGGATCTCGATGTCTAGAACCGGCTGGGCTGCAAGGGGCGGTACGATGTCTATCGGGATGGGTGTCGAAACCGGCAGGGGATCTGCGCCCACATCGTCGGCAGGGGGCAAATAGGGCGTGCTGGCGTCAGTCCAATGGATTGTGCTCGCGCCCGTCGCGATGACCAACCGTGGCATATCACTACTGGCATAGCGGGAGGGACGCACAATTTGCATGTTGATGCGCGAAGCGCTGCCGGAAGTGCCCGTGGGGCTTACGTCGATACTGGCCTGCCCATGGACATCGGTGGGCACTTCGACGACTTGTTCCGACGGGTTGCCCGTCAGAGTGCCGGTGCCATCATCAACTTCATAGCGAACTAGCCAACCCTCAATGGGTGTGCCGTCGGATTGACGCCTCACGGTGGTGGTAAGTGCCTGCGATCCGCCTGCCGAAACTGTTGCAGGTGGGAACGTCCACTGGACATCGACCCAGTAAATGGTCGCGGTGGCGCGCCGCCCCGACCAGGCCACGACTTCGGGCGCGACTGCAGTGATGTGGCTGGTGCCCTCGACGAGCGATGTGATCGTGGCCCAGGATTCGCCCGGCTCGACCTGTACATCATCGGTCACGTCTGCCGTCCCGCGGGTAATCGTCAGTGGGACTTTGGCCGAATAGCCGGTTGCGAATTGGTTGTCAATTTTTTTCGGCTTATTCCATGGCAAGAGCGGATTTTGTAGCCAGCCGCGTCCGCCAAGCTCAACAAACTCCCCTGCGCTTTCCCGCGCGATGAGCCAATCGGTCTTCGTATCGGTAAGCAGGTAATTCTCCGCAGTACACACGCCCGCTTTGAGCACTACTTCGCTCCCAATCGGTGCGAGCATGCGATTGGGAGTGATTGCCAGCCGGTCTTGCGGTAAGGGTGGCACCACTGCGGCAACCGGTGTCGTGGAGGCGGGGCTAGGCTGAGGGAAGACCGGATCGGTAAGCACCGGCGGCGTCACCAGGTTGCTCGAAGCTAAAGGAACGGCCGGTACCCGGTCTTGGGGCCATACGAACACGCGTTCACCGGTGGGATCGATCCGGGGCAGTCGCAGGCCCGCGCAGCCTGCTACTAGCAGAGCGCACAAACTTAGCGCCAGTTGCAGCCAACTGAGTTGTCGGGCAGTGCAGGTCATGGAAGGGGTTTCGGGGAGTACGGATCAGTTTTGCACCTTGCGCGCGCAAAAAATGCTGATAAACTGTAACGCCTAGGAAAAGGGATGTAGCCAAATATCAACGTCTACCGTTGAGTTTGGGCCACATTGGCGGCACTGTTCTAAGGCCTGTAGGTGCTGGCGCGGTCGCAACGATTCGTCTGCGTGGAGTGGCTACAGCCCCATATGGGCTAAAATGGGGGCGAGTCGCTCGGGCCGTACCCAGGGAGGTTGCTGGCGGGCCCGTTTTTCTTGCTTCCCGCCTTGCCACGAATTAGGATAAAAACTGGCCGACCCCATCTTTTTTTGGTCCCATTTGGTCACGGTCGTCGGTTCTCGGAACAGATTTTCCCTTTGGTATCTTGAGGTCATCATGTCGTCTGGTCGCCTGCAACCCTATATAGCTTCTTTGTTTTGTGCTTGCGCCCTCGGTGCGCTGGCGTGTGGAATTGCCTTGACGGGGCATCAGCACGTCGCGCTGGCTCAGCTAGGTGGCGGTGGCGGTGGCGTTGGTGGTGGTGGTGGCGTTGGTGGTGGTGGAGGTGGAGGTGGTAGGCCCGGAAATACGGGAGGCGGTGCTGGTGGCAACAACACCATGGGGGGGAGCGGCACTTCGGGTGTGGCGGTCGATGCTGACGGTGTGTTGCACCGACTTACCGTGGGCGATGCCACGGGGCAACTGAATCAACAACGGGCGCTCGAGGCCCTGGCCCGCCTAGACACCGACATTGCCAGATACAGCGCACTGCGCAAGGTGTCGCTCACTCGACTGGCTCGTTTGATCCGGCAAGCCATTGACGAAGGGCATGGCCCGGATGAGGCGATGAGGCATCTCGCGGGGCTCACGCGGATTCAGTACTTATTCTACTATCCTGAAACGCATGACATTGTGGTGGCAGGACCGGCCGAGGGTTGGGTGGAGACGGCTGCGGGCCGCGTGGTAGGCGTGGAGTCGGGGCGAGCCATTCTGGAACTGCAGGATTTGATTGTCGCACTGCGGGCTTTTCCGGCGGGGACAAAGTCCAATCCGTTGGTGTACTGTTCGATTGACGCAACACCCGAGGGGCTGGCGCGCATGCAGCAGTTTAGGCAGCAGATTGGGCGGCAAATTGTCCCGGATGATGAGCAGTATATTGTGCAAGGGATGCAAGAGAGCCTGGGAATGCAAGTGATCACACTCGGCGGTGTGCCAGCCTCAACCCACTTTGCCCAGGTCATGGTCGAAGCCGACTACCGCATGAAGCTGATCGGGATTGGCTTGGAGGATCCGCCCGCCCGGATCAGGAGCTACGTATCCCAGGCAAGCTTCACTTCCATCGCCAGAAATGCGATGTGTCGGTGGTGGTTTGTGCCCGAGTACAAGCGGATTCGGGTTTCCGAAGACCGACACGCTATGGAGTTTGTGGGCCCGGGCGTCAAGCTCGTCGGTGAAGATGAGCTTATCAGTAGCGACGGGGCTCGTCGGCAAACGAAAAGCCAAAACCGGGCCAGTTACCGCTTCACACAGAACTTTACCGACAAGTTTGCGCAGCTCGCCGAGAGGGCCCCTGTTTACGGCCAACTGCGTAACTGTATCGACATGCTTGTCGTGGCCGCATTCATGCAAGAGCACGATCTGTATGGCCAGGCCGATTGGGACTTTTCGGTGTTGGGCGACGAGGCCATCTATCCGGTGGAAACCTATCATGCCCCGCAACAGGTGGCGTCGGCGGTCAACAGTGTTTGGAAGGGCCGTCGTCTGGCAACACCCATTGGCGGTGGAGTCCAGATTCGCGCCAGCGAGACGTTGCAAGCCGAGAATCTTCAGGACGATGCTAAAGGGGCGTTGCAAGCAGCCCATGCTTCGGTTGATATCGGCGATCTGCCGAACGACACGTGGTGGTGGGATTGAGCGAGTAGCGAGGAGCGTGGGAAACTGGCGGCTGCCGGTTTGGTAATGCGGCGCTGCGTAATCGAATGCGGGCTCGTTGATCGTTGCCCCTGCTATCTGCGGCTAGCGCCGCCAGTTCAATTTTGGCAGCCGGCGGTCATCCCTGGCTGCTGCCCACGGTGACAACTCTCATATCGCATACGTTTGTGTGGGTCGGCCCCGTCTTCAGTAGGCCGTCGACGGACTCGAAGAAATGATAGGCGTCGTTGCGGCGCAAGTACTCATTCGCGTCGATCTGCATGTCGCGCGCCCGCGCCACGACGTCTTCGCTGACCACCGCGCCGGCTGCATCAGTGGGACCGTCCTCGCCGTCGGTGCCGCCGGAGAGGAGTGCCAGGTTCTGCCAGTTTTCGAGACTGGCCAGCGCCGACAACGCGAGCTGCAGATTTCGTCCTCCCAAGCCGCGCTCCGTGATCGGGGCCAGCGCTACGGTGGGCTCGCCTCCAGAAATCAAGCAATCGGGGCCCGTGTGCTCGCGCATGGCCTGGGCCATCTCCACCAGCCCAGCGGCCACTTCTTCGGCCGTAGCCTCGGGTTTGGTGGAGGAGATCATAGCATGGCTATAGCCTAGTCGCTCAGCTGCTACGCCCGCGGCATCAACTGCGGTGGCATTATTGCCGATGAGCACATGGGTCACTTGGGCAGTGACGTCTGGTTGCGGCTCAATCGGCTTGGTCAACGCACGCTTGACGGCCTCCGTGGCGGCCGAGTCGGGCAACCCTAGCTCTTGCATCACTTGCCAGGCTGCTGCGGGCGTTGGCCGACGCGCGACCGTGGGACCCGAGGCGATAGTTTCTAGGTCGTCGCCAGGTACGTCTGAAAGAATCAGTGTCACCAGATGGCCCGCCCGACACGCGCGAGCCAGTCCGCCCCCCTTAACCAAACTAAGTTCCCGCCGGATCGTGTTGAGTTGTCCGATGGTACCGCCCCGGGCTGAGATGTCTCGGGTCAACTGAACCTTAGCTGCCAGCGGCAGCCCATCGATCGGCGCCGGCAGCAGCGCGGAGCCTCCCCCTGAGATCACACAGAGGCACAGGTCGCCGGCCCGCAAATTAGCAACCAATTCGAGTATCTGAGATGTGCCCTGCAGGCCGGCCGGAGTAGGCTCATTGATCGCCGCGGGCCGGGCTGGGTGAAGGTGTACGCACCGCGTCGATTGCAAGCAGTCTGCCGGCACGTTCACCCAGCCGGTCACTTGTTTCGCCTTGAGGAGTTCGTCGCCCAGAGCCGTTTCCAGAGCAATGGCCATGCTGGCGCCGGCTTTACCGGCTCCTACAATGGCAATCCGTTCCAAGGCAGGTAAATTAAATTCCTGGTCGCCGATGCAAAGCCTATTGCCGGCGACCCGAACGTATTGGGGAATCAGCCGTTCTGGATGAACCGCTGCCACACCGGCCCGCCAAATCTGCTCGGCATCGTCGCGAAGTTGTTGGCTGCTGCGCTCCATGCCACAATGTGACACTTGGTTCCCGGTTGGAAAAGGGGGGGCAGGCGCTGGTACCTAGGTCTCGCTCCTGCACCTATCGTACTTGCGGATCCCTTTGCCGTACTGCCTGGGGTTCTACGGGGCCGCTCGGAGGCCGCACGATCCGCACCGCTAGGTCGTCCACTTGGGCTTTGCCAAAACCGGTGAGTCCCAACGTGATCGTTACGTCGCAGTCGTCAGTCGCCGCGCGCAAAATGCGGAAGTGGTGCCAGGAAGGAGAGGCAGTTATGCGAAGCGCCATTTCCGGTCCGCCTAGGGAGTCGATGATCTGCAGCCCGTCGATCGATCCCAGCAGCGCTGCGGGCACCCGGGCCAAGCCGGTGATTTCGATCAAGTCGCCCCCTTTAACCGCAACCGCGGCCGAACGGATCCAGACCGGCGCGGTGGGCACAACCATGCTCAGCACCGACTCGTCAATCGGTTGAGCCTCAAGTTCCAGGCAGTAAGAACCGCTATGCGGCGCTTCCGGTGAAAGCCGAACCGCAGACGTAATGCCCTCTAGGTGCAGTTGCTGATGCCGCCAGCCGGCTTGCAACATCGCGGGTAAATCCTCGAAGCCACCGCCGAGTAACCGGTTGGTTCCTGCCGGTGCCCGTGTCAAGATTGCTTGCAACTGCAGCTGATCTGGCAGTCTCTCTAAGCCGTAGTCCCTAGCAAGATGCAACGGTTCGCGCAGCAAACGCTCGTACTGGTCCAGCGATTGCTCTACGATCGCGACGTGTTGGTTCGCCTCCTCCAGCTTGCCATTGGCCAGCCCTTGATCGCAAGCCTGCAGCTCGCGCCGAGCTTGGCCCAGTACCTGTTGCATAGTGTTGGCGGTTGCCATTTGGCTGTCCAATTGTTGAGCCACCTGAAACGACGTTTCCAGACGCAGCGCTGCAAGGTCTCGGCGAATGCGGGCGGTTCGCGGTGCATGGCGCCGCAAATAGGCGGCTACTTGAGAAAAGGCCTGTTGATCGTCGGTCAACAAGAGGAAGGCATCGTGCGGCAACTGGTCTACGGTAACCCGGATGCCACCGGTTACCCGCTGACGGCGGAGGCGTTGCGGGCCGGCCGAGGTCAGCAGATAGGCCTGTGACGATTCGGCGACGGCGGGTACGACAAAAGAAACGGGACCGATTGTCAGAGGACGTAGTTTCCCCACCGGTTCTGACCAGTGAACGGGCACTAGCAAATGAGAACGTTCTGTTTGCAGTACCAGCGCGCTCAGATTGGGAACCGTCGCCCGTGCCCCAGCCAGGACCTGGCCCTTGCTGATCCAAGGTTCGGCCAAACCTAGATGGAGGTTTGCCAGCTCCAGGATTAAAGCTCGGCGACGCGTGACACGATCGGTTTCGGCCAGGGACGAATGTGAGCGAAAGTAGAATCCGCGACTCTTAGCGCCCAGCGCGGCTGAAGTGATTCCGATGATTTGCGCATGCGAAGCAGAAGTCTGTTTGCCCGCGGTGGGGCAAAGCGCGGTTGCTTGGCGAGTTGCCGTGAGGCTCCATTGTGTTTCAACGGCGGTGTAAATGGGTGTTCCCGGACGTACCTGGCGCTGGCGCCGGCCCAGCCAGCTTGAGTAATCGCGGAGCGTAAGATCAGAGTCTAGTAGCGGACGCTCGACAAGGACGCGATCTGCGATTCGACTGGCTTCGTGCGTATGGAGTGGAGCCGAAATAAGCGTGGGTCGCTTTCGTTGGGTATCGTGTCGTGTGAGCAGTTGTTGCCAACGATTTGCCAGGTCCAGTTCGTCGGTGGATCGCTGTTCACCTAAGTCCCAAATTGAAACAGCAGACAGTGCCTTACCGAGGGCCTCGGCACTGAGCTGATCTGGAGTGGGTGGCGGGCAGACAATTGATAGTCCCAATTGGATGGCCTGCTCCGACTCGGCGGCGGTAGGGAGACGGCCCATTCCCAGGCCATCAAAGCCTAGCTGCGCCAACATTTCCATGGGCTCGCCCTGCCACTGAATGATCCGCAATGGATAATGGTCTGGTTGTGGAGAATCGCTCGCCGTGGGAGAACGCGCCCCGAGGGCAGGCGAAGTGGTTTGGGGATTTGGTTGTCCCGCGGCTTGGGGGTCGGACGCCTGGCGCTTGGTCACCTCAGCGCTGACAACACCATAAACTTCGATGCGATCGACCACGACTTCAGAAACCCCCGGGCCGCCGGGAGCCAGCAGTACGATGCGTGAGACGAACGCTCCGCGTTCGTCTAGTCCGCTGCCGAATCGCTTACGCGCAACCCGCGCCTGGCGCGCGACGGTCGTGGCAAGTTGGCGCAGGGCCAATTGCTGCCAATTGCCGGGTTGGTCGCTTAGGTTGCCCCGCACCAGTAATTCATAGGGCCCACCGGTATTAGCGTTTTTTGTTCGTGGAAGAACTACGGTGGCGGCCAAACGCATTCCGGGTCTGTTGCCCAGTACCCACGCTTTGATTTCCAATTCATCAATCACTGGCGCTGGCGGCACATCGTAGGCCAGTTGTGCCGAGCTTCCGGCAGGACACTTCAGCCGGATATGCTCTGAGCCGCTCCCAAAGCGGTAGCGTTTGCGATCAATGAAATGGTCGACAATGTCTTGTCCGGCTGCACGGTGGGTCAGTCGCAGGGCGGTTTTTGGCCCATCCATGTTGTCCAGCAGAACCGGCGCTGGGGCATCCGCCTGGGCAAAAACGTTGAGAGGTACCAACCAGAAGAATAGGAGGGCTGCCGGACGGCACCTCCAGCTCGCCCGGTGCCGGCCAACATGTGCTGACAACGATTGACCGGCGCCCGGCCCCCGTCCGTGCACTCCAATAGAATTCCTGCTGGCTGCCCTATGTGGGTGTTGAGGGCGGACGATGCATGCGTGCTTTAACAATATCATCTGGATTAAGCCGACAAAGCACGCGTATGTTGCCAAAAGACGACGTAGGTGGCGGATCCTTGGAAACGATATAAGTCCCGCTTATAACAGCATTTCCGTGCATGGCCCAGTTCAATCTGATGCGCGGAGGCAACATGGGCGCGTGATGAAAAAAATCAACTTCAGGCCCGTTGATGTGCTGCAAGTCATTGCCATATAATTACTTGCGTTTGATGTCTGGAAATTGTGGCCGGTTCGGCATGCGTTATGCTTTTTTTGCGTCGCCCCGCCACCATTTTGAAGGAGACGCATCATGAGTAGTAATCCGGAATCCTCCGTATCCGTGCCTGAGAAGATCCCTGCAGACCTCCACAAATTGGCTGTGGCACTAAATGGGATGCCCGAGAAATATTCCGCACAGTTGGCACCGTTGGTCGATGCGGTGATTGAGAGCACCAAACGAAGGCGAAGGATTCTGACCCTAGTGCAAGATGCCCTGGGGCAATTGCGGCTCGATATGAAATACCTCATGTTCGACTTAGAGGCGACGCGCCGTGAGCGCGATGACTATCGACTCAAGCTGGAAGAACATGAAAACTGAGTGAGATTCTGCCAACTGTCTGGATTATCAATTCGTGGGCAGACGCGCACCATGGCCAAGGAATTGACTGCTGAAGAATTGGCCCAACGTGCTTTGGATGTCGATGTTGTGAAAGAGTCGGACCTGCGTCCTATTTGGGGCGAACTCGGCACCCACAATGTTGATTGCGAGCAATTCAAGAAGCTCTTGGTGCGCCGCGGTCTGCTCACCAACTTTCAGATAGAACGCCTGCTTCAGGGTCTGCGCGCGGGCTTCTTCTATGGCGATTACAAGGTGCTCTATCTTGTTGGTTCCGGGACGTTTGCCCGAGTTTATCGTGCAACACATCGGGAGAATAACGAGCTCTACGCGATCAAGGTGCTGCGCAAGAGTAAGAGCGACGATCTGGAGGAGGCCGAGCTATTCCGCCGGGAAGGTGAGTTGGGAATGGGCCTTAAGCACCCCAACATTGTGGCGATTCACGAGGTTGTTTCCAAGGGTAAGATCCATTTTCTGGTTATGGATTTTGTTGAAGGAAATAACCTGCGCGACTTTGCCAAAGTGCGGGGCAAGCTGGAGCCCCTGGAGGCAACTCGCATTGCCGAGGGCATGGTTGCGGGTTTGAGTTACGCGTTCCAAAAAGGTGTAACCCATCGCGACTTGAAGATGTCAAACGTGATCCTCTCTAGCGATGGAGCGTCCAAGCTTGTTGATTTTGGACTGGCGGGACTTGGTGGGACTGGGATTGAAGACATCGGCGACGGGGGGAATCAACGGGCCATCGATTATGCGGGTCTGGAGCGTTCTTCAAACGTGCGTAAAGGGGATAATCGAAGTGACATTTTTTTCGCCGGTTGTATCTATTACCAATTGCTGTGTGGCCGCGCACCAATGAATGAAACGCGAGATCGCGCTCAGCGGCTTAATAAATCGAGATTTAAAGATATTGTCCCGATCACGAAGATTTCTCCCGAATTGCCTTTTCCACTAGTACGTGTGGTCAATAAGGCACTGGAATTCGACGTGGAGCGGCGCTATCAGTTGCCAGGGGAAATGTTGGCCGACCTGAAATTGGCCGTGAAACGGGTCAAGCAGCATGGGGACGGACAGCCAATGGCTCGCATGGAGTCAGTTCCTATGGAGGGGCATGACGAGTCGGGCGAAGCACGCAAGCTGATGATCGTTGAGTCGGACACGAAGATGCAGGATCTCCTGCGCGCGCTTTTCAAGAAGCGAGGGTATCGTGTGCTGGTGATCAGCGATCCGGAACGAGTATTTCAGCGATTTTATGAGGACAGCCAGATGGCCGACGTGTTGTTGGTCAGTGCCGGAAACCTCGGCGCGGCGGCGGTCACAATGTTCAATCGTCTCGGCGAAGAGTCAGCGACCAAACACGTGCCCGCCGTTCTGTTGCTCGGCGATCAGCAAGGCGGCTGGCAAGACCAGGGCGGTCTTGGCCCTCAGCGCGCGGTAATCCAAATGCCGCTCAAGAGTCGTCAGCTCCGCGAGGCCATATTAGGTGTCCTTCGCGGTGAGGGCTAAGAACCTCTTCCAGACAACAAGGCGTCTATAAGAGTAATCGCGATTGAGGCGCCCCCGTCGACAATTCTTGAATAGGCCCGGGGTTGAGTCTCCCTGCGCGATTGAAGAAACGCGCGCCTACGGAATTGCGCGCCGTGGGTTACACAGCGTCTTCGGCGTCTTCGGCGAGTTTCTCCTCGATGGAGCTGATCTTCTCCACGCGACGCTGATGACGGCCTCCTTCGAATTCTGTCTTGACCCACACTTCGACCATGCGTTCTACACTATGGGGGCTTAGCATGTCGGCAGACAGGCACAAGACATTGAGATCGTTGTGCCGCCGGCTCATTTCCGCAGTGATTTCGTCAGTACAGGCCGCCGCGCGGACTCCCGGAAATTTGTTGGCGGCGATTGCCATGCCGATACCGGTGCCACAGACAAGAATGCCTCGCGCACAGTCCCCCACGCTGACCTGCTGGGCCACTAGGGCGGCAAAATCAGGGTAATCGACGGACTTCGCCAGCGAGGTTCCCACGTCCGATATGTCGTGGCCTTTTGATCGTAGAACGTCAGCCAGTTTTTCCTTGAGATGATAACCACGATGGTCGCTGCCGATCACAATTCGCATGGGGAAAGACCTTTCAAATAAATCGTTGTGTCGCCTAAGAAAAATCAATCTCGGCTATCCGCTCTTGCAGAGCGCTGGTAATTTGATCGGCACAGGCACGATAAACAGTCAGGGAACCGCCAATGGGATCGTTGATGTCGCCCCCATCACCACGCAAAGTATGCGTCCGTTCCGCGCACTCAGGCCAGCGCCGGGTCAGCGCATTTCGATGTCCGCCTGTCAGCGTCAAAATGATGTCAGCGTGACGGACGAGTTTGTCGGTTAGCGGCTGGGACTCGTGTTTCGAGAGGTCCATGCCGCGTTCCTGCATGACTTCAACGGCTTCACTACTCGGTGCGCAATCCGATAGGGCCGCGATGCCGGCTGAGGCAATGATGATGCCGTGCTGTTCAAGTTGGTTATTGGGCCATTGCATTTTTTTCGCGACCAAATGACGCATCACGACCTCGGCCATGGGGCTTCGGCAGGTGTTGCCCGTGCATACGATTAGTACAACCATGCTAGAAAGACGATCCAATGTGGACTGGCTTACGACTCCCTCGCGAATACAGCGACATTTGCTACCGGTCGTTTGGACAACCGAGGATGGTTGGCCGTAGCGACACGGGCCATCGTCAAGCACCAGGGCCACCTGGTCTCCCAAACTGTCTACCGCTTCTTTCGCTGTAACCGCTGCGGGCTGGCCTGAAAGGTTTGCACTCGTCAAGGCGATGGGGCCTGCCAGCATTCTCAGTGTATCAAGTACCGTGTCGTGTGCTGGCACGCGTAATCCGAGCGTACCGTTAGGCGCTACTGCGCGTTGAACCATTTCCGGCAATTGACCGAGCAGTCCTTCGTCGGCAGCGTGCGCTTCGCGTTGAGGCAAGTCGACGACCAGGGTTACCGGTCCCGGCCAGCAGCGCCGCGCCAATCGCTCAGCCACCCGGCCCAATCCCGGAACGTAATCTAAGGCTTCTTCCGCACTCTTGATAGCCAATGCTAAAGGGGCCTCCGGGTGCCGGCCTTTCGCAGCGAATATCTTATCGATTCCCGCGGGTTTGCGAGCGCACGCCCCAACGCCGTAGACCGTCTCTGTCGGGAAGACAACCAGTTGGCCTTCGGTCAACGTTTGGACCGCTCGATGGACGACGTCGCGCCGGTCATCCGTTTTTTTGAGGTCGATCACGATCGGCGGCATAAGCAACAGTCTGAAAACGGGTCCTGTAAGTGTTCCAGATGGCTGCGCGCGGACACCAGATAAGCGAAACGAAACCCTACGTAAACGGTTACGTACGTAACCTGATGACAACGGGTTAGTATACCGATCCTCGACAAAAATGGTCAAGCGGCACAAGGTAGGCAGGTGCTAGGTGTGTTTGATACGCAGACGACCCCGATGAAGTTGGCAAGTTGGCCTTCCAAGAATGACGGACCAATAGTCTGTAGCCAGCAGGCGTTGATGCGTCAGTGGAGGTGCTCAATCATCCATTGTCTTGATGGCCATTGAGCAAAAGAGTGCAATTGCAGCTGGAATGAATTGGCGGCGGATGCGGAGGGCGGCTAGGTCAACGTGGTCCGCCCTGAAGGGCCAACTCTCTGTTGCTGCTTGCGCGGCTGGAAAATACCAGAGAGCAAGAACGGCAGGCCCTCCAGTTTGTCCATGGAAGGTGTGGGTCGTTTGTTGGTTGCCGACACACACTATTATCGGATGCTGGTCTACACTTTGGGTGGCAGTCCGGACCCCCCAGCCACCATTGGCGGTACCATGGGGCGCCTATCGCGATTCCCGTGCCACTCAATGGGCCGCAGATTATTGACTGGCCGCGAAAGAATAGTTTCCCCAAATTTCTAGTTTGACGTGTTGGGATACTTTTCGCGGAGCCAGGGTAGATCGGCCAGCATTTTTCTTCGAACTGGGCGATTGAGTTGCGTGTGGCTGGGGGTACGGACCAACTGAATGTTGAGTTGCCGAACGGAAGCCGCCGCTTGGTTAAACTCGACAGCCCGGGCCAACTTGCGTTTCATGAGACGGGGAAGATCGGAATCTACGAGGTAAGCGACGACAAAAGCGTTGTGAAGCGGTTTTCTGTGAATCTATTCGATCGTGACGAACGCGACATCCGCCTGCAACTCGGGCAAAAGGTGAACGAGGGTGTGAAGGTCGTTGATTCGCTTTCTATCGGTTATGTCGATGTGTTAGCCGAATCAACAACCTCACCGGTACGACGGGAACTTTGGCCGACGTTGCTTCTGGGGGCACTAGTTGTCTTGGTCGTGGAGTGGTATATCTATAATCGATGCGTATATGTGTAATAGAGTGTGGTCTTTTGGCGATTCTAATGAGACGAAATTCCTGATGCACAAGATGCCTGATGTATTGGACGAGAGGTGCGACAGCCGACAGCAGCGTCGTAAGTTGCGACGTCGCGAGCGGCGCGAGGTGCTCCATAAATTGATTTCCAGTGATTTGATCGGGCGCGTCAGTGAAGACGAATATCGGCGCAAGGTCAAACGCGTATACGGCGGTCCCAAAGGCGCGTTGCTCTCGACTGCTAGTACGCTTTCCTTGCATCAACCTCTAGGTGAGCGGCTATTTCGCACGCGCAAATTCGACTTGCGCGGGTTGCGCTGTATCCTCGACATCGGGAGCGGGGCAGGTCAAATTGCCCGCAATCTGGTGAAATACGCAGACTCCGACGCGAGTATTACCTGCACAGATCTCTCGCAGCCGATGCTGCGGCGTGCCCGTAGTCGCATGAAGCGTGGCGATTCGGAATATGTGGCCGCCGATCTGGCCCGCTTGCCGTTTGCCGATGGCTCGTTCGATTGCGTCACTTGTGGCTATGTTCTTGAGCACCTGTCCGACCCGCAGCCCGGTCTGGCCGAAATGGCCCGCGTTTTGTCTACCGGCGGTAGGCTGCTGCTGTTGACGACCGAAGACAGTTTCAGCGGCGCATGGACGAGTCGTCTTTGGTTGTGCCGTACCTATAACCGTCAGGAGCTACTCCGCTATTGCGAGAAACTGAGCTTGCGTTGTAAGCAAGAGCTATGGTTTACCAAGATGCACAAAGCAATGCGGGCTGGCGGAATCTGCGTTGAGATAGAGAAGGTTTAGCCCGAACCGCACCGGCATTTAACTGGCAACGGTAGTCGGATCGCGTTCGGAACGACCTTTGTGGAGCTAGCGGACATGCAATTCTGATGGGACCGGTTATCATTTGTAGTCGCCGCCGCTGTGCCTGCTATCCACAGACGGCATGCTCAACAGCTCTCCTCCCAAGCCCGGTCTGAATATGAAACTAGGCATCATCAATAGCGCGTTCGCCCAGGCCGGCACCGATACGAAAACAGGACTTGAGCACATTGCCCGTATGGGCTTCGACTCAGTAGATATCTTTACCGAGGCAATGGACATTAGTCAGGAGGAGATCAACACGATCAAGGACACGTGTGAGGCGAGTAGCCTGCCAATTGTTTCCACGGTTGTCGTCTCTGCAGGCCTTATCGACTTTAACGCGCCTGTGCGCGACTTCCACGTCAGTCGCACAAAAAAGTTTGTTGATTTGGCTGAGACATTTGGCTCGCAAAACGTGCTGCTTGTTCTCGGCGAGTACATCTGGCAGCGCGAGGTCATTCCTCCCGAAGCGCAGTGGGAATGGGGTGTTGAGTGTGTCAAACAGATTGGCGAGTACGCGGGCGAGCGCGGCATCGAGATTGCCCTCGAACTCGAACCGTTTCGTCTTAGCCTGCTAAATAGTGTGCCGAAAATGGCGCAATTCGTCGACGACTGCGCGACCGGCAGCGTGAAGGCCAATATCGACATCAGTCACCTCGTGTTGGCCGATACGTCTCCAGCAGAACTAGCGCAGTTGAAGGGCAAAGCAACACACGTGCACATCAGCGACTGCGACGGCAAGGTGCACGGCGACTTGCCGCCTGGACGCGGCGTAGTGAAATTTGCACCCTACCTGCAGGCGATCAAAGAGCTGGAATTCGACGGTGCCGTGTCCATCGAGCTTGAATACTCGCCCGACCCGACGAAGATCGTCCAGTGGGTTGAGGAAGCGTATCGGGCGACCGACGCGCTTATGCAGCAGGTTGGACTGCGCGGTTAGGCCTAGCCCGAGGAAGCCAGCCATGTCCCAGGAAAACCAAGACTACGGCCTCAGCCCACGTAAAGAGATCAAGCAGATTGCCGCACCGCCGGTCGAATACAAACCGCCGCGGCCCAAGGCCTACCAGCCACGGATTGGTCTGATTGGCACCGGTGGCATCAGCGAATTGCATCTCAAGGCGTATCGCGCGTGCGGCTACGACGTCGTCGCCCTGGCCAGCCGCACCCGGGCCAAAGCGGAAGCCCGGCGCGACGCGTTTTATCCAGACGCGGATGCCTATGACGACCCCAACCGCATCTTGGACCGCGACGATATCGACGTGGTCGACGTCACGCCCCATCCGAATGACCGTTTGCCAATCTTGTACGCGTCGCTGAAGGCCGGGAAACACGTGCTTAGCCAGAAGCCATTCGTCCTGGATCTTGACGATGGCGAGGCTTTGGTGCGACTGGCACAGGAAAAGGGGGTGAAGTTGGCAGTGAACCAGAATGGGCGCTGGGCGCCGCACTTTAGCTACCTGCGCAGCGCCGTGGCCAGCAGCTTGATCGGCGATGTTACCACGCTCGATCTCGTGCTGCACTGGGATCAAACTTGGATTCAAGGCAACCGGGAATTCGAGAAGATTCACCACCTTGTTTTATTTGACTTTGCCGTACACTGGTTCGACATCGCCCAGTGCATCATGGCCGGCCGCCAGCCTCAGCGCGTGTTTGCCGTCGCGATGCACTTCGACCAGCAGCTGTTTGGACCTCCGGCCTTGGCCTCTGCCATTATCGAGTATCCGGGCGCGCAGGTGCGCATGGCATTCAATGCGCACACCCGACTGGGCGAAGAAGATGTTACCACTGTCGTCGGCACCCAAGGCACCCTCCGCACTCGCGGTTCCGGCCTCAACGACCAACCGGCGATGAGCGTGTATCTTCCGGACGGCCAAGTTGTCGTGCCGCTCGAGGGTTGCTGGTTTGAATCTGGATTCCAGGGTTCGATGGGTGAGCTACTGTGTGCAATCGAAGAGAATCGCCAGCCGTATCACAGCGCAGCCAATAATCTGAAGTCGCTTGAACTCTGTTTCGCGGCGTTGGCCAGCGCCGACTCCGGCCAGCCGGTTAAGGTGGGAACTGTGCGCAGTTACTCGAACTAAGCGGCACTTCCTGAGATCGACAAAGGGCCAGAATCGATTAAGCGTCCGTGGAGCGATCAACTCCGCAGAACCCTCGTCCCCGTCAATGTCCCAATCTTTTTCCAGTTAGTAGCACATTGGCAAATCGCCTGTCGGCTACGGGACTGAAGTACCGAAGCCTTTCTGTGGGTGAGCGGCCAAGTTATAATTCCTGATTGTTGACAGCCGTGATCGTGCCGGGCCGCACCTGCAATCAACTTGATAGGCCTCCGCTCGAATTGCCGGTCAACTGTCACCGAGCAAAGGGTCGCTTATTGTTGCGCCGGCGGAACGATTGGCCCATGGCGGCGCTGGGATTGCAGCGATTACGCTTTCTCGCGAAAGGGTTTGGCGCATGGCGGACATTCTCATTGTTGACGATTCCTTGAGCGATCGGTCCTCGCCTCCAGGGGTGAGCACGTCTCGAGAAGCATCGGTAGTAGTTCTTTTGCTCGTCGCGGCGCTATCCGGATGCGGTTCCAAGGATCCGTTTCCGCTCGCGCCGGTTCATGGAACGGTTACCTATAAAGGCAAGCTACTCGAGTTTGGCAGTGTAGTCTTTTTTCCATCCAAAGGCACACCTGGCCCGCTGGCCGTCGGCCCAATCAGTCCGGACGGTTCGTTTCGCATGACAACTGTCAATCGCGATGGCGCGGCCATTGGCCAACACGTGGTTACCGTGCATTGTCGCCGCAAACCTACTCCTGAGGAGTCGCGGAATCTGGTCGTTCCGGAATCGCTGATCCCGCTACAATACACGCGGGAGGAGCAATCGCCACTTGCCCTCCAAGTAGAGAATGGTTGGAATGAACTGCCAATCAACTTGGAATAGGTGCTGCCCCGGTTTTACACTGGTTGAGTTCTTGGTCGTGATCGCCATTATTGGCGTCTTGGTTGCCATATTGCTGTTGCCAGTGGCGTACAATAGTCGCAGTAGAAAATGACGTTCTGTAACTGCACAGGCCTCATCGTCCGAATGAGTATCGTCAGAAGTCGTTTGCCTGTAGCGGTATGTTCGACCTCTGTGTGAAACGGCCATGAGATAAACTCGGCGGTCCAGTCTTTCGCCGCGCGCAACCACGTTCAACTGGCCTGTCAGAGTGACTGACGCGACATATTTACCGGCTGCCATTTTGCGGTTCTGATTTACCACACCTTTTGGTCTGCTGATATAAGACCCCATCGTCTTCTTTGCTGCAGACCTCCTCCATGCGTTTGCTTGCGCCGATTAGTGCGTCCCGCTGAGATCACCAGGGGGCGTCTGGGTTAATTCAAAGCGGCCTGCTGGAAGAACAGACCGCAACCAGCCATTTCAGCCCTACACAACACCAGGGGCGGTTGCATCCAGGTAATGGTTGTTGCTGCTGTGAGCAGCCCAGCGAGATTTCTTCCCTTTGCCGGGAACGAGCTCCCGCAATTTGTCCTTCGGCCACAATGTACGCAGCATAGGTGTGGCAGAAATGCCAATATTCACTAGTATATAAGTGTTTAGCCCCCGTAGCTCAGGGGATAGAGCACTGGTTTCCTAAACCAGGTGTCGCAGGTTCGAATCCTGCCGGGGGCGCTTTCCTAATGGTTGCCCAGCAAATGCTTTAGCTTTTTGTGTGTTTAAAATTACGAGAACTATATCACTTTGCCCTTCCTCCACGAATTCGAAAAAGTGCATTTTGGAAACGCATAGTCGATGCAACAGGTTCTAGGAAACAAAAGGTTTGCAGATAGGGTTGAATTATTTTACTTACTTGCCGATATCCGGTTTCAAACCGGGTGCCGCGGGTTGAAATCCAGCCAGTAAGGCCCTTTAGCAGAGCCAAGAGACTGCGGAATACCATTGGCCGGTATGACCTGTCGCTGGTGCGGGGGCGAGGTTTTGCCTTTTTCATATCGCTCCGGTGAGGAATGCCACAACTCAAATGTAAACAACGTTTACAAAGGTCAGGTTCTTGATAGGGGTAGGTCGATAATGGTAGAGGTTCATTACGCACAACGCACATCCTGCGGGTGTAGTTGCCAGTTAGATTGTCAGACAAGGCTTCTTGGTCAATTGTATTAAAACCGGAATGGTCGCCGCCGCCGATTCAACCGTTGCAACGAGAGGCGCAAAATCAGACGCACAAGAGGCGCAGCACCCAGCCACACCAAGTGGCACACTCCGAAGGAAAGCAGCGCAACTCCCTGGCGAGACAACCAGCTGTGCTTCAGAGAGCGGCGGTGTGTGAAGAGGCGCATTTCTGCGCCAACCGCCAGAGCGGTCGGGGAGGGATTCGAACCCCCGGTACCTTGCGGTACGCCGGTTTTCAAGACCGGTGCATTCGACCACTCTGCCACCCGACCAAAGGCTTTATTTACCGGTGTTTTTTGTCATTTTTAGCGGTACCGGGCAGCCGCTTTGTTTTGTCTTTACTACCTTTTATACTACCACATAATAAATGTGCCCCGCAAAGCGTGGAGGCTAAGCGGGGCGACGACACCTGTTCCTTAGCTACGCCATGCCCGCAAATTCTACCGGCAAGACGCCTGGCCGCAAAGCGGCATCTGACCGCCCCCCAAAGCCCTACAAAGCCTTTCCCCTAACTCCGCCCCCAGCGGTGCCTGGCAAAAGAAGATTCGCGGGAAGATTTACTACTTTGGGCGGTGGGGCCAAGTCCGAAGGGGCAAAATGGAACGGCCGCCCAGCGATGGCTGGCAGGAAGCGTTAGAACTTTACAAAGCCCAAGCGGACGACCTCCATGCTGGTCGTACTCCAAGAGTAGCAAACCAGGATGGACTCACGATTGCAGACCTCTGCAACCGTTTTCTTGCAGCCAAGCTCCGCAAGACGGAGTCGGGTGAGCTGTCGTCCCGCATGTTTGCTGAGTACCGCCAGACCACCGACCGGCTAGTTGCATTCTTTGGCAAGACGCGGCTGGTGGAATATCTGCGGGCAGACGATTTTGAATCGCTCCGTGCCGAAATTGCTAAACGTTGCGGGCCGGTAAGGCTGGGCAATGAGATTACTTGGTTCAAGTCCGTTTTCAAGCATGCGGCAGTGAACAAGCTGATAGAACATCCGGTGACGTTCGGCTCAGAGTTTGAAAAGCCGGGCAAGGCCGTAATGCGTAGGCATAAAGCAGACAGCGACCAAAAATTATTTACTTGTGCTGAGATACTCACTCTGGCTAAGGAGGCGGGGCTGCAAATGAAAGCGGCAATTCTGCTTGGCGTGAACTGTGCGGCCGGCAACACGGACGTTGCCAATCTGGAGTTCCGGCACCTGGACCTTGAGGGTGGCTAGCCTGACTACGCCCGTGGCAAGACCGGCATTGCTCGTCGTGTGCCACTGTGGCCGGAAACCGTTGAATCATTGCAGGGCCGAACGCCCCAAGCCAAAGAGCATGGCTGATGACAATGTCGTGCTGCTCACCGCTCGCGGTGAACGCTTGGTGCGGCTGACGAAAAAGTCCCGCACTGAAGGAGTGTCGCGTTGTTGCAGCAAGCTACTTTGCAAGCTAAAGATCAATTCTCGCCGTGTGCTGCGGTTCTATAGCCTCCGGCATACCTTCGCTACGATCGGATTACAAACTGGCGACCGCGATGCCGTCAAAGCGTTGATGGGTCACGTCGAAGGGGAGGTGCTGTCACGCTACGATGAAACGGGACCCAGCAATGAGCGACTAGAGGCAGTCACGAACCACGTTCGGCAATGGCTGTTCGGCGAAGGGGGCGCGGAATGAGGACTCCTCTAGAGGCAAAGATTGAAGAATTTGTAGCTTTGGTAGAACCATGTATCGAAGGCTGCGAATACGGTGACTACGAGGTGGGCTTCTGGGAAGAGGAGTTCCGGGAGGTCCGGGACTTAGAGGTAAGTATCAGAGCGGAGGCAGAACGGCGAGGCTATGCCAGGCACCTGTCCAAGCCTAGCTGGGGCTCTTACTGCTGCCATGGCAATGGACCAATTGAGTTTTCGCGTACCGAAAAATGCACGTAAGCCATTTGGGACTGCTGGGAGCCCAGCCCAGATAGTGTTTTCTACTGGGAGTGTCCTCGAAGTGTATTACACAAACGACTGGGGGTTGTTTTACCTGCGTGATGCAAAGGGGCCTTCGCATCTTACGGAACGCTTACAGACTGAGCCGTACTCAGATCGTGAGCGAGCCAGAGCACAGAATCAGACAAGAGCAACAAAGCAAGAATAGGTGAGGAGGCTACCGTTTGTACCCTACCTCGACGTGAAACTCCGAAAGCAGTTGCGCGCGGGGGTGATGCCCGCCTCCGCTTTCGAGGTCATGGTAACCCCCGCATTTTCGTCAGCTGGAATTGCTCTCAGCACGCGATGCCATCGTTTCGCACGGTATCGTGTGTTTCAATGGTTCGGTTCCCTCAATCGAAGCTGTGAAGTCGTTATAAAGATGAACGAAAAACTGGATACTTGACACGACACTCGGATCGAATAGAATAGCGGCTTGTGCGTTGGTGGTTGACGTGCGTTCTCGCATCGTCAACGAACAGGGAACTCCGGTGTAATTCCGGGACGGTTTCGCCCGCTGTAACCGAGTTTGCAGGATTAACTGAATCTGAACCATTGTCCGCAAGGGATGAATGATCCTATCCGTGGACGAGAAGGTGTGGTTAATCTCTCTCGGAAGTCAGAAGACCTACCAATGCGTGGATTCTGGTCCTTTGCGATCCAAAAGGACCTAGTCGTGTTTCTCCAAATCCGGTTTTTCGTTGATCTGCAGATTGTGACTGGGCTGACTCAGTAGTCCGAGCCAATTCAATTCAGGTTCGATGCGCGACCGGCTATCCAGTGATGTTTGCTCATTATTTGCTTAAGCCACGACAAAACTTCGTAGGCCAAACTCCACTCCCTCCGCCCGTACTAAGCGTTCCGCCGGTCTTCATCTTATTCGTAATTGAACAGAGTAATAGAATTAAGGAACTTCTAATGAATATTTCCAAGCTCGTAACGATTATCGCAGTCTTCTCAGCAGGCCAAGCACTTGCTGGTCCTTTTACTAACCTCGGCATTGACCAAGCATCTCCTGACATAGTTGCGTGGGCCCAAGGGGTCGTTTCATTTACGCCGACCCCTTCCGGCAGCTTGTCAGCAGAGGGGGATGCGGCACTCGGTCCGCCTGACGCCTCTTTTGCACCACTCGGAGACCTCGACTCTTCAGAGATTGCTTCCGGAGATTTACCAGGAGCAATTACGCTCGACTTCGGTCCTCTCTCGCTTTTTGACGGTCCAGGATGGGACTTGGCCGTCTTCGAAAATGCCGGAGAATTCTTCACAGCACCTTTTATTTTCGGAGAACTTGCCTATGTGCAAGTCTCCTCCGACGGAGTTGTCTTTGCTGAATTCCCCAATACCTCGCTCAATGTTGAGTCTGGCCAGGGTACTGCAGATACAGAGTTAGTCGTGCCATGGGGCAGGAATTTTGCCGGTCTGAACACAACCAACGTTCAGAACCTAGCTGGTATTCACCCACAAGGGACAGGAACGGCCTTTGACTTGAGCGATCTAACTGCTGAACCGCTTGTCACATCAGGGGATGTTGACCTCACCAACATCAGATTTTTGCGACTCATTGACATTCCGGGGAGTGGGGACTTTTTGGATAGTCAAGGAAATCCGATTCTTGACGTTTGGCCTACGTCGGGTGCGGGCGGTTTGGACCTCGATGCGGTGGGAGCAAGGTATGTTGTTCCCGAGCCGACATCAACAATTCTAATGCTGTTTACTGTGTTCTATGGCCTCTGTGCTCGCAACCGTGTCCGAGTTCTGTGTAGGGGGTGACAACATCGCATTTAGCATTAAATTAACCTGCGATTGTGTGTTGGTGGCCACCAACAAATTGAATGGTGTTGGCAAACAGGGAACTCCGGTGTAACTCCGGGACGGCTCCCAGCTCGCTGTAAGTGAGGGTACTTGAAAGTTTTCTTTTTTCGCCATTGTCTTGCCGTTCCTTGAACGGGTGTGACGAGAAGGTCGAATTTCAAGCTCGCGAGTCAGAAGACCTACCAACGCGAAACGAGCGACTTTGTGCTTGGGATATGTCGTGAGTAGTTGCACGCATCTTCGATGTCGTCGTTCGGTTTGCGAAGAAACGCTTGAAGTGTTTCTAGGCAATACCGTGGCGGCCTTAGTAAACCAGCATGGACGTTTGTCGCTTGGTACCTATCCGTGTACGTCCCGCGTCTGGTGGGCTTACGTTGATAGAGCTGTTGACTGCGATTGCTATTATCGGAGTACTTGTCGCACTGATGCTGCCAGTGATTAATTCGGCTAGAGAAGCTGCCAGAAGAACAACCTGCGCGAATAACCTTTATCAGATTGGAATCACACTACACACTTACCACAACGTCCACGCTTCGTTTCCACCTAGTGGAATTGAATGGCGTCCGCCCGGAAACACCACCAATCGTCAATTGGCATGGTCGGTGTTCTTGCTGCCCTACCTGGAGCAACAAAGCGTGTTTGAGTTACTGGGCCTGAGCGAAGCGTTTGGCAGTCCAATTAACGCCGAAGGAGCAGAAACCGAACTTTCTGTTTATCGCTGTCCGAGTTCTCTTCACAACGATCCAGGTGTGGACGGTTGTGGGCGGTGCGACTACGGGGGAATCTACGGAGAAAGGATAAACAGCCCGAATAATCCGCCAAAGGGCACCATGCTCTACGAAAAACCAGTGTCCATCCGGGAATTTCTCGACGGTACTTTCCAGACAATAGTTGTCTCGGAGGACACTCGATGGCCCAATGGCCAGTGAATAATATGTTTGTTGCACTGAAGCGAACTTAGGTAAATCGTTTGTTGGCCGTTCTCTCGATAGTTGCTTCGTGGAGGATTTGCCCGACAACATAGACCCATGTGGGGAGAACGGCGAGTTCCATTCATTCATGTTTGATGGGCCCGTTTTTCAGAGGCAGGTCAACGTTGAGGTCGGTCAGATTTTTGAAAGAGACACACAGTTTTATGCGGACCTTTTGCTAACCGACGAGAACGACTGTTTGCCAACGCCGAACTTGAATTACCAACAGATTCCCCCAGTAAAATAAAGAAAGAAATATTACGATGTCGAACCCTCGTACCATCACAGTCGTAGCTCTAGTCGTTATCGCCGCCTTGATGCGAGTTCTACCGCATCCGATGAACTTCACACCAGTAGCTGCTCTTGCCCTTTTTGCGGGTGCTTACCTCTCGCGTGGAATGATGGTACTAATGGTTCCTGGAGTAGCTCTGGTTTTTAGCGACCTGGCAATGGGTCATGGTTTCCATCCGGTGAATCTGTTTGTTTACGGGAGCATGCTTCTTACTGTGGGTGTCGGCAGGTTGTTGCAGTATCGCAGGACGCCCCTGAGGATTGTCTTCGCCACTCTTGCAGGGTCGCTCGTGTTTTTTATAGTAACCAATTTCGGATTTTGGCTTCTTACTTCCATTTACCCACATTCTCTTGAAGGTCTTCTTCAGTGTTATGTGCGAGCGATTCCCTTCGTCCGATTTACCATTCTTGGTGACTTTTGCTACTCAGTTGCACTTTTTGGTGGATTCGCACTTGCTGCACACACAGTGCCGCTTCTAAAAGAAGCGAGGACTACAAAACGGTCGCCTAATGCTGGGTAGCTGATTGTGTCTAATCTGGTTGCAGAACATATTGTTTGCTTGACTGAAGAGACCACGGAAACACTCTATCTGCTCGGTGAAGAGCATCGAATCGTTGGTATTTCCTGCTTCACGGTTCGCCCGCCACAAGCACGTTGAGAAAAATCGCTTGTCTCTAGCTTTTTGAAGGCGAAGACCGATGACATTGTTCGCCTCAAGCCAGACCTGGTGCTGGATTTTTCAGACTTGCAAGTAGACATTGCCGGAGACTTAATAAGAAGTGGAATCGAAGTCCCTATATTCAATCAACGTACGGTCAGTGGCATCTACCGGATGATACGTGCAGTAGGGAGCTTCGTCGGATGTGAAGATAAGAGTTCCCTTTTGGTTACCCAGCTGGAAGGAAGTCTCGCCCAGCTTCGGGACGAGAGAAATGACATTTCCACAAGGCCTAAGGTGTATTTTGAAGAGTGGTACGAACCACAAATCACCGGAATTGGTTGGGTCTCTGAACTCATTCCAACTGCGGGTGGTGTGGACTGTTTTGAAGAACTCAGTAGTCAGCCTTTAGCCAAAAATCGAATCGTTGCTGATGAGTACGAATTTGTTCGTCAAGCACCAGATATCATCATCGGGTCATGGTGTGGGAAGAAGTTTAAACGTGACCGGGTTGTCTTCCGGGCGGACTGGGCCGACATTCCTGCAGTTCGCAACGGTTGCATCTTCGAAATAGATTCGTCTATTATTCTGCAATCTGGTCCAGCCGCCCTTACAGATGGAGTTGTTGCTTTGGCTGGCGTAATTGGCAAGTGGCTTAGTTGCCATTCGGTATCGAAAGTCATTGGCACCGATTAGCAGACGAGATTTCGTGGGTTCGGTCGCCAATAGACGGTAAAAACCTACGTCCGGCTTGTGTGCAACGGCAGTTCGCCAAGCTGCGTGGGTGATGCCCGCCCCACTGATAGGCAATGGGGGCGGCGTTTCGTTCGCGCGCCTGACAATGCGTGGCTTAACGATGTTGGAGCGTGAAGCAGCAACGGAGCCACCGAGCCCGACGAGCAGAGAAGCAGCGTAGTCAGAGAGGTTTGCTGATGAAATAGGTACAGCTCAATCGATTTCAAATGGCACTCGCTGCAACACGTCAAACTTTTCAGTCGTACTCTGCATCGATAAAATGCAAATCCCCTTTCAGGCTATTGCGGCGGGCCTCCCGCAAGGCTTGGACCTGCCGTAAAAGCTCTTCGGCTTCTGAAGATTCGCCAAAGGGATTTTCAGCTCCGTTGCCTCCAACTCTACAGCACAGATCCTGGAATCTAAAATAATTGTGTACGCTGCGGCAGCCCCTCCGGCATCTAAACAAACAAGGGAACGACCCAGTTCGCCAAAAAACTGTCTGGCACGTTTTTGCATTGACGATTTAGGTAGTGGCGTCATAATAGACGTCTGGTTCTTGGATCTTGGTGGAGGAGATCGACGTGGGTTGTAGTGAGCGACAGAAAGAAATTCGCCGACGTCGCAAGCGGCGTGAGAAAATCAGCCATTTTCGCGAGCGATTGCCCAAGGCGTCGCATTCGGAAAAGTTGGAAATCGCGAGGAAATTGCGCGGTATGACGCCAGGCTCGGAAGTCTTGATCAAAGCCTGGAATTTGGTGGGAAGCGATCGCTAAGCCTCGCTAAGCCACTGACGCTTCTTCGAGACAGCGAAACGTGAATTGGTCGTCTTCGATGTCGATACTTACCGCAGCGCCTTCTGGGTATTCGGCTTGCAGCAATTCACTTGCCAGCGGATTTTGAACCCGTTGTTGAATCACTCGCTTGACGGGGCGGGCGCCGTAGCTGGGGTCGTAGCCGTCTGCCGCAATTCGCTCACGGGCCGCATCGGCGATAACCAAACCCAGGCCCCGCTTCTTGAGAACTGCTGTGAGCCGTTCTAGTTGAAGATCGACAATTTCAGCAACCTGCGTACGGTCCAGGGGATGGAAGACGATCGTCTCATCGATCCGATTCAAAAACTCGGGCAAAAAACGTGTGCGTAGTGTCTCCTCAAGCGATTCGCTGATTTCTGCCCGCGATCCGCCCTCCGAGGCAATCTGCTGGACGAGCTGACTGCCGATGTTTGAGGTCATCACAATAATTGTGTTGGTAAAGTCAACCATGTGGCCACGGTTGTCTGTGAGGTGCCCATCGTCGAGTACCTGCAGCAGGATATTGAATACATCCCGGTGAGCCTTCTCGATTTCGTCCAGTAGTATCACCGTATAAGGTCGTCGGCGCACTGCCTCGGTGAGCTTGCCCCCTTCTTCGTATCCGATGTAGCCTGGGGGCGCACCGATCAACCGGCTCACGGCGTGCTTTTCCATAAACTCGCTCATGTCGATACGCACCATGGCCTGCTCATTGTCAAAGAGTACCTCGGCCAAGGCTTTGCAAAGCTCCGTTTTCCCTACGCCCGTCGGACCACAGAATAAAAACGACCCAATCGGCCGCTGCGCATCCTGCAAGCCGCTGCGGCTGCGGCGTACCGCGTTAGCCACTGCCGTGACAGCCTCGTTCTGCCCAACGACCTGCTGGTGCAGGCGATCTTCCAGAACAAGTAGCTTGGCACGCTCCGTTTCTATCATGTTGGTGACAGGAATTCCTGTCCAAGCACTTACTACCTCGGCAATCTCGTTGGGACCCACCTCTTGACGCAAAAGACGACGCTTTACCTGAGTCGAGTTTTTGGCACCGGCCAGACGCTCTTCAATTTTTTCGAGCTGCCCTTCAAGGTGTTTCTTGTCAGCGTCCAGTTCATAGAGCGATTGGTATAAATCTTCGCTCACAGGCTCTCCAGACGCCTGCTTTTCCTGCAGCAAGGCGCCCAGTTGCTCGTAACGGAGCGAGGCAGATTGCAGTCTTTCTCGCACCTGGTGTACGTCGCCCACACCTAGTTTCTCGGTTTCCCACTGTTTCCGCAGGTCGACCAGCTCGTGTTTGAGCGGCGCTATCTCGCCGTTGATCTCGGCCAATCGTTGCTGGGCATGTTCCTCGCTCTCTTCGGCAAGCTGCCTGGCAGCCAGCTCCAATTGGGTCAGCCGGCGCTGCACTGCGTCAATTTCCTCCGGAACGCTCTCCAACTCCATCGCCAGCCGACTGGTCGCCTCGTCCATCAAATCGATGGCTTTGTCTGGCAAAAACCGGTCCGCAATATAACGGTGGGAAAGTTCGGCCGCCGCGACCAGCGCTGAGTCCTTGATCTTTACGCCCTTATGGTGGGCTTCATACCGGGCCTTCAACCCGCGCAAAATGGCAATGGTGTCTTCTACCGTCGGTTCGCCAACATAGACGGGCTGAAATCGCCGCTCCAGCGCCGCGTCCTTTTCAATATATTTCCGAAATTCGTCGAGTGTCGTCGCGCCCACGCAGCGCAATTCCCCTCGGGCCAAGGCGGGTTTCAGCAAATTGGCCGCATCGTTGCCCCCTTCGGCGGCTCCGGCACCAACTACCGTGTGCAGCTCGTCGATGAATAGAATCACGTTTCCCGACGCGTCTTCAACTTCGCGGAGGACGGCCTTCAGCCGCTCCTCAAATTCGCCGCGAAACTTTGTGCCTGCGATCAACGTGCCTATATCTAGTGCGACCACCCGCTTGTTTTTTAGACTTTGCGGCACATCGCTCCGCACAATTCGGAGGGCCAACCCTTCTGCAATCGCTGTTTTGCCGACGCCAGGCTCGCCAATTAGCACCGGATTGTTTTTCTTGCGCCGCGACAACACTTGAATGACGCGGCGAATCTCCAAATCCCGACCAATTACCGGATCGAGCTTGCCTTGCTCCGCCCGGGCTACCAGATCGATGCCGTATTTTTCCAAGGCCTGAAACTTGGCTTCTGGAGTTTGATCAGTAACGCGTGCACTCCCGCGGACATCCTGCAACGCCTCCAGAATCGTTTGCTCGTTCAGGGCATTGAGTTTGAGGACTTCTTGGGCCTTGGATTTGGTCGTAACGAGCGCCAGCAGAAGGTGTTCGGTCGAGACGTAGTCGTCCTGCATCGTTTCGGCAACCGACTGGGCGGCTTCCAACACCCTGCCAAGTTCTGCACCGAGCTGCTGCAGCGCTCCGCCCGACGCCTTGGGTAGATGGCCCAATTCAGCGGTCATAATCTGCTCGAGTTGAGCTTGGTTCGCGCCAATTCGCTCCAGCAGGGGCTGCACCACACCATCCCGCTCACCTACCAAAGCCGCCAGCAAATGGAGCGGCTCCAATTGCGGATTCCCGGCATCGGCGGCGAGATCCCCGGCGCGCTGCACGGCCTCTTGGGCCTTGAGGGTCAGTTTGTCGAATCGAAAGGCCATAATAAGCTTTCAGTAGTTGGCTCTTAGCGGTCAGCGGTAAGCTGATGGCCAATTGCTAACAGCTCACGCAGTTCTTTCAGCTCTTCACCTCGAACTCGGCATCAATCGCGTCATCGTCCAAAGGTTCGCTCGACGATTCGGTCGATGCGGTTGCATCCTGGTCGGCGCTTTCTGCGTCAGTGTTTTTGTACAGGGCTTCACTCATCGCATGTGAGGCCTGCTCAAGCTCGGCGATTGCGCCCTTGATGGCCTCCACATCCTCGCCCTGGGCCGCGTCGCGGACTTTGGCAATTGCAGCCTCTAGCGACGACTTGTCGGCATCGGCCAGATTGTCGCCCTGCTCCTTGATCAGTTTTTCAAGTTGATAAGAGCGAGATTCGGCCTCGTTGCGAGATTCGACAAGCGCTCGCTTCTGCTTGTCTTCGTCAGCATGGGATGCGGCGTCTTTTTGCATCCGATCAATCTCTTCTTCGCTTAACCCGCTGGACTGCTCGATCTTAACCGTCTGTTCTTTGCCAGTGCCTAAATCTTTGGCCGCAACATTGAGAATGCCATTTTGATCCAAATCAAACTTGACCTCGATTTGTGGCACACCTCGTGGCGCCGGAGGAATACCCTCAAGATTAAACTGGCCCAACAGCCGGTTGTCGGCGCACATTTCACGTTCCCCCTGGTAGACGCGCACTGTCACGGCCGTTTGGTTGTCGTCCGCGGTACTGAAGACCTGCTTGCGCTCCGTCGGAATCGTAGTATTGCGCTCCACCAGTTTGGTCATGACCCCGCCCAACGTTTCGATACCCAGCGAAAGGGGAGTCACGTCCAAGAGTAAAATGTCCTGCACATCGCCCGAGAGCACACCGCCCTGAATCGCGGCACCAACGGCCACTACCTCGTCAGGGTTCACGCCCTTGTGCGGATCTTTGCCAAAGACCTCTTTGACCAACTCCTGCACCTTGGGAATACGCGTCGAGCCCCCCACCAGCACCACTTCGTCAATTTCGCTGGCCCCCATTTTTGCATCCTCCATCGCTTGGAGAACCGGACGCCGAACACGTTCGACCAGGTCGTCGATCAGTTTTTCGAACTTGGCACGGGTAATGTTGAGTTGAAGATGCTTGGGGCCATTGGCATCGGCAGAAATGAAGGGCAGGTTGATATCGGTCGACTGGGCAGAGCTGAGCTCTTTTTTGGCTTTTTCGCACGCTTCTTGCAGACGCTGCAATGCCATCTGGTCGCCGCGCAAGTCGATTCCCTGTTCTTTTTGAAACTGATCAGCAACATGGTTAATCAAGGCTTCATCTAAGTCGTCACCGCCGAGGTGGGTGTCGCCATTGGTCGAGATAACGCGAAAAACTCCATCGGCCACCTCGAGAATCGAAACGTCGAACGTACCGCCTCCCAAATCAAAGACGCAGATGTTTTCTTGAGTCTTTTTGTCGAGGCCATAGGCCAGTGATGCAGCGGTCGGCTCATTGATAATACGAGCGACTTCCAAGCCGGCAATTTGCCCGGCGTCCTTGGTAGCTTGGCGCTGCGCATCGTTGAAGTATGCAGGGACCGTGATCACGGCCTTATTGACGGTGTGGCCCAGATAAGCCTCGGCCGACTCTTTCAACTTGCGGAGTGTCTTGGCCGATATTTCAGACGGGGTAAAGACATCCTCTCCGGCTTTGATTTTTACGTAATTCTCGGGCCCCCCCACAATGTCGTAGGGGACCATCTTTTCTTCGGATGCAACTTCGCTGTGGCGCCGCCCCATGAAACGCTTGGCCGAATAGACCGTCCGCGCCGGATTGGTCACTGCTTGGCGCCTGGCAGGTTCGCCAACGAGCACATCTTCCTTGTCGGTAAATGCAACGACGCTGGGAGTGAGACGGTTGCCTTCGGGATTGGGAATGACCTTGGCTTCTTTCCCTTCCATCACCGCAACGACGGAGTTGGTCGTGCCCAGATCGATACCAATAATTTTTTCGGCTGCAGCCATTGCGATGCCTCCTGCTTTTTTCGGAATGATTTCAGCCCAGCGCTGGAAGCGCAGGCAGTTGGATCTAATAATCAAGCATCTATGGGTAGCGCCCAAGTCGCATGTGGGCGAACCATCACCTCTAGAAGCAAAGCACGTGCCGTGGTCGTTGGATGGGTGCGGGATTGACGCAAGTCTTTTTTGTGAAACGACTTAATGTCGATTTTAGTTATTGCAGAAGTGGCAGGCCAAGGGGCCTTGCTGCCATTATGGCAGCTCCTCGTCGAGACCAGCGGTCAACTTGCGTATCGGCTTTGTGCCACTTTGACAGGAGCCGCTATGCGGCATGAGTCCAGAATCAGAGACGCGGTCGTTGGGGGCTGTTGGAGTGCGCGTAACCTTGGGGTGAATCTTGGGGGTAACGCCGCACCAACGGGGCACGATTCGCTCTGGGGGCCAGTTCGCCTTGGCTGATGGCAGCTAGCCAATCATACTTGGTGTATGGCTAAGAAAAGACCGAAGGCAAAAGATAGCGAGAAGCGACTGGCCAAACGGGCTCCCTCACAGCGACAGCTCGATACGCTGGATCGCGAAATACTGGCATTGGTGAACAAGCGGGCCGAACTGACCGGTGCGCGTGCCCACAGCTCCGGATCCGGTCCGTGGTGGCAACTGGCCGCTGAGGTCGAGAAGCTTGATGCACTCGTGGCGCTCAACGAGGGACCCCTGCAGGATGAGTCTGTACGTGCGGTGTTTCGCGAAGTGATTAGCGGCAGCCACGCGGTAGGCCATACGCCGTGCGTGGCGTATTTGGGTCCCGAGTATACCTACAGCCATCTGGCGGCGCTGGAGCACTTCGGTCAATCGGCTGACCTGGTTCCCGTTGGTACGATCGCCTCAGTATTTGAAGAAGTCGAACGAGGCCAGGCTGAGTATGGTCTGGTGCCCATCGAAAACTCCACGGATGGTCGCATCATCGATGCCCTGGAATGTTTGGCTCACTCGTCCGCAAAAATCTGTGGAAACGTCCAGTTGCGGATTCGCCATTGCCTGTTGGGCAAGGGGCCGCGTAAAGAGATTCAGAGGGTCTATAGCAAGCCCCAGGCGCTTTCGCAGTGCCGCAACTGGCTGGGAAAACATCTGCCCAGTGCCCAGCTCATTGACGTCGCGAGTACGGCCGAGGCGGCCCAAAAAGCGGCGGATGATCCGCATGCGGCGGCAATTGCCAGCCAACAGGCCGGGGTGAATCTCGCGCTCTCTGTACTGGCCCGCCACATCGAAGACAACCCAGACAACGTGACGCGTTTTGCGGTGATTGGCAGCGTGGCTGGGTCGCGCACTGGCAACGACAAGTCGGCCCTCGTATTCGAGATTAGTCATCAGCCCGGGGCCCTGGCTGACGCCATGGGTATCTTCAAACGCCAAAAGCTCAACATGACATGGATCGAGTCGTTTCCCATGCGCGGGCAGCGGGGACGCTATCTTTTTTTTGTCGAGTTTCAAGGGCATGCGAGCGAATTGCGGGCGCGACGCGCATTGGCGTCGCTCGAGAAAAAGTGCCTGCGTCTTACCGTGTTGGGCTCCTATGCGCAGGCAGAGTCCATCGGCTAGACTAATTGGGGACGGGGCAATGTGGCCACACCGCCGCGCCCTGCCACTACTAAGAGACACTGTGAGACATTCCCACCCATAGATCCTCGCCAATAGATGGAGCCAACGCATGCGTAAGCCATTGATCGCTGGCAATTGGAAGATGAACACCGATAGTGGTAGCGCCGCTGAGTTGGCCTACGGGATCGCCGCGCGAGCCGACGAGTTTACGAGCGCTGAACTGCTGGTTTGTCCTCCAAGTCCGTACCTGGCGCTGGTGCGCGACGCGATTGGTGATGCGGCTGTGGGACTCGGAGCTCAAAACATGTATCACGAGCCCAGTGGTGCCTTCACTGGCGAAGTCAGCGCCGCCATGCTTGCCGATATTGGGGCTCAATACGTTATCTTGGGGCACAGCGAGCGCCGTCACGTGTTCGGTGAATCGGATGAAGAGGTGAACAAAAAAACCTTCGCCGCCTATGCAGCGAATTTACGGCCCATTGTCTGCGTTGGGGAATTACTGGCGGAGCGAGAGGCGGGCAAGACCGCCGAGGTGATCCGTCGACAGTTCGAGGGGTCGTTGGCCAGCATCTCTGAACAGCAGATCAGGTCGACCGTGATTGCCTACGAGCCGGTGTGGGCCATTGGCACCGGCAAAGTGGCCACTGTCGAGCAGGCGGAGGAGGTGCATGCCGATCTTCGCAAGCAACTGGCCGCATGCTACAATACGAGCGTTGCCCAAACGGTACGCATCCTTTACGGAGGCAGTGTAAAGCCCGACAACGCTGCTCAACTGCTAGGTCAAGCAAATATTGACGGAGCGCTGATCGGCGGCGCCAGTCTGAAACCCGACGACTTCTTGGCCATTGCCGCAGCGGGTGTGGCGACGGTTCAGGCATAACGGTTAGTTATAACCGTCAGGTATACACGGTTCATTCATGGCGGTTGGGCTAGGGCAGGGATGGGGGGGACCTGATGGCTTCCCCGATGGTTTGATATGACTTTTTGTGCGGTGGAGTAATCGTTGTGACGACTCTTATCATTGCTGGATTTACGGAAACACTTTTTATGTTGCTGCTTGGCGGCACAGCCCTTTTTCTGATTCTGCTGGTCCTTGTTCAGCGCGGGCGGGGTGGCGGCCTAGCGGGTGCTCTGGGAGGCATGGGCGGCTCAAGTGCATTTGGCGCGAAGGCCGGTGACATATTTACAAAGATTACGATCTTTGCCGCGACTGTCTGGATTCTGCTTTGTATTGCCGCGACAAAAATAGTTTCTTCCGGGGATAGCCGAATTGATATCGATGGTGCGCCATCGACGGCTACTTCTTCCTTGAATGAAGATGCTGGTTCTTCCTTGAATGAAGATGCTGGCTTGAATGAAGATGCCGGAGAGACGGCAGAAACTACCCCGAGTACCGGGGATCCCAGTGCGACGTCATCGAGTACTGAAACGGCCGAATAGGGCGAGCCGATTTGGAGCAGTTGGATATTCGAGTGCTGGGCCATCAGTTCTCATCGGTGAGGTAGCGGCGTGACTCTGCTCAGCATGACCGGTTTTGGTGAGGCCCGCGACCAGCGTGATGGCCTTGCGATTGGTGTTGAAGTACGTACTGTCAACAGCCGGTACTTCAAACTGCATCTCCGCACAACTGAAGGATACGGCGCCCTCGAATCCCACATCGAACCGGTGATTCGCCAGTACGTCACACGGGGTACGGTCCATTGCAATGTCAGTATTCAGCACTATGGTTCTGCCAATGACTTCCGTTTGAATGCGGAGGTCCTCAATCAGTATATTGATCAGCTGCAACATATTGCCGCGCGTCGTGATCTCGACGAGGTATTGCGGCTCGAGCCGCTTGCATCGCTGCCCGGGGTCGTGGAAGAACTCGCGGCCAATGCCGGGGAGGCGAGTGCCCTGTGGCCCTTGGTCGAGCCGACCTTGCACACTGCTATGGGGAAACTCAGCGAGATGCGGGCTGTGGAAGGCGCAGCCTTGGCCGCGGATCTCCTCCAGCAATGCCAGACCGTTGCCTCCGCCCTAAATGGAGTCGAAAAGCGCGTACCTCATGTGACAGAGAACTATCGATTGCGGCTCGAGGAGCGTGTGAATGAGGCACTCGCATCGCTCAACGTGACAGTGGAACCGACCGATCTGGTCCGCGAAATCTGCCTGTTTGCGGACCGGTCGGATATTTCAGAAGAACTCGTTCGGCTGCGAAGCCACTTGCACCAATTTGACGAAGGGATGAAGCTGCAGGAAAGCGCCGGCCGCAAGCTCGAATTCATTTGTCAGGAAATGGGACGCGAGACCAACACTATTGGCTCCAAGGCAAACGATTCCGAGATTTCTCTCCAGGTTGTCGAGATCAAGACTGCGCTGGAGCGCATTCGTGAGCAGATCCAGAACGTGCAGTGAGAGAGTTGCGTCTCCCCCATGTCCCTCCTTGGAAAACTTGTCATCGTCTCCGGGCCTTCCGGCGCTGGTAAGTCTACGGTGGTGCGCGAGGTTTTGCGCCGATTTGGTGGGGGATTGCGGCTCAGTATCTCGGCGACGACCCGCCCGGCACGCCCCGGAGAACGGGACGGCGTCGACTACCACTTCCTTAGCGACAGTCAGTTTAGCGAGCGGCAGTCGCAGGGAGAATTCCTGGAATGTGTCGAGGTCTTTGGCCGGGGGCACTGGTACGGTACCCTCCAGAGCGAAGTCAGCCCTTTCCTTGCTGAGGGGAAATGGGTACTCTTAGAGGTTGATGTGGATGGTGCCCAGGACGTGCTCAACCAGTTCTCTGAAGGAGTCACCATCTTCATCCAGCCGGCCACGCTTGCGGAATTGGAACGTCGGTTACGCAGCCGCGGCACGGAGGACCAGGAAGCGATCGAGCGCCGTCTGAGTGTGGCAAGTGGCGAATTGGCGCTAGCCCACCGCTACCAGCACATCGTCGTCAACGATACCGTCGACGCGGCAGTGGACGAGTTTTCTAAAATACTGAAAGACCGAGGTCTCAGCTATGATTGATGCGTTAAAGGAAGAGGGAATTGTCAACAAGGTTGGCGGTCGCTTTAAGCTCTCAACATTGATCCAAAAGCGTTTGGCAGCTATCAATGCTGGTGCGCGGCCGCTGGTTAACTTTGATTCCGAATACAAAATGGAAGTTGTGCTTCAGGAGATTTTGCAAAACAAGATCTATCTCGACTCATCGAGCCAAGTGAAAATTGTCGGCGACGCAGACAATCTAGCGGCCGATGGTCCGCCCGAATTGGATCTTGCGAACCTGTAATATCGGTTCGACGTTGCGTTTGTGATAGCGACCACATCATCGTATTAGCGGGCAGAACTTTTTGAAGACCGCTAATTCAAAAGACTGGAACTCATTTCGAAGCCACCACGCAGTGCCCGGTTTTCTGCGAGGCATTGCCCAAGCGCCGAGCGGTTGAAACGGGTTCTGGTCTGACATAGGACTGGTCTGGACCTCTTGTATGGCATGCGAAATCATCGTTGGAGTGTCGGGAGGTATCGCCGCCTATAAGGCCGCTTCCCTGGTGAGCGATCTGGTACAAAGCGATATTGGGGTCACCGTTGTAATGACCCGCGCCGCGACCCGGTTTGTTGGTCAAGCGACGTTTCGCGCTCTCTCTGGGCGGCAAGTGTATTCGCGCATGTTCGATGGGAATCAGTTTCCGCTGGGACCTCATATCGAACTGGCCCGCCAAGCCAAGCTAATTTGCGTCGCCCCGGCGACTGCGCATTTTGTCGGTCAGGCGGCCGGTGGACTGGCCGACGACCTGCTCAGCACACTGCTGCTTTCCTTTACCGGACCGGTTGTAGTTGCCCCGGCCATGAATGCACAGATGTGGGAAAAACCAGCAGTTCAGCGCAATGTCCAGCAATTGCGCTCCGACGGTGTGCACCTGGTTGATCCCCAAGAAGGCTGGCTCAGTTGTCGCCAAAAAGGCATGGGAAGAATGGCCGAGCCGGAGGAGATTAAGCGAGTCATTACCGGATTGCTAGATGCAACCGAATAGACGCTAACCGAAGACCCAATGAAAACATTGGACTGACAAACGGTGCCGCCCGTTTAGCCCAGGACTTGGCACATCGTGATGGATTGTGGGGTATCGGTTAGTGGGTGTTTTGTTGTTCGTACCCGGTCATTTGTATCCCCGGCTGTCGCCCCCTACCTATCGTACCCCGTCTGCCGCACTGCTTCCCCATGCCGCGCATCCTGATTACCTCTGGCCCAACCCGACAGTACCTCGATCCGGTACGCTATCTTACCAACGCGTCCAGTGGCCGCATGGGCCGAGCACTCGCCAGCGCTGCAATCGAATTAGGCTATGATGTGCTTGTCATTAGCGGGCCAGTTGACATCGAGTACCCGGCCTCTGCCACCGTCATACCGGTTGTGTCCACTGAAGAGATGCTGGCGGCTGCGCGGGACAGTTTCCGGGATTGCGATGGCCTGATCGGTGTGGCAGCCCCGTGCGACTACCGTCCGATCCGTGTGGAACCGAGCAAAATCGCAAAAACAGGCGAGCCGCTGCTGCTGCAATTGGAAGAAACCGCGGATGTGGTTGCCACGCTCGGCGCTGATAAGGGACGGCGGTGGGTCGTCGGATTTGCCCTGGAGACCGAAGACCATCGATTGCGGGCCCTGGCCAAGCTAGAGCGCAAGTGTTGCGACCTAATTGTTTCCAATGGCGTCGATGCGATGAACGCGTTGGTTAACCAGGTTGAAATTATTGACGCGTCCGGCGAAGTACTCAAACGTGCTGGGGGAAGCAAGGAGTCGGTTGCCCGGGAAATTATGGCGGTGATCGAGCGGCAGTTGGTTCGAGAGACTTGATGACCTTGGGCCGAAGACCGCTTCCGACGGACCCGTAGCCCACAGCAATCGCTAGAGAAAACTTGAACAAATGATGCCGGCGAGGCTGAAATGACGATTTGCCCCACCAACTCTGACCATCTCGTTGGTATCCAATGTTCGGATGTGCGCGTTGCGTTCGCAGACGGTACCCTCGGGTTGGATGGACTTAGCGCAGATTTTGCGCCAGGCGAAATCACGGCCATCCTGGGTCCCTCGGGTTGCGGCAAGAGTACTCTGCTGCGCGCGGTGGCCGGGCTGGTTCCCGTAGACTGTGGTCAAATACTTTTTGATGGCGGATGTGTGGCGGAGAGGCGCAGCGACCTGGCATTCGTTTTTCAGGACGCAGCACTTCTGCCGTGGCGGACGGCGAGAGAAAACGTTCAACTACCCTTGGAATTGACGGGTCGCCTTGCCTCGCATCAATACAACTCCGCCGTGACGCAGCAATTGCGTCAGGTAACATTGACCGAAGAGGATGAAAAAAAACGACCTGACCAACTTTCCGGTGGCATGCGGATGCGCGTGTCACTAGCACGCGCTCTCGTCACGGAACCGTCGGTGTTGTTGCTCGACGAACCATTTGCTGCACTCGACGAACTTCTGCGGACGCGCTTGGGCGTTCTGCTTCATTCCTTGTGGCAGTCGCGGCGGCGGACGGTACTCTTCGTCACCCATAACATTGCGGAAGCAATTTTATTGAGCCATCAAATCCTCGTCATGGCGTCTGGAAAGGTCGTCGAACGAGTGGCCAATCCCCTGCCCTTTCCGCGCGACGCCAACTGCCGCTGCCAGCGTGCATTTGGAGAGGTTTACAGTGATCTGGCAGTTAGGTTGGCGGAGGCACAGCGATGAAGACGCCCCTTCAGATCCTTCCCATGCTGTTGATGGCGGTGGTTGGGATTGCCGCCTGGCAACTGGGAGTGGTACTAACCGGTGCTGCGCCCATCTTGCTGCCCTCCCCGGCATGTGTTGCCTCTGCTGCCTGGCAAGCGCGGCAGGAACTTGGCCAGGGGTTGCTGACGACTACAACCGCCGCCCTGGGCGGGCTGGTTGCCAGCATTACTGTTGGTTCACTGATGGCGATTGTCTTTAGCCAATCAAGACTGCTGCGAGCAAGCCTTTATCCCTACGCCGTTTTCCTGCAGACGGTTCCCGTCGTGGCAATTGCACCGCTGCTGATCACCTGGAGCGGCTACCAGTTGCGTACTGTAGTTTTGGTGGCCATGATTATCAGCCTCTTTCCCATCATTTCCAACGTTACAACGGGGCTGCTCTCAATCGATCCGAGTTTGCAGGAATTGTTTCAAGTTTACCGCTCCAATCGTTGGGCCATGCTGCGAAAACTGCGCATCCCGTGTGCTGTAAGCAGCCTCATACAAGGGGCTCGCGTCAGTAGTGGACTGGCAGTGATTGGGGCAATTGTCGGCGAGTTTTTCGTGGGAAACGGCAGCTCGTACGCCGGCTTGGGAACGCTCATAACCGGTTGGCAATCGCAGCAAAAGACGCCCGCGCTGATTGCGGCTGTCATCGTATCGGCCGTCCTGGGACTCCTCCTGTTTGGGTTGGTGCATCTGGTCGCTGCCACAATCCTCAAGAAATGGCATACCCCCCATGCAACGTAGAATGTCTGTCGTAGTATGGTTTGTTGGGATGGCCGTCCTGACCTGCGCGGGCTGCCGTCAGGCCAACGACGCAGGGGCGCCACCCCCCGGGCAATCGCAAAAAAACAAGCAGGTTGTCCTGCAACTCAATTGGTACCCCGAAGCGGAGCATGGCGGTTTTTATGCCGCTTTGGTTGAAGGCCTGTTTGCCTCAGAAGGGCTTGGGGTTGAAATTCGCCCTGGCGGCCGGGCGACGCCAGTCGCCTCGGAACTGAGTCTGGGGCGGGCCCATTTTGCGGTTTCCAATGCCGCGGATGTATTGCTGTTTCGAGAGCAGGGAGCTGATATTGTCGCCCTGATGGCGGGATTGCAAGACAATCCGCGCTGCCTTCTGGTACGCGAAGATGCTGGGGTCAATAGCTTTAAGGAGCTACGCGGGCAGACACTCCAATTGGGAACGGGTCGACCCTTTGCCGAGTTTCTCAGACAGCGGGGTGTTTTAGAAGGAGTTCGAGTCGTTCCTTATTTTGGCTCGGTCACGCAGCTCGTCACGACACCCAATATGGCGCAGCAAGGCTACGTATTTAGCGAGCCGTTGTTGGCCGAAAGAGCGGGTACCCAGGTAAGGACGTTGCTAGTCAGCGATCTGGGATTTAACCCTTACGCGAGCGTGTTGGTCACTACCGGCGACACCCTGCGAACTCAACGCACCTTGGTGGAAAAGATGACCCGTGCGTGTACGGCCGGTTGGCATAGATATCTGGAAGCTCCGGCGGCAACCAACGCCTACCTCGTCACACAAAACCAACATGGCCTCGCGCTTGATGTACTGGACTATGGGGCAAAAAAAATGCGACCGCTTGTGTTGCCTCCGAATGGCAAGCCGCAGCACTTGGGGCGGATGACGGCTTCGCGCTGGCAGACGTTGACGCGCCAAATGACCGATCTGGGCCTCATTACACGCGAAAAAGTTCAGGCCACAGATTGCTACGACAGCACGATTATTCCGTAATCGGTCTTGGCGACAACGGCCAGGCCCCGTGTTCCCCGAACCAATGCCATGCTAGTCGTGTCTCGCAGGCAGGACGGCACGCCTGGTTTGCCATCCAAGCCCATGGCGGCGTGCCAGCCTCGCCAGTATACTTTTGAGACTTGGCGCTGTAGTGAACCCATTCATTTCAATCCGCATTCGTGTTTCCAGCCATGATCCGTGTTGCCATTCTAGGTGCTACCGGTTACACCGCCCGAGAACTGCTTGGCTTGCTGGCGAGGCACCCGGAAGTCGAGATTTGCGCGCTAACAACACGGGAGGACTCACGCCTCCATGTGGCTGATGTGCACCCGATGCTGCGGGGCCAGGTCGATTTGGTACTAGAAAACCTTGCGCCGGACGAAGTTGCGGAGCGGGCCAATTTTGTTTTTGGATGTTTGCCCCATGCGGCGAGCGCCGCTGCGGTGAGCCAATTGCTTGAGGCCGGTTGCCGAGTCGTCGATTTCAGCGCCGATTATCGGCTCGACGATCCCCACGTCTATAAGCAATGGTATGGCGTCCAGCATCCCGACCCCGACCGCATGCCCACAACCGTTTATGGCTTGCCAGAGCTGTACCGTGAGTCGATCCGGGGAGCGAACCTGGTGGCCAATCCGGGCTGCTACCCTACGGCCGCGATTCTTGCCCTGGCTCCCTTGCTAAAGGCGGGTCTGGTTGAGGCAGGTGGGATTGTTATCGACGCCAAGAGCGGCGTCTCGGGGGCAGGACGTTCGCCCAAGCAGCACCTCCACTTTCCGGAGGCCAACGAAAATCTAACACCTTACGGCATTGGCACCCATCGCCATACGCCGGAAATTGATCAGATCCTCACTCATTGGTCGGGGCTGAAAACAGACGTTGTTTTCACACCCCATTTGATTCCCATGGACCGGGGTGAATTGATCACTGCCTACGCCGACATCGTCGGCAATGCCACTGGCGAGGAGTTGCTCGCGATGCTGGCCAATTGCTACCGTGACGAACCCTTTATACGTGTGGTCGAGCGATTACCGGGTACCAAAGATGTCGCTCATTCCAATTTTTGCGACATCACAGTTCGTCGCGTGGGGAGTAAAGCCGTGGTGATAAGTGCGATTGATAATCTGGTCAAAGGCGCCGCAGGAGCCGCGGTGCAGAATTTCAATTTAATGGTCGGGTTGACCGAAACCATGGCACTGCTGTGAAACGTCGCCGGGTGTAGCTGTTACTGAAATCCTATCCAGGTACGCCAAACCATTGCTAGTTGTTATTGTTCGCACGCCAGTTTCGTCCTTGGTGGATGGACAGAGTCTTAAGTATATTCGAATAAAATCATATCGTCTGGAAAGCGATCATGGCCGACTATCTTCCTCAAGGATTCCGCGCCGCCGGAGTTTACACGGGTGTAAAACGCAACCCGAATTCCTTGGACTTGTCACTAATCGTTTCGCTGCAGCCCGCAGTGGCGACTGGCGTATATACACAAAATGTCGTGTGTGGCGCGCCAGTCACACTCAACCGGGAACGCACACCCAGTGAATCGATTCGGGCCGTCGTCGTCAATTCAGGCATAGCCAACGCGTGCACCGGAGACCAGGGCTATCACGACGCTCGGGCGATGGCGTCGCAGGTGGCCAAAGTTTGCCAGGTCAAAGACGAACAGGTTCTGGTGATGTCGACTGGAGTGATTGGCGAGTTGCTGCCTATGGACAAGATCTGTCTAGGAATCAAGGGAGCCGCCGCCCAGCTCGACACGAGCGACGAGGCACTCATTGCCGCGGCTCAAGGCATGATGACGACCGACACGCAGTACAAGTTGCGCAGCCGCGAAATAGAACTTGATGGCCAAACGATTCGCGTCACGGGTATCGCCAAGGGAGCGGCCATGATTGGCCCGAATATGGCCACGATGCTGGCTCTGGTGTTGACCGATGCAGTGCTAAGTGTCGCCGATGCCCAGGCGGCTTTGAAAGATGCCGTGGACGAATCCTTCAACTGTATCAGCGTCGATGGGCATACCAGCACCAGCGATACCGTATTGCTATTGGCAAATGGTGCGTCGGGGGGCCCACCCCTGTCCGGCTTGCCCCTGTCAAAGTTCCAGGCAACCTTGGTTGAAGTCTGTGAAGATCTGGCCCAGTCGATCCCGGCTGACGGTGAAGGAGCCTCCCATTTGATCACCGTAGAGGTTCATGGCTGCCAAGCACGTGAGGATGCCGTCAGAATCGCCAAGGCCGTCGCCGATAGCCCTTTGGTCAAAACAGCGGTTGCCGGAAATGACCCGAACTGGGGACGCATCGTCTCCGCAGCGGGTTACGCTGGTATAGCATTTGATCCGACGAAGGTTAGTCTGCTCTTGAACGGAATGTTGTTGTATGAGAGGGGCGCACCGGTCAGTTTTGACGCGAATGCTGTCTCAAAGTCGATGGAAGCAGATCGCAACACAGCGATTTTACTGTTGCTGGAAGAGGGGACCGCTTCGGCTCGTTTTTGGACAACAGATCTCACGGCCGAGTACGTGCGGTTAAACGCCGAATATCATACGTAACTTGACTGTCTTGGATTCTATGAGCGAAGCACTGGGAAGATCGCCGTGAGACGCAGTTGGTTTTAGGTGGAGTCTTCGTCTGTTCGATTCTTGCATTCTACTTCTGTTCGGATGCTTTGCGGCGTTTTTACACGTGCGTGATATAGATAGTGTTTAGCCTGACCTCGTCGGGCGATGCCAGGGCGGCGCTGGTCAAGTTTTCCCGCGACGTGACGCCGTTGCTGAAAATTCGACCTGCGGAATCAGCCGAGAGGGCCCAATCAATTTTCTGCGGCGATTAGGAATGTCGGGTTGAGCGCGTCGAACTTGAGCCGTTCGAGCTGATCGGTGCCGCGGGCAATATTGACCATCCTGACTTGTACTTCGCTGGTTCGTTTGCCCAGCGCTTGGCGCAACTCCTCAAGCGCTCCGATGCTGATGACGTTGGCCACGAGCCGCCCACCTGCCCGCAAACGCTGAAAGGCAAGTTCAGCAATGCGTACCACCTCGCGTCCGCTGCCCTCCAAGAAAATCGCATCGGGACAGGGCAAGTCGGCCCACGCTTCGGGGGCACGACCAAGCACAGGAATCACATTAGATACACCAAAACGCTTAGCGTTTTCGCGAATCAAGGCCTCGTCTTCGGTGTCTTGCTCGATCGCGTAGACCCTTCCGCCAGGCGCCAATTGGGCTGCTTCCACGCTTATCGCACCGCAGCCGGCGCCGACGTCCCACACGATGCTCCGTGGCTCTAGGCCCATCTGCGCCAAAGCCATAGCGCGGACCTCGGCGGGCGTAAGTAAGCCATGCTTCGGTGTGGACTGGACAAACACTTCGTCGGGGTTGCCGAACAAGCTTCTGACCAGCGGTTGCTTGGGCTGGTTGGGTACATCGGAGTCTCGTACCAACACCATGACGTTGAGCGCTTCAAAATCCTGCTCGGCAATTTCGGCAACCGATCCTTGGGTTACGCGTTCGTTGCGTGCGCCCAGGTTTTCGCAAACGTAGACCGTGAAGTAGCCGAGACGACTATCCAGAAGTGCTCGGGCGACCTGCGCGGGGGAATACTCCTCAGTAGTGAATAATCCTACTTTCTCTGCCACGCGAATCCGTTCGACAATGGAGTCCAGTGAATGATTGGCCAGGTTGGTCAGATAGGCTTCGTCCCAGCTTTCCTTCACACGTGCGAAAGCCAACTGCATACTGCTGACATGAGGCACAATTTCGCAGCGTTCGCGCCCTAACTTGTCGCACAAAAAACGTGCCAGTCCGTAAAAGAGTGGATCACCGATCACCAGAATTGCAACCTTTGAGTCGCCAGCCAGATCGATTTGCTCAACGACCTTATCCAAATCGTTGCCAATCGTGAGGCGCTGGCCCGTGGCCTCCGGCACAAGCGCCAGAGTACGCTCATTGCCGGCCAAAACTTCAGCGTCAAGAATCAGCCGTCGCGCTGCTTCGGGAACGGCAGCGAGTCCGTCGTCGCCGATTCCGATGATGGAAATAGATTGCAAAGTGGCGCTCATGGCCAGCCTACGGTTGAACAGGAAATAGGGAACAGCCCCAGGTTAACGGCCTGAGCGAAATTGCTCCAGCCCTACCGCTCACCGCAGCAATGGGTGGCCTTTTAGGCCACGTAGCACATTAGCGAGCGTTCCTCGAGCTCGAGGTGCCCATCCTGCGGCAGGGCGGGTCCATCGACCCTTGGGTAGACATCCTGGGGTGTGTCCGCAGCCGTGTCGATAAACTGCCGCCACGGTAGCACTCGAACGCATTGCGGGACTACATAGGCCTGCGACCCCTGGCCTGCGTGCATGAGCAGCATGACCGGCCGTACCGCTGGGTCGTGGATGCCGGCAGTACCAAATACGCAGATCAGGCTTTGGGTGGGTTGATCCCAATCCATCTGCGTCCCGTCTGGACTGTACCAGCTCACGTCGGGCAATTCACCGTCGCCAAGCAGTGTGCCCGTGAGAAAAGTGGCTCGCCTAACATTGGGTTGAGCGAGGCGAAAAGCGATCAACGCCTTAGTAAACCGCAACATTTCGGCGTTGTGCTGCAGCAACTTCCAGTCGAACCAACTGGTCGCATTGTCTTGGCAATACGCGTTGTTGTTGCCACGCTGCGTGCGCAGTACTTCGTCGCCAGAGAGAAGCATGGGAGTGCCATGGCTCAACAGGAGCGTCGCCATCATATTTTTTGCCTGCCGATGTCGCAGCGTCAAAATTTGCTTGCTGCGCGTTGGGCCTTCAACACCGTAATTGGAGCTAAAATTGTTGTTGTCGCCGTCGCGATTATCTTCGCCATTGGCTTGATTGTGCTTTTGTTCGTAGGTCGCAAGGTCGATCAGAGGATAGCCGTCGTGCGAGGTCACAAAATTAATGCTGTGGTAAGGCCGCCGACCGCTGGGTTCGTAGAGATCGCTGGATCCCGACAGACGCGTGGCCATGGCACCGGTGAGCCCCTGGTCGCCGCGCCAATAGCGTCGTACATCGTCGCGATAGTGCCCATTCCACTCCGCCCAGCGCGTGTCGGCAAATGATCCGACTTGAAACGCTCCAGCAGCATCCCACGCTTCGGCAATAATCTTGGTATCAGCCAGCATTGGATCTTCGGCGATTACCTCTACCAGAGGCGGATTGGGCATCAGTTCGCCGTTCCGGTCGCGGCTTAATATCGAAGCCAGATCGAAGCGAAATCCGTCAATGTGGTAGTTGTATACCCAATAGCGCAGACAATGGAAAATCATCTCTCGGCAAATGGGGTGATTGCCGTTGATCGTGTTGCCGCACCCCGAGTAGTTCTTGTAGGTGCCATCGGCATTATTCATGTAGTAGACTTTGTTTTCGAGTCCTTTGAAACTCAGGGTAGGTCCATCCTGATTGCCTTCCGCCGTGTGGTTGAACACGACGTCAAGAATCACCTCGATACCGGCCGCGTGCAGCGCTCGCACCATTTCCTTGAATTGCCGGACCTGATCACCCGGCTTGCTGCCGACCATGTAGCCGCGATGTGGCGAAAAAAAGGCGAGGGAGTCGTAGCCCCAATAATTCCCTCTCTCTGGTTTGTTGCCATACGGGTCTTCAAGGGGAAACTCGTGGATCGGCATTAACTCAACCGCAGTAATGCCCAAAGACTTTAAATAGGGAATCTTATCAATGACGCCCAAGTAGGTGCCAGGATGACGAGTTTCGCTCGATGTGCTTTGAGAAAATCCGCGCACGTGCATTTCATAGATCACCGATTCTGACATCGGCCGGCGCAGGTGCCGGTCGCCCTGCCAGTCAAACGAATCGTCCACGACCACGCATTTGGGGGGCCGAATAAGGCCGTCGGCTGAGGGTTGAAAGGGACCGGCCAAGGCACGCGCATACGGATCAATGAGTCGCGACCGGGAGTCAAAGCGATGCCCTTCTTCCGGCGCGTATGGGCCGTCGGCTTGAAAGTGATATAACTGTCCCACCTTCAACCCAGGAATAAAGACACTCCAAATATCGCCCCAGCGATCCGTGGCGGGGTTGAATTCTACGACGCGATATGGCTCGCGGTCGGTGACCCGTCGATAGAGCAACACCCGCATTGCCGCAGCGGAGTGGCTGTAGACGGCAAATTGTACGCCCGCGTCGTTCACAATCGCCCCGTAGGGGAGCGGGTAGTGAAACTGCATGAAGCGGTGGGATTTGGACATGACGATGGGCTGTTGGCCGGTCAAAGAGGCCAAATAGGGTGACCACTGGGTTAACATAGGTGAAGGCTCTTGGGAAGGACTACTGGAATAGGGGGCACGAGGATCCCACGACGCAGAGCGACCGCTGTTCGTGTTTCTTGGGAGGCACGCAATAGTTGATTCGACATTTTCCTCCAGAACGCTTGACAGATCGGAGTGCCGGTCGGCAAAGGTTCGCTTCACCTAACTTCTGGTTTCACCGCTGCTGCCCGTGCAACTGAGCTTCTTTGGCGCGGCCGCGCAGATCGTGCCATGGCTATAAGCTTTGCCACATGGCGCAGGCCGCAAAATCGGCCCTAGATATCCTTGCTCTGAGTCGCCCTCGTTGACATAGCCGGGCGACCGACCCTAAAATTGCGGTACTTGGTGGTCCTGCGCCGAGATTTCGCCTCGCCCAAGGAATGGGTGATCTTGTATCGCGGCCCGTTGTCGCGCCGCCTGTTCGGTTGACGATTCGGCCCTAAATCGCATGCAAAAAATTACTTACAAGGACTCGGGCGTCGATCTTGAGGTTTATCAGGAGTCGATGGCCCGGTTACCGTCGCTTTTACGGAAAACCCATTGTCCGCGGGTCCTGCCCTGGAATAACGGTTATGCCGGGCTTTTTTCTCTGGACTTCCCTGGCGGTCTCTTCTCGCGGAAATACCAGGATCCGGTACTCGTCTCCTGTACCGACGGCGTTGGCACCAAGCTACGTGTCGCCCGAATGGTGGGCCAGCACGACACGGTGGGCGTCGATCTGGTCGGAATGTGTGTGAACGATGCCATATGTTGCGGGGCGGAACCGCTGTTTTTTCTCGATTATGTGGCCATGTCTGAGGACGACCCGGGCTTACTCGAACAGATTGTCTCAGGTATCAGCCACGGATGTGTGGAGAGCGATACGGCCCTTGTCGGTGGCGAAACGGCCATTATGCCCGATCATTACCAATCGGGTGATTACGATCTGGCGGGCTTCTGTGTAGGTGTTGTTGAACGAACGCGGCTTCTCGATGGCACCCTGATTGCGCCCGGCGACGTCGTGCTAGGTATTGCTTCCAGCGGAATTCATTCCAATGGGTACAGCCTGGTACGTAAGATCGTGTTTGACCACGCCGGCTTGGCGGTGGACGATCAGGTAGCAGGCCTATCCGATAACGACGACGGTGCCCAAGTCGGGCAAGTGCTGCTGACACCCACACAGCTCTACGTGCGGCCCGTGCTAGAAGTACTCAATCACTACAAGGTTAAATCAGTCGTCCACGGCATTGCCCATATCACGGGCGGCGGACTGCACGAAAACCTGGCCCGCATTTTGCCGCCCGTCGTTGACGCCCACATATCCCGTGACAGTTGGGCTATTCCGCCCGTTTTTCCTTGGCTACAGCGACTGGGGCAGGTCGAGGACGAGGAAATGTTCCGCGTTTTTAACATGGGCATTGGCATGACTATGGTTGTAAGCGAATACTATGCTGATAGCATTCAGCAGCAGCTCAGCAGCCTTGGTCAGCGCACCTGGCGCATCGGAAAAATCGTCACGGGTTGCGGCGAAAGCCGCTGGGCCTAACCCGAATATTTCATCCTCCTCGTCGCGAGTGGGCCGAAAAGGGCGGTGGCTACGGCCCAAGCTACTCGACGGTCGACCACGATAACACGCGATTATTGACCGTGGGACGGTTGGTGCCGGACCGGGCTTCGGCATGCGATCTGGAGGTGGCAACCCCACTGGTCTTTCCAAAGCCGTCCGAGGGGCCAGCCTCCGAAAGCGCGTCGAGCACTTTCTCCTTGGTCAGCAGGTCGGGCAATACAATGGGTTCTCGAGTAGGGTCGGCTGGGTAGACGACCAAGAGCGGGATACTTTGGCTATTGAGTTCTAAGAGCGCTTTTTTAATCATGGCGTTCTTGTCAGTCCAATCGGCAAGCAGCGTCACTACACCGTTTTCTTCAACCCGATCCTTGACCTCTTGCCGGTTGATCGCCAATTTGAGATTGGTCTTGCAGGTCCAGCACCAGTTGGCTGTGAAATCGACCAACACTGTCTTACCCTGGGCACGCGCATCCGCCAGTGCGGCCTGCGAGTAGTCCTGCCAAGGTAAATCCGAATTGCTCGGCGCAGCCATTTGGAAGGCGCCAATGCCCACGGCGGAGGCCACCGCAGCGCCTCCGAGCCAGGCCGTCCTTTTAGTGCTGGCCGACGCGGTCAGCGGGGTTCGTCCAATCCACCAGCAGGCAAACCAGATTCCAATCAGGAGACTAAGTGTCGCAATGTAATAGTCGGTAGCGATTGCCGAACAGAGCCATACAACGGTTCCCAATAAGACAAAACCGAGCAATTGCTTGAAAGTATCCATCCACGCGCCCGGCTTGGGCAACCAGCTTACCAGAGACGGCACCATGCCGATCAGAAGATAAGGCAAGGCCATTCCCAAGCCCACCGACATAAACACGGTATAAATGATTCGCACGGGCTGGCTAATCAAGTAGCCGAAAACAGGTCCCAAGAAGGGGCCGCTGCAGGGGGTTGCCAAGATGGTGGTAAAAACCCCCATCATCAGTGCGCCCAGGGGGCCTTCCCGCGAGGATAGGTCGGTCGCCTTGCTCGAACTAGCAAAACCGGGGATCGGAATTTCCCAAACTCCCAGGAAACTCAGTGCCATTGCGAACACAAGTGAAGCCATCGCGACCTTAAACCAAGTCATTGTGAGGAGCTCTCCCCAGCCGAAGCTTTCCTGCCCTAGGCCCAGTTGCACAACCGACGCTAGTGTGGCCAAGATCAGGAATACCAGCAACATTCCCGCCACATACGAAAGGTTGAGAAACAATATCTGGGACCGGCTCTGCCCACCTTGCTTAGCGAACGAGAGTACCTTCAAGCCGATTACGGGCAAGACGCAAGGCATCAGATTTAAGATCAAGCCGCCCAAGAGTGCGTAGCCCACAACGACAATCAACGACATTCCATCTTCGCCGGTCGGGATCGAGGTCAGCAGATTGCCGTCGGGTAGCGGCACGCCCGCACCTTGTTCGGCGGTAAATGTGATCTCAAAGGGGGTGCATGTCGACTCGTTGCACGTGCTGCCCACGACAAGGGCCGAAATCGATAGACGTTCCACGTCTGTACCAGGAGTTAACTCGAGCGGGGCATACCAGGTAATTTGCCCGGAGTGCTCGCGCAGCTCCAGCCCTTCCCACCCGTCTTGATCAACGTAAACATGCGGAGGATGGATTGTCCTCCAAGCTCCTGCGAGACGAGCTAGCCCCTCTTTCTTGACAATAATCTTGGTTGGCCGGGGGCCCTGTCCGTTGGGCAAACTCCCTTGATCGACGGCGTAGACATGGTGCCCCTCACCAATATTCAGCGTTACAAATAGCAGCGCCGGCCGATTACCGGTGGCAGGGGTAAAATCCGACTCCACGGCAACTTTCGCCGTAAAATCCGTCCGATCCGTTCCAGCAAAGTCACCTGGCTGGGGGAATTCAAATTCAGCCCTGGAAAATTCCCAACTGCCGCCAGCAACGAGTAGTCCGACCGAGATCGCGAGACAATAGCGGAAACCGAGCAGAGCCATAGCACTCTCTTTTTATCGTCAGGAAGAACGTCGCCACTTCTTGCGGCGAGCGACTGATCAATTCATGTTACCTGCCAGCGAAAAGCGGGGTCAACTGCGACCTGAGGCTGCCCCTCCGCAACCTGCCTTGAAATTGCAGTATCTTTATAGTTGTCTATTTTGGTGTCCGCAGACTGTTAGGAAAACCATACCCCAGAACTTACGTGTGCATCCACCGCGACTCGACACCCTGAGCCACGGGGCGTGCGTGCCGAGTTGGCTTCCACGTGGTATCCCATCGACTGCTAGCACTACGGCATTCGGCAATGGCATGCAAGCGCGTACGCAGCCATACGAGTTGGTCGTGTAAAGCGTGTACGTGAGGAAACGACCGGCCTTCGACGAAAATCCAGCGCACCCAATTGGCCGCTGATGAAAGGGCGCCTCCTTCGTCAAAACCGGCAATCGCCGCGCGCTCAGCCTGCGACAATTGGCGCACGTTCGAGTAAGCTGCAATGCCTGTGTTCCAGATCTCCACTGTATCATTCACCATACTTCCTAGCAGCCGGGCCACATCGCCGCTGACCGATTCAACTGCCACCGCCCCAAAATCAATTAATCCGGTGACCTGATCACCCGTGAATAGCAGATGGTCGTGTCGAATATCGCGCAAACACCACTGCAGGGGCAAAGGTACTGCGACGAGGGGCTCCAATTCTTTTGAAACACGGTCTAGCGAACGCACAATACCCTTGAGAAGCTCAAACGCCACATCACGCAAATCATTGGCTTCGGCCGCGCGGGTGGCTTTCCAGAGTCGATCCAGTTCACCCCCTTGCAGCATGTGCAGCAAGTTGAGTCGTTGCTCCAACCCTGGCGAACACGCGATTTGGGGACCGTTTTCCTGAAAGCTGTAGGTACAAGCCTGGCAATGAAAACTTGCGAGCGCTTGCATTGCGGCGACCAGTTTGGCCGGGCTTGCTGTTGCGCAAAAATCAGCCTGACCGGGCATCCAAGGCGTGAGTTCCCATAAGTGATCGGTGTCGATGTAGAAAGTGTCGCCATCACGGGTTGGCAAAGGAACCGATACCTGATGGTTACCAGCTTGGGCTACATGCTGGAGCAGCCCGTGCATGGCCTGCAATCCCTTGGTCGTGGGATGGGCCTGGGGCCATCGCCGTAGGCAAAGATCGCGACCCGGCATCGACACGCGCCATATCGCGGCGCCACTAAAGCCCCCTTGCACGTCCAGCGATTCCACTCGGGCTTCCGATAGATCGGAGAACCAGTGGCTCAGAAACGTGATTTGTTTGGAGGGAGGCATGGGTGGGTGTCAAAGGTCGCTCGTTACTTGGGGATTTGGTCCCGGGTCAACTCCTGTCGCCGACTCCAGTATGACCGCAAAATGGGTTATGCTTTCCTGACTCACATGTTTTAACTCGGCGTCACCAGGCGTCAGGGGCCCGGATAGAACTCTCCTCTAGCAAGGAAGTTGCATTGAATTATCGACCATTCATTGGCTTGGTGGCAAGCTTTTTCTTGCTGGATGCGATCACGCAGGATCGCGTCGCACCGTTTGCCCAATACGCCTCATTGTCGGACAGACAGTCCGTTGGCGAAATTAGTTCTCAAAAGGCCGTGTGCGCATTGCTACTGGCCGTCCCGCCCTTGCAATCGGCAATGTTGAGCACCGTGGTTGAAGAGGCCTTCGATCTGCTCGCGCCGTCGATGTTTCTTGCCAGAGGACTACGTGCAAGCCCTGTTGCCGCCCCTGGAGCCGCTGGTATTCTGGGTTGAAAAGATGATTTTCTATGTCTGCCGCGAACCGAACCGAGCAGGCATTTTGTAGTGGAACAAGACATTTGATTTGCCACCGGATCTCTACAGTCATTTGGCGGTTAGCTGCTGGAATCACTGGAGTAGCGAGATGCGCGAACGGACTGATTCCGAGCAATAGCAAAGTCAAAGTATTCATTCTGGCCGGCCAGTCTAACATGGAGGGACGGGGGTTCCCTGAACCACTTACCTGGCAAGTCAGCCAGAAGAAGTACCGCGGTCGATATACCCATTTCATCAAAGATGGAGATTGCGATGCCTTTCTTAAAACCGTTAATGAGACCAAGGATCCGGAAGACCGCCGGAAAACACCAACCTGCCTATGGAGTGAGCGAAAAGATGTATGGATCAACTATCTCGGTAAACACGGCAATCTAACGGTAGGTTATGGCGCACCCAATCAGGGTTTCGGTCCGGAGTTTAACTTTGGGCACGTCGTAGGGAACTATTACGACGAACAAGTTTTGATCATAAAAACGTCATGGGGCGGCCGGGCGTTGGCACAAGGTTTTCTACCTCCTTCAAGCATGCCCAGCCAAACCGAGTTTGAGGTGATGACGAAAGCCGAAAATGAGAAAAATGATGAATGGAATGTCCAGCAGAGAGCCCGAATAGCCAAGAACAATCTCAAGATCATGAAAGATAACGAAACAGCAGAGAAAAAGAAGCCGCCTCAAACTTTCAATGCTCGTCCCGTACTCACCACAGCTGAATACAAAGCACGATATGGAATTGACTATCGAAACATGGTGGCCGAAGTCCATGAATGTCTAGCCAACCTCAAAGAACGCTTTCCAAACTACCGCGGGCAGGGCTATGTCATCGAAGGCTTCGTCTGGTTTCAGGGCTGGAATGACCAATATAATGATCGCTGGCTAAGTTATGAAAAGAATCTCGGGAACCTGATCCGCGATCTTCGCACAGAATTTGAGGTCCCCGATCTAAAGGTCGTGATAGGGGAGATGGGACACGATGGCCCGAACGAACCTAAAGCTGATGCGCCTCGCACCATCATCATGGCGGCTCAACAAGCGGTCGCTAAAAGTGCCGAATTTAACAATACCGTACGGTGTATTAACACCCGGCAATATTGGGACATGGATGCGCACAATATTTACCATGGGCCCGGCGGTTGGAGTAAAGACGTTGAAAAATGGCGCCAATTTGGAAATGACCGTCCTTACCACTATCTGGGAAGCCCCTGGTTTTTTGCTCAGGCTGGAAGGGGATTCGGCGAGGCTATGTTAAAACTCGTCCGGAAAGACAAGTAACCTTCAAACCACTGGAATTCCTCCATGACCTACCTCTTAGGTATCGACATCGGAACCACGACGATCGCTTCCGTCGCTGTGGATGCAGATTCAGGTCAAATTGTCGAACTGGCAACCACCTCCAATGATGCCCGGCATGATGACCGCCCCAAAGGACGCAGTGAATGGGATGCGAACAGAATCATTTCGCAGGCAATAGAATGTGTCAAAAACGTTGTCGCCTTACTTGGCCCTCGTACTAAACAAATTGCTGGGATTGGCATGACCGGTCAGCAACATGGAATGGTTTTAGTTGACAAAAACCTATCGCCGGTCTCACCCTATATTAACTGGCAGGATCAGCGTGGAAATGAACCCAACGCTCAGGGGATTTCCTTGATCGAAACGCTGACAGAACGACTTGGAGATGACCAGTATGAAAAGCATGGTTGTTACCTGAGAACCGGGTTCATGAATGTCACCCTCCACTGGTTAACTGCCAATGATCAGTTACCCGTCGGTAGCCGCGCAGCATTTATCATGGATCTCGTCGCCAGTCGTTTGTGCCATGCCCCCCTGGTTAGCGACCCAACAGCAGCGGGCAGTGCAGGTTTACTAAACATCCATACCAATCGCTGGGATTCAGAGGCTCTGAAGGAATTAAACATTCCTGTCTCCGTTTTACCCGAAGTAAGTTCTGTTCGGGACCAGGTCGGCACAGTCACCAATGACATCGCCATGATGACAGGACTACCAGCAGGCATTCCCGTGTTTGTTCCTATCGGTGACAATCAGGCAAGCTTCCTTGGCAGTGTTGCGGACCGCCATAAACAACTGTCGATAAATGTTGGGACCGGAGGTCAGGTATCTGCTTATAGTGCGACCACAGGCCAACACGAATCACTCGAAGTGCGACCATTTCCCTACGGCGGATTCTTACTGGCCAATGTAGGCGCATGTGGTGGTAGAAGCTTTGCCGCATTAGAAGATTTTTTTCAGGCTGTGGCGCGGGATATCTTTGGCATTCAACCAGACCGTTCAGCTTATGAGCGAATGAAGGAACTAGCGGACAAAACTATTGCCAGCGATACAGGCTTAGCCTGCTCACCCCTGTTCACTGGCACCAGGCAGGATCCAAGCCAGCGAGCCTCATGGTCCGGACTCAGCCCGGAAAATTTTACCCCCGCCCTAATGACCAGAGCCTTGCTGGAAGGGATGGCGAACACGTTCAACGAAGGTTTTGCAGCGATTCTTTCTTGTGGAGTTCAGGGGATTACGGAAATTGTTGGCGCGGGTAACGGCATCCGAGAAAATGCTGTTTTGCAACAATGTATCGAAACAACCTTTAATATGCAGGTTCGTAAACCTCTTCAACGCGAGGAAGCGACCTTAGGGGCAGCCATTACGGCCGCTATCGGTTGTGGCATCTTAAAAGACCTGTCTGATTCGTCCCGGTGGATCCAATATGAATAATTGCGTACACAAGCTTAGCATTCGCCGCATCTTCACGATAACGAACGACAGATCGCCGTGATTAAGACGTGTTTGCAGTCGTCGTCGCAGTCTGCAGTCGACCTACCCGGAACGAGTCGCGCTGACGGCGATGATCTAGCCCGACACGCTCACCGATTATCAGGCGGTTGTCCTCCTAGAAATGACGCGTTTGCAGCGAGGTATCGTTGATTTTTTGCATGGCGATGCGTGGCTGGACCGCTACAGCCTGGCCCATTTCACGGTGACAGCGTTTCGCGTCAGCAGGCTGATCGACAGGCATATAGCGACGATTTGGTAGTACGGCCCCGCATGACATCTTGGCGAAGCAACGGTATGCTTATTACTCGGCTCCCTCGGTGGAGACTTCGCAGAAACTAGCACAGACTGCCCTAGGGCGTTTTTTCATGAAGCTCATTCTCGCTGTGATTCAGCCCACAAAACTCGACGCGGTGGCACAATCGCTTAAGCGAATTGGTGTGACCCGTTTTAGTGTTTGCGATGCAATGGGATTCGCTCGCCAACGGGGACAAACCGAAATGTACCGCGGCGCGGAATACCAGTCCAATTTGCTGCGAAAAATCGAGTTGGAGATCGCCGTTAACGACGATTTCGTCGAACGGACGGTTGCGTGCTTGCAGCAAACCGCTCGTTCCGATAGCGCCGGCAACATTGGCGACGGAAAGATTATGGTGCTACCAATGGACGAGGCCGTGCAGATCAGCGATGTCACGCGAGGCCCTAGTGCAATCTAGCCCATGAATATCTTGTTACTTAGCCGGGATCTCATGCTCACTGCCCGCATGGAGGGAGTGGCGCGCAATCTTGGCATGCCTGTCATTAGCTGTGCTGACTGGGCCACTGCCGTGCCTGCGTTGGCCGCTTGTCGGTTGATTGTTCTTGATTTGTGCATGCCTCAACTGGATATCGGCGAGATCGTCGCGCAAGCCAGTCGGCTGGACCCACCCCTACCAATTGTCAGTTGTGGACCTCACGTGCACGAAACGCGATTGGCGGAAGCTCGCGAGGCGGGGTGCGACTTAGTTGTCTCGCGCGGCCAGTGGGACCGCGAGGCGGAAAAGCTGTGCGCACGGTTGTTGCAGAATGGCCTGGGCTCGCAAGGGGCCTAGCCGTGGCCTGGGAGGTTGTGCCAATCGCATATTCTCGTCAGAACCAATGGTTGTAAGAACCCATTTCTAAACGATTTGCTCCCCGTCATTGCGTCAGTACTCTATTGGCACCGACAATCAAAACGTAGGGCTGCTCACCGCGAAGCTAGTCAAAGAGGCACTTCCCGAGGGGGCGAGGCAGCGCTGTTCATTGGCGAATTGGTGTTTTGCAAAGTACGGGTAAGCCCACCTGGCACAATTGTCACTGGGCAGAGGGTTTTCTACGGCTTACGGTCGCTTCACCTCTGGCACCCCTGTTTCGCTGTTTTGCAATTCCGGCAACCCCTTGACTGGCTCTTCCTGGATCAACTGTGCCTCATCCATCTCGGTCGAATCCACGTACCTGCGCATCAGCAAATAGATTGCCACCGCGGTCGACCAGAAAAAGGCAACTGGGTAGGATGCGGCGAGGGCCATCCAGGCCCACTTCCAATAGCCGATTGCCGTGGCGCCTGTGGCAGCAGCGCCGGTGGGCGAAATGGCCGCATGCCCGTCGACAACAATCGCGTTCGACGTTGTCCCCACTATTGCAGACGATCGCAGGCCGCCGCCCCATTGGATAGTCCATTCTGAGAGATGCACTGCGGCCGTAGCGAAACACGTGACCACTATATCACCCATTACGCCCAGCAGTGCCGCGACAAGTAGAAAAAACGCCAAATGCAGGGGGCGCTGGTAGACATATGCGTAACTTCGAGATACCGCATCGAATGCATCAGACCGCTCAACCGCGAGGGTGGCCCACATAAGCGGCCAGCCAATCGCAACCCCGACAACCATGACCGCAAGCACCAGGCCCCAAACAATGGCCACCGCCCATCCTAGTCCCACAGCGAGGGCCACCGAATCGAAACGCAGCAGCGCTCCAGCCAGCGCCAACGGCAACGCGAGCGCAGTGGAGGCCAGTAGCGCAATCAGCGGCGCCCCGGCAGCGCTCCCAAAGACAGCGACCGATGCCTTCAGAGCTCCCTGAATGCTCAGAGTTTCGCCGCGGGTAAGGTGCATCGCAGCAATGCGGGAGATTGCGCTACCCAACAGGGCCCAAACAGCGATAGACCAGACGGCACTCAATGCCAATGGGAGACGGTTGAGCCAAGATGTATGCCGACCCGCCAGTTGGAAAAACGGCTGGCCTAACCACTGCCAGGCTTGGGCTAGGGGAGTGTCTAGATTCCAGGCCACTTCGTCAGAATTGAGTAACTCCAGTGGAAGTCGGCGTTCGGTCAGCTGCTCGAGCGGGGCGGCGGATGCGGCTCCCACTTGCGAAAGCGGGCCACTGTCCGAAAAAATAGTATGCGCCCCCGTCCAACCCAACTGTGTCAGCAGCACGCCCACCCATGCCAACAGTATTACTCGCACCAGCAGTGACACGCGTAATCCGCGTACCAAAATCAGCCAAGGGAAAATCTCGTTCCAACGAATATCGTGCAATACGCCGACTGGGTGAGATATCGGCGGCGGCTTTGGATCGGACATAGGGCTCGACTTGCTACGAAGCTTCTTCTTCCGGCGCGGAATAGCGCTCACCGGACCAGTTATCCTCGGGAGTTTCGTCGTCGTCTGGGCTCGGCACGTAAGGGAGCGAGTTGCATTCGTCCAGCCAGCGGCCCAAATCGATTACCCGGCACTGCTCGCTACAAAACGGATTGGCATCCGAAGCGGTCGTCTGAAAATCAGTATTGCAAGTCGGACAACGCATGTCCCGTTCCATTTGCCACCAGAGAATCGCTGGCGGTTCTCGCTGGGTTAAAGATTCGCATACGAATCGGGGGGCACTAATCTTTTTTTTCTGAAGTTTTCGTTTTGGTACTTTTCTTTTCGGAGGTGCCATCGGAAGACTTCTCTTGGGCCTTCTTCTCCTTTTGAGCAGCATCCGTGTAAGACTTACTCCGATAGTCGGTTTGGTAAAACCCCGAACCCTTAAAAACAACTGCCGCGCCGGTGCCAAATAGACGGCGAAGTTTTAGCTTACTACATTTGGGGCACTTGCGTTTGACTGATTCAGAGAACGACTGAAACAGCTCAAACTCGTGCCCGCAGGCATCGCACAGATAGTCGTAAGTCGGCATAATGCTTACCCTTGCTTGGCCTCTTCTGCAGACTCTTCCCCCGCCTCATGTGGCGGCACTCCCGTCCCTTTATCTTCCGTGGCGGGTGGACCCGATGAAATAATAACTTTCGAGGGACGTACGACACGGTCATGGAGTCGGTAGCCGACTTCGGTCACCAGCATAACGTGGTCGGCTGGATGCTGATCGGAAGGTTGTTGCAAAATCGCTTCGTGGACTTGCGGGTCAAACGGTTGCCCGACATCCTTAATTCGCTCACACGCGTGTTGCTCCAAGACAGCCACCAACTGCTGACGGACCAGCTTGAATCCTTCCAGCAATCCGGCGGCCTCGCTACTTGCCTGGGCTGCCTCTATGGCCCGGTCGATATTGTCGATCACCGGCAATAAATGCCTGATGACCGCCAGGGGCGCGTAGCGGCGCTCTTCATTGATTTCCCTCGCCGTGCGGCTACGCAAGTTTTCCATCTCCGCTTGCAAGCGCAGGGCGCGATCTTTTTCGGCCGCCAGTTCGCCGACATCGGCTGCAGCTTCTTGCACCGCCGCGGCGGTGCGTTCGGCCTCGGTTGTCTGCGAATCTAACTCCGGTTCGACAGGCGACCGATCATCGTCTTGCTTGGAAGGGGGGATCGACATGCGTCAGTTGCTCCTCGTTACCGCTCGTCCGGCTCATCGCCAGTAAAATAGTTTTTCAGTTTGTCAAAAAATCTTTGCCGCTCCGGCGCCACAGTTTTTTGTTCCAACTCGGCCAATTGCCTCAAAAGCTCTTCTTCTTCGTCGCTGATTCGCTCTGGCACCTCGATGTTTACCTGCACCAATAAATCTCCCAAACCAATCACGCGCGGATCGGGCAGTCCTTTTCCCTTGAGCTGAAATACCTTGCCCGTTTGGGTACCTGGCGGGATGGACAAAGTGTCGGGACCGCTGAGTGTGGGAACATCAAGTGTTGCCCCGAGCACCGCTTGCGAATACGTAATCGGCATTCGACACACTAGGTGTTGGCCCTCCCGCTCAAAGAGTGGATGGGACAAAATCGAGACAACGCAATAACAGTCGCCAGCCGGTCCATCGCCCGGACTCGGCTCTCCCTGGCCGGTGATACGGACTTGCATTCCATCATCGACGCCAGCTGGTATTTCAACATCTGCCTCAACCTTCTTCAATACGTGGCCGGAGCCGCTACAAGGCCGACAGGGTGAACTGATTGAACTTCCCTCACCTTTGCAAGCCGGGCAGGTTGTTTGCACCCGTACAATGCCCGCCTGCTGGACGACTTGGCCGTGGCCACCGCAATAGGTACAAGTTTCACGTTGACTCCCTTCGGCGGCGCCCGAGCCTGAGCACTTCACGCAGGGCTCATGCCGTTGGAACTCGACGTTCTTGCGCACGCCTTGGGCGGCTTCCTGCAACGTTAGTGTTACGTCGCACCGAACGTCGCGCCCTTTGCGCGGACGCCGGCGTCGCCCTCTCCCGCCCCCGAAAAGATCACCGAATATGTCACCAAACGCCGAGAAGATATCCTCGACATCTGAAAAACCGCCGCCCGACTGCCCATTCACCCCGGCATGGCCGTGGCGATCGTACAGGGCGCGCTTCTGGGGGTCGTGGAGGATCTCAAAGGCCTCCGAAGCTTCTTTGAAGCGGCCAATGGCTTCGTCGTTGTTAGGATTCTTGTCGGGGTGGTACTTGACAGCTAAACGGCGATAGGAAGTCGCAACCTCCGTATCCGAAGCGGAGCGCTCGACTCCCAATACTTCGTAATAATCGCGTTTCGTAGCCATAACCAGTAACGGCGAAATACCAACATGCAACCGGGCCACCGGCTAGGTTAGCCGAGTGGCCCGATTAGAAACATAACGATTCCAACGGCAGGCGCTAGCGGATGCTGCCAGCGACACCCTGCTTATCCTGTTCTTTAGGATCGTAATTGGTCACCAATGCCTCGGTCGTCAACATCAACCCCGCGATGCTAGCAGCATTGGTCAGCGCGGTCTTGACGACCTTGGTGGGATCGATGATGCCGGCCTTAAACATATCGACGTACCCGCCATTATTGGCGTCGTAGCCAATGGCCTTGCCCTTCTGGGAGATCTCGTCGGCCACCACACTACCGTCCAAACCGCAATTGTCCGCGATCTGACGCAGTGGAGCATCCAGTACTCCTGCGACAATCTTGACGCCGATTTTCTCGTCGCCTTTGGCGCCATTGCGGGCTCCTTCGACAACTTCCCGACAACGCAGGAGCGCCACACCGCCACCAGGAAGAATGCCCTCTTCCACCGCAGCACGCGTGGCATGCAAAGCGTCTTCGACGCGGGCTTTTTTCTGCTTCATGTCGGCTTCACTACTAGCACCGACCGAGATGATTGCCACGCCGCCGGTTAGTTTGGCGAGCCGCTCTTGCAGCTTTTCGCGATCGTAGTCGCTCGTGCTATCTTCGATCGACCTGCGAATCTGCCCGATGCGTTTCTGCACATCGGCATTAGAACCGCCTCCTTGAACGATCGTCGTCGCGTCTTTCGAAATCACAAGTTTCTTTGCCCGGCCCATTTCGGCCAGCGTGATCGATTCCATTTTCTTGCCCAAGTCTTCGCTGATGAGCTCGCCGCCGGTGAGTGTCGCAATATCGCCCAGCATCGCCTTCCGGCGATCGCCAAATCCGGGAGCCTTTACCGCACATACGTTGAGCACGCCGCGAAGCTTGTTGACAACCAGCGCCGCCAAAGCCTCGCCCTCAATGTCTTCGGCGATAATCAGCAGCGGCTTGCCCTTCTGGCTCACGAGCTCCAAAACCGGCAGTAATTCACGCAGATTGCTGATCTTCTTTTCATTTATCAGGATGTAAGCGTCTTCCAGAAGACACTCCATGTCGGCTGTCTGATTGATGAAGTACGGTGACAAGAAGCCCTTGTCAAACTGCATTCCTTCAACCAGTTCCAACGTGGTTTCAGTCGATCGGCCTTCCTCGACGGTGATCACACCGTCCTTACCAACTTTCTCCATAGCGTCAGCCAACAGGTCTCCGATGACCCGATCGTTGTTGGCGCTAATGGCACCAACCTGAGCAATTTGCTCCTTGCTGGAGACCCCTTTTGACATCCCGTCGAGCTCGTTCACGGCTGCATCGACAGCTCGGCGGATGCCACGTTGGACCGACATTGGATTGCTGCCGGCAACAACGTTCCGGGTCCCTTCCCGCAAGATCGCACGTGCCAATACGGTCGCCGTAGTGGTACCGTCGCCGGCCAGTGAGGATGTTTTGTCGGCTACCTCGTGGACGAGCTTGGCGCCCATGTTTTCGAAGGCATCTTCCAACTCGACTTCCTTGCTCACCGTGACGCCGTCCTTTGTGACGGTGGGGCCGCCAAACGATTTATTGATGATCACATTGCGGCCCGTTGGACCCATCGTCACAGCGACTGCATCGGACAGCTTGTCTACCCCTCGCAGCAACTTGCTGCGAGCGGTATCGTCAAACATTAATTGCTTTGCCACGATAATGGCTCCTGTGTAGTAGTGGGCTATCAGCGGTCGGCTATCAGCGACCAGCTAGTAAATTTCGCTTGGGGTGTTTCACACGACTTTCTACTGACAGCTGACAGCCGACAGCCGAAAGCCAACAGCCGTTTATAGTACCTTTGCCAGTATGTCGCTCTCGCGGAGGATCTTCAGATCTTCGCCATTTACTTCGACATCCGATCCGCCGTACTTGCCGTAAATCACTTCGTCGCCAACGGCCACCGAGAGTTCACCCCGATTGCCACTGTCGAGAAGCTTGCCCGCGCCTACGGCGACGACCTTGCCGCGCTGAGGCTTTTCTTGAGCAGCGTCCGGAAGCACAATGCCACCCGCGGTCACCTCTTCGGCTTCTGAGGGATTTACCACCACCCGATCATCCAGCGGACGAAGTTTGATTTTGGCCATGTCTTGATTCCTTTTGGTTTGGTTCGCGTTGTTCAGGTTGTTTGTTGGTTTGTACTCGTTCGTGTTAGGAACGGCTGCCGGCTATCCGATGCCGCTTTTAGCCGCCTACATCATGCCGGGCATGCCACCCATGCCACCCATGCCACCCATGCCACCGGGCATTCCACCCATGCCGCCACCCATGCCACCGGGCATTCCACCCATGCCGCCACCCATGCCACCCATGCCGTGATCATGGTGATCGTGACCAGCTCCCTCTTCTTCTTCCTGGGGGATATCAGCGACCAGCGAATCGGTGGTCAGCAGGAGGGATGCAACACTCGCCGCGTTTTGGAGCGACGTGCGGACGACCTTGGCCGGGTCAATGACACCGACGGCAACCAGATCGCAGTATTCGTCTTTGTTGGCGTTGTAGCCATCGTTTTTTCCCTTGCTCTGACGCACGCGATTCACCACTACCGCACCGTCAACACCGGCGTTTTCAGCAATGTACCGCAGTGGATAGTCGAGTACTTTCCGCACAATTTCGACTCCCAGACCCTGGTCGCCTTCTAGTTTTATTCTTTTTAATGCGGTTTCTGATCGGAGTAATGCCACGCCGCCACCAGCGACAATTCCCTCCGCCAATGCGGCTTGGGTTGCTGCACGCGCATCGACCAGCAGGCTTTTGCGCTCTTTCATCTCAGTTTCTGTCGCAGCGCCACAGTTGATTTGCGCTACGCCACCGGCCAGTTTGGCTAACCGCTCTTGAAGTTTTTCACGGTCGTAATCACTGTCGGTTGACTCAATTTCTGCACGAATTTGATCGGCCCGGCCACGGATATCTTCTTTTTTTCCGCCACCGCCAACCATGGTCGTCTTATCGTTACCAATAACAATCTTACGGCACTTGCCTAAGTCCGAAAGCTGCACGCCATCAAGCTTGATGCCCAGATCTTTGAAGATTGCGGTCGCGCCGGTTAAGGTCGCTATGTCGCCCAGTATCGCCTTGCGGCGATCACCGTAGCCAGGGGCCTTGACGGCACAAACATTAACAATGCCCCGCATTTTGTTGACCACGAGCGTCGCCAGGGCTTCGCCTTCGATGTCTTCGGCAATGATCAGCAAGGGCTTGTCCACCTTGGAAACGGCTTCCAAGAGCGGTACTAGGTCCTTGGCGCTAGAGATCTTCTCTTCGTAGACCAAGACCACGCAACCTTCGAGCTCAGCGGTCTGATCATCTTCGTTGTTGACAAAGTGGGGTGAAAGAAATCCGCGGTCAAACTGCATACCCTCCACCACTTCCACGTAGGTTTCGTTGGTGCGGCCCTCTTCAACGGTGATCACGCCATCTTTGCCTACCTTGGAGAAAGCCTCTGCCAACACGTTGCCTATCGATGGATCATTATTGCCGGCGATCGTGGCAATCTGCTGTAGGCTCTTCTTATTCTTTACATCGACAGGCTCTGCCAGTTTTTTGATTGCATTGCAAACTGCCTCAATCGCTTTGGCAATGCCACGGCTGAGGGCCATCGCGTCGGCGCCAGCGGCCAGCATCTTTTGCCCCTCGCGGAATATGCCCTCTGCAAGCACCGTGGCGGTGGTCGTCCCATCCCCGGCCACGTCGTTGGTTTTGCTGGCGGCCTCTTTTACTAATTGGGCTCCAAGATTCTCAAACGGATCTGTGAGCTCAATGTCTTCGGCGACGGTAACGCCATCCTTGGTTACCTTGGGGGAGCCCCAGCCTTTGTCCAAAACCGCATTGCGACCGCGGGGGCCCAAAGTACTACGCACGGCGCGGGCAAGTTTCTCCACGCCGACGGCCAGTGGGCGACGGGCGTCATCCTCAAATACAATTTGCTTAGGCACGTTGAACTCCTGGTTGAAAGATTTCCGCAGTCAAATTTCGCCAGTCAAAATTCCGCAGTTAGTGACTCATTAGTCAATGGATCGCCTGGCCGGCGAATCGACATCATGTGGTTTGAATTCCTTTGGGCCTCAGCAGGCCCGACTTAATTGGCGCCCCGGGTCGATTTGCCGACCCGACTCACTTCAGATATTGATTTCAAGGGGTGGATCGCAATGGGCTGGCTCCCAAGGAGGGGCCCAAAGAATTTTTGGCAAGATGGAACAGTTTTTGGCAGATAATACCTTTTGCAGTCTCCTTCCAACGCAAGCTTCGTGCCAACGCCTCCCATCAACCAGATATTGGCGTTTTCCCGCGAAAAAAAGGTGCTCGGCGAGGGCGTGAATATCACAGTCCGGTTTGTTACCGCCGGCAGGGTGCCATTTTGGCAGCTTGCTCGCCGGTTGCCCAGTGATCGAATCGGGGATTTGACGAGCCGGAAAATCCGTGACGGCAACGATCGGCACGTGAGTTGCCATTCCATACGGCTACGGCCTGTCGCCTACCAGCGGCAGTCTGCCTTCCGAGGGGCACGAAGCCCACTACTTTTCAATAATCTGCTACCTAACATGTTTGCACGGATGCAGCAACTTTTTCCCCAGCGAATCAATCTTTCCGATTCACACAGGTGGCCTTACGCACAGGCACGAGTGTCTGATTGGCGCGAAGGTACTTCCCACTGCTCTACGGCTCACCTAACGGCAGTGATCCACTCGTTTTTCTTTTATGGAGGCTGGTCTAATGTAATCACGTGACTTGAAGGACAACTTACTTGCATCTCAGCTCGACGCTTAACGTCTAACGTTTAGGCCGAATTGCCGCATTCCGGCGGTTTTTCCTCGTCCCCGTCTAAGTGCGCATGATCTGCATTGCGCGCTGTGGCGACTGTTGAAAAACAGCCATTTATGGAGGCTGCGCGCATAGGATTCTATCCCGTGTGTGTGGTAGATCGGCCCCAGAGATTTGCGGATCGGGTTGCCAAAAGCTTGCGAGTCCAGTTTCGCAGTGTGCTCGCGCGCATTAGGCCGATTCTGGTATGGAGACGGCTTACGCGCCGACCAGGGCAATGGGGGATGCCGCGCTCAGATTCACACCTGTCTTAACAGCAGGAAGTATGGTCGTGCGCGACCATTGGAGGGGGCTGTAGCCCCAAAATATGTTTAACGGGCAGCGGAAAAGCTTCACCATTATGGTGACTGGCTTTCACCATTATGGTGAATTGCGCCCTAACCAGTTGTTATATAGGTACTTACGGACATTCTTTAGGTCCCAGTTCAGGCCTTCGGAACGGAAATCTCCGCAGTCAAAATCCCATAAGCTATTTCTGTAAAAGAGGTTACGTTGATGAACCGCTCACTTCACTGGGCCTGTGAGACATACGAGAATTCATAATTATCACTCCCGTCGCAGAAAAAAACTTTTTCAGTTCGCACACTTTTCCTAGCCACACTTAAGTTTTTTAAATAACAGGACTTACCGTGTCTGGTGAATTTTTTGCCCGCCCAGGTGCTGGAGAGACTCCAGAGGTGCCTTAATTCGGCACATCGTTTGCGAGAGTAGCGGTCGAACATGCGAAGAGGCCGTACATAGGTACTGGCTCACAAACAGGGGACTATGCAAAGAAAATAGGCTAGTTCGATGCGTGACCAGAGAGATCCAATACCGACCGGCGATTTAGACGTGCCCGTGATCCAGCACGATGGTATCAGCAAAAAACGCCCGGTTGCCTCCGGGCAAACGCGGAGCAAGCGGCGCGGTAATCGCAGTTGCGGTTCGGCGTCGAAAGTTGTCGGTTTCGGACACCGTCGTAAGCGCAAGTGGACTTGGTAGCACGATGGCCACGTACTAATCCAACAGTTCTTTTCTAGGCCAAATAGGTGGTCGTGGCAGGCAAGTAGCAGGATGCTCACCAAGGTAACACTTACGTTTAACATTTTGTTCATTTTTAGTTCATTGCGAGTGGCACCCCCGGTGCCACCTCAACTTTTTTGGAGATACTCACTATGAAGAATCTTTTCC